>JAZSEO010000022.1:0-148185 GCA_045531735.1 Wujia sp. | reverse complement strand
GCTACGATCCGACTTATGAAGAACTACAATGAAATGGCTGAAAGCGTATTGAAACGCAGAGATAAGTATATTGTGGAAAGGAGAGAACAAATGAAAAAAGTAACTTCTATATTATCCTGTGTATGCCTTGTAGCATTGTTGGGCATTGGCACAAGGGTAATTCCAAAACAAGAACCGTTGGACTCTGGCGATGTAAATTATGATGGCAATTATTATTCTACAGATGATTATTCAAAACAAGAACAAGCTGAGGAAAAAGAAAATTCAATCCTATTGATTTCTTCTTACGAAAGTGTTGGTGAGCCGTGTTATAAAGCACCTTGTGATGGTAATGTATATATGTCTATTCCTCTGAGTCGTGCCATTGAGACCTATGGAGATAATGCACACTATCATGTGCTTGTTCAAGTTTTTAAAGATAGTTTTCCGCTTGCCAGTGAATCTGCCGAGGTACAAGCAGAGATGGACCGTTTGACTTCTTTGGGTTATCCGATTGTATTTGAGAACGGAACATCGTATGCCTTTTCTTTGAAAGCCAGCGAGGAGCAGCTCCAAAGTATCTCTTCCGGTGAGAATTACGGCTATATGCTTTTTCTGTATGGTGAATTTTTTGATGGCTTGAATGATGAGGTCAGCGAAACAGATTCTGCCGCTTCTGAGTAAAACTAAATAAACATTCATAACAGGAGATTCCATCCTTATAGGGAGGAACCTCCTGTTATGTCTAAGAAGAATAACTCTTAATTAGTTTTCCCTAATCATATTCCAGGGAACACAAAAGGAAATGGGGAGTATTATTTCCAGATATTCATGTCAGACAAGATAGACATGGTTATTTCAGTTGCGTTGCCTCCGGTAGCATCGCTGTCTGCACCAATGTTGGTAGCGAAAAAGTATGTATTATCTACAGTTTCGATATAGCCGATAAACCATCCATTCACATCCTGACCATCCACACGTCCGGTTCCGGTCTTTCCGTAGAATGTTCCGGCATCGGAAGCGGAAAGGCAGATGGCATCTTTTACCGCATTGATGTTTTCAGGGGCAAAGCCGAAGCTGTTATTCTGCAGCTTGGTTAAAAGTTCGACCTGCTCTATTGGAGAGATCTCCAAGGATGATTCCATCCAATAAGTGGAAAAATCACCACTCATGTTTTCGTTACCATATCCGATTTCTTGAATATAGCTGTAAACGTCAGAG
Organism: Wujia sp.; assembly: GCA_045531735.1. Classification (GTDB taxonomy): domain Bacteria; phylum Bacillota; class Clostridia; order Lachnospirales; family Lachnospiraceae; genus Coprococcus_C. The sequence goes on along the minus strand of JAZSEO010000022.1, from coordinate 146,985 downwards.
ACTCCAAGCTGTTCATCTACTGTCTGGAAATACCAATTCACGGAGGAATTCATTGCAGACTGTAAAGTCTGATCCGCATTCCATGCTTCAAATGGATAGGTTTCGCCATTCCATGCAATGAACGAATTTTCCGGTGTAATGATCTCTTCTTCCAATCCGAACAGGGCATCATATATCTTGTAGGTGGAGTTTGGAGCAACCCGTAAGGTGGCATGCTCCATGTCATGTATGCTCCATGCATCATTTTCTAAATCGTATAAAACAAAGCTGCCTTCGTATTCTCCAAAGTATGTAGAAAGGTCTACATAGGATATATTCTCTGATGAGGAATCCCATTGGTAGTGGCTTCCGTCTGCTGTGTATGTGGAAATAAAAGGTGCGAATCCAAGGAGAAGGACAGCAGTCAACATGAATGCAGTCATACCTTTTATTCTTTTCATAAATGTCGGCTTCTCATAGGAGGCAATGTTGATAATTCTCCGTTTCATCTGCTCCATGTTTCCACCAAGGCCGGCAGCAAACGGAAAAGGAGTAAGTGAAACCTTCTCTGCAAAGTTAATCAGTGTATTGCCATAATCTTCGTAAGCATCCTCTTCAAGCATTTTCAAAACGGAAGTGTCACAGGCAACCTCTCTGTCATTACGCATTTCTTTCAGTGCGTACCACACAAGAGGATTGAACCAATATACTACCCCAGCAAGATTCATCAGATAACTGGCAACAGCATCTTTGTGCTTATAGTGCTGCAGTTCGTGCAACAGCATATACCGCATATCGGATTCGTTGTAATCAGAGATCAGATGAATCGGCAGATAAATACACGGTTTCAAAAGTCCCACAATAATCGGGGATTTCAAAAATGCAGTACTGTAAACAGGGATATTTCTGTGAATTCCCATTTCCTCCAAACATCGATGATATAGTATGCGAACTTCCGGGTTCTGAAGGGGAAGGGCAGATTTCTCCAAAGTGCGTAGGCGGAGCGAGGATTTGATCACTAATATAATCATTGCCAAAATGCCTACAATCCATATCCACAATAATATGTATCCGGTAATGGATGGTGTCTCGCTATTTACAGAAAGTGCGAAATTATTCATCCAGTCTATATTTCCTGTCGGATGAATTCCCACAGCTTCTCCTATAGCGGTTGCGGTGTCGGAAGAAGAGCTTCTTAAGCTACCAAGCCACGAGAAGATTTGTGGAAATCCGATGAGACGGAACGGTATAAAGGGAACTGTCAGCAACCCAAGAAGCAGGAACCACAGATTATACTGCATCCGGCTAGAGAGGCTGTTTTTGAATATACGCTTGGCTATCAAAAGAATTCCGATGATACCGCTGATAAATATATTGCATATTAAAAAGCGTATCATAAAATTAGACACGTTAATTTCCTCCTTTTTGGTGCCTCTGCGAAAGAAGGGAACGTAGGGTGTCTATTTCTGTTTCAGACAATTTGTCATTTTCTATATAGGCAGACAGCATGGCAGTAATATCCCCGTCATAGTATCGTTTCAGAAAAGAGTTGCTTTCCTGACCAATGTATTCGCTTTCTTTCACGGCAGGGGTATAAACAAACACTCGGCTTTGTTTTTCATAAGTTAGAACGCCTTTTGTTACGAGACGTTTGATTAAAGTCTGTATCGTCTTAGGACTCCAGCTTGTGGTCTGTAATAATTTATCTGTTATTTCATTGGTACTGATCGGTGCATGTTTCCATATGATTTTCATAACTTCAAATTCAGCTTCAGAAATTTGTGGTAGATCCCTCATTTCAAACCTCCTTAAATCTTACAGATGTAATAAATATATTATAGACGTTATTAATGTGGTTGTCAATTTCAGAAGCAAGCTTTCTTTTGGATGTTTTGGATTTGAAATTTTGGTGCAGACCGAATAGTAAAAGAAGAATTCTGATGAAAGATAAGGGATACTATAGTATAATACCAGGTACAGATATGTAAAGAATTTATCTCTCATTTTATGTAGGATAAATGCGAGGTAAACATTAAAAAAAGGTGGTATCATTTTATGGAATGGATTAAGCGATTAAACTGTGCTGTTGAATACATGGAAGCTCATTTACTTGAGAAAATAGATTATGAAAAGGTTGCCGAGATTGCAAATTGTCCGGTGTATCATTTTCAAAGAATGTTCTTTTACATGACAAATATTTCGGTTTCTGAGTACATCAGAAGGAGAAGAATGTCTTTGGCAGCAGTTGATTTACAAGATGCAGGAGCAAAGGTTATTGATATTGCTCTGAAATATGGATATGATTCACCGACAGCTTTTAATCGCGCATTTCAGAGCATACACGGTATAGCACCATCTGTAGCAAAGAAGGAAAATGCAACTTTGAAATCTTATCCGGCAATAAAGTTTTCTATTTCGGTACAAGGTATGGAGGAAATGAATTTCAGAATTGAAACAAAAGAAGCCTTTCGCATTGTTGGAAAAAGTTGTCCATTAAGTAAGGTGCTTGAGGAAAATTTTGCAAGAATACCACACGAATGGGATATAGCACTGGAAAATGGAACCCTTGCCAAACTTTATGGAATAATGAATGATAAGCCGGAAGGATTGTTGGGTGTAAGCGTACATAATGAAAAAGAGTGGAAATATTTTATTGCTGTAAGTTCTACAGAAGATAGTGATAACTTTGAACAGTACCATATTCCTGTTGCAACTTGGGCTGTGTTTTCAGGACGCGGAACAAATGTTTCTCTGCAAGAATTGGAACGCCGTGTCATAACGGAATGGTTGCCCACATCCGGGTATGAGTATGCGGAGATACCTGATATTGAGGTATATATAAAAGCAGATCCGAAGGATGCAATATATGAATACTGGCTACCGGTTGTAAAGAAGGAGGATAATAGTGGCAGTATCAACAATTAAAGCGGAATTTCAGTGTGAAATAGAAAAAGTATGGGAATTAGTTACATCATTGGATAACTATTCTTGGAGAAGTGACATAGATAAAATTGTGGTGACTGTGCCTGAAAAAGAGTTCGAGGAACATACGAAGGATGGTTATGTTACAAAGTTTAAAATTACTGCTTTTGATGAATATAAGAACTATGAATTCGATATGGAAAACGGCAATATGCATGGGCATTGGACAGGTAAATTTTCTTATAAAGATGGTATTACGTTTATTGAGTTTATAGAGGATGTAATCGCTAAAAAGCTTGTTATGAAGCCTTTTGTGGGAGTGTATTTAAAGAAACAGCAGGCTAAATATATTCAGGATTTAAGGGAAGCATTGGAGGCAAATAGATGACTTGTGATGAAATTATTGAAGAGTTAAAAGCAAATGCTTCTGAGAAATACAAAGCGAATGTCGTGAAAATGGGTATTCCGGAAGAATATAGTATAGGTGTTTCAACAGCAGTTGTTCGTGCAATAGCAAAGAAAACAGGAAAGTCAAATGAACTGGCAAAAGAGCTGTGGAATTCCGGTTACCATGAAGCAAAACTATTGGCGGTATTGGTTTTTGACAAAAAGGCGATATCCCATGATGAAATAGAGAAACTTATATGTGATGTACAGTCGTGGGATTTGTGTGATCACTTGTGTAAAAATCTGATTATTAAGCTGAAGAGCTATGATGAGTTTATTTCCAATTGGATGACAAGTACACATATTTACAAGAAGAGAGCAGCATTTACGGTAATAGCTTCTTCTGTAGTACATAACAAAACGATTACCAATGATACGCTTGATGATTATTTGCACATTATACAAGAGTATTCTGATAGTGAACATGAACATGTTAGGAAGGCGATTTCATGGGCATTGCGGGAAATAGGAAAGAAGGATTTTATTTACAATGAAAAAGCAATCCTTTTAGCCCATGAATTGAAGGAAAGTGGCAACAAGAATAAGATGTGGATTGCCAAGGATGCATTAAAAGAGTTAGAGACACTTGTTAAGGTTGAGGGAAGGGGGAGACTTATTTCTTCAAATAGCAAGATGGGAAGAGAGTTATAGACAATGAAATAGTGAGAGGTATTTACTCGGAATTATCCGAAAGAAAAAAGTATAAATTGTGAAAAGTCACTCATTTTACGATGATGTAAATTGGGTGATTTTTTTGGTTTCCCGATAGAATTGTAGAATCATTCGTGATATAATATTTTAAAAGCAAAATGTTGGAGGTTATTATGAGTTACATAAGAATGTATAGAGAAAAATTTATAGAATCTACGGAACTGGAATATTTATATATACATCATACGCTAATGTTTGTTGATTATATAGAACATATTGAAATGGGAGACAAAACGGTAGAAATAAAAAGTGAACATTTAAAAGGTTCTGTACAGTATTATAACGAAAAAGGTGCAATCCAAACGGTAAGTACCATGAACAATCATTTAAATGCTATTAAAAAGTTATTTTTGTTTCTATTTAGAGAAGGTATGGCAACTAATATCTTTAATCAAATTCCAGATTATGATTTGTTTAAACAGGATATAGTTGAAGAGTGTAATTTAAAGCCGGCAAGTGAAAGAGGATACTTTGAATCGGATCAGATAAAAGAATTATTGGATTACTTTAATAGCAAACCTACAAAATATAGCAACATGACTATGATGGGGTTTTTCTTTAAGATTACTCTTTTGGCACCGACAAAGAGAAAAGTAATAGCTAGTTTAAAGGTTGGTGATTTTTCAGAGGGATTTGAATCCGTAACTGTTAATGGATTTGAGATAAAATTACCTAGAGCATTGAGTTTGGATATTAAAAATGAATTAGCACAAATAAATAAAAATATTCAAAAAGATGACTTATTTTTCGAATTATTTTGTGGATGCAAGTATTCAGAAAATGTATTTAATACCCCTTTTTATTATGCGTTAAAGGAAATAGGGTATGATGTACCTAAAGATAAAGATACATTTTCTGTAGAATGCATTAGAAATACGGCGATAGTTGATTTGGCAATTAACGGTGTAAATCCTTATCTTATATCGAGATTAACGGGATTGAGTTTGGGCGGTTTGGATAATTTGTTAACCAAGTTTGAGGTTGATATAGATGAAAAAGGTGATATAAATAGAATTCTTAATCAGGAGATAAGCAAATTCCAGTTTTATCAAGATATATAACATTATAAAAAAGAGTAGATTTATAAGTGATATTTTCAGATAAAGAGGTGACAAAATGTACATAGAAAAACTTACTATAAAAAACTTCAGAGCCTTTGATGAGGATGGAATTACCTTACAATTTAATAAAGGTGTAAATGCAATTATCGGTGAAAATAATTCCGGAAAATCCGCTGTCATGGATGCTATCAGAATTGCATTTTCTACCGTAACATATAAGAAAGACATTTTTTTTACCAGAGCTGATTTTCACGTTAGTGAAGATGGAAATGCAGCTGATTTTGCATTGTTTGATATTTATTTGGAAGAAGTACCAACAAGATTAGTAGAAATATGGAATCCTGAAAGTGAGGGTGGACAAGGTGGAGAATTTCATATTCGTTTTGAAAGAGTGATTGCTACTAATGGTATAGAAAAAGTGAGAGCAATACATTGGGGAATCGGAACAGAGGGGAACCCACTGTCATCAGACACTTTCGATGCAATGGATGTAATGTTTTTGGGTGCATTAAGAGATTCTGAGAGTGAAATGAAACCAGCTAGAAATAGTAAATTAGCTCAATTATTAAGAAGTTTGGTGCCAGATGAAGGCACACGAGCAGAATTAGTGGACATACTAAATAGTGCAAATAATACCCTATTAGAAAAAGAAGAACTAAAAAAGACCAGAAAAACAATTAATGATAATTTAGCTCGTATAGAACAAGATTTTCTGAGCCAGCATGTTGATATAGGGTTAATAGAGCCAAGATTCGATTCAATTGCCTCATCGATAAGAGCTTGGGTAAAACCTAAATGGGTATTAGTTTCAATAAGTGATGGTGAGTATTCGAGAGCCCAGCAATATGCAAGAGAACATGAAGATAATAGAAAAATACAACAAAACGAAAATGGGATATATTTTGAAACGTCTATTTTAGAAAATGTTGAAGATATGGCTCCGGAATTAGTAACAAGAATAAATGAGATCGCAAGCAGTTCATTTGAATTATATCAGAATGGATTAGGATACAATAATCTTTTATTCATGTCGGCGGTGCTTGGTGATATGGCAATTGAACGAGGTGGAGTGTATCAACATTTGCTTTTAATTGAAGAGCCGGAAGCACATTTACATCCGCAATTACAGGAATTAGTACATACTTTTTTGTCTGATACAAATCAAGGAGATGCAAATATACAAATTATTTTCACTTCGCATTCACCAACATTGGCATCAAAGGTGGATATAGGTAATATTAATTTGATTTATGAAAATGCACACAAAAAATATTGTTTACCATTTTCAGAAGCAAATTTAACAGATGCTAATAAAGAATATTTGCAGAAATATTTGGATGTAACAAAATCTCAAATATTTTTTGCCAAAGGTATTATATTTGTAGAAGGCATAAGTGAAGCAATTTTATTGCCGGAGATTGCAAAAATAATGGACAGATCATTAGAAAAATATGCAGTTGAGCTTGTGAATGTGGATAGTGTTGCGTTTAGTCCTTTTGTTAATTTATTTTCTTCGCAGAGTGTACAAACCTGTTTTTCAAAGGTTGCAATTGTGACAGATGATGATAGATGTACCAAGAAGAGTGAAACTAATTATATCAATAAGGACTTTGATTATGATGATGTAAATAGTGATATATCGGACAAATTATTGAGCGGGACACCATCGGAGCGCTGCAATGAACTTGAAACATCGTGTAGAGCTGTGGGTATCAATGTATTTAAAGCAACAAAAACATTAGAATATGCCTTGTGTTGTGATGAAAATAACATTGAATATTTTATAGAAGCTATAAAAAGTGAGTATTCACAGTTGGGACCTGCGTTGGAACAAAAGGTAAACAGTTTGCATGATATGAATGAAAAAGCAGCTTGTGTATGGCTATTCATACGAGCAAGAGACAAATGCAAAGGAGCGATTGCACAGTATATAAGTCAGATAATCAAGAAACAGTGTGAAATGAGAAAAAGGGGTGAAAATATCGAGAAAGAATTTGTTATCCCTGATTATTTGAAAGAAGCAGTGTATTGTGTGACGGAAAGGTAGATATGGAAGAGTTAACACGTGAGCAATTATCGTTTTTGGAAGCTGAAGGTAGAGTTATTGTAAGAGCCTGTCCAGGTAGTGGGAAAACATATTCTGTAGCGACTAAGTTATTGTCTTATTTGGATAACTGGGATAGATATCATCAAGGAGTTGCAGTTTTGTCATTCACAAATGTTGCTAGTGAAGAAATCTACAAAAAAGCATTGTTGCTGAACAAGGGAATTGGTAAACTGGATTATCCGCATTATATTGGGACGGTTGATAGTTTTATTAATGAATTTATTGTTTTAAGATATGGCTATTTGAAGACACATGACAAAGTAAGACCGATAATTGCTTTGAGCGACAATTGGAAACTACCTTATAGGTATTGGAGAACAGAATGCTATAGAAAAGGGTGCGTAGACAATATAGAGAAATTTCAGTGTGGAATTGATAATAAGTTTTATAAAGAAAAAGAAGTTGTTGATTGTGAATTACATGGGAAGAGCCGACTTCTTCCGTGCCAGCAATATAAAGAGATGCTTACAAAGAAAAATATTATATTCCAAAATGAGGTTGCATCCTTTGCATATAGGTTGCTGAATGAATATCCAATGATAGCAACAGCAATCGTTGAACGTTTTCCGGTCATTATTATTGATGAGGCTCAAGATACATCAGAGGAACAGATGGCTGTATTTGATTTGCTCACAGAAGCAGGTATAAAATCAATATTTTTAGTGGGTGATCCGGATCAAGCTATATATGAATGGAGAAATGCAAGCCCAGAGTGTTTTAAAAAGAAAATTGGTGCAGAGTCATGGGGTTGTATTGAGCTAACGGGAAATTTTCGCAGTTCACAGCATATTTGTAATGCAACGTCTTGGTTCTCGGCAACGTTGCAAGGACAAAGAACAAACGAAGCGGTGGGAGATTATAAAGATGAAAGTCAAAAACCTATACTACTTTTGACGAATGGAAATACAGAGACAGAGGTAATAGATTTTTTCCTTGAAAAATGTCGTAGTATGGAGATAGAAATCAAATCAGATAAGGTGGCTGTTCTTACAAGAGGGAGAATTCATTCAGATACAGATATTAAGGACTTGTGGAAAAGTAAGGAAATGGAGCTGATTGCAAAAGCTGCATATGAATGGAAATGTGGTTCTCGTAAGAAGGCATTCGGTGATATGTCTAAAGCATCGTTTAGAATCCTTATTGGTGAGGAAACAGATGAGTATTTAATGAGTAAAAAAATAAGGGAATATACAGACGAGGATAATTGGAAAGATTTTATAATTGATGTTTTTTGTGGTTTGCCAGATATAGATTTAGGTATTGCAGAATGGGTAAGCCAGCTCACAAATCTGTATATTGATGTCTTACAAAAATATAATTTCCAAATTGCAGAGGGGACTAATATAAAAGATATTCTCAAGATAAAAATGAGAGATAAAAGTAATCCAGAGTTTAAGGACATACCATTAAAAAATTATTTTGAAAAGAAAACCAGTGGAGATTATACAAGATCGTCAATTCATGGAGTAAAGGGTGAAACTTATGATGCGGTTTTGATTTATGTAAAAAGTAAGACTGGAAAAACACTTACACCAAAGTTTTTAATGGAGGGTGATTTAGAAGATGAATTAATGAGGATAGCTTATGTTGCAATGACGAGACCGAGACGACTATTAATGATAGCAATGCCAGAAAATAAAAAATTGAAGGAATATAAGCGTTTTCCGGTAGATAAATGGGATTATGAGTATATAGAAACTATATAAAAATGCATTTAAACGAATGGAGAAGAGTATGCTTTCAGAATTGCAAAAAGAAGAAATATTGGAGCTAATATCCCTCAAACAAGAAGGAGCATATTGGGACTTTAAAAAAGAATGGTATGAAGATGGAAAACAGCCGGATTTGTTACATGATATTATTTGTATGGCCAATAATCTAGAGAATCGAGATGCGTATATCATCATAGGAATTGATGAAGAAAATGATTATTGTATTAATGATATGACCAATGCAGAGAATCGAAAATCGACGCAAATGCTAGTGGATTTTGTGAGAAATAAGAAGTTTGCAGGTGGGATTAGACCTCGTGTAATGGTTGAAACAATGCAACTGGAAACAGGCACAATAGATATAATTATAATAAAAAATGGATATTCTACTCCTTATGTTCTGGAAGAGTCGTATCGAGGGGTGAATGCTAACAACATATATACTAGAGTAATGGACAGTAACACACCTAAAAACAAAACTGCTGAAATTTCACATATTGAATATCTGTGGAAAAAGAGGTTTCGATTATTGATGGCGCCACTTGAACAGGTATTTTATTATTTGTTGAATAAAGAAGAATGGGAAGATGTGCCAGAGGATGGTGCTATAACACGCCAATATTATAAATATTCTCCAGAATATATTATTGAGCATTTTAGGTGTGATGATAGAGATGGGTATGAGTATTATTTGTTCAGCCAGTCGGATAGTAGACCACGTTGGTATAATATTAATGTTAAGTATCATCAGACAACACTATTTTCTACTATTGGTGCAGGATTAGATGGTGGTAGATATTTTACAAATGTTCCATGCACAGATTTTTTGTTTGATGATTGGCGTCATGAAGGAAATGTTTGCTTTAAATACTATGTAAAAGGAACAAAGGAAATGATTTTACATGATTTCTTTTGTGATTATGATAGTCATGAAGCTATGTATGCAAGAGAACAATTTGAAGAATGTATTTTGATATTTTCATCAAATGAGGAGAAAGAAAATTTTAAAGAGTATGCAGCTACGAAATGGGCAGAAAGACAGAATTATTTGGAGGATGTACGATTACCACATATGGAATTGCCAAGTGCATATCGAGAGGATGCGTTTAAAGAGGAATATGAGAATGCAATTGTACTAAAGAAAATGTTGGACGAGTATAGAATTTATTAACAAAGACACAGAAGGAGATGATGTTATTGAAAAGAAGGGCAGATTTATTAATAGATGGAAAATATAGAAGAATTACTATATGGGATGCATTAGATTGGAAACAGAATCGCCCAGATCTTTGGGAAAAGTATAAAAATAACATTTATAGCATTTGTAAAAAACCGGAAAATAAAGTAAGAATGGTTTTTCAAACTGGGAAAAATGGTATACTCAAGAATAGTTATTTTAGATATTATAATGCCGATTTCGAAAACAAAGGAGAAGGCAGTGAGGAATCATATAGACATGAATTTTTCAAAGAATGTATCTCTAGGATTGAGCGTCTAGAAATAAGGTGGAAGGGCGAGGCTCTAACGATATATCCTGATGAAATATTGCAAGAAGAAACTATTTTTATGGAAGATGGAAGTAGACGAATTGTTGATTTGCTTGTGAGTTTCACGAAAGCGGATCCAGCAATTTATGTTGAAAAATGGGAAGGTCAGCTTGCAATTGAAATAAAAGATACTCATCCGGTAGATAGTAAAAAGATAAGCCAAATGAAACAAAAAGGACTTGCATGTTTAGAATTTACAGTCAGTAAATGGAATGTCAAAGATAATTTTAACAATGCAGAGGATGAAGAGAAGCAAATTATTGAAATTACAGAAAAGTTGGATGGGAAAAATGGTGGATATATTTGGGGTGAACTATTAGTAGATCCAATATCTAGGAAGTATTTTGGCACAAAATTGTATGAAGACGAAAAGAGAGAAAAGGAAAGAGTGATAGCTGAATTGAATCAGGTTAAGCAACTATACGGTCAAGCTATTGATACTAATAAACAGTTAAGGGAACAGATACAATTGCTTCACAGAAATATTGATGCATATAAAAATAAATTATCTGGTTTTGAGGCAAAATTGAGAGTTACAGAGCGGGAAAACGTAGAAATAAAATCAAGTTTTTGGTACAAGTTATTTGGTAAAAAGTAAAATAAAGGATGATATTAATGAGGTTTGCCCCACGATTTAGGGCAAACCTCATTACATATCTTATGCGATTTTTCGAGAATAATCTGTGACATATGTTTGATTGTCAGCTAAATTAATACCAAGGCTTCTTGCTATTTCCAGTTGTTTTTCTGAAGGTTTGCGACCAGAGGGGAGATTTCTTGGATGCCCTGATACAGTGCTGGTTTTACCTAACGAAAACTCAATAATATTTCTAGCCGTAGGTGCTGTTGATTCTAAAGAAGAAAGCTCTTTGCTTGTGCATAAATCACAAGAAATATTTTCTTTTATTTGGGTAAGTTCATTGGGAGAGATTCTTTTATAAATCAGAACTCCAGCTATTGTCGCACCAAGCAATACAGAAGTAACTATAATTTCCTTCTTGTGGCTTTTGATTTCTTCGAATAGGTTTTTCTTTTCAGTGGTTTGAGTAAAGTTTTTGATAGTTGACATATGGACCTCCTTTTGACAGATGATTGAAAAAATGTTACAATCCAAGCATACGACAAGGTTGTCGGATGGTCAATAATTTATGAACAAAACTAGATACGACAATATTTGAAATTTGTCGGCAGTGGAGGAATAGATGGCTTATAAAAAGAGTAAAAAGGCACCATTTGACAAAAACTGTGTAATGGAAGCATTACATCTTAGAGGTTGCAGTATAAGAAAATTAGATGATGCACATGGATTTGGCTGGTCTTCAAAATCGGTTGAAAGAGGATTAAGAGATAGAGAAGTTTCACCAGATCTTTTGGATGCATTAGGGAAATATCTTAATGTTGAGCCTGATTATTTAGCTGGGAAGTATCATCGAGAATGCGAAAAAGTAAAGGATCCATTTATAAGAGAAATATGGATGAGGGAATTAAAAGCAGAAAAATATCCATATATTTTGAAACAACAGAAAACTAAGATTGAAGGTAAATTCCTATATGATAAGTATGTAGAATATGTTTTGACTATTCATGATATATCTATAGAACAACTTAATAGTATGGAAAAGGAAAAAAGAAAAGATTTTCAAATTGCATTAGAAGAAGCCATTGCGCCGCTTCTTATCAAATATTTTCCACAGAATGCGTTTGGGAGAGATACATGGCCGGATGTCTATAGATTACAAAATGAAATAGAAGATTATGGAATGGATGATTCGAAATTACCAGAAGATTTTTTGGATGATGATGGTGATAATAAATAAGTAGGAGGTCATGCGTCTCGCGAGCAATACAGCATAACCATACCTACTATAAATCTGCATTGTGTAAAGGAAATTATTTTTTGTATCGCATAATTTTCTCCCAGTTTTCAGGGAACCCCATTTCCTTGAGTAATTGCTCACGGGTAAGGTGCGGGCATTGTTTGAGGACTTTATTGATGAGTTTAGTTAAACCGGATTTGAATGCTTTAAAATCTTCATCGCTGATAAGATAGCGTAAGGCTATCACGACGGCAAATAAGTCCTGTTTTCCATATTGATAGCTTCTGTTTTTCTGAGGAATTTGTAACTTTTTATGTAATAGCGTATCTGGTATTGTTTCATGTATACGGAATGAAAAGAGACGCTCTCCGTGGGCACATACATTTCTGCATCGTGCAATTATTGTAACAAATTGGTGCAACTGCTTTTCTGAAATATTGGTAAAATTCTTGCTTATTTTAGTTCTTAAGTCAGTAGTCGCATATTGATACATTTTGGAAATCTGACCAAATGTAAGAGCATTGGTTGCTACCCATAGCGGTACATTATGGTGCATATGTGCGGAATGGTTTATATATGCATATTGGCTAGGTACAGAAATAGCCTTTTGCAAAGAGTGAACTAATCTTTGAACTTGCTGTTGGTTTTTCTTGTTGTAATTATAGCAGTTTACATTGAGATAATGACTTTGTTGTTCACCATATTTTTCACAAAAGTGATATGAAAACATGGACTTCATATGACGTTCCACATGAAGGATATATTTTAAAAATAAAGTGCGAAGCTCTTCGTCAAAATAATAAAAGGAAACCAATTCATCAAAAGTTACGCCATGAGCATATTTGTTGGATGCATTGTGTTTAAACAAAGATTTATATCCACCAATAAGGGAATAATAACTGATTTCTTCCAGCATTTTCTTGGCATATTCCGGGTCAGGAATTGCCAGTTGTTTGTCATGTTCAAGTATATGCAATTGTTGTTGGTATGTTAGAAATGTTTTTGCCAAATGTACCCCTTCTTCCTATGTTGTGGTATAAAAAAAGTGGAGCCCACGCATGGAACTCCACCGGCTGCGGGCATCGCAAGTTTCCGCAGCACAACCACTAAATATAATATACCATCGAAGACAAAAGCTGTCAAATGGATTTTTAGTGGTATTGATAGTTTATGCGTTTTTATTTGTAGTTATTCTGTTTGTGTTAAAATACTTATCCCTTTACTCAATCGCTTTCTCCGGCTTCTTCCACCGTGCATACAGATTATTCAGATATCGATAAGTAGTCTTTATATAGTCATTATCCGTACCTATAGCATTTTCAATAATGCTCTCAGCTCCAAGCAGATTTATCTCTGCCGGTTCCGGCTTTCCTTCCATCATATCAATAATACCTCGGCTCAGCTTGCAGATACCATAATCCAAAGATGAATCAGACAGATGCTCCAACACCAAGGTTTCATATTGCTCCAGTACAATCTTTGCATTGTCTACATTCTTTGCCAGCAACTGTCAATGACGGTGTTAAAATGCAAGAAAAAGGCGTTTAAATTTTGTGACTTTTTCGATGCAGCTTAAGATGTGTTACACTCTTATAAATATTTTATGGGAGTGAATAACAAATGAAAGGAAACTTATGGATGGAAATAAGAAATGAACGCAATAAAGGATTAAGCTATAAAGAAATAGCGCGAAAGCATCATATTGATCCCAGAACCGCAAAAAAATATGCCGAATCTGACAGCAAACCGGTATATACACTTACATCTCCAAAACCTTCCAAGCTGGATTCATATAAACATCTGATAGATATGTGGCTGGAGGAGGCCCCTTACAGTGCAGTACGTATTCATGAAAAACTGATGGAACAGGGATGTGATTGTAAATATACAATCGTAAGACAGTATGTAGCTAAACGAAAAGCAGCTTTAAATGAGAAAGCAACCGTAAGATTTGAAACAGTACCAGGCTTGCAGGGCCAGGTTGACTGGGGCTTTTTTGAAAATTATAAAATCCTGGAAAACGGATCATACAAGAAATTATATTGTTTTCTAATGGTTCTTGGTTATTCGCGAATGCGATATATCGAGTTTGTTACGGATATGAGTACAACAACATTAATCAAATGTCACATCAATGCATTCAGATACTTTGGAGGTTACCCAGAAGAAATTTTATATGACAACATGAAACAAGTTGTGGTGAAGCGGTTAATGAAACAATCAGAAAGTGAATTAAATAAACAGTTTGAAGATTTTGCAGGTTTCTATGGTTATAAACCTGTTTTGTGCTGGCCATACAGAGGACAGACAAAGGGTAAAGTAGAAAGAACTGTCCGTTATGTGCGGGAAAATTTCATGGTAGGAATTAAATATAACTCTTTGGCCGATTTAAATAGCCAGGCACACGCATGGTGTAATAAAATCAATGCTAAAATTCATGGAACAACAAATGAACGACCAATAGACAGGCTGGCAGAAGAAAATCTTCTTCCTCTAAAAAGAGAATACATTATAGACAAAATAAACTTAAGAAAAGTTGAAAAAGACTGCCTCATCAGCTATGCCGGTAATAAATATTGTGTTCCAGCAGAATACGCCCACAAGGATGTGACAGTCATTGTCCTCGATCATATGTTGGCTGCATATTTCGAGGGTAAACAAATCGCTTTGCACAAATTATCTTGCAGTAAAAATACACTGAATGTCAATAAAGAGCACTATAAATCCATGATTATAAAATCAAGCTTTGATATCGAAAACACGTTGTTAAACAATCCTGATTTAGTAGATTTAGGTATTCCGAATCATTCTTTTAAAAAATATGATGAAGCGATGGGAGGTGTGACACTGTGAGTGAAGCTGTATATGAAAGGATCAAGAAGAACCTTGAAATATTAAACATGAAAAACACATCTCTCATTCTTGATAACTATCTCGAGAAGGCTATTCATGACAAGAAAAACATTGTTGAGATTTTGGATTATCTGCTATCGGAAGAAGCTAAAACAAAGAAAAACAGGGCTGTTGAAAATCAGATTAAAATGTCAGGGTTTCCATACCGAAAAACATTGGAACAGTTTGATTTTCAGCCAAGCATAAACAAAGAGCAGATTATGGAGCTTGCAACCATGCGATTTGTTAAAAACAAAGAAAATGTGGTGTTTCTAGGAACCCCTGGAGTTGGCAAAACGCACCTTGCAGTATCGCTTGGAATGATAGCCGCACAACACAGGTATTCAACCTATTACATCAATTGTCATAATCTTATAACGCAACTGAATAAGGCGCATTACGAAAACAGACTTCAGGAAAGATTGAAGAATTATGCAAAATATAAAGTATTGATTATAGCTGAAATAGGATACCTGCCTATGGACATACAGGGGGCAAATTTATTCTTTCAACTAATAGCAAAAAGATATGAAAAAAATACCACTATTTTTACTTCTAATAAAGCATTTTCTTCATGGAACGAAGTTTTTTCAGATATTACGATTGCCTCTGCAATTCTAGATAGAATATTACATCACTGCCAAGTGATTAGTATAAAAGGAGAGAGCTATCGATTAAAAGAACGGAAGGAGATGATGTCTAATACTAATACAATTGTGAATACTTTATTCGAATCAGGCAGTTGATTTTTTTGCCTAAAAAGTGCAAAATTTAAACGCCAAAAAATCACAAAATAAGAATGTCATTGACAGGATAAACTCCTATTCTCATCGACCGGAAAGCAATCCATTCGCATCCAAGATAATTTGCGGAGACTGTAATAAGGTATTTGCACGGAAAGGCTGGCGGAGCAGCACGGGCGTTGACCGTAAGGTATGGCAATGCAGTGAACGCTATAAGGTTAAAGGAGTCATGGGATGTGCCAACCGTCACGTAGAGGAAGAAACGCTGATAAAGGCTTATCTGATGGCTTGGAATGCATTAGTGGAGAACCGAGAGGATTTCATGGAGCAGTGGACAGAACAGCTTCAGAGTAATAACCTATTGGAAGGTTATCGGGCAGAGAAGTTCATAGAATACACGGATGGGGCAGAACCTTTGACGGAGATGGATACGGACTTCATGCTGAAAACACTGGACCACATCAAGGTTTTTGAGGATGGAACATTGTTGGTAGTGTTCTTGGACGGAACGGAGATTGAATGTAAAAATGAAGAATGATAGAAAGATGTTGATTCGAGTCCATATATCAAGTCAGCATCTTTTCGGATTTGAATTGATGTAGAAATAAATTCCATAATGTGATAATATTTAAATAGTCTTATATGCTGATAAAGAGGTGTCAATTGGGTAGAAGAAAGAAGTATAAAAATGTTAATGCGGTAAAAGATATATTAGATAGGATGTTAGGAACCCTTGAAAGTAGAAGAGAACAAATATCTACTCGTTCAACAGTTAGCTTAGCGGCATCATCGGGTTTGCTTGTATTGGGAGTTCAATTTATCTTTGATATTTGTGAGATGGATGATTACAAGAAATACGGATATGTTGTTTTTTGTTTAATCATTTGTATAATCATGAGTGCTCTTTCTATAATTACATCATTAGATTTAATAAAACGAATATCAAGAAAAAAACATATAGGTAAGAATCAAAATGCGTCTGATCCCAATATTCTTTATTTTGGATGGATATCTAAGCAGAGCGAAGATGAGTTAAATAAGCAGTTGTTGTTGCTAACATTAAGAAAGCAAGTAGAGTTTGAGATTAGACAGGCTATTTCATTGTCTAAGAACTTAAAGTATAGATATAAGCAATTAAAGAAGACCTATAGTTTGTTTGTAATAGGGTTAATAGCGTATATATGTTCTATACTATTTTTTATTATTTCTAAATATGATATTATTACTAAATTAGGTGAAATAGGAGGTAAATTATGCAAGTAAAGTTGTTAGGCACAGGCTCAATTCTTACTAAACATTTAAGTTCATGTGCATTAATTGATAAGCGAGTTATGCTGGATTGTCCTAATGGCGTAATGAAAGCTATACGAGGGTATGGAATTACTCCAACAGATATAGATATATGCTTAATCACACATTTTCATGCTGATCATTTTTTTGATATACCTTTTTTGCTGATTGAACAAGGTCTTAGAAATATCAGAGAAAATGACTTTATTATCATTGGACCTAATGGGCTGACGAATAGAATAGACGCTTTATTTAACATGGCATATCCTGAAGATTGGGAAAAAATTAAAATGCAATCGAAACTTAAAACGATTGAAATAAGTGATAGTGAGGAGAGAATACACTTAAATAATTATATTATTACCCCATATCAAGTTGAGCATGTTGGATATGAGGCATATGGTTACGTTATTGAAAATAGTGGTAAGAGTGTAGGTTTTACAGGCGATACTATTATATGCTCAGGTGTTGAGAAGATTGTTCAATCAAGTGATCTTATATTTGCAGATATGAGTTTTGAAAAAAATTCTAAAGGACATATGGGGATGAACGATATTGAATATTTAATGAATAAGTACAATGATTGTTGCAAGATAATTCCAACTCATATGACTGATAAAGTCAGAAAAGTTTTCAAAGAAAAATATTTTGTGCCTCCGATTGAAGGGGATGAATTTACTGTTTAATATTAGATTTCGAGGAATGGGGATTGAATATCCCCATTACATTTTTGATTGGGAAGGAAAAATATGATAATTACAGACAAAAGAATTAGCGCTGATTGTAACGTGCAATTAGAAGTACATAATAAGATATCATGCGATGTATTACAACATTGGTTATCTCCTTTTTTTAGTGTTCAGAATGAAAATGTTCATACGTCCCATATTATCGCAAAAATAGAGGTGAAAGCTGATATTGAGGAAGAATACTTATATTATGATAATATATTCTATGTTAATGCTGATATGCAATTAAATAGATTACTTTATACATTAATGTCAATTCTTAGGATGTTATTTAAATATGTAGCATTTTTGTCAGGATATCAGAATTTGCATGCGGCGTGTTTAAAATATAAGGATGATGGAATTTTAGTAAGAGCCAATCGGAATCAAGGGAAAACGACAATGCTTCTTAATGCAGTACAGGATGATGACTTTTTATTATTAGCTAATGATCAAGTTATGTATAATATTAATGATAATAGAGTATTAGGCTATCCAGCAGCAGTAGGAATAAGAGATAATAGTTGTGATATAGAAAAGCAAAAAGTAATTAATGAAAGGGCTTTATGGTTCATCGATGATCCATTTCAGATTAATCAGAAACCAGTAGTACATATTAAAGACTTATCACAGATCTATCAATGCCACATTGCAGAGAGTACAAACTTAAGTATTCTAATTAATTATGAGAAATCTATGCGGAAAGAGGAACTAATTATTAATAACATTGGACAAACCCAAATGACTATAAATAGTCTTATATTGCCCTTTGAAAAAACATATAAGGATTATCTTTTGAAATCCTGTATGCATGCAGTTGAACATTATATGCATAAAGATATTTTGTTACAATCGAAAGATAAAAATATCAGTATTTTGCAAGTAAATGTTAAATGTGGCTTAGCAAGAATAAATGATATGTTAGATGAAATAAAATGTATTTTGTCATAAAAGTAGGTGTTACACATGAAAAAAGAAAATAAAAAGTTAATTAGTGTATGTTTAGAATTGACGGATAAATGTAAAGTAGGATGTCCATATTGTCTATTAGAAGAAAAAGCAGAAGAAATTTCCAAGGAAAGAATACTTGATATAATTCAAGTATTGGAAACTTATGGTGTTTCACGTTTTACTATAGGAGGTGGAGAGCCTTTAGATATTCCGTATGTATATGAAATTGGAAAGTTCATTAGGATGCATGGACATAAGGTACTTTTACGTACGAGTGCATGCAATCCTATGGATTGTCGAACTGTAAAAGAATCCTTTGATCTTGTAGATATTTCTATTGATAGTCATAAAAAAGAAATTTTGAAGGTATGTAAGCCCCATATCAATAGTGATATTGTATTTGAAAATATAAGAAATTTTTCTGGAAATAATGTTGATTTTAGGTGTAACATATTAATTACAAGATATAATTATGATGATGTGTTATCTACCATTACATGGCTTAAAAAAAATGGGGTTCAAGATATTAGAATTCAAAAATTAGTACCGAGAGGGAGAGCAAAAGGAATCTTTGAAAATATAAATATATCCAATGATGCGTATAATGTCATGTTAAATAAGGTGTTTAACAAGTGTAAAGAATTAAATATGCATGTTGAAGAAGTGAAGTCTGTGAATAGTCAAACCCTTTGTATAATAAAACCTAATGGAGAACTTTATGTAGGAACTCCTACTGGAATATTAAAAATAGGTAATGTATTTAGCGCAAATATATTGGATAAAGCAAGTGAAATGGTGTATAGCAATCAAAAGAGAATTTATGGTGTTGATGGGTATGATGGACTTAAATCAAATTAGTAGGAAATTGGTTGGTGAGGATTTAGAATTAGTATTAGAAAAAGCTTATTGTACGATTCTTTTTACTTCGAATTATGTGATTAAGCTTTTCAGCAGAAACAAAAGAGAATATGATGCTAAAGCTATAAGATATGAATATTTATGGGATAAAAGTATGCCGTTTTTATGTGCTAAATTTGAGGATAACATAGAATTAGATAATTCGGACATTAGCGCATTAATTTTAAAACGAATACCGTATTCTTCAAATATGCTTTATAGATTGGTAAATAATAATTTATCGAAAGAGGAAATTGTTGAATGGGCATATTTGGTAAGAAAACTAATGTCTCGCCTTCCAGAAATTGAGATTATCTCAGAAGAATTGTATAGAAATTATATTTTGAATTTGGAGTTACAGATAAGTAAACTGAATGATAAAGTAAGCTCTGAATTGCTTCATCAATTAGAAGAGATAGTAAATAATTGTAATGTTATGGATTTGTTTGAAAAAATAGGAAAAAAGGAAAAAGCCGTATTAGTGCATGGAAATTTATTTAGTGGTAATGTGTTCTTCTATAAAGAGGAATTAATAGTTATTGATCCTATTTCTTATAATCATATTGCTAGAAAATCATTTTCTTGGATGGATTTAGCAACGTTTTTGGTTGACATAAGAATATTTAAAGCTGAAAGTGATTATTTATATGTATATCAAAAGGTTATATTAAATATGCAAGATTATGAAATTTTGGTTCTTAAATTATATTTCATATTAAAATTGCTTGTTCGCATTAGATTTGCTTATATGGAGAATGGATTAAAGGATGAATATTCAAAAGTGAATGTGAACGAAATAATTATAACAAATAGTGAAAAAATTCTCAAAAGTGAGATTAAAAATATATTGGATGAGCTAAAGGTGTTATAGGATGCCCCTATAGTTATATAAGGAGTAGGGGGAGAATACCAGTTGATTGATAAATTTTAAAGATGCGTATTTGATGTTAGAAAAAATAAGTGGAGGATTTTCATGTGTGAATTAAATATTGAAATCAGTGAAATAAAGAACATAAAAAATGTGAAAGTATCAATTCCGCTTAATCGAGGAATATACGGCATTATTGGTAATAATGGTACGGGAAAAAGCACTATTATGACCTGCTTAGCACAAGCGGTGTTTTCTCATAGTTTAGATACTTTAAGGGAAGAAGATATAAGAGAAGAGTCATATGTGTTATTAAGTGATGGAGAAAAAACTGCAAAGTGGTTTCGTCAAGGTGACAAGTGGAAAACAGTGGAAAAGCCAAGGGAAAGAGTTCATTATGATGGTATGTATGAAGGAAGTTTATTCTATGGTACTAGATTCAATGATTCTAAAATTGTAGATGATTTGCTTGCTACATCACAGATTAAAGATGAAGATATAGTGGCAGCAGATGATTATGTCAAAGATAATCTGAGTTATATTTTACAGGGTAATTACAATTTTTATAGAACGTTAAAGAGAATTCGAAATAAGAAGATAGCTGCTGATTTGGAGTTAGAGAATACACCATACTTTCAAGAGTATAGAGGTAAATTGATAAGTCAGTATAGAATGAGTTCAGGAGAATGTCTTTTAGTATCATTGCTACATTTTATATATAATGCAATAGTTAGAAGATCATTGCCACAGGATAAACCTATAATAATGTTGATTGATGAAATTGAATTAGCTTTACATCCAATAGCAGTGGTTAGATTGCTTGATTTGTTGCGTGAGTTAATAGAACAGCATCATAATTTAGTAGTAATTTTATCTTCTCATTCACCGGAAGTAATTAGAACCATTCAGCCAAATAATTTATTTCAGATAGAATTATCTAAACGAGAGGAAGGCCTGGTAGAAGTCAATACCCCATGTTATCCAAGTTATGCTATTAGAGATGTCTATATGCATGATGGATTTGATTTTGTGGTTTTAGTAGAAGACTATTTGGCAAAGAATATTGTGCAAACAATTATTGATGAAAAAAATATATCCAGAAGTAAACTTATAAATATTTTGCCTGTTGGTGGATGGAGCAATGTATTGATCTTACAACATGAATTATATATACACTCTACTTTTGGTGCAGGGACAAAGATTTTTAGTATTTTGGATGGAGATATTCAAAAAGATGTAGGACAACAGTATAAGGAATATCCAAAACTTTTTATACCAATAGGAAGTATCGAAAAGTTTTTGAAAAAGGTATTAATTACAGAAGTAGACTCGCAAATTAAAAAAGAGATAAATGACAAATTCTTTTATGTGAAATCTATAGATAATCTTGTAGCAGAATATATTAAAACAAATAAGAAAAAAGATGAAGATGGAAAAGAATTATATAAAATTATCAGGGCAGATTTTGAAAAGCGTTCTATAGCTGAGATGGCTTTTGTGGAAGGTATTTGTAAAATCGCAAAAAAATATATTGATTTTTCCGGATTTGAAACTAATTTAGAAAAATTTTTGAAGAATGAATAACTGCAGAATTCGGTAAAGTATATGGGTAAATGCTATTCTCCCCTAAGTGGAGTATAAACCTTTTCGCAAAAGGTGACGGTTTCGCTATTTAGTATAAGAAGTAACTTTCACCGCATGTGGAGAGTGTGGTTTTGATGTCAAAGGTAAAATAGGTAAGATGCACATCTAAGGTGGTGGCAAATTGTGAAAAAAAAGATAATATTAACATCCTTGCTATCTGCGGCACTGATAGCTACTCTTTTCCTTTTTTGGGGTAGTGGTGATCCTAGGATGAAAAATTTTCCTGAACTAAAGAAGGATTACGAGAGAATAGTTAAGGTAGTCTGGGAATACCATACAGATATGGACAACAAAGAAGAATTCGTAACCATATATATTCTGGATGGAGATCAGGGAATATATAGTGTTAAATGTGATGAGCAAGATATTATTTTAACAGATGAAGAAAGAGAAAGTCTTGCGAATATATGTACACAGTCATACTCAAAATACAACTATATCTGGGTTTCCTCAGAATATGTTATTTTTTGGGAAGATGAGATGAAGAAATATGGTATATTGTACGCAAATAAACCAGAAGATGCTATTAAGGATATAAAAACCTGGTATGAGGATTTGGAATATCACAAGTTGGATAAATGCTGGTACGAAATTGGATATTTCGGTTTATAAAAAATTGCGGGGAATGTGGAGAAGTACCTTGCAAGATATGTTTTGACACCAGAGACTATTAAGAAATATATGCCAAATAGTGAACCGGAATCACCAGAGAGAAAACCTAAAAAGAAAAATAAGAAATAGTGATATGGAATTTTTTTGAAGCGGTTTGATAAAGCGGCATATAAGATTCAGATGGAAAAGTTGGCTGATAAAAGAAATGAGGATGAGTGTACAGATGGCAGAAAACGCAGAATTGATGACAGTAGATAATATATGTAATCGAGTATACATAATAAGAGGCCAGCAAGTGATGCTGGATTATGATTTAGCTGAGATTTATGGATATGAAGTGAAGAATCTTAATCAACAGGTAAAGCGTAACATTGCGAGATTTCCAGAAGACTTTATGTTTCGGTTGACTCGAGAAGAGATAGAATCCGTGAAATCACAATTTGTGATTTCACGAGAAAATAATTTTTTTGAAGGTCAAGGTGGTGGAAGAAGAACATCGCCATATGCATTCACTGAGCAAGGCATTTATATGCTTGCTACCGTTCTAAGAGGAGAACTTGCAGAACAACAAAGTATTTTTATTATGCGTGCATTTCGTGAAATGCGTCATTATATAAAACAAAATCAACAGTTTGTTACACAGTCTGAGATGCGACTGGTTACGGCAAAAGTATCGGAGATATCAGCGCAGGTTGCAGGTGTTGTAGATTGGAAGAATAAAGCAGAAGAAAGATTTGATAGTATTCAAAGAAGTATAGATACTCTAAATGAAAACTTTGTCTCAGATAAGGATTTCAAAAATTTTGTTATCTATAAAGGACAGAAGTTTGAAGCAGATGCGGCATACATAGATATATATCAGCAGGCAAAAAAGAGCATTTATGTAGTGGATGATTATGTGAATACGAAGACTTTACAGCTTTTATCACAGAAGCAATCTGGTGTAGAAGTGGTTTTGTTTACAGAAAATGGCCATGGAAAAAGAGGTTTTTTGACAACAGCGGTAGTTAATGACTTTATACAAGAATATCCACCATTGCGAATTAAACCTAATGCAGATTGCCATGACAGATTGATAGTTCTGGATTATGGTTTGTCCACAGAACAGGCATATCATTGTGGTGCATCTAGCAAGGATGCAGGAAAGAAACTTTGTGCCATAAATGTAATATTAGAAACAAGCATGATTCATCCGGTGATAGATAAATTGCTATTAGCTCCGGATAAACAGATATAGTCATTGTTTTGAAAGAAATCTCAAAATCAATTCCTCAGCATCCTTATATATAATAGGTTTTGCAAGGAAATCATCAAATCCTTCATTGATATACTGTTGTCTTGCTCCAACAAAAGCATTAGCCGTAAGCGCAATTATAACAGCGTTCTCACTAGGATAATCCTTCATTTCTTTCAGTTTTTGCAAGGTCTCCTGACCATCCATTTCCGGCATCATGTGGTCTAGAAATACAATGTCGTAGCGGTGCTCTTTCATTTTATCAATACATTCGAAACCACTCTCTGCCTGGTCTATTTGTATTTCGGTAGGCTCTAACAGTTTAGTGAAAACTTTTCTGTTTATCAAGTTATCATCCACAACGAGAATTTTTGCTTGTGGAGCTGTAAATGAGCTTGTTCTCTGCTTTTTATCCTTGAGCTGTTCATTCTTATTTTGATATTCCGCAACTGTCATTGTGTCTCTAACTACCTGGGTAAGCTCAAAAAAGAATTCTGAACCTTTGCCGTATTCACTTTTAACCTGCAACTTGCTGCCCATTAAATCAAGTAAACGCATTGTGATGTTAAGACCAAGACCAGTTCCTTCTATGTGATGGTTAGAATCTTCTTCGATTCGCAGGTATTCATCAAACAAACTGGCAATATGCTCATCTTTTATTCCGATACCGGTATCTGTTACGGAGCAATGAAGAGTGATGGTGTCGTTTTGAACTTCACCTGTAATGTTTAATTCTACTGTTCCTTCTTTTGTATATTTGATTGCGTTTGAAAGAAGGTTGGTAAGTATCTGTCTTATACGTACATCATCGCCGTATAGATTGACAGGAAGTGATTTATCTATATTTAAATTAAAAATCAAATTCTTAGACTGTGCTTTAAGAGAAATCATGGCTGTCAAATCAGCGACAAGCTTGCTGAGATTATACTCTGTTTCTACAATTTCCATTTTGCCGGATTCAATTTTAGAAAGGTCCAGAATTTCGTTGACAATTGATAATAATAATTGTCCGGCACCATTTATATCTTCTGCATATTCTAATATATTTTCGTCCTTGCTCTCTCTTAAGATAATCTCGTTCATTCCGATAATTGCGTTAATAGGAGTTCTGATCTCGTGTGACATCTGTGCCAAAAAACGTCCTTTGGCCTGATTTGCCATAACGGCTTCCTCTCTGGCTTCTTCTACTTTTTTCTTCTCGTCCAACAATAATTCAATCAGCACGTTATCTGGGCTTTCGACTGTGAGATAAAAACCAATACAAAGTAAAGTGACACCTACACTGGATAAAAGATGTGTAGGGTTAAAAAGCTGATATACGCCAACTCCAACTTCACATATAAGAGATATTGCTATTGCTTTTTTCTTTTTTTGAGGAATAATTTCTCTGAAACGTATCATGTAGCTTACGGCTGTTATTGCTAATATGTATACACTTATATAGATTACGACAATTCCGGGACCATAGGAATAGCTTGCTGCTTCTTCGTGTCTATAATGAATAGGTAGAAATAATACTCCGATAGTTGATAGAACAAAAGGTATAAGAATTAAGTTGCTTTTTTTGACTTGTTCATGGGCTTCATCAGTAATCATTGCAAGTATATATAAATATACCTCGTAAAAAATTACCAGAAATAAAATTAAAAATATCTGATGAATTCCGCGAGTTATCCATGCTGGAACTGTTTCTACATGAGTTAATGTATAAAGAGCGCCCTGCTCAGCAAACAAGTGTGTTAATGCTGTGATAATCATGGCACCATATATTCTGTGCATTTTTGTGTTTTTTCTTTTAATAGAGAAGAATAGATAGGCAATTACCGAAACAATAATTATACAACCTATTCCTAAAGCATAAATCCCCATGTGTTTATCCCCGTATCTTAAAAATTTAACATATTACTATTATATTCTAAGTATATACTTTTTGTAAATGTATAAATACAATATCAGATTGTTGAGTGACAAAAAATGTGATATATTTTATAGTAACAATAAAGAGTTGGTTGTTTGAAACCTCCAAGTCAGATTGATTTGGAGGTTTTTCTATATAAGTATTTTAGGAGAAGGATTTGCGTATGAATAAAAAAATTATGTCTGCGGCACCTATAGTTTTTGGATGTATAGTAATTCTTTGTGCGGCTTTTTTGTGTTTGGGAATATGTATTCTACCAGATGAAAAAGATGAAATAACAATGGGATGTGAGGCGTTTGAGTCCGACTGGTATCAGGTTTTTGATAATGGCGAAAAACATCAGGTTGAAGTACCCGGTGAGATTCCCGCAAAAGAAGGTGAACTAGTTAAAATCACAACAAACTTGCCGGCTGATATAGAAAATGGTGATGCTTTGTGTTTTCGTACTGTCTGGCAAGATGTTGATGTGTATGTTGATGGGAAATTGCGTGTACACTACAATACTGAGGATACAAGATTATTTGGAACTAATAGCGCATTTAGATACCTGTTTGTAAAATTAGGTCAGGAGGATGTGGGGAAAGAACTGACGTATGTATTTTCCAGCTATTCAAAATATGCAGGTACCATGAGGGATATATATATCGGAGATAGTGCGAGTATATGGTTCTATATAATTAAAGATTGTGCACCAAAAGCATTAGTTGCAGTTTGTCTGGTGATTCTAAGCTTTTTTTGTATAATAGTGTGCATTGTTATGAGGTTTGCGTATAAGAGAACATTAGAATTAAATTATCTGGCGTGGGCGATTTTTCTTTGTGCAGTTTGGATGCTGTCAGAGATAGAATTCAGACAATTAATAATGGATAATGTTTCTGTTATGACTAATAGTACATATTGGTGTCTGATGCTAATTCCTATTCCGTTGGTTTTATATATGAATGGCATTCAAAAGGGACGGTATGAGAAACTATATGTTTTGAATATTGTATATTCAACTGTCATGTTCGTGGTTGGTACATTGTTGCAGGTCTTTGATAGAGTGCAGTTTACAGAACAATTGACATACATTCATGTAGGTATACTGTTTACGCTTATCAGTATTATCGGAACAATAATTCGTGACCTTTTAAAAAGACGTATAAAAGATTATTTCATTGTAGGTATCGGTGTTTTGGGTCTGCTTTTATCCGCAATTGTAGAAATAGGCTTGTATTATATGAAATTAAATTTATCTGTTGGTACTGCATTGGCAACAGGTCTGATGTTTTTACTGGTTATGGCGATTATCAAAGCAGGACAGGATTTGCTTGCCACAGAGAGAAAGAAACAGCAGGCAATTTCTGCAAAGGAATCCGAGGAAAGATTTCTTGCAAATATGTCTCATGAAATACGTACACCAATGAATGCGATTGTTGGTATGACTGAAATTTTGCTGAGAGGAGATTTGACAAAAGAGCAGAAAGAATACTTGAACAATATAAAAAATTCTGGAAATGCATTGGTATCTATTATCAATGATATTTTAGATATTTCTAAAATTGAAGCGGGGAAAATGGAGCTGGTAGAAGAGGTATATGCTTTTCGACAAATGCTTGATGATATAGAGAAGATTGTCAGAAATCGTATAGGAGATAAACCTGTTGAACTGTTGTGTGACGTGGATGAAAGTGTGCCGGATATGCTGTATGGAGATGGTCTTCGCATAAGACAGATTATTATTAATCTGGCAAATAATGCGGTTAAATTCACAGAAGAGGGGCAGATAAGCATTAAAATAAAGTCGCAGCTGAGTGAGGATGATAGGGTTGCTGTTTTTGTGTCAGTTGCAGATACAGGACAGGGAATAAAACAGGAAGATTTAAATAAATTGTTTGGTGCATTCCAGCAGGTTGACGTAGTAAAGAATAAGGGAAAAGAAGGAACAGGACTTGGTCTGTCTATTTCTAGTCATTTTGTAAAAATGATGGGTGGCCAACTGGAAGTGAAGAGCGAGTATGGTAAAGGCAGTGAATTTTTCTTTACTATATATCAGAAAAATGTTTCTGAGGATATGGTTTGTGAGCTACAGGAAGAGGAAAATCTCATGAACTTTATTGCACCGAATGCAAGGATTCTTTTGGTCGATGATAATGAGATGAATCGAAAAGTGGCAGTGGACTTATTGGAACCGCTAAGGCTACAGATTGATACCGCAACCAATGGAAAAAAAGCTCTTTCTATGATTCAAGAGAAAGAATATGACTTAGTATTTATGGATCATATGATGCCTATAATGGACGGTGTAGAAGCAACAAGAAGGCTTCGTGAAATGGACGGAGAGTATTTTCAAAAACTTCCAGTTATTGCGTTGACAGCAAATGCGATGAAGGAGGCTGAGAAATTGTTTTTAGAAGCCGGTATGAATGGTTTTGTGCCTAAACCAATTCAGATGAAGCAGATATGTAGGGTGATACGTGAATGGTTAAGACAGGATTTGATTGAAAATTCTGTAGGTAAAGAGATGCCCGTAATCGACAATACAGAAAACGAAATGTTGGAGGAAAATTTACAGATTGATGGGATAGATGTATTGGAAGGAATCAAAAATTCGGGTGGCAAAAAATTTCTTATTGAATATTTAGGAGATTTTTGTGATTTGATTAATACCAAAGTACAGAATATCCAAGAATATCTGGCGGAAGATAGAATCAGGGATTTCACAATAGAGGTTCATGCCTTGAAGAGCTCATCAAGATTGATAGGTGCTATGGCTTTATCAGAACAATTCCATGCTTTAGAGGAACTTGGGAATGCGAATGATAAAGAAAAAATAATGGTGGAAACACCAAAGGTTTTGGATAATTATAAAAAATATAAAGAGTGGTTGGCTCCTTATGCAGCTATGAAGGAGAGAGAAAAGAAAGAGGTTCCTAAAGAGGAAGTGATAATGTATCTTCAAGGCATTAAAGAGGCTATAGAAGCCTTTGACTTAGATACAGCGGATGCTGCTATGGAAAAGCTTGAAAGCTGTAGGCTGCCAGATAATTGTATTCCGATGATGAAAGCATTAAGACCATTGTTTGCAGATGTAGCGATGGAAGAAATTATCTCAACAACAGAAAGACTAATTTCAGTGGTGAAAGAAAATTAAATGTAAATTATGTAAATTTATGTGAAGAATAAAAAAAATGTCAGATTTTCATTTTTTATACTGTTATTGTAAATAGGAGATTGTATAAAAAAATAACAGGACGAGGTAAAATGAAAAGATTATTTGATGAAACAGAAGATAATATTGACATATATAATGTAAAAACTTTCGAAGAGCGTGAATTAAGTAATTGTAATTCAGTTATAAAGACATGTGTTTTTTCTTTGATTGCGACTATGATTTTGATTTTTGTGATTTTTGTTTGTGATGATTTTTATTTGAGGTTACATACAAGAGAGAATGATGTAATTTCTGCTACACTAGTAGGCTTTCAGTCCGAATACAAATCTACGATAAGAGGAAGAGTAAATTTAATTAATTATAGTTTATTTGAAGATGCAGAAGGTAATGAATATAAATTAAAATCAACATATAAAGACAAACGTGGCAGGGAAATTGAAATATATCGTATAGATAAACACGATTATGTACGAAAAAACTGGGAATTAAAAAGAATTTCTTACACAGATGTAGTGGCTTTAATGTTGTTTGGCGCATTTATCATAATGAATTTGTCTGTAATATTTAGATTAATTAAGAAAAAGCAGCATTTGCAAAATCTGATAGAGACCAAGAAAAATCGCCATTTTATTTGATGCAACCAGAGGTTGACATCATAAGAAACTAATAGATTTATCCCATTGGTAAAATAAAAAAGAAGATAATAAGAGCAGAAGCTTTTATTGTCTTCTTTTTTTAAAAATCATTTTTTTGTTGTGTTATCCTCGTGATGTTTTAAGGTTGCATATCTTAAGAGCTGTTTTCTTGACGAAATGCCAAGCTTGCTATATATGTTTTTATTATGATATTTAAGCGTATTTTCTGTAATATTAAGAAGAGTGGTTATTTCTCTTGCCTTTTTTCCATCAAGATATAATTCGTATATTTTTGCCTCAGCAGGAGTCAAAGTGTTTAAATTATTAATAAAATATTCATATTCTTCTAAATTAAGCTCTTCTTTTCTTGCTTCAGCAAGCTGGTTGATTTCATTTTTTGCAAGTTCAAGCTTTTTTAGTGCCTGTTCATAAGCCAATTTAGCTGTTTTTGCTTCCGCTTCAGCGGTGGCTTTTTCATTTTCTAATGCTTGTAATTGTTTTTCATAAATAACATCTTTTTCGTAAATTAACTTTTGTAAAATTGGTGCAACATATTTTTTGCTCATAAATTTGCAACAAGTAAAAGCAAAAATGGTAACTATCAAGAAAATAGCTGTTGTTTTAAGCTGACCTTGTTTTATTATTTCATTATATTGTGCTTCTGTTATCATTATGGCAACAGTAAAGGAAGTATTACCTATCTCTATTGTTGTATGTTTTCCTATGCATTTTTCGGTTCCAAAATCAAAAATTGTGTAATTTTTTTTAGAGTAAATTTGAGCTGTGCTCAAGTCACTTGTATTAAATCTGCTAGAATTAAACTGACCAGTACAACTTCCGTTTTCTTCGTCAAAGAGTGCCACGACGGTCTGATAAGAGTCCTCTTCACTGGTAGTTCTAGCTAGTTGAAAATATAGGTCATTAATTTCGAAACCACATATTCCGATAATTGTATTTTCATAATTATAAATAGGTACATAAATATACCTCGCTCTTTCCCAAGTATCTGGAACATTTACAGTCGAGCTTAAAATATAATGTGTATTGTCAAATAGTATCTGGTTGTTGCTGTCGAAAAAGTTAGTCGATATTTCGTTTTGCCAACCGCTATGAAAGGTAAGTCCGTTGTTTTTGCCAGTATCATAAGAGCCTCTGTAAAGTGATATTGCATTGTTTACTGTGCTTTCAGAATATAAATTTATATATTTGAGATATATACCATTATACAAAGGTGTTTCGCTGGTAGAGTTTACTGTTGTATCTAAAATATAGAATGCACCGCTGGAAGGTGCTAATTGCATATTCAAATAAACAGTATCGTAAAGTGTAGTTTGTAAATTTGTTAAAGCCTCTGGATTATTTTTTAATTCGTCAAAGGTAAGGTTGTTGTCTGTAAGATAGTTAAAAATTTCAGTTGACAATTGCTCGGAAAATGATAACGCATAAGCAGCGGTTTTGTCATAATCATTTTCAATGTCATCCGCTAATGATGTCAACTGGGTGTCCAATATATCCATGACTTTGGTGTTTGTATGGTTTATTATTCCAAAGACATTAAGCAGTAATAGTATTAAAGATATAGCCATAGCAATTGCGGAGATAATATATAGTATAAATCTTCTTTGCATGGATAGACCTTCTGTCTTGAGCTGAAGTATAAAATTCTTAATTTCATTTTTTTGAATAAATTTCATTGTCCTATCCTATTTCGTTGATAAATTAATTAATTCTTCAAGTGAGCTTAAAGCAAGCTCATCTAGTACCTCATTTGGTTTTTCACCTGCGAGAACTCTTGCCTTATATTGATTGTGCGCGGTTTTTAAAACAGATTTAACGTTTTGTTCGAAACTGAGCTGAGTATCAGAGGCTCCTGTATATAGTGGAAGTGAATAAAACGTATAATCATGATTCATTGTATCAAGTGCTTTGTACAAGCTTTGATATTTTTCGTTATCTATAATTGTTAAATCTGCAAACAATTCTTGCATGGCATTGTCTGTTACAGGTAGATATCCAGAACTTGTAACAAAATCAAGATTTTGCTCTTTGGCAGTAAGCCATTTAGCAAATATATAGGCGGCATAATTTTTTCTTTCATCTGTGCTTTTAATAGCAAATAAACCTCCGCCACGATATACGGCACCTGCAAAATTGTCGTTAAAAACAGGATATGGCAGGGTTAATGAAGATATTTCTTCGGTTGTATTATCAGGATAAATCACATGGTCGGGTTGGTATAGTACATCGGCTGTTGAACCGGTATTAGAAATTATTTCCACGGTCTTCCAGCGTGCAGCCGCGTATCCGTCGTCTAAGCAGATACCTCCGTAGATTCCTGCTTTTGCCAAAGGTAGCCAAATTTGCTTAAATTCATCACTCTCAAGCTGTAGCTGCCCATTTATGACAAATTCGCTGTTATAGGCTTTCATACCGATATATGCATAGTTATAGTAATCGTTGATTTGAATAAAATTTTGTCCGTTGGACCAGTCATAAAAAGTATTTGCGGTTTCAAAAACACCTTCAAAGGTATTTAAATCAGAAATATCAATGCCGGTCTGACGGCTAAATCGTTCAAATAAAGTTTGATTAATGAAAAAAACTTCTGAAGATTTTGCCACTGGAAGCATTAAAAGCTCATCATTAAAATAACCTTCTTCTAAAAAAGTTTGATTAAAAGATGAAAGCTCATCTTGAGTAAAAAAATTATTCCAATTAAGGAGATTATCGTTTCCTACAATTTCTACTACTCTTGGATAAGCAATAAATAAGTCTGGCATTTCTACAGCTCCGGGTTCGTTGTTGGCAGACGCCTCTAAGGCTTCGTCAATAGCAGAAGAACTGGTTACTGATACAACGTTGATGGTAATACCATGTTCTTTTCCTACTGTTTTATTAAATTCATCAATAAGATTGTTGAGTGGAGATGCGGTCTGGCTACCGTAGACGTGCCACATTGTAAGTGTGACCGGATTTTCAGGGCTAGGCTTGTCCTGTTTTGAGCAGCCAGAAAGATTCGTTATCAGAATAAAAAAACATAAAATAATAGCAAAACTTTTTTTCATTTTAAAAACCCTTTCAATGTTATTTGTCTAAAAAGTCTAATAATTTCAACAAAAAAATAAGAACCTACCCATTTTTTTGAAAAAGGGTGGGGTAAAAAAAATAAGAATTTTTATAATTACATCTGCAAAGGTTATTTTATATTAAAGTTCTCTGCTGACGCGCCAACGGAGGCAGAGAACGCCTTAATCATATTATAGCATAACGAAAAATTTAAATGAAGAGGAGAAATGAAAATGAAAAAGAGAATTTTGGCTATGCTAATGGCAGGAGTAATGGTTTTAGCATTTGGCGGATGTGGAAAGGAAGAAAATAAAAAAGAAGATTCGGATTCGTCAAAGACAGAGGCAGCAAAGGACGACGAAAAGGACGATGAAAAGGAAAAAGAAGAAAGTGTATCAGGTGAACTGTTTGATGCAGGTCTTTGGACTCTGGATTACGATTCAGAAGTATGGAGTTACGAAGAAGAAATTTCTTATATGGATGAGGAATATGCAAGTGCATTTTTTGTTATTCCTGACGGAGACAGTTATATTACTAACATAGAAGTAAGAGTTTCTATTGGAGATCAGGAAGAATTTCGTGGATATTTAGATGTGTATGAATTTGATGCATATGAGTATGTTGTAAATGATGCGTATGATACTGTAGATATAGGTGGCGTAGAATGTCTCGTTTATGAAGGTGAATATTGGGGAGAACCATGCTTGACATATATTGGTCGTGTAGAAGAGGCCGCTACAACAGTTGTTGTAGAGATTCTTGGAGAGTATGAGGATGACAATGTAAATCAGTTTTTGGATGGACTCACAATATGTATAGAAGATGTTGGAAATGTAGATGCACCATGGCCTTGGGACGGTGAAGCATTTTCTACTTCTGATGCAAGTGGTTCTATAGGAGATTGCACAGTAGACAGTCAGTGGCTTCCTATTGATGAATGTATTATTAGTAGTGAAACCTTCAATCATGATGTTGCGTACGTAAATGATAAAGCATATATCTTAGGTGATGATACTCTTAAACAGTATGCATATGATGGCACATCGCTTGTATATGAAGATGAAGTTGTATGTGGAGAGGATTATCAATATGTACAGGCTACAAATGATGGCTCTGTTTGGATATCTGGTTTCGGAATGCCTTTAATGTGTTTGCAAGATGGTGTAGAGATAGCTACATACGATGGACTTGATTATATTACAATGCATCCTTCTGGCGAGTGGGGCATAAATTGGTTTTCAGGTCCTGATTGCGAGAAAGTAACTTTTACAGATGGAAGCGTTTCAAGAACAGCAATGTCATTTGGTGAAGTTGCAACAATCTCAAGCTTAATCGTAGATGAAAATTATATATATGTTTGTGGCGATTCAACAGACGATACAGGACATAAGGTATATGTTTATGATACAAACGGCTCACTTCAGATGACATTGGCAGATATGGACGGAGAATCTTTGGGCTGCATAACCTTTATGTGTCAGACTACTGATGGCTTCTTAGGATTAGATGGTAACTTGAGAGAGGTAGTTCATTGGTCAAATGACGGAACCTGTCTTGGGGTAATTGATGGTGGAGATTTATTTGGCACAATATACCCTTGGTTCTGTGGAGGAACAATGCTTGATGATGGTAGTATCATGGTGGTTATGACTGATGAACGTGTTGATGAATCTGCGATGGAGGTTATAGCCTTTAGATTAAGTGGTTTCTAAATAGAGTTAATATCATATTTTTATAAAAAAGGAAGATAATAAAAGCAGAAACTTTTATTGTCTTCCTTTTTTATGAAAATGTGTACTTTAATTTTAGGAATGTGGTATGAATAAGAAATTAATTAATACGATAAAATTAGCTGTAGCAGCTATAGTTGCCATAATAATAGCACTTTCTTTGAGACTCGAATTTGCAATTTCAACAGGAATAGTTGCAATGCTTACGATACAACCAACAAAGAAAGAAACATTAAAGACAATTATGCCGAGATTACTAGGATATCTTGTTGCTTTAGCTGTGGCATATGTATGTTTTAAGACGTTTGGGTTTACTTATGAAGCTTTCTTTTTATTTTTAATTATATTTATTGGAATATGTCAGATGACCGGATGGTATAATGCGATAACAATGAATTTAGTGCTAATGTCGCATTTTATGACATATGGTGATATGAACTGGCAGCATATAGCAAATGAAACCTCAATTTTTTTTATAGGGGCAACGGTGGGAATAATTGCAAATCTACATTTAAAGAAAAATGTTACCTATATAGAAGAATTGAAAGAAGAAGCTGATAATCAGATAAGAATGATATTATTTCGAATGTCAGAGCGAATTATGGACAAAGATTTATCGGATTATAATGGTGAGTGTTTTGACCGGCTGGAAAAAATAATCAGACATGCTAAAAATGTTGCGGACGAGAACTTTAATAATCAGTTTGGGAGAAAAGATATATATGATAGAGAGTATCTAAAGATGAGGGAAAAGCAATGCCAGGTATTGTATGAGATGTATGATTGCGCAAGAAGGCTTACGACGACACCCATTACAGCGGAGAAAGTTTCAGGTTTTTTAAGGAAAATGTCAGAGGAGTATCATAAAAACAATACAGGTGGAGAGCTTGCGTTGGAGTTTAAAAAGATGGATAAAGGGATGAAAGCAAGACCGTTGCCAGTAGAGAGAAAAGAGTTTGAGGACAGGGCAATGCTCTATATGCTACTTAGAAAAATAGAAGAATTTATACAATTAAAAATAAATTTTTTTAAGGATAAAATGTTGTGAATTAAATATGAATCAGGTTGACATTAGATTTGGCTTGAATATAATATAAATATACAAAAAGGGAGTAGTTGCACGTGGCTTGCTGCGTGTCCTGTCCTTCGTCAGTACGTCTGAATATTCAGACCGGAGTCAGGGAACATTTCGTTAAACAAGACTTTTTGTGTGCATTATGTGCGCACAAGAGGTCTTTTTTTATTCGTAGGAAATTCCTTCGGAAATCCTATGAATCTGTGTATAAAAAAGAGCCTCTTGAGATTGCGTGTTATAGGAAGTGGAAATACTTAAGTTATGCAAAAAGGAAGGGAGTAATGGAATGAAAGAAATTTATCAGATGGAAAAAGAGGATGTGTTTTCAACCTTTGGTAAAAAAGAAGGCTTAACTACTGAGGAAGCACAAAAGCTCCTTTTAGAAAAGGGTGCTAATGTACTTGAAGAAGGTAAAAAGAAGAGTGTTTTTGCAGTTTTTATAGGGCAGTTTGCAGACCTGCTTGTAATCATACTTATTGTGGCAGCAGTTATATCCATGCTTTCGGGAAATGTAGAGAGCACGGTTGTTATTTTTGCTGTAATAATCCTTAATGCTATTCTTGGAACTGTTCAATATGTTAAGGCAGAAAAATCGTTAGATGCGTTAAAAAAATTGTCATCTCCGAAAGCTAAGGTTATCAGGGATGGACGAAAACAGGAAATTGATTCTAGAGAAGTGGTTCCTGGAGATGTGGTGATTTTAGAAGCAGGTGATATGGTTTCCTGTGATGGAAGAATTATAGACAGCTTTTCTTTGCAGGTAAATGAGAGCTTGCTTACAGGGGAGTCCACAAATGTAGATAAAAAGGATGAGGTTATTGAAGATGAGGTCGCATTAGGCGACAGAATTAATATGGTATATTCCGGTAGTCTGGTTACCTATGGCAGGGCAAATGTAATGGTGACAGGAACAGGTATGAATACGGAGATGGGAAAAATTGCTAAGCTCATGAATACGACAAAAAATCGTAAGACTCCATTACAGGTTAGTCTTGATGATTTTAGCAAAAAGCTTGCTATTATAGTAATGATAATAAGTGTAATCGTCTTTGTGCTTAGATTATGGCAGGGTGATCCGGTTCTTGATTCCTTGATGTTTGCGGTTGCTTTGGCTGTAGCAGCGATTCCTGAAGCACTGGGCTCAATTGTGACTATCGTTCAGGCGATGGGAACAAGAAAGATGGCGGAGGATAATGCAATAATAAAGGAGCTTAAAGCGGTGGAAAGCTTAGGCTGTGTATCTGTTATATGCTCTGATAAAACAGGAACTTTAACTCAGAATAAGATGACTGCTCAAGAGGTTTATATTGATAACGAATGTTTGAAACCAGAGGAGTTAGATATAGGTTTGACCCTTCACAGGTATTTTCTGTATACAGCAATTTTGAACAATGACTCGTCAATACAAGATGGCAAGGATATAGGTGACCCAACCGAGACCTGTCTTCTTAACATGGCAAGAAAAGCAGGACTTGATAAAGTGGGTGTTTCTGAGGAGGATGTGCGTGGAATGATGCACAGAATGGAGGAGATACCATTTGATTCGGACAGAAAGCTTATGAGCACTAAATACAAGCTTCATGGTGTACCAACCGTTCTTACAAAGGGGGCGGTAGATGTTCTCTTAGATAGAATAGATTATATAGATACTAAGCAGGGAGTAAGAGAAATAACTGAAGCGGATAAAGAAAATATAATTGCACAGAATCAGCATTTTTCAGAAAATGGTCTTCGAGTTTTAGCGTTTGCATATAAGGAATGTGGAGAAGACGAATGTCTCTCTACAGATAACGAATATGGCTATACATTTAGTGGACTGGTCTCTATGATAGATCCACCAAGAGAGGAATCTGTACAGGCAGTTGCGGATGCTATAGGCGCAGGTATAAAGCCTGTTATGATTACGGGTGATCACAAGGTAACCGCAACAGCTATAGCTAAACAAATAGGAATATATAAAGACGGAGATATGACAGTGACAGGTCAGGAGCTGGATGCAATGTCTGACGAAGAACTTGACCTGCAATTAGAAAGAATTTCTGTTTATGCGAGAGTATCTCCTGAAAATAAAATCAGGATAGTAGATGCATGGCAGAGAAAAGGAAGAATTGTATCTATGACGGGGGATGGCGTCAATGACGCTCCCGCACTAAAAAAGGCAGATATTGGCGTGGCTATGGGAATAACTGGCACAGAGGTTTCTAAGGATGCATCGGCAATGATTCTCTCTGATGATAATTTTGCGACTATCATAAAGGCTGTTCTAAATGGAAGAAATGTATATAGAAATATTATAAATGCAATACAGTTTTTACTATCAGGCAACATGGCTGCAATAATAGCGGTTGTATACTGTTCCGTAATGGCACTTGCAGCACCTTTTGAGCCTGTGCATTTGCTGTTTATTAATCTTTTGACAGATTCATTGCCAGCTCTTGCAATAGGTATGGAAACTTCAGATAAGCTTTTGTTAAAAGATAAACCTCGTGACCCAAAACAAGGTATACTGACAAAGAAATTCACATTGAGACTTTTTGGATATGGACTGTTGATTTCGGTTGCTACTATGGCAGCATATTATATTGGGTTAAAGGAAAATGCTGTAACAGCGACAACAATGGCATTTGCAACTCTTACATTAGCGAGACTCTTTCATGGATTTAACTGTAGAAGTGAGCAGTCTATTGTAAAGATAGGATTATTTAGCAATAAATGGAGCATTGGGGCCTTCTTTACGGGAATAATTTTGCTGGTAATTGTATTATTTGTGCCAGTTATGCAAAAATTGTTTGCTGTAGTGCCACTTGCGGAAAGTCAGTTGCTTTCGGTTCTGCTTTTGGCTCTTGCACCAACCATATTAATACAGCTTATAAAAATATTAAAAGAAAGTTCAAACAAAGTTCATATAAAATAAATGACAATATAAAGATATCCATGATATACTCTAGTAAACTATCAAAAGACGAATAGATAGGAGTATGTCATGGATGTTTTAGATTTTATAAATTCAACTGCTGACTATAACAGCAATATATTGGCTGACAGACAAAAGGTTGAGGAGCTTATTTTAAAGCTTAAATCAATAGAGACAGAGATAGAAAAAATACGCACGGATTTTCATAGAATATATGACCCTGTCGTTTTTCCTGTAGATGAGACAGGTGAGCTTACTCCACTTCTAGAGCAGGCGCTTGTAACGGCGGAGGAGGCGTATAATGCATATCTTATATGCTGTATGCATGAGATGGATTGCAAGGTTGGAGTTTCAGCAGAAAATCTCACAGATAAATTACATGGTTTTGCAAATTCATTTATTACAATAGCAAGCAAGCAGCTTCATATGACTAAAGAGCAGCTTCGAAGTGGAGCACATTATTATAGAACAAAGCTGGCTTCGTACATAGAAGGTGTTATTGATGGAAGCATGGATGTCTGGTCTGTAATTCATGAAAAAATGATGAAGGAACAAGAAGTAGTAGACAGAAAACAAAGCAACATTGAAATGCGTCAGATGAGAGAGTTACAAAAAGGAATAAAAGGACGATGTGTGTGTTGTGGTTATTCCTTTGAGGAGTTCAGCAAGATGCCTAACTATTGTCCTGACTGTGGTAAAAAAGTGGAGGAATAAAATGATATACTTTATTGTAAATACCACGTCGAGGAGTGGAAAAGGTAAAAATGTATGGCGTGAAGTGAGAAATCAATTAAAGAAATATGATTTTGAATATAAAGCCTTCAGAACTCAATATAAAGGGCATGCAACATGGCTTGCAAAAAAAATATCTGAGCTAGAGGATGAAGATATTAGTCTTATTGTTATAGGCGGAGATGGAACGGTAAACGAGGTTGTTAATGGAATAACAGATTTTGAAAAAGTTAAATTCGCAGTTATTCCGGCGGGCTCGGGAAATGATTTTGCAAGAGGGTTAAAACTAGGCAAAGATGTCGGACAGATAGCAAAAGATATTTTTGACAATATATGCAATAAGGATAAAAAAGAAAAGACATACACCTCGATAGATTTAGGCGAGGTTAGATGGGAGGGTTGTGATAAACCACGTAAGTTTGCAATCAGTTCAGGAATTGGACTTGACGCTATAGTATGTAAAAAAGCCCTTGATTCAAAACTTAAAAATTTCCTAAATAAAATTCATTTAGGCAAGCTTACATATATAATACTTACGATTCAGACCTTGTTTTCTATGGAGACCTTTAACGGAAAAAGCGTTATAGATGGCGTAAAAAAAGATTATAAAAAAATAATTTTTTCTGCTGTAATGAACTTTAGAGCAGAGGGTGGAGGAGTGCCAATGGCACCTGGAGCAAGTGCAACAGACGGCAAATTCTCCGTGTGCTGTGTAGCTGGAATACCACAGTGGCTCACTTTTTTCTGTCTGCCGCTTTTAGTTTTGGCACAGCAAAAATATATAAAAAGATTTGAGTTGTTCGACTGTGAAGAATATTCCTTTGAATTAGACAAACCAGTAGTTTTACACACAGACGGCGAGTATGTAGGAGACGTAACAAACGTAGAATTTAAATGCCTACCAGCTCAATTAAAGATACTTAATGCCATAATCAAATAATAGTAAATTAGGGTATAGTAAGAAAAATACAGCGAGGAAGCTCATATAAAACATATACCAACAAACATTTTTACTGCGTTGCAGTTGTTTGTTGGTATATGTTTTATATGAGCTTCCTCGCTGTATTTTGAAAAAAAGATATTTTTTTGTCAAAAAATTATTGACATACGCTGTGCAAATGGTATAATGAAATTAGTTTGAAACGGGTTTCATAGGATAAAATTCACAAACGGGGGTGGTTTTATTGACTAGTATTAGGGATGTAGCTCGTTTGGCGGGGGTGTCTCCTGCTACAGTATCCAGAGTAATCAATGGAACGGCTAAGGTTGATGACGAGAAGAGAGAACGGGTACTTAAGGTTATAGAGGAGACAGGCTTTGTGCCAAATGAAGTTGCGAGGTCACTTTTTAAAAAGTCGGCGAAGATGATAGGGCTTATTGTTCCAAGTATAGATAATCCCTTCTTTACGCAGATGGCAAGTGCTATTGAGAAAGAAGCTGATGAACATGGCCACAGGTTACTTCTTTGCAATACAGGACATAATCCTGAAAAAGAAAAAGCCATGATCCAGATGCTTATGTCTATGAATGCAGACGGTATTATTATTACAACTAGTAACGAAGAAATAATGCCTCTTATAGAGGCAAGTCAGATACCTATAGTTATTACAGATAGAAGACCTAAGCATGGTACAAATTGTAGTTATGTTCATTGTAATCATTATGAAGGTGGTAAGCTGGCAGCAAAACACTTGATTGATTGTGGATGTAAAAACATAGTTTGTCTTAAAGGTCCTCAGGAGATGTCCAGCGCAAAAGAACGTTATGAAGGATACAGAGAAGTATGTAAAGAGCAGGGTATAGAAGAACAGACCATTGATTGTGGATATGAATTTCAAGATGGTATTGAAATAATGGAGGAATTATTAAAAAAATATCCACATACAGATGGAATAATAGCATGTAATGATATGGTGGCTGTTTCAGTATATAAGGTTTTGCATAGCAAAGGTATAAAGGTTCCTGAACAGATACAGCTTATAGGATTTGATAATATTGCAATATCAAGTCTGATGTCGCCAGAGCTTACAACCATAGCTCAGCCTATAGCTGAAATGGGAATTAAAGCAGCAAGTCTTATCGTTGATTGCAACAAGGACAATAAAGAATATGTTTTTCCAGCGAAACTGATTAAAAGAGAAACAACATTATAAATAAATAGAAAGGGGCGGTTAATTTGAAAAGAAACGGAATACTTAACAGCGATATTTCAAGAGTTTTGTCTTACATGGGACATACAGACTGGATTTGCGTAGGTGATTGCGGATTGCCGATTCCAGACGAGGTTGAGAGAATTGACCTTGCGCTTGAATTTGGAGTTCCAACATTTATGAAAACTCTTGAGGTTGTGGCAAAGGACATGAAGATTGAAAAAATCATTTTGGCAGAAGAGATTAAGACTCAGAACGAGAAAGTACTTTCAGAGATTAACGAGTTATTTAAGGGACAGGACATTGAAGTAGAGTATGTGTCACATGTAGAGCTAAAAGCTAAAACAAAAGAATGTAAAGCGGTTATAAGAACCGGTGAAACAACACCTTATGCAAACATTATTTTGCAGTCGGGATGTATATTTGCATAAAAGAAAGGAGGCCAAAGGAATATGAATATTAAGATGACAGGTATCAACAAGTCATTTGGTTCAAATCAGGTATTAAAGGATGCGGGATTTGAATTGACTGATGGAGAAGTACATGCACTTATGGGCGAAAATGGTGCAGGTAAATCAACTCTTATGAAAATCCTTACTGGAGTTTACACAAGAGATGCCGGTACAGTTCTTGTTGATGGTGAAGAAGTGGTATATAAGAGTCCACAGGAAGCTGAGAAAGCGGGTATCGTGTTCATTTATCAGGAGATAAATGCACTTTTCGACTTGACAGTTGAAGAGAATATGTTCATGGGTAAGGAAATCACAAAAAAATTCGGAGTTTGTGACAAAAAAGCCATGAGAGAAAAAGCCAAAGAGGTAATGGATAAGGTAGGCGTCAGCATACCTGTAGATGCAGTTATGTCTGACTTATCGGTAGGACAGCAGCAGATGATAGAAATCTGTAAAGCGCTTATGGTAGATGCGAAAGTTATCATTATGGATGAGCCTACAGCAGCACTTACAGAGAGCGAGACAGAAGGATTATTTAAGGTAATCAATTCTCTCCGCAAAAAAGGAGTTTCTATCGTATACATATCTCACAGAATGGAAGAAATTTTTGCACTTTGTGATAGAATTACAATATTAAGAGACGGTCAGTATATAGATACAAAGGCAATCAAAGACCTTACTATGGACGATGTAGTACAGATGATGATTGGTAGAGAAATCGGAGAACGTTTCCCTAAGAGAGATTCTAAGATTGGAACAGAGGTACTTAAGGTTGAAGGACTTACAAGCGGAAAATTTTTCCATGACGTAAGTTTTTCGGTTAATGCAGGCGAGGTTCTCGGTGTGGCAGGACTTATGGGAGCAGGTAGAACTGAGATAATGCAGGCAATCTTTGGCAACCTTAAGAAGGACAGCGGTAAAATTTATATAGATGGTGAAGAGGTAACAATCAAAAATCCTAGACAGGCGATAGCAGCAGGTATCGGATTTGTTACAGAGGACAGAAAGACAGAAGGACTCCTCCTCGAGAAGAGTATTGCTGAGAATATCGAGATTGCTAATTTAGGCAAGGTATCTAAAGGCGGTGTTCTTAAGAAAGAAAAACAGGAAGAGATTGTTAATCAGGGTATTGAAGAATTTAGAGTAAAATGCTTCGGACCATGGCATGAATGTAACAACTTATCTGGTGGTAATCAGCAGAAAGTTGTACTTGCTAAATGGGTTTACACAGACCCTAAAATTCTTATCTTAGACGAGCCTACAAGAGGCGTAGATATCGGAGCTAAAAAAGAAATTTACGATGTAATCAACAAGATGGCAGCTAAGGGAGTTGCAGTAATAATGGTTTCATCAGAATTACCTGAGGTTCTTGGAATGAGTGATAGAATAATGGTTATTCGTGAAGGTGAAGTAAGAGGCATCTTAGATGGAAATGATGCAGATCAGGCAAAGATAATGACTTTAGCGACAGGAGGTAGTTTATAATGGAAAAAAGCAAAAAGAGTATAGGCGCGATATTAGGCGAGTACGGAGCATATATCGCATTAGTATTATTAGTAATTGTAATCAGTATTATAAGTCCTGAATTCAGAACAGCAAGTAACTTTTTAAATCTTTTACGTCAGGCATCCTTCAATGGACTTATTGCATTTGGTATGACTTGCGTAATTTTATCAGACGGTATTGACCTTTCGGTAGGTTCAACATTTGCACTTAGTGCTATTGTTTGTGCAGAAATGCTTATTAACGGCGTACCTGCTCCTGTTGCAATTCTTGCGGCATTATTAGTTGGTACAGTTCTCGGTGTGATAAGTGGTCTTTTAGTAACAAAAGGTCGTTTACAGCCATTCATCGCAACCCTTATCACTATGACAGCTTATCGTGGACTTGCACTTATCATTACAGATGGTAAGCCAATCTCAAGACTTGCTGCAAGCATCGAGAGTGAGTCAGGACAGTTTTTATTCAAGGTACTTGGTAAAGGTAACTGGGAGTTTGGACCAGCGGAGAATCCTTGGTTTGCAATCCCAATCCCAGTAATTATTCTTTTAATAGCATTAGCAATTTTCTGGTTTATACTTCATAAAACTACCTTTGGTAGAAGAATTTATGCAACAGGTAGTAACGCAAAATGTGCTAACCTCGTAGGTGTTAACACAAGCAAA
The DNA here is from genome assembly GCA_045531735.1 of Wujia sp. Lineage (GTDB taxonomy): Bacteria > Bacillota > Clostridia > Lachnospirales > Lachnospiraceae > Coprococcus_C. The sequence continues at coordinate 102,832 of JAZSEO010000022.1, read as the reverse complement.
ACTAAGATTTCAGTTTACGCTATTTCGGGCTTCCTTGCAGCACTTGCAGGTCTTATCATGATTTCAAGACTTGACTCAGCTCAGCCAACACTTGGTGATGGATACGAGCTTGACGCAATCGCAGCAGTTGCTCTTGGTGGAACAAGTATGAGTGGTGGACGTGGTAAGATTATGGGTACATTTGCCGGCGTTCTCATCATCGCAGTACTTAACAATGGTATGAATATCTTAGGTGTTAACTCATACTATCAGGAAGTTATCAAGGCAATCGTTATTCTTGTAGCAGTATTATCAGACCGCAAGAGATAATAAAAGATGGAGGTATAAAGCATGAAAAAATTAAAGAAAATATTGGCATTAGCCGTTGCTCTTGTAATGATGTTTTCACTTACAGCATGCAGAATTACAATAGACGGTGAAAATAATTCTCAGAAGAAAAAAGTAACTGATGGCTCAATTGGTTTATCGGTGTCAACACAGAACAACCCATTCTTCGTATCTCTTGTAGATGGTGCAGAAAAAGCTGCTAACGATTTGGGTGTGGAGCTTTCAGTAGCGGATGCAGGTGATGATGTAACTAAGCAGGTTGCAGATATCGAAGACTTAATAGCAAAAGATATCAGCGTACTCATTGTTAACCCAGTTGACTCAGATGCAGTAGCGGGAGCAGTACAGAATGCTATTGACCAGGGTATTAAGGTTATTTCGGTAGACCGTGTAGTAAACGGTGTAACAGTAGATTGTGAAATCGCATCAGATAATGTAGCAGGTGCAGAACTTGCAACTCAGTTTATAGTAGATACATTAGGTGAGAATATTAAGGTAGCAGAGCTTCAGGGTACATCAGGTGCTTCGGCAGCTATCGACAGAGGAACTGGTTTCCACAACGTAGCAGATGCAAAGCTTGAAGTTGTAGCTAGTCAGGTTGCAAACTTTGACAGAACAGAGGGTATGTCGGTTATGGAGAATATGCTCCAGGCAAATCCAGATATTCAGGCAGTATTTGCAGCTAATGATGAGATGGCACTTGGCGCAGTTGAGGCTATTTCAGGAGCAGGCAAAGACATTTTAGTAGTAGGCTTTGACGCAACAGATGATGCGCTTGCAGCAATCAGAGATGGCAGAATGGGTGCAACAATTGCACAGCAGCCAGAGCTTATCGGTTATACATCAGTAGAAAATGCAGTTAAGATGATTGAAGGAAAAGAGGTTCCAGCTGCTATTCCAGTAGAGGTTACACTTGTAACCGCAGAAAATGTTGATACTTATGCATCTGCAAGTACAGGTTCAGGCGAGGTTGTTGGTAATGGCTCAATCGGTTTATCAGTATCAACACAGAACAATCCATTCTTTGTAACACTTGCAGAGGGAGCTCAGGAGGCAGCAGATGAGTTAGGTGTAAGCCTTACAATCGTAGATGCAGGTGATGATGTAACTAAGCAGGTTGCGGATATTGAGGACTTAATAGCAAAAGATATCAGCGTACTTATTGTAAATCCGGTTGACTCGGATGCAGTAGCAGGTGCAGTACAGAACGCAGTTGATAAGGGTATCAAGGTTATTTCAGTAGACCGTGTTGTAAATGGTGTAACAGTAGATTGTGAAATCGCTTCAGACAACGTTTTAGGTGCAGAGCTTGCAACTCAGTACATTGTAGATACGTTAGGTGAAGGAACTAAGGTAGCAGAGCTTCAGGGTACATCAGGTGCTTCGGCAGCTATCGACAGAGGAACAGGCTTCCACAACATTGCAGATGCGAAGCTCACAGTTATCACTAGTCAGGTTGCGAACTTTGACAGAACAGAGGGTATGACAGTTATGGAGAATATGCTTCAGGCTAACCCAGACATTCAGGCAGTATTCGCAGCTAATGATGAGATGGCACTTGGTGCAGTAGAGGCAATCACAGGAGCAGGTAAAGACATTTTAGTAGTAGGATTTGATGCAACAGATGACGCTATCGCAGCTATCAAGGAAGGCAGAATGGCAGCAACAATTGCACAGCAGCCAGCTCTTATCGGTAGCACAGCAGTAGAAAATGCTGTTAAGATGATTAACGGAGAGTCGGTTCCAAACTCAATTCCTGTAGAAGTAACATTAATCACAATCGATAATGCTGAATAAAAGTTAGGAGGCATAGAAGATTATGAAGGTATTAAATATAGGTTCTATGAACTTAGACCATGTATATAATGTTGACCATATTGTGCAGCCTGGGGAAACTCAGGCTACCACAGGAATGAATATATTTCTTGGTGGTAAAGGCATGAATCAGTCAATTGCTCTTGCTAAAGCAGGCGCAGATGTATATCATGGTGGTTTAATTGGTAAAGACGGACAGGCGTTTATTGAGGCTTGCAAGGAATATGGTGTTAACTCTGATTACATCAAAAAGGTTGATGGCAAGACTGGCCATGCAATTATTCAGATAGATAAGAATGCTCAGAACTGTATTTTGCTTTATGGTGGAACTAATGAGAAGCTTACAGAGGAATTTGTTGACGAAGTAATTGCTAATTTTGATGAGGGTGATATTCTTCTTCTCCAGAACGAAGTGAATATGATTCCTTATATCGTAGACAAGGCATATGAAAAGGGTTTACAGATTGCTCTTAACCCATCACCTTTTAATGAAAAACTTGATGCAGTTGATATGAGTAAAATCAGCTACTTCCTTATGAATGAAGTAGAAGGTGGTCAGATTACAGGGCTTACAGATCCAGATGAGATTATCGCTAAGGTGGTTGAACTTTATCCAAATGCTAAAATTGTTCTTACTCTCGGTGGTGATGGTGCAATTTACGCAGATAAGGACGTTAGATACCATCAGCCAATCTTTAAGGTAGAAGCAGTTGATACAACTGCAGCAGGAGATACATTTACAGGATATTTCCTTGCAGGTATCATATATGGAATGGAAATTCCGGATATACTTAAGATGAGTGCTAAGGCTTCATCTATTGCAGTAACCAGAGAGGGTGCCGTTCCTTCGATTCCTTATAGAAAGGAAGTTATGGAGGCTTTGGCTTAAGGGTATATTTATTATTAAAAGCTACTTTTAAATTTATATGAAAGGATGATTTGAATTATGAAATTTTTCATAGATACAGCTAATGTGGACGATATTAGAAAAGCTAATGAGATGGGCGTTATCTGTGGTGTTACTACAAACCCATCACTTATTGCAAAAGAAGGTAGAGATTTCAATGAGGTAATCAAGGAGATTACAACTATTGTTGATGGTCCTATCAGCGGAGAAGTTAAGGCAACAACTACTGATGCAGAGACTATGATTAAAGAGGGTAGAGAGATAGCAGCAATCCACCCTAACATGGTAGTTAAAATTCCGATGACAGTTGAGGGTCTTAAGGCAGTTAAGGTTCTTGCGGCAGAAGGAATTAAGACAAATGTTACTCTTATCTTTACAGCAGCTCAGGCACTTCTCGCTGCCAGAGCAGGTGCAACTTATGTTTCGCCTTTCCTTGGAAGACTTGATGATATTAGTACAACAGGTATCGACCTTATTCAGGATATTGTTACTATATTTGAAAACTATCAGCTTGAAACAGAAATTATCTGTGCATCAGTTCGTAACCCAATTCATGTTACTGACTGTGCTATTGCAGGAGCTGATATTGCGACAGTACCTTATTCTGTAATTGAGATGATGACTAAGCATCCACTTACTTCACAGGGTATCGAAAAATTCCAGCAGGATTATCTTGCGGTATTTGGTGAAGAGGCATAGGTATTTATTTAATAGGGGCTGTTGCGGCAGCCCCTTAAAAAATATATAGGAATTTTTTTTGTTTTGGTGTATAATGACTATGATTTTATGAAAGGAGTAGTAATCGGAACAGATTACAAAAGTGATATGAACAAATTAGAGCTCCAGAAAAAAGCTGTAGATGTTCGTAAGGGTATCGTTACTTCTGTGCATAGTGCAAAGGCTGGTCATCCAGGTGGTTCCCTTTCGGCAGCAGATATTTTCACATACTTGTATTTTGAAGAAATGAATGTAGACCCTAAGGATCCTAAGAATCCTGACAGAGACCGTTTTGTTTTATCAAAAGGTCATACTGCTCCTGGTTTATATTCTACTTTAGCACATAAGGGATTTTTCCCAGTTGAGGACCTTCTTACTTTAAGACACACAGGTTCGTACCTTCAGGGACATCCGGACATGAAGCACATTCCAGGTGTTGATATGTCTTCAGGTTCTCTAGGACAGGGTCTTTCAACAGCAGTTGGTATGGCTCTTGCAGCTAAGATGAATGGCAAAGCATACCGCACTTATTGTCTCTGCGGAGATGGCGAGATTCAGGAAGGTCAGATTTGGGAGGCTGCTATGTTTGCTGGTCACCGCAAATTAGACAACCTTTTAGTTATTGTTGACAACAATAATCTTCAGATTGACGGTACAGTTGAAGAGGTGTGTTCTCCTTATCCTATAGATGAGAAATTTAAAGCTTTCGGTTTCCATGTTATCAATATCAACGGTAATGATTTTGATGAGATTGACAATGCATTTGCAGAGGCTAAGGCTACTAAGGGTATGCCAACAGCTATTATTGCTCACACAGTTAAGGGCAAGGGTGTTTCGTTCATGGAGAATCAGGCAGGTTGGCATGGCAAGGCTCCTAATGATGAGGAGTTAGCAACAGCTATGGAAGAGCTTGGAAAGGCAGGTGACGCATTATGTTAGGAGATATGATCGCAACAAGAGACAGCTACGGTAATGCGTTAGTTGAGCTTGGCAAAGAAAAAGATAATTTAGTTGTTCTTGATGCTGACTTGGCAGCAGCTACTAAGACTGGTGTTTTCAAGAAGGCTTTCCCTGATAGACACATTGATTGTGGTATTGCTGAGTCTAACATGGCTGGTATTGCAGCAGGTATGTCTACAGCAGGCTTTGTTCCTTTTATGAGTTCGTTTGCTATGTTTGCAGCAGGTCGTGCTTTTGAACAGGTTCGTAACTCTATCTGTTATCCAAAGCTTAATGTTAAGATTGGTGCTACTCACGCTGGTATTTCAGTTGGTGAGGATGGTGCTACTCATCAGTGTAACGAGGATATCGCTCTTATGCGTGCGATTCCTGGTATGGTTGTTATCAATCCTGCTGATGATGTTGAGGCTCGTGCTGCAGTTAAGGCAGCTTATGAGCATCAGGGTCCTTGTTATCTTCGTTTTGGTCGTCTTGCTGTTCCTGTTATTAATGACGAGGCTTCTTATAAATTTGAAATTGGCAAAGGTGTTGAGCTTAAATCTGGTAAGGATTTAACTATCATCGCTACAGGTCTTCCTGTTTCTGAGTCTCTTAAGGCTGCTGAGATGCTTGCAGCAGATGGTATTGATGCTCAGGTTATTAACATTCACACTATTAAGCCTTTAGATGAGGACATTGTTGTTGCAGCAGCTAAGGCTACTGGCAAAATCTTCACTGTTGAGGAGCATTCTATCATTGGTGGTCTCGGTAGTGCAGTTGCAGAGGTTCTTTCTGAGAAATGCCCTGTTAAGGTTACTAGAATTGGTGTTAAGGATACTTTTGGTGAGTCTGGTCCTGCGAAGGAGCTTCTCAAGAAGTATGAGCTTGATGCTGAGGGTATTTATAAGCAGATTAAAGCGAATATGTAATCTATAATTCTTTGGCTAGGATTATTGCGTATTGTCCCACAGGTGTGTTACATCTGTGGGATTTCTTTTTTGCGAACGAAAGGGTAATATCTGATTATATACATGTAAACAACTGCAACGCGCTGACAAACTAACCAGTAACTTCGACTAAGACTCTCAGGAATGCCTTCGAGCCTAAGTCTTCGTAACTGGTGGATTTCGTCAGTCGCTAAAAACGCAGTCTAAATGTTTGCATTTATATAATCAGATATTACCCTTTTGTTCGCTAAAAGAAAACCACACAGATGTAATGTACCTGCGGGTACGCAATAATATCATGCCTAAAGGCATGATATTTATACATATAATTTATTGACCTCATTTTGAAATCATGTTACTCTAAAATCAGCATATATCTTTTTGCTCTATAATTCATCAGCCGTTCGGCTTTTATATTTCAAAGAAATCTATGCTAAACATTTCAATTTTTAAAACTAGCAGGAGATTTCTTGGATATGAATTGTGGATTGAGGAATTTCTCCTGTGTAAGAAAGGAGTAATTCTATTATGAAAAAGAATTATGCAACTTATTTATCACCTCATGAACTTGAGGTGCAGTACGAAAGATTAACATTAAAAGATGATTTTATCTTTGGCAAGGTTATGCAGGAACCGAGTAATTGTGTTGAGATGCTACAACGTCTTACAGGTAATGTCATTGGTGACAATATTTCCATCAACAATCAGAAAGCAATCAAGGTTGCGGTTGATGGAAAGGCTGTCAGGTATGATGTTTATGTGGAGGATGAAGCAACTGGTGATGAGTATTCAGACCTTTTGGACAGCTATGTTATTTTCATCTGCACATTTGACCCGTTTGATAAAGGGCTTTGTTGCTATGAGTTTGAAAATATCTGTAAAGGTTTTGATGACATGGGGGATATTTATCTCGGGGATGGCAGGAAAATTCTTATTTACAACACAAAAGGTACCGTGTGTAATGTTGACAAGGATACAGAGAACTTTTTAAAGTACATAGAAACTGGTGAGATTTGTGATGATTATACGGAAGGGTTGGAACGTTCAGTGTCAAAAGCCCGCTGTAACAAGGAATGGAGAGTTGAGTATATGAAAACTTTTTGCCATGATGCAGATGTCAGAAGAGAAGGAAAAGAAATTGGGATAGAGATAGGAAAAGAAATCGGTAAAGAGGCAAAGCTTATCGAAATTGTATGTCGCAAGCTTAGAAAAGGTAAAACTGTTGATATTATATCAAATGAGCTTGAGGAAGATGTTATGTTAGTTAATAATATATGCAATATTGCAAGCTCCTTTGCTCCAAATTACGACGAAGAAAAGGTGTTAGACAAGTATCTCGATGAATATTTTAACTAGTTTAATGAAGATTTTATGGAAGAAAGAGCTGTTTTTACAGCTCTTTCTTTGCTTTTAAATTAGTATGGAAAAAATTTTATAATTTTACACTTTAAAGGGTTGAATTGCTAAAGCGTTTGTGTTAGAATATGAAACATCTTCTCAAAATATACTTTTGAGAGTAGGAGTTTTAATTGTGTAAACTCTAGATATTATATTCTTGAATAGGAGGAAAACATTATGAAAGAGAGATCTAAATTATTAGGATTTCGTAAAGACATCAAGGTTGTTGATGCGACATTAAGAGATGGAGGACTTGTTAACGACTTTTATTTTACAGATGAGTTTGTTAATGATTTATATATAACTAATATAAAAGCCGGCGTTGATTACATGGAATTTGGTTACAGAGGTGACAAATCTATGTTTGATGTGAACAAGTTTGGTAAATGGAAGTTTTGTAATGATGAAGATATCAGAGCAATCGTTGGTGATAATAATACAGACCTTAAAATCGCTATTATGGCAGATGTAGGTAGATGTGATTATAAAAATGATATTCACGATAGAAGCGAAAGTCCTGTTGACCTTATAAGAGTAGCTACATACCTTCACCAGTTGCCAACAGCGATTGACATTATTGAAGACTCGTACAAAAAAGGATATGAGACTACTTGTAATATTATGGCTCTTTCAAATGCACAGGAGGGAGACCTTCAGGTTGCGTTAGATGAGCTTGGTAAATCTCCGGTTAACACAATTTACATTGTTGACAGCTTTGGCTCACTTTACCCTGAACAGGTGGCTCGTATGGCAGATACATTTATGGAATTTGCGGAGAAATACGATAAGAAGATTGGTATTCACGCTCATAATAATCAGCAGCTTGCTTTTGCTAATACTATAGAGGCGGTAGGTGATGGTGTAGATTGGCTTGACGGTACATACGCTGAGATGGGACGTGGAGCAGGTAACTGTGCTATGGAGCTTCTTCTTGGTTTCTTAAAGAATCCTAAGTACAATATTTACCCTGCTATTGAGTTCGTTGAGAAACATATGAGAAAGCTTAAAGAGGATGGAGTTGTATGGGGTTATGATCTACAGTACCTTATGACAGGTCTTTTAAACCAGCATCCCAGAACAGCCATAGACTTTACAAAAAACAAGAGAACAGATTACGCTGAATTCTACAAAGAAGTTGTAATCCACGATTAATAAGTGTAAAATATATCTCAGAGTTTCTAAGATGAGAGGTATATATTATGAGCGAAAATTGTACACATAATTGCAGTACTTGTGGCGAAAACTGTAGTGAGAGAAAAGCACCGCAGAGCTTTCAGGCACCTGCAAATGAATTTTCCAATGTTAAAAAAGTCATCGCTGTAGTTAGTGGTAAAGGCGGTGTAGGAAAGTCTATGGTAACATCACTGCTCTCTGTTTTGTCACAGAGAAAAGGTAATGAAACGGCTATTTTAGATGCAGATATAACTGGACCATCAATACCTAAAACTTTTCAGGTTTCTGAAAAGGCAGAGTCATCTGAGGCTGCCATATATCCTGTAAAAACAGATACAGGTATAAAGCTTATGTCGATTAATCTTTTACTTGATGATGCAACAATGCCTGTTATATGGAGAGGTCCGATTGTTGCAGGAACAGTAAAACAGTTTTGGTCAGATGTTCTTTGGGAAGATGTGGATTTGATGTTTGTCGATTGCCCACCGGGAACAGGAGATGTTCCTCTTACGGTATTTCAATCGCTCCCTATAGATGGAATTATTGTTGTTACATCACCACAAGACTTGGTTTCAATGATTGTTGGCAAAGCTGTTAAGATGGCAGAAATGATGAATATTCCTATATTAGGTATAGTTGAGAACATGTCATATTTTGTATGCGATAAATGTGATGAAAAACATTATATTTATGGTGAAAGTCATCTGGAAGAGATAGCAGAGCAATACGGCATCAAAAACATAGCAAGAATCCCAGTAACCCCAGCACTCAGAAAATTAGTTGATGAAGGCAATATCGAGAAATTCGAGGGTGACTGGTTAGATGAATTAAGTGAAATAATAAATAACTATTAAAAAAGTATAGAACTATATTGTTATGTATAGTTCTATACTTTTTTGTTTTGCTAATTACAAGATAGTAATATTTCTTAATATACCCCATGCAATTAGAATAATAAGGCTTATCCAAATCAAAATATTGACCGATTTAACCAGCTTTCTGTCACCGGTTTTTATATAACGTATAATCTGATAAATAAAAGCAGTAAGCCAAAATGGTGAAAGCGAGAATATAACCGGATTATCCTTAAAAGCATTATAAAAATCAAGCTTTAGTATGTTCATACACATATGAGTTATGCCACAACCAGGACATTTAAAGCCTGTTATTTTATTAAAAAAACAAGGAATTCCTATATCGGTTAAGGCATAAAAAACAGCATAGATTAAACCTATGGAAATAATTGCAAACATTGGCTTTATGATGTTAATTATGCGTTCCTTGTACATTTTTTCTCCCCATAAGTAATTAATTTATTTCTTCATACAGTATATACTTTAAAAAATATTGTGGCAATAAAAAATATAATTAAATTAATATTATGTGAAGTGAACTATCAGGTAGGAAAAAACTGATTTTCGGAGGCATTTAAGACATAGAATTTATTGAATATAAAGCGTTTCTGGATTATAATATATATGTGTATTTTTTATGAAATCACATATATAAAGTTACTTGCAAAGCTATATTACTGATGATGGAAGACAGGGTGATGACATATGTTAAAAGACAGAATCGACAAAAGAAACATTAAAAATGACATTTTTTCCGGAATAATTGTGGCATTGGTAACTATACCTATATCAATGGGGTATGCTCAGGTTGCGGGCTTGCCTATAGAATATGGATTATATGGTTCACTATTGCCGGTTTTGATTTTTGGATTAATTTCAACATCTAAGATGTTTATAGTAGGTGTTGATGCTTTGCCGGCAGCCATGGTTGGTAGTTCTTTGACTGGCATAGGTATTGTTGCATATTCAGAAGACGCCATAAATGTAATCCCCATCATTTCGCTGTTTGTTGGTATATGGCTTTTGATTTTCTATGGATTTAAGGCTGGCAGGATTGTTAATTATATTTCAAGACCGGTTATGGGCGGATTTATAACTGGTGTGGGAATTACAGTTATTTTAATGCAGATACCTAAGCTTTTTGGAGGTGAAGGCACATCAGGAGAATTGTTTCAGCTTATTGCTCATATTGCCATGGAAGCTGATGATTTCAATAAAGCAGCAGCAATTTTAGGGTTTGGAACAGCGGCAATTATTATAATAAGCAAAAAAATATTCCCAAGATTCCCTATGTCTGTGCTTATGATGATTTTAGGTGCTGTTGCGACAGTAACTTTTGACGTTGCAGATTACGGAGTTGAGCTTTTACCAGAGGTGGCAACAGGATTGCCAGATATTACAATACCAAAACTTAACATGTTATTAGATAAACCTTTGGATTTTACGCTAGATTTAATTGTTCTGGCATTTAGTATAGCAGCGGTTGTCATGGCTCAGACTTTGCTTGCTTCTAACAGCTATGCACTCAAATATAATTTCAAGATAAATAATAATCGAGAGATATTTGGATATTCTATGGCGAATTTTGCTGGTTGTCTGATGGGTGCTTCACCAATTAACGGAAGCGTTTCTCGTACAGGATTAGCAGACCAGTTTGGTTGTAAATCACAGCTTGCATCTATTATAGCCGCATTTACCATGCTACTTATGTTGCTGTTTGGAACAGGTGTATTTGAGTATCTGCCCATTCCTGTTCTGACAGGTATTGTTGTTGCAGCATTATTTAACATTTTAGAGATAAAGCTAGCAAGAAACTTATGGAATACAAACAAAAATGAATTTTTTATCTTTATGATGGCTATGGTGGGAGTACTTGTTTTTGGCACAATTTACGGTGTGGTTATCGGTGTACTGCTTTCGTTTGGATTGGTTGTAATAAAAGCAGTTGTACCACCTAAAGCATTCCTTGGTGTCATACCTGGACATGATGATTTTAACAGCTTAGACAGAAACAAAAATGCTAAGCCTATCGAAAATACAATCATATATCGCTTTAGTGGCAATTTATTTTTTGCCAATATAAATACCTTCTGCAATGATATTGAAGGTGCAATAAAAGAAGATACAAAACAGGTGATTGTCGATGCACGTGGTATAGGAAACATAGACATAACTGCGGCAGAAAGATTAGTTATTTTAAACAGAAATCTTAAGGAGAAGGGTATTGCATTTTATATTACAGAACATGCGGGTAATTTGAATGACCAGCTTAGAAAATTTGGTGCAATTAGTTTGATTGAGAATGGAAATGTACGTCGTACGGTATCGCTTGCATTAAGAGATGCCGGAGTTGAAAAACCTTATCCGCTTGAGGGAACAGAGAGCTCAAGCACAGTATTTTACATAGAGGCTAGTGAGCGACTTGCTGAGTTTGAATGGGCTTTTGGAAAAGACACAGAACGAAAGATGCGTCAGATGGCAAAAGAGATAATTGAAAAGCTTACATCTGATAATTTTGAAACGCTTGTGGATGTAGAAAGAGAAACAAGTTGGGGAAGAATAGGACTTTTTGATGAGGATGAGCTCCTTGATTATATGGAGATGCACCTTGAAGAAGGTAAAGAAAGTGGAAGGTTTACAGAGGAAGAAGTACGTGCATTAGAAGAAAAAATTGAGAGAAGGCGACTTGTTGTAGAGGATAAACTCAAATCGATAAATTCTAAAGCTTATGGATTGCTTGTGAATCACAGAAAGTCAATAAATGCTTCCATGAAAAAGGAAAATCCTGAAGCATACGCAAATGTTAAAGCCACAAGAAAACAATTAAAGGAAGAATTAAAAAACAATCAAAAAGATTAGTGTAATACTTTTATTATCTATTGCATATTTTTCTTTAATCCTTTACAATAGTAAAGTCGTGAATTGTCAAAAAAAGTAGGAAAACGACGTTTGGGAGTCAGGAGGAAATATGGAAAAATTTAATGACATTTTAGTCGCTATTGATGATTTCGTGTGGGGACCACCACTTATGATTTTGATTATGGTGGGTGGTATTTTACTTACTGTTAGATTGGGTTTGTTGCAGGTACGTAAGCTTCCACTTGCACTTAAGTGGATGGTTAAAAACGAGGATGATGGTGTTGGTGAGGTTTCTTCATTTGCCGCTCTTTGTACCGCACTTTCTGCGACTATTGGTACTGGTAACATAGTTGGTGTTGCTACAGCTATTTGCACAGGTGGACCAGGAGCACTTTTTTGGATGGTAATGGCAGCGTTCTTTGGTATGGCTACAAAATACACAGAGGGTCTCCTTGCAGTAAAATATCGTGTTGTTGCAGAGGATGGACACTCTTTAGGCGGACCTTTCTATTACATAGAAAAAGGTATGGGCAAAAATTGGAAATGGCTTGCATATATGTTTGCATTCTTTGGTGTTTGTGCAGGTTTGCTTGGTATTGGTACATTTACTCAGGTCAATGGTATTTCATCAGCAGTTAAAGGTTTCTTTGACCCAGAAGGTAAAGCTACAGTGAATATTCCTGTGCTTGGCGAGTATTCGTGGGCTGTTGTTATTTCATCAGTTGTGCTTACTGTAGTAGTAGCACTTGTACTTATTGGTGGTATTAAGAGAATATCAAGTGTATCACAGATAATTGTTCCATTTATGGCAATTATATATGTTGTTTTTGCCCTCATACTAATTTTTACAAATATTACAAAAGTACCTGATGCTGTTGTTACAATAGTTAAAGCTGCATTTGACCCTAAGGCTGTTTTAGGTGGTGCGGCAGGTACATGGATTGTTGCTATGCAAAAGGGTGTTGCAAGAGGTATTTTCTCTAACGAGGCTGGTCTTGGTTCTGCTCCTATTGCAGCAGCGGCAGCTCAGACAAAGGAGCCTGTTAGACAGGGACTTGTATCTATGACAGGCACATTCATTGATACTATTCTTATTTGTTCTATGACAGGTATTTCGATTGTGCTTACTGATGCACATTTACAGGGATTAGAAGGCGTTGATGTTACTTCGTATGCATTCCAGAATGGTTTACCATTCCCAACTCAGGTATCGGCATTTATTCTTATGCTTTGTCTTGTGTTCTTTGCATTTACTACTATTCTTGGATGGGATTATTATGCAGAGAGATGTCTTGAGTACCTTACTGGTGGAAGTAAGAATACAATTTTAGCATACAGATGGTTATACATAATAGCTGTATTTATTGGACCATTTATGACTGTATCTGCTGTTTGGACAATAGCTGATATTTTCAATGGACTTATGGCTATACCAAATATGATTGCGCTCTTTGCGTTAGGTGGTGTTGCTGCTAAAGAGACAAAGCAATTTTTTAAGAAGATGAAAGAAGAAAAATCTGCGAAAGCAGAATAATATAAATTTGTTACGAAAGGAAGGATATCCTAAGATGAAACAGTTGATGTTAGGAAATGCTGCGGTAGCACGTGGATTATACGAGGCAGGCTGTGGCGTTGTATCAAGCTATCCGGGTACTCCAAGTACGGAGATAACAGAAGAGATAGCAAAATATGATGAGGTGTACTGTGAGTGGGCACCTAATGAAAAGGTCGCACTTGAGGTTGCTTTTGGTGCATGTCTTGCTGGTAAGAGAAGTTTTTGTGGTATGAAGCACGTTGGATTAAATGTTGCGGCGGATCCACTTTTTACGATTTCTTATACTGGTGTTAATGCTGGTATGATTATTGCAGTAGCTGATGACCCTGGTATGCATTCATCACAGAATGAGCAGGATTCTCGTCACTATGCTAAGGCATCTAAGATACCTATGCTTGAACCAGCAGATTCGGCAGAAGCATTAGAGTATACTAAGATTGCTTATGAGATTTCAGAAAAATTTGATACACCAGTATTCTTAAAGACTTGTACAAGAATTGCACACTCTCAGAGTATTGTTGAGACTTCAGACAGAGTGGAAATCCCAGTTAAGCCTTACGAGAAAAATATAGCTAAAAATGTTATGATGCCTGGAAATGCTAAAAAGAAGCATCCGGTTGTAGAGCAGAGATTAAGAGATTTAGCTGAGTATGCTGAAACATCTCCTTTAAACAGAGTAGAGATGGGTGATACAAAGCTTGGTATTATTACATCTTCTACATGCTATCAGTATGCAAAAGAAGTATATGGAGAGGGCGCAAGCATATTAAAGCTTGGTATGGTTTGGCCTCTTCCTGCTAAGATGATTAAGGAGTTCGCATCGAAGGTAGATAAGCTTATTGTTATTGAAGAGCTTGATCCTTTTATCGAGGAATTCTGTAATACACTTGGTATTGAGGTTAACGGAAAAGACTTACTTCCTATGGAAGATGAGTTCTCTCAGAATCTTATAGCTGCTAAGCTTGGTAAGGAAACTCCAGAGGGTCTTTCATTAGATGAAAATATTCCAGTTAGACCTCCAGTTATGTGTGCAGGTTGTCCACACCGTGGATTGTTCTATACTCTTTCAAAGAATAAATGCACAGTATTGGGTGATATAGGATGTTATACATTAGGTGCTGTTGCACCACTTAGTGCTATGGAAGTTACAGCTTGTATGGGAGCTTCTATAAGCTCTATTCACGGCTTTAACAAGGCTTTAGGTGCAGAGAGTGAAGGTAAGACAGTTGCTGTTATCGGTGATTCAACATTTATGCATTCAGGTATGACAGGTCTTGCTAATATAGCTTATAATCAGAGTAATTCTACAGTTATTATCTTAGATAACTCTATTACAGGAATGACAGGTCATCAGCAGAATCCCACTACAGGATATAATATTAAGGGTGACCCAGCAGGTAAAATAGATTTAGAGGCACTTTGTAAGGCAATGGGTATAAACAGAGTAAGAGTTGTTGACCCATATAATCTTGAGGAGACAGATAAGGCAGTTAAGGAAGAACTTGCTGTGGCTGAGCCATCAGTAATTATAAGCCGTCGTCCTTGTGCGCTTCTTAAGACAGTTAAAGCTAAGCCACCTATTACATGTGACCCTGATAAATGTAAGGGATGTACTAAGTGTATGAAGCTTGGATGTCCTGCTATCAGCATGAAGGATAAGAAAGCAACTATTGACCCTACTTTATGTGTAGGATGTGGAGTATGTGAGCAGTTATGCGCATTTGGAGCATTGGAGGGCAATGGAAATGACTAAGAATATTATGATTGTTGGTGTAGGTGGACAGGGTTCACTTCTTGCAAGTAAAATGTTAGGTAAGCTTCTGCTTTCTCAGGGATACGATGTAAAAGTTTCTGAGGTTCACGGCATGAGCCAGAGAGGTGGAAGTGTTGTAACTTATGTTAGATATGGAGAGAAGGTTTATTCTCCTATTATTGATAAAGGTGAAGCTGATTATATTATTTCTTTTGAGAAACTTGAGGCAGCAAGATATGTTTCATATCTCAAAAAAGGCGGAAAGATTATTGTTTCCACACAGGAAATAGATCCGATGCCTGTTATTACAGGTGCAGCACAGTATCCTGAAAACTTAATAGAGAAAATGCAGGCTGCTGGTGCGGATGTTGATGCTATTGATGCATTAAGTCTTGCTATGGAAGCCGGATCAAGTAAAGCGGTTAACTTAGTTCTTATGGGACGTTTATCGAAATATTTTGATGCATCCGAGGAAGCTTGGATGGAGGCACTTGAAGCTTGTGTGCCCCCTAAGTTCCTCGAATTGAATAAAAAGGCATTTGTTATGGGTAGAGATGCCTAAATTTTAAGAAGATGGGAGACGAAAAGATGGCAAAGAAGTATTATCAACCTGAAATCGAGACTATGCCAGTTGACCAGATTAAAGCCCTTCAGAGTGAGAGACTGGTTAAACAGGTTAAACATGTATGGGACAATGTACCTTATTATCGTAAAAAAATGGAAGCAAAGGGCGTTACACCAGAGGATATTAAAGGTATAGAAGACTTACATAAGTTACCATTTCTCACTAAAGATGATTTAAGAGAGGCATATCCTTATGGACTTATGGCAAAGCCTGTCAAGGATTGTGTTCGTATACAGTCAACAAGTGGTACAACAGGAAAAAGAGTTGTTGCATTCTATACTCAGCACGATATTGATTTGTGGGAAGACTGTTGCGCACGTGCTTTAACTGCTGTTGGAGCTACTGACGAGGATGTTGTTCAGGTATCTTATGGATATGGACTTTTTACAGGAGGTCCTGGACTTAATGGTGGTTCTCACAAGGTGGGTTCGCTCACTATTCCTACTTCGTCAGGTAATACAGATAGACAGATTCAGTTTATGACAGACTTGGGTTCTACTATTCTTTGTTGCACTCCTTCATATGCTGCTTATCTTGCAGAGTCTATTGAGGAAAAAGGCGTTAAGGACCAGATTAAGCTTAAAGCGGGTATCTTTGGTGCAGAAGCGTGGACTGATGAGATGCGTCACGATATAGAAGAAAAGCTTGGTATTAAAGCGTATGATATATATGGACTTACAGAATGTAGTGGTCCTGGTGTAGCGTTTGAATGTGAAGCTCAGACAGGTATGCATATCAATGAAGACCACTTCATAGCTGAGATTATTAATCCGGAAACAGGTGAGGTTCTTCCTGAGGGTGAGAAGGGTGAACTTGTATTTACAAGTATTACTAAGGAGGCGTTTCCACTTCTTCGTTATCGTACAAAAGACCTTTGTATTTTATCAAGAAAGCCATGCTCATGTGGTAGAACTCACATTAAGATGCGTAAGCCAATGGGTAGAAGCGATGACATGCTCATTATTCGTGGTGTAAATGTATTCCCATCGCAGATAGAGACAGTTCTTCTTAATGAGGGAATGACTCCAAACTATCAGATTATTGTAGACCGTGTAAACAACACTGATACATTTGATATCAATGTTGAGATGTCTCAGGAGATGTTCTCGGATTCTGTCAGCAAGATTACAGCTAAAGAAAAACAACTTGTTGCATCTCTTAAGGCAATGCTTGGTATTCAGGCAAAGGTTCATCTTGTTGAGCCTAAGTCAATTACTAGAAGTGAGGGTAAGGCAGTTAGAGTAATCGATAAGAGAAAGCTCTACGATAATTAAATCAAAAGGGAGGTAGTTGGTATGGCAGTAAAACAGATTTCAGTATTTCTTCAAAATAGAAGTGGTGGACTTGCAGACATCACAGATGTATTGGCGAAGGCTAATGTAAATATAAGAGCTCTTTCTATTTCGGAATCATCAGATTTTGGTGTTTTGCGTCTTATTGTAGACGATGTATTTGCGGCAGGTAATGCGTTAAAAGAAAACGGACATATTTACTCACTCACAGATGTTATTGCTGTAGCAGGTGAAGATAAGCCGGGTAGTATTGCTAAAATAGTTTCTGTTCTTGCGGAGGCAGGAATGAGTCTTGACTATGCATATGCATTTTTTGCAAAGAGTCAGGAAAGAGCAATAATGATTGTTAAGGTTGAGGATAGAGCAGCAGCTAAAAAAGTTCTTAAGGAAAATGGAATACCTCTTGTTAGCGAAGAGGAAGTTGCTAAGCTTTAATATTGTTTAATGTAAGTAAAAACCTTGAATGGTTATCATTCAAGGTTTTTTTATTGACATAAAATTACATGTATGCTATTTTGTTGGTAACAACAATATTACCAAAGGAGGATACATAATGAGCAGTTCAAGAACAGATTTTGAGAGCTGGTTAAAACAAAATACATATGGAAATTATAATGGTGTTAATATTTCGTCTGAGTCGGAACTTGTGGCGTATACATATGTAATAAGCTTGGTTGTTGTTACATTTAGAAGAAGTACCAGATATTATTTTAAGGATGTAGAGAGCGGAAAGGCTATGTGTGCAAAAATATTGTGTACATTGTGTAACTTGATTTTAGGCTGGTGGGGAATTCCTTGGGGACCTATATATACAATAAAAGAAACGTTTTGTAATCTGTTTAAACCTAAAAAATGTAAGTGGGGTCAGCTTATAGCAGAAAATAGGAAATAGAGGTATATATGAACAAAAAAGAAAATAAAAAGATAAAAATGATTGGCATAATTATGTTGGTTGTTTGCGTTTTTGGTATAACAGTTTTTATAAAGTATCAAAAAGATATTAAAGAGTATTCACCCGAAAAATTAGAGGCATTTTTAGAGGAGAGATTAGAACAGGATATATCTGTGGAACCAGATATATGGGCTTATGTTCATGATGGTGTGATAGATGGATATATGCCGTATATTGCGGAGGTCGTGCTTGATGATGGCGAAACCATTACATTTGCGGTGCAGTGGAAGTCGGGATATGATGTTGATGACGGTGTTTATACAGAATATGGCAAAGAACTTGTGATTTATTATGCTGAAAAATATCGGATAGAGTATGAAACGCTAAATCCGTTTAATATTAATGTTAATTCTAGTGAATTGTCAGGAATTGAACCGGTATTTACACAGTTTTTAGTGGAACTGTGGGATAGTCAATATATCAGATGTGGCCAGAAGATAAAATTGTACATTAAATCAGAGGTGGGGTATTCAACTTATTTAGATTTAAAAATTGATGAACCGATAAATTATGATGAACTTTATGAGAAATTAACTGCATTTAAAGATAAATAGGAGGATATTATGGCATACATATCTGATGCTGAATGGATTTTTCTTGAATTGTTATGGAATAAAGGAGAGCTGACAATTACACAGATGGAAAAGATATTAAAAGACGAAAAAGGCTGGAGTAAGCATGCAATTATATCTTTTCTTAAAAAAATGGAAAGCAAGGAATTGGTACAGTATCGTGTGGACGGGAAGGCTAAGGTGTACTATACCTGTCTTGAAAGAGATAAAGTAAAAAGAGACGAAAGTGTGGGCTTTTTGAAGAAAGTTTTTAATGGGAAAATGGGGCTTATGGTTTCGTCGTTGGTTCAGGACGATTGTCTCGACGATAGCGAAATTGATGAATTGATAAATATATTGGAACAAAAGAGGAAGGAAAAGTAAGATGCAGCTTGCCGGAATAGGGATTATAACCATAGAAACAAGCATGATAATTATTGTTTTATTGTTGGTTAGAAAATTAATGGGAGAACATATAAATCCTATTATATTAAAGACCTTATGGGCTTCGGTAATGCTGAGGATTTTGATGCCTGTTCATATTACTGTTGATGTAATATGCATAGGGGATTTACTCTGTAGTGTCTTTGGAACAATAAAACTGCAAAGCCTTATTGTTAGTATATGGATAATTGGAATATGCTTAATAGGTGCTTTTTTCGTGATAAAAAATATTGTTTTTAGTTATGTTTTAAAGAGAAATAGCGAGTTATATGGAAAAAAGGATGGTATACTTGTATATTTTGTTGAACATAAGATTGGTTCGTGTTTGGTTGGTGTATTGTTTCCTAAGATATATATCAGCAAGCTTGCAGATGGGAGTATAGATTGGTGCAATTGGATTGTAAAGCATGAGCTTTGTCATTATCGCGCAAAGGATAATTGGTATAATTTTTTGCGAAGCGTATGTGTGGTTTTACAATGGTTTAATCCTCTGGTATGGTATGCAGCAAAGTGCTCAATAGAAGATTTTGAAATGGCATGCGATTATAATGTTATATGTAATGAGGAAATTAATGAACAAATAACTTATGGTAAATGTCTTCTTGCTATGTCGGCGCAAAATAAAAAGATTTACGATATAAATAGTGTGGCATCATACAGTAAGGGTAGCTTGAAGAGGAGATTACATGCTATAGGTCATGACAATAAATATTATAAAAGTTTAGGCGTGTTAAGTATTTTGTTAATGGTGTCTATCACAGTCTTTTGCTTTGTCGGAAAGCTTGATGGAGAGGAAACAATGTTATATCAGCTTGCACATACGTCGCATTTTGAAGAGAAAATTTATTGTTATGAACTGGAATATTCAGGAGAAGAAAATATTGAAACTGTTTTATATGGTGTAGAGCAACGTATACAGGATACAGACAAAAATATTAAGGCGATGAAACTGGAGGATTCAATGATTGTTATCATATTTCCTTTGTTTGATAAAAGTGGAAGTATGAGCAATGATGAACTGGCGGAGTATGTCGCAAATGGATTTTATTTATCTTATGTGTCAGAAAACACAAAAATTTATATTAATAATGTGGATGATAGGTTGATATGGGAAAGTAACGCCCCAAATTTATATTCTTTGTGGGTTTATTTGCCAGAAACAGATATAAATAATGGAGATTACATAATCTATAAAAATAATGAACCATTATTCTTAGGGACAGAGGATGATAGAAAGAACGATTACATTTGTATAGGCAGATATGAAACCTTTGATGAGATGTATGATTGCAGGGAACTTTTGATATCTGGAAATTCAAGTGATTTAGTTAGGAGATAGAAATGTTAGAAGCGTATAAGGAATCATGGTTAAGAACCTTTGAAACAAAAACAAGAATGCAAAAAGATGTATATGGTAGAGCGATGCTTATGCATTTTTTGTTTACCTTTGTACCGATGATGGTGCTTGTTATATTGGAAATAGAAAATTTTATTACTGTTATTTTTACAATATATTTTCTGTTTTCGTTGTTTCCTGTTATTAGTTGTACAATACAAAGATGTCATGATATTGGAAAAAGTGGCTGGTACATATTGCTGTATTATGTTTTAAGTATATTTATTGTAGGGGTGGGGCTTTTAATATTAAATTTACAAAATGATAGTCAACCCTGTGATAATAAATGGGGACCGTATACTGCTCCGATAAATTATGAACAGGGGTTTGTTGATACATTGGTTACTGAACAGGATTTGAAAGCGGACAGAAAGAAACTTGTAAAGGTATTGTTGAAGATATTTAGAATATTTATAATTATTATATTAATATGTGGCTTTTTCGTTTGGTTAGATTTGTGATTTACAGTATATATAAATTTTTCCACTTGTTGTTATACAGAAATTATTGTGATATAATCTCAACAAAATTATTATGATTATAATATAACCACGTTAATAACATGGAGAAATAATATGGAAAACAAAATCAACAAGCAGATACAGCTTCTTGCACAAGAATTAAAAGAAAATTATGATACACAGAAGATATTTGATTTATCCCTTGAGGACCGTCTTCCGAATAGAGATATGATAATTTCTATTGTTGAGGATTTAAGAAAACTGACATTTCCGGGTTTTTTTGGAACAGAAAATTTAGCGTATGTTTCAAAAGAGAATTTTGCAGGTAATATTTTGTCAATAATTTTCGAGAAACTTTTTAAACAGATTAAGCTTGCGTTATCCTTTGATGATAAAACAAAGGCGAATCCTGACGCGATGCTGGAGGCACAGCAGATTGCACTTGATTTTGTTAATGCGGTTCCGAATATTCAAAACATGTTACTTATGGATGTGGAGGCTGCATTCTATGGTGACCCTGCAGCAAAAAGTAAAGAAGATATAATATTCTCTTATCCGGGACTTTATGCTATTTTTGTTTATAGATATGCACATGCATTATATAAATTAAATGTACCGTATATCCCTAGAATTATGACAGAATATGCACATGGTAAAACAGGTATAGATATAAATCCTGGAGCTGAAATTGGAAAATATTTCTGTATCGACCATGGAACTGGAATTGTTGTTGGAGAGACAACAGTTATTGGTAATCACGTTAAGATTTATCAGGGTGTTACCTTAGGAGCACTTTCTACAAGAAAAGGTCAGGAACTTTCTGGAGTTAAGCGTCATCCGACTATTGAGGATAATGTAGTTATATATTCAAATACAACTATTTTAGGTGGAGAAACAGTGATTGGTGAAAACTCAGTAATCGCAGGTAATACGTTTATTACAGCTTCCATACCTGCTAACACTAAGGTTGCATCAACTATGCCAGAGCTTAATACAAGAGAGTTGTAAATAATATTATGTATAAAATAGGGCATATGCTTCTACAGTTTTGCTGATGAAACATATGCCCTCATATTTTTGTTATGTATTTTTTCTAATACAGCTTTAATAATTCATCTACATGTTTTATCTTTTGTGAGGATGGTTTATACGCTTTGTTTTTTCTCTTTTGTGCGAAGAAGTCTGCTACAATACGGAAATCACTTTTGAATTTGCTTATTACTTCATCTGGCAGATAAGCAATTTCAAACACGTCGTCCTTTCTATACATAGATTTACCTCTCCAGACGCATTAAACGATAAAATGTTTGAAATCTGCAATATTGTATAAAGATTATAATATTTTATGTGGCAGATTCAAACAAATACTTACAATAAAACAATCATTAAATATCACCAACCTTTCAAACTAATAAAAATGGGTATCAACAAGAACAAATAAGAATAAGAAATAATTGAATTAGAAAATAAAAGAGTAAGTTCTTGTGTAAAAAATAATAGATTAAAAGGGTGACTGAGTCAAGTGTGAATTTGTAAAATATAAAACATATGGTAAAAGCATAACATTTGTTGTTATGATAAAATTATTGTGATATAATCTCAACAAATTTAATGTGATTATGAAATAATGTTATATAATTTGTTCTTAAGAAAATGACGAATACTTCTTGCTATATGAGGTTGATATGGACAGAGAATTACAATTAATTCTAAACAATTTCATAAAGAATAATAATGCGGATAATAGAGAACTCGCTATTCTTATAGAAACAGATTTAGGTGTAGATAGTGAGTTATCAATTTCCTTAAGAGAGCACGCGGATGAGATAAGACAAAGCGTTTACGGAAAAGATGTCTATATAAGAGGTCTTATAGAGTTTACGAATTACTGCAAGAATAACTGCTATTACTGTGGTATTAGATGTGGGAATAGAAAAGTAAAAAGATACAGACTTGCCAAAGAAGAAATTTTGGAATGCTGTCGTGAGGGATATGAATTGGGCTTTAGAACCTTTGTCCTTCAAGGCGGGGAGGATATGTACTATACAGATGAGATTATTTGTGACATCGTTCGCTCTATCAGAGAGCTATATCCTGATGTGGCAATCACTCTTTCCATAGGAGAAAAAGCAAAGGAAAGCTATGAAGCATATTTTAAGGCTGGTGCAAATAGATACCTTCTTCGGCATGAGACTGCAACAGAAGAACATTATAATAAGCTTCATCCAGAAGAGTTAACAATTGCAAATAGAAAACAGTGCTTATATAATTTAAAAGAAATAGGCTATCAGGTTGGTGCAGGATTTATGGTGGGATCGCCCTACCAGACTACAGAAAATCTTATAGCAGATTTAAGATTTTTGCAGGAACTTCAACCAGATATGATAGGGATAGGACCCTTTATTCCTCATAATGAGACACCGTTTGCTGATAAAAATCAGGGGGCTTTAGAACTCACACTTCGTATGTTATCTATACTTAGAATTATGTTCCCGTATGTTTTGCTTCCGTCGACAACAGCACTTGGAAGCATACATACAAATGGAAGAGAATTAGGTCTTAAGGCAGGTGCTAATGTAGTTATGCCTAATTTGTCTCCAGTTAGTGTTAGAAAATTATACGAGCTATATGAGAATAAAATTTGTACAGGAGATGAGGCTGCTCAGTGCAGAACTTGTCTTGAAAGAAGAGTAGAAAATGCAGGATACAAAATAGTTACCGCAAGAGGCGATGTAAAAAGGAGTACAAATAGATGAAGAATATTCACGAAATACAACAAGAGATTTTAAAACTAAAAAAAGAAAAGGATATATGTATACTTGCACACAGCTATCAGGAAAAAGAAATAGTTGAGATAGCTGATTTCACGGGAGACTCGTACGCACTTAGTGTAAAAGCAAAGGATGTTCCGCAGAAAACAATTATTATGTGTGGAGTAAAGTTTATGGCGGAAACAGTTAAAATGCTTTCACCGGAAAAAACAGTTATAATGCCAAATCCTACTGCAGGGTGTCCTATGGCAGAGCAGATGGATGTGGAATACATAAACTCAGTCAAAAAGGAGTATCCTGACTACACAGTTGTAGCCTATGTAAATACAACTGCAGCATTAAAAACAATTGCAGATGTATGTGTTACGTCAGCGTCGGCTGTAAATATAGTCAAAAAAATGCCTGAGAAAAATATATTGTTTATACCAGATTGTAATCTGGGAGACTATGTTGCAAAACAGCTTCCAGAAAAAAATATAAAGCTGTTAAAGGGTGGGTGCCCGGCTCATGGAAGTATGACAAAAGAAGATGTGTTAAAAGCAAAGAACGAACATCCTAATGCTTTGTTCTTAGTACATCCAGAATGTCCACCAGAGGTAGTTTCTTATGCGGATTATGTGGGCTCAACTTCAGGTATAATGAAATATGCAGAAGAATCAGACGCAAAAGAATTTATTATAGGAACAGAAAACAGTATTGCAGAATTACTTGCATATCAGTTCCCTGAGAAAAAATTCTATTTCTTATCAAAAGATTTAATATGTGCCGACATGAAAGCTACAACATTAGTTGATGTATATCAGGCAGTACTCGGAATAGGTGGCGATGCCATAGAGTTAGATGCCGATACTATAGAACAAGCTGTAAAATGTATTGAAAGAATGATAGAACTCGGGTAATTAAATTAGGAGATTATATGGAAAAAAAAGCATTAATCGCCATGAGTGGCGGTGTGGATTCCAGTGTGGCAGCATACCTCATGAAAGAAAAAGGATATGACTGCATTGGTGCCACAATGAAATTATTCCAAAATGATGATATAGGACTTTCAAAGGAGCATACTTGTTGTTCTTTGGATGATGTGGAGGATGCCAGAAACGTAGCTTCGTCGATGGATATTCCACATTACGTCTTTAATTTTTCGGAAAGATTTAAAGAGGAGGTCGTAGATAAATTTGTCTATGCCTATGAACATGGAATGACTCCAAACCCATGTATAGATTGTAACAGATTCTTGAAATTTGAATATCTGTTTAATAGAGCAAAAGAGCTTGGCTATGATTATGTAGTGACAGGACATTATGCAAGTATAGTATATGATGAGGAAAGAGGTCGTTATCTCCTTAAAAAAGGAAATGACCCAGCAAAAGACCAGAGTTATTTTCTTTTCTCCATGACACAGGAACAGCTTGCACACACTATTTTTCCATTAGGAGATATGCCTAAAACAGAAGTAAGACAGATTGCAGAGGAACATAACTTTGTAAATGCTAAAAAACATGATAGTCAGGATATATGTTTTGTAACTGATGGCAGATATGCAAACTTTATAGAAGGTTATACAGGTAATAAATATCCAGAGGGAGATTTTGTAGACACAGCAGGAAATGTATTAGGAAAACATAAGGGGATAATAAGATATACAATAGGTCAGCGAAAAGGACTTGGTATATCTGCGAAAGAACCGCTTTATGTACTTGCTGTTGAACCGGATAAAAACAAAGTTGTGCTTGGCTCGAATGATGAGCTATTTTCGACAACTCTTGACGCACACGACTTAAATCTTATAGCAGTAGACAGAATCGCAGAGCCTATGAGGGTTAAGGCAAGAGTGCGTTACAGACATATCGAGCAATGGGCTACAGTGACACAGACGGATGAAGATACGCTTCATGTAGTGTTTGATGAGCCGCAGCGTGCCATAACAAAAGGTCAGGCAGTTGTGCTTTATAAGGATGATATTGTAATTGGTGGTGGAACCATAGGATAGGGCTTCAATAGAAGTCCTTTTTCTTTTTGATATATTTTCTCAAATGCTACACTTGAAACATCAGCGAATAAAAAGCTATAATGCAAAATGAGATTAATATGTTTATTACTGAAAGTTTGCGAGGTGATTTTTTGCGACAATTCAATGTTACTGGTATGAGCTGTGCTGCCTGTTCTGCAAGAGTGGAGAAAGCAGTGTCTGCACTTGAAGGTATAGAAAGTGTATCTGTAAATCTTCTCACTAATTCTATGATAGTAGAGGGAAATATAGATGCTAAAAATATAATAGATGCAGTTGAAAAGGCTGGTTATGGCGCCTCAGAAAAAAATAAAAATCAGGATAAAGCAGCAGATGGCATAGATTCTGATATGGAAGAGTCTTTAAAAGATAAAGAGACACCTGTGTTGAAAAAACGATTTATTGTTTCACTATGTTTTTTGCTTCCACTTATGTATGTTTCGATGGGACATATGATGTGGAACTGGCCTTTGCCGGAGCGATTTGCGGAAAATCATATCGGAATAGGCATTTTTCAGTTACTTATAACAACTATTATAATGATAATTAATCAGAGTTTTTTTATAAACGGATTTACCTCTCTTATCCATAAATCGCCTAACATGGACACCTTAGTTGCACTTGGTGCAACAGCTTCTTATGTGTATAGTGTATATGCTCTTTTTGCAATGACTGATGCACAGGCTGTGGGCAATCATGTTAAGGTAATGGATTATATGCATGAGTTTTATTTTGAGTCGGCGGCCATGATACTCACTCTTATCACAATGGGTAAGATGCTTGAAGCAAGAGCAAAAGGCAAAACGACAGATGCATTAAAGGGACTTATGAAGCTTGCACCAAAAACTGCAACAGTTGTCTATGATGGTGAAGAAAAAATAGTGCCTGCCAGCGAACTTAAAATTGGAGACATATTTGTTGTTAGACCAGGCGAAAGTATTCCTGTAGATGGAGAGATTATCGAAGGCTTTAGTGCAGTTGATGAATCAACACTGTCAGGCGAAAGTATTCCTGTAGATAAAACGATAGGAGATTTAGTTTCAGCAGCAACTATTAATCAGTCAGGATATATAAAATGTAAGGCTACAAGAGTAGGTGAGGACACTACATTGTCGCAGATAATTCAGATGGTAAGTGATGCGGCATCTACGAAAGCTCCTATAGCTAAAATAGCTGACAAGGTATCAGGAGTGTTTGTTCCTGTGGTTATCAGTATAGCCGCGATAACCTTTGTAGTATGGATGCTTGTAGGACAGAGTGTTGGATTTGCTCTTGGGAGAGCTATAGCTGTATTGGTTATAAGCTGTCCTTGTGCGTTAGGACTTGCTACTCCGGTTGCCATAATGGTTGGAAATGGTATGGGAGCAAAGCACGGTATATTGTTTAAGACTGCTGTATCGTTGGAAGAGACAGGCAAAGTTGGTATTGTTGCTCTTGATAAAACAGGAACTATAACAGAGGGTAAGCCTCAGGTTACAGATATCTGTAGCGTTTCAGGGGTTGAAGAAGTAGAACTTATTCAAATGGCATATCTTTTAGAAGCACGAAGCGAGCATCCTCTTGCTCGTGCGGTTGTAAGTTATTATGAAGGTCTTGTTGGTGCAGGCAAAGATGCACAGGCTGAAGGAAAAATTCAGTTTGACGAGACTGACAGTAAAAGGGAAAATATTACAGATTTTAGTGCTGTTCCGGGAAATGGTCTTGTGGCGAAATACGGAACTGAAAGCATATATGGTGGAAACTTAAAATTTATCAGCCAATATGTAAATGTGTCTGATGATATAAAAGATAAAATAGATA
Source organism: Wujia sp. (assembly GCA_045531735.1). GTDB lineage: Bacteria > Bacillota > Clostridia > Lachnospirales > Lachnospiraceae > Coprococcus_C. The sequence goes on along the minus strand of JAZSEO010000022.1, from coordinate 75,288 downwards.
ATTTTTCTTTGGAAGGAAAAACACCATTACTTTTTGCGAAAGAGAAACAGCTTCTGGGAATTATTGCTGTGGCAGATGTAATAAAAGCAGATAGCGCAGAAGGAATAAGGCAACTCAAAAACATGGGCGTTAGTGTAGTTATGTTAACTGGCGATAATGAAAAAACTGCGAAATACATTGGCGAACAGGTTGGCGTTGATAAAGTAATAGCTGGTGTTCTTCCGGAAGGCAAGGAAGAGGTTATACGCAATTTAAAAAATACACAAGAAAAAATTGCTATGGTTGGTGACGGAATAAATGATGCTCCGGCTTTAACAAGAGCAGATATTGGAATTGCTATTGGGGCAGGTACGGATATTGCTATTGATGCTGCGGATGTGGTTCTTATGAAAAATAGCATTGTAGATGTGGCAGCGGCTATAAGACTCAGTAGAGGAGTGCTTAGAAATATAAAACAGAATTTGTTCTGGGCATTTATTTATAACATAATAGGAATTCCTCTTGCGGCAGGAATCTGGTATCCTGTTTTTGGCTGGGAGCTTAATCCAATGTTTGGGGCAGCGGCTATGAGTTTGTCAAGCTTTTGTGTTGTAACTAATGCACTTAGACTTAACTTTATGAATTTAAGTAGTGATAAAAAGGATAAAAATGGAGGAAAAATTATGACAAAAACAATGAAAATCGAAGGAATGATGTGTGGACACTGCTCAGGAAGAGTTAAAAAGGTGCTTGAGGAGCATCCGGACGTTGCTGAAGCTGTGGTAAGTCACGAAGAGGGAACAGCAGTGGTTACACTTAATTCGGAAATTGAAAATGATGTTCTTAAGGGAATTGTAGAGGAACAGGGTTACAATGTTGTTGAAATTATATAAATCAATATAACAACATCAACAAAAGTTGATTTGTTTTATAAAGGAACAGCTATATGAATGAGGAACAACTTTTAAAGGCCAGATTTATGGATTTGGCAAAAAAGGCATATAAGCAAAATGTTTATACATATACAGGCTTTCTTACACCCGCCGAGCTTGCGTGGTTTGATGATATCAAATCGGAACTGGGATATGTGGGATATGAAATCTATGGTGGCTACGAATTTTCTGAAAGACAAATGATATGCTTTGGTTCGGAAGAAAATTTTGGATATAGGAATAGTTGGCCTATAAAAATTCTGTGTGTAGAGCCTTACGTTGAGAAATTCGCAGATGAATTGAATCATAGAGATTTCTTGGGCGCTATTATGAATCTTGGTATAGAAAGAAATGTTACAGGAGATATTCTGGTAAAGAATAACAAGAAAGCATTTATTTTTTGTCAGGAAAATATTTTTCAATATATTTTAGATAATTTAACAAAAATTAAACATACTAATGTTAAGATGCGTCTCGTAGAAACGGAAAATGATTTGGCGGAGCTTGCACCGGAATTAATTGACATGAATGTTATAGTTTCGTCACCGAGATTTGATGCTATTATTGCGGCTGTCACAAAAAACTCAAGAAGTGAGACTTTGAAATTATTTTCAGCAAAAAAAGTGCTGCTTAATGGAAGAGTAGAGGAAAGAAATAGTATAGCATTGAAACCAGATGATAATTTTTCTGTCAGAGGGTATGGAAAATACAAGTTTATAGGCTGTGGTAATGAAACACGCAAAGGCAGAATATATGTTAATTTAAAGAAATACAATTAATTTGTTAAGTATAATATTAAACTTTTTATTTAATTGGCGCTAAACGGTTTTTTTATTAAAAAATTTGTGATATACTAATTATTAGTCTTTTTGTGGAGGTAGAGGTAGATGATTAGTAAATATATTACAAATAATCACGTTTTAGAAGAAATAACTGAATATATGTCTGGAATGTGGATTAATATGACCTCCCCGACGCATGATGAGAGTAAGGAGATTTCAGAAAAATTCGGAATAGATATTTCTGATTTGAGAGCCCCTCTTGATGATGAAGAGTCATCACGTGTTGACATTAACGACGGATATGTTCTTATCATCTTCGATATTCCAACTGTTGAAATCCGTCATAATCAGGAGGCTTACACTACAATCCCTCTTGGTGTTATTTGGACTGATGAAGCGATAATAACTGTGTGCTCAAATGAGACTCCTGTTATCAAATATTTTATGTCAGCACAGCTTAAGGATTTTACAACTAAAAAACAAGTAAGATTTACTTATCAAATTTTATATAGAACAAGTACATTATATCAATCTTATCTTCGTATCATAGACAGAAAGCGTCTTGAGATGGAAGAAAGAATGGGAAAAGCAACAGAAGATTCAGATATAATAAATCTTCATGAATTAGAGTCCAACCTTGTATACTTTGATACTTCACTACGTGCTAACCGTATGGTTGTAGACAGATTAACAAGGTATAGTGGAATCAAGAAATTCCCTGATGATCAGGAACTTCTGGATGATGTTGTTGTCGAGAACTTACAGGCTATCGAGATGACCCAGATATATCGAGATATCTTGAAAGGTACAAGAGAACTTATGTCTACAGTTATTGATAACCGACTTAACAACATCATGAAATATCTTGCATCAATCACAATTGTAATGGCGATACCTACTATTATTTCAGGAATTTACGGTATGAATGTAAGTTCAAAGTGGGTTCCTTTGGCAGATACACCATATGGATTTATAATCATTTGTGGAATAATACTTTTAGTTTGTTTGATAGTTGCCTTTTTCCTTAAAAAGAGAAAAATGTTGTAAAACAGCATATAATTTACAAGGAGAGAATAATAGTCATCATGTTGAATCTAAGGTTTAAATCAGTAATTATATCTACGGTTCCTTATGGATTAATGTGGATAGCTAAAGCAAATAAAATGATTAAAAATGCTTATAAGCATACTGAAGAAGAATTATACGAATTCGCTATGGTGATTGTCAGATTTTTGGCAAAAAGAGCAAGAGCTAAGACGAAAGCTTATGGAGAAGAAAATTTGCCAAAAGAAGATGGATATATTATGTATTCAAACCATCAAGGCAAATATGATGCATTAGGGATTTTACTTTCTCACAAAAAACCAATATCAATATTCTGGGAAAAAGGTTCAGCAGATAAGCCTATCACACGACAAGTTAGTAAGCTTCTTAAATGTAAAGTAATAAGCTTTTCTGATATGAAAGGTCAGATAAAAGCATTAAATTCTTTGTCTGACGAGGTAAAAAAAGGAAAAAGATATCTCATCTTTCCAGAGGGTGGTTATACAGATAATAAAAATAAATTACAGGAATTCAAATCAGGTTGTTTTGCTTGTGCATTAAAAGCGAAGAAACCTATAGTTCCAGTAGCAATATATGATTCATATAAAGCTATGAACTCAAATACCTTTGAAAAGGTAGTGACAGAGGTGCATTTTCTAGAACCAATCCTTTATGATGAATATACAAATCTTAAGAAAAATGAGATAGCAGATTTAGTTAAGTCACGTATTGAAAATAAAATTAAAGAGATAGAGAGAAAAAAGACGAATCTTTCCTCGTAGGAAGTATTCGTCTTTTTTCTATAAGGGGTATATAAAAGGTGGCTCTAAAAGTATTGTATGAAGGCTTATATATAACATATAATAAGCAAACATTTTGAACTGCGTTTTTAGCGACTAACGAAATCCACTAGTTACGTAGACTTAGGCTCGAAGGCATTCCTGAGAGTCTTAGTCGTAGTTACTAGTTAGTTCGGTAGCGCGTTGCAGTATGTTTGCATTTATATGTTATATATAAGCCTTCATACAATATTTTTAGAGCCACCCTTTTAGGTCTTTATGTTTATAGAAAATTATATGAATTCTCTTGATATAGGTGTAGTAGTCATTTCTATAAGCTCTGACATATTAAGCTTTAACTGGCTTAGTAGCCAAAGTTTAACGTATAGTGCTATAGGTGAGGATTTTGGTAATACGTTTATGCATAAATCCTCGTATATTTTTGTGCTCTCATAAGCTGTTCTGTCCTCTGCTCCGACAAGGAATATAGGGATGTTTTTAGAATTAGCTTTTTCAGCAAATGCTTTCAATTCACTGCTTTCTGTGCATATTGTTCCAGAGTGGTAGCTGTCTATAAGAATAGCTGTTGTACCGTCTGGAATGGCAGGGTATATGAGTCCTGGCATTGCTTTTAGGTATAAAATAGGACAGTTTTTTGAGAAACTAATATTTTGAGGCAATGTGTAAATAGGGGTTATAGGTTCTGGGTTGGTTTCTTTTTGTCTGTAAGTATACATTTTAGTACCTAAAAAACTGCCAAAATAACGGTTGCCTATGCTATATATTTCATCCCGACATGTCATATGAGGTAATAATCTTGAACCATAATGGATATCTAGCCGCTCAGACATATTTCTGTAGGAAACAAACACTCCAGAAATTTCTTTTTTAATAAATTCTATAGCAAAATAGAAGTTACTAAGACCGTTTGCACGCGCATCATCCAATATGTAGTTGCTTGAGACAAGTACAATAGGAATATTGGTATCTGCGAAAACATAATCAATAGCAGCTGCGGTGTACTGTAATGTGTCTGTTCCGTGGGTAATAATTATTCCATCGTATTGTTCTTCTGAATCAAGATTTGTTTTGACACACTCGATCAATTTATTTAAGTAGTCACCATTTAGGTTCTCGCTTAAGAGTGAGTATGGCATACAGGTGTATAAATCTACAGGCTGACGAGTGTTTGAACGTGTAGAAATTTTTTCGTATTCAGTTATGAGCTTATAGCCTTGAGAGTTATCGGGTGAAATAAAACCATCATTAACAGCAGAACCGATAGTTCCGCCTGTAAATATAACCATAATTTTCATAGCTTTTCTCCGTTTATAAATTATAAAGTCAGTATACTTCAATAAATATAAAAAAGAAACACAATTAGTTGAATTTTTTTTGGTAAAATGCTACACTAGTTGCCGTGGTGCTCTCGTAAAGAGGGTGAAAAGGGAATGCAGTGAGAATCTGCAACAGCCTCTACTACTGTGAACCGGCGAATTCATACATCCATCATGCAGTGGTGCGCATGGGTCATTGGAGAAATCTGAGAAGGCTTGATGTATGAAGTCGGCAAGTCAGGAGACCTGCCATAATACGATTTTTTTGTTTTGTTGAGGCGAAATAAAAAGAATGGAGAAATATGAAAAAATTTAAAAGAAATGTGGTTGCACTTGTTCTTGCTATTTCTATGGCTTTTTGTGTGACCGGCTGTAACAGCGAAGAAAAAACTACTACTGGAGAAAACGAAAAAAAATCATCAGTGGTAGGAGAAACTGTGTATCCTATTGAGGTTACTGATTCTCAAGGTAACGTAGCTACAATCACAGAGGAACCCCAAAAAATAATTTCAGTTGCACCTAATATCACAGAACTCATCTATGAGCTTGGATTACAGGATAAGCTGGTTGGAAGAAGTGAATATTGTGATTATCCATCTGAGGTTTTGGAAGTAGAGGCTGTTGGTACCCTATTTGAACCTAATTTGGAAAATATTATTGCTTTAGAACCAGATGTTGTTTTCGCGTCTGCATGTTTTGATACTGACAGTGTTGAAATGATGAAAAATGCAGGTATCGAGGTTGTTGTGCTCGATGAACAGACAGAAATAACAGGTGTTTATACAATGATTGAAACCTTTGGGCAGGTTATGAATTGTAATGAGGAAGCTTCTGCGTGCGTAGAAGAAATGAAAGCAACTATATCTTCAGTGGAAGAAAAGGTAAAGGGACTTGAGGCACCTACAGTATATTATGTTATTGGATATGGTGAATATGGTGATTATACGTCGGGTGGAGACACCTATACAGGTGATATGCTTCAGATAGCAGGTGGAGATAATATTGCCAAGGATATTTCGGGTTGGGGTATTACGTTGGAGGAACTTGTGGAAGCTGACCCTGAAATTATAATCATAAGTGAGTACATGAAAGCAGACTTCATGAGTATGGAAACCTATAAGGAGCTTACTGCTGTAAAAGAAGGTAATGTATATACTATTGACATAAATATGTTAGACAGACAGGGATATCGCAATGCACAGGGTATAGAAGAACTTGCGAAAATATTCCATCCGGAGGCGTTTGAATAAAAATGAAGAAAACTTTCCCTTGGATTCGTGTAATTATATTGACATTGGTTTTATTTGGAGCACTTGTATGGGCGATTATGATGGGGTCGTCAAACATGACGTTATCAGATAGCTTAAAGACGATATTTGCCAAATTGCCAATTATTAAAGAACAGATAGATTTATCGGAAATAAGCACCACATACGAAGTCATAATATGGAAGGTGAGAATGCCAAGAGTTCTTCTTTCTGCATTGGTGGGAGGAGCACTGGCTATAGTTGGAGCGGCATTTCAGGGAGTTTTTCGAAACTCCCTTGCTGACCCACATATACTTGGCGTATCATCGGGAGCTGCTCTTGGTGCAACAATAGCAATGCTTACAGGAATATCTGTTAATTTTATGGGACTTGGAGCGATAGGGGTGCTCGCTTTTGTGGGAGCGCTTGTTACAGTTTTTTTTGTGTATCAGATTGCGAGAGTTGGAGGAGAACTGTCTACGATAAATATGCTTCTCACAGGTACGGCGATGAGCACAATGCTTAGTGCAATAATTTCGCTTCTTATGACTTTTAATAAAGAACAGATAGATAAGGTGTATATGTGGACGATGGGAAGCTTTTCTGCCGCAAATTGGGATAAGGTTAAATTCTTGGCGGTATTTACAATGATTGGTTTTATAGTCCTTATTTCATTTTCAAGCAAGCTTAATATACTGATGCTTGGTGAGGATGATGCAAGATGTATTGGCGTAGATACAGTAAAAACACGCAGAATTATAATTGTTGTAGCTTCGCTTCTTGTGGCTGCGGCTGTGTCAGTCAGCGGAGTGATAGGATTTGTGGGATTAATAATTCCTCATAGTATAAGAATGATAGCAGGAGCAGACAATAAAAAACTACTACCTTACGCTTTTTTTGTAGGGGCAATTTTCCTCACTGTGTGCGACACTTTGGCAAGAACTATTTCTGCTCCGACAGAAATACCAGTTGGAATAATTACATCTGTTTGTGGAGCACCTTATTTTATAGGTTTAATAATAAGCAGAAGAAAGCGGGTGTAACTATGAACAAGCAAATTAAAATAAATGAGCTTAGCTGGCAACCCGACAAGAAAAATCCGCCTATTGTTGATAGTGTGTCATCTGTGTTTGAACCAGGTTGCTTTTATGGTATCTTAGGACCAAATGGAGCGGGTAAAACATCATTGGTGAGACAGATTTTACGTCTTGCTAAAAAAACAGAAGGTGAAATATATATAGAGGATAAGAATCTTGATGATATGAGCAGAAACAATATTGCATCTGTTTTATCTTTTTTACCTCAGAATATAAACAAAGATATTGATTTTTCTGTGTATGATGTAGTTGCTATGGGAAGAGAAAATAAAAGAAAAATGTTTTCTGCATTAAGTGTTGAGGATATAAAAATCATAGAGGAGTCTATGAAGTATGCAAATTGTTTCGATTTCCAACAAAAAAGCATTTCGCACCTAAGTGGTGGTGAATTACAAAGAGTTATGATAGCGAGGACAATAGCACAGGATACTCCTTGGATTATCTTGGACGAACCCGTATCTAATTTGGATGTTAAACATCAGTATGAACTTATGAAGGTGTTAGAGAAACTTCGAGAAGAAAAAGGTAAAACAGTTATTGCCATACTTCATGATTTGAATCTTGCGGCCAGATTTTGCGATAGAATAGTTCTTATGAAGGACGGAAAAATATTTATTAATGATGCCAAAGATAAAGTGCTTACAAAAGAAAATCTTAAGTCTGTATATGATATGGAATTTGAATTTATAAATGCCAATAATACTACAGTAATTACGCCAAAGTTTATATAGCTTTGGCGTTTTGTTTGTGTTATACTACCTTTGGTTTAGATTTAGAATTAATGATTTGGAGGATAAAATTATGGCTCGCGAAAATTTTAAATCCCGCTTAGGTTTTATTTTGGTGAGTGCCGGCTGTGCAATAGGAATAGGTAATGTATGGAGATTTCCATATGTCGCAGGAGAAAATGGTGGAGGAATATTTGTTTTATTCTATTTGTTGTTCCTTCTTTGTATGGGCGTGCCTGTACTTACTATGGAGCTTGCGGTAGGTCGTGCAACTGGAAAAAGTGCCGTAGGTGCATATAAAGAGTTAGAAAAGCCAGGTCAGAAATGGCATTTACACGGTTGGCTGTGTATGCTTGGTAATCTTATGCTTATGATGTATTACACAAGTGTAGCCGGTTGGATGATTAGTTATTTCTTTAAGTTCCTAAGAGGCGAGTTTTCAGGCTCGTTAGATGCTGTTGGCGTTGAAAATGTATTTAATGAATTGCAGTCTTCGCCTGTTGAGATGGGGCTTTGGACTCTTATTATTATAGTTCTTGGATTTTTGGTTTGTAGCTTTGGTCTTCAGAACGGACTGGAGAAAATTTCTAAGTTTATGATGATTTCATTGCTCGTGCTTATTGTTGTGCTTGCTGTAAACAGTGCAACATTAAAGGGTGCTGGTGAAGGACTGAAATTTTATCTTTTACCAGATATAGATAAGGCGAAGAATGTAGGACTTGGCAGTGTTATAACAGCAGCGATGAATCAGGCGTTTTTTACACTTAGTCTTGGGATAGGAAGCATGCAAATATTTGGAAGCTACATGAAAAAAGATAATACGCTTTTAAGCGAATCTGTAAGAATATGTGTTTTGGATACATTTGTTGCTATATCTGCTGGACTTATAATTTTTCCAGCATGCTTTTCTTTTGGGATAACACCTGATGCGGGACCATCACTTATATTTGTCACTTTGCCTAATGTATTTGTAAATATGGCAGGTGGTAGAATATGGGGAACATTATTCTTTTTATTTATGACGTTTGCAAGTTTCACCACAGTAATTGCGGTATTTGAGAATATAATGGCAAGTTGTATGGATAATTTTTGTTGGAGTAGAAAAAAAGCAACCATAGCTAACTGCATAATTGTAATATTGACAAGTGTTCCTTGCGTATTAGGCTTTAATATATGGAGCGATGTAAAGCTTATAAAGGGTGGAAATGTACTTGATACTGAAGATTTTATAGTAAGTAATATACTTCTTCCATTAGGCGCTTTAATATTCCTTTTGTTCTGTACTACAAAATACGGTTGGGGCTTTGATGAGTATCTTGAGGAAGTTAATACAGGCGAAGGTATGAAACTCAAAAAATGGGTTAAACCATATTTTAAGTATATATTACCGTTGCTAATACTTGTTATACTAATTTCTGGTTTGATATAAAAAATAATGGTTATACTTAAGAGCAAAGACTGATAAACTATTATCAATCTTTGCTCTTGTGGTTTATGTCAAATATTGTTAAAATTAAATTAGTTTTTACAGGAGAGGAGAAAAATATGTTAGAAAAACTTTTTAAGCTCAAAGAAAACAACACAAATGTTAAGACAGAAGTTGTTGCCGGTATAACTACTTTCATGACAATGGCTTATATCTTAGCAGTAAATCCGACAATCCTTTCTGCTTCAGGAATGGATAAAAACGCTGTGCTTATGGCTACAGCTTTGGCGGCCTTTATAGGTACATTTATTATGGCGTTTTGTGCGAATTATCCATTTGCTCTTGCACCGGGACTTGGATTAAATGCATATTTTGCTTACACTGTATGTGGCACGATGGGATATTCGTGGCAAATAGCTCTTCTTGCAGTATTTGTTGAGGGACTTATTTTTATTGTTCTGTCCATTACAAATGTTCGAGAGGCGATATTTAATGCAATTCCATTACAACTAAAAAAAGGTGTCTCTGTTGGTATAGGTCTTTTCTGTGCATTTATAGGTTTACAGGGGGCTAATATCGTTGTAGATGATGGTGCGACGCTTGTAACAGTAGTTGATTTTAGAGAAAATTTTAGCACAGTGGGAATCTGTGCATTGCTTGCATTGATAGGTTTACTTATAACAGCTATTCTATATGCAAAGAATGTAAAAGGTGCGATACTTATTGGTATCATTGCTACATGGATTATGGGAATGATTTGTGAGGCTACAGGTCTTTATGAGGTTAATGCCGAGGCAGGTTTCTACTCTCTTTTTCCAGCATGGTCAGATTTTGATTTGACAGCAATTGGTGCAACATTTGGTGAGTGTTTTAATGCCGATATGAGTAATGTTAAAGTAGCTGATTTCATTGTAATTATATTTGCATTCCTTTTTGTTGATATGTTTGATACATTAGGAACACTTATAGGTGTCGCAAATAAAGCGGATATGTTGGATAAGGATGGCAAACTTCCAAAAGTTAAACATGCACTTTTTGCAGATGCGGTTGCAACCTCGGCAGGTGCGGTTCTTGGTACCTCTACAACAACTACATTTGTAGAAAGCTCAGCAGGTGTTGCTGCAGGTGGTAGAACAGGTCTTACATCTGTTGTTACAGGTTTACTTTTCTTAGTGTCTGTATTTTTATCGCCTGTTTTCTGTGCGATACCAGGATTTGCGACAGCACCAGCTCTTATATTCGTAGGATTCCTTATGATAGGTGCAGTTGTAGAGATAGATTTTAATGATGTGACAGAAGCCATTCCTGCATATCTTTGTATAATTGCTATGCCTATTCTTTATAGTATATCAGAAGGTATCGCGTTTGGTGTAATCTCTTATGTTGTGATTAATTTAGTATGTGGAAAGACAAAAAAGATAACACCGCTTATGTATATTTTAGCGATATTGTTTGTTGCTAAATATATATTGCTATAAGTTTTATAAAAGGATATTCTCTCTTGGGGAATATCCTTTTTTGATACATAGACAAGACACTCTAAAAATGCTCTAATTTCTTATGTTTACATTGTGTTTTATGTTAAAAAATAGTATTATATTAATAGATGATATTTTATGGGAAATTATGACCTTCGTTTAGATATGATTGTATAAAAAAAGGGTGATGCGATGAAAGACATGCGATTAACAGATTTAATGAATGTAGAGTTTTTGCAGAAAATGCAAGATGAATTTTCTTCTTATACAGGTTTATCTGCTTTGACAACCGATGAGAATGCGGTACATATTACTAAAGGTAGCAATTTTACAAATTTTTGTACAAATTTAGTAAGAAAATCTAAGGTCGGCTGTGGAAGATGTGAAGAGTGTGATAGAAATGGTGCTCGCTTATCTATGCAAAATAAGCATGCTGCAGTGTACAAATGTCATGCGGGAATTGTAGATTTTGCATCGCCGATAATATTAGAAGGTAAGCTTATTGGTATATTTATGGGTGGTCAGGTTCGTACAGAAGAGGTTGACGAAGAAGAAATGACTCAGATAGCGAGAGAATTAGATATAGACCCTGAATTGTTTATTAGTGAGGCAAAAAAAGTCAAATATATGGATAAGGTTGAGGTGGAAAAGGCGGCAACTTTTCTAGAGGGTTTATCTACAGCCTTGTCGGAGATGGCATATCATAATTATGTGGCTCTTCAAAAGAGTCAAAGGATGGAGAAGGCGGCAAGAGCACAGTCTGAGTTTATTATGAGCTTGTATAAAGAAATGCACATGGATATGACCCAGATTCCTCTCGAAATAAGAGAAGTGGCAGAGTACATAAATCAAGTTGACGGAAAAATCGAGATTAGAGAAACAAAATATAAGATTAATGATTTGATGGATGTTGTATATGAACAGTCTAGCAATCTGCTTGATGCTAGTAATATAGATTTTTCAATTGGAGTTGAACCATCTGTTCCTGAATATTTGCTTGGTGATGCAGGAAGAATAGGACAGCTGATAATAAAAGTAGTGCAGCTTATTTCGGCATACAAGACATCAGGAAAACTTACGGTAAGATTTTCAGCATGTAAAAAATCATATGCGACTATGATTATTGTTACCGTTATGGATTATGATTCAGAGATACCGTCTGATGTAGGTAAAAAAATCTTAAGCTATTTAGATAATAATAATTTAGACTACGAGCCAGAGGACGTTGCGTTGATTGGACCTCGTCTTGCAAAGCTTTTACTAGAACAGTTATTTGCGTCTGTAGATATGAGAAGAACAGAGGAAAATACAATTATTGTAGAACTTAGTATTCCGCAGCTAACATTATAAGGAGGGGTTCGATGGTTGATAATACAGAATATACAAGTGCGTTGAATGAGTTTTTGCTTAATATTGGTATTGTAGCAGATGATGAAAGCAACGACATAGCAGATGCGATAACTCCAATGTGCAATGTGCTTGGAATAGGACGATTAGAGGTTTGTTTTTTTGATACTTCCATTCAGGAAAGAGAAAGTGAAATAAAAAAAGAGATATTATTTAACGTTGAGTCTGTAAATGAAAACTGTGTGTATACTCAAAAAGAGGATACGGTAGATTCCAATATAGGTGTTTATACACTGTATGGTGCGAATCAGCTAGAAGCATGGGATGAAGATGCACTTTCTAAGATAAAAGTATTTATTAGAACCTTATATAGCTTTCATGTTCGAATAAGAGCTGTACGTTTAGCTACAAAAACCTTATATAAAGACTATGAATTGGATGTATATAATCTCAATTACTTTGTTAAGACATCCAATATGCTTATAGAAAAAGGACAAATACATCTCTATTCAGCCTGCAGATTTAACCTAAAAGGTTTTACTTCGGTTAACGAACAGGTGGGAAGAAGAAATGGAACATTGGCAATGAGACAGTATCTGTCTAGCTTACAGAGTAAGCTTAAGGATGAAGACATAATATCCCGTGTGGGTGGAGATAAATTTATTATGCTATTCCATAAAACACAGATAGAGGAAGTTAAAAATCACCTTATGGGGCAGGAAGTGCACTTGGAGAACAGTGAAGAAGTAGTTCATATTTCGGCAAGTGCAGGATTTTATATGATACCTGAGGATTGTGTTAATGCGACAGATATTTTGGATTCTGTAAGTATGGCGGCAAAAGTAGCTAAAGATTCAGTTGAGACTTCTTTTACTGCATTTTTTGATAATAAACTTTTGGAGAAAACAAAAAAGGACCAAGAGATAGAAGGCATGTTTGCGAGTGCATTAGAAAATGGAGAGTTTAAAGTTTTTTATCAGCCGAAGGTTGATTTGAAGGATTATCTTATGGTGGGCGCAGAGGCTTTATGTAGATGGTTTCATGATGGAAAACTCATATCGCCAGGAGATTTTATTCCTGTACTTGAAAAAAATCAGTCTATTTGTAAATTGGATTTTTATATGTTGGATTCAGTTTGTAAAGATATAAAAAGATGGCTTGAAACAGGTAAACAGGCTGTTAAGGTATCTGTTAATCTGTCGAGAAGACATTTAAGAAATCCGAGAATTTTGGAAAACATATTAGAAATTATTGATGGCAACAAGATACCTCATGAATATATAGAAATAGAACTTACTGAGACTACTATGGATATGGATTTTGATACGCTTAAACAACTGGTTACAGGACTTAGAGCGCATAATATTTCAACCTCTGTAGATGATTTTGGTACAGGATATTCATCGCTTAATCTTTTGAGAGAGGCCCCTTGGAGTGTCATAAAAATAGATAGAAGTTATCTGCCGGATGGTAAAAATTATGATGAAAAACGTATGGCTATGTTGAAACATATTATAGCATTATCCGCTGATATGGGGTTTGAATGTATTGTTGAAGGCGTAGAGACTGTAGAACAATTAAAATTAATCAAAAGAAATAATTGTTTTCTTGCTCAAGGCTTTTATTTTGATAAACCGTTAGCTGTAGATGAGTTTGAAACAAGGCTGATGATTGCAGGGCAATGAGCAGTTTCTTTGGAGGATTTTTATATATGGATAAAATCAGTTTGAGAGATTTTTCTAAAGAAGAACGGAAAAATTTTTTTCAATCAAAATATGAATATTATAAAAAATTTAATATTCGCATGGTTACTGTGTCGGTGTTAGCGTATTTGTCTTTTTTTGTGACGGATTGTAGCATATTTGGGCATTTTGCATATGAAACTTTATTGTCGCGTGCGATAGTTATTGTACCGTTTATTGTTTATTTGGTTTTGTCGAAAAAAGTAGATGATTATCGTATTATGGTTACGGCATCATATTTGATGATACATATTATTATTTGGTGCACAGATTGGGCAACATATCTATTGCCTGATAGGCAGTTCGCAATTCCAGGTATGATTATCATGAATCTTATATTTGTGTGTGCAGGTTTTTCGGCTCCGTTCAAATATAGTATGATAGCACATTTATTGTTAATGGCGGATATAGCTGTGGCAGATATATTTATACAATACGAAAACGTAGAAATGATGTATTTGTTTAATTTGCCATGTGTATTAGCGGTAGGAGCTATGCATCATATGATGCAAGGAGTATATTTTGAACATTATGTAGCAAAAGATCAGCTTAAACAGCTTGCTGTTCGTGATCAGCTTACAGAGGCTTATAATAGAAACAAGCTTAAAGAACTTATCGATTTGAATACGGGCGAATTTACGAGTTTCTCAGGCTTAGATGTTAGTATGCTCTTGATTGATATTGATTATTTTAAAAAGGTCAATGATGAATTTGGGCATAGTGCAGGTGATAAGGTGCTTGTGCACTTGGCAAATATATTAAAAAATGCTGTTAGAGTAACAGATTATGTTATTAGATGGGGTGGTGAAGAGTTTTTGATTATAATGCCTGGATGTGGAGGAGAACAGGCTGCGAGAATTGCAGAAAAGATTAGAGAGAAAGTAGAAAGTACCGACAATGGTATCTGTAATTCTACAATTTCTATTGGAGTCTCAGAATATATAGGTGGCGATTGTAATATTGCCATAAAACAAGCTGACGTTGCATTATATGAAGCTAAAAAAACTGGAAGAAATAAGGTTGTTGCTTTTGAGGAACAATTAAATCAAGAAAAAGAAATTTAATTAAGAAAGTTTTAAGGTATAAAATGCCTCCATTTACAGATACTAGTTTCAAATACTAAGATTTGTAAATGGAGGTTTTTGTTATATGAAAGCAACTGGAATAGTTAGAAGGATAGACGAACTTGGAAGAATAGTTGTACCCAAGGAAATAAGGCGAGTACTCCGCATAAGAGAAGGCGATCCACTTGAAATATTTACAGACAAGGAAGGCGAAATAATTTTAAAGAAATATTCACCTATAGGCGAACTAAGCGTATTTGCTCAGCAGTATGTGGAGGCAACAGCGCAAATTTTAGGTTGTGGTGTATGTGTAAGTGACAGAGACCAGATTATTGCGGTGGCAGGAATACCTAAAAAAGAGCTTCTTGGAAAAAGTCTTCATAAAGAGCTGGAAGAGGCTATTAATGATAGAGAGGCTATTTTAGCAAAAAAAGGTGAAAAGAAATTTATAAAAATTCTTGGAAATGGTGAAAATGAGTATAGTGGTCAGATTGTACAGACTATAATATGCGAAGGCGACGCAATTGGAGCGGTGATATTGCTTGCCAGAGATGGAGACAAGCCTATCGGAGAGGCAGAGCAAAAGATTGCTGTAATTGCCGCTAATTTTCTTGGAAAGCAGATGGAAGGATAAATTAATAAAAAAATCAAAAAAGATATTGAAATTCCATGCTTTTTTACTTGACAAATACTGGTTAAAAGGGTATAAATATGCATAGGGCATTTTTAAAGGATGTCGCAAATATAAGGTATTGTCTTATGGCAACCAAAGACGTTTGTATTATATAGGAGGAATTATCAATGAACAAGAATGAATTAGTTGCAAGCATGGCAGAGAAGACTGGCTTAAAGAAAACTGAGGTAGAGAAAGTACTTAAGGCTTTCACTGAGACTGTTGCAAGCGAGTTAAAGAAAGGTGAGAAGATTCAGTTAGTTGGATTTGGTACATTCGAAGTTGCTGAGAGACCAGCAAGAGAAGGTAGAAACCCAAGAACTGGTGAGACTATGAAGATTGCTGCTTCTAAGGCACCTAAGTTTAAGGCTGGTAAGGCTTTAAAGGATTCTGTAAACTAATCACATAAGAGTTTATAAATTAAGAGCCATCGCTTAGCGCGGTGGCTTTTGATTTATTTATATTTAGTAAGGAGGAAACGATTATGCGTTTGGATAAATATTTAAAGGTATCAAGATTAATAAAAAGGAGAACAGTTGCCAATGAAGCATGCGATGCAGGCAGAGTTATGGTAAATGATAAGGTTGTAAAGGCTTCCTATGATGTTAAGGTTGGTGATGTTATAGAGATAGCATTTGGTAATAAGTCTGTCAGGGTTGAGGTGACAATGATAGCTGATACAACAAAAAAAGAGGACGCAAAAGAGATGTATAAGTATCTGTAAAATGTTGGTAATACTCTTAAATTTAGAGACATATAATAGTTTATATGTTAATGCATTAGGAGTGTTTGATGACAGAGACTATAGCTTTGCAATATAATGTGTTTTTGCTGTTTGTTTTTGTTGGTGCATGGCTGGGATTTGTATATGATGTTATAAGATGCTTTAGGCGACTTATAAGCCATAATAATTTTTTTATCGGAATAGAGGATATATTTTTTTGGCTGTTTTGTGCTACCACAATAGAGTCTCAAATTCAACTCAGCAATTATGGAGAATTTAGAATTTATATTTTAATTGGATGTGTTTTGGGTTTTGTTATGTATCACTACACTATAAGTTGTGTTTTTATTGAGGGTATATCCTATATCTTGTTGTTAGTAAAAAAAGTGTTGAAAAACCTAAAGAAAATGTTGAAAAACCTCGGAAAAAGGGTTAAAATTGTTTTATCTGTAAAAAGAAATAGATAGTTAGTCGGGTATGGAAATGAGCAGAAATTTAAAGAGAAGAAAATCAACTAGAAAGCAATCATCAATTGCCAGCTTATTTATAGTAGTGGCAGTTGTTTTTGTGTGCTGTGTTGCATGTGTAAGAGTTGTAAATCTACGAACTCAAAGCAGAGAACTCAAAGAGACCGAGATATCTTTGGAATACAAAATAGAGCAGGCTAAGTTGGAAAAGGAAAACCTGATAGCACAAGAGCAGTACATGCAAACAAATCAATATATAGAGGATGTGGCAAAAGATAAACTTGGCATGGTATATCCGGATGAAATAGTCATAAGACCAAATGAGTAAAAAGAAGCTTTAGGTTTTTATAAAGCTTCTTTTTTTGTGCTTCTTTTTGTCAATAATTCGTAATCATTATTTCCAGAGTTTGACATAAAAAAATATGGATAAAAGTTATAATTCTAAGGCATTAATTCTGTGATTTGTAATTTGGAGGGTGTTATGAAAAAAAACAAAGCTATTGATGGGTTATGGATTACGATAGTTGCATTTTTTATCGGTGGGTGTGTTGTTTTGGAAATGAATCCCTTTGGGGTTGGATTTATTGCAGCTACCTCCATGACAGGGACAAGTGGTTGGTTTCCTCTTGCCGCTTTATTGTTTGGGATGTTTGAAAAACTTTCTTTTTTTTCAGTTCTTAAATATATACTAACTTCGCTTTGTGTTTTGGTTATAAGTAGTTTTAAGGCCTTTGCGTTGGTTAGAGGTAGGGAACTTGCACTATCAGGTCTTTCTGCAATGCTTTTGACAATTATAAATTTATCTTTTTATTATGCTTTTGGTGGAGTTGAGCTTAAACAGATACCTATAGAAGCTGCACTGGTTTTTTCTTCTACAATGATTTTTTATTATGGAATAAAAACCATAAAAGAAGATTACAGTAAAATAATTGTAGAAAATGAAGCTTTGGTTAGTGTTTTTTTGTTAGGTGTGGCAACTTTATATGGAATGCCGGTACAAATTTTTGGAGAAATAGTTTTAGTAAATGCTGTCAGTTTTTTTTCTATTGTTTTATTGCTTTATAAATTTGGTTTTGGAATAGGAATAATATGGACGGTTGCAACTGGTCTTATTATTTCTTTTAAAATGGATGAGCTTATGTATTTGCCAGCAATGTTGCTATTGGCAATAATATCTTTTTCAGTGTTGTGTGTTTTGAAATGCGGAAGACTGTTATTTACGGTAATATTTCTTGCAGTGTATTATATCTTAGGTGTATATTGGTATGAGTTTTTGCTTGAAGAGGAAAATATAAAAGCTGTTGCATCAGCAATCTTTTTGTTTTTGCTTTTTCCTAATAGAGTCACTGCTCATATTGATGGCAGGATTAGAAGTGATGAACTGACATCAAATTCGCCTGAATGGGGAAGGCTTATCATAGAAAGAATAAATGGGCTAGCCTCTGCTTTTAAGAGAATAGAATATACGTTGGCAGGTTCGGTTAATACTGGAATCGGGTTTAGTGATGTAGGTGTAATAATAGAAAATTTTACTAATCAGCTCGAAAAACAGGTGCCTCTGCGTAAGACTATAGAAGCAAATATAATAGAAGAGTTAAATGCTATTGATGTTCAAGTGAAAAATTTGATTTTAATCCGTAACAATGACGACAGAATAGAAGTTTACATAACGTCAAAAGTAAGGCGTGGACGAATTGTTGCTGCTGAAGCTGTTAGAAAAATTATTGAAAAAGAGATTAAGATAACGCTGGAGGTTAAGGATGAAAGCAGGCAAATAGTTGGTCATAATTATGAAATGCTGTGTTTTAGAGAAAAACCGGAGTTTATATGTAAAACTGCTGTCAGGAGACTTAGCCGCTATACAGGAGAGGTTTCGGGAGATAATTTTTATATTGGTGAGATTGTTGACGGGCAACAGCTTGTTATGATTGCCGATGGTATGGGGAATGGAGAAAAGGCTTCTGCTGATAGTAGCAATCTTTTGGAAATATTGGAAGAACTTTTACAGGCTGGCTTTGATAAAGAAATATCCATAAAGCTTGTAAATTCATATTTGGCAAGTTTAAATAAAGGCGAAACATTTTCTACACTTGATATGTTGCTAATTGATTTGCATTCGGGTGCGGGAAGAATGTACAAGCAAGGGGCAGCCACCAGCTATGTTAAGAGAGGTGAGTGGCTTGAGATGATAAAATCAACATCGCTTCCTGTGGGGGTTATAGAGGGAGCGGTTTGCGAAAAATGCGTAAAAAAATTTTATAAAAATGATATAATAGTGATGGTAAGTGACGGTATTTTGGAAAGTGTAATATTTGAGAATAAGGATGATTATTTAAGAGATATTTTGTGTGAAATGGAGCTTGATGAGCCAGAAGATATTGTTGAATATGTAATCGAAAAGATTAAAGCTGTAGGAGGAAATAGATTGAGAGATGATGCTACGATAATAGCCTGTAAACTTGTTAAAACTTTGTGACAACTATGTACAGAGTTACATGGATATGTTATATTTTTATGTGTTAAATTTGGAATAAATTGGAGCCGATATGGATAACTTTACAAATGAAATCTACAATTACATAATGGAAAATTCTATGCTGGAGAGTGGCGATTGTGTTGTAGTAGGTGTTTCAGGTGGAGCAGATTCGACATGTCTTTTGCTTGTACTTCATGAGTTGGCGGCTAAGCTTGAATTGGGAAGGCTTGTGGCTGTCCATGTTAACCACATGATAAGAGGTTCTGAAGCTGATGAAGATGAGGAGTTTGTTAAATCGTTCTGTGAAAAAAATAATATCGAGTTTGTGGCGTTTCATAAAGATATTCCAGTTTACGCGGCAGCAAATAAGTTAACCATTGAAGAAGCGGGACGATTGTTTAGATATGAGTGCTTTGAAAAAACTCTCGAAAAGTATTCGTGTAACAAAATAGCTGTTGCACATAATAAAAATGATTTGGCAGAGACTGTGATTTTTAATTTGATAAGGGGAACAGGTCTTAAAGGAATATCAGGAATTATGCCTGTAAGAGGAAATATAATTCGTCCAATACTTGGTATGACGCGAGTTGATATAGAAGACTATCTTGTAAAAAAAGAACAGGATTTCAGAGAAGATTCAACAAACTCACAACTTGAATATACGCGAAATAAAATTCGCCATCTGATTATTCCTGCAATGGAAGACATAAATAGTGGAGCGATAAAACATATATGTCAGATAGCGGATGAGGCAAAAAAAAGCTACTCATTTATACGTGAGCAGGCTTTAGAAGGATATGATGCAGGCTTAGAAGAGGATGGCTTTGGAAAGAGCGTTAACCTTGATGTAAATCAGTTATACACTTTCAGTCCTGTGTTGCAGGAACATGTTATTCATGAAGCGATTGGTAAAGTAGCAGGTAATAAAAAGAATATAACAAGAAATCATATTATGTCGGTTGTCTCGTTAATATATCAGGATACAGGAAGAATGGTAGAATTACCGTATAATATAAAAGCAAGAAAAAGCTATGACAAGATAATAATCAGTAGCAAGGTGGCTCAGGAAAGTGATTATAATATTAGTATAAATAAATCGGGAAGCTATATTATTCCTGGTTGGGGGACTATGGATGTAGCATTTGAGAACAAGGAGTCCGATATAGATGTTTCAAAAAAAATATATACTAAAATGGCTGATTATGATAAAATAAAGGACGGTCTGTGTATAAGAACACCTACAGATGGGGATTATATAGTAATTGACTCTAAAGGAAATACTAAAAAATTATCAAGGGTTTTCATTGATAATAAAATTGATAGAGAAATAAGAAATAATTGGCCGATACTGGCAAATGATAAAGAAGTATTATGGGTGTTAGGACTTAGATATAGTGAGTCCTGCAAGATACAAGATGATACTAAAAAAATTATACATTTGAATTACAAAAGAAAGGGAGAATAAGTATGGCAGAAAAAATAGGAGTACTTATTAGTGAGGAAGAAGTAGAAAAGAGAATAACGGAAATAGCTGATATTATAAGCAAAGAATATGAAGGCAAAGTTGTTCATTTGATAGGCGTACTTAGAGGTAGTGTTTTTTTTATGTGTGAGCTTGCTAAAAAATTAACTGTGCCTGTGACTATGGATTTTATGTCAGTTAGTAGTTATGGCAGTGGTACTGTATCGTCAGGTGTAGTAAAGCTCATAAAGGATTTGGATGATAGCATTGAAGGAAAACATGTAATCCTTATTGAAGATATTATGGATTCGGGTAGAACGTTGTCATATCTAGTTAATATTTTGAAAGAGAGAAAACCAGAGAGCTTCAAGATAATTACTCTTCTTGATAAGCCGGATAGACGCGTGGTTGATATACAGCCTGATATGACGTGCTTTGTTGTGCCTGACCGATTTGTAGTAGGATATGGTCTTGATTGTGCACAAAAATATAGAAATCTACCATATATTGGAATAATCGAGGAATAAAACTAGAAGGGAGCACATAAATGAAAAAAAGTAAGGGAAAAGGTCTGGGGATTTACCTTTTGGTTTTTCTTATTGCGTTATGCGTGATTATATGGATTCAAAACAGCAATAAGTTTACGGATGTTACTTACACTATAGATGAATTCAAAAATGATGTAACAAACGATTTGATACAAGCAGTGGATATATTCCAGAACGGAGAGGTTCCGACAGGTGTTGTTTTAATAACCTATAAGGAAACTGAAGAACAGAAACAATTTTACGTGTCGGATGTAAATACTGTTCAGGAAATTGTTATGGAATATGGTGATGGAACCATAAATATGAGATTGGATGATGTGGTAAGACAGAATCCATTATTAACATGGCTTCCGCTTCTAATTGGAATAGCATTAGCGATATTCTTGATGGTTATGTTACTTGGAAGCTCATCTGGAGGTGGCACCGGAGGTGGTGGAAAAGTTATGAACTTTGGCAAAAGCCGTGCCAGAATGGCGACAGGAGAAGATGCCAAATTAACCTTTAAAGATGTTGCTGGTCTTGCGGAAGAAAAAGAGGATATGGAGGAAATAGTAGATTTCCTTAAGAGTCCCGAAAAATATAATACATTAGGTGCAAGAATACCTAAGGGTGTTCTGTTGGAGGGCCCTCCTGGAACAGGTAAAACTCTTTTGGCAAAAGCTGTTGCAGGTGAAGCAGGTGTTCCGTTCTTTTCGATATCAGGTTCTGATTTTGTGGAAATGTTTGTAGGTGTTGGTGCATCGCGTGTTAGAGATCTTTTTGAGGATGCAAAAAGAAATTCACCATGTATTATCTTTATAGATGAGATAGATGCGGTTGCGAGAAAAAGAGGCTCGGGCCTTGGCGGTGGTCATGATGAGCGTGAGCAGACCTTAAATCAGCTCTTGGTAGAGATGGATGGATTTGGTACTAATGAGGGTATTATTGTATTAGCAGCAACCAACAGAGTTGATATTCTTGACCCTGCAATACTTCGTCCAGGTCGTTTTGACCGTAAGGTTTTGGTTGGACGTCCGGATGTTAAGGGTAGGGAAGAAATATTAAAGGTTCATGTTAGAAATAAACCTCTTGCTGATGACGTTGATTTACATGAGATTGCAAGGACAACGGCGGGATTTGCAGGAGCCGACTTGGAGAATCTTATGAATGAAGCTGCAATTTGTGCGGCTAAGAAGGATAGAGCATATATTAAAAAAGAAGACGTTGATAAAAGCTTTGTTAAAATTGGAATTGGTGGTGAAAAGAAGAGCCGACTTGTTCCTGAGAAAGAGAGAAGAATTACAGCGTATCACGAGGCTGGCCATGCAATTTTGTTCCATCTATTGAGTGAGGTTGGTCCAGTGCATATAGTATCGATTATTCCAAATGGTCGAGGTGCTGGTGGTTATACTATGCCACTTCCTGAAAATGACAATGTGTTTAATACGAAAAAGAAAATGCTTCAGGATATTCAGGTGAGCTTTGGAGGAAGAATTGCTGAGGAGATTATTTTTGGCGATATTACCACTGGTGCATCACAGGACATAAAGCAGGCTACGCAGACAGCACAGGCTATGGTTGTAAAATACGGTATGTCTGAAAAAGTAGGTCTAATCAACTATGAGGTTGATAATGAGGAAGAGGTATTCCTCGGGCGAGATTTAGGTCATTCACGTAGCTATGGTGAGGAAGTTGCTGCTATGATAGACAGTGAGGTTAGACGTATTATTGATGAGTGTTATCAGGAGGCTAAGCGTATTATTACTGAGAATATAGAAGTATTGCACAAATGTGCGGAGCTTCTTCTTGCTAAGGAACGCATTGAGAGAGCTGAATTTGAAGCACTTTTTTGCCCGGCAGGAGTGGATGTTGAAGCAGGAATATCAGATGTAAGTGCTGAAAATGTAGTTACTGAAGATTAATTTTGTAAATTAAATACAAAGCAATTGGTAAAAATTACTAGTATATAAAAAGCCTCTTGTATGTAATAGACAAAAAAGGGGCTTTTTTGTCGTTTGAAATAGATTATTATCGATAAATTGCACAAAAAAAAATTAGAAAATTAAAAATGTTTGGGCAGACTTTTCTATAAATATGGGTATAATAATATTTGTAACCCCCCCAATACATTATATAGTTTTTTGCTACACCCCATAAGTAACAAAATACCTTCTCCGAAAAGGACAGTCGTACGTTGGCTGTCCTTTTCTCCTTTTGTAAAACTTTTTTACAACAATATAGTTGTTAAAATTTGTATATTGTATTAAAATAACAATAGCTATGGTTTTATATCATAACAGTATAAATGGGAGGAAGACTCCATGTCTGATAAGAGATTGAATGCTCACAAAATATTTGAATATGTTTATAATACAAAATCTGCTCTGAATTTTGGAGCTCTGTTTGCCGACGGTACAGAAAGCTATAGATGTCCGCCTGAGATTGCGAAGGGTGAGTCGGTGACATTGAAGTTTAGAACAGCGGTAGATAATGTTGATAAAGTATATCTCATTTGCAATGGTGAGAGATATGATATGAGTATAGAGAGTAGCAATGAGTTGTTCGATTATTATGCATATACCCTGAAAGATGTAGACGAAGAGTTAAATTATTATTATGAGGTTATTTCCGGAAGCGTAATTTGCTATTACAACAAATTAGGCTCGCAAAAAGTTTTGAATCCTGATTATAACTTCCATATAGCACCTGATTTTAGAGTTCCAGGCTGGGCAAGAGGTGCCGTATTCTATCAGATATATGTTGATAGATTTTGCAATGGCGATGAGAGTAACGATGTTTTAGATAATGAATATTGCTATATAGGAGAGGGTACAAAGCGGATAACAGACTGGTTTAAATATCCAGACAACATGGATGTACGTTCGTTTTATGGTGGTGACCTTCAGGGTGTTATGAATAAGCTCGATTATCTTAAGGATTTAGGTGTAGACGTAATATACCTTAACCCTATATTTGTTTCTCCGTCTAATCACAAATATGACATTCAGGACTATGATTATGTTGACCCTCACTTTGGAAGAATTGTAAAAGATGAAGGAGAGTGTCTTCCGGAGGGCTGTAAAACTAACAAAGAGTCTACCAGATATATAACACGTGTTACGGACAAAGCTAATCTTGAAGCAAGTAATCAACTTTTGGTTGAGCTTATAGAGGAAGTTCATAAAAGAGGTATGAAACTTATCTTGGACGGCGTGTTTAATCATTGTGGTTCATTTAACAAATGGCTTGATAGAGAATGTATTTATGAGAATCAAGAGGGCTATGACAAGGGCGCATTTGTATCTCATGACAGTCCATATAGGTCGTTCTTTAAATTCCAGGACCAGTGGAAGTGGCCATATAATACTACTTATAATGGGTGGTGGGGACATGATACGCTACCTAAGCTGAATTATGAAGAGTCAGAAAAATTATATGAATATATTATGAGAATTGGCGAGAAGTGGGTTTCGCCACCATTTAACGCAGATGGTTGGAGACTTGATGTTGCGGCAGATTTAGGATATACAGAGGAATTTAATCATAAGTTTTGGCGTGATTTCAGAGATAGAGTGAAGAAAGCAAATCCAGAAGCAATTATTTTAGCTGAGCATTATGGAGATGCAAAAGCCTGGTTGCAGGGTGACCAGTGGGATACGGTTATGAACTATGATGCCTTTATGGAGCCTATCACATGGTTTTTGACAGGTGTCGAAAAACATAGTGATGAATTTAGAGGTGATTTGCTTGGTAATCCGGACGCATTCACTGGAGCGTTAAGGCATCATATGTCCAGATTTAATCAAAATTCTTTGGAAATAGCTATGAATGAGTTATCGAATCATGACCATTCAAGATTCCTTACAAGAACAAACAGAAGAGTAGGGCGTATTCATACTATGGGGCCTCAGGCAGCTAACGAAAATATTAACAAGGGCGTATTTAGAGAGGCTGTTGTATTTCAGATGACATGGCCTGGTGCACCGACTATATATTATGGTGATGAAGCTGGTCTTTGTGGTTGGACAGACCCGGATAATAGAAGAACATATCCTTGGGGAAGAGAAGATCATGAATTGATTGATTTCCATAGAGATATTATTAAAATTCACAAGAAAAACGAAGCTCTGATGAAGGGCTCGGTAATGTTTCTTCATGGTGGCTACAAAGTAGTGAGCTATGGAAGATTTACACAGAAACAGGCAGTGGTTGTAATATTAAATAATGATTACGAAGAACATGAGCTTAAAATTCATGTTAGAAGATTGGGTGTTCCGGATGGAAGCTTTATGAAACGATTAATTATTACAACAGAGGATGGCTATGATTTGGAACAGCATGAGTACATGGTTAAAAACAATGTTCTAAGCATCAAAGTACCTAAGATTTCTGCTGTGGTTTTAAGCTATAAAATGAAGTAACTTGTTGATAAGACAAAAAGATATGGGGGAAGAATATGAATGTTTTGATTATTGGAGCAGGTGCTCTTGGAATTGGAGTTGGTGCATCTTTAGTTGATTCGGGGTGCACGGTAGATTTTATTGCGAGAGGTGAAACAAAGGCTGCAATACAGAAAAATGGAATAGCTAGAAAAGGCAGGTTTAAAGATATAGTTGTACCTGCAGGTAAAGTTGGTGTGTATGAGGATTATGCAGAGTTACCAGAGGATAAGTATGACTATGTGCTTATTACTACAAAAACTACTGTTAATGAGGAAGTTAGCGAGATGCTTGAAGAGCATCAAAACTGTATGAAAGATAGTTGTAATATTGTTTTTATGCAGAATGGTATGGGATATGAGGCATGCTTTGCTGAAAAATTCCCTCAGGAGATGCTGTATCACAGTAGAGTGATTACGGGTTTTAAAAAGGATGTACCTAATGAAAGTACGATTACTGCACATCAGGCTCCGATTTTACTCGGCTCGATTTATGGATATGATGAAGAAGAGGTTGCGGATTTGGCAGAGATGATTAACAAATCAGGTATGCCTGCTGAAATTGATGAGGAGCTTAGCAAAGCTTTGTGGGCCAAATTTATTTATAATACAACGCTTAATCCGTTGGGAGCTATTCTTGGTAAATCTTATGGCGAGCTTGCGGATTCTGATTACGCTCATGCTATTATGGATATTCTTATTGAGGAGACTTTTGAGATTCTTCGTGCGTCTGGCAGTATAACATATTGGTCGACAGCAGAGGAGTACAGAAGAGTTCTTTTTGAGGAACTTATTCCTGTTACATACGAGCATCGTTCATCGACATTACAGGATATTGAGAAGAAACAGAAAACAGAGATTGATACGCTTACTGGCAGCTTGCTTAGTCTTGCCTCCAGATGTAATGTTTCGGCTCCTGTACATAGTATGGTTTATTGGCTTGTGAAAGCAATGGAAGAGAATTTCTAAAATTTAATAATGTATTTTTTCGGGCATGCATATAATATGCATGCCCGTGTTTTGTTCAATGTGGGTTGGCTGTTGAATGTGGATTATATATAGCAGTATGTATGGTTGTGCATCACATGTAAAAGCAAACAACTGCAACGCACTGACAAACTAACCAGTAACTCCGTCTAAGACTCTCAGGAATGCCTTCGAGCCTAAGCCTTCGTAACTGGTGGATTTCGTCAGTCGCTAAATACGCAGTCTGAATGTTTGCTTTTATATGTGATACACAACCATACATACTGCTATATATAATCCACATTCAACAGCCAAAATTTCATAAGAAATTCCTGCGGAATTCTATGAAATTTAGAACAGAACAAATGTTCATGTTTTGCTGTACATTTAAAAATGTTTGTGGTATAGTTATAGAGTATTTAGAATTTTTTTATTCAATAATGTTTGGGAAGATGTTGGAAATAAAAAGTAAAAATAATGAGAGGAAAAAATATGAATATAATTAGTTTGTTTAGTGGTTGTGGAGGGTTGGACTTAGGCTTTGAACGAGCTGGTTTTAATATTCCTGTTGCGAACGAATTTGATAGAACAATCTGGGATACATTTAAAGCAAATCATCCTAATACAAAATTAATTGAAGGTGATGTGCGTCAGGTTACTAAAAAAGATTTATTGCCTTATATTGATGGAGAAGTTGATGGTATTATAGGTGGTCCTCCTTGTCAATCATGGTCAGAAGCAGGAACTCTTAAAGGAATAGAAGATGCTAGAGGGCAACTCTTTTTTGATTATATTAGAATTCTTAAAGAATTCAAACCAAAGTTTTTTTTGGCTGAAAATGTTAGTGGGATGTTAGCAAATCGGCATTCGCAAGCAGTAAAACACATTATGGACTTATTTGATGATGCAGGATATAAGGTTTCGCTTACATTGGTAAATGCTAAAGATTATGGGGTTGCTCAAGAAAGAAAAAGAGTTTTTTATATTGGTTTCAGAAATGATTTAGATGTAAATTTTGAATTCCCGCACGGTTCAACAGAAGAAGATTATAAGAAAATAACATTAAGAGATGTGATATGGGATTTGAAAGATACTGCGGTTCCTGCAGGAGAAAAAAATCATCATAATCCTATTGCTGTAAACAATAATGAATACTATACAGGTGCATATTCACCTATATTTATGAGTAGAAATAGAGTAAAAGCATGGGATGAGCAAGCATTTACTGTACAAGCATCTGGTAGACAATGTCAAATTCATCCGCAAGCACCTAAGATGATAAAAGTAGGAAAAGATGATTGTAGATTTGTTGAAGGCGAGGAATCATTATACCGTAGAATGACAGTACGAGAAGTCGCTAGAATACAAGGATTTCCTGATGAATTTCGATTTATTTATTCGAAAACTAATGATGCATATAAGATGATTGGGAATGCAGTGCCAGTGAATTTGGCATATGAAGTTGCTTGCGCAATAAAAGATACATTAAATAATATCTGTGTATAGGATAGGAAAATAGGGGATAAAGATGAGTACAAAAAGTAATGATCAAGGAAGAGCATATGAATATGCATGGTTAAAAACTTTATATGAAAATTTATATATGTCTAGAAAAACAAGGATAATTGAGAATTCTAGTTTTTATGCTAACGAGAGAGCATGGGCATCTATTACATCTGATGTGCAGAATAGTATGTTGGCATCTGCAAAAACTGCAATAAAAACAATATTGGAATTAGAACCTAAATTGCTAGAAGACGATACAGACGAATTGATTATGCAGTTTCAAAATGATGGATATGGTATAGTGGGTGATGTTAGAGATATTGTAATACAAAGAAATGACATTATGTGGGAGATAGGATTAAGTATAAAACATAATCATGATGCTGTTAAGCATAGTAGATTGAGTTATAAAATAGATTTCGGAAAAGAATGGTATAATTTGCCTTGTAGTGAAGAGTATTGGAATACAGTGAAACCTATATTTTCGTTTTTGAAAAATGAGAAAGAAAAGGGCACAAAATGGTCAGAATTAGAAGATAAAAAACAAAAAGTATATAAACCACTTTTACAAGCATTTATTGATGAAGTGAATAAAGCGTGTGAATTTGATAAGATGGTGCCTCGCAAAATGATAGAATATCTTATAGGTGTTAGAGATTATTATAAGATTGTAAGTAAAGATAATAAACGTATCACTTTAATTCATACTTTTAATATGCATGGAACTTTAAATAAATCTAGTAAGACGAAAACTCCTGTTATTGAAGTGCCTGTTATAAAAATGCCTACCAGAATGATTGCACTTGAATTTAAGCCTAATAGTTATAATACAGTTGAAATGTATTTGGATAATGGGTGGCAATTGTCATTTAGAATACATAGTGCTAAATCTACTGTGGAACCAAGTTTGAAATTTGATATACAATTTATTAGTATGCCTGTTTCTGTTTACAATATCGAATGTAAATGGGAAGTTGATTAGGAGAGATTATATAGGAGAGATATAATGGATTTTAAGTTTGTAAAGTTTACAAATTTTGCTAAAGAGCTACTAAAAGGGGAGATATATCTAAATTCTCTTGAATATTATAGAGGCATAGAAACAATAGCAAGTGGTCAAGATATAAAACGTAATGTTGCGGTTAATGATTTTCTTGAAGGGGCTATTGCTAGTGTTAATAAAAAAGATTTATATAAAATTGGATTAGAAGATTTAGAAAAAGAATTAGGTGATGCGTTGATAGGAAATGTACATTTGTTATCTGAAGATTTTAAATATTTTAAACTATTTTGTTTGTATGCTTTATTGTTTGATAGAGATAGAAGAATATTGGTTAAACCAAGTAAAAAACTTTACGAATTTGGTTGTCAGTATGCGGTTGTAATAGAAAATGTTAAAGAGTTTAGAGACCGCCTGTTTAGGACATTACAAAATAATATAGATAAATATAAAATTTTCGAAACTAGAGGTGGATTTGTTGAATATTATAAAGATGATGAAAAAAGTAAAAAATTAGGTCCATTTAATAAAACTAGCGATTTTTTTTGGCAACATGAATTTCGTTTTATTTTTAGAGAGATTAACCCTAATTTAAATCCATCAATAATAAATATAGGTGATATTTCTGATATAGCATATTTAATTAATGCTGAAGAATTAATTGAAAATCCACAAAAAATATGGAGTAACTATACGATGTCGAGTGTTAGTGACATTGTTTAAAAGGAATGGTTAAATATGGATAAATTTATTTTGAACTCAGAATTTCAGCCTACAGGTGATCAGCCTGAGGCGATTGATAGTTTGGTTAAAGGCTTTGAACAGGGCAAAAAGCAGCAGACTTTGCTTGGTGTTACTGGTTCGGGTAAGACTTTTACTATGGCTAACGTTATTGCAAAACTTAATAAACCTACTATTATTTTAGCTCATAATAAGACATTGGCTGCACAGCTTTATAGTGAATTCAAGGCTTTTTTTCCTCATAATGCTGTAGAGTATTTTGTGTCCTATTATGATTACTATCAGCCGGAAGCTTATGTGCCGTCTACGGATACCTATATTGCGAAGGATTCTTCGGTTAATGATGAGATCGATAAGATGCGTCACAGTGCAACTGCCGCTTTGATAGAGAGAAAAGATGTTATTGTTGTTTCATCGGTTTCTTGTATTTATGGTATTGGTGACCCTGAGGATTATAAGTCCATGATGATTTCTTTGAGACCTGGCATGGAGAAGGATAGAGATGAGCTGATAAGACAGCTTATTGATATTCAGTATACTAGGAATGAGATGGATTTTAGTAGAGGTACATTCAGAGTTAAAGGTGATGTGCTTGATATACTTCCTGTTTCAACCTTTGAGGATGGTCTTAGAATTGAGTTTTTTGGCGATGAGATAGATAGAATTGTTGAGTTTGATCCTCTTACGGGAGAGATTAAAAGAACTCTTAATTTTGCATGTGTATTTCCAGCATCTCACTATGTTGTTGCGAGTGAAAAAATAGATAAAGCCATAGTTGAGATTAAGCAGGAACTTGAAGAGAGAGTTAAATATTTTAAGGCAAATGACAAGCTTTTGGAAGCACAGCGTATAGCGGAAAGAACAGAATTTGATATGGAGATGCTTAAGGAGACAGGTTTTTGTTCTGGTATTGAAAACTATTCCAGAGTTTTGGCAGGACTTGAACCGGGAGCTACACCTAACACTTTATTAAAATTCTTAGAAGATGATTATTTGATTATAGTTGATGAGTCCCATATTACTTTGCCACAGGTTAGAGGAATGTATGCAGGTGATAGGGCCAGAAAGCAGACATTGGTTGATTATGGTTTCAGACTTCCATCCGCTTTGGATAACAGACCTCTTAATTTTGAGGAGTTTGAGGAGCGTGTTGATAAGATATTATATGTTTCTGCAACGCCGTCTGACTACGAGAGAGAGAATGAGGAGAACCGTGCAGAGCAGGTAATACGACCTACAGGATTGCTTGATCCGCTCGTTGAGGTAAGGCCTGTTAAGGGACAGGTTGATGACCTTGTTGCAGAGGTTAATAAAGAGGTTGAGAAAGGTAATAAAATTCTTGTCACTACTCTTACAAAACGTATGGCTGAAGATTTAACTGATTATATGAAACAGCTTGACATAAAAGTCAAATATCTTCATTCGGATATAGATACATTAGAACGTATTGAGATAGTCAGGGATTTGCGTATGGGTGTCTTTGATGTGCTTGTCGGCATCAATCTTTTAAGAGAGGGACTTGATATACCAGAGATTACATTGGTTGCAATACTTGATGCAGATAAGGAAGGGTTTCTTCGTTCTGAGACGTCTTTGGTTCAGACTATAGGTAGAGCTGCTCGTAATGTGGATGGACATGTTATCATGTACGCTGATACTATTACAAGGTCTATGGAACTTGCTATTAAGGAAACTGAGCGAAGACGTGGTATACAGGATGCATATAACAAAGAGCATGGCATTACTCCAACCAGCATCAAAAAAGATGTCAGAGATATTATTTCGCTTGAGGTTGATGAGGATGCTATTCAGGTAGAAAAGAATATGCGTCACACCAAGGATCCTGAGTCTATGACTAAAAAAGAACTTAAAGAAGAAATTGCGCGTATTACTAAGCGGATGAATAAAGCAGCATCTGAGCTCAACTTTGAGGAAGCGGCTGTGCTTAGAGATGAATTAAAAGAATTAAAAATTATTTTGCGTGATTATGATGAGTAAAATGATATATACTATTCTTATGTAATTAAGCAGTTTTTTGTTGTTATTATGAAATATTTATTTAAGGAGGAATTAATTATGATGAGAGAAGATTTGGTGGTTGAAATTTCTATGAGGACTGATGTTCCTATAGAGGATGTTGAAGACGTATTAGAAGAGCAGGATATAATTCTTGAGGAAGAACGTAAAAGTAAGGGCGTTAAAAAATGTATTATCGTTTGTAGTGTTATAGTAATATTCCTTATGGGTGCATTGGCTACACTTATGATGTTGGATAAAAAAGATAAAATCGATATGGAGAAGTTAATTAAGAAATATACTGCGAAATTACAT
This sequence comes from Wujia sp., assembly GCA_045531735.1. GTDB lineage: Bacteria > Bacillota > Clostridia > Lachnospirales > Lachnospiraceae > Coprococcus_C. Next base: position 42,995 of record JAZSEO010000022.1, on the reverse strand, counting down.
GACTAATTTGGAGAAACAAAAATGAGTGAACATAAGTATATAACTATACAAGGTGCAAGAGAGCATAACCTTAAAAATATAGATATTAAAATACCCAGAGATAAATTTGTAGTTTTGACAGGGCTTTCTGGTTCGGGTAAGTCTTCGTTGGCATTTGATACGATTTTTGCTGAGGGTCAGAGAAAATACATGGAGTCTCTATCTTCGTATGCGAGACAGTTTTTGGGACTTTCTGAGAAACCTGATGTGGATAAAATTGAGGGATTGTCTCCTTCTATTTCTATTGACCAGAAATCAACTAACCGTAACCCACGTTCTACAGTGGGTACGGTGACAGAGATTTATGATTATTTCAGATTGCTTTATGCTCGTATTGGTATACCGCATTGCCCTAAATGTGGAAAAGAAATTGCACGACAGACAGTTGACCAGATGGTAGATGAAATATTAAAACTTCCACAAGGAACTAAATTTCAGCTTTTGGCGCCTGTTATACGAGGGAGAAAGGGAGAACATGTAAAACTTCTTTCACAGGCTAGAAAAAGTGGTTTTGTAAGAGCTATTATTGATGGCAGCATCTACGAACTTAGTGAAGAGATTGTTCTAGACAAAAATAAAAAACATAACATAGATATAGTTGTTGACAGACTTGCTGTAAAAGACGGTATAACAAGCCGTTTGGCAGATTCTATTGAGACTGCAATTAAAATGTCAGAGGGGTTGCTTAAGGTAGATGTTGTTGGAGGAGAAACATTGCTTTTCTCTGATAGTTTTTCGTGCCCGGATTGTAACATAAGCATAGATGAGATTGAGCCTAGAAGCTTTTCATTCAATAATCCTTTTGGTGCGTGTCCTTGTTGTACTGGTTTAGGATTTAGGAATGAATTTGATGTTGAACTTATGATACCTGACGACAGTTTATCATTGAATCAGGGAGCTATATCGGTTATAGGCTGGCAGTCGAGCGGTGATAAAAAAAGCTACACCCATGCATGTCTTGAAGCACTTGCTAAAGAATATAATTTCTCTCTTGATACACCGTTTAGAGATTTGAGTGATAAAGCTAAAGATATAGTGCTTAATGGTACTAATGGACGTAAAATTAATGTGTATTATGAGAGCTCGAGATATGGCGCTAATGTTTATGCAACTGTATTTGAGGGCCTGATTAAAAATGTTCAAAGACGATACAGGGAGACTTCTGCCGAAGTCATGAAGCAGGACTATGAATCATATATGACTATTATTCCATGCGAGGAATGCAAAGGAAAGAGGTTAAAACCGGAATCACTTGCGGTTACTATAGGAGATAAAAATATATCAGAACTAACAGAAATGTCGATTGTGAAGCTTAATGATTTTCTTGAAAAACTACAGCTTACAAAAAGACAGGAGATCATTGGAGCACAGGTATTAAAAGAGATTAGGGCTCGTATCGGGTTTCTTATCAATGTAGGTCTTGATTATCTTAATTTATCACGTGCGACAGGTACATTATCAGGTGGTGAGGCACAGCGTATCAGACTTGCAACCCAGATTGGCTCGGGACTTGTTGGCGTTGCATATATTTTAGATGAACCTAGTATTGGATTACATCAGAGAGATAACAATAAGCTTATTTCTGCACTGGAGAATCTGAGAGATTTAGGTAATACTCTTTTGGTTGTTGAGCATGATGAGGATACTATGCTTGCTGCGGATCATGTTATAGATATAGGTCCTGGTGCAGGTATGCATGGTGGTGAGGTTATAGCCGAAGGTACGGCTCAGGATATTATGGACTGTCCAGAATCGATCACAGGCGCATATCTTAGTGGTAAACTTAAAATTCCTGTTCCTGATATACGAAAAGAACCTACAGGGTTTATAGAAGTTAAGGGTGCAAGACAGAATAATTTAAAGAACATAGATGTAAAATTCCCGTTGGGTGTCATGACTTGCGTTACGGGAGTATCTGGCTCAGGGAAGAGTTCATTGGTTAACGAGATATTATATAAACAGCTTGCACGAGATTTAAATAGAGCCAAAATCAAAGCTGGGGCTCATGACGAGATAGTGGGAATAGAACAGCTTGATAAAATTATCAATATTGATCAGTCGCCTATCGGACGTTCTCCGCGTTCAAATCCTGCAACATATACTGGTGTGTTTGATTTGATTAGAGATTTATTTGCGAATTCAAAAGATGCGAAAGCAATGGGTTACACTAAGGGCAGATTCTCGTTCAATGTGTCAGGCGGAAGATGTGAGGCTTGTAAAGGTGACGGTATTATCAAAATAGAGATGCATTTCCTTGCCGATGTTTATGTGCCTTGCGAGGTTTGTGGTGGTAAAAGATATAACCGTGAGACTCTTGAAGTAAAATACAAGGGTAAGAGTATTTTTGATGTTCTTGATATGACAGTTGATGAGGCGTGTGAATTTTTTGAGAATGTACCATCTATTTTAAGAAAGATTTCTACGCTTAGAGATGTTGGCTTGGGTTATATTAAGCTGGGTCAGCCTTCTACTACACTATCAGGAGGAGAAGCACAGCGTATCAAACTTGCCACAGAGCTTAGCAGAAGAAGTACTGGTAAGACTATATATGTACTAGATGAGCCGACAACTGGCCTTCATTTTGCTGATGTTCATAAGCTTGTTGATATATTGAAAAAACTCAGAGAAGACGGCAATACAGTTGTGGTTATCGAACACAATCTTGATGTTATTAAGGTGGCAGACTATATTATTGACATAGGTCCGGAAGGTGGAGAAGGTGGTGGAACAATTGTTGCAACTGGTACACCTGAGGACATTGTGGCAAACAAAAAGTCATATACTGGAAAATATCTTAAAAAGTATTTATAAGTGATATATTTTATCAGCTAAATAAATTTTGGCTTAACGACTTTATTTTTTCTTAATCATATAGTATAATGATTTCATACGTGTTGTGCGTTGTACGATGTAGATAAAGCATTTGTGAGACACAACAAAATTTTAAAATAATGGAGGACATATAATGTTAGTTTCAGCAAAAGAGATGTTAACTAAGGCAAAAGCTGGAAAGTATGCTGTTGGTCAGTTCAACATCAACAATCTTGAGTGGACAAAGTCAATTCTTTTAACAGCACAGGAACTTAATTCACCTGTTATCTTAGGTGTTTCAGAGGGCGCTGGTAAGTATATGTGTGGTTATAAGACTATCGTAGGTATGGTTAATGGTATGCTTGAGGAGCTTAATATCACAGTTCCTGTAGCTCTTCACCTTGATCATGGTAGCTATGATGGAGCTTTAGTTTGTATCGAGGCTGGCTTCTCATCAGTTATGTTTGATGGTTCCCACTACCCAATCGACGAGAACGTAGCTAAAACTACTGAGCTCGTTAAGATTTGTAATGAGAAGGGTATCTCTATCGAGGCAGAAGTTGGTTCTATCGGTGGAGAGGAAGACGGCGTTGTTGGTGCTGGTGAGTGTGCAGATCCAGATGAGTGTAAGATGATTGCAGATCTTGGTGTAACTATGCTTGCAGCAGGTATCGGTAACATTCATGGTAAATACCCAGATAACTGGGCTGGTCTTAGCTTTGAAACTCTTGATGCAGTTCAGCAGAAGACTGGTGATATGCCACTCGTTCTTCACGGTGGTACTGGTATTCCAGCAGATATGATTCAGAAGGCTATTTCTCTTGGTGTTTCTAAGATTAACGTTAACACTGAGTGCCAGTTAGCATTCCAGGAAGCTACTAGAAAGTACATCGAGGCTGGTAAGGATCTTGAAGGTAAGGGATTTGACCCACGTAAGCTCCTTGCTCCAGGTGCAGAGGCTATTAAGGCTACTGTTAAAGAGAAGATGGAACTTTTTGGTTCGGTAGGTAAGGCTTAATATTAGTCGGATTATTTTAAAATGAGGGAGTCGCTTTGCGTGAAGTAAAGCGACTCTTTTTGGTGGTGGATTATTGCGTACCATACACAGGGATATTAAATTAATGTGACATAGTGGACTTGGATAAATATATAGCATGCAAACATACTGCAATGCGCTGACAAACTAACCAGTAACTTCGACTAAGACGCTCAAGAATGCTTTCGCGCCTAAGTCTTCGTAACTGGTGGATTTCGTCAGTCGCTAAATACGCAGTCAAAATGTTTGCATGCTATATATTTATCAAAGCCCCTAAGTTGCATTAATTTAATATACCTGTGGGTACGCAATAATATCATGCTAAAGCATGATTAGTGTTGCAATGGGTAAATAAGTTGTCTGCATGTTAGGGGAAGGAGCATTATAAAAGGGTTTATGTAATTGTTTCAAACTATTAATTGACACTATTTTATAGCTATGTTACTCTAAATTCAGCATACTTCTTTTGCTCTATAATTCATCAGCCGTTCGGCTTTTATATTTCAAAGAAATCTATGCTAAACATTTCAATTTTTAAAACAGCAGGAGATTTCTTGGATATGAATTTTGTATTAGGGAGTTTCTCCTGCGTAAGAAAGGAGTAATTCTATCATGAAAAAGGATTATGCAACTTATTTATCGCCTTATGAGCTTGAGGTGCAGTACGAAAGATTAACATTAAAAGATGATTTTATCTTTGGCAAGGTTATGCAGGAACCTAGTAATTGTGTTGAGATGTTGCAACGTCTTACTGGTAATGTCATTGGGGACAATATTTCCATCAACAATCAGAAAGCAATCAAGGTTGCGGTTGATGGGAAAGCTGTCAGGTATGATGTTTATGTGGAGGATGAAGCAACTGGTCTTTACGATGCTGAAATGCAGCAGAACGATAACAGGGCAGTTATCCCGAAACGTTCGAGGTTTTATCAGGGACTTATGGACCTTAATCACTTGGAGACCGGTGATGAGTATTCAGAACTTTTGGATAGCTATGTTATTTTTATCTGCACATTTGATCCGTTTGATAAAGGACTTTGTTGTTACGAGTTTGAAAATATCTGTAAAGGTTTTGATGACATGGGGGATATTTATCTCGGGGATGGTAGGAAAATTCTTATTTACAACACAAAAGGTACCGTATGTAATGTTGACAAGAATACAGAGAATTTTTTAAAGTACATAGAAACCGGTGAGATTTGTGATGATTATACGGAAGGGCTGGAACGTTCAGTATCGAGAGCCCGCTGTAATAAAGAATGGAGAGTTGAGTATATGAAAACTTTTTGCCATGATGCAGATGTCAGAAGAGAAGGGATAGAGATAGGAAAGGAAATAGGAAAAGAAATAGGAAAAGAAATAGGCTTGTCTCAAGGGCAGGATAAGAAATTGATTGTTCAAATATGTCGTAAGCTTCGAAAAGGGAAGTCTGTGGAGAGCATAGCAGAAGAACTTGAGGAGGATGTATCTGTTGTTGTAAATATTTGTGATATAGCCAGTGAATTTGCTCCAGACTACGACGAAGAGAAGATTTTGGATAAATACCTTGACGAATATTTTGACAACTAAGTTTGCGAATAATTAACAAATCATAGAATTATATGGCGAAGCAGATATATTTTTGTATATCTGCTTTGTGCATTTTTTGTTATTAGAAACAATTCTGATACATTTTACTGATAATATCCTAATATACATGAAAGTTGTTTTAATATGTGTGATGGAGGTTTATATGAAAAAGACTTCAAAAAGTTTAATATTTATGTTGTGCATTATTCTAATAGTATCAGGTTGTAGCAAAGAAGAGAAAAAGAATGATACTGCATCAAATACTGAAAGTGTATATGCTTCGGACGTTATAGTTAATGCGGATAAATTGTATGATGTATTGGGTGCAGAAGATGTTTGGAAAGAAACAGTTTCAGATGTTAATTTATATGCGGAAATAAATGTGCAGGTCGAAGTTCCTGATGTTAATAATATGATGGTTATAAAGACTGAACCTAAAGTCTATACATCAGAGGAAAAGAAAAATATATTGTTGGATTTAACAGAAAACCAGGTATATAAATATGACGAAGAATTCGTTCCTAAAGAGGATATTCAGTTAGAAATTGATAAAACAGAAGAGTTGATTGAATATTATAGTGGAAACACGCAGGAGGCAAAGGATAATAGAGAATATTATGAAAAGCTATTAGGAGAGCTTAATGACAGATATAGTGTTGCACCAGAGGATTATATTGTTGCGGATTCGTGTGAGGGAAATAAATATTTGATATCTAGGAATGACATTAAATATGTTGTTGAATTTAATTCTTTTTCAGATCTTAACGGATTGGCACAGGAGAAAAGTTCAATTTATATTTATCTACTTGATGTTAGGAATTTGAATGAAGATAAACAATATGATGTTATAGGGGTAAATGATTGGGTTAGAGATGATTGGATTACTGAGGAGAATATAACAACAATTACTGAAGAAGAGGCAAAAGAGATTGCTGTTGAATTTGCAACACAAATAGCAGACGGAAATTTTGTGGTATATGACAGCTACCCTCTAAAATGGTATGGTAGGGATATGGGGATAATTACTGAAGATTACTGGTATGATGGATATGTTGTTAATCTATGCCGAACTATTAGTGGTGTAGAGGTCGACTATAATCAGTATTATAACGGCACATATTATTATGATGAAACTACAGGCGAAAAAACCAGTACGAATGGAGGGCACGGTTTGGAGAGACTTCATATCTGCGTAACAACACAAGGTGTCATTTCTTTAAGTTATGAAAATCCATATATAGTTGGTAATACAGAAGTTGGTGCGGTTGAAATATTGCCGTTTTCTACTGTTAAGGAATGTATTGTCGGTGAGTTATCAACGGGAATGTATTATAATGGTGAGGTTTATAAATACATGGATCTTATATATTATCCTATCAGAGACTATAAAACTAATGAATATCTATATATACCGGTGTGGAGATTAGTAGATGATAAATTTGGATGGATTACGCAAAAATATATATTAATAAACGCTATGGATGGTTCTATAATAAATGCAGTAAATCAAACCACCATAGAATAAATAATATATCCAGTAAAAACTTGTATTCTCTTTCATAATGTATTAAAATTAATGTATCTATGTAAAAATGCCTATATTGTGTGTTTTTATAAGTATACTACATTATGAAGAGGTACTCATGGCACTAAAGCACGTTATGATAAACGACATAATTGCAGAGCATAGCGCAAGAATGCAGAATCTTAAAAAATATTACCCATTCTTTGTGTTAAATGAAACCACGTTTTCCCAGTATAAAGACGGAAAATATGGTTTTCTTGACATGGGGTATATTACGATGGCATCCTTGCGTTTTTTGATTAACGAAAATAATTTCCATGAGAAAGATATTACCTATGAAGAGTATGAGAGCTTTATGGCAGAACTCTTGAGAAGAGATTTTCTGTTAGAGGAGCCTGCTGAGGAAGAAAAACAGCTTATTTTATACATATTTGATAAGCTTAAAAATGATGGTCGTGCTTTTGAGTTTAAATTTTATGATCCGGAGACAAGAGCAAATAAGGTTGCTAGAATTAAACTTATAGAGAGTAGGATTGAGAATGGTCAGGTGCTTTATACAATTACATCTGATGGTATCGAGTTTTACCTTGATACAAAGGAGATAAAGGACGAAAGCAAGATAAATGTTTCGCAGCTTCTCCTCGAAAAAATGATTACTTCAAATAATTTCAAGGGTGGAATTGATGTAGTTAAAAGAATTAACAGTCAGGTTATACAGCTTAAGCTTGAGAAAGAACAGGTGTTAAAGCTTTTAGGAATAGATATATTTGAAGGTGCAAAGGCATACGAAAAATATATGGACACAACTGCGAAATGGTTTAGCGAGGAGCAAAAGCTTTTTGCTAAAAATAAAGCATTGGTTGATAAAGCCATAGAAAAAGCATCATTTGAAAATAGTGGTGAGGAGGGTGTACCAACACTTAAATCTAAAGCTTTAGAAGAAATCAGCATGCTTGAAACCGAGCTTAAAAAGACAATATATAATCACAGTCAGTTGATTGCTGAAACAATGGAATTACAACAGGTTTCTGATAATATTATAAGTAGAGCAAAGCTTAGGAAATTGAGACCAATTTTTGATTTTAGACAAACCCTGCTTAAGCTTATGACAGAGGATGAACCGTCGAAAATGGCACATGTTGTAATGCCGCTTTTTGCGCCGAGATTAGATAAAACATTTTCAATTAAATCAATAGATAATATGCTTACACTCAGGTCTGAGGATAAGCTCAAGGGTGAGAAAGTTGAAAAAACGTCACTTGATTTCGATTTTGAATATGATGATGAAATTCTCGATAAGAAAATTGGTGCAAATTTTGCGAAGTTGTTTTATGAATTGCTTGACCAGATTAACAAATGGAATAAGGTTACTTTAAAAGAATTAAATGGGATTTTAGAAATAAAATTTGGCGAAGAAGTATTTGCTAACAGAGATTACTATTCATTTCTAGTGCATCTTGCTGGAAAGCGTGAGTATAGTATGGCTCATATGCTGGAAAAACAGGATACACTTTTAGAGGAAATGGTCATTTTGCATATGGCAAAAGAGGATAAAGAAAAATTTAAGGATATGAGCTTTAGCATTTCTTTTGGTGAAGAACAGGTAGAACTTATATCGTATCTTTCCTATAAAAAAGATGAGGAAGAAAATGATATATCGGCTAAACCAAAGGAGATAGAAAAATTCACAGTTACAGATATGATTTTTGAGAGGGGGATGGGATAAATGGAAGAAAGAAGTTTGGATAAAGCACTTGATATATATTCGGCACTTATAACAGGAAAAGAAATATCCCGTCATAACCCTGACACTAGAGAGTTATATGAGGAATATTATACAAATTCTGCGGTGTACGATATAACTACAAGACTTGTTAAAAAATTAAATCTGGATATATATGAGTACAACGATGCTATATATGTTACTGCGGGTGAGGGCAACAGAATTTTTGGTTATACAAATGATGACATGAAGAGACAGCTTGGCCTTAGAGTCAACAAAGAGCTTTATATGGTTTATTTTATCATGTATAACATACTGCTCTCATTCTATCAAGATTCTGCATCTTATCAAGTAAAAGAATATGTAAAACTTGAGGATATATTGACTCAGATATCAGATTATCTTTCAGCAATCACATCGGATATTTCTATATATTCTATGGATGAACTTGAGGAAGATAGCTTTAAGACAATTGCGCTTTTATGGGACGAGCTTCCTGTTGTAACTTCAGATGAAAAAGATAAGAATAGAGCTTCACGTGCATCAAGAACCGGATATGTTAAACTTACCTTTAATTTCTTTGTTGAACAAAAGCTTTTTGTTACAGTTGAGGATAGATATTATCCGACCGACAGATTTAAAGCCGTTGTGGAAAATTATTTCGAAGAATATAAGGGTAGAATTTACAAGGTGTTAGGAGGTGAAGCAGATGCCTAGTATTAACAGAATAAGAGTAAACAATGTTAAATACAATTTTGGCACTCAGTATTATGATGACTTCACCATGAGAATGCATGGGAAAAATACACTTTATGACTTGGCTAATGGTGGTGGTAAAAGTGTACTTATGCTTTTGCTTCTACAGAATATGATACCTAACTGTACGCTTGATGAGAAACAGCCTATAGAAAAAATGTTTAGAACGGGAAATGGAAATACTACTATTCATTCGCTTGTGGAATGGAAACTTGATGAGGCTGACAGTACAGAAGGATATCGCTATATGACTACAGGCTTCTGTGCTAGAAAAGCAAAGGAAGCTGAGGGTGAGGTTGAAACAAAAAAGGATGTTGCATCCATAGAGTATTTCAACTACTGCATTTTCTATAGGGAATTCAATAAAAATGATATTGTAAATTTACCTCTAGTAAGTGATGGAGAGCGAATAACCTTTCAGGGACTTAGAACTTATCTCAAAGACTTGGAACATAGGGATATGTCACTTATGGTGAGAGTATTTGACAGAAAAGGTGAATACCAGAGATTTATAAGTGACTATGGAATTCATGAGAGTCAATGGGAGATAATCAGAGGAATAAATAAAACAGAAGGACATGTAAGAACCTATTTTGAAAATAATTACAAGACTACAAGAAAAGTGGTTGAGGATTTGCTTATAGAAGAAATTATTGAGAAAGCATTTCTTGTGAAAACAGAGAGAGATGAGGATGGCTCTGAGTCTATGGCTAAAATGCTTATGGATATAAAGGAGCAGCTTACAGTTCTTGCAAAAAAGAAAAAAGATATTGCTGGTTATGATCATCAGATAGAATTGCTCAAAGTGCTTTCAGATAAAGTTGAATCGTTTATGGATTTGTATCAGGAGCAGAGCAGACTTACCAAAATACTTGCGGATATTTGTGTTACTGGTGAGGAGTTTGCCAAAAATGATGAAGCAAGAATGGAAGAACTGGCGAGGGCGAGAGATGAAAAGCGTGATGAGAAAAATCGCCAAAGAGAACGCATAGAATGCTTGAAGGTTTCCAAGGATAAAAGACAATTGGAAGAGAAGAAGGAGCTAAGGGATTCTTTTTTAAATAGCATACAGGAGGCAAAAGCAAGACTTGATGGGCTGGAAAAAGAACTGTCCTTAAAAGAAGCTATAAATGAATATTTTGTATTTATGGAGGATAGAAAGAAATACCAGCAACTGGATACTCTTATCAAGACAATGATGTCAGAATCTTCATTTGATGAAGAAATGCTATATACTTATGCCTATAATATTAAGGCACGTACAGATGTTGTACTTACTAACATAAGAGGTCAGATAAAGGAAATTCAAGATAAATTACTAGAGTCGAAGTTAAAAAAGGAATATAATGATAGACTTTTGCAGGAGGCAAAAATAGCATATGCGGTAGCAGAAAATTCAAAAAAGACGGCTGATGAGGAAATAGTAAAATTAAGTGAGAGCTTATCGGAAGTTCGTCTTTCTATGAATAATATAAAATTTACTGATTTGTCTATGCAGATGGAGGACAACCAGGCTGAGCTTGAACTTATTCAGAATAAAATTAAAGATATAGAAGAAGAGACAGAAAACAATAAAACTTGTCTTAACGAAGAGCAACTTAAACTGTCAATTCTGTATAACAGCAAAGCTGAAAATGATAAGCTTATCGGGCAAATTTCGGCGAAAGAAAATGAATATAAGGAAGCATGGGATAAACTCGAAAATATCAAAGCTGTGTATATGGCCAAGGATGAGACTTCGCTCGCAGGAATAATAAGAGATAGAATTAATCAGGGTATTCTTGATAAGGCAGAGATAGAAAAGGCTATCGAGAAAAGTGATAAATATGTTGAACGCTTAAATGAGGGAAGAATAGTCGGTCCATCAAAGGCTGTTCAAAAGGTGCTTGATTATATAGAAACAAGACACGGATTTACAGCAATGACTGGTATGGATTATCTTTCTGCATTAAAAGCGGAACATCAAAAAAAGGTGCTTGCTGTTAATCCGGAGATTCCTTATGGTATTTTGGTCAAGGAATATGAAAGTCTTAAGGATGATCCTAACATAGCTGATATTGATACTGGTGACGAGACAGTTACTATATTTGATATGGACGCAGTGGAAGAAAAGGCACTTCATTATGGAGAAAATGCTTTTTCGGTACATGTTTCAGGCGAATATTTGACAGATGCTGAAACTATTCAAAAGCTTGTAAAGGCAGAAAAGGACAGAAATAAAGAGCTTCATATGCAACTTGAAGTAAAAGAAGAAATGCTAGCTGCATATGCTGAGGATCAGGAATTTATTTTAAGGATTTGTGATAGCGAATTTATTACTGCTGGAGACAGATTGATTAAGGCTAGAGAATACTCAGAACAGCTTTCTTCAGAGATAATTGAATGTGAAGAAAAAATACGAAGGTTTAAAATTTCTATTGAAAAAGCAAGAGAGCAAATTGGAGAGTATCAAAAAGACTATGATACATGTGTTGCTGATATAAATAAACTGCACACTGCAAGTAAGCTGTCAGAGCTTATTGCTCAGCAGGAGGAGATAAGTGCTTCGGGCAAGACAGATATCGAAAGATTAGAGGAACAGTTAAGACAGTTAGAAACTCAAAATGATGATAGCGATATGGATACGGCTGAGGAGGAATCTAAACTCAAGTCCTTGGAAAAACGTTATCAGGAAATCTCTGATGAGTGGGACAACACCTATAAGGCTTATTATAATGTAGAGCAGGAATATGAAATGCTCACGATAAGTGATGATGAGATTAAGGCTCGTTTTACAGCGATGCTTTCTGCAGGAAGAGATGACGCAAAAGCTATTGATGATAAAAAAATGCTTATGGAAACCTTGAAGGCTTCTATGGATAGGTGCATTAAGAATATCGAAAAGTACGGTGTGAGCGTGGATAAGCTTGCGTCTATGGAAACGGCTGAGGAACTGTTTTTATCAGATGAAAACGTAATGTCTGTAGCTAGGAAAAATATTTTAGATGCAAAAGAACAGCTTAAGCAATATGAAGCAAAGCTCAAGGAACAGGAACAGATAATAAATCGTCTAGAGGGTAGTATCTCTTATGCGATTAAAAATATTGAGGATGCTTTTGGTGCTTATGTTGAGGAAACGGCTTCTTTGTCTGAGATAATTTCAAGTCTTGAGCATGGAGAAGAACTTCTTGCAAGACTTGATAGAGAGGCTAAAGAGTGTGATGAAAATTACAAAAAATATTTTAGACAGCAAGGCTATATGGTGGATTTATACAAGGATGTAAAACGTATAATCACAACAAATGAAATAAGCCTTGAAGGAGCAAAGCCTATTCCAGAGGAGAAGGATAAGCTCAGGGATATTTTTGAAGAAAATTTACTAAAGTATGACAAGAGCAATAAGCTTCTCGAAAAAGCTAAAAATGAGCTTCTTAAATTTAAAGGAAATACTGCTGCATCACTCGACCGTATGGAAGTATATGAGCTTGCAAATACAATTAGAGGAGATGTGGTTATTCCGGAAGATTATGAAGAGGCAAAAGCACTCATGGACAATTTGAGAACAATAGTAGAATACATTGCTCTCGAAAAAGACAGAGTAGAAAAAAGTCTTTCTGACATGGAAACAATTAAGGCAAATTTTGAGGAGCAATGCTTGCAGAGGTGTCTTGATGTTAAGACTGAACTGGATAAGCTTCCAAAGCTTTCGCGTATTATTGCAGATGGTGAGGCTATTCAGATGGTTGGTCTTACAATACCATATGTTAAGGACGAATTTTTAAAACAGAAAATGTCGGATTACATTGACAGGATAGTTGCACAGGCGGATGATTATGAACAGGATAAGGATAGAATAAAATTCATAAGAAATAGTCTTACCTTGAAAAAATTATTTGGCGTTATTGTAACAGACATGAATGGAATAAAACTTAATCTCTATAAGAGAGAAAGAATCAAAGAACAAAGTAGGTATCTCAGATATGAGGAGGCGGTTGGTAGTACCGGACAGTCGCAGGGTATCTATATTCAGTTCTTGGTGTCAATTATTAATTACATTTCGGGTATGTATCAGACTGGAAATGAAGACATAAGAACTAAAACAATATTTATTGATAATCCGTTTGGTGCTGCGAAGGATGTTTATATTTGGGAACCAATATTTGCTCTTCTTAAAGCAAATAATGTACAGCTTATCGTACCGGCAAGAGGTGCTACACCTGCCATTACAGGTAGATTTGATGTGAATTATATACTTGGTCAGCAGATGTCAGGGGGAAAACAGCTTACAGTTGTTAGTGACTATACTAGTAAAGTAGACCAAGAAGAGCTGGAGTACAAGGATTTAGAATTTGAACAGGTAAGTTTCGACTTTATCTAGAAAAGGACGGAGCATATGCATTACAAAGAAGTAAAAGCAATATTATCACCACAAAATGGAATGAATTTATACAGAGGCTGTACACATGGATGCATTTATTGTGATTCCAGAAGTAAATGCTATCGTATGAATCATGATTTTGAGGATATTGAAATTAAAGCGAGGGCGGAGGACCTCTTAGAGCATACTCTTAAGAGAAAGAGAACGAAGAGTATGATTTCTACAGGTTCAATGACAGACCCTTATGTGCCAATAGAAGAAGAGCTTCAGATAACGAGAAGATGTCTCAACCAAATAGAAAGATTTGATTTTGGTCTGGTCATTCAGACCAAATCAAACTTAATAATGCGAGATATAGATATTCTTGATAAAATTAATAAGAAAACAAAATGTGTGGTTGCGATGACTCTTACCACCTATGACGAAGAGTTGTGTAAGGTTATTGAGCCGGGTGTTTGCACAACAAAAGAAAGAGTTGAAGTTCTTAAGGCGATGAAGGAAAAGGGTATACCGACTATTGTATGGCTTTCTCCTATATTACCATTTATAAATGATACAGAAGAAAATATGCGAGGTTTGTTAAACTACTGTATAGAAGCCGGAGTATATGGTATCATGTATTTTGGAGCAGGTCTTACGTTAAGAGATGGTAACAGAGAATATTTTTATGAGCAGCTTGATAAGAAATTTCCAGGACTTAAGGATAAATATATAGCTACATATGGAGATGCTTATGAGGTGAACAGTCCAAATAATCAAGAGCTTACAAAAATATTTACAGATACATGTAGAGAGCATGGGATAGTATATGACAGAGAAGAGCTCTTTCGTTATATGCGAGAGTATAAAAATAAAACTACAGGAACTCAGTTGTCAATATTTGATTTTATGTCATAGTATTTTAAAAGAAAGAGGTGCTTATTATGCAGTGTCCAGTATGTGGAGGAAATTATTCAGAAGGCGCATTATTTTGTACAGAGTGTGGTGCTAATTTAGCAGCATTTAAAAATGTACCAACAGATAAAATAATAAATAATCAGACGCCGGAGCAACAACAGAAGTTAGGGGATGATAGCGTTACACAGCTTATCCCTGAGAACTATGCAACAGCAAAGGGTGATGATGAGGTAACACAGCTCATACCTGAAAATTATGCAACTGCTAGTGGAGATGATACAAAGACTGTATTATTACCAGAAGGTGGTATGCCACAGAGCTTTAACACTCAGGGTATGAATAGACCATAGGGAGGTTTTGTACCACAGGCAGGTGTATATAATAATATGCAGCCATCTCGCATGGCAACGCCTGTCAACACTGGCATGATGAGACTGTTCTCTGCATTCGTAGCAATTTCTGCTGCGGTAACAGCAGTATTTACATTTATATTCTTGAGTGACCCTGTTTACTATATATTCCAACATTATATAGGTGGACATCGAGAATTTAAAGAGGCATGGGAAGATGGCACATTAATGTCTCAAAGTGCAGAAACAGAATTTATAACTACATGTGGACCTTATTGTGTTGCAACATTAATAATGCTTACGATATGTGTAATACTGGCGATCGTTAGTATATTTAAAACAAAAGAAAATGTAACTGGAAAACCAGCTATGATGTTTCCTGTTTTCACAGCTGTGGCAGGTGTCATTGGTGTAGGAACAATGGCATTTTTCCAATTTTTCTTTGGAATGGGATTCAAGTATGGGCTTGAGCAGGACTCAAATTCTGATGAACTTAAGGAAATTGTAGCAGATAATAAAGTGTTCAACTGTTATGATTTTATTACTATTTTTATGATTATAACATTTGTACTTATTGTCATAAATGTTGTTAATGCAAAGATGACAGAAAATAAATGGATGAGAGCAAATAATCCACAGTATAGGAGGTAGTTATGGCTAAAAAGTCTAGAGCGGATAGAAAAAAAGAGGCAGAAAAAAAGCTTAATGCTACAAATAATAAACAACAGGATAAGGCACCTGTTAAGGTGGAGGAGAAAAAAGAAACAGCAAAAAAACAATATACATATGAGCCTCAGGAGGCACCAAAGCTTACTGCATATACATTGTGTTCTATGCTTGCAGTTCTTGGTGGTGCAGTTGCTACCGCTATGTCTATGATAATGCTGGCGAAGCCTGTTGAATATGTTGTGTACTCTTATTATGGTGGTTATGAGGAAGCTTTGTTTATAAATATGTTTAAAAATGAAGCATTATCGACTAATACTCAGGCAGATATAACAAAAATATTTACCGTTATTGCTATTATTGTGGTTGTAGCGACAATTTTAGTGTTGATTGATGTAGTTAAGGTGTTAAGTCCTAAAAATAAACCAGCATTATTTCTTAGTATTTTGGCATTTATAGCAAGTGCTGTTTCGTTAGGTCTATATATTTATGAGAGTATAAGGATTGATGGCAAATTCGACGTATATCCTGTTGAATATGAACCATTGTTTAACATATATAAATGGCTTATGGTAGGGCTTATTGTTAATGCGGTACTTATGCTTGCTAATGTAATAGGAAATGCTATAGGATATTCAAAATGGAAGAAAACCAGAAAAGCATATTAATGAGGTCAGAAGATGAATTATAATGAATTAAGCTTAAAAATGCATGAGGAAAATCGCGGAAAGCTGGAGGTTATTTCTAAGGTAAAGATTAAAGACAGAGATGACTTAAGTACTGCATATACTCCTGGTGTTGCAGAGCCGTGCCGAAAGATTCGTGACAATAAATCAGATGTGTATAAATACACCTGTAAATCCAATATGGTGGCAGTTGTTTCAGATGGAACAGCAGTGCTTGGGCTTGGTGATATTGGCCCTGAGGCAGCAATTCCTGTTATGGAAGGTAAGGCGATTCTTTTTAAAGAATTTGGAGGTGTAGACGCTTTTCCTATTTGTCTTGACACAAAGGATGTTGATGAGATTGTTGAGACTGTAAAGCGTATTGCTCCTGTTTTTGGAGGGATAAATCTTGAGGATATTTCCGCACCAAGATGTTTTGAAATAGAAAAGCGTTTAAAGCAAGAGCTTGATATACCAGTATTTCATGATGATCAGCATGGAACGGCTATAGTAGTTTCGGCGGGACTTATAAATGCACTTAAGCTTGTTGGTAAAGAATTTTCAAAGGCTAATGTTGTTATAAATGGTGCCGGTTCAGCAGGAATATCCATCTGTAAACTACTTTTGCAGTTAGGCATTGGGAATGCTGTTTTAGTAGACAAAAATGGAGCCCTTTGTCCAGGAGAAACGTGGATGAATCCGGCTCAGGCGGACATGGCAGATATAACAAATAAAAATAAAGAAAGAGGAAATTTATCTGAAATAATTAAGGGGAAGGATGTATTTATCGGCGTATCTGCACCTAATATTGTTTCCTCCGAAATGGTTTCGACAATGGCAGAGGATGCGATTGTATTTGCCATGGCAAATCCTACACCGGAGATAATGCCTGAGGAGGCAAAAAAAGGTGGAGTTAGGGTTATGGCGACAGGTCGTTCAGATTATCCTAATCAGATAAATAATGTGCTTGTTTTTCCAGGTATATTTAGAGGTGCTTTAGATGCGAGAGCAACTTCTATTACTGAGGAGATGAAGATGGCAGCAGCAAAGGCAATTGCAGCAATAGTAACAGATGAAGAGCTTAATGAGGAATATATTATTCCAGGGGCATTTGACGAAAGAGTGGCAAAAGCAGTTGCTAAGGCTGTGGCAGACGAAGCGAAGAGACTGGGTATAACAAAATAAAACTCATGTAATGTTAGATATTGGTTGGGAGTTTAAATTATGAAACAAAAATTAAAAGTTATTCAGGATGAAGTAAACAAAGTAATTAAGGGTAAAGCAGATGTTGTAGAAAAGGTTCTCGCAGCAGTTATAGCGGGAGGGCATATTCTTATGGAGGATATTCCAGGAGTTGGTAAAACAACACTTGCCACTACTTTTGCGAGAAGTATGTCTATGAACTATAAAAGAGTTCAGTTTACACCAGATGTTTTGCCAAGTGATATTTTGGGTTTTTCTATGTATAATTCTGGAACTAAAGAATTTGAGTATAAGGAAGGTGCTGTATTTTGCAATTTGTTCTTAGCAGATGAGATAAACAGAACTTCGCCTAAAACTCAGTCAGCGCTCCTTGAGGTTATGGAGGAAGGAACGGCAACTGTAGATGGTGTTACAAGAAAGCTACCGGATCCTTTTGTTGTTATTGCAACAGAAAATCCATATGGTTCATCAGGAACACAGATGCTTCCAGAGTCGCAGCTAGACAGATTTATGGTGTGTCTTTCTATGGGATATCCTGCTCATGAGGATGCTGTGGCAATTCTAAAAGGAAATGCTTCAAAGCCTGTTGAGAAGGTTCAAAGCATTATAAGTGTTGAGGAATTAATTGAGCTTAGAACAAATACAAACAATATGTTTGTGCATGATGAAATATATGAGTATATTGTTAATATAGTTGAAGCAACCAGAACTATGGATATTTTCTCTATGGGTGCAAGCCCTAGAGGTACTATAGCACTTCTTAGAATGGCAAAGGCTATAGCTGTTATTGATGGTAGAGATTTTGTTACGGCAGAGGATGTTCAGAGAGTTACAAAGGATGTGCTGGGACACAGAGTTAAGCTTAGTGCAAGGGCAAAGGCTCAGGGAACGGACATGGAAAAGGCTATTAGATTGGTGTTAGGGAGTATCCAGACTCCTAGAAGCTAATGCTTTAAAGAGGCGGTTATATGGAGAATTTTTTTAGGACAATTATATATATTGCACTAGTAGTTGTTAATGGCTTTGTATTTTATTTTTTGCATAGCCATTTTCACTTTCTGTTGTTAGTTGTCATGCTGGTAGCTCCTGTTATTTCGGTGTTGCTTGCTTTTTACATGAGGAGCAAAATAAACGTGACGGTTGAGAACAGAGTTGTGCGGGAAAAATATGGCTATCAAAATAAAGAGAGCTTTGTGAGTGTGAAGGTTCAAAATAAAACTTGGTGTGTCACATTAGATGCCAAGCTTGAGCTAGTTGTAAAAAATACCTTTTTTGGTACCGAAGGAACAAGAATAGTTTCAGTTCCAATTTATGCAAGGAAGGGTTATGAACTTGAGCTTCCAATAGTGCCAACCTTGCCGGGAATGGTTCAGATTCAGGTGAAGTCCATAAGTATAAAGGATTTAATGGGCTTTGTTATGCTAAAAAAAAGGTTTGAAACAGTTGGGGAAATATCTGTTATGCCAGAAAAAATCTCAGATATAAATTATGAGACTGTGAATTTGGAACAGGGAATGCTTGAAAGTGAAGAGAGCAGTAAGAAGGGAAATGATTTTTCTGATGTACATGAGATAAGAGAGTATATTCCGGGAGATAAGCTTATGAGTATTCATTGGAAGCTTTCTGCAAAGCGAGACATACTTATGGTTAAAGACAGAGTCAGTATGTCAGACAAACAGCTTGTTATTGTTCCGGAACTATGTAATTTGGATGTTAAAAATCTTGAGATAATTCTTGTTACAACATATTCAATTATTAATTATCTGATAGAAGATAAAACAACTGTACGTCTTATGTATTGGAGTGTGGGCAGATATGAATATGAGGATATAAGAATTGACTATATCGAAGAGCTTAATGAAGCTTTTGCGAAAATGTTTTATGAGGGTACCTACGCAGATATGAATGAAGCGGCATCGCATATGTCTAGCGTGCATCCGGAGATGAAGGCGTATCTTCACATTACAGCAGAAAGTAATGAGGCTGTTGTAAGAGTTAAGGAGAATGGATAGTGGCAAAGAAAACGCAGACAATTGAAGACAGACAGTTGTGTCAGGGTGTCCTGCTGAGTAAAAGCTTTTTTGAAAAAAAGGAGAATAGAATTTTAACCTTATTTTTGAAAGGCGTTGTTGTGTATCTTCTCACGATGGGAAGTATAGGGTTTTATTTATCAGCATTGGATATTGAATATAATACTGTTCTATGTCATGCCATAATATTTGTTATGGCTATTTTGTGTGCCTGCTTATATTATAGGTTGCTGGTTGAAAATCTGGGTTATTTGATTTTGTTATGCGTATTTGGATTTTTGGTTTTGATGTTTCGGGTCTACATAAATAGTGGTTTTTATGCGATTGTAAATATTACAACGGATAAGGCGGCTCAATTTTTTGATACGGATATTCAAAGGTTATATAACGAGCAAATTGGAAACCGATATTTAACAGTAACTCTGGTAGTGATTTTTATTGGAATAGTTTTGGATATTTTTCTCAATGTTTATATATCAAGACGTATGCAATATATAACAGTCTGCTTTTTCATCATGGGGCTTAACATGATTCCCCTTTATCTTGTTGCAGAACCTGATATGTTTTATACAATTATGATTTTATCGGGAATGGCAATGGCTTATGTGTTTAGGTCAGGTAAACACTATAGTCCACAGGTATCTGTAAAAAGATATAGTTATATTTTTGCTGAAAAAGGCAGGCAAAGAAAAACTGTTTCAGGAAAAATTAAAGAAAAAGAAATTGCATATGTATATGACGTTAAAGCAATGTTGCAGGCTGGGATTATTGCGATGTGTTTTGTTTTTGTATCGGTTGTTGTGGCAAGCGCCTTTAAACCTAAAGAAACTTTTAATGTGGGTTATGAAGGAAACAAATATAAGCAGGTTACTATGGCTGCAATGAGCACATTTCTTATAGATGGATGGTCCGCATTTTACAGACGTAATCAGGATACGGGAGGTATGAATAGTGGACAGTTGGGAGATGTTTCAACTATATATTTGGACTATGAAACAGATTTAGTTGTTCAACTCACGCCGTACAGTTACGATAAAATTTATCTTAAATCATTTACTGGTGGAAAATATAATCCGTATGAAAATTCATGGACAAATATAGAACAGCTTAAAAAGTATGACACAGCTCAGACTCCGGAAGCAGAGGCATTGGAGGAAAACTATAACAATGGCGATGCCTATGCGGCGAAGGCGGTTATGCGGGTAAAAAATATTGGGGCGGATAACAGGTATTCGTATTTGCCATATTATTACATAAGCGAGTCTGATAGGGATAAGCAAGGCTTTAATGAAGTAGTTTTTTATCCTGATTTAAAGGGCAATCAAGCATGGCTTGAGGTGACAGATTACAGCTCAAATCAGCCGTATACGGAGGATGATTTATTTGTTCCTGAAGAGAATTTTGAGGCGGTAGAATATATTATATCTCAGTTTGAATGGATGGGGACAGATGAAGAGATTATTGCACAACTCAAAGAATATTTTCAAAATGAAATACCATATACGATTAGACCGGGAAGAACTCCAAGAGATGAGGACTTTGTAAACTATTTTGTGCTAGAAAATCAAAAAGGCTATTGCGCACACTATGCTACAACAGCAGTTTTGGTTTTAAGATATATGGGAATTCCTGCAAGGTATGTTGAGGGCTATGCTATAGATTATAATCAGATTACAGACGGTGAGCTTGTTGAAGGAGCAAAATACGAGGATTATTATGAAGGATATTCGGAATTAGGAAAGACTGCTCTTGTTGAAGTAAATGTTACAGATGCGGATGCCCATGCGTGGATAGAGATATATGACCACGAGAATGGTTGGGTTCCTATAGAGGTGACTCCTGTGGGTGAGGTCGAGGAAGTTGAAGACTTCTGGACTATGTTCGAGGAGATAATGGGAGATGCAGATGAAGGAAATGCGGATGTAATAATTACTGAGGGCGAAGGATTAAAAATATCTGATGAATTAATTAGAAATATATGCTACTTTGTAGTTGGCATTATAATGGCTGTTTTGCTTGTGATTTTGGCAGGTAAGGGTGTAAAGAAACTTATATTTATTGTTAAATTCAGTAAAGCAGGAAATAGTGACAGGCTTATAATGAAATATACAGTATTCTGTCAAAAGAAGAGGAAGAAGGATAAATCGTTTAGGGATAAGCTAAATTATAGGCAACAGATAAATTATTTGTGCGAATACTTTGATTTTAGTAGTCTTTCTGAGGGAGACGAGATAATTGATATTTTAGAAAAAGCAGGATTTTCAGGAAAAGATATTTCTGAAAATGATTATTTGAAGGTTATAAATTGGTTGAAAAATGCCGGAGCTTAGTGAATCTACTGCTCCGGCATTATTCCTATTCCATATGATGTGTCTGTGGAATATCTATATATTATATAATTCTCTGATAAATCTCTTGTCTCAGATACTGTGATTAAGAATGCCATATCTATGTTTTCAGGTAATACTTCTACGGATGGGTAATTAATATTAAGACCGGATAAAGAAGTATATTGCTTTTGTGTATCTATAGTGGCAGACGACGTATTGAAAAATTTCTTAACTGTGTCTTCGTTATATGCATAGGATATATATTTAGGCTTAAATGTAGGCTCGAAATCAGTCTGATTGATTTCTGCATTTAGTATGGTTCCACTCTCTGTCATTAGTATTGTATGAACTAATGTGTTGTCGTATTTTGTGAATTTAAGCTCCCATAGATATGCGGTGTATGTGTTGAAGGTAGCATCTGTATAGCTGTATAGCTTTGCTTCGTAGGAATACCAGTTTTTGTAGGAGGATTCAAGAGAGCAAGGATATACAAGTTTATCATAATATATTTCAAGTTGTTTTTTTGCGAGTGTTACAGCCTCTGATTCAGTGAGAAAACCTTCTGAGGTAGAACATTCTTCAAAGGTACTTTCCCAAGTGCCTGAAATGAGATTGATTCTGTCTGTAGCAGAGAGCTTTGAAGAGGCATCAATGGCAATTGCAGTAGCAGATGCTAAATAATATTCTTCCGGTGCTTTTGTAACAACAGATACATAGCTGTCAGTCTCGTTCCGCAATAATATATCAGGAAGGATGATGGAGGCTGAAACAACAAGTATTGTAATGAATGAAATAATAATTTTAAAAATAATATTTTTACACTTCATTTTCCTCCTCCTTTGTTTTTGGTAATGAGAATGCGTTGAATTCTATTGACATGGTTGTACCTTCGTTAAGTACACTGTCTATATTAAGTATTGCTTTATGCTTTTTTATTATAAGTGAAGCGAGAGACATGCCAAGACCTGCACCGCCTTCTTTTCTGGAACGTGACTTGTCTACCATGAAAAATTCGTCACAGATACGAGTGACATTTTCTTTGCTGATACCGATACCGAAATCTTGAACCGAAATTACATATTTATCGTCTGATATAGTACCTTTAAAAATAATTTTTGAACCTTCTGAGGAGGCTTTTCGCGCATTGTCTATAAGATTAATTAATGCTGATTTAAGCAACTCTGGCTCAGCATCAATTATGGCGTTTTCGCATGAAAACTCAAAAACTATATTTTTTTGGTCTAGTCCTGGAAGTATGCTGGCTTTTACTTCGGACATGAGTTTGCCTGTATTGGTCGGTACAAGTTTAAGCTCGTTGCTACCAGTATATATTAAATCAAAAAGTTTCATGGACATATCCTCCAGACGTTTGCCTTCTGTAAAGATATATGACGCAGCCATTATCTGGGTTTCTCTAGGCAGTTCTCTGGAACGTATAGTATCTGCATAACCTATTATTGAGGTCATAGGAGTTTTCATTTCGTGTGTGAAGTCAGCAACAAATTGTTCGCGTCTGGTCACCATATCCTGTAACTCAACCATATGATTTGAGACTGCGGTTGCCATTTCGTTATAAGTGTGTGCCAATACACCTATTTCATCAGAGGTATTTATATTTACTCTTTCGTCATAATTGCCTTTTCCGAAATTCTCGGAGGCCGTCTTAAGTGTCATAAGTGGTTTTGTGAGCATATGACTGATTAAGAGCATAAAGAGTGAACAAAAAATTAAAACTATTATTAATAGAACACGAAAATAATCCTTTTGTTGCTCCATCAGATTATATACATTAGAAATATCCTTTTGTGTCATTATATTTAGTTGTTTGTTTAATACTTCATTACAGGACGAGGTAATGATGAAGTAGGAATTTTTGGATTTTTCTATTGAATAAACTTTTTTTCCAACCTCAGTCTGACTCCAAAGGTTCTCAGGATAGCTGGCGCCATCGCTGTTGGTGAAAATAAGTTTTCCATTATAGACAACATATATAACAGTTTGGTTTTTTGGGATACTATTTAAACTGTTGGTTAATGCGGTAACCATACTTGTTTCTATGTTATAGCTAGAAGTTTGGTTTGTTATATCAAGTAAATCATATTCTAATGTGGATTGAATAAGATTGTTTTCGTCTATGGCATTTCGTATCTGTGAGTCTAGAGCCAGCTCAAAGTTTTTTTTAATCATAAAAAAACCTACTGTGCTGATTGCAACAGATAGAAGTATTATGTTAGTGATAAGTACCTTTGTTTTAAATTTCATTTTTACTCGCTTTCAAGTCGGTAACCGACTTTGTATATCGTTTTTAATTTTTTGTCTAAGCCTGTTTTTCTGCGTAGCCTTTGTACATGCAGGTCGAGTGTTCTTGTTTCTCCCAAGTAATCATTTTCCCAAATTGTTTCGTACATTTTATCTCTGAATAGTGTTATATCAACATTGCGTACAAGTAAAACTAAAAGCTCAAACTCCTTTGGCGTGAGGTCAATAATATCACTTCCCTTGTGGACGGTTTTGTTTTCTAAATCTATTGTTAGATCGCTAAAGAAAAGTTGAGAGGAACTTTTATTGTATCGTCTTAAAACAACGTTGATTCTAGCGAGCAACTCAACAATTTCAAAGGGCTTAACTATATAGTCTTCAGCGCCTAGCGTAAGTCCTTTAACCCTGTCGTTCAGGTCTGATTTGGCAGTGAGAAAAATAACGGGAATTTTGAGTGGCTTTATAAATTCCAGTAGTTCGTAGCCATTTACCTTTGGGAGCATAATATCAAGAAGAATCAGGTCAAAGCTTTTTTCTTCTAAAATATCTGCGGCTTCCATGCCGTCTAGGGCACAGGTACATTCGTAACCGGCAGCAGTAAGATTTAGTTTTATCAAGTCAGAAATTGGTTTATCATCTTCGACGGTTAGGATTTTAATCATGATATGCTCCTTTAAAATATACAAAATTGTAATTATTATTAATTTATAATTATATAACATAAATACATCATTTTTGCATCATAACTTCATTTTACATTAGAGCTTGATAAAAGTAAATTGATATGCTCCTAAATATAAGGACAAAATGTGGAAATAATATACTGAAAAAGCTTTAATATTTTTTTGAGTTATAGTACAATAAATTTTAATGGTAAGTTTTAGTTGGGAAACCGAATAGATAAAATATATGTTAGAAAGCTGGAGGAAGCGACATGAAAAGACTGCACTTTATGATTGCCTTTTATATAGGTAAAGCAATCATGGCAATCACAAAAATATTACCTAAAATCTCAGGAACTACTTGGCCTGGTGGAATAGCCAATATAGTCATGAAGAATTTTATAAAATATTTTCAATATAAGCCGGAAACAAGAATTGTTATGGTTACAGGAACAGGCGGAAAAACAACAACAACAGGTATGCTTGCTCAGCTTATTGAGAGTGAAGGAAAAACTGTCTGTACCAATGCAATAGGTGCAAATATGGAGAGAGGTGTGGCGACAGCACTTATAAGAAGTGCAAACAAATCAGGAGTTATAGAAAACGATTATGTAATTCTTGAAGTTGACGAGAGATACCTCCCAATAGTATCGCAGAAAATTACGCCACATATTATTTTGGTAACTAACGTATTAAAAGACCAGTCGCAGAGAAATGGTGAGCCTGGTTTAATTATGAATAAGATAAGCTCTGCTATTAAGAGAGATGTACATCTTATTTTAAATGGTGATGAGCCAAATGCTTCGTCTCTCGGTATGGGTAAGCCATCTGTGAGCTATTACGGTGTTGCAGGAGAAAAGGACGAGGAAAGAGATTTAAATGAATTCACAGTAAATTGTTCCTGTCCTGTATGTCATAGCCCTATAAACTATGAATATGAAAATCTTCTTAATATAGGAAAGTTCAAATGTACAGGCTGTGAATTAAAAAGTGAAGAGGATGCTACAATCGTAAGCGTTAATCCTGCAAAAAACTATATTACTGTAGATGATAAAAAATATGATGTAAAGTATGTAAGTAAGGACTTTATGTACTGCTATGCATCAATGATAGCATTTGCTAAATACGAAGGTATTTCAGAGGCAGGAATACAGCGTTCTATTAATGATTTCCAGATACAGAGTGGACGTGTGGAAAAAATGTTCTTCGGGGGAAGAACTATTAACTATTTAAGAATTAAACAGGAAACACCTGTTACATTGCAGAGTGCAATTAATGTAACTGCTGCAGATAAAAAAGCGAAAATAGTAGTTTTAGATTTGAGCGAGGTTGTAGATTTTACACCAAATTACACAGGTATGTATTATGCTTATGACTGCGATTTTTCAAAAATTGTTAAGAGTAATGTTAAAAAATACATTTGTATGTCAAATGTAATTGCATACGACCAGGCGACAAGACTTATTCTTGAGGGTGTTGACAAAGAGGATATAACAGTGTTGCCTACAAACAGTTATGATAAACTGCTTAAGGAATTGGAAAATTATGATTGCGATAACATTTATCTTCTTACATGGATGCATTCGTATTATGACTGCTTAAACAGTGTGGAGAGATATAAGAAAGGAAAGGGTATATAATATGAAAATGAATCTTGTTTGGCTATATCCTGATATTCTGAATCTT
This sequence comes from Wujia sp., assembly GCA_045531735.1. Taxonomy (GTDB): domain Bacteria; phylum Bacillota; class Clostridia; order Lachnospirales; family Lachnospiraceae; genus Coprococcus_C. Next base: position 16,431 of record JAZSEO010000022.1, on the reverse strand, counting down.
CATGGTGACAGAGGAAATGTGATGGCATTCAAAAAGATTGCCGAGTCTATGGATGTAGAATTAAATATTATAAAGGTAGGAAGCTTTAAAGACGTGCCTGATTTTTATGGCGTGGATCTAGTGTACATGGGCGCTGGACAAATTAGAGATTTGAAGTATGTAGCAGACGATATAGCTCATTATGCTGACCAGCTTAAAACATACGTAGAAGAGGATGGTTTTGTTCTATGTACAGGCTCGACAGGCTGCCTTCTTGGAAAAGAAACAAAGCTTGTAGATGGAAGTAATATTCCTAGTATCGGAATATTAGATATGGTAGCGACAGAGCTTAACAGAACTAAGTCTCCTATGCTCACAAAAGAGGTCTATGGTGATGACATATATTGGAAGACAGCGGATGGACTTGAAATAGCAGGCTGTCAGATACAGAGATTTGACTTTAAGCTTAAGAGCACAAAACCATTTGGTACACTTTTGTATGGATATGGAAATAACTGTACAGACCCTGTAGAAGGTGCACGATATAAAAATGTATGCTTTACAAATACAGTCGGACCACTTCTTTCGGGCAATCCATGGTTAGGTGTAAGACTACTCAAGGAAGCTGCAAAACGCAAGGGAAAAAATATATCAGATCCAGGCGATAATCTTTCTTACATGGAGTACGCAAAAGAGGGACTTGCACTTAAGAAAAACTTCATTAGAGAAAAGAAAAAACAAGATGGAATAATAAATAATGCATTCTAGAATATAATGATAATAAAGATGTAGCGTATGTTTGATATGTTAATATAAAGAATTACTTGGAAAATGTGGCAGGGGTTTCTGCATATAATATATAATAATCAAACTTTTGGACTGCGTTCTTAGCGACTGACGAAATCCACTAGTTACGAAGACTTAGGCTCGAAGGCATTCCTGAGAGTCTTAGTCGTAGTTACTGGTTAGTTTGTCAGCGCGTTGCAGTAGTTTGATTATTATATATTATATGCAGAAACCCCTGCCACATTTTATGAAAGACTTTTATATATAAATTTTGTTTATAAATTGTCCTGCGAAGGCTGTCATGAGTGCACCGTATTCGAGCATGAATTTTACTGTGTCGCCTGATTTGTATTCAGGTGCATTCGATAAGTCTATGACGCATTCGTCAGAGCAGGCACCGAGTATTTTGATTCTCTCGTCGTATGGTATTATACGGTCAGTTTGCAAGTCCTGTTTGCCGATGGAAAGAACACCTCTAAGCATTTCTGTGCCATCTGATAATTTCTTTTTATGAACTTCTATGATAGGAACCTCTAAGGTAAATACATCAGTTGCGTATCCATCTATGAATGTGTTGTCTGCCGGGTCGCGTCCAAGCATTATTGCTTCTCCCATTCGAATCTGACTTATTTCAGATGGAATAAATGCATCTTTGTTAGTCAGAAGTGATACAGAACTTGATGTGCCACCTGATAAAATAGGTTTGTCTGTATCGTACAGAGGTTTCAGTAAATTAAATACTTCAGCTAAAGTAGTCATATTGTCTGTGTCTGGTAATAATCCAAGGAAACAATTATAGTTTGCGGCAACTCCGACTAATCGAAGATTTTTGCTTTTGTGTATATATGTGGCGGTATCCCAGATTTTATCTTTGTCTGTATATTGTATGCCGTCTCGTAAATCTCCTATATCAATCATCAACAGAATATCATGTGTTTTGCTTTGGTTTAATGCTGCTGCTTCAAGTGCTTTTATAGTATCGAGCTCTGTCTGAAAGCTTATGTCGGTAAGCGTAACAAGAGCATCGGCCTCCTGTATAACAGCAGGGCGGATGAGCATTTTAGTTTTAGTAGTGTTCATTTTAGCAAAGTTATCTAATCTGGAGTCTGCTATTATTTTGACAGGTGTTTCTTCAACTGCTGCCAAAATGTTTTTGTCTCCGCAGATGCTTTTTGAAACAAAGACTAAATCTATAGATTTTTCTTTGCATAAATCATAACTATGTTGTATATTATATTTCAGTTTATCAAGATTTATGGTAATATTGACTGGACTGAATGAATTCATTATAATCATCTCCGTATAGTATATAAAATATTATTTATAGTTAATAATCTTACTAGATAAAAGGATAAAAAGCAAGTATATAAAGGCAGGTTATTATGCAGGAAAGTAGAGTAGGAAATGCATCCAGAAATGTTGTTTTCGGAATGCTTTTAAAGGGTTATCAAATATTGTTGCCATTTGCCATGCGTACAGTAATGATGTATTACATGGGCATGCAGTATCTCGGACTTAACAGTTTGTTTGGTTCTGTGCTTTGGGTGCTTAACCTGGCTGAGCTCGGTGTTGGTTCTGCCATGGTATACAGCATGTATCAGCCAATCATTGATGGTGACAAAAAACAGATATGTGCATTGTTAAAATTATATCGAAAATACTATAGAATAATAGGACTTGTAATTGCTGTGGTAGGTATTATACTTACACCTTTTATTCCATATCTTATAAAAGGTGATGTACCGGCTGATATAGATGTTTATATAGTGTATTGGCTTAATTTGTTCTGTACAGTTATGACCTATTGGCTTTTCGCATACAAGAACAGCCTGCTTGTTGCACACCAGAGAAATGATGTTGCCAGCAAAGTAACGATAGCGACTAATACAGTTCAATATCTTATACAGTTTGCGATAATAATATTCCTTAAGGATTATTATTGGTATCTGATTGCATCTATTATTACTCAGGCATTTACAAATGTTATAATTGCTCATTATGCAAATAAAATGTATCCGGAGTATCAGCCTAAGGGCGATATGGATAAGGATATAGTAAAAAAAATAAATCAGCGAATAAAAGATTTGTTTACGATGAAATTAGGTATGGTAATTGTCTCGTCGGCGGACTCAATTGTAATATCAGCCTTTTTAGGACTTACAGTTGTTGCAGTTTATAATAATTATTTTTATATACTTACTGCCGCGATGGGGATAGTTAAGGTTGTATTTAATTCCTGTACTGCTGGTATCGGTAATAGTATTGCTGTAGATACACCGGAAAAAAATTATGCCGATTTAAAAAAACTTACATTTATAATAAGCTGGCTTACTGGCTTTTGTAGTGTATTGTTACTTTGTTTGTATCAGCCATTTATGAAAATATGGCAGGGTGAGGGTTCGCTGTTTGGTTTTAATGTTGTAATCTGTTTCGTAATTTATTTCTTTGTAGACCAGATTAACCAGTTGTTCATAACTTATAAGGATGCAGCCGGAATATGGCATGAGGATAGATTTAGACCGCTTGTAACAGCGTTTGTAAATTTAGGTCTTAATTTAATACTTGTTAATTTTATAGGAGTATATGGTGTAATACTTTCTACTGTTATTTCAATGGTTGTAGTCGGAATGCCTTGGATTTTGCATAACATGTTTACATGCATTTTTAAAACAGGAATGAAGGATTATGTATGCAGAATTCTATATTATGCAGCGGTAACAGTAGTTGTCTGTACAGCTTGCTATTCTATATGTGCACTTATACCTGATACAGGTTGGGGTACAATGCTGCTTAAGGCGGTTATAGCGACTATAATATGCAATATTTTGTTCCTTCTGATATATTGCAGAACTAAGGAGTTTGAACAGACAAAAGAAATTGTGAAAAGAATATTAAAGAGATAAAGATTTTTCAAGCCAACATAGAAGAACGAAGAATGTTAATTAGATATTTTTCGTTCTTCTATTTTTTTGATACAATTTTGATGTTTTTTGCTGTTATAGTATATTGTATAATAAATATATTGATGACTAGCAGTAAGCTTTGTATGATAAGCTACGCACATATCTGGAAGGAAGAAAATATGAAAAAACAAAAATTAAGTTTAATTATGATTACATTATTGTTTGTGCTTTCTGGCTGTGACGAACAATCCGCTCAGCTGCCAGCACAGGTAACTATAAATGAATATGAGCCTAAGTTATATGAGACTATTGAAATAATAAGAGGAGATTTGGCTCCTGTGCTAGAACTAACTCTTGAAGCAAGAGATTTAGAAAAACTAAGCTATTTTCCAAGATATGATGCAATGGAGATAGATCAGGTATATGTTCAGGTGGGAGACATTGTTACGGCAGGAGATGTGCTGATTTCATTTAAATCAGGAGATATAGAGAAGCAGATTGAGTCGTACCAGGCACAGTTAGACCAACAGCAGCTTTTGTTAGATCATTATGTTAATCTTTCTGCTATAGATACAACGACAGATTATAGCAAAGACATAGAACAGCTGAAAGCTGATATGGAGGTTAGCAGGCTTTATATAGAAGGATTAAATGCAAAGCTTGACAGCTATAGCATAGTGGCTGAGGGTGATGGAATGGTAACTGCGATAGCTGATATAGTTAATTTCAATATTGTGAACAGCAACGACAATTTAATTACCGTTGTTTATGATGATGGAGAATATTATGCGACCACCTCAGATGATTATGAGTTTGTGGTAGGTGATATATATGCTGCAACATATGGAGTGGCAGATTATGAGATGGAGCTTGTAAACATAACAGAGGATGGAAAAGATGTAAATGGTAATGTGATTAAAACATTATGCTTTCGTGAGGTTGGAAATGAAGAAGAACTTCCGGGTGTAAGCATGATGAATATGACAATAAATAAGGGTGAAATGAAAAATGTTATATATGTTCCGGACAGTGTTATAAAAGAAATTGATGGAAAATATCATGTATATACATTAGATGAGAATCAGTGTAAGCATGCGGTATATGTAAAAACGGGAATATCTGTAGATGGATATACAGTTATAGAAGAAGGACTTACAGAAGGCGACAAGGTGGTGGTTAAATAATGAAAAAAATAAGTATATTAATTATTATGACAATGTTGCTTGGTCTGCTGGGTGGTTGTGAAAAAAAAGAAATACAGGCTCCTGAGCTTCTTGCACCTGTGGCTGTAAATGAAGCTTACAGAATAGTTGGATATGGAGATATAGGGGATTTCCAATATCGTCATGGACAGGTAGTTCCTATGGATTATTGTCATTTCTGGAAGACAAGAACAGATGTAGCAGAAATAAAAGTGGATGTAGGACAATATGTAGAAAAAGGTGAGGTACTTGCTGTTGCTGATATAGAAGCTGCGGAGGAAATGAAGAACGATATTATAGCACAGAAAGAGCTTTATACTGCAAGACATACTTTAAATTGTGGAATATATGATGCAAAAAAGCAGGAGCTTAATTATAGGCTGATGGGCTATCAAGAGCTTATGGATGACGAAAATATAAATGCTACAAGACTTGAAATGGCTATATTAGATGAAAATCATAATTATGATGTATTGCTCTATGAGTATAATATTACGGCTTATAATAAGGATATATCTAAATATCAGGAAATAATTTCAGATGGAACACTTGTAGCTAAAACAAGTGGATATGTTACATATGTAAAAGATTTATCTAATGGAAGCGGAGCTGAAAATTTTGAAAATATTGTAATTATATCGGATTATAATGACTGTTATGTTGAAGTTGAAGATGCATGGATTAGGGATAGCATGTTTTATTATTATCCAGTGTGTTATACCCTGCTGAATGGAGAAAAATACTATTTAAATGAATATGAATATAATCCAGATGAGCTTGTCATTGCAGGGAATAGAGAGGCGTATCCATATTTGAGGTTGAACTTTGAAAATGCTGAAGCTATGCCAGAGATAGGAAGTCGAATACCAGTATTTTTTCAAAAATCAATTACTGAAAATGTATTATATGTAGGAAATGATTCTTTATACTCTGATGATTTGGGTAACTTTGTATATGTAAATAAGGATGGTCAGACAGAAAAAAGATATGTGGAAATTGGTGATACGGACAAATTTAATACAGAAATAAAATCAGGCTTGGAGGCTGGGGAAATGGTTTTCTATTCTTCGGAATCCGTTCTGCCTGAAAATTATAAAACTGTAAGTGTTGTTTCGATGGATTATGATGTTTTGGAATCTACTTATAATTGTGATATATCTAATACAAGGAATTCCTTGTATTTATCTGAGTATGAAGGGAATATAAAAAATATATATGTCAATGTAGGAGATTATGTTGAAAAGGGTGATTTGATTTGTACTATAGAGACAAATGAATCAAGTGCAGCATTGGTTGATATGGAAAATCAGATAAATAATTACAAGTCATCCTATACGGATACAATTTCGAATTATGATAGTCAGATTAAGGAATTAGAAAATCAAAAGGCAGTTGCGATTTCGGTAAGAGAGCAAAAAGCTACAGAAGAAGCTGTTGACGAATCAGAGATAGCGACCTCGACAGATGCAACCCCTGAAATAGCAACTTCGACAGATGCAGGAGAAGAAGCAGAGGAGGAAATGCCTGTTAGAAATTATATTCCTGAAGAATTGGCATATCAGATAGAACAGGTAAAATATCAGAAGCAAATCTATGAACTTGAGTATGCATATCAATTGGGAATAATGGAGCAGCAATATTCAAAGGCAAAGGGTAAGGATGATGGAACAGGTGCCTCTAATATTTATGCGGATTTCTCAGGGGAAATAGCGTACATTAAAGCTTTAGGCAGCGAGGTCGAATACGGCGACAGAGTGTTTAATATAAAAATAGAATCTGATAATAAAGTAGTAATAAAGTATTCAGACAAGGTTAATCTGAATCAGCGTATAGAAATAACAGACACGGCTACTGGCACTGTTTATACAGGAAGAGTATCGGGACTTTCGGGTACAAAGACTCAGAATAAAGTATATTTATTTACCGAGGATGGAGAAGTATGCGTGACCAGCAATAAAAACAATGATGTTGCCTTTTATGTATCTGTAGAAGATGAAAGCTTTTACGAAACTTCGGGAGAGTATATTGCGGAATATGCTACAACCTCGATAAAACAGACAATATTAATTCCTAAGGATGCGGTACATGTGGAATATCCTACAATGGGACCTGAATTGTATTATGTCTGGAAAATTGATGAAGAACAACTCGTGAAGCAATATGTCGAGCTGGCAGGTACTACCAGAATAACAGAGGGCGATATAAATGAAGATTTACTCGAAAACGACTATGTTTCATGTGTAATAAAGGGATTGACGCCAGAGGATGAGATTGCACTAGAGGTAGATGAGGAATAGGAAGGAGACAAATATGTTAGGTTTTGTTACAAAAAAAATAAAAAACAAGATGTGGCTGACGATTTGTCTTGTTATAGGATTGGCTTTTCTTGTTGCAACCTTATCCTGCCAGCCTATGTTCAAGGCAGGTTCATTGGATAAGCTTTTGGACAATATTTTTCAGGATTATATAAAGGATGTTAATGAATATCCTACAGTGCTTGGCAGGAGTGGTGGATATACATTGAAGGAGGGCGTGACTTCTGACAATGTAATGGCAGATTTGGATAACCTTCAAGCCGGTTGGCTTGATGGGATGGATATAGAAGTGGCAACTACTCAGACAAATTTATTTTTTGATGTTGAAGTGTCAGAGACAAGCTTTGGAAGCACAAGTAAATATTTGTCGGTAAGTTATATGCCGGAAATGGAAAATCATATCGAAATGCTTTGTGGCAGTGACTATATTTCATATGAAACAGTAGATGAAATGTATCCCTGTATAATTTCGCAAAGGATAATGGAGGAATTGGGACTGGTAGAAGGAGAGATAATTGAATTTGTCAATTGGTCTGATTCTTCAGGGAATACGCTCAAGCTGATTGTATCGGGGGTGTATAAAGAAAAAGAAAGAGTAGACGATTATTGGCGCGTTGAGCCTGCTGAATATGAGAATAATCTTTTTGTATCAAAGGAAACATTTGATTATGTAATGAATAATTTTGAAAGCAAATATGTATATTTCAATCATAATGTGATGCTTGATTACACACAGATAAATTATGATAATGTGCAGAATGTTTTAGATAGAACTACTTTTATTCTAAGTAAGGATGAAAAACTGGTAGAAAGCTATAGTGGTTTGCTTGAAGAATTTAAAGCTAATGAAAAAACCGTAAATGTTATTCTTTGGGTTTTGGAATTCCCTATTTTAGGAATGATACTTGCATTTATATACATGGTTTCAAAGCAGATTATACAGGGCGAGAAGAACGAAATTGCGATGCTGAAAAGCCGTGGCATTAGTAAGGTGCAGGTTATATTTATATATTTATTACAGTTCGCACTGCTTTCTGTTGTAGGATATGTGACTGGTATACCATTAGGCTGTGGGTTATGTATTATGGCAGGAAATACAACAGATTTCTTAACCTTTGGCGGCAATAATATAGGTGCATATAGCTTTAATGCAGATATGTTGCTCTATGGTGTTTTAGGGATACTTATAGGAATTGTTTTTATACTTATTCCGGTTGTAAAGTATTCTAAGGTTTCTATTGTAGAGGTAAAATCAGATTATAACAACAAGAAGCCTTTTTGGGAAAAATATTTCCTTGATATAGCCTTGCTTGGTGTATCAATTTACCTTGTATACTCTGAGAAAAAAAGTATTGAGCAAATAAGACTTGAGGCAATTTCGGGAAATAAGATGGACCCTGTAATATTCATTAATTCAATACTCTTTATAATAGCATTTGGACTTGTTACACTTAGACTTACACATTTGTTGGTGAAACTTGTATATCATATTGGCAGAAAAAAGTGGAAACCGGCAATGTATGCCTCTTTTTTACAGATAACTAGGAGTTTTGGAAAGCAGGGGTTTATTTCCGTGTTCCTGATTCTTACAGTTTCAATGGGAATATTTAATGCCAATGTGGCAAGAACCATAAATCACAACAATGTTGACAGAATTGAATATGAAAATGGTTGTGATGTAACTGTACAGGAAAAATGGGCGATTAAGAAATATTACTATGATATGTATAAAACTACATATGACTTTATAGAACCCGATTATTTAAAATATACTAAGCTTGTGGATGAAGGGCTTTGTGAAAATGTGACGAGGGTAATAAAGGACGATAAAACAATTGCTTCAAAGAACGGATTGAAAATAAAGGATTGCATGTTGCAAGGTATATATACTGATGAGTTTGGAAAAACAGCCATGCTTAAAGAGGAGTTAAATGAGAACACACACTGGTATACATATTTAAATGAGCTTGCAGTTAATCCAAATGGAGTGATTATATCAAAAAGTCTTTCAGAAACGCTTTCGGTGGAAGTAGGAGATGTTATTGTACTAACAAGAAATGGTGCGATACCTCAGCTTGCAGATGAGGAAAGAGGAACGCTTAGGGCGAAGGTAGTCGCTATAGTTGAAGCATGGCCTGGATATGAGCCATATTATTATGAAGATGGTGAGGAAAAACAGCGCCATCTTGTTGTTGGAAATTATGCAACTATAGTAAAAGCTTATAAAATTTCACCTTATGAGATATGGATGAAAACTTCGGAAGGTGTAACAGCAGTTGATATATATAATTCACTGCTTGATAAAGGTGTAGAATTGGAATACATTTCAAGTATACAGACAGATGTTGAAAGGATGAAGGATACACCATTAATACAGATTACTAATGGAATGTTTACATTATGCTTTATAATAGCACTTATACTTTGTGCTGTGGGCTTTATGATATATTGGATAACCTCCATAAGACAGAGAGAACTGCTTTTTGGTATATATCGTGCTATGGGTATGTCGGTTAAGGATGTAAATAAAATGCTTATAAATGAGCATGTATTTAGCACGTTTTTATCTGTTATAACAGGTGGCTTGGTTGGTATGGTTGCAACCTTGGTGTTTGTAGGTCTTTATGGTGTAGTTTATCTTCCTAAGAAGCATGTTATGGATATTTACATATATTATGAGGCAGCAGATATAATCAAGCTTGCTCTTGTAATTGTGATAATGATTTTTGTCTGCTTTATTGTAATTAGAAGAATCATAAAAGCCATGAATATAACACAGGCACTTAAGCTTGGGGAGGAATAATATGGAAAATATAATTACAGCCAGAAATATAGACAGGTGCTTTAAGGTTGGCGGTGAAGATTTTTATGCCGTAAGGAATGTAAATATAGATATTGAAAAAGGCACGCTTACAATATTAAAAGGGCGTTCAGGAAGTGGTAAAACAACGTTGCTTAATATAATTAGTGCCTTGGATGAACCTACTGCCGGCGAAGTGATTTTTGATGGAAAAATTCTTGCCGAGATGAGTGATTCAGAGAAGGAAGAAATAAGACGCAAGGAAATAGGCTTTGTTTTTCAGTCCGTAGCACTCATTCCAATAATGAATGCATATGAAAATGTTGATTTTGGTATGCGACTTGCAGAATGTGAGGGAGACTATGAGGAGCGAATAACAAATACATTGAAGCTTGTGGGTATGGATGAAAGAATGTCACATATGCCCGGGCAGATGTCGGGAGGGGAGCAACAGCGTATTGCGATTGCCAGAGCCGTTGCACATAAGCCAAAGGTGATTTTTGCGGATGAACCGACAGGCGCTCTGGATACTGAGTCGGGAATTAAGGTGATGAAGCTATTTAGGCGGTTGATTGAGAAAGAGGGAATAACTATAGTAATGACTACGCATGACCCTAATCTCATGGAGCTTGGAGATGTCATATATGAAATGGAGGATGGTGAGCTTGTTGAAACAAAACGAAATATTTGATGAAAGTAATAAGACTCCGTTTATTGTGTGTGATGGATTAGTAAAAATATTTAAGACAGATGAGATAGAGGTTATGGCACTTCAGGGGCTTGATATGGAAATAAAAAAAGGCGAGCTTATGTCTGTCATAGGAAAAAGTGGTAGTGGAAAAAGTACACTTATGAATATAATAGGTGGCTTGGAAAAACCCTCGGCAGGAAAAATTGTGGTTGAAGGAAGGAATTTATCTGATTTTTCTGAAAAAGAAATGGTTGAATACAGAAAAAAGAAGATTGGTTTTGTATGGCAGAAAAGTGAGAGGAATCTATTCCCGTATTTAACGGCCATAGAAAATATAGAAGCCGCAATGAATTTTTCGGGAATGTCACAAAAGGAGAAAAGAGAGTGGGCGTTAGAGCTGCTTGATATGGTTGGCATGGCACATCGTGAACAATCCTATCCAAGACAAATGTCAGGAGGTGAACAGCAAAGAATAGCTATTGCAGTGGCATTAGCAAATAAACCGTCTATTCTTTTAGCGGATGAACCCACAGGTGCTGTAGATTCAAAAACCTCTAATATGATACAGGATTTATTTAGAAAGCTTAATCGGGAAATGGGGCTTACTATCATTATAGTTACCCATGATATGAAGCTTGCAAACAAGGTAGATCGTGTCGTAATGATTTCTGATGGAAAAATAAGTACAGAAAAAATTATGAAGGAAAAATACAGAGAGCAGATAGATAACATAGAGAGTGAAGCATTAGGCGAGGATTCGCATGAGGAATACACTGTCATGGATAAGGCTCACAGAGTGCAACTCAATGAGGATATGCTTAGAGAAGCTGGGATTGATACAAATAAAGTTAAAGTTAAGCTGGAAAATGGTCGAGTTATAATAGAAGCAGAGGACAAATAAAAAAATTTATCTTTTTTTGTTATTTTATTTGAATATATACCATATATTTTGTATAATATATTTTAGCAGATACGAAATAGGGAGTTTTTATGAGAAAAGCAAACGAAAAAAGATTAAATAAGTTAATACTATTTATATGTTTATTCTGCTTTTTGTTTGGGCTTACTGGCTGTAATGATGACGAGACAGATTTGGTGCTTATTACTACAGAAAAAAATGAGTATGAAGATATAGTCTTGCCTGGCTCGGAGAATGAGACAGATACTGCAGTTGAAGAGCCTATAACCACTGAAGCAATTTCTACAGAAGAAGCATCAGATGCGGAGAAGAATCTTACATTAGATGATTTGTATTATGCTAATAGAGGAGATGTACTTTTATCGGGTGGCTCTGGCTGTAGTATAAATACGATATATTATTCAGGAGGAACAGAAGTATATTCAGAATATAGCTATCTTGGGTTTGATGAAACAGGAAATTATATTCAGGCATATGAAGATTCCGATGGAAATATGGAAATTCTGGATGGTGCCAATCAGTATTGGTATGTTTTCGAGGAAGGAAGAGTATATACTAAAATTTATCCTGAAGAAGGCGCGACCGGAGCTATGATTAACTATAATCATAATGAACTTATAGTTACTGCACCTACAGAAAGCTCTGGTGAAACTATCAGTGATATATATAGGTTAAATGGGACACTTGTTATAGAAACCTTGTACACTAATTCCTTGGATGAGATATATACATACCAATATCATGTGGATGATGCATTATTGGTCCAGGAAATATATTGTTATGATGAAAGCGGAGAAAAGATTTCTTATGCATGGGTTACAAAGGATGCTGTATATAATATGCCAGAAGAGATAGTGGATATTAAAACTAATACCGCGATGCGTATAGTAACATTAAAATATCCAGATGGCTCGGGTTTTGAGACACTTTATGAAGTTTCTGAAACAACACCGATAAAATTAGAAATGTACAATTCTACTGCATATATAGACGAGAGTTGTTCTACGCCTTGGATGGGAGCTCAGTTAGGTGGTCTTTTTGTAGATGAGACCATATATATAAGACTTAATCAATAAAAGAATGCATTACGCATTCTTTTATTTTTATATTGAAAATATTTCATAGGTATGTGATAATATAATTACTAATACTATGTGTTAGAGCAACTATGGTTTGAGACAAGGATGTCGGTTGGTTTATACTGATTATTTCAAGGAGTGATGGATATGTTTAATATTGATACTACAAACACATATGACTATATGAACAATTTCTTTAGTGGACTTAATTCAAACAGTTCTACATCTGGAACAAGTAGTTTGTTGGGCGATTTCTATGCAGTGCAGAACGGCTCTTATTATAAGCTTGCAAAAAAATATTATGCCTCAGAGAAGGTGCAGGCATCTACAGATGAAAAAACACTTGATTTAGCAAAATCATCAGCTCAGGATGCAGTAAATTCTGTTGGAAAGCTTTTAGATGAATCCTTATTTAAAAAAGTAGAGACTACGGATGCAGATGGAAACAAAACAACTGATTATAAAAAATCAGAGATTTTAGATGCAGTAAAAGCATTTGCTGAGGATTATAATTCTGTTATAGAAAATACTGGAGAACTTGAGGACAGGTCGACACTTAAAAATGGTGTAAGACTTGTAGACCAGACAGAAGTTTATGGGGCGGCTCTGGCAAAGGTTGGAATAACTATAGGTGCTGACAATAAACTTACTGTGGATGAAGAAACATTTAATAAAGCGGATATGGCAGATGTTAAAAATCTTTTTACAGGCAGTGTGTCATTTGGAAAGAACGTGCAGACAAAGATGTACCAGATTTATGCATCAGCAAATGATTCGTTAAAAGCTATGGATAGCTTATATTCATCAAACGGAACAAAGAGTTTATCGACAGGAAACATGTTTGATACATTATTTTAAACAAACTTACATATAAAAAGGATTAGGGTTCACGTAAATGTGAACCCATTCTTATTTAATTCCATTTTTAATTTAAGGAGAAATGACATGGCATTAATAAGATTGGATAAATTTTTAGCAGATTCGGGTGAAGGTACAAGGACTCAGGTAAAAGAAAAAATAAAAAAAGGCAGAGTTGCTGTCAATGGTATGGTAGTGAAAAAAGGCGATTTAAAAGTGGATACAGACAAAGATTTTGTCACTATAGATGGGAAAAAATTGATTCACGAGGACTTTGAATATTTTATGCTTAATAAACCACAAGGCGTTGTTTCAGCTACTACGGACAATAGGGACAGAACGGTTGTTGATTTGATTAAAGAAGCAAAAAGACGTGATTTGTTTCCGGTAGGCAGACTTGATAAAGATACGGAAGGATTACTTATTATAACTAATGATGGTCCTCTTGCTAATTCTCTACTTGCACCCGGAAAACATGTAAATAAAATTTATGAAGCAAAAATATTAGGCGATGTAACTACAGAAATGGTTAATCAGTTTAATGAAGGATTAGACATTGGAGATGACAAGCTTACTGCACCGGCGAAGCTAGAAATTCTTGAGACAAATGGAGTGGAATGCTATGTCAGAGTAACTATTACGGAAGGAAGGTATCATCAGATAAAAAGAATGTTTAAGGCTGTTAATACGGAAGTTACATATTTGAAAAGAATATCAATGGGACCGTTAACTCTTGACGAGGCACTTGATTGTGGGGAATATAGAAGGCTTTCAGAGGTTGAAGTAAAGCTTTTGAAGGAGGTTCATTCTAATGGATAATGAAAAGTTAAGAGAAGCATTAAAGGTATTGTATGCATGGACAATTAGACTTTGCGAATGTGCTGGGCAGGATAAAGAATATGCAGACAAATTTTTTAGTAAACTAAAAGGAACGCCGGAATTATTAAGAGAATATGCATATTACTATGATACAAGAGAATTTTTATGCGAATATAAGATACAGGGATTTACAATAGCAGATATACTTGTATGGCAAATGGACCACTTTAGAGCACATTTGGATAGAAGTGATAGTGCGAACAGATATGATAAAGACCGGCTGGTGCTTAGCACTTTTGAAACAATGCTTGAGATGAAAGAAAATCCTGAAAAAATAATAACACAATATTCGGCAGAAACGGGTATAGATTTAGCAGAGGGTTGGAACATACATTAGTTCCAACCCTCTGTTTTGATTAAGCGTAATTGTTATATATAAGACCGCTATATACAGACTGTGTATATGTATTTCCTAATTTGTTTTGTGTATTAGGGTAGCTTACAATAAGTCTGTTTATATATGCCATAGGGTCTAAGGTTAATCTTTCTGTTGAACGTTTTACATCTTCTTTAAAGGTTGAGATGTCATTAAATAGCTGTGCGAAATCGCCGTTAAGAAGACTTTTTGAAACTGAATCGGTGTTTTTGGTGAGCTTGCCGTCTTCGCCGACGGAAATACCTGCTGCTTCAAGCTCCGATTTGTGTTTTGTTACAATGCCCGAAATATCTCTCATGAGATTTCTGCTTCCAGAGTACACTGTGCTTCCGTTTTCAGATAAATCGACAAGATTGTTATATGCTTCCACGAAGGCATCAATCTGTCCCATTGCTATTTCTGTGTCAGGAATAAGGCTTATTTTTACGGCTCCCTCAGAGGCCTTGTGAAAATCAAGCTCCAGGACTTGGTTGATTGAAATGTTGTTGGAACTTGAAGTGTGTTGGCTGCCATTTATAGAGAAAGTGGAATCTGATGGTAACTCTGATACATTGTTCAAACCAAAAAATTCTACAATATCCTGATCAGCAGAGTCGTTAATAACGTTGAATTGTAAACCGTCATCTCGTGTGGATGCACCGGTGCTTGAGGAAGAAAGTAAAAGTGCACTTGTGTTATCTTTTTTGTCTACAACTGCGTTTACTCCTATAGAACGGTTATTAATGAAACTTGCTAATTTATTTTGGATCTCAAGATTGGTTTCTTTTCCTGAAACAGTCAGATTAAAATGTGCACTACCTTCTAAAGAGTTGATAGTGAAAGGGTGGCTGCCTGTTTTGATTGAATATGCATCTGAGTCAACATAAGCACCTGTGTTAGTCTGCCCCGTAGCAAGAGAATGAATCTCTATATCTAATTCGTCAGGAAGAGAAGAATAATTGTGCGTTTTGAATGAGCCGGTTATAGTATCTTTATCTTGGGAGTGAATCATTTTTTTTGAATAAATGTCACTTTCTGTATTTGCGAAGCTATCTACAACATCTCTTAAGGTAAGTGCCGATTCTTTGATGTTAATCATATGTGTCTGCTTTGAGTTTGAGAGGGACATCATATATAAAGGAGATTTTTTGTTGTATCGTGCCATGTTAGTGTACACGGCTTTGAGCTCGGAGGATTTATGTGTATTATTTCGGCGCTTAGGAACAAGCTCACTGCTTAAATGGTTGTATATATTACTGTTTACTAACATATAAATTCCTCCTTTCTTAAAACTCCTAAAAACGAATATTATCCTTATAGAAATAAAGATACTTATAGTTAATATAATTATAAATCATTTCTGTCAAACAGTCTATAAAATATGGTAAAAAAAATAATATATTTTTCTTGACTTTAAGGGGTGCATTTGTTATTCTATACCTTGCGATGGAAGAGGTCTTTTTTTTATGCCTTAAAATCAGAAAATAATATGGAGGTGGAAAGTTGTGCGTGTTAAGATAACATTGGCATGTCAGGATTGTAAACAGCGTAATTACAATATGACAAAGGATAAGAAAACACACCCAGACAGAATGGAAACAAAGAAATATTGTAGATTCTGTAAGGCGCATACAATGCATAAGGAAACAAAGTAATCGGCATTAT
>JAZSEO010000069.1:0-1700 GCA_045531735.1 Wujia sp. | reverse complement strand
CCACGTATGGGATATGACTGGTACGAAAACTCTGTGTTACATTGATACTGAGGATAACAGACTGACTAACGAAGAGTGTAGAGAGTTGCGTCAATGTCATGATAAGTTGGTTGAGTATTATAAGAGCATGGATTAGGCATTAAAAACCTTATTTCAAAGGATAGGAGTTTGCATGGAATGGGCAAAGACACATACATGTAAGAACTGTAGGTGGAGTTTGGAAACTACCGATAGAATTGTGGCAGACGATGATCCAACGAAAGTTCTTTGGAGTAATACAAAGCGTTATTGTATTTATCGAGAGGAATCTATTAAATATAGACTTGATAATTGCATTTGCAAGGATTGGTGCGAAGACGAAGTTGTTTTATCAGAATCAGAAAGGCTAGATAGAATGGCTGATCTTTATGAAGGTGGGTTTTCACTTAACAAAGTTGCCAATATATCTAGGGTTGATTGGGGTGTTATGTGCGAAGAACTGCAAAAACGTGGCTATACTTTTGTGTAGGATTTATGTAGACCGCTTATTCTTAAGCGGTCTATTCGCCGCAGGGTGTATTATTTACTTTGTAAGGTTTAACAGCTACAAAGTGAGGTAAAGGTAGGGATTGTGACAAGAGGTAAAAGGAAAACTCATGAAGAATATGTGATGGAATTGGCTGCTGTTAATCCAAATATTGAAATTGTTGAAAGATATATTAACACTAATACAAAAACTCTCCATAGATGTAAGATAGATGGATATGAGTGGATGATTAAACCTCATCATATTATTAATGATAAACAAGGGTGTCCTATGTGTCACAATTATAGAAATACACGTATAAAGACACGCAATTGTAGAAAGACACATGAAAAATATGTAGATGAAGTAACTATAATTAATCCAAGTATCGAAGTTGTTGGTGAATATGTTAATAGTGCTACAAAAATTCTTCATAGATGCAAGATAGATGGCAATGAATGGACGGCAAGACCAAATGATATTTTGCATGGAACTGGATGCCCAATATGCAGAAGAAATAGAAAGAAAACTCATGAAAAATATGTGGCTGAAGTTGCTGCTATTAACCCTAATATCGAGGTTATCGGAAAGTATATTGGCGCAAATATAAAGATTCTTCATAGGTGCAAAGTTGATGGTTGCGAATGGCAAGCCAAACCAAGCAATATTCTTTGCGGTAAAGGTTGTCCAGCTTGTAATATATCTCATGGAGAAGATATTATAGAAAAATATTTGAATTACCATAAAATAAATTATGTACCGCAATATAGATTTAAGGGGTGCAAAAATAAGCGCACGTTACCCTTTGATTTTTATTTGCCAGATTATAATATGTGTATAGAATACAACGGTATACAGCATTATAAATCTATTAATTTTTTCGGCGGTAAAGAAGCATTGGAATATAGGCAGCACAATGACGTAATCAAAACTAAATATTGCACAGACAATAACATCACTCTGTTGTGCATTAGATATGACGAAGATGTTGAAGAAGTGTTGAATAACTTTTTTAAAAACCATAAGAAAGTTGGCGTCGTATAAATAAAGCACACCAATTAAAAGGACAATTTCAATAGATAGGATATAACAATGGAATGTCAGGGTGAAAAGTGCGTTCACTATCGGCTTGAAAGTCGCAGAGCAAACTGTAAGGGTGAAGTATATTTTTTGTCTCATGAATGTAGGTTGCATC
>JAZSEO010000091.1:0-66223 GCA_045531735.1 Wujia sp. | reverse complement strand
TGCCATTACAAATAAAGCAGGATTTGTGGTTAACACAATTATATTTATAGTAGCAATAGTGTTACTTATTACACATTCAACAACAGGTCTTACAGTTTCTTGTATAGGTACAATTGTGGCTGTTGTAACTATTATTGCAGCTGGTAAGGATGCTATAACATTACTTAAAAAGGTGGACTATAAAACCCTAGTATTCTTTATAGGACTTTTTGTGGTTATTGGTGGTTTAGAAACAACTGGTGTGCTTGAAATTTTAGCAGGCTTTATTGGAAAAATAAGTGGTGGAAATGCTATGGTGATGATAGCAATTATAATTTGGCTTTCGGCTATTGCCAGTGCATTTGTTGATAATATACCATTTGCAACAACAATGATACCTGTAATAAAAAGTTTGTCGATAGCTTATGGTGTAGATTTATCTGTACTTGCATGGACTCTTGCAATGGGAACAGATATAGGAGGAAGTGCAACGCCAATCGGTGCATCTGCAAATGTTGTAGGTATATCTATTGCCTCAAGAGAAGGATATATTATCAAGTGGGGAACCTACTGCAAGAGAATGGTTCCAGCAACACTTATAGTAGTGTTCATTTCGATGGTTATTATCTATCTTAGATACCTCTAATACTAGATTATGACTACATTAGAAGTATGGTTAAAAAGTTTAATATATGATATAATCTAGTCATACTTTGAAAGCACTATGATTTTTGTCAGTGCCATAAGTAGAATAACACAGACAAGGCAAGATAGTTGAGAGGGAAAGAAAAATGGGATTCAAGCTAAAAGAACCGGTTGTTACAGAGACAAAAGAAGAAAATGCTAACGATGTTATGGAAGATTATACAGCGATGGATGAGTACAATGCTGCTATGCGAGAACTGGATATGAAGATGATGGAATCGGAAAAACGTAAGCACGCGATTGAGGATATAAGAAACTCTACTCCTACCGAAAGGTTTAGCAGATTGGAGAAAAGTTATCTTAATGGTGCTCGTTCAGCATTTGATAGCTCAGAAAATAATATAATATTATATATTATATGTGGCATAATGGTGATTGCTGCAATGGTGTTTTTCGGTAAGGCAATTGATAAGAACAAGGAAAGTAAGCTTGAAAGTGTTGAGGTTATAGGTGTTATAACCGATATGGACACGAAAGAAAAACGTGTAAAAAGAGGCAAAAGATATAGAAAGGTCACTGAGTACGTATATACTTATGAGTGGGAAGATGAGTATGGAGTGATTGTTGATGGAAGCAGAACATATTCTGCTCCAAGGTTTTATATAGGTGAAAATGTACGAATAACAGTTATGGCTGATGATTACTCAGTTGAGATAGATCCGCCAGAAACTGCTAAACGCAAAATGACAGCTTATATTTTTTGTGGAGTGATCTTTTTGGGAATTGCTGTGTTTATGTTTATAAGACAGAAGAAAAGAGAATAATCTGTGGGTCTATAGAAAAAAAGTTGTACCCTGTACCCTGCTTTTATGTAAAAGTGGGGCACAGGGTACAGCTTTTTTCTATAGATCCAATTTTTGTTGGAATATATAAAAAAGAAGATTGAGATAATATATTGATACAAAAAAGATACAATTTAATCGTAGTATAGTATACGTTAAAATATATGTAATGAGAAAAACATTGAAATAATGAGGTGGGGATAACATGAAAAATAAAGTACATAAAATAAAGTGTCTGTTCATTATGGTGATTTTGTATGGAACACTGTTTGCTGTAAGTGGTTGCAAAGAAGAAAAGCCAGCTACAACGGATACAGCGACAGAGTTAGAAATAGATGTCGATATATCCATGACAAAGATAAAAGATGATGTGGGTGCAGAGGCGTACTGGTCGGAGAGAGTTAGCACAGATAATAATATTTCAATTGAGGCAGATGTTGTTATACCGGATGAAACAGCTATGAAAATAGTACAGGCACAGGAGAGGTATTTTTCACCGGAGGAAAAAGAAGAGATTATTAGGTTGTTTACAGACGAGACAGTACATGTATATTCTATGGTGATTTCGGAGGATATGACTGTAAGTCAGTTAGAAGAAGAAATCAAATGGTTTGAAGAATATATGGAATTAGTTGGTGATGATGTATCTTCTGAAGAATTAGGCAATATGGAGGAATATTTACAGGAACTTTATGGATATCTCGAAAATGCATCTGATGATTATAAGGTGGCAGAGGACTTTGAGGGACAATATTATATTTCAAAATATGGTGACTATGATTATATTTTTTCTTTTGTTGGGGATTCTGAGTTTCCTTCTACGTCTGCATTTACTATGGAAATACAGGATTATAAGACACGTTATGATGGTAAGGAGTATGAAAAGATTGCCTTTGATATATTAAACAGATATTCATATACTGATAATATGTGTGAAATGACAGAAGAGGAAGCCTGTGAACAGGCTATGGCTATAGCAGGTTCGATAGGTGAAGGTGATTTTGAAATAATAGAAGTTTTTCCGCTAACTTGTCGTGGCTGGACGGAAGATGTAATTATAACAGATGGTTGGGAAGAAGAGTGGAATGAAGGATATACAGTCACATTATACAGGGAAATAGATGGTATAGCGGTTGACGGAAGAATGTGGGAAAGTGTAAGACAGAGGATGTTAAATAGCAGTGGAGTTGGAGATTATACTGGAGACGAGCTAGAAGAAAATGAGCATTCTTTAAATTATGGCTATGAGAAATTTGTTATTGCAATAAATGATGATGGAATAGTGGGGCTTGAGTATAGCTCTCCATATATAATAGGAGAACCACTATCTTATGAAACAGAGCTTCTTTCTTATAATACAATACAAGATATTATTCTGGAAGAGTTACTTGCTAATCAGGAGTTGTATAAAAATGCCGTATTCAATAAATTGGAATTAAAATATTATCCTGTAAGATATGAGGATAATAATGAGAGTAATTATGCAATAATGCCTGTATGGATATTAACGCAGGAAGATATATTTGAGACAAAACGATATGTTATGGTAAATGCAATAGATGGTGAAATTATAGATATAGCTGGCAATGAAAAGGTTTTTATTTATGATAAGCAGTAGGGGGAATCTAATATGAAGAAAAAATATATAGCTGGAGCTCTAATAGTAGTACTTTGTACAATAACAGGTTGTGGTTCAAAAAAGGAGACAACTACAGTAGCTACAGGAACAGATGCACTTGTACTTGAGGAGATTTCTTCTGAGGATGAGATACCAGAGATAGTAAGTGAAGTGGTTAATGGCGAGTATGGAAGTGCCGTTATAGAGGCAGAGGTAAAGCTACCGGAAAAATATAATACCTGTAGTATTGTAGAGTTGGAGACAGATTTTTATGATGATCAGGATATTAAAGATATAGCAACACAGATTTTTGATGATGGAAGCTATTTTCTTTATATGCCTTACAATAACGAACAGATTGCATTTTTGCAGGGAAAGCTTGCTGAACTTGCACCGCTTGCAACTGATCCTAAGGAAATAAAACAGTTTGAGGATGCTCAATTTATGCTAGAGTATAACTTGGTAAATTTGGCTGAGAAACATGATGAAATAGATGGAGAGATAAAATTTTATAATGTTTCAGAGGATGGTATAGGTGAGGAATATACATGCAATATATTTGGTACAATTGATGGTATAAATTATTTCCTTAGCTTTACTAAATCTGAGGAAGAGTATTGCTTTATGGAACTTAAGAAATGGCGTGATGTGTCACATTCATATATGGATATTGGTGATGAATGCTTTGACGTGAAGTTATCAGGAAATGCTTGTACATACTCAATAGAGGAGGCAGAGGAGCTGGCTCTTGAATATGTAAAAGGACTAGGTTATGAAGATTTTGGTGTAGTACGAACATATAATGCTATATGTGGTACAACCTATGATGGTGAAACAAATATTGTAGAAGGTTATAATGTTTATTTGGGAAGAACATATAATAGCTTTAATGTTCCCATATCTTACGAAAATTATAATGAGATGTATAATTTAGTATATTGGGATGTGACACAAAATGCGAATCAACGACGTATTTCAGAAGACATCATAGAATTTGTTAAAGTTTATGTTGATAGTAATGGTGTAAATACAGTTCAGATAAATAATCCTATGAAATTGACAGAAGTTTTGTCTGAGAATACAACGATGCTTTCTTTTGATAAGGTACACGATGTAGCGAAAGATACGATGAAAACCATTGTTGATGAATGGCAATATACAGAGTATGTAGATAGTATTGAGTTAGGATACGATTATGTTATGGAAGAGGGTAAAATAGTTCTTATTCCAGTATGGTATTACTATTCTGGTGAGGATCAGACTTCCAACTATCCGTTTAGATGGATTTTTGTTGAAATAAATGCTATTGATGGAAGTATAGTATACAGCCAGATTTCGGAACTTGAATAGTGAAAAATGCAAGTGAGGTATTAAATTATGAAGAAGATAGGTTTAATAATTATAGGTGCCATTTTTTTGACAACTTTGTCTGGCTGTGGCGATAAAAACAACACCACTACAGTTGCTACAGGAACAGATGCACTTATTTTAGAAGAGACTTCTGAGGAAGAAAATGCATCAGAAAATATTTATGAGGAAATTGTATATGGAGATAGCGTTGTTACCATTGATGCGACTATTATCAAACCTAAGGAATATGAATCGTGTAAGTGTATTGAGTTGGAAAGAAATTATATAGAAGATAGTGACATAGAAACGCTTGCTAATATAATTTTTGATGAAGGTAGTTATTTTCTATATATGCCTTACAA
Source organism: Wujia sp. (assembly GCA_045531735.1). Lineage (GTDB taxonomy): Bacteria > Bacillota > Clostridia > Lachnospirales > Lachnospiraceae > Coprococcus_C. The sequence goes on along the minus strand of JAZSEO010000091.1, from coordinate 61,427 downwards.
CAGGGAGCAAATTGTTGCAATGCAGGATAAGCTGACTGAATTAATGCAGCTTTCAACAGATGAGGAAGAACAAAAAGCATTTGAAATTGAGCTTGAAGAGTTGGAAAAAACTTTAAGCAATATCACCGAAGAAATAGAGATAGGTGATGCCTATATGTTTTATAATGTGTGTGGTGATGATGAAAACGGAGAGCAGGTATGTAAGATTTCTGGAACTGTTGATGGAGAAAACTACTTGCTCGGTTTCAGAAAATTAGGTAGTCAACATTGCTTTGTGGAGCTTACGCCATGGCGGGACAAGTACTACGAATATTATGATATGGGTGATGAATCCTTTGAGATAAAATTGTACGGAAACACATGTGCTTATACTGAGGAAGAAGCAAGGGATTTGGCACTTCAATATGTAAAGGAACTGGGATTTGATGATTATGCTATTGTAGATAGCTACAATGCAATGCGAGGAGCGATTTTTGATGAAGAGCAAACCGTTGATGGATATAATATTTATTTGGGTAGAGAATATGAAAATTACAAGATACCTTTCTCTTTTGAAAACTATAGTGAGTATGGCAATATGTATTCTTTTGATGAGTGGGGAAATGTTAATGCAGAAGGTTTTAGTGAGTATGTGAAGATTTATGTAGATAGCGATGGTATATGTACTTTAGATATATATAATCCTATGAAGCATATGGAGGTAATATCTGAAAATACTATGATGCTTGAATTTGATAAAATTCATGAGATTGCTTTAGAAGAAATGGAAATGATTCTTGAAACGTGGGGCACGAGAGTAAATATTAATATTAGTAACATTGAACTTGGTTATGATTATATAGAACAGGATGGAAAAATCGTTTTGTTGCCTGTATGGTATTACTATTATAGAGATGATAATACATCAACCAATTATAGCAAAATGACTTTTGTTGAAATAAATGCTATTGATGGAAGTATAGTATACAGCCAGATTTCGGAACTTGAATAGTGAAAAATGCAAGTGAGGTATTAAATTATGAAGAAGATAAGTTTAATAATTATAGGTGCCATTTTTTTGACAACTTTGTCTGGCTGTGGTGATGAAAAAGACAAAACTACAGTAGTATCTGGAGATGATGCATTTGTTTTGGAAGAGATTCCTGAAGAAGAGAAAATAATGGGAAATGTCGTTTATGAATCCACAGGAAACAGTGGCTCTGTAAGTATAGATGCAACAGTTATTACTCCTGAGAAAATAGAGGATTGTCCTGTGTATAGTCTTGAGTTTGATTTTTTTGATGACGAGGATGTAAAGAAATTAGTGGAAAATATGTTTGATGAGGGCAGTTATTTTCTGTATATGCCATATACATCGCAGCAGATAAATTTAATAAGAGAAAAACTTACAGCTATGGCACCTTATGCCGAAACACCAGATGAAGAGCAGGCTTTTACAGATGCGTTATATAATCTGGATTATAGAGAGGAAAATCTTAAGTCAGGCGCACCTGAAATGGATGGCGAGATAAAATTTTACAATATGGCTGAGTATACAGAATATGAGGATTTAAATGAATATCAATGTAATGTATTTGGAACCATAGATGGAAATTATGCTGTAGTATATTTTTCAAAGGATGATTACAACTGCCAGATGAGCCTGGATTTGTTTGATTTTATTAATAGAACTGTTGATAACACAGGTGATGATTCATATGACATGAGAGCATATGGAAATGTCTGCAGTTATACCATGAGCGAGGCACAGTCGCTTGCAAAAGATTTTGTTGACAGTCTGGGCTATGAAAATATGACTATCGCTAAAACATATAATGCGGTTGTGTATTCTATGGAACAAACAGGAGATGCATATACAGATGAAGATGGTGGCGATAATGCAGAATTTACTATGGTAAGCGAAGTAAACGGCTACAATATATATTTTTCAAGATGTTATGGTGATTATGCTGTAACGTATGATAATACTGCATTTCAGAGCATGTACGGTGCTTATTATTATGATGAAAATGGTGATAATCCTTATAAAGTTACAGGAGATGAATTTATAAGGGTTTATGTTTCGGATAGTGGTGTTATTGAGGTAGAGTTTTGTAATCCTATGAAAGAGGTAGAGCTTATTGCCGAGGAAGTTGTATTACTAGATTTTGAGTCTATAAATGAGATAGCGTTAGAAAAATTTGATTCATTAGCTGATGAATATAAGGATGAATTTGATGTCAATGAAATTGAACTTGGATATAGCATAATTGAAGAAGAAGGTAATTATGTAATTATTCCAACATGGAGTTATATGCATCATGCAGACGATACACATAACTATGCATATATGTTAAACTATCTTAGTATTAATGCGATGGATGGAAGTATAGTATGGTGTATTAATGATCCAATGTAAACAAATGTTGATTTTTAATTGAGGTTAAGTTGTTTTTTTCGCTGTATGTTATATAATATTATAGTATATTTTGTGGATTTTCCGTAGATTTGGAGGAATACAATGTTTCAGATACTTATAGCAGAAGATGACAGCGAATTAAGACAACTTTTTGCCAGAGTACTTACCAAGAATGGATATGCAGTAACAGGCGTAGCCAATGGCAAAGAGGCTTTGGATGCTGTATATAATGGATATTATGACATGATAATATCAGATATAATGATGCCTGAAATGGATGGTTACGAGCTGGTCTCAAATTTAAGAGATGCAGGAAATACTATGCCTGTGCTTATGATTACAGCTAAAGGCGAGTATGATGACATGAGGCAGGGATTTTTATCTGGTACAGATGATTATATGGTAAAGCCAGTAAATGTCAATGAGATGGTGCTTAGGGTTGGTGCATTACTTAGGCGTGCGCAGATGATAAGCGAGAGGCGACAGGTTATAGGTGATACGGTACTTGAGTGTGATTCGCTTACTGTGATTTCAAATGGTGAAAAAGTAGTGTTACCACAGAAGGAGTTTATGCTTCTTTACAAGATGGTTTCATTCCCTGGAAAGATTTTCACTAGGCAGCAGTTAATGGATGATATATGGGGTTATGAATCAGACACAGATACACACACTATAGATGTACATATTGGCCGTCTACGTGAGAAATATGGTGATAACAAGGATTTTAAGATTGTTACTATGAGAGGCGTTGGTTACAAGGTGGTCAAGCTATGAGAAGAAACAAAAAGAAAAAAGGATTTATTTTATCCGGAATAAGTATATTTTTTACAATTCTTATTTTTGTAGAGCTTATGATTTCGGCTGCTGTTGCAAGATTTGTTCAATGGCTTTTGGAGGAAACTTTTGAAACTGAGGTTTCTGATACATGGCTTCTTTTCATGATTGTAGTTTTGATGGGTGTTGCACTTGCTTTCTTCGTCAACAGGATTTTCTTTAGACCGATACAGAAGCTTAATGTTGGTATGAATGAGGTGGCAGCAGGAGATTTTTCTGTAAGACTTAAAACAAAGAGTCCGATAAATGAGGTTAAAGAGATATATGACAGCTTTGACCTTATGGTAAGGGAACTAGATGCGACAGAGGTTTTGCAGTCGGATTTCGTGTCCAATGTGTCTCATGAAATCAAAACACCTATAAATGCAATAGAAGGCTATGCCATGCTTTTGCAGGATGACCAGTACTCAAAAGAAGAGCAGGACGAATTTGTTCAAAAGATATTATTTAACACAAATAGATTATCTGAGCTGGTAGGAAATATATTACTTCTTTCTAAAATAGACAATCAGGCGATAAGTAAAAATGAAAAAGCGTTTAGATTAGATGAGCAGATACGTCAGTCCATAATGCAGCTTGAGACAAAATGGACAGAGAAAGAAATAGAGTTTGATGTTGATTTGGAAACTGTGGAATTTATAGGTAACGCTCAGTTGTTGGTTCATGTTTGGGATAACCTTATAGGTAATGCAATCAAATTTGGTCCTATGTATGGCATGATAAAATTAAGATTATCAAAGTCAGATGGTACAATAAAATTTGTAATAGAAGATAATGGAGCGGGAATATCGGAGGATGCACTAAAGCATATATTTGATAAATTCTATCAGGGAGACAGTTCCCACAAATCAGAGGGCAACGGACTTGGACTTGCCTTAGTAAAAAAGATAGTCGACATATATGATGGTAAAATAATGGCAGAAAATCTACCCGAAGCAGGCTGTAGATTTACTGTGGAATTACCTGCGATGTAGGTGGAGCTAGTATTAGCTTCACCTATTTTTTTTACTATATATATTCTCGCGATAAAATACAAAATTCAACAAATGTTGACATTTAATTGAAGTTTAGTTGTATTTCTCAACTTATATTAGTAGGAGTAAAAGGGGAGGTGTAACTCTTGAACAACGATAAAAATCCATTCCTCAAGCTTATTGCAATGACAATCAGAGGAATTCTTAGAATATATGATTACATATGCTATCGCCCAAAGGTGATATATACAAACAAAGAAGTGAAAAAATATATAAAGAAAAATCCGGTGATATTTGTACCAAATCATTTCAGTTATAGAGATGGTCCAACCTGTTATTTTCTTTTTAAAAACAGCTCACTCATTGTAGCAAAAGACTGGTATGAAAGAAAATGGATAAGGCTTGCAGTTTATGGTAAGCCGGTTATTCCTATAGATAGACAGGGACTTGATACAGCATGGCTTAGAGATGCAACCGATATGGTTAAATCAGGAAAACACATTTTTATATTTCCAGAGGGACATACAAATTCATTTAAGGAGATAGATGAATTTAAGGCAGGTTTTGTAATGCTTTCAATAATGACAGGCGCACCTATAGTTCCAATGTATATTGATGGTAGTACAGAAGTGTTTAAGGGTAAACGTCTCAAGATATATGTTGGCGAGGTAGAAGAACTCGATAGTGAAGGCAAGGGTATGAATGCCCAGTATCTGCAAAAAGAATGTAAGAGATTTAGGCAGATGGTTGTAGATATGAGAGAAAAATACGAGAAAGGATAGGTAAAATGGGAAAATATTTTTATGATATGGTTGACCCGGAGGAGATGAAAACATTTGAGTATCTTCCGACTTATGTGGATTTGATGGAAAAATGTAAGAGGGATTATGCGGATTATCCAGCTATTAGTGACAGAAAAACAACATATACATATAAAGAACTTTATGAGCGCGTAGCAAAAAGAAGAGATTTTATTTATGGCCAGGGACTTAGCGAAGGTGCAAAAATTGCAGTTATGGCTCGAAACGATTTAGATGCAATGGAGCTTTTACTTGCAATCGCAACAGCGGGTTATACATATATTATGCTTCCAAATGCGTTAAATCATGATGCGTTGATGGAAATATCAATGAAGTTTGAGCTTGCAGGAATGTTTGTTGCAGAAGAATTTATGCCACTGGCGGAAGGTCTTCCTTGTAAGGTTTGGGCGAGCAATTCCATTGGTGATAAAGAAGCGACACCGGCGGATGTGAAGAAAGATACAATCGCAGCAATATATTTTACAGGAGGAACAACAGGTGCACCAAAGGGTGCAGTTATGACTCATGGTGCAATGATGAGAGGAGCGTTTAACGGAGTGTTCCAGCCGGGAAAGGTTATGCATAAGAGATATCTTGCGATGCTTCCACTTTCTCATATTTTTGGTTCAATAAAGAGTTTTCTCGCTTGTCTTTATACAGGCTCAATCGTTTATACCTGTACAGACATGAGAGCTGCAGTTGGAGATATTCCTGTTTTAAAGCCACATGTACTGGTGCTTGTTCCGGGCCTTGTAGATATTATTTTCTCTATTGCTAAGATGAAAGGCAAAGCATTTTTAGGGGATTTGGAAACTATCGTATGTGGTGCGGCTCCTGTGCCTCCTCGTCTTATGAAGATTGCTGAGGAGATGGGGGTATGCATGTGTGCAGGTTATGGACTTACAGAGGGTGCAAATCTTTCTTTTGCAAATAGTGATACAGTTTCTAATCCTGATTCCATGGGTAAGGTATATCCCGAGCAGGAATACAAGGTAGTAAATGGTGAGCTTTGGCTTAAGGGTGATAACCTTATGAATGAATATTATAAAGACCCTGAGGCAACAGCAGCGGTATTTGAAGACGGTTGGTTTAAGACTGGTGATTTGGTAGAGTTTGATGAAGACGATAACATTTACATAACAGGTAGAATTAAGAATTTAATAATTCTTCCTAATGGAGAAAATGTATCTCCAGAGGAACTTGAAGAGCTGTTCTACAAGGAGCAAATAGTTAAGGACTGCCTTGTAAGTGAGATGGAGCTTAATGGAAATGCAGTTATTGGTATAGAAATTCTTCCATTTGAGCCTGCGTGTCAGGGATTGAGTCAGGATGAAATTCAAAGTAAGATGCAGGAGATTACTGACAGAATTAATAAAGAACTGCCACCATTTAAGAGAATTCTTAAGGTTGTCGTTAGAACAGAGGATTTTAAACGTACAGGTGCTATGAAGATAGACAGAAATCAATAATATATAAAAATAAATTTAACGGAGGATAAGAAAATGATATTTGAAAAGCTTGTAAAAATATTTGAGAGAGTTATGCCACAGGTAAACACTAAGGATATAGTAATGGAAAGTAAGTTGGCAGAGGATATAGGAGTGGATTCACTTAATATGCTTTTGCTTGCCATTACAGTTGAAGAAGAATTTGGTATTCGTTTTGAACAGGACGTTAAATTTGAAACTGTAAAGGATATTTGCGATTATGTTGAGCTCAAAGCTGTGGCATAGAATGGAAGTAAAAATAGAAACCCTTACAGTTAAGGATATGGATATTACACCATGTCTTGGTTGTATGAGCTGTTGGGGGCATACCGCAGGTAAATGTGTAATCCTGGCCCAATGAAAACTTTTACGGATAGAATGATGCCGCTTATGGAAACCTATAAGGGAGAGGTTAGAACAATTGGAGACGATGCATTCCATGAGCCAAGATTTGACATGAGTGGAAAGAAATTAGTGGTAATATCCACTTGTGGATATGGACGTACAGAAGAAATATATGATTCTTTGATAAAGGAATTTAATTTCATTTGCGGTGCAGGAAAATACACTGCACTTTTGTGTCCGCAGGGTGAAATGTTTGCAATACCTCCGCTTAAGCATCAGAGCCTTTGCTACCTCAAAGAGCCTTCGAAACACTTGTAAATAATTACTGGAATTCTTGCGAATAATTATAAGCAATGGGAATTAGGAATAAAGATATGACAGAAAAAACAAGAGTAATTTATTATGAAAATGAATTAGAGGATGAATTTTCTGATGCACAGATAACGCCTAAAAAAATAGATAAAAATTATTGTTATTTAGGTGGTGTAGGAAGAAAAATCGGAAGACTGTTTTTTTATCATATCTTAGCTAAGCCCATTGCTTTTTTGTATATGAAGATAAAATATGGACACAAAATTGTTAATAAAAAAGCTTTGAAAAAGGTGAAGAATACAGGGTTTTTCATATATGGCAATCATACAAATCCGATAGCCGACGCACTTATTCCAACTATGCTCGCACAACCTATCGGTGTTTATGTAATAGTTCATGCAAATAATGTTTCAATGCCTGTGCTTGGGAAAATAACCCCTTCGTTAGGTGCAATCCCTTTGCCTGATGATAGAGTAGCGACTAAAAATTTTAATCATGCGATAGATACACTTATAGCTAAAAATAAGTGTATAGCTATCTATCCGGAGGCTCATATTTGGCCGTATTATACAGGGATAAGAAATTATAACGATAATTCGTTCAGGTATCCTATTAAATGCAATGTACCAGTTTTTTCTTTTACAAATACATATCAGAAGAGAGTGGGAAAAACTCCCAGAATAGTAACCTATGTGGATGGTCCGTTTTATCCGGATGAAACGATTTCCGCGAAAGAAAGAAGAAAAGAATTGCATAGACATGTAATCTTAACTATGAAAGAAAATTCTAATAAAAATACTGTAGAGTTGATTAAATACGTAAAAAAAGAGGATGCATAATGAATATTTTATTTTCGGGAAACAACAATGTGTTTGATGGAATACTTACATGTATGTTGTCAATTTTAAAAAGAACTAAAACAAAGGAACCTTTTAATGTATATGTTTTGACGATGGATGTATCAAGAATAAAACCTGAGTATATACCTATAGAAGATAAGCAAATTGAGTTTTTGGAAAATGTCGCTAAGGAGTATAACAAGAAAAATAAAATTATAAAGGTAGATGTGACAGATATTTATGAGAGAGAGTTTGCTAATTGTCCTAATGAACAGTGTTATTGCTCGCCTTACACATTGCTTAGACTTTTTATGGATTTAATACCAGATATACCGGATAAAATTTTATATCTGGATGTGGATATACTTTTTAATAGGGAGATTGAGCTTTTATATAATCAGGATATTGAAGAATATGAGTATGCTTCTGCAAGAGATCATTATGGAAAATATTTTGTTCATCCAAATTATATCAACGCAGGTGTACTTCTTTTTAATATGAAAAAAGCAAAAGAAACAGGACTTTTTGAAAAATCAAGGGAACTTATTAAAACGAAAAAGCTTATGTTTGCAGACCAAAGTGCAATATACAGAAGCACAACAAAAAAGAAAATGCTTCCACAAAAATATAATGACCAGAAGTTTTTGCATAAAAGCACAGTGGTGAGACATTTTGCAAAAAGGTTATTTTGGCTACCATATCCGCATACAGATAACATAAAGCAATGGCATGTGAGTAAGATGTATTCGGTTTTTCATTATAATGAGTTTGATGATGTTATATATGATTACATTTATTTAAAAGGGAGATTTGAACATGAACAAAAATATTTACTTGAGGAGAAAAAATAGAATAGTTCCTGTGTTTTTTGCCGCTGATGATAAATATGTAAAATACATGATGGTTACTATGCGGTCAATTATAGAAAATTCTTCTGCAAAATATCTGTATAAGTTTTATGTATTGCATACAGATATTACAGAAGATAACATGGTGCTAATTAAAGAAATGGAAAAAACAAATGTCAGAATTTATTTTGTTGATGTTTTATCTGAGCTTAATAAAATAGCAAAAAAAATGGCTGTTAGAGATTATTATACAGCAACAACTTATTATAGAATTTTTATCTCAGAAATGTTTCCGCAATATGATAAGGTGATTTATGTTGATAGCGATACGGTAATAAGAGAGGATATTTCTGATTTATACAGATATAATCTTGGGAAAAATTATATAGGTGCAATAAGAGACCAATTGGTGGTTCAAACAGATATTTATGGGGACTATGTTGAGAAGGTTTTAGGTATTTCAAGAGGAGCATATTTTAACGCAGGAGTAGTGCTTATAAACTGTGAAGAGTTCAGACGTCAGAATATGCTAAAAAAATTTATTGAGCTACTTAATACTTATACATTTGTAGTTGCACAGGATCAGGATTATCTTAATATTTTGTGTAAAGATAAAGTATTATGGATTGATCCAAGATGGAATGTTCAGATGATAGGAGAAATACCATGTGAGGAAGCAAATGCTAAACTCATACATTATAATTTGGCGACAAAGCCGTGGCATTATAAGGATTGTCGTTTTGGTGCGTTCTTCTGGGAATATGCTAAAAAAACAGTAAAGTACGAGGAACTTTTGGATGAGCTAAATAATTTTTCAAAAGAGGATGCCCAAAGGGATAAAAAGTCTGGAGATAATTTAGAGCATCTTGCTATTTCTGAAATAAATAATATTGATAATTATTATAATAGATTTGGAAATGGCGAACGTCCGAAACTTAATCGCATTGAAGTATTAAGAAGAATAGAGGAATATGAGAGAAAAGGAATATTTGATAAGGATGTCGAGGATGACCCACCAGGAAGAGAGCTTCTTCCTGATGAAGTGGATTATTTAAGAAAAAATGTTTCAAATAAGCTTAGAACTAAGTATGCTTTTAAAATAGCTCATTGGTTTGTAGGAGTTTTAATTCGTAAAAAGCAGTTTGTTATAAAAGAAATTAAGGGTCTTGAAAATTTTAGAAGTGTTGAAGGTGGAGCAATTGTAACCTGCAATCATTTTAATGCGTTTGACAGCTTTGCGACGACGCTTGCGTTTGAAAAAGCTGGCTTAACGAGAAAGAAGCTTTTTAGAGTTATTAGCGAAGTGAATTACACGGCATTTCCGGGTTTCTATGGTTTTCTGATGAGAAACTGTAATACACTTCCGCTTAGCTCAAATAGAACTACAATGAAGAAGTTCATGAAAGCGATGGCTAAGATTTTACAAAAAGGACATTTTATATTGGTTTATCCCGAGCAGAGTATGTGGTGGAACTACCGCAAGCCAAAACCACTTAAGAAAGGTGCGTATAATTTTGCAGTAAACAACAATGTACCTGTTATACCATGCTTTATAACTATGGAGGATACTGAAGTTATGGACGGCGATGGATTCCCTGTTCAGGCGTACACTATTCATATTGAAAAGCCTATATATCCTGAGGCGGGAAAGACAAAAGCTATGAATATAGATATGATGATGAAAAAGAACAGCCAGGTTTGGAAAGATATATACGAGAGAGAGTATGGAATACCGCTTAAGTATGCTTGTGGAGATGTTGGGTAGACTTTGTGCTGTGTTATGTGATTGGGTCTATAGACCCAATCACATAACAATGGGTTTATAAAACATAAAAAAATATAGTAGATAACGCTACAATATGGTATAATAAAAAAGCAAAATTTAACAAGCAGGAGGTAGCAACTATGAACGTGTACACAACCGACAAAATTAGAAATGTAGTATTGTTAGGTCATGGCGGAGCAGGTAAAACCAGTCTGGTAGAATCAATGGCATATTTGTCAGGGATAACCACTAGAATGGGTAAAGTTGAGGATGGAAATACCATTAGTGACTTCGGTAAAGAAGAGCAGAAAAGACAGATTTCCATTAGTACCTCCCTTGTGCCTATAGAGTGGAACGGTGTTAAGATTAATGTTTTAGATACACCGGGATATTTTGATTTTATTGGAGAGGTTGAAGAGGCAATAAGTGCAGCGGATGCGGCAATTATTGTTGTCTCAGGTAAATCCGGCGTTGAGGCAGGAACTGAGAAGGCATGGGAACTCTGTGAGAAATACAAGCTGCCTCGTATGATATATGTTACAGGTATGGATGCAGATAATGCCTCGTTTAAAAATGTTGTTGAGACATTAACTGAGATGTACGGCAAGAAGATTGCACCATTCCATTTCCCTATAAGAGAGAATGAAAAATTTGTCGGATACATAAATGTTATAAGTGAAACAGGTAGTCGCTGGCAGGACAAAGAGGTTGTTGAGTGTGATATTCCAGACTACAGTAAAGAAAATCTTGCTCTTTATAAAGAGACTCTTATGGAAGCTGTCGCAGAGACTAGCGAAGAGTTTATGGACAGATATTTCAGCGGCGATACCTTCTCTGAGTTTGAAATTCGTGCTGCCCTAAGAACTAATGTTATTAACGGTACATTGGTGCCTATTTCTATGGGTTCTAATACATTATGTCAGGGTACCTATGCCCTTATAGATGACATTGTCAAATATCTCCCAAGTCCTGAGAATAAAGAAATGGTTGGTTTCAACATGAAGACCAACGAGCTTTTTGTGGCAAACTATGATTTTTCTAAAGCTAAATCGGCTTATGTATTTAAGACAATCGTTGATCCTTTCATCGGAAAATATTCCCTTATTAAAGTGTGCTCTGGTGTTTACAAGGCTGGAGATATGGTATACAACAAGGATAAAGACATAGAAGAAAAGGTGAGCAAGCTTTATGTACTTTGCGGTGGAAAACCTATTGAGGTTTCTGAGCTACATGCAGGTGATATAGGTGCTATTCCTAAGCTTACAGCAGCTAGAACAGGCAACACACTTTCTACTAAGGCTACGGTTATTGAGTACGGTAAATTTGAGATTTCTAAGCCATACACATTTATGAGATATAAGGTTCCAAATAAAAACAATATTGACAAGGTTGCTCAGGCACTTCAGAAGCTTACTCACGAGGACCAGACATTGAAACTGGTCAATGACACAGAAAATGGTCAGACACTTATGTATGGTATGGGAGAGCAACAGCTTGAGATAATTCAGAGCCGACTTCTCAATGAATACAAATGTGAGATTGAATTGAAGAAACCAAAGATTGCATTTAGAGAGACAATTAAGAAAAAATCTGATGTAGAATATAAATATAAGAAACAGTCAGGTGGACACGGTCAGTATGGTCACGTTAAGATGCGTTTTGAACCATCAGGAGATTTGGAGACGCATTATGTATTTGAGCAGGAGGTAGTTGGAGGTGCAGTACCTAAGAACTTCTTCCCGGCAGTTGAAAAAGGAATGCAGGAATCAGTATTAAAAGGTCCTCTTGCCGCTTATCCTGTAGTAGGAGTAAAAGGTATTTTATATGATGGTTCAGCACATTCGGTTGACTCGTCTGAGATGGCATTTAAACAGGCTACAAAGCAGGCGTTTAAGAAGGGCTTTATGGAAGCAGGACCTGTTTTGCTTGAGCCTATTATGAGCTTAAAAGTTACTGTTCCAGAAAGTTATACAGGTGATGTAATGGGTGACCTTAATAAGCGTAGAGGAAGAGTTTTAGGTATGAATGTAGCTGGTAAGGGAAAACAGCTTATTGAAGCAGATGTGCCTATGATGGAACTTATAGGTTATTGCACAGTTCTACGCTCTATGACTGGTGGACGTGGCGAGTACTCATACGAATTTGCTAGATATGAGCAGGCTCCAAATGATATTCAGACCGCGGAGGTTACTGCACGAGCAAACAAGGTTTCTGAGGGAGACGAGGAATAAATAACAAACAATAATAAGTTAAAAAAAATTAGCCACAGCTACTTGACAATACAAAGTAGCTGTGGTATTTATTATATATAGCTACTTGATAATACAAAGTAGCATAAATAAAAAATGCGCATATTTTATCATATATAGGAGGTTTGTATGGACGATACACAATTAATGAAGGGCATACTAGAAGGCTGTGTCTTATCTGTTATTGCCAGGGGGGAAACCTACGGATATGAAATACTAACTCAGATGGAAGCGGTTGGGTTTGATGACCTTGGGGAAGGTACATTATACCCGGTTCTTACAAGACTTGATAAGAATGGATTTATTTCCTGCAGAAAGGCGAAGTCGCCGCTTGGACCTATCAGAAAGTATTACACCATAACAGATACGGGAAAAGAGAGATTAGAAGGATTTAAGGAAAATTACAAAAAGATATCAGAAAGCACTAACAAAGTTTTGTTTGGTGAAGAATAGGGGGATATGAGATATGTTAGATACATTAGCTATGGCAGAGCTCCTCAAAGGAGATTATAAAAAGTCTTTCGAAAAAATTGATTTATATGGAAGTATTAACAATGTCAATCAAGATGTTTATGAGGATAGAATTCTCAATCTTTATGATATGTTTACTGAGGCTCAGAATGAGGATAAACCGGTAGAGAAGATTATCGGTAAGGACATTGAAGCATTTTGTAAGGAATATTTTAAGGTACCTGAGAAAAACTATACCTTAGTAAAGGTTCTTGGAAGAATTGCGTATTTATCATTAATATTCTTTATAGTATCTATTATTGAGCTTTTATGGCAGATAGATGAAGGTAAAACTCTAACAGAGATGAAGGTGGATATGGTTCCATTTTTTGTTGGCGTTGGAATTGGACTCGTACTGCTTGTGTTATGCCAATTTGCTACAAAAAATATGATTTTCAAAAATGACAAGATTAAACCAACATTTTACTATGTATTTGTGCTTATCTTTATTGTAGTAGGTGTATTTGTTGTAAATCGAGCTTTTGATGATTATGCTGTTAGTTTACCGCTAATGCCAGTCTTAATTGTATCTGGAATTTATACCTTGTTATATTATGGTATTAGAGCCATAGTGAGATATAAAACTACAGGAAGAATAAGTAAGCTCAGCAAAGAGGATAAGGCTGAAAGAAAAGAATTTGATGAGGAAGTGGCGTTTCGCGCAGGTGTAAAGCAATCGGCTGAAATATTAGCAAAACGCTTCGAGACACTTAAAAAGAAGAAAGCTAAGAAAGGTATGGACTATACTTATAAAGATTTTACTAAGGTTATAGTTGACGAGGCAAAGCATAGTGGAATAACAAAGTTTATTATTATTTTAATTTGTGTAGCGTGTGTCGCTATTTCGACAGTAAAAAGTTTTATGTCAGATGGCATAATGGTGGCAGCGACACTTTTTGGAATGTTGGGAATTATACAGTTTTTACTTGCCAGATTTGTTATAAAGATACTTGACCAGGCATATAGGGAAAATCTTCATGTACTCAAAGAGTGTGAAGAAAGAGGTATAGATGTAATCGAATATGATAAGCTTCTTAAAGAGATGGATGGAGAAAATGTGGAAGAATAAAAAGGTTCATGTTTGGTAATAATACCATGTTGACAAACGGTTTTTGTTTTGTTATTATTCGTACTGGAGACTCAACTTTTGTGGAAAGTCTAACAGGGATTATGCGTCATGGACTGAAAGCGCATTTTAGATGAGTAGTAAGTATGGGAACACTCCATGTATATTAAAATTTGATATTTAAAAGAGGATACTTTTTGTATCAATGCGGGTGGCACCGCGGGTTAATTTATGTTTACTCGTCCCGGGAATATTTCTAATATTCCCGGGACTTATTATTTTTATTTTATAGGAGGTTTTATTATGTATAGAACACTATTCTGTAACGACATACGTGATGAACATGTGGGCAGTACAGTTTCTCTTGCAGGCTGGGTTGATGTTGTCCGTGATCACGGTGGTGTCATATTTATTGATTTGCGTGATTATACAGGTGTAACGCAGGTCGTTGTTCATGATGAGGAATTACTTAAGAATGTAAACCGCGAAACAGTTATTTCTGTTAGCGGTGTTGTAAATAAACGTGATGAAGAAACGGTTAATCCAAAGATTGAGACAGGTTATGTTGAGCTTGTTGCGGATACTCTTCAGGTACTCGGCAAGAGCAATAACATGTTACCTTTCGAGGTTAGAGCTTCTCATCTTAGCAAGGATGAGCTTCGTCTCAAATATCGTTATCTTGACCTTCGTAATCCAAAGAACCACGATAACATTGTGATGAGATCTAAGATAATACGTCATATGCGTAATAAGATGGAGTCACTTAACTTCCTTGATATGCAGACTCCAATCCTTACGGCTTCTTCACCAGAGGGTGCAAGAGATTTCTTAGTACCTAGCCGTAAACATCCGGGCAAGTTTTATGCATTGCCACAGGCACCACAGCAGTTCAAACAGCTTCTAATGGTGTCTGGATTTGACAGATATTTTCAGGTAGCGCCTTGTTTCAGAGATGAGGATGCGAGAGCAGACCGTTCACCGGGTGAGTTCTATCAGCTTGATTTTGAGATGGCTTTCGCAACTCAGGAAGAGGTTCTTGATGTTTGTGAGGACGTAATCTACGATACATTTAAAACATTTACAGAAAAGAAGGTTACACCAAGACCTTTCCGTCGTATAACATACGCAGATGCTATGATGAAATATGGTTCAGATAAGCCGGACCTTAGAAATCCACTTATTATCTGTGACCTTACAGATTTCTTTGCTGATGTAGATTTCCCAGCATTTAAGGGGAAACCGGTAAGAGGTATTGTTGCTAACTGTCAGGGTAAATCTAAGAAGTTCTTCGAGGATTCCTTAAAGTTTGCTACATCACCAGAGGTAGGACTTGGTGGTCTCGGATACATTACTCTTAAGGAAGGCGTATTTGCAGGCCCTATTGCTAAGTTCTTATCTGATGCTAAGAAGGCAGAGATTATAGAGATAACAGGTGTTAAGGAAGGAGAGACACTTTTCTTCATCTGTGATGACAAGAAGAACGATACTGAGAAGAAAGCAGGTCACATCCGTTCATGGCTTGCAAGAAAAGAGCAGCTTGACTTAATACGTGATGATGCATTTGAGTTCTGCTTCATTGTTGATTTCCCTATGTATGAGATTGATGAGGAGACAGGCGATACAATATTTACTCACAACCCATTCTCAATGCCACAGGGTGGAATGGACGCACTTTTAGGCGATGACCCAACAGAAATTTTAGCATATCAGTATGACCTTGTTTGTAATGGTATCGAGCTTGCATCAGGTGCGGTTCGTAACCATGATATTGATATAATGAAGAAGGCATTTGAAATTGCCGGATATACAGAAGATGAGTTAAAGAGCAGATTCAACGCACTTTACACTGCATTCCAGTATGGTGCACCACCACATGCCGGTATGGCTCCTGGTATTGACCGTACAGTTATGCTTCTCACAGACGAAGAGAAGATTATGGAGGTTATTGCATTCCCACTTAATGGTAATGCACAGGATTTATTGCTTGGTGCTCCAAGTGAGGTTACAGCTCAGCAGCTTGAGGATGTACATCTTCTTGGGAACAACAATGCACTTGTAGCGAGAGGTCTTACAACAGGAAGTAAGCAGCGTGGCGAAAAACGTTCAACTTTCTCAAATGACCAGCAGCTTAATCAGTTGTCATTAACTGAAAAAGAAGAAAGTGATATGCAGGACATTTTCAAAATGATGAAGGAGCATGAGGATGCTCTTAAGAACATTGATACTGAAAATGTTGAAGAGATGATATATGTCATGCCGATGACCAACGTTCTTCGTGAGGATGAAAGAAACCAGAAGTTTGCTAAGGAAGACTTATTAAAGGGTGCTCCAGAGCGCAGTGAAGACAGTTGGCAGGTGCCACGACTTGTAAAGTGAGGTGCGTAAGATGAATAAGTATTCAATAAAAATAACTGACAACGGAAATATAGCAGTTGATGATACTATTCTTGTGAAAGATGTTCAGTCTGCTGCGGGTTCTCATATATTAGAGGGCTTTAAGCCACTCTTTAGTGCTGAGGCCGTTACTCGCCTTGAAAAAGCAGGATATGTTGTTTCAGGCAAAACTCATGTAGGTGAGTTTTCTTACTATGCAGAAAAGGAAGATGAGCTTAAGGGTGCCGCTGCTGAATTAATAGCAAAGGGCGAAGTAAAAGCAGCACTTGGTGTTGATATGAATGGAGCAACACGTCGTAGTGCAGCTCTTTCAGGAGTAGATTTCCTAAAACCTACTTATGGTACAGTTTCACGTTACGGTATTATCTCATGTGCCTCATCAGGAGAGCAGATGGGTGTTTACGCTGGTGACGTTGATGGAATCAAAGAGGTTATGGATGTTATCGCAGGTCATGATGAAAAAGACGGAACAAGCCTTAAGGAAGAGAAATACAACTATAGTACAGATGAAGCTGTAAGCGGAAAAAAAGTATGTGTAGTTAAAGAATTACTTGATAAGGTATCAGATGATGTTAAAATGGACATTAATGCATACGCAGATAAGCTTCGTTCGGCAGGTGTTACTGTGGAAGAAGTATCACTTGATTTCTTTGATGTGGCAAATACTACATGGCAGATACTCATGACAGCAGAAACATGTAACAACGTTTCCCGTTATGATGGTGTTAAGTTTGGTTTCCGCGCAGAGAATTATAAGAATATTGATGAATTATATGTAAATACAAGAACTGAGGGATTTAATTTCCTTACAAAAGCAACTATCTTATATGGTTCGGATGTATTATCTAAAAACCGTTATGATGATTGTTATGGTAAATCTCTTAAGGTTAGACGTGTTGTTGCAGACAAATTTGCACAGCTTATGGAAAAATATGATGCAGTTCTTACTCCTGTATGCAGTCAGAAATCATATGCTGCATACGAGATAGAGGAAGCCTTCAAAAAGGTTTTTGATGAGAGTGTATTTACAGCAGTTGCTAACCTTATAGGTGTTCCTGCACTTGTAAGCGGCGGTGTTCAGCTTATGGGTAAAGCATTTAGCGAAAGTACATTACTTAGCTTGGCTAAAAGTATTGAAAAGGGAGGGAACTAATTATGAAATATGAACTTGTCATTGGACTTGAGACACATGTAGAGCTCAGTACCGAGTCTAAGATATTCTGTTCCTGTGGTGGACATTCTGCTGCTAAGGAACCAAATGATTGTGTGTGCCCTGCCTGTTCAGGTATGCCAGGTATGCTTCCTGTAATGAATAAAAAGGTAGTTGAGCTTGCAGTTACAGCAGGTCTTATGCTTAACTGTGAGATTAGCAGATATACAACATTTGATAAGAAGAACTATTACTATCCAGATCTTCCTTGTGCTTATCAGATAACACAGCTTAATCATCCGATATGTACAAATGGTCTCGTATCACTTAAAACATCAGAGGGTACAAGAGATATTCGTATCAAGCAGATACATATGGAGGAGGATGCAGGTAAGCTTGTTCATGTTGGAAAAGCTTCTTTAGTTGATTTCAACCGTACCAGCGTGCCTCTTATTGAGATAGTTACACAGCCTGACTTCAGAAGTGCAGAAGAGGTTTTAGTATATCTTAACAAGCTTAAGACAATGTTCCGTTCAGGTGGCATATCTGAATGTGAAGAAGGTGCAATGCGTTGCGACGTTAATATTTCTGTCAGACCAGAAGGCAGTGAGGAATTCGGTGTTCGTACAGAGATTAAAAACATGGCTTCATTTGAGGCTATTGAGCGTGCAATCCGTTATGAGTCACAGCGTCATATGGATGCAATTGAATTTGAGACAGAGGAGCTTGTTCAGGAGACTAGACGTTTCGATGACGTGAGTGGAAAGACATTTGCTATGCGTAACAAGGAAACTGAAGCTGATTATCGTTATTTCCCAGATGCAAACCTTATGCCAATCATCATTGATGACGAGTGGTTAGAGAAGATTAAGGCTGCTAAACCAGTCGAGATAGATGAGAAGGCAGAGTACTACAGAGAAGCTGGAATTTCCGAGAAGGAAATCGATATGCTTATTCACAACCACAATGTCAGCAAACTTCTTGATGATGTTGTTGCAATGGGCTGTGATGCTAAGAATGTTGCAGGCTGGATTCTTACAGATTGCGTAGGTATTCTTCGTAAGAATGGTAAACTTCTTGGTGACCTTGAGATTACAGCAGATGAGCTCGGCGCAATTATCAAGATGGTAGATAGTGGCGATGTCAACAGAATGAGTGGTAGAAAGATACTTACTGCAGTTATCGAAGAAGGTGTTGACCCAGTTGCGTACTGTAAGGAAAATGCCCTTGACACTAAGGTTGATACTTCAACAATCGAAAGTATCATGGATAAGGTATTTGCTGAGAATGCTAAAGCCATTGAAGATTATAAGAATGGTAAGGTTAAGGCTAAGCAGGCACTCTTTGGTGCATGTATGAGAGAGCTTAAGAATACAGCAGATACAGCGGTAATCAAAGAAATTCTTGATAAGAAGTTAGAGAACATATAAAAATATATAAAATTTGCCACAGATACTTAATTTAATTAGCAATATGTGGTATAGTATATGCAGGCAGGCTTTGGCTTGTCTGCATTTTGTTTTTTATGGAGAGACGATATGGGAAAGAAAAAGACAAGCACATCAGATGTGTCAAGCTATATTGAAAATAGTGAATATGCTGGCAACAAATACGTTTTGAAATGTTTTGCCATAACAATGGCAATTTATACATGTGCATTTGTTTTAGACCTATTGGATATATTTGTTGTTGATAAAAAAGTTATGGCAGGAGGATATATACCTTCTCTGATTATATTTCTTATAGTAAATATCACATGTAGATATATTTCTTTATCTAACCTAAAAACAAAATATTTTATTTTGTTTAGTGTTATTCTTGTTTACACTATTATGGGTGTTTCTATTACATATCACCTTGTTTTAATTTCGATTTTACCGTTTCTTTATGCGATGCTTTATTCGTCTAGAAAAGTTATGTATAACGTATATGGTTTAACTGTTGTGAGTACCTTTATCATAGTATATGGTGGTTATTATTTTGGATTATGCGATGCCAATATGGCCTTGCTTACTAAAACAAGCCTAAAAAATACTATGGTTGACGGTGTGTTTACATTGACTCAGGTCAATCCTAATCCTGGATTCACATTATTTTTATATTATATTGTTCCACGTTGTCTTATTTATATAGCGTTTATGTTTGTATGTACAGATATATTTAATCTTGTAAGTGGTACACTTGAGAAAGCAAAGCTTACAGATGCACTTGAAAAGGCAAAGGAAGATGCTGAAAATGCTAACAATGCAAAAACTCAGTTCCTTGCTAGAATGTCTCATGAGATAAGAACTCCTATCAATACTGTAATGGGTATGAATGAGCTTATTATTCGTGAAACAAAGGAAGAACATACGGAGAAATATGCAAAGGACATAAAGGATTCCTCTGCCATTCTTTTAAATATCATTAACGAGATATTAGATTCTTCGAAAATTGAATCCGGTAAGATGGAGCTTGTGTGCGGCAATTATGGTATAGGCAGTATTTTTAATGACTTGTACAATATGATGAGCCTTAGAGCGAAAAGTAAAGAGCTTGAGCTTGTTTTTGATATAAACCCTGATATGCCAAGAGAATATTATGGTGATGATAAACGTATCAGACAGATTTTGATGAATCTTCTTACTAATGCCATAAAATATACCGAGAAGGGTAAGGTGACATTTAAGGTTGACTGTACTGTTGAGGGAGAAAATGCTGTTATTCATTGCTTGGTAAAGGATACAGGAATAGGTATAAGAGAGGAAGACCTTGGGAAAATATACGATGCATTCTATAGAATTGACCTTGAGAGAAACAAAAATATTGAAGGTACCGGTCTCGGTATGAACATTGTTAATCAGCTTCTTAAACTTATGGGAAGCGAGCTTAAGATTGAAAGCGAGTACGAAAAGGGAAGTGAGTTCTCGTTTGATTTGGTTCAGAAAATAGTTGATGAAAAACCGTTAGGTGATTTCAGAGGTAGCCTTGAAAAGCTTGAGGGTGCAAAGAGCAATGCTACATTCACAGCACCTTTGGCAAATGTATTAATTGTTGATGATAATAAGATGAATCGTATGGTATTTAAGGGCCTGATTAAGAAGACAAAGATACAGATTGAAGAGGCTGAAAACGGACTGGAATGTCTTGAAATACTTAAGGATAAGAGCTTTGATGTTATTTTCTTAGACCACATGATGCCAGAGATGGATGGCGTTGAAACGCTTGAAAATATTAGAGAGAAAAAACTCTGTGAGAATGTGCCAATTATTATGCTCACTGCAAATGCTATAGTTGGTGATAAGGAAAAATATTTAAGCATGGGATTTGATGATTTTCTTTCAAAACCTATTATTCCGGAGGTTTTGGATGGTATGCTGGTAAAATATTTACCAAAAGATAAAATAATTAATGAGGAATAGTTATATATTTTGGGGTGATTAGGGGGATTTCAAATGATGAGTTTTAAGGAGCGCATGACCAAATTTTTAAAGGATTTATTTGAGGTTATTCTTGCGTGTGTTATTCTGTTTTTTATTGTTGGAGAAATTGTTATGCCTAAGGAGAATCCAACAGATAGAGGACAATGTGACTTATATAACGGTGAATGGGAAGTTGTTTATCCTGATGGAAAAAGAGAGTCGATAACATTACCGAATGTATGTGATGCTAAGGCTAAAGAGGTTGTTAGATTAGAAACTGTACTTCCTAAAGAGCAGGAACAGACATGGTTCTGTATGAGAGCGTCACAGCAGGACATGAGGGTGTATATCGGCGATAAACTGATAACAGAATATACAACAAAGGAAAGCAGATTGTTTGGACATAACAGTGCAAGTGGATTTGTATTTTTTGAAGTACAAGAAGAATATGCCGGACAGGTTCTTGCTATAGAGCTGGTAAGTGATTCAGAATATTCTGGGTTTTTAAATGAGGTATATGTCGGGGATAGATACAATATAATCAATACATTTTTACATCAATGCGCGCTTGTTTTTTCAGTTTCTATTTTCATGCTTATTGTAAGCTCTGTTGTAGTGTTTGTTGGATGTATTCTTAAGCTTTTACATAATATGAGTCTTGAGACAACATATCTTGGCTTGGGTTGCTTTCAGCTTTCTCTTGCTATGATAGCAGAGTCGAGACTTAGACAGTTTTTCTTGCCAAATTTATCTATAGCGGCACACGTCGGTTTTTTACTGACCATACTTATGCCATATCCTTTTATGGTATACGTGAATCGTTTACAAAAAAACAGATATTTAAAAGTCTATCACATTTTGTCTATAATTACTGCCTCAAACTTTTTTATATCAACCTTCCTGCAGTTGGCGGATATTGTTGATTTAACAAGTACTTCAATTGTTTCATATGTTATTATTGCTCTTATGGTTATTGCTGTACTTGTAACAATTTGCATTGATATGAGGCGTGGAAGAATACTCGAATATGGTGATGTTATAATTGGACTTATTGCCATGATGCTTGCTTTTGCATGGGAGACATACGTTTCATTTTATCCTGAAACTACTGTTTATGGTGGTGTTGGACTTAGTATAGGTCTTATAGTGCTATTATTTACAGCAGTGTTTAAAATGGCGAGAGATATGTTTTATATCGAAAAAGAAAAACAACGTGCTATTGCTATGGGTGAGGCAAAAACGAATTTTCTTGCAAATATGTCACATGAGATTCGTACTCCAATAAATACAATAATTGGAATGAACGAGATGATTCTTCGAGAAAATAAAGATGATAGCGTTGAGGATTATGCTAAAAATGTTCAAAATGCAAGCAAGCTTTTACTCGGCTTGATAAATGATGTTTTGGACTTCTCTAAGATTGAGGCGGGCAAAATGGAAATTGTTGAAGGTGATTACGAGCTCGCAAAAATGCTTACAGATGTTGTTAATGGTACGAAGATAAAAGCAGAAGCAAAAGGTCTGGAATTTAAGGTTCGTGTTGATGAAACGCTTCCTTTGGTGCTTCATGGAGATGAGATAAGAATCAGACAGGTTTTAAATAATTTGCTTTCAAATGCGGTCAAATATACTAAAGAGGGTGAGGTATGTCTGAAGGTTGAAGGCGAATATCAGGAGGAAATTTTTTCTTTGAGATTCGTGGTCAAGGATACCGGTATGGGCATAAAGGAAAAGGACTTAGGAAAATTATTTGACAGTTTCCAGCGATTAGAGGAAAAGAAAAACCGTTACATAGAGGGAACCGGACTTGGTCTTAGTATAACAAAACAATTAACTGAGCTTATGGGTGGAAATATTTCTGTAAAGAGCGAGTACGAAAAAGGTTCAAGCTTTGCTGTTATTATTCCGCAGCAGATTATTGATAAGACTGAGATAGGTAAACTTGAGGATACATATAAAAAGGATAAACGTAAAAAAGAGGTTATGGCATCTGGCTTACAGGCACCTGAAGCAAGGGTTTTAGTTGTAGATGACAACGAGATGAATCTTAAGGTTGCAAGTGCTTTGCTTAAAAGAACCGGAGTACAGGTTGAGGTGGCTAATGGCGGTATGGAATGTCTTGAACTCTGTAGAAAGAACAACTTTGATTTGATTTTTATGGACCATATGATGCCAGAACCGGATGGAATAGAAACCTTACACATGTTAAGAGCAGATGAAACAAGTCTTAACAAGGAAACAGAGGTTGTAGTTCTAACTGCGAATGCAATTGCAGGTATGGAAGAGGAATATTTAAAGGAGGGTTTCACTGCCTACCTCACTAAACCGATTGTCGCAGAAGACTTGGAGGCAATGCTTGTAGCGCATTTACCGGAGGAAAAAATAAATGTTCACGCCTGATGATAATACATTCAACGACATAAGAGAAAAATCTCTCAAGCAGTGGCTCGACGAAATGGAGGCACACGAGGATATTGCTGTTAAGGGTGGAGTTAAACTTTGCAGGGAATATCTGGAGCATCTTGAGGTTAAGATTAAGAGGCTTGAGGAGGAGAATGAGCTGAAGAATAGGTATTTGAGGAGGGTGAAAGAGTCTCGCTAGACAGAGAGAAAAACAGACAACTATGGTTGTCTGTTTTTTTATTTATAGGATATTCTTTCTGTGTCGAAGATGTTGGGCGTAAGAGGATGGAAAGACGTAAAATTTTTCGAAAAATGTCGAATTTTGGTGGGGAGAGGGATTATATATTATAGAGGGTTACAATAGCAAAAGGGAGGTTGCTAGGTGTGTTGTAGATAAAACTATAGAGCTGTCGATGATATACATAGAAGAGGGAAAAACGGAGATTTGTAGGATGTAATAATTTTCCTAAGTGCAGGTCTGCGAGAAATTTATATGAGTAATAAAGAAGTTTTTTAATAAAAATAGGGAATTGTTTGTGTAACAAGGTAATTATTTGTTCTTTTAAAGAAAAGCAGTAAATACAAGGATTGTGGAGAAAAAATGCATATTTTTAACACCGTAAAAAGACAATTTATAAAGCTTGAGTTGTGACATGGCGAAAAATAGTATTTAGTATGAAGAAGCTACGGTGTTACCATTTGTGGCAGTAATAATAAATAAAGGACTGCTATAATTAACATAAATGTTTATAAAATAAAGGGGGTAAAATGCAACATATGATAAAAATTATGAATTGTAATTGTATTAAAGAGGCAGAGATAGAAATTGAAGAATATGCACTTAATATTAAATATGGTGCTAATGGAACTGGAAAATCGACCATTAGTAAAGCAATTTTTGCTAAGGCAAGAAATGATGAAAATTTACTTGATGAGTTAAGACCGTATGGAGAGAATGTATCACCAGATGTGCAAAACTTTGCATACAAAAAAGTTAGAGTTTTTGATGAAAGCTATGTTAATTCGTACTTGTTTCAGGAGAAGAGTTTTTTAGAAAATTCATATCGAGTTTTCTTACGCTCAGATGAATGTGACAAATTAGCATTAGAAATTACAGGATTATTGCAAGCATTGCAAGGTATGTTTCAAGATTCGGAAGAAATCAAGAATTTAAGATTTTTTCTTCCAAAATATTTTGTTGCAATTAATTATAAAGATGGCTCAATTTCTAAAAGAGGTGGCGTAGGTGAACTATTAAAAGGGAATGGAGGCGGGTTTGATAAGCATGAAGAATTGAAACCATACAGCCCTTTCTATTCGGGTAGAGATATGCCTACCATTTCAAAATGGGCAAAGTGGAGAAATGATGGTATTAAGCAGATGAATGGCGATGCTTGCCCATTTTGCACACATGACATGGATTCTGATGTTATAGGAAGACAAAATGCTGTTTTGGAGAAAGTATTTAAATCCTCTGCATTATCCACAGCTAATGCTGTTTTAGAATATATAGAGGAATCAGTTAAATTAAAGTATATCAAAGGTGACGCAATTGATGCATTGAAGACTTATATTGGTGATGAAGCAAGAACAGATGACTTATTGTCGGAGTTGAATCAATTAGCAATTGAAACAAATTATTTGTATACCAAGATAGAAAAAATATGTTCTTTTAGACCGATGAATGTGTCTTATGAACAGCTTGATGATATTGAAAAATGTTTATCAGATATGGTAATTGATGCAAGGCAAATTACAAAGTTTTATGCGACAGATTTTATATTAGAATTAATTAAATCAATAGAAGAAAAAGTCAAGGCGTTAAGTGAGAATACTGGAAAACTGAAGGGATTATTTATAAACTATGATCGAAAAATGCAAAGATTGATTGAAGAACGAAAGGAAGATATTAATCACTTCTTTGCGATAGCTGGTTTTCCGTATAAATTTATTCTAAGAGGAAGTGGAGAAGAACAAGCAGTATCGTATCTTGTTCCTGTAAAAATGAGTGAGGATGATAAGATAGAACATCCAGAAAAGCACTTGAGTTGGGGAGAAAAAAATGCGTTTTCACTTGTGATGTTCATGTTTGATGCTGTGAGTGAAAATTCGGATTTAATTGTTCTAGATGATCCAATTACATCATTTGATAAAGATAAAAAGTTTGCTGTTCTAAGAAGATTATTTGACAATCAAAAAGTGAGCTTTCGCGATAAAACAGTAGTAATGCTGACACATGAAATTCAGCCAATTATAGATTATGTTCATAAAGAATTTTTTAAAAGATTGGGATTGACGACATCAGTTAAAGCAAAATATTTGCAAAATGAAGATGGAATGCTGACAGAGTACGTAATTGCTAAAGAAGACATATTAAACACGGTTGAATTAACTAAAAAAATAGCTCAAGATGAAACTCAGGAACTAGCTATTAGAGTTGTAAATTTAAGGAAATACATTGAGTTAGTTGAACCAGATTGGTCGGTAATTCCGATATATGAAATTTTGTCAAATATTATACATGGAAGAGTCATTCCGATGGATAAAGAGGGGAAGAGATTGTCGCCTGACATAGTTAATGATGGATGTGGTGAATTGAAAAAGTATATTAGTATGGATTATAATACTATTATTAATGCGCTAGATGATCAACATTTACTGATGTTATCAAAATCAGCAGATAGATATATCAAAGTTATTGCGATTAGGCTTTTGTTTGAGAGACATGAGGGGATGTTAGGAAAACTAAGACAAAAATATCCTGCAACATGTAAGTTTGTTAATGAGACTAATCATGTAGAAAATGATTATATTTTCCAATTAAATCCTACGAAGTTTTTCGGCGTTCCGGAATGTTATTTAGAACAATTAGAAAAATTTCTGACAGAAGATAGTGGATTAGTATAATTAATATAATTAATAGGAAGTCCTTGGGGGATATTTTTATATTAGATTAAGGAGAAGAAAATGCCAAAAACGTTTAAATGTCCTCTTTGCGGGGCTACAGAAAAATGCAAAAAAGAAATTACAGACGCCAGTGGTTATCAACGATTTTATTGCGAAGAGTATAATTCTTTTTATTACATTTCTGATGATTTATTTAACTTAGAAAATGATATTAAAGAACAGTGCTATAATTTAATAGCTGAAGACTTACTTCGTAAGGCTGCAAAGAATAATAGACAAGAAGTGGTTTGTAAATACGACTATCGTGAAACAGATGCTATAGATAATATAATTCATGTTAATGTTGCTAGTAAAATGAAAAGGTATCCTCGACGTGCAATAGAGTGTGCAGAGCGAGCGTTATTTAATTTATCATTTAGATATCCTCATTATGGAGATATTATATGTCCAATGTATCAAGAGAGGAGATATCTATTTGAACATGAGAGTAACAATAATGGATCATTTGGTGTTTTAGAGTTGTTATCTGATTTGGGCTATGTAAAAGATGTGGATGGAAAACAAACATATGTGATTACGGCCGAAGGGTGGAAGAAAATAGACGTTCTAATTAACGAAGAATATACTATTAAGCAGGCTTTTATTGCTATGAGTTTTGGTGATGAAACAAAAGAAATTCGCGAAGCATTTCGAACGGCTATTAGTTCGTGTGGATATGGAGTAAGTGTCATTGATGAAAAAGAACATAACAATCAAATTGTTCCAGAAATACTATATGAAATAAGTAGAAGTAAGTTCGTGGTTGTAGATATTACATACCCTAACTATGGTGCCTATTATGAGGCTGGATATGCACAAGCACTGGGTAAAGAGGTAATCGTTTGTTGTAAGGATTCTAGTTTTAGAAGCAAGAAAAAGAAACCGCATTTTGATATTGCTCAAAAGTCTATGATTGTATGGAAAGACGAAGAAGAATTAATTGATAGACTAAAACGAAGAATAGCAGCAACCGTAAAATAGTTAAAATAAGAGAAAGAGTTCTTTGAATGACATAGTGAGAATGTAAAAATAAATATGTTTATTGTAGGAGTAGTCATGCTAAGCTATCTCGCTGGCAAGGCACTTATTTGCAGAAATATTATTTTGTGAGTATGTGCCTTTTTTTGCCTTCTAAGCATGACTACGGGTGCCTGCAGTCAACATATTAGTGAATAGTCAATGAAATGCAGTGAAATTAATCAGAAAAATTTGAGAACGTGTAATTAAGTGCATATAAGGTAATTTTATTGGATACAGTATGTGATGGTGTTAGTTCAAATATATAAATTGATAAAGGGGTGATAGAATGATACTTTTTGATAATGCGGAATATGATAATTTTTTTAATCCGCTATGTTGTAGAAACAAGAGAATATATTATGAGTGCATTTTGCAACTGATTGAAAAGTCAAAGTCTGTGCCTCTGCTTTATGAAACTGACGCGAAAGATACTATAATTCTCTATTTGAGGAATTGTACCTATGCTGTAGAGGATGAAGTAGCATCCAACAATGCTGACGAAAATATCAGTAGCAAGAAAACAGAGACAGAAAATGCAGGTGCAATTCTTAGGTATTTTCGGCGATGTGGATGGATTTCTGAAAAAGAGATAGGGCGAAATGGTGATAATATTGCGACGGTCATGCCATATTGTCGTAAGATGATTGAATCGATAGAGAGAATATTTAATCGTGATAATAGAGCAGCACTGACAAATCATATCTTTTCTATTTATGACACACTAAATACTGCATTTGTTGCTGACCATGGAAGAACGCATAGACCATATTCTACTATTTTGATTCCAGTATCGGATAATGTAGCTGATTTGAAGAATGAACTACTTATTCTTAAAGATAGTATTCGCTCTATAATGCGCATGATTATTAAGATGACGGAAACGAATGAGCTGGGGCAGTTTCTGATTAGAGATGAGATGTTAGAAAACTTCTTTAGCGACTATTTTTTTATAAAAAAGGATGGTCTAATTCCGGGATACATTGAAGAAATAGAGAAGATGCTTCGGAAAATCGTAAAAACTGAAGTTTATGAAAATATGATAAAAGAGTACCAGAGTTTTTATAATGCAGATGAGATTTCTGCTCGTGAAGTAGTAGATGGACAACTGGCAGAAATTAAGAGTTTTATAAGCTATGATTACATTAAAGAGATGGATTACATCGATAAGAAAATAAATAATTATTATAGCCTTTACTCAACTAGGATACTTATGGTATTGAGCAATAATGTTAATATGCAGACCTATTTGAATGATTTACTGATGACAATTAAAGATTTCGAGCCAGACGAAAAAAGAGAAATCATTGAATTTATAGCTAAGTGCTTTTCGTTAAGGTCCTATAAGTATGTTGGTAGAAAGTCAATTGAACGTAGGAAAAAGCGTAAACCGAACACTAAGACAGGGGCAATTATTACAGGTTCTCTGTCAGATGAAGAAAAGGCTAGACTTACAAGAGAACTTTTGTATGAATATCCGGACCGTTATGGAGTTAAGCAGGCTACAAGTTATTTTGAAAGTGTATTAGCAGATAAGGAAAGTATAGTACCTGATAAAACAACAATTAAGACAAGAGAAGATGCAATGATGATTGCTGCCAGCATAATTTATTCGGGAAGTTTGGAATTCCCTTATGAGGTGGAATTTTTAGAAGGTACTATAGAAACAGAAGTTGCAACAATTAGCAATATAAGGATAAAGAGGAAACTGTAAATGGGTGATATTAAATTAAGTATTTCAATAAAAGAAGAAAACAATATACTATTTAAGCGTTGTGTCCGTAAGCTTTTGGACTCAACATTTATTGTTGGTGATAAAGATGAAAAACTTTATTCTTTTATCTCACGCGAGTCTAATAGGCAAGATATATCTGATTATCTTCGTATGATTGGTTTTGATGTGTTTGTGGACACTAATGTAAAAATTGCAATGCTTAAGCCTTATGAAGCAGACGAAGATGCTGTGGGTCTAAAACGGGCAAATGTGGTTTCGTTTACAACAGAACAATATCATTTACTTTTGGTATTGTGGGAGGTTTATCTTGAGAATTTAGGCTATAGTGAAGAAAATGTTGTAATGAGAGGCGATTTAATTGATAAAATCAAGGCTTATGAGGTTGATGTGGATAAGTCGAGATTGTCTGCAGCAATGAAGATATTTAAAAAATATGACTTGATTGATTATGATATAAAAGATGAATCCGAGGATGCTATTATCACATTATATCCTTCATTGCAGTTTGGATGGGATATTGCCCAATTCCAGACTGTAACGGCAGAATATATGAAGGGTAGTGTTGCTTCGGATGATGAAGAGGCAACATATTCAGATGGTTCTGAAGAGGAGAATGAAGAATGATTAAACTAAAACAGGTTCGATTAGTTAATTGGTATGGCTTTAATCAAATTACGGTTCCAGTTGGTCTCTTTACTTTAATTGCTGGAAAAAATGGAAATGGTAAATCTGTGTTACTTGACGCGATTAAATATGCATTATATGGAGATACCGTATTCAATAAGTCAACTGAAAATAAGGGAAGTAGAACCGTGCCGTCATATACGAGAGGACTACTGGATGCAACTGCGGGTACTTTTATGAGACCGGCGGATAAGATGCCTAATGTTTATACACATATTGTTCTTGAAATGGAAGAAGTAGAACTAGAGAGAACATTTATCCTGGCGACAGCAATTGATACGGATTCTGGTAATGGTTTTAAAACGCAAAGATATGTTATCGAAAATAAGACATTACGAGATATTAATCATACGTACGAACAAGATGGTTTGACCTTTTCATATAGTGCTTCAGAGCTTCAAAAACTTTACGGTTTAAAGATGATGGATGTGAAAGAAGGTCTTTCTAAGTTCATGCAAAGAACAGGGTTACGTCTTAATGAACAACAACTAGCGGCATTTAGACGTAAACTTAGAAGTATCATGTCATATGATCCCAATGCCAAAATAGATCAGTTCATTCGCGAGAGTGTATTAGAAGAAAAGAAAGTGGATTTTTCTAAGCTTGTTGCAGCAAAAAACAATATAGATGCTTTGAATGCTAATTTTGCGATTATTGATGCTGAAATTAAAGAATTAGAGGGCATTATTGCTTTGTTTGATGAGCTTACACGGGCAAAAAATGTAATTTTAGCAGATGACGTGAAAATTGCATATAGGAAATTTTTGAAATGTCAGAAGACATTGGAAGAGACTTCAAGGAATATGGAAATCGCCACAAGGCAGATTGCAGAAGATGAGAAAAAACTAGAGGCGATTGCTGCTCGTGAGAAGGAGGTAAGAGCTGCCTACAATTCGGCAAAGAATAACCGGGATTCTTTAGATTGTGCTAAAGCAATAGCAGAAGCTGAGGAGTTTTTGCAGAAGGCGCAAGAAGAGAAAGAACTTTTGAAAAAGGAAAAAGAGGCACTTTGTGATTTTCAAACGAAAGTAAGTGAACTAGTGGCTTGGTTTGTTGAGGAACAGTGCAAAGTAACGCAGCAAAGTATTTTATCCTCTTTGACATTAGCTAGTGTTGCTAGAGTTGAAAAGGAAAGCGCTGTTGAGACTTTCTTGGTTGAAATTAAAAAATATAGAGATGAGATTTTAGGAAAAATAACGAGAATTGATGATTTCATAAAAGATAATAATGATGAGCAAGCAAGGTGCCAACAGATTATTGACGACTGCGATGCGAAGAAAACTACGTTTTCAGAAATTCCGGAATACGTAGCGTTGAAGAACGAGATTAATAGAGAATTCGAAAAGAGAGGCATTCAGTCAGAAGCTAGATTTGCCTGCGAATATGTCTTGGGACTTATGGATGAGACTTGGCGAGATGTTATAGAAGGGTATCTGGGGGGACGAAGATATACAATTCTAGTAGAACCGGAATATTATGATATTGCTGATGATGTGCTAAATGCCTCTAAATACAAATACGCACATTTATTCAACACAAAATTATTAATGAGAAAAGACATTAAGCCGGTAGAAGATTCTGTAGTTCAGTTCATTGATGTTAAGAATCAGGTGGCAAAAAAATATTTTGATTATCAGCTGGGCAGATTTCATGCAACTACGATTGATAAAGTTAGAAACTATGAAAATGCTATGTCCAAAGAAGGCAGAGTGTCAGTGGCAATGGATAGCTATTTTATTCGTTTTGATAGAATAAAATTTTATTGCTTAGGTCAAGAAACAATTGAGCTAAATAGAATTAGAGCTGTAAAGAAATTGGAGGGATTAAAAAAGGCATATATTGAATTGCAGGAGCAACTTATCGCTGAAAAATCTAAGATGTCATATCTTGATACAGAGGTAAAGTTTTTTGGTATTTATAACTATGATGCTTGCGAAGAATATGAGAATAAACTACTAGAATGTTCAAAGAAGGAACGAGAGCTTGTTGCATTAAGAAAGGCCCAAGAGAACAATATGGAATATATGGAGCTTGCCCAGAGGGTTGGTGAATTGGAGCAAGAACTTGATGCGATGGAATCGCTGAGAGAAAGTGTCCGTGACGATAAATTGAATATGCAATTCATGTATAAGACAAATCATAGCGATTATATAAGTGCTGATGAAGAAGCGAAGAAAATGCAAGAAAGTCTTAGGAATTTACAATTTGTAAATAATGTTGTTTATTTAAAGGCGATAGAGGATTATGAAAAGTTTGTTGCAAATGCGCAAAGTGGGCGCGGTGGTACATTAAAGGATCGAGCGCGTGCAGAACGTGATGTTGTAGAAGCTGGTAAAAATTTAAGAGGCGGACAAGCTGCGTATAATGCAGCTAGAACAGGCGATAACCACTTGCCGATGACTGATGATTCAATAGCTGCATATCAAGCAAGAAAAAATCGAATTTGGATGGATGATAGGCAAGAGATACAGGCTAAGTTGAAGGAGCAGACAAGGTGTTATGAAGAGATTTTCAAAAATGAATTTGTACTTACAGTATTAAAATCCTGTGAAGCTGCAAGAGATGATTTGAAACTCATTAATGCTGAATTGGCGCGTTTGAAATTTAAAGCAAAATACGAGTTTGATGTAAAGTATGTGAAGGATGGTTCCGATTACGAGAAGATATTAGAGTACGCAAAGTACCTAAAGGAGCGTGAGGAATTGGGAACTGCATCCGGGCAAATGACATTAGATGCGATGACGTCGTATTCTGACGAAGAAGGTAATGAGTTAGAAAAGGATATCGAAAAAATCATTAATCGAATCGTGGAGAGTAATGATAAAGACAAGATTGAGCATTATGCAGATTATCGTAATTATATGACATACGAGATTCTTCTGACAAATGATGTTCTAACAAAAGCAAAATTGTCAAAGCAATCTGGTTATAATTCGGGCGCAGAAGTTCAGATTCCATATATGTTGATTTTGCTCTCGGCATTACTCATGATTTATAATGACAAAAGTAGTTCTACGAGATTGGTATTTATTGATGAACCATTTGCGAAAATGGATCCAACCAATGTAAAAATTATGCTTGGCTTTATGAAGGAGCAGAACTTACAAATGATTTTCTGCGCACCTGATAAAACAGAACTTATAGGAAATGAGTGTGAAGTTGTTTTGCCTGTACTTCGAACACAGCCTGATCTTATGGAGATTGGTATTATAGAAATGCATAAAGGGGTGTAGCTATTGAATTACGAAGAAAAGATACTGACATATTTAGTGGACAATTATCGAAAAAGTAAAAAAGACTCTGGCGATAATAAAACCAACAGAAGGACGCAAGTAAAGCCTGAAAAGATGTATAAGAAATATAATGCAAATGATGGGGATTTTGAAGAAATTTCAAAGTTCAATCAGGCTGTGGAGCATTTGAGCAAACTGGGATTTATTCGTAGTGTAAAAGAAACTTTTGGAACCCAGATTCAATGCATTTTTTTAGTGGATGAATGCATACAAGAAGCAGAGCAATATTTGGCAGAAAAATGTGGCTATGTATCAAAGGATATGCAAATAGAGAAACTTCGAAATTTGGTTGGCAAGTATAAAAATGCGTCACCTATATGTGAAAAAGAATGTGCCAGATTGTTGGAAAGTATTGCGGAGCGAAAAGTACCAAAGAATATTGATGAATTGGATGATGTTTTAAAGGCTATAGCCTTTATCGAAAACAACCAAGAAGAGCTATACATGAGAGAAATGTCAATGAAAGTGTATGGTGATTCAAAGTATTTTGAAAATGTATCGTTACAACCAGTATGTAGTATGCTTCGAAAATATTCGAAGCAGAATCTTAGAGAAGGTGAATTGCTTGATGAAATATTGCTGATTTATCGCATTACAAGAGAGCCACAAAAGCTCTGTATTAAGGGTAAGGCCATAATCAATATTGGTGGAACGGAGGTAGATATTAGTGGTTTTTCAGAAGGTATAGAATTTCAAGCATCTGAGTTGATAAATATAAAATCGGTAAAGCTTATGGTGCCGTATTTTATGACGATAGAGAATCGAACTTCCTATCTGAGATATGCTAAGGACGATGTTGTGGTATTCTACCTCGGGGGTTATGCGAACAGATATCAGAGAGATTTCATTAAGGCTGTGTATATGTCTAATAGCGATGCAAATTATCTGCATTTTGGAGATATTGATGCCGGGGGATTTTGGATTCATCATAATCTATGCGAAATAACTGGAGTAAATTTTGAATTGTTTAGTATGTCTGCTGACGAGTTGGGAAATGGAGAATTTGCAACATGTCTTCATGAACTTTCTGATAACGACAGAGTTAGACTTCAGGAGCTAAAGAAAAATGATGTATATGGAGATGTAGTTCAATATATGCTGCATAATAATGTGAAGCTGGAACAGGAAATAGTTAGCTTGACGTTAATGAGGAATGAAACAAATTCATGAGTTGGTAAGAGGTTTTGTCATTATTAATAGTAAGGAGCGATTTGTAGTTACGATAGGTACTTTGAAATCGTTTTTTATTATATTTCCAAATGTGACAAAAGAAGTATTTATGGTAAGAGTGTATGTGCATAAACACCAGAAAAGAGCAAAAGGACGAGAAAAAATTGTGAAATGTATTGAAAATATTCCGATAAAAGAATATGCTTATAAAGGAGAAGTATTTATTGAAACGGAGGAAGAGTATGAATTACTTAACTACTGTTGAAATGTCAAAAATTTGGGGAATATCATCTAGAAGAATTTCTTTGCTGTGCAGCCAGAATCGAATAGAGGGTGCTATGAAAAAAGGGAAAACATGGTTGATTCCGATTGAGGCGAAGAAACCAATAGATCCAAGACGAGAAAAAAAGATGGAAATTACTATGGAATTATAAGGG
Organism: Wujia sp.; assembly: GCA_045531735.1. Taxonomy (GTDB): domain Bacteria; phylum Bacillota; class Clostridia; order Lachnospirales; family Lachnospiraceae; genus Coprococcus_C. Next base: position 26,370 of record JAZSEO010000091.1, on the reverse strand, counting down.
TTATACGGGAGAAAAAATGAGCGTAAATGTACTAGTGTATGGGGCAGATAAAGACTCAGATGAGTATGAAGCTGCATTAAAGATGAGAAATATAATTAAGAATAGTTTGCCATCTACAGTTAATGGTGAAATTGTTTTGTATGCGAGTGCTACTTTATATGGTCAAGCTGTAAAAGATGTCGACCTAATGATGGTTGGAAATATAGAAAACTACAGTACAGTCTTAGAGTTCCTTGATGAAAAAAAGGAAGTATGTAGAGCGCCGGTAAAAATCACAAGTTTTTGCACAACAATTGAAGTGAAGAGACATAGTATATCTGGCATTTACTTGAAAGGAACAGATTTTTATGTGCGTTATGGAAAAGATTCTCATTGTGTAACTTTGCAATCAAATAATCAAAAGATATCAGCAATGAATTTCTTTAAAAAGGCAATGGGAATATCCCCGTATATGACGAATTTAATTTGGTTTACACAAGTTACGGAGAAAGAGCTGGATGGATTGTTGACAAACTCAGGAAAGAAAATGCCATCCAATGTTTTGCCGTGTACTTTCGATTTTGATTATGTTTTACAATTGTTGGTTTCTCAAAAGCCGCCATATAAAGTGAACAATAGCTATGTTTTCAGCTCAAATGGAATAAATTGCATTCACGATGATATTAGAAAAGCATTAACACTTTTTTCTGAAACTAAAGAGCAAATGGGCGAATTGACAAGGCGTAGGATAGAACAAATATCAAATAGTTCTTTTGACAATAACTCATTGGTTGATTCTAAAGGGAAAGTGTCTATCTATCGTGGAAGAGCAGGAACCGGCAAGACAGTTGGTTTAATACAAACTGCAATTAAATTAGTAGATGAAAATCAGGCGAGAGTTTTGATATTAACATTTAATAAGGCGCTGGTGTCTGACATGCGAAGGCTATTTGCCCTCGCTGAGTTACCTGATATGTTTGAAGCAAGTTGTTTGCATGTTAATACTATGCACTCATATTTTCTAAGGCTGGTAAATTTCGTATTGTATGACGGGAAGATGAAAGGCGAAAAGTTCCTTGACAATTATAATAAAGTTTTACAAGAATTGCTTGAATTCATGCAAGATGATGAATCCATAGAATATGTTAGAGAACTATGCCAGAGTAATTATCAGTTGGATTGGGACTATATATTAATTGATGAGGCGCAGGATTGGACGAACTTAGAGCGTGATATAGTATTGAAGTTGTTTGATAAAGGAAAAATTATTGTTGCTGACGGAGGACAGCAATTTGTTAGAAGCATAGATGTTTGTGACTGGTCGGTAATAAGAGAGAAAAATAATATTAAACTCAAATATTGCCTAAGGCAGAAAGAAAATTTAGTTAAATTTTTAAACGTATATACTCAAAAAGCAAATATATTAAGTGGAAAAATTTTGACCAATGGTAATATGCCAGGTGGAAAAGTTGTTATTGTTTCACAGGAAAAACTATTTGACGTACATTTTGACGAGATGAGGCGGTTAGTAGAAGCAGGAAATATAGCGTATGATATGCTATATTTAGTTCCTTTCTCGCAAGTCAAGCATAGCTACGGGAACACAGAATTTAAAGATAAAGAATTGTTTGAAGAGCTAGGAATTCAAATGTGGGATGGCACCAATGGTGCTAACCGGGAGAGTTATTCAATAGATACAAATGAACTTAGATTATTGCAATATGATTCCTCAAGAGGTCTAGAAGGATGGACGGTTGTATGTATGAATTTTGATGTCTTTCTGGAAGAAAAGGAAAAGGCATATGTTCCGGGAGAAGTAGATTCATTATTGCTTGAGACACCAGAAGAGAGAAAGGGAAAGTATTTGTTGAATTGGGCAATGATTCCATTGACGCGAGCAATAGATACTATTGTCATTACACTGAAGAATCCAATGTCAAAAGCAGCACTTTTTTTGAAGGAGGTAGCTGTTGAATGCAGTGATTTTGTGACGTGGATAGATTAAAGGGGGAATATTAGGTGAATGAAGAAATCATTCTAAAAATGGTAAACCCATATTTGAAAAATGGAAATCTTACATATGATGACTTCGAAAATATCTTTTGCATTTTATCTTTAAAAGAGCAATACAAGGTAACAGAGATATTGTTTAACAACGGAATAGATTTGATAGATACAGAGACAGATGAAGTTGTACTTGAAGTGGAGCTTGAAAAAGAAGATGAGTTTGAAATTCTGTATGAAGATTCAATTTTCCAGGATCAAGATGCAGAAGCAGAGTATTTGTTAGTTAACCATGATATTAAGCAATCAAACGAAATTTTGTGTACACTAATACAGCAAGGGAATCGTCAAACAGTTCAAGATTTATGTGTGAAAAACAAGAGATTGGTAGATAAATATGTTACGGCTTATCAAAAGAAATATGGACACAGATTAGATTTTGAAGATTTGGAACAGGTAGGTTTTTTAGGTCTAATTAAAGCTGCACATCGATTTGAAGTTGCGCAGGGAGCCGCTTTTAGTACATATGCTGTTTTTTGGATTAAACAGAGCATTTCAAGAGAGATTATGGATAATGGATATGCAATAAGAATTCCGGTTCATATGATGGAAAGAATCAATAAGGTGCTTCATTTAGATAATGTGTATGATAGAGAGGGACTGGATTTAAATGAAAGAATAGAAGCTATTTCTAATGAACTTGGAATATCATACGAAAATGTGAGAGAATGCTTAATTATTAAAAATAATTATCTTTCGTATGCTTCTTTAAATGCTCCTATTGGAGAGGATGAAGCATCAGAATTAGGGGAAATATTGCCTCAAGATGATGAATTATCTATTGAAGAAATTGTATCAGAAAAGTTCTTGCGTGAAGAGTTAGAAAGAGTTTTAAATACATTAACAGATAGAGAACAAACAATTTTGAGACTTCGATATGGAATGGATGATGGAAGAGAGCGCACCTTGGAAGAGGTTGGGAAATATTTCAATGTTACAAGAGAGCGAATTAGGCAAATAGAAGCTAAGGCATTGAGGAAACTAAGACATCCGTCAAGGTCGAGAAAACTGAAGGATTTTATTTAAAGGAGAAGATAGATGAGTAGTGCAGTGATTCTTAATAGAATAAAAGAAAAGATTAAAGAGTTAGAAGTTGATGATAAGTCTATTGTAGTATTAAAGGGTATACCCATTAATGTGGTTGATGACTCAATTGGAAAGATTGCATTGTCGGATGTTATTGAGAATAGAATGGGATATTTTATGTCTGTGTATGGAAAAAGAAAATATCTTTCATATGAAGAATTTCTTCTTTTGGGTGATTTTGTTGTTGCACAGTACAAGTATGTATACATTTTAAACAACAATATATATATGGAGCAATATCCTGTCGATGAATGTTTTTCAGATGATGTACGAGCAGGAATTCTTAAGCATTTTGAAGAATCTGAAGATGAAGAAAATGATGAGTCATACATTGGAGATATTGAAGAATATATTTCTATTTTTCAGGGCATCAAAGAATATAATGGATATTTGATGGGTGCCTATGGAACAACGGTAGCACTATCCAATAGTAAAGTGATTACTATTGATTTATTTGATAGAAAAAATGAAGAACTGCAATGTGTTCCAGAAAAAGATATTGAATATATGGATTTAATTGAAGAAGCTGAATATATTGACTTAGTGAAGTTACTATTTGGTCAGCCTGATGAAATTTATATAAGGATTACAAATTATACGGGAGATATTAATAAACTTAAAGACCATATTGCGACAACAGCGTATTATTGGAAAGAATATACGGATATTTACTATGTTCAGGCGCAGGAACTCTCGAATGAATATGAGCATAGGGATGAATATAACGAAATACTGAAGAAATACTGGGGCTATCCTTCGTATAGAAATTTGCCAGTATATGATATGGGAAAGTTGGAGCAGGGAGAAAAAGCTGTAATCGAAGTTTCGCAGGAAAATATTATTGCCAATCTTGTAGAACAGGTGGAACTTTGCGGTGAAGGAGAAAATTTTCGAGATATTTTCGTGACCGCGCCAACAGGTGCAGGTAAGTCTGTCATGTTTCAGGTGCCGGCAATATATTTGGCTGAAAAGTATAATTTACTTACAATTGTAATATCACCGTTGATTGGTCTTATGAATGATCAGGTTAAAAATCTTGAGTTGAAGAATTATCAACATGCTAAGACGATTAATTCGGATATCTCGCCGATTATCAAACAAGACATAATTGATAAGGTGGCAGAGGGGCAATATGATATTTTATATATTTCACCTGAAACGTTGTTAAGCAGAAGTGATGTAGAACAGCTGATTGGTGATAGAACAATAGGTATGATTGTTATTGATGAAGCTCATATTGTAACCACTTGGGGCAAACAATTTAGACCGGATTATTGGTATCTTGGGGATCATATTAGAAAATTAAGGAAAAAGCAGATTAAGTCAAAAGAAAGATCGTTTGTTATTGCTACATTTACTGCAACAGCTATTTACCATGGATTAGAGGATATGTACACAGAAACTATAAATAGTTTGCATATGCTCAGTCCAATTACTTATTTAGGATATGTGAAACGTAATGATATTGAAATAGTAATTGACAAGGCGAAAAAGGGTAAAGATACACGTTCAGAATATGAATTAAATAAATTTGAAGAGATAGAAAAGATTATAAAGAGGGCAATTATTACAGACAAAAAGACACTTATTTATTTCCCTACAGTTGCTCTGATTAATAGATGTTATGAGTATTTAAGGAGCAAGAGGGAGGTTGAAAGAGTTGCCATTTATCATGGTAATTTGAGTAAAGATGATAAGCAAGAAAATTATGAGAAATTTTATGCTAAAGAAAAATTAGTTATGTTGGCTACAAAAGCATTTGGTATGGGAATAGATATTAATGATATTGAAATTGTTGCTCACTTTGCGCCGACGGGTAATGTATGTGACTATGTTCAGGAAATCGGTCGTGCAGCTCGAAAAGAGGAGCTGAGAGGAGAAGCATTATATCATTATAATTCAAAAGACTTTAAACATATCAATCGTTTACATGGCTTATCTACAATTCAGCATTATCAATTGGTAAAAGTCATAGAAAAAATAGATGAGTTATATCATCAGAGCCTAAAAAATGGCAGAAGAAAAGATTTTACCAAAAAGCGAAATGCCATGTTATTGGATGCTGAAAATTTCTCGTATATTTTTGGCACGCCTATTAGTGATGAAGAAAATAACGTCAATAAAGTAAAGACGGCATTACTGCTAATTCAAAAAGACTTTGAAGCGAAGGTGGGTTTTTCTCCAATAACGGTGAGACCGATACCTATGTTTTCAATCGGTTTTTTTGAAATTAGTCCTGCTGTGCAAATGAAATTGAAAAAGAGGTATCCAGATGCTGTTGAGGAAATAGAGAGCAATAAACATATATGTCGTGTAGTACTTAGTACAATATGGACAAAAGATTATAAAGCGCTTTCTTTTCCTAAGTTTAAATACATGCTTTATTCCAAGGATCAAAAATTAAGTTTTGTTACGCAATATCCGATGAATCCAGCTTTGAGCGTAAGTGTAAATTTAGACGGAGAATATTCTAGCATTTTTAAGAATATTTGGAGTGCACTAAAGGGATTTGTTCTTAATAAAGTCCAATCTTCGGAACATACGGCTGTTTCAGAAATTGTTGAAGCTATGGTTGAAGAGTGCAATATTAATAAGTATAAAGCACAGGCAATCGTGGAAGTTGTAATTGCTTCGATGGATTCTTATAGGAAGAATTTTGCACGAAGTACATCACCAATAGCGCAAGAAAAAACAACTACAGAAGGAAAAACGAAATATCAATTCAATGTTGCTGTTAATTCGTACTTTCAATGGGTTGAGATGGGCTTAAGAAAAATTGAGAACGAAGTTAAAGAGAACAAATTATATTTAGTAAATGATAACGGAAATAGAACAAAAGAATATGGCGTTATTTTAGGTATTTTGGAATCAATGGGTGTGTTGACTTTTGAAATGATAGGCGGAGCTAATAGCCAGTTATACATTTACATCAACCAAATACAGGCATTAAAGAATATTCTGAATGCTCCTTATAGATATAACAATAGATTATTGGATACGGTTTCTGAGCGTCATTTGATATCAGTTAAAATGTTGTCGTATCTCTATGAAGAAGATTTTAATAATTCAGAAATGTGGGATTTATTAGAAGATTACTTCCTAGGAGGTATTCCGGATAAGGTGAAAAAGGAATGTAAAAAAGTAAAACCGGATATGATGTTTGACTAAGGAGATAAAAGATGGAAGTGCAATTCAATGAACTAGAGAAGGCGGACTTAGTGATTGACTGTATTTACAAGGGCGGAAATGCTAAAAATGCGAGTGATGAGCCGCTTCCTAAGTTGATTCCCAGATGCGAAGCTTCAGGTGGATTTCGTAAGAAATTAAGAGAGGATGGATCGGGAAAATATGCGTATGTTGTCCTCTTTACCACTATGTCAGAATTGGAGTGGCCAGATTATCTTGAAGAAGAAACAGGAATCTTTAGGTATTATGGTGATAATAGAGAGCCGGGAAAGGAATTAACAGATACCAAGAAAAAAGGAAATAAAATCTTGGAGATGGCATTCGAATTGTTAAATGAAGGAACTCATCTAGAAGATATGCCTCCATTTTTGATTTTTAAGAAAACTGGTAATGGTAGAGATGTACAATTCTTAGGACTCGCAGCACCGGGAAATCCTAAGATTTCACCTGATAAGGATTTGGTTGCATTTTGGAGAACTGTTAAAGAGAAAAGATTTCAGAATTATGAAGCTTATTTTACAATTCTTGACACAGGAGCTAATGCAATTCCTAGAAAATGGATTGAATCTTTGATTTATGACCATGACAATAATTTACAGTATGCGCCAGAAGCTTGGAAAAGATTTGTAAGAGAAGGCAGAAATGGAATACAAGCATTAAAAGCACCAAAGATATTTAAAATTCCATCTCGATATGACCAGTTACAAAGTGACGAAGAGGGAAATAAATGTCTTGCATATCTAAGAGATTATTATGCAGAATTTCCTCAAGCCTTTGAAGCATGTGCAACGGACATTGTTAGTAAAATGGATTCTAATTTTGTAGACTTTACACTAACGAGACCTTGGAGAGATGGAGGAAGAGATGCGATTGGACATTATACGATTAGTACTGGTGGGAAGGCTAATTATCCTTTGAAGATAGACTGTGCATTAGAAGCCAAGTGCTATAGGGAAAACCATGCTGTAGGAGTTAGAGAAATGTCACGTCTAATATCAAGAATTCGCTACAGGCAGTTTGGCATAATGGTTACAACTAGTAGTGTGGATAATCAAGCATATAGCGAAGTGGTGGAAGACGGACATCCAATATTGATTGTGACAGCATCTGACATTGCAGGCATTCTGAGAAATAATGCAATTAACTCGTCAAATATAGACCAGTGGGTGGAGTCAATTGATGCTTCGCGAAATCGAATGGAAGCCTATTATAGAAAAATTAGTGAAATGCAAAGAACATTATCAGAGTAATGTTGATTAAATGTGTTACATATGAAAGGACAGCTAATGAATTATTTTGAAGAATATGATAAAACAAATCCCCTTTCAATTGAAAACTATGCACAAAAGCTAATCGGAAAGACATTCCAAGATGTAATCGATGCTGACGAACAGAAGCAGCCAATGCTGGTTCGAGAGGCATCATCATATGGTGTGGCGGAAGTCTCTGAAGTAAAGCGGAATAAGGGAAATCTAGGACAAATAATTGAAGAACGATTCTTTCATTATGCATGTAACAATGACGCAAGACCGGACTTTCACGAAGCAGGAGTGGAACTTAAAGTTACTCCGTATAAGATAGGGGCAAATGGGAAACTATCTGCTAAAGAACGTCTCATTCTTACAATGATTGATTATTTTTCTGTTGTAAATGAAGAGTTTGAGACAAGCCACATGTGGAATAAGGCGCGATTGATTTTGCTGATTTTTTATTTATACGAAAAAGAAGTGCCTATTAATCTTGATTACAGAATCGATTATGCTAAATTATTCACTCCACCAGAGCAGGATATTAAAATTATTAAGCATGATTTTGAAGTGATTGTAGAGAAAATTCGTGCAGGGAAAGCGCATGAACTTTCAGAGGGTGATACCATGTATCTGGGAGCTGCAACGAAAGCAGCTACATCACAGGATAGGAGAATGCAACCGTTTAGTGATGAACCGGCAAAACCACGAGCATTTTCATTTAAGAATTCATACATGACGTATGTGTTGAATACATACATTGTCCCGGGTAAAGATACATATGAGCCAATTATGCAATCAGAAACGACAGATTCATTTGAGGATTACGTTGTTCAACGGATTGATAAACACAGTGGGGAATCCGTATCGGAGCTTTGTAATATGTTCGAAATCAATGTAGAAAAGAAGCCAAAGAATTTGGAAGCATTGCTTGCATATAGAATACTTGGCATAAAAGGGAATCATGCTGAAGAATTTGAAAAGGCGAATATTGTTGTGAAAGCAATTCGTATTGGAAAAAACAATAAGATAAAAGAAAGTATGTCTTTTCCTACGTTCAAGTTCAAAGAGTTAATAGAGGAGGAATGGGAAGATTCTACATTTGGTAATTATTTGCGAGAAACCCGTTTCTTGTTTGTGGTGTATAAGTTTGATGAGAATGATGTATTAAGACTAAGAGGCTGTCAGTTTTGGAATATTCCGTATGCGGATTTGGAAGAGGATGTGCGGACAGTTTGGGAGCGGACCAAGACTGTATTGCAAGAAGGTTTACAAGTAACACTTGTAAATGGCGTGCATCGAAATAACTTCCCAAAGGCAACGGAAAATAGGGTAAGCCATGTGCGTCCACATGCACAAAATGCAAATGATACGTACGAGCTTCCTGATGGCAGACAGTTTCCGAAGCAGTGTTTTTGGCTAAATAATACATATATTTTATCTCAATTAGAGGAACGATTTAAGAAGTAAAAAGTGATTGATCCCATTGTTTTTACATGATATAATCATGAAGGTAATAGTTGATCAATTCATAAATTAATGATATAATACAAAAAAATAATGGGAGGTTTATTCTACATGGAAAAAACGGTATGTGAGTTGTTTGCCGGAGTTGGTGGATTTAGATGTGGATTAAATAATATAAATGTAGTTGAAGATGCGAAAAAAGAAGAAAAGTGGGATACGGTGTGGTTTAGTCAGTGGGAACCTGCAGAGAAAAACACACAGTATGCTCATGACTGTTATGTATATCATTTTGGAACTTGTTTAGACAAAAATGGTAATGATACAACAAATGTAAATATTGAGGAAGTAGATAAGTCTACCATTCCCGATTTTAATTTGCTTGTTGGAGGATTTCCATGTCAGGATTATTCCGTAGCATCCTCGTTAGCTACATCCAAAGGTTTGGAAGGTAAGAAGGGGGTATTGTGGTGGTCAATACGAGACATTTTAGAAGAAAAAAAACCGCCCTTTGTATTACTTGAAAATGTAGATAGATTGATAAAATCTCCGGCAAAACAGAGAGGTCGTGATTTTGGAATCATTCTTGCATGTTTTAGAGATGAAGGCTACACAGTAGAATGGCGTGTTATTAACGCTGCCGAATATGGCTACCAGCAGCGTAGACGTAGAATTTTTATTTTTGCATATAAGAATGATACGAAGTACGAAAAAAATATAGCAGATGCTGTATGTTATGGTACTGCTGATGAGATTGAATCACGTAAAGATAGTATAGCAAAAGCAATCTTAGAAGAAGGATTTTTTGCCAAAACATTCCCAGTAGATATGGTAGATGCCAAGAAGGTTAAAACTAAAGACTTGCCGGAGGGAATAGGAGAATTATCTGAACAGTTCAGTTTTACATTTGAGAATGCCGGTATAATGAAAGATGGTGTGATATATACAGTAAAGACAACCCCAAATTATCATGGAAAACAGATTACATTAGGTGACATCATGGATGATGGAGAGGTAGACAAGAAATACTTTATTCCGGAGGAGAGACTTTACTATACACACCCAGATGTGACACATAGTGATGAAACAAAAGAGCGTTTATCTAAAGAACAGAGACAGACATGGCAGTATTTAAAAGGAGCAAAGAAGCTTCCGAGAAAAGCAGCTAATGGGCATAATTATATTTTCTCAGAAGGACCTATTACGATGCTTGATTCATATGATAAGCCAGCAAGAACAATGCTTACTTCTGAGGGTGGATTCAGTCGTACAACGCATATTGTAAAGGACAAGAAAACAGGAAGAGTGAGATTGTTAACTGCAGAGGAAACAGAGCGCATTCAGGGCTTTCCAACTGGTCATACGAAACATTGTTTTGTGGGTGGACAAGTAGTAGAGATGCCTACTAATAAGCGTAGGTTTATGATGGGAAATGCGTTGGTAGTTGATTTGATAAAGGATATGGAAGTAATGCTGGCGGAGATTTTTGAGGCTGAATAGTAAAAAAGAGAGGCATGCGAGGTGAGAAAATGGCTCGTAAAATGAAAGATGTTTTACGTTGTGCAGAAAAGCAGGGATATTATGACGAATCAGATATCGATTCAATCTTTAGTTATGCGTTAAAGATTGAGGGAAAGACGCTTTTAAATATATTACAAGAAGCGGGACTCACAGATGAAGAAATAGCGTGGATTCAATCAAAAGAGAAAGATAAAGGGCTGCCAGGTAAAATCGTTGAAGCTTCTTATTTTGGCTATGAATTAAATAATCGGCAAGAAGCGGATTTTGATGGCGCAGGCGCAGAATTAAAGACAACAGCTGCGGATTATGATGAGAAAGAGTTGAAATATAAAGCAGGAGAAACGGTTAGTGTTACTCAAATCGATTTTCATAATCCTATTGAGTCAGATTTTTATGCCTCTCATTTGTATAATAAGTTAAAGATGCTTATTGTTATTTTTTATCATCGAGACAGAAGTCTGGCATCAAAATTGCAATATCAAGTTTTTTTTGCAAGTTTGTTTAAACCATCAGAAGAGGATTTGGCGATTATTCAAAGTGATTATCGTATGATAAATGAAAAAATTAGAACGGGACAGGCGAGTACGTTGTCTCGTAGTGATGGCATATATTTAAGTACGGCTCCAAAAGCGAGAAGAAGCAGTAATATGATTTTGCCTTACTATGGCGGAGACAGAATTGTAAAGAGAAGTTACACGCTTAGAAAAGAATATGTAAATACGATTTTGAGTGGTTATTATTCTCGGTCGGAGATAAGAGAAGAGCGAGTGATAACAGATATACATGAACTGGAACGAAAGAGTTTTGTACAGATTATTCAAAGCCGTTTTGAAGATTATATCGGGTGGGATATATGGGAGATTGCGGAGGTATTAAATCAACATGCTGAACAAACAAGAGATGTTTTTGGCTTTTCAGATATTCCAATTGGCCAATTGACACAGGCAACAGTGCCAACAATAACTGCAAGACTTTTAGGATTAAAATCTCTTAAATCGGAAGAATTTACAAAAGCAGGAGTTGTGGTAAAGACAATATGTTTTAATGTTCATGGAACAAATAGAGAAAAATTTAGACTTGGTGATGTTGATTTTTTAGAAATATATAATATGCCTATTTCATATGACGGAATAGAAATAGATGAAGATGGGAATGAATATAGTGTATGCTATTCGGGTTGGGAGGATAGTGAGCTATATACACAACTCGATGGATTGAAATATCTGCTTGTGGTTTATCAGGAAGATGCAGAGGGTAATTTAGTTTTAAAGGGAAGTAAATTATGGTCAATGTCAGATGAGGATATCGAGTTGGCGCATAGAGATTGGTTGGATATTAAAGAGGTATTAACAGACGGAGTAGAATTAAATATAGGTAATGATGGGCGTACATACAACAATTTTCCGGGAGTTGCTGCAGCAAGGAGAATTCACCTTAGACCACATGGAGATAAAGCTTTTTACGTGGATACAGATGGGACTTCTTGGGGAAATGGGAAATTAAGTGATACAGAAGAATTACCAGATGGTAGGAGAATGACAAGACAATCGTATTGGTTGAATAACAGTTTTATCAAAGAGGTAGTTAGAGAATTCGTAGATGCCAACTAATTAACGTAGAAATGATTTGCAAGTGAAACTTCTGGTCACGATGACTAAAAGTTACCCACAACAGAATAAGTAGACATTACACACATACCAGTGAGATTAGCATTAGAGAGAAAGAGGATAAAAAGGTAGTATGAAAACAATACGAGTAGTAGCAATTATTAAAGCTGTTAATGAAAATGGTGAACCAATTATATTTGCAACACAAAGAGGTTATGGTGACCTGAAAGGCGGATGGGAATTCCCGGGTGGAAAGATAGAAGAAGGCGAAACACCACAGGAGGCTCTTGTTCGTGAGATAATGGAGGAACTTGAAACCGAAATTGTAGTTGGAGAATTAATTGATACGATTGAATACGATTATCCTACATTCCATCTTTCAATGGATTGTTTCTGGGCTAAAATTGTTTCGGGCGATTTGGTGTTAAAAGAGCATGAGGCGGCTAAGTGGCTGACTAAGGATGAATTAGATTCTGTGGAGTGGTTACCTGCGGATATTACGTTGATTGATAAAATAAGAGTAGGAATGTAGAGGGTGTGTACAAAACAATAATATAGTTTATTTAATCGCCAACAGATATAAGTACATAAGTAGAATTACCACATTCTAGTACTCTGATGCTTGAAGAAATCATCATAGAAAAATAACATATCGTTTAAAAATTTTTTAAAACTGTGTTTCATAATATCAACTCCTTTCACGTTTTGTCATAGTCAATATAAATCATACTGGTGAAAATTACTCGCCAAATCAAATTAAGAACTAGACAAATCTTGCAAATGTGAAAGTATATTAATGGATTAAAAAGGGACAACGCATGAAAATAATTCGTGCGTTGTCCCTTTTTGTTCGGATAAAAATATTATCAATTATTATTTTTAAGATTATAAGTTTATACTTTTACGATATTCAGTAGGTGACAAGCCTTTTGTTTTTTTGAAAATACGGCTGAAATATAGTGGATTGTCATAACCTACGATTTCAGAAATTTCTGTTACATTGTATGAGGAATCTTGTAACAAAATTTCTGCATTGTATATTCTCTTGGATAAAATATATTGCATTGGTGTTGAGCCGGTACATTGTTTGAAATTTCTGATAAACCAACTGGTACTCATATGGTGATTTTCAGCGTATTCCTCAATGCTAATTTCTTCGTTGTAGTGCTCGTTGAAAAAAATGGTAGCAGCATCAATATCCTCTGCAATCTGGCTGTTGTTCAATTTCGTGCTTGTTTGGAAATGACGATGAATCATCACAAATATTTGTCGCAAATGTATTTCTAACATTTCTGGAAAATGTTCTTTGCACATTTGAAGCTCCTGAATCATCAATCGGAAGTGATTTTGGTAATCTAGTCCTTTCCCACAATAAAAAACGTTTTTATCCTTTGTTAGTCCATAAGATTTAAGAATATTTGTAACATCGCTTCCTGTAAAATGTACCCAGTATACTTCGGTTTGATCTTCGCCATAATATTCATATTTTTGTGGTTCTTTTGGTCTGTAAAGAACCATGTGACCAGCTGTTACAATTTTTTCTTTACCGTTGAAATGAAAATGTGCTTTTCCGGACGCAATGTATAGTAACTGAAAATCCATTCGTCCACGCGGCCTCCATGTAGGCAATTTTGGTCGGGTGTATAGCTTATAAGTGCCACAGCTTGTAACGATAAGAGGTTTTGATTTGTCTTTAATGTCAAGGGTTGAGTTGTTTAGATAGGCATTATTAGCGTACATAATTGCTCCTTTCTGATGCGTAGTGTTCAATTTTGGTATGTAAAAAATATAAAAAATCAGCAAAATATTGGATAGATATTAATTATTGTATCATTTTGTGCATGTTTTGTCTAATCTATGATATGTATTTTATATATTAAATTAAATATAATAAAATTACAAAATAAAGAATTTGGAACGGCGAGGTTACAAATCAAAAAAAGAAAGGGAGAATTATTATGGAACAAAAGAAATACCTGAAATGGTACAACATTGTCGGATACGGTACAGGTGATATTGCTGGAAATGTAGTTTATGCATTCTTATCATCATTCGTAATGATTTATCTGACAAACACAGTAGGCTTAAATGCCGGCATCGTAGGAACACTCATAGCAGTGTCAAAGATATTCGACGGAGTTACAGATGTGTTTTTTGGCTCAATGATTGACAAGACAAAAAGCAAGATGGGCAAGGCAAGACCTTGGATGTTCTGGGGATTTTTTGGATGTGCAATCACATTGTTCGGAGTATTTGCCATTCCAACTAATATGGGCAAGACAGCACAGTATGCATGGTTCTTTATAGCATACACTTTATTGAACGGTGTGTTCTACACAGCTAACAACATTGCTTATTCAGCACTTACAGCACTTGTTACAAAGAACAGCAAAGAACGTGTTCAGATGGGCTCCTTCAGATTTATATTCGCATTTAGCACAAGCTTACTTATACAAACTATTACAGTAGGTGCAGTTGATGCATTAGGTGGAGGAGCTACAGGTTGGAGAAACATAGCAATAATTTACTGTATCTTAGGCGTTATTACAAACACACTTGCTGTATTTTCTGTAAAGGAGCTTTCAGAGGAAGAGTTAGCAGTTGGGGAAGAAGAAAGCGAAGAACAGAAGGATGACAAGCTTACATTACTTCAGGCGGCAAAGCTACTTTTTACTAATAAGTATTATCTCATGATTTGTGGAGTTTACATTCTCCAGCAGTTATATGGGGCAATGATAAACATCGGAATCTTCTTTATGACTTATGTATTACATAATAAAAATTTATTTGGAGCATTTTCATGGGCGGTAAATATTCCACTTATTATAGCACTTGTTTTCACACCAACTTTGGTTGAAAAGTGGAAGGGAATGTATAAGCTTAACAAATATAGCTATATGATAGCTACCGTAGGAAGATTACTTGTTGTGGTTGCAGGATATATGGGAAGTGTACCTTTGATGTTAGCGTTTACAGCTTTGGCAGCATTAGGACAGGGACCATGGCAGGGCGATATGAATGCAGTAATTGCTTCATGTTCAGAATATACTTTCTTAAAAACAGGCAAGAGGGTTGATGGTACAATGTATTCATGTACATCACTTGGCGTAAAGATTGGTGGAGGTCTTGGAACTGCCATTGCAGGTTGGATGCTTGACCTTAGCGGATTTATTAATGGCGATAATGCGGTACAGCCAGATAGTTGTATTAATATGATGTACTTCATGTATCTCTGGCTCCCATTCATTCTTGACTTACTCATAGCAATCATTCTCTCATTTATGAATGTTGAGGAGGCTAATGCTAAGTTAGAAAAGGAGCAAAAGGCACAGGAAAGATTATCAAAGTATATGGATTAGGATTAGTAAAGGGGTTGACAATATGAACGCAGATATTAGATGGTTAGACAATCCAGAAGTGTTTAGGGTAAATCAGTTAGATGCACACAGCGATCATAGCTATTATCTAAATTATGCAGATATTATAGCGGGAGATAATAAGCTTACACAGTCATTAAATGGGGTTTGGGATTTTTGCTTTAGTATAAATGCAAAGGAGAGACCAGAAGACTTTTATAAGGTCGATTTTGACAGAAGTAATTTTGATAAGATTATGGTACCGGGACATATTGAACTAGCTGGTTATGATCAAATCAGGTATATCAACACTATGTATCCTTGGGAGGGTAAGAAGTACCTTAGAGGTGCTTACAGTATCGATGGTGCTGGTGACGGAGCAGGAATGTTCAGTGAAGCAGAATATAATCCTGTAGGCTCTTATATAAAGACATTTGACCTTGATGGTAATTTAGTTGGCAAGAGAATTAATATATGCTTTGAAGGTGTGGAAGAAGCAATGTATGTTTGGCTGAATGGAGAGTTTATCGGATATGCAGAAGATAGCTTCACACCATCAGAATTTGATTTAACTCCTTATATCAAAGAAAAGAACAATGTACTTGCGGTACAGGTTCACAAGATGAGTACGGCAGCTTTTTTAGAGGACCAGGATTTCTTTAGATTTTTTGGAATATTTAGAAATGTAACATTAAAGGCTATTCCTGATGTACATGTTCAGGATATGTGGATTAATCCTACTCTGAATAAAGATAATATAAGTGGTATAGTTACAGTTGACTTAAAGGTTTCTTCAACAAACAAAAGCGTAAAAGATGCTAAGTTTATACTTGCTGATAAGACTGGAAATAAGCTTTTGTGTGAAAGTATTCCTTTAGCAGACGACGAAGGTGTTGTAAAGGGTTTTATAGAAGTGGCTATGAATAAGGTAAAACCATGGGATAATCACAATCCGTATCTGTACAGTACTTATATTGAGCTATATCAGGATGGCGATTTAGTGGAAGTCGTACCATATAAGGTTGGATTCAGAAGATTAGAGATTATTGACAAGGTAATGTACTTAAATGGTAAGAGACTTGTTCTGGTAGGAGTAAACAGACATGAATGGAGTGCTAAAACTGGACGAGTAATCGGAATGGAAGAGATGGTTTCTGATATGAACTGTATAAAGAGAAATAATATCAATGCAGTGAGAACATGTCATTATCCGGATCAGATACCTTGGTATTATATGTGCGATGAAGAAGGAATTTATCTTATGTCAGAGACAAATTTAGAAAGTCACGGTTCCTTCCAAAAATTAGGTGCAATTGAGCCATCATGCAATGTACCGGGTTCTATTCCACAGTGGAGAGAAGCGGTAATTGACAGAGCAAGAAATAATTATGAGACTTTTAAGAATCATACTTCTTTATTGTTCTGGTCCTTGGGAAATGAATCATATGCTGGAGATGATATAGAAGCTATGAACAAATATTTTAAGGATAAGAATGATGGAAGATTAGTTCATTACGAGAGCTCTTATTACAACAGAGCCTATGAAGAAACTATTTCAGATATGGAAAGTCGTATGTATGCAACTCCTGCTGATGTGGAAGATTACCTTGTTAGTAGTGCAAAGAAACCATATATCTTATGTGAATTTATGCATGATATGGGTAACTCAATGGGAGGCCTTGGCTCATACATGAAGCTGATTGATAAATATGATATGTATCAGGGAGGCTTTATCTGGGATTTCATTGATCAGGCAATCTTGGTAAAGGATGAGGTTACAGGTAAGGAAGTGTTAAGATACGGTGGAGACTTTGATGACAGACCGGCAGATTATGAGTTCTCTGGTAATGGAATTGTTTTCGCAGATAGAAGAGAGAAACCGGCAATGCAGGAAGTGAGGTATTACTATGGAATGTACATCTAAATCATTAAGAGTAGTATATGGCGATTTTACACTGGGGGTTCATGGAGATGGATTTGATTATATTTTCTCATATGCCCAAGGTGGTCTTGAATCACTTGTAAAAAATGGGTATGAATGGCTCTACCGCTGTCCTAAGCCAACTTTTTGGAGAGCTCTTACTGATAATGACAGAGGAAGCAAGTTTCATATAAAAAGTGGTAGCTGGCTTGCGGCAGATATGTTTATTGATTGTAAGAGTGTAGAGGTTATAACAGATGGTGTGTCACAGGGTAAACCTTGCGCACCAGATAATAACAAGTATGGCGGAGATGTATTAGCTGACAATGTGGTAGTGAAATATGTATACGAGACAGTTACAACACCTTCCACAACTGTAGATGTTATTTATAGCGTGGACAATAAAGGACATATTACAGTAACTGTTTCATACAAAGGAGTAAAGGGATTACCACAGTTACCAGTATTTGGATTAAGATTTATTATGCCAACATTGGCTGATAAATATATGTATGAAGGACTTTCTGGAGAAACTTATCCAGATCGCATGGCAGGAGCGGTAAAAGGGGTGTATGAAATAGAGGATTTAAGTCTGACACCATACCTTGTTCCTCAGGAATGTGGTATGAGAATGAATACTGAATGGGTAGAAGTGACAAGACATACAAGTCTTAACAATAGTAGACAAGACAATTCAGCACAGACATTAAAAATCGAAAAAAACAAAGATGCATTTGCTTTCTCCTGCCTTCCTTATACAGCAAGTGAGATAGAAAATGCATTTCACCATGAAGAACTTCCGCCTGCAAGAAGAACAGTGCTTTGCGTATATGGTGCAGTAAGAGGTGTTGGTGGTATTGATAGCTGGGGAAGTGATGTAGAGGCTGTGCATCACATTAATGCAGAGGAAGATATCACATATTCATTTGTGATTTCATAAGAGAGAAAAGGGGTGTTGATATGCATACAGAGCTTATGAGCAAGAAAATTGAAAATGGAGAGTTTGATGAGAGATTTGTAGACATCTATGTTGATGCCAGCAAGCTTGAGTATCAAAAGAATCGTTATATTGAAGCTATAAAGAAATTTGAAAACAGCTATGGTCCAGGTGAAATAGAACTATTTAGTGCACCAGGGAGAAGTGAAGTGGGTGGAAACCATACAGACCATCAGTATGGAGAGGTTCTGGCTGCATCCATTAACCTTGATACTATAGGAATTGTAAGAAAGACAGATGATAATACAATCAGGATTATATCAGATGATTATGCTGAAGTAATTATTTCTTTGGATGATATAGGACTGAAGGAGGAGGAAAAGGAAACTACTGTAGCTTTGATTAAGGGTGTTGTTACAGGACTTGTAGACAGAGGATACAAGGTGGGCGGTTTTCGTGCATATGCAACCAGTGATGTGTTAATCGGAGCTGGGCTTTCCTCATCCGCAGCTTTTGAGACGTTGATAGGAACTATTATGTCAGGGCTATACAATGACATGAGTATATCAGCAGTTGAGATTGCTATTATCGGACAGTATGCGGAGAATGTTTATTTCGGAAAGCCTTGTGGATTGATGGATCAGATGGCCTGCTCGGTAGGTAATTTGGTGCACATAGATTTTGAGAAACCTACAAATCCACAGGTTGAAAAGCTTGATTTTAATATGAGCGATTATGGATACAGCTTGTGTATAACAGATACAAAGGGCTCTCATGCGGATTTAACTGACGATTACGCAGCAGTTCCACAAGAGATGAAAGCAGTGGCTGCTTATTTTGGAAAAGACGTTCTTCGAGAGGTTGAGTTGACTGAGGTGATGAAAGCGATACCTGTGTTAAGAACAAAGCTTGGAGATAGAAGTGTATTGAGAGCTCTCCATTTCTTTACCGAAAATGAGAGAGTACAAAAAGAAGTGGCTTCACTAAAACAGGGAGATATTGAATCATTCCTGAAGGCTGTAAAAGCATCGGGAGATTCATCTTTCAAGTATTTGCAGAATGTGTATTCAAATGGAGATGTGATAAATCAAAATATTTCTATAGCACTTTTAATGAGTGATATAACATTAAAGACAGAAGGTGTTAGTAGAGTACATGGTGGCGGATTTGCAGGAACAATACAGGCATTTGTAAAAAATGAATTTGTTTTACCTTACAAAATGCAGATGGATAATATTTTTGGAGAAGGTTCTTGTAAAGACTTACGCATTAGAAAATACGGCGGAATAAAGGTAATTTAAGAGGAGGATGTTAGTAATGAGAATTTTGGTGTTAGGTGGAGCAGGTTATATTGGTTCACATACAGTTTACGAGCTTATAGATGCAGGTCATCAGGTTGTGGTAGTGGATAATCTTTTGACTGGCTTTAAAGAGGCAGTTCATCCAGAGGCAAGATTTTACGAGGGGGATATTCGTGACAGAAAATTTTTAGATGAGGTGTTTTCAAAGGAGAAGATAGATGGAGTGATACATTTTGCCGCAAGCTCTCAGGTAGGTGAGAGTATGACTAATCCACTTAAGTATTACAACAATAATTTATGCGGAACAGAGGTTTTACTTGAGAGTATGGTTGAGCATGGAATTGATAAAATTGTTTTTTCATCAACAGCTGCAACATATGGAGAACCTGAAAGCATACCTATAATGGAAACAGACAGAACACTCCCAACAAATTGCTATGGTGAGACAAAGCTTTCTATGGAGAAGATGTTTAAGTGGACAGGAAAGGCTCATGACTTAAGATATGTATCTCTTAGATACTTTAATGCTTGTGGTGCTCATCCAAATGGAGAAATTGGAGAAGCTCATAATCCTGAGACACATTTGATACCTCTTATATTACAGGTCCCAAATGGAAAGAGAGAGTACATATCTGTGTTTGGAAGTGACTATGACACAAAGGACGGAACATGTGTAAGAGACTACATTCATGTAAATGATTTGGCTCAGGCACATATCCTTGCTATGGAATATCTTGCAAAGGGTGGAGAAAGCGATATTTTCAATTTAGGAAACGGAGTAGGATTTACTGTAAAAGAGGTAATTGATGTAGCAAGAGAGGTTACAGGACATCCAATTCCAGCGAAGGAGGAACCAAGACGTGCTGGTGATCCATCTACATTGATTGCATCCAGCGAAAAAGCAAAGAAGATTCTTGGTTGGAAACCAAAATATGCAGATTTACATACAATAATTAAGACTGCATGGGAGTGGCATGTTAACCATCCAAATGGATATTAGGAATGATGTAGGAGGGCTTTGTCATGAATAAATTAATCTCAGAATTGGTAAGCTATGGAATACAAAATAAGATGATAGATGTTGATGATAAGGTATATGTTATAAACAGACTTTTGGAGCTGTTTGACAAGAAAGATTTTATTTGGAGTGATGAAGAGGTAAGACCTATTCACATGATTTTAGAAGATATGATGGATTATGCTCTTAAGCAAGGAATAATGGAGGATGATACCATTACCACTAAGGATTTGTTTGATACTAAGATTATGGGAATGATTACGCCAATGCCTTCTCAAGTAAGAGAAAAGTTTAAAGAAATGTATATGGATAGTCCAAAGACAGCAACCGATTATTACTACAAGTTCAGTCAGGATACAAACTATATACGAAGAGATAGAATTATTAAGGATGAGAAGTGGACAACTGATACCGAATATGGTCAGATTGATATTACTATCAACTTGTCAAAGCCAGAAAAGGATCCTAGAGACATTGCTAAGGCAACAACAGTTAAGAATAATGATTATCCAAAATGCTTGCTTTGTGAGGAAAATGAGGGATATGCAGGGCATTTTTCTCATCCAGCAAGACAAAATCATAGAATTATTCCTGTAGAATTATCTGGATGTGATTATTATTTTCAGTATTCGCCATATGTATACTATAACGAACACTGTATAGTATTTAATAAGGAACATACTCCGATGAAGATAGATAGAGCTGCATTTGGCAAACTCTTAGACTTTGTGAGACAGTTTCCGCATTATATAGTTGGCTCTAATGCAGACCTTCCAATAGTGGGTGGCTCTATATTAAGTCACGACCATTTTCAAGGTGGTTCATACACATTTGCCATGGCTAAGGCACCTTATGAGTATATGTTTGAAATAAAAGGTTATGAGGATGTTACAGCGGGTATAGTAAAGTGGCCTATGTCAGTTATAAGATTGCAGTCTACAAATCCTGATAGAATAGTTGAATTATCGGATTATATATTAAATAAATGGCGTGGCTATACAGATGAGGATGCATTTATCTTTAGCGAGACAGATGGGGAGCCACATAATACCATTACTCCTATAGCTAGAATGAATGGTGATGTTTACGAATTGGATTTGGTGCTTCGTAACAATATTACTACTGAGGAGAGCCCATGGGGAGTATATCATCCTGAGGAGAAACTTCATCATATAAAGAAAGAAAATATTGGTTTAATAGAGGTAATGGGTTTAGCTGTACTTCCAGCGAGATTAAAAAAAGAGATGCAGTTACTTGGTGAAGCAATTGTATGTGGAAAAGATATACGAGCTATAGAAGAAATTGAAAAGCATGCTGACTGGGTGGAGGAATGGAGAGATAATTATACTATTACTTCTGATAACGTTAATGAGATTTTAAAAGATGAAATTGCAAAGGTATTTATTCAGGTATTGGAATGTGCCGGTGTATATAAGCGTACAGAAGAAGGCCAGGCGGCATTTAAGAAATTTATATCTATTTTGTAAATAATTTTAAAAGTTTTTGGATAGGAGCTTAGTCATGTACCCAACCTACGAGACAAGAAACAAAGAAATATCCTATGAATACAAAAACTCTGTGCATGTGCCACCTCATTTGCACGAAGCAATTGAGGTGGTGTATGTTACCAAGGGAAGTGTTGAACTTGGTGTGGGTAAAGAATTGTATCATATGGAGGAAGGCGATTTTGGTATTGTTTTTCCAAATGTAATACATCATTATCAGGTTTTTTCGGACGGGGAAAACAAAGCAATCTATCTGTTTATTGAACCTACAGTTTTGATTAATTTTCAAGAAGAATTACGAAAATATTGTCCGGAAAATCCAGTTATCAAAAGAGCTAATTTGAGAAGTGATATAGTGTCCTCTGTAAAGGCGCTAACAAAATCTCAACATGAGAACTCTATTATGAAACAAGCCTATGTTCAAATTGTTATGGCATGTGTTCTTTCAACAGTAAAGCTTGTGGATAAGGATTCTGTAGGCGATGATAATTTAATATATCGTGCTGTGTCTTATGTGGCTAAAAATTTTAAAAACCATATCTCCTTAGAATTAATGGCAAAGGAATTAGGCGTCAGCAAATATGTGATTTCACGAATGTTTTCTAAGACATTTCATTGCAATTTCTGTAAGTACGTTAATAAAACTAGATTAAATTGCGCACGAGCATATTTAGAAAACAAGGATTATTCTATTACTGATATATGCTTAGATTGTGGCTTTGAGAGCCAAAGGACATTTAATAGGGTGTTCAAAGAAGAATATAAGATGACACCTAGAGAGTACAGAAAACAGCAAAGTGTATGATATGAAGGTATAATTAAGAGTATTTTATACTACGTTAAGTATTAAAAAAGTCATTTAAGGGCTTTATTTTAAAAATAATAAGATGTATGATAATATTATAACAATGGTTCAGAGGAGGTAATTAGAATGAAATTTTATGTATGTGAACATTGTGGCAATATTATTGAGTATTTAAATCAGACTCCTGTGTCGGTTATGTGTTGCGGACAGAAGATGACAGAGATGGTTCCTGGTACTTCAGATGGTGCACATGAAAAGCATGTACCTGTAGTTACCTTGAATGGTGATACTGTTACAGTTGAGGTAGGTTCCGTAGAACATCCTATGGTGGAAGCACATTACATTCAGTGGATTGTAATTGAAACTACTCGCGGAAGTCAGATTGCAAAATTAAAATACACAGATAAACCTAAAGCAGAGTTCAAACTTGCAGATGGTGAAGAGTTTGTAGCTGCATATGAGTACTGCAATTTACACGGATTGTGGCAGTCTAACTAAACAGATAATTATGAACCTCGCAGACAGATGGAAGCGAGGTTTTTTTTGTCTTAAAATATTGAGGGAATTTTATCGGACTTATAGTTTGGTAAGATGGTTATAACAGGAAAATATACACATGATTAAAAGGAGGAAAAAATTATGAATAATAAGGATGATTCATTTGTTTCAGGTTTAGCGTTGGCATGTATTTAAGTTATTAGGAACAAATGCAGATGCAATATCTTACTTGAAGGAATTCGTTTGTCAGACGTGCCTGAGGGTGTTTACTTTTTGAATGCAGCACCACTGAATTTATCGGGTGCGGATGGTGCACCATGCAGAGCGATATTGATAGATGTTGAGAGAAAAAATTAAGTTTCGAATTACTTCCAATACTTTTTAATGATACGCATAGTCTGTTGTAGGGATTGAGTAAAAGTGTCACAAATGTCAATAATATTCAATAGAAATAAAAAAGCTTTCTTTTGCAGAGAATGAATAGGGTATTATATCTATCAAATTAGTCAAGTGTAAATTAGTCATTCTAACTTGACTAAAATCAAAATGAGTATTATAGTTTAAGTATAGAAATGGAGGTAATGCAATGTTTATAGGTAGAGACAAAGAGTTAAATTCATTAGATAAATTATATAAATCAGATAAGTTTGAGTTTACAGTAATATATGGACGCCGTCGTGTTGGAAAGACTGCACTTATTAATCAATTTATTGGTGATAAAAAGTCGATTTACTTTATGGGTGTAGAGAGCAATGAGAAACAGAATCTCGAAAATCTTAGTAAAAGTATTATCGAATTTAGCAGCGGTATTCAGGCAGATACCTCTTTTGCGTCGTTTCAGGCTGCATTGGAGTATGTATTTAGGTTGGCAGAAAATGAACGAATTATTCTTACCATTGATGAATATCCGTATGTAGCGCGCTCGTCTAAGAGCTTGGCATCTACATTACAATTACTGATTGATAAATATAAAGATACTTCAAAATTGATGCTTATATTATGTGGCTCTTCTATGTCATATATGGAAGATCACGTTCTTGCGTATAAGGCTCCTCTTTATGGAAGAAGGACAGCGCAGATGAAGATTTTACCGTTTGATTTTGAGGAGAGTTGCCGTTATTTTAATAACCTATCAGATGAAGATAAAGCATTGATATATGGTGTTGTAGGAGGAACTCCGCAATATCTTCTTCAAATGAGCGATAAGCTGAGTGTGGAAGAAAATATTAAGAATACATATTTGAATCCGATGTCATTCCTTTATGAGGAACCAATTAATCTTTTGAAACAGGAGGTTCGCGAACCGGCAATTTATACTGCCATTATTACCGCGATTGCAACTGGACATACACGAATGTCAGAGATTTCCTCTAAGGTAGGAGAGGATACCAATGTATGTTCTAACTATCTTAAGAATTTGATGAATCTTGGTATCATACGAAGAGAAACTCCTTATGGAGAAAAAACATCCAAGAAGTCTATTTATTCTATTGAAGATAATATGTTTTATTTTTGGTATCGATTTGTACTGAGCAATAATTCGGTTATTGCACGTGGTGCTACGGATATGGTGTACAAACGAATTGAACCTCAGTTGTCAAATTATATGGGAAGAGTTTTTGAAGAGATTTGTATGCAGTATCTATGGAAACAGCTTCTTGAGGGAAATGCACCCATTGAATTTGTTTCTTTAGGTCGATGGTGGGGGAATGACCCTATACAGAAAGCTCAGGCAGAAATAGATATTATGGGCGAACAGGATAGTGACTCTGCTTTGTTTGCAGAATGCAAATGGAGAAATGAAAATGTAGATTTAGATATTTTAGAAACTTTAATAGGACGCAGTAAATTGTTTCGCTATACAAACGTACATTATTATTTGTTTTCAAAATCCGGTTTCACAAAAGGGTGTATGGAGAAAGCAGAAGAAATGGGAAACGTGACGCTGGTTAGCTATGGGGATATTGTGGGTTCTATGAAGTAAATTAGGCTGAGAATGAATGGGATGCCATTTTTGTAGGTGGCGTTAAAATGCCGATAACGGCAAACAAACACAAGAAAACAAATAATTCGTTTGGAAATTTTGCCGATAATGTGGTATACTATATTGTAGTAAATTATTGTATTCTTAATCATATTGGAGGAGAGCAGATGCGATATCTTTCAGTTACTGAAATTGCAGAAAAATGGGATGTGTCGGAGCGTAGTGTTAGAAATTATTGTGCACATGGACGTGTAAATGGTGCCTTTCTTACCGGCAAGACTTGGAATATTCCTGAAAATGCAGAAAAACCCGAGCGTTCTAATAAGAAGAAAGAACAGCCTACTACTTTGCTGGATATTCTGCAGGAACAGAAAGCAAGTAAATATTCCGGCGGTATTTATCATAAGACACAGATTGATTTAACATACAACTCCAATCATATCGAAGGTAGTCGTTTGACTCACGACCAGACTAGATATATTTTTGAGACTAATACGATAGGCGTAGAAAAGGAAGTGCTGAACGTAGATGATGTAATTGAAACAGCGAATCACTTCTGTTGCATTGATATGATTATTGATAACGCAAAGGCAACATTAACAGAGAAGTTTGTCAAAGAACTTCATCTGATTCTAAAGAATGGTACTAGTGATTCCAGAAAAGAGTGGTTTGTTGTAGGCGATTACAAAAAAGTACCGAATGAAGTCGGAGGCATGGATACAGCACTTCCTGAAGAAGTTGCCGATAAAATGAAAGCGTTACTGACAGAGTACAACAGAAAAGAAGAAAAGATTTTTGAGGATATTTTAGACTTTCACGTGAAGTTTGAGCGTATTCATCCGTTCCAGGACGGTAACGGTCGTGTGGGCAGATTGATTATGTTTAAGGAAT
>JAZSEO010000090.1:0-60600 GCA_045531735.1 Wujia sp. | reverse complement strand
GTTGCTTTGATCGGTTGTGTTTTCATCAGTTTCATTATTTTTATTAGAAAAAAAGAGAGCTACAAATCCCCCTACACCAATCACAAATACTGAAACTATTAAAATAATAATTGTTTTTTTCTTATTCTGTAACATTATATAACCCCACATTAAATTCTAAAAAGAGCGGAAATTTCTTTCCGCTCTAAAAACCTTTATCTATTCAGACTATACTAACTCAAGGATAACCTTCATAGCACCGTCACCACGACGCTCACCGATTTTAACGATTCTAGTGTATCCACCCTTACGTCCAGCATACTTAACACCGTACTCATCGAATAACTTTGCAGTTAAATCAACTTTCTTAGTGCCAGCTTTTTTACCAGCAGCCTCAGTTGGAACCTCAACTACAGGATATAAAACCTTAAGCATCTGTCTTCTGGCATGAAGTCTTGAAGGCTGATCCTTCTTAACTTTCTTCTCAACTTCGTCGTACTGAGTAACTTTTTTACCATCTACAACTTCCTTGATTCTCTTGCCATCTTTGTCTTTCTTAGCAACCTTTGCAGTTACAGTAACTTCATCAAAGTTGTCCTTTTCCTTAACTGCTAAAGTGATAAGATGCTCAGCAATCTTACGAACTTCCTTAGCTCTAGCCTCAGTAGTCTCGATTTTACCGTGATAAAGTAACTGTGTTACCTGATTACGAAGTAATGCCTTTCTAGCATCTGATTTTTTTCCAAGCTTTCTATACATAGCCATGATATAATTTCCTCCTTACCCTAACGGGTCTTCACTGTGCTTACTATTATTCAGCGTGAGTGGTAATTGCTTACTCGTCTCCTGTTCTGAGCGATAAGCCTAATTCTTTAAGTTTTCCTAAAACTTCCTCTAATGACTTACGTCCGAGGTTACGAACCTTCATCATGTCTTCAGAAGTTCTGTTTGTTAATTCTTCAACTGTATTAATACCAGCTCTCTTGAGACAGTTGTATGAACGAACTGAAAGCTCTAATTCATCAATGTTCATCTCAAGAACCTTTTCATTCTCATCTTCGTTCTTATCTACCATGACATCAACAGTCTTAGCATTCTCAGATAAGTCGATGAAAAGATTTAAATGCTCACTTAAAACCTTAGCTGCAAGGCTTACAGCCTCATCTGGAGCCAATGTTCCGTTAGTGAACACATCAAGTGTAAGTTTGTCATAATCTGTAATCTGACCTACACGAGTGTTCTCAACTGTAAGATTTACTCTCTCTACAGGTGTATAAATAGAATCTACAGCGATAGCATCAATAGATGCATCAAGATCCTTATTCTTATCAGAACCTACATAACCTCTTCCGTTTGTGATTGTAAGCTCCATCTCAAGCTTAGCATCTGCTCCGCTTAAGTTAGCAATAACGAGATCAGGATTAAGAATCTCTAAATCTCCATCAATCTGAATATCTCCAGCTGTTACTACACAATCACCTGAAGCATCAATGTATGCCTGCTTAATTTCATTAGAAGTACTGTTATTTTTAATACATAACTCTTTTATGTTCATAACTATCTCAGTTACATCTTCCTTAACACCAGGAATTGAACTGAACTCATGTAAAACGCCTTTAATCTTTACCATACTAACAGCTGTACCAGGTAAAGACGATAACATAATTCTTCTAAGAGAATTACCGAGAGTTGTACCATAACCTCTCTCTAATGGCTCTACTACAAATCTGCCGTACTTGTTGTCCTCTGAAATCTCTGCAATTTCAATCTTAGGTTTTTCGAATTCAAACACTATTAACCCTCCTTTTGGATAACCGGTGTACTAAGTTACATCTAATTCCATGGTTCCCATAAGGCTCTGCAATATATGCAAAGCCTTTTGTAAACCATGTATATATAGTATTTTACTTTGAATATAACTCGACAATAAGGGTTTCATTTACAGGTACGTCAATCTGCTCTCTAAGAGGTCTCTCTACTACTGTACCACTTAAAGTCTCTAAGCTTGACTCAAGCCATGCTGGAGCTGTATGTCCTGCATTTGCCTCAACGATATCCTTATATCTCTGAAGAGACTTGCTCTTCTCTCTGATTTCAATCTTATCACCAGCATTTACTCTGTATGAAGGGATATTTACACACTTGCCATTAACTAAAACGTGCTTGTGATCTACAATCTGTCTAGCCTCTCTTCTAGTTCTAGCAAATCCCATACGGAAAATGATGTTATCAAGTCTTAACTCTAATAATGTCATAAGGTTAGGACCTGTAAGACCTGGCATTCTCTCAGCCTTCTCATATAAGTTACGGAAAGGCTTCTCAAGCATACCATAGATGAATTTAGCTTTCTGCTTCTCACGAAGCTGTAAACCGTACTCACTCATCTTTCTATTTGCTCTGTTTAACTTTCTATTTGATTTCTTGTTTACGCCGAGATACATTGGCTCCATACCCAAAGATCTGCATCTCTTAAGAACTGGGGTTCTATCTACTGCCATTACTTTGTACCTCCTTATTAGACTCTTCTTCTCTTTGGTGGACGACATCCGTTATGTGGAACTGGAGTAACGTCCTTGATACTTACAACTTCAAGACCACAAGCTGAAAGAGCACGAATTGCTGCCTCTCTACCTGAACCTGGTCCCTTAACCATAACGTCGATTGTCTTTAATCCGTATGGTAAAGCTGCCTTTGCAGCTGTCTCAGCTGCCATCTGTGCTGCATAAGGAGTAGACTTTCTAGAACCTCTAAAACCTAATCCACCTGCACTTGCCCAAGATAATGCATTACCTTCGGCATCTGTTAATGTAACAATTGTATTGTTAAAAGATGACTGAATATGTGCCTGTCCACGCTCAACGTTCTTTCTGACACGCTTCTTTGCCACTTTTTTAGTGCTAGTAACTTTCTTAGCCATTAACCTAAACCTCCCTGGTTATCTACTTACTTCTTCTTGTTAGCAACTGTCTTCTTAGGACCCTTACGAGTTCTAGCGTTAGTCTTAGTCTTCTGTCCACGTACTGGTAATCCCTTTCTGTGACGGATTCCACGGTAGCATCCGATTTCCTGTAAACGCTTAATGTTAAGTGCTACTTCTCTACGTAAATCACCCTCTACTACCTGAGTTTCGTTAATGATTTCGCTGAGTCTCTTAACCTCATCATCAGTTAAATCACGAACTCTAGTATCAGGATCTACTTTTGCTTCTTTAAGAATTCTTGCTGCTGAAGTCTTACCTATACCATAAATATAAGTAAGTCCAACCTCGACACGCTTCTCTCTTGGTAAATCAACACCTGAAATACGAGCCATTCTAATATACCTCCGTAAAAATAGTACTGTTTTTGTTCTCTGTCTGATTGGTATCTTTTACAAAATGCCTTAAGTAAAAGTGAAATGCATACCATCTATATCAGAAAATCTGCATAATTTTTGACACATATGTGTCCAGCCGCTTTCTTGTTAGCAATGTAATATGGAATAATATTACACGCACAAATACAAGGCATAGTTATAGATGGGCTATCATCCTAAATACCTTGTCCTAACATGTCCTGTCAGATCGAAACACCTAATGTGCTACGATGACCTATTTTAAAAATAGATTAACCCTGACGCTGTTTGTGCTTTGGATTTTCGCAGATTATACGAATACTGCCTTTTCTTTTAATGACTTTGCACTTATCGCAAATCGGTTTTACTGATGCTCTAACCTTCATTAAAATGCACTCCTTTCAAAAAAGTCCGCTACAAATTGATATTCTAACACTAATTAGAACATTATGCAAGCACTTTTTGCACAACCTATTTGTTGTGCAATATATGAAATTGTGTAAAACACAAAATCTTTTTTATTTAGCTCTCCAAGTAATTCTTCCTTTAGTAAGGTCATATGGCGATAACACAACTGTTACCTTATCACCTGGAAGTATTTTGATGTAGTTCATTCTAAGCTTTCCACTTATATGAGCTAACACCTTAAGTCCATTTTCTAACTCTACCTGAAACATTGCGTTAGGAAGTTTCTCCAACACAACGCCTTCCATTTCTATTTCATCAGCTTTTGGCATATATCTGTCCTCCGTTTATAATTCTATACCCTGTGCTCTGGATAATATTTCCGGCTCACCCTCAGTTATTAAAACTGTATTTTCATAATGTGCGGAAAGCTCTCCATCAGCAGTCACTACTGTCCAATCATCATCCAGCCATAATACCTCATAGGTTCCTATATTAATCATAGGCTCTATGGCAAGAGTCATACCCGGTTTAAGTTTAGGTCCTTTTTTCATTCTTGTGAAATTTGGAACCTCCGGTGCTTCGTGAAGATTAGCTCCTACTCCGTGTCCAACTAGGTCTCGTACCGCCGAATACCCTCTAGCTGTAATATATTCAAATACAGCTTTTGATATGTCATTGATATGATTACCCGGCTTACAGACCTTTAAGGCTTCAAAGAAGCTTTCTTTTGTAACTTTTATTAGGTCCGAAGCTTTTTCGCTTATCTCCCCAACTCCGTATGTTCTTGCTGAATCCGAATGATATCCTTTATAAATCACTCCACAATCAAGACTTACTATATCCCCATCCTGAAGTATTCTTTTCTTAGACGGAATACCATGGACAACCTCGTCATTCACTGATACACATACAGAAGCGGGATAGCCATTATAATTAAGAAATGATGGTATACAACCATAGCTCCTAATTACCTCTTCGCCGATTCTGTCAATCTCATAGGTCGAAATCCCCGGCTTAATAGCTTTTCTTAACTCTTCGTGAGTGAGGGCAAGTATTCTGCCCGCCTCACGCATAAGTTCGATTTCTCTTTGAGATTTTATTATTATCGCCATTATTACTCTCCTAAGATTGAAACGATAGCGTTAAATACATCCTGCATATCTACAGTACCATCAACCTCTTTAAGAATACCCTTCTTTGAATAGAAGTCAATAAGTGGCTGAGTCTGGTCATGATATACCTGAAGTCTGTTCAATACTGTTTCTGGCTTATCATCATCTCTGATAATAAGGTCTGCATTACATGCATCACATTTACCCTCTACCTTAGTTGGACTATACTTAATGTGATATGTTGCACCACAGCCAACACAAGCTCTTCTTCCTGACATTCTGTTTACAATGTTCTCATCAGGTACTTCTACGTTGATTGCATAATCTACGCTGTCACCTGCTGCTGCAAGAGCTGCCTCAAGTGCCTCTGCCTGTGGGATAGTTCTTGGGAAACCATCAAGGATGTAACCCTTCTTACAGTCATCTGCCTTAAATCTATCCATAATTAAGTCTACTACTAACTCATCTGGTACTAAAAGTCCCTTGTCCATGTACTCCTTAGCCTTTGCACCAAGCTCTGTACCATTCTTAATGTTTGCTCTGAAAATGTCACCAGTTGAGATATGTGGAATACCATATCTTTCTGCAATCATTTTTGCCTGTGTTCCTTTTCCTGCACCAGGTGCACCTAACATAATAATCTTCATAATTTGCCCTCCGTTTAATAATTTTTATATATCAAGTTCAAAAATTTATTTATAGAATGTCAAAATCTTTAAACAATTATTGTCGAATTTTATATTTTCCTTATAAGTAGGAATAGGAATGTACCCTAAACAGATACACTCCTGTCCCTCTATAATCCTAATCTGTAAGGAATCCTGAATAATTTCTTACTATCATCTTGGATTCAATCTGCTTAACAGTTTCTATAATAACACCTACTATGATTATAAGTGATGTACCACCAAAGGATACATTCGCACCAAACATTCCGTTAAAGAATATTGGAATTAAAGCTACTATAATAAGTGCAATTGCACCAATAAATACGATGTAGTTTAATATCTTATTCAAATAATCCTGTGTAGGTTTACCAGGTCTGATACCCGGAATAAAACCACCGCTCTTCTTCATGTTGTTTGCGATTTCCATCGGATTAAATGTAACCGATGTATAGAAATATGCAAAGAAGAATACAAGCAGAATGTATACTATAACACCTACGCTAGCCCATGGATATGAAGGGTTAAACCAATAATTTGAATTCATTCCCTGTAATATCTTAGCCCATACTCCAGATGCATCAACACTAAATAAGTTGACAACTATCGCTGGTACTGAAAGGATTGAAGAAGCAAAAATAACCGGAATAACACCTGATGTATTAACCTTGAGTGGTATATGACTCTGCTGTCCGCCTACCATACGTCTACCCTGAACTTTCTGAGCATACTGTACAGGTATCTTTCTAACACCGTCCTGAAGTAATACTACTAATACCACAGTTATTATTACTATTGCAATGATTATTGCAGCCGCAATAACCTGCTTAACTATATCTTCACCCTTAATGAACATCTCGTAAAGTGAGTAAAAATCGCCAGGCATTCCTGAAACAATATTGATAAGAAGTATTATTGAGATACCATTACCAATACCATACTCAGTAATTTTTTCACCTAACCACATTACAAAGGCACTACCTGCAGTAAGCGTAATGATAACTACCAAAAACGCTAATGCTGTATTGTTAATTGTGAGATAGTCACCTCTGTTAAATCCGATCGTAAGACCGATACTTTCGATAACTGCAAGAAGAATTGTTACATATCTTGTAATAGCAGTCATCTTCTTTCTACCATCTTCTCCATCCTTCTGCATCTCCTCTAAAGCAGGAATTGCAATAGTTAGAAGCTGCATAATGATTGATGATGTGATATATGGTGTAACACCTAATGCAAATATTGACATCTGCGTAAAGGATCCACCCGTAAATGAACTAAGGAAACTGTTCGCCTCACCTAATGCACTTTCCAAGTATGCCTGAACAGCTGCTGTGTTCAAACCTGGTACAGGTATCTGCGAACCGAGTCTAATTACAATCAGGATAAAGAATGTAAAGAGAAGTCCTTTACGTATATCTTTAACCTTAAATGCATTTACTAAGGTCTTAAGCATACTAGATCACCTCTACTTTTCCGCCAAGAGCTTCAATCTTCTCAGCAGCAGCCTTACTGCAAGCGTTTACCTTAACAGTAAGTTTTTTAGTCAACTCTCCATTTCCTAAAATCTTAACACCATCTCTTGGATTCTTAACGATTCCAGCCTCGATAAGAGAAGCAACTGTAACCTCAGCGCCATTCTCAAATCTCTCTAATGCAGATACGTTGATAGCAACGATTTCTTTATGATTTCTGCACTTGAATCCTCTCTTAGGGATTCTTCTATAAAGTGGCATCTGACCACCCTCGAAACCAGGTCTTGGTGCACCTGAACGAGCCTTCTGACCCTTGTGACCCTTACCTGCGGTCTTGCCATTTCCTGAACCATGTCCACGGCCTCTTCTGAAGTTGTCGCTCTGAACTGCGCCCTCAGCTGGCTTTAAACTTGATAAATCCATGACTGTACCTCCTTCTAATTCAAATAATAATTAAACTTCTTCTACTTTTACTAAGTGACGAACCTGCTGAACCATACCCTTTGTAGCATCATTGTTAGGAAGCTCAACTGTCTTGTGCATCTTTGTAAGACCAAGTGCCTTAACAGTAGCTCTGTGCTTTGGAATAGCTCCGATTGGTGACTTAACTAATGTAACTTTTACCTTATCTGCCATTTCACAATACCTCCTTAGTTAAGAATCTCGTCTAAAGACTTACCACGGAGTCTAGCTACTTCTTCAGGTGACTTAATCTTAGAAAGACCTTCGATTGTAGCAAGAACTACGTTCTGCTTATTATTTGAACCTAAGGACTTTGTACGGATATTTCTGTATCCTGCAAGCTCAAGTACCTTACGTGCTGGACCACCAGCGATGATACCAGTACCTTCTGGAGATGACTTAAGTAATACTCTTGCACTACCAAACTCACCTGTCCAGTCATATGGGATACTTCCGTTTTCGTTTATATTAACCTTAACTAACTTCTTGATTGCGTCCTCTTTACCCTTACGGATTGCCTCAGGGATTTCAGTTGCTTTTCCAAGACCAGCACCGATGTGTCCGTTCTTGTCACCAACAACTACAAGTGCAGCAAATCTGAAGTTACGACCACCTTTAACAACCTTTGTTACACGCTTGATGGCTACTACATTTTCTTCTAATTCTAAATTACTAGCATCGATTATTTCACGCTTCATGTGTCGTATTCCTCCTTCTTAGAATTCTAATCCAGCTTCTCTTGCTGCATCTGCTAAAGCTTTAACCTTACCCTGATATATAAAACCGCCTCTGTCGAAAACAACTGTTGTAATACCAGCCTCAAGAGCCTTCTTAGCAATTACCTTTCCTAAGTAAGCTGCTGCTGCAACATCATTTGTCTTCTCAAGCTCTGCTTTAACATCTTTCTGTACTGTTGAAGCCGAAACTAAAGTTTTTCCAACTGTATCATCAATAATCTGAGCGTACATATGATTATTACTTCTGAATACAGCTAAACGTGGTCTAGCAGCTGTGCCGCTAAAACGGTTACGAATCTTTAAATGTTTTTTAGTACGTATAGCACTTCTTGATTCCTTCTTAATCATCTTATTCACTCCTTAATTATTTCTTACCAGTCTTACCAACTTTACGTCTGATTACCTCATCAGCATACTTGATACCCTTGCCCTTATATGGTTCTGGAGCTCTCTTTTCTCTGATTTCGGCAGCGTACTGTCCAACTTTTTCTTTATCTATACCACTTACAGTAATCTTGTTACCATCAACAGTAGTAGTTACTCCTTCTGGATCAACCATCTCTACTGGATGTGAGTAACCAAGAGAGAGATTTAACTTGTTACCCTGCTTTGCAGCTCTGTAACCTACACCGTTAACCTCAAGCACCTTAGTATAACCCTCAGTAACACCAACTACCATGTTATTAATGAGTGTTCTTGTAAGACCGTGAAGTGACTTCATCTTCTTTAAGTCATTTGGTCTCTTAACAATTACTTCTGAACCTTCCTGAGTGATTTCCATCTCAGCTGGGAGAACTCTCTCAAGTGTTCCCTTAGGTCCCTTAACAGTCACCTTATTATTTTCTGCTATTTCAACAGTTACACCTGCTGGAACAGCGATAGGCATTCTTCCAATACGTGACATTTCGCCTGTCCTCCTTAAATTATTTTACCAAATAAACGCAAGTACTTCTCCACCTACGTTTTCTTTTCTTGCTTCTTTATCAGTTAATACACCTTTGTTTGTAGAGATGATTGCAGTTCCAAGTCCACCGAGAACCTTTGGAAGCTCATCCTTTGATGCATATACACGAAGACCTGGCTTAGAGATTCTCTTAAGGTCTGTGAGGATTTTCTCGTTCTTGTTTGCACCATATTTAAGTGTAATCTTAATAGTCTTGAAGTTACCTTCCTCGATAACGTCAACTGCCTTAACATAACCCTCTTTGAGGAGAATGTCCGCAATCGCCAACTTCATTTTAGAAGCTGGTATATCTACTGTATCATGTTTTGCAGTATTTGCATTACGAATTCTTGTAAGCATATCTGCAATTGGATCGCTCATTGACATAATTCTTTTGCCTCCTTAATTAATCTTACCAGCTTGCCTTCTTAACGCCTGGTATCTGTCCCTTATATGCTAACTCACGGAAACATACTCTACAAATTCCGTATTTTCTTAAAACTGAATGTGGACGACCACAAATTTTGCAACGAGTGTACTCTCTAGTTGAGAACTTCTGAGGACGCTGCTGTTTTACCTTCATAGATGTTTTAGCCATGTTAATTCCTCCTTATTTCTTAAATGGCATACCGAAAAGAGTTAATAATTCACGAGCTTCCTCGTCTGTCTGTGCAGTAGTAACAAATATGATATCCATACCTCTTACCTTATCAACCTTATCGTACTCGATCTCTGGGAAAATAAGCTGCTCTTTGATACCTAAAGCATAATTTCCTCTGCCATCAAATGCATCTGGATTAACACCTCTAAAATCACGTACACGTGGTAATGCAAGGTTTACAAGTCTATCAGTAAACTCATACATCTTCTCGCCTCTAAGAGTAACCTTACAACCGATAGGCATACCCTCTCTTAACTTGAAGTTTGCAACTGACTTCTTAGCACGTGTAATAACAGCCTTCTGACCAGTGATTGTCTCAAGGTCTTTAACTGCTGCGTCTAAAACTTTAGCATTTTCTCTAGCTTCACCAACGCCCATGTTGATAACGATTTTCTCAAGCTTTGGTATCTGCATTACGTTTTTATATCCGAACTTTTCTTTCATAGCACTCATAATTTCGTTGCTATACATTTCTTTAAGTCTGCTCAAGATCCTGTGCCTCCTTTCATCACTCACTAATCGATAACTTCTGTTTTACCGTTTACTTTGGCTACTCTAACTTTTTCTTTCTTCTCGCCCTGGAAACCAACTCTTACTGGCTTACCCTTGTAAAGATACATAACGTTTGATAAATCGATAGGAGCTTCCTTCTCTATGATTCCGCCAGCCTGATTCTGCATGCTTGGCTTACTGTGTTTGTGAACAATATTAACACCTTCAACTAATACAGTATTATTCTTAGTATCAACTGCTAATACTTTGCCTTCTTTGCCTTTGTCTTTTCCGGCAATTACTTTAACAAGATCGTCTTTTTTGATTTTCATTGTTGCCACAGTCTTTTACCTCCTATAATACTTCTGGTGCAAGTGAAACTATCTTCATGAATTTCTTGTCTCTGAGCTCTCTTGCTACAGGTCCAAAAATACGAGTTCCTCTTGGATTTCCGTCATCCTTTATAATAACTGCTGCGTTCTCATCAAATTTGATGTAAGAACCGTCTTTACGACGTGCGCCCTTCTTTGAACGTACTACTACGGCTTTAACAACGTCACCTTTCTTTACAACTCCACCTGGTGTTGCATCTTTAACTGAGGCAACGATAACATCTCCGATATTTGCATATCTTCTAGTTGAACCGCCTAAAACTCTAATGCAGAGGATTTCCTTAGCACCAGTGTTATCAGCAACTCTTAATCTACTTTCCTGCTGTACCATTGTTTAATCCTCCTTATTTAGCCTTCTCAACTATTTCAACAAGTCTCCATCTCTTATCCTTCGATAAAGGTCTTGTCTCCATAACTTTTACTCTATCGCCAATCTTACACTCGTTCTTCT
The DNA here is from genome assembly GCA_045531735.1 of Wujia sp. GTDB lineage: Bacteria > Bacillota > Clostridia > Lachnospirales > Lachnospiraceae > Coprococcus_C. The sequence continues at coordinate 49,490 of JAZSEO010000090.1, read as the reverse complement.
CATCATGAGCTTTGAGTTTGTAAGTTCTCTTTACAATCTTACCGTAAAGAGGATGCTTTACATTATCAACGATTGATACAACGATTGTCTTGTCCATTTTATCACTTGTAACAATACCTACACGTGTTTTTCTTAAATTTCTTTCCACGATAATTTCCTCCTATTACGATAATTATGCCTTAGCCTTCTCGGCTATAACTGTCTGTATTCTAGCGATGTTCTTTCTAACATCTTTGATTCTACTTGTATTCTCAAGCTGATTAGTGGCATTCTGGAATCTTAAGTTGAATAATTCCTTCTTAGCAGCAACTAAATCGCTCTGTAACTCTTCAAGTGATTTTGCGTTTAATTCTTTTCTATAATCCTTAAGCTTCACTGCCATTAACCTCCTTATCCAAGTCAGCCTTTGAAACGATCTTACACTTCAAAGGTAATTTGTGTACTGCAAGACGAAGAGCCTCTCTAGCTGTCTCTTCTGGTACACCAGCGATTTCAAACATAACTCTACCTGGCTTAACAACTGCTACCCAGTACTCAAGTGTTCCTTTTCCGGAACCCATACGAGTTTCAGCTGGCTTAGCTGTTACAGGCTTGTCTGGGAAAATCTTAATCCAAACTTTACCATTACGTTTTACGTAACGTGTCATCGCGATACGGGCAGCCTCAATCTGGTTTGACTTAACCCAAGCTGGCTCCATAGCTACGATACCATACTCACCATTTGTAATTTTATTTCCTCTAAGCGCCTTACCTGACATTGTTCCTCTGAACTGCTTACGACGCTTTACTCTCTTAGGCATTAACATTATTTATCGCTCCCTTCCTTATTTCCCTTAGTAGGAAGTACTTCACCATGGTAAATCCATGTCTTAACACCAACTTTACCGTATGTTGTATCAGCCTCAGCAAAACCGTAGTCGATATCAGCACGAAGAGTCTGAAGAGGAATTGTACCCTCGCTGTAGAACTCTGTTCTAGCCATATCTGCACCACCAAGTCTTCCTGAACAAGCAGCCTTGATACCAAGAGCTCCAGCCTTCATAGTTCTACCCATGCAAGACTTCATTGCTCTTCTGAATGAAATACGGTTCTCTAACTGTGCTGCGATGTTCTCAGCTACTAACTGAGCATCAAGATCAGGCTTTTTAATCTCTTTGATATCGATGATAAGCTTCTTAGCAGTAAGCTTCTGAACCTTAGCCTTAATCTTTTCAATTCCAGCTCCGCCTTTACCGATTACTACACCAGGCTTAGCTGTATATACATTAACCTTAACTCTATCAGCAGTTCTTTCGATTTCAATCTTAGAAACGTTTGCAGAGAAAAGTTCTTTCTTTAAATACTCTCTGATCTTATAGTCTTCAACAAGGTTGTCTGCGAATTCGCCGTTCTTAGTATCTGCATACCATCTTGAATCCCAATCCTTGATGACACCGACTCTTAAACCATGTGGATTAACCTTCTGTCCCATTGCTTACCTCCTATCTTTCATCAAGCACAATAGTGATGTGGCTTGTTCTCTTCTCGATTCTATAAGCTCTACCCTGTGCTCTTGGCTGAATTCTCTTCATTGTTGGTCCTTTATTTGCATAACACTCAGCAATGTAAAGGTCTTCTACCTTCATACCATTGTTGTTCTCTGCATTTGCCATTGCAGACTTGAGTAATTTCTCTATAACCTTTGATGCATATCTGTTATTGTAAGCAAGAATACCAAGTGCTGAAGTTACATCCTTGCCTCTGATAGCGTCTAATACGAAACAAGCCTTGGTAACTGATACTCTGGCGAATGAAACAGTAGCCTTTGGTCTTGTATCCTTGTTCTCATTTCTGAGTCTCTTAATCTGGGATCTATGTCCTTTTGCCATGAATGTGTCCTCCTTCCGACTTATCTCTTCTTACCTTTTTTCTCATCTTTGCCGTGTCCTCTGTATGTTCTAGTTGCAACGAACTCTCCGAGCTTATGTCCTACCATATCCTCAGTTACATATACAGGCACATGCTTTCTTCCATCATAAACTGCTATTGTATGACCTACAAATGAAGGGAAAATAGTTGAACGACGTGACCAAGTCTTAATAACCTGCTTGTCATTTGCTGCATTTAATGCATCTATTTTCTTTAATAAATAATCATCTGCAAATGGTCCTTTTTTTAATGAACGAGCCATATGTTACCTCCTTACTTAACGTTCTTACCGTCTCTTGTTCTAATAATCAACTTGTTAGACTGCTTATTCTTCTTTCTAGTCTTGTAGCCTAATGCTGGCTTGCCCCATGGAGTTGAAGGTCCTGGTCTACCGATACTAGTTCTACCTTCACCACCACCGTGTGGATGGTCATTAGGGTTCATAACAGAACCTCTAACTGTAGGTCTGGTACCCATGTGACGCTTACGTCCTGCTTTACCCACATTTACAAGTCCGTGCTCAATATTACCAACCTGTCCGATTGTTGCACGACAAACGATAGGAACCATTCTCATCTCGCCTGATGGAAGTCTAAGTGTAGCATATTTGCCTTCCTTAGCCATAAGCTGAGCTGAGTTACCAGCTGAACGAACCAACTGAGCACCCTTACCTGGATATAACTCGATGTTGTGAATCTCAGTACCAACTGGAATATCTGCAAGTGGTAAACAGTTACCAACTTTTACTTCTGCGTTTGGACCATTCATAAGCTCATCGCCAACTTTAAGTCCTGCTGGAGCGATGATGTATGCCTTAGCTCCATCTGCGTAGAAGAGAAGTGCGATGTTTGCAGTTCTGTTTGGATCATACTCGATAGCTGCTACCTTTGCAGGTACATCGTCTTTAATTCTCTTGAAATCAATAATTCTGTATTTCTGTCTGCTTCCACCACCGTGGTGTCTAACAGTAATCTTACCTTGATTGTTACGACCTGCTGTCTTATCCTTTTTAGCAAGGAGTGACTTCTCTGGAGTACTCTTTGTAATCTCAGCGAAATCAAGACCAGTCATATGTCTTCTAGAAGGTGTATATGGGTTATAAGTCTTAATTCCCATTTTGTTTCTCCTTTCAAATTACGTTTTATTGTCACGCTTTACTGCGTATAAACCTTATATCTTACAAACCTTCGAATAATTCGATATCTGCACTCTCTGCTGTGAGCTGTACAACTGCCTTCTTTGTCTTAGCAGTTTTGCCGTAAGTCATACCACGTCTCTTAGTCTTACCATCGTAGTTCATAGTATTAACCTTAGCAACCTTAGTTCCTTCGAACATCTTCTCAACAGCTTCCTTAACCTGAGCCTTAGTTGCTTCAGGATGTACAAGGAATGTGTACTTTTTCTCTGCCATTACGTTCATACTCTTCTCTGTGAGTACTGGCTTAAGGATTACGTCATAATATTTGATATCTGCCATTATGCATACACCTCCTCGATTGCTGCTACTGCATCCTTAGTCATAACAAGTGAGTCATACTTAAGAATGTCATATACGTTGATTGAGTTAGTCATTGTAGTCTTAACAGTTGGAATATTTCTTGCTGAAAGAACTACCTTCTCATCCTTATCCTTAGTTACAACTAAAGCCTTTGGTGCTTTAAGGTTGCCTAAGATTTCAACGAACTTAGAAGTCTTAATCTCATCTAACTTAAACTCATCTACTACAATAAGTTTAGAAGCCTGAACCTTTGAAGTAAGCGCAGACTTCATAGCTATCTGCTTCTCTCTCTTGTTCATCTTCATTGAATAATCACGTGGCTTTGGAGCAAATACAACTCCACCACCTGTCCACTGTGGAGCTCTTGTAGAACCCTGTCTTGCATGACCTGTTCCCTTCTGTCTCCAAGGCTTTCTTCCGCCACCAGAAACTTCTGAACGAGTCTTAGCGCTCTGAGTTCCCTGACGACTGTTTGCTAACTGGCTTACTACAGCCAAGTGTACTAAATGTTCATTTATTTCTACACCGAATACATTGTCATTAAGCTCAAGCTTGTCAACTTCTTTACCTTCGATGTTATAAACTGCTACTGTTGCCATCTAATGTTCCTCCTTCCTTAAAAGCCGGCTTATTTGCCTGCCTTTACTGTTTCCTTAATCATTACTAATGATTTCTTTGGTCCAGGAACGGCACCCTTTACCAAAATTACATTGTTTTCTACATCTATCTTAACAATCTCAAGATTCTGTACTGTAACTCTTACGTTACCCATATGTCCAGGCATCTTCTTACCCTTAAATACTCTACCTGGAGTAGTAGCAGAACCATTGGAACCTGCATGACGATGGTACTTAGAACCGTGAGTCTTAGGACCTGTTCTCATACCAAATCTCTTGATACCTGAAGCATATCCCTTACCCTTTGACTTAGCAGTAACATCAATCTTGTCACCCTCTGCAAAGATGTCAGCCTTGATTTCGTCGCCAGCATTATAATCTGCAACGCTCTCTAATCTGAACTCTCTTACGAACTTCTTAGGTGTTGTTCCTGCCTTCTTAAAGTGTCCTACCTCAGCCTTACCAGCACCATGTGGGTTTCTGATAACTTTCTTTCCTGAAACGTCTTTAGTAGTAATTCTTTCTTTCTTTTCGCCGAAACCAACCTGAATTGCATCGTAACCGTCGTTTTCAACTGTTTTTACCTGAGTTACAACACATGGTCCAGCCTCTAATACTGTTACAGGTGTTAAAACACCATCTTCATTGAAGATTTGAGTCATTCCGACTTTAGTAGCTAAAATCGCTTTCTTCATAATAAAACTTTCCTCCTAATTTTAATTCACAGCGGATTGCCGAGGCAATCATACTAAATTCATTCCTTATTATAAGGAAATGTAATTAGGTACTGCATATTAACTTTTTAATAATGAAATAAATGTTTTTTGATGAAATTACTTCATCTTAACGTCTACGTAAACACCAGCTGACATATCGATTTTCTGAAGAGCATCAATTGTCTTCTGTGTTGGTGTTAAAACGTCAATGAGTCTCTTGTGAGTTCTCTGCTCGAACTGCTCTCTAGAATCCTTATACTTATGAACAGCTCTAAGAATTGTGATTTTCTCAACCTTTGTAGGCATTGGAACTGGTCCGCTAACCTTTGCTCCTGTACTCTTAATAGTCTCGATAATCTGCTTTGCAGCCTGATCGATTAACTTGTGATCGTACGCCTTCAATGTGATTCTCATAATTTGACTTGCCATAAAAAAAGCCGCCTCCTTTTCGCACTTATTGTAGTACGACAAGTGGTGACTGTACAACTTTCCCGTGTGTGTCATAAATTTTTACATTCGTAACTTTCACACGTCATCTCCGTCCCATGACGGATGGTATATGGTACAGTGACTTGTCGCCAGTTATTTTTAATTGACATTCGCTCCACGAAAAACCCGCTTAATTTCTTACGCGGCAACCTCCGCTTCCACGCTATCAATGTCACAGCAAGAGCAATTATATAACAGAAGCAACCATAATGCAAGAGATTTTTAAAAGTTTTTCAAAAAACTTTTTTCTTGCAAATATGGTTGCTTCTATTATAATACTTCTGTTTTATATATGTTGTGTTTGTATTTCTTCTATATAAATATATATTGTACAAATATATATTATATTCTTACATGTAAATTACTGTTGCGTATTATCTTCTGTGTTCTGTGAAGCCGCTGCATTATACATGTTTCCAAATACAGGATCTGTTCCATCTGTATTAGCTGCAAAAGCAGGCGCTGCTGCCGCCTGAAGTTTTTCTTTCTTCTCATTTTTAACAGCTGCAACAAATGCCGCACCAAAGAATACAGCCAAAAGTAACATAATTCCAATAAGTAATAAAATTGTGCCATTAGTCTCAGTTGTATCTATAGTAACCTGATAGAACTCTGGAATCCAGCCATAGCCGCCGTAATAACTAATAAACTGAGTTCTAAAATCGGTATAAAACTTACTTATCTCTGGATCAATTGTAGTAAGTTTTCCTTCAAAAGTTACGCTCTTAGGCAAACTTCCTGCCTCAGAACTCATATAATCATCCGATTCAGAAATGAGCTTATCAATAGCTTTGCAGTCCTCTTTACCTTTTACAGTAAGCGATACAAATGCATCCTGTTCCTCTAAATAAACAAGGCAATACTTTTCTGTTCCCGCTGGAATAACACCATTAATCTTGTATTCCATCTCTGCATACCAGTCATATACCAGCTCTACATCAATAGACACACGCTCACCTGTAACAGGCTCACCCTCTTCCTCAATCATAGCCTCAAAATCTGTTGGATCACTAAACAAATAATCCATGTTGCTTACAAACATAACTACCGCAACAACCGCAAATACTACTGCAAATATTGCAAACAACACTTTGTTTCCACTATTGTTTTTCTTCATATTTTTCTCCTCCTCTTTATTTGTGTTTTTTAACATTCAAATGCTATCATATTTCTATATATTATGCAATTTAATTTTTCAGCAATTTCATTATCTGAGGCTCAACACCTAATATTTGGCACATCGCATTTGCCTCCTCCAATGCCTTCTGACTTCTGTCTTTACTTATATTCCCTTTTACCGCTCGTATAAGTATATTCTTAGGAGAGTGTGCCAAATCAACAAACTCCAAAAGCTGTGTTCTATAACCACAATACTCCAGCATAGTACCTCTCAGACCATCTGTGGCAAGTGCTGCCATTCTTTCCTTTAAAATACCGTATTTCATTATCGGTGCAAGCTCTTCACATTTAATCTGTTTGTTTACTTCGTGCTGACAACAAGGAACAGATAATATATATTTAGCCTCCCACTTAACAGCATTATAAAGTGCATAATCAGTAGCCGTATCACAGGCATGTAGCGTAACAACCATATCTACAGGCATATCTGACTGATAACCATTTATATCGCCCAGTTCGAACTTAAGTCTGTCATACCCATATTTTTGTGCAGCTTCGTTACATTTTTTTATTACATCCACTTTTAAATCTAAACCTACTATATTAGTACGTTTATTTTTTATCTCAATAAGATAATAATATAAAACAAATGTGAGATATGATTTACCACACCCAAAATCTACTATATTAATCACTTCACTGTCATCATCCTTCAATACGTCATCAACCATCTCTACAAAGCGATTAATTTGTTTATATTTATCATACATTGACTTGACTATTTTACCATCTTTCGTAAAAACGCCCATGTCAACAAGTGGCGGAATTATCATTCCCTCTTTTAATATGTAGTTTTTGACTCTGTTTTGTCCCTCGTATTTAGAAAGCTTTGTTTTGTTATTTTTGTTTTCAGATTTTAATAATTTGCCTTTTTTCGACATTTTAAAACTATATTCGCCATCTGTGGAAAAGATATTTAACTGTTTCATCTTGTCCGGAAATATTTCCATCAGTTTGCCTAAAAGCATTGTTTTATCTATATTGCTTTGAAACGCCTGCTTGTCAGTATAGGAAGTAATCTGATATTGTTCTTTGCCCTTAATAGTAACTAACCTTATATCAATCTTCTTATATATATATGTAGTTTCAGATTTATTACTGATGACTATTCGTGGCACATCTTTTTTCAAAACACTCAAAACCGCATTTTTTATATCTGTTTTTATAGAATTCTGTATTTTGTCTGCATTTTCCATTTTACACCTCAGCCAAATCTATCTTATCACTCCACTGTCGTCAATTATTTTTATGATTTCTCTAAATTCTTCGCTAGTTTTTGTAAGTGCAAATCTCACATACCCTTCTCCCAATGTTCCAAACGCTGTTCCAGGTGTAACAAATATCCCTGTCTTCTCAATCAAAGCCATACAAAACTCTTTACTTGTTTTAAATTTTGGTGGAATCGGCGCCCACATAAACATAGTACCTTTGCAATCCGGCACCTCCCAGCCAATAGCTCTAAGTCCCTGACATAAAGTATCTCTTCTTTCCTGGTACACTTTGCACTGTTCCTTTACTGGTTCAAGCGAACCAGTTAATGCAGCAATAGCTGCATACTGTGTTGGAATAAATACACCAAAATCAATCTGAGAGCGAAGCATTTTAAGTGCATCAACAATTTCCTTATTACCTACACAAAATGAAATTCTTGCACCAGTAAGGTTAAAGGTTTTTGACAGCGAGAAAAATTCCACTCCAACCTCAGAAGCACCTTCGTGTTCTAAGAATGAGCCTCCATAGACTCCATCGTATATAATATCCGAATATGCATTATCATGTATTACAATTATGTCGTATTTTTTAGCAAAAGCAATTAATTTGTCATAAACCTCAGGAGGTGCTGTAACACATACCGGATTCATAGGATACGACATTATTATATATTTGGCTTTTCTAGCCACTTCCTCTGGTATTAAGTCAAAATCAGGAAGAAATCCATTTTTCTCTAGTAGTGGATAGTAGTAGATTTCCGCATCGGCCAAAAGAGAACCTGCCTCGAAAATCGGATAACCCGGATTTGGAACCAACACCAAATCGCCAGGATTGCAAAGTGTCATACCAATATGACCAATGCCCTCCTGTGAGCCATTGACCGAAGTAACCATATCTGCTGTAATATCCACACCAAACCTTCTCTTATAATACGCAACTACCGCATCTATCATCTCTGGTAAATCTCTCAGCGAATACCCGAAATTACCTGGTTTTTCCGCTGCCTCCAAGAAAGCCTTTTTTATGTGTGGAAAAGGTTCAAAATCAGGAGTTCCAACCGAAACATTGATAACTCTTCCCCCCTTTGCCAAAACCTCGTTTTGTTTATCCTTTAAATCCGCAAATATTCCTGTCTCAAATAATTTAAGTCTGTCCGCAAATTTCATTTCCATCTCCTCGTCAATCTTCTTATAGTAATGGTGCAACCAATCGAAGAATACTTTGACCAAACTTCTTTAATCCACTGGTCTTTTCTATTTCTTCAAGAGTTACCTCATCGCAAACCTCTAAGGTTCTTATATAATCGTCTTTTATCTCGTATATAGTTCCTGAATTAAACATCCACACACCACATTCAAAATGCAAATATAAACTTCTATAATCAAAATTAATTGTTCCAACCGTAGCTACAGTATCATCTACAACAACTGTTTTCGCATGAATAAAACCTGGTGTGTATTGGTAAATCCTGACACCTGCTTGAATTAGCTGGTAGTAATAGGACTGGGTAACCATGTATACAAGTTTTTTATCGGGTATTCCCGGAGTGATAATCCTTACATCAATTCCACTTTTTGCCGCCAAAGTAAGAGCAGTTACCATCTCATTGTCAATAATAAGATAAGGTGTAGTTATATACACATAATGTTTTGCCTTATTAATAAGATTGAGATATATATTTTCTCCTGTTATCTCATCATCAACAGGCGTATCTCCATACGGCTGTATATATCCATCTGATAAAAAAGGTGTATGTTTGTATTTCATAGGAGTATACATGGAATAATTGTCATCTTCTTTGGTTAGCATCTTCCATGTCTGCAAAAACATGAGTGTGAGATTCCACACAGCATCCCCTTTTAGCATTATACCTGTATCCTTCCAATGTCCGAAAGGACTCACCTTATTAATATACTCATCTGCCAGGTTTATTCCACCAGTAAAACCTGTATGACCATCTATTACAGTTATTTTTCTGTGATCCCTATTATTTTGTCTTAAATTAAGTAATGGAACTATCGGATTAAATGTAGCAACCCTTATTCCAAGTTCCTCCATCTCATGTAAAAATCTGGATGGCAACCACATCGCACAACCTACATCATCATATATAAGTCTTACATCGACGCCCTCTTTTGCTTTTTTTGCAAGCACCGACAATACCGTATCCCACATTTCACCCTGTTTTATAATAAAATATTCCATAAAGATAAAATGCTTTGCTTTTTCCAGTTCTTCAATAAGGCTTTCAAAATTAGTCTCTCCCAAAGGAAAATATTTAACAAAGGTATTTCTGTATACCGGATATCCTGCCGATTCAGATATATATGTCGACTGAACACTGGCACTCTTACTTAATTGCTTGATTTCTTTTTGAATTTCAGCATCTTCAGGCATGTATTTGAAGGTGTCAAGATGTGATTCTAAGGCTTCGTTAATAAAAGCCACTCTAGTCCTATTTCCTGACAATATCACATATAGAGCTCCCCCTACTAAAGGAACCGACAAAACAAGTATTACCCATATAAGTTTATATGCTGGATTTTCATTTTTATTTATAATAAAAAGAACTACAAACGCACTAAGTAAAAGAGCTCCAGTTCGCCAATAAAGGATGTACTCCTCCATGATTCCATATACCAAAAACAAAAACAGTATTTGAAGTGCCATCAGCACAAGGACAATGGCAACCTTAGAGGCAGACGTGCGTTTAGACATATCAACCGAACCAATATTTGATTTTTTGCGTGGTTTGCTATGTCTTTCCCCCATAACTTTCCTCCAAATTTTATCTACTCCATCTTCCAGATGCTCCGCATGGAAGGACTAGCCCCGACTGGGTTACTGGCAATCCTATCTCATCAGAAACAACTTCGCCACCAAATTTATTTTTCACCTCTGTAGAAATCATATATGCGAGAACTGCTGGTGCAAGTCCTGTGGTATATGAGTTGACCAAAAAGAATAATGGGTCATCACTTAAAAGTTGTGATGTGAGTTCAATAAACGGATGTATCTTTTCCTCAAGCTTCCAGATTTCTCCCTTAGGTCCTCTGCCATAAGATGGCGGATCCATTATTATTCCATCGTATTTATTCCCACGACGTATTTCTCTTTCGACAAACTTAACACAATCATCAACAAGCCATCTAATCGGTGCATCCCCTAAACCAGAGGACACTGCGTTTTCTTTTGCCCATGTCACCATACCTTTAGACGCATCTACATGAGTAACCTTTGCACCTGCTTTTGCCGCTGCAAGAGTCGCCCCACCAGTATAAGCAAAAAGATTAAGCACTTTAACCTCTCTATTGGCCTTTTTTATTATCTGACTAAACCAATCCCAATTTACAGCCTGTTCAGGAAAAAGGCCTGTATGCTTAAAAGCAAAAGGTTTTAAATTAAAAGTAAGTTCATTATAGTTAATACTCCACTGTTCCGGAAGATTCATAAACTCCCATTCACCGCCACCATTTTTGCTTCTGTGATAATGTCCATTTAATTTTTTCCATGCAGGGTTATTCTTCTTAGTATTCCACAAAATCTGTGGGTCTGGTCTAAGCAAAATATATTTTCCCCAGCGTTCAAGCTTTTCTCCACCCGAACAATCTATTATTTCATAGTCTTTCCAATTTTCAGCAATCCACATATAAAATCTCCTGTTTAAAAGTGTGAAAGGACTGCCATTTATTGACAGCCCTTTGAATTACCATTTTCTCTCTTCAATAGGAACATACTCCTTATGAATTCCAACGAACTTATACGCAGGTCGTATGATTTTACCATTGTTTACAAGTTCTTCAATTCTGTGCGCTGACCAACCTGATATTCTTGATATTGCAAAGATAGGTGTAAAAATTTCTACAGGAAGCTTTAACATAGTATAAACAAATCCACTATAGAAATCCACGTTAGCACTAACAGTTTTAAAAGTTTTTCTTTGTTTGCCTATTAACTCAGCAGCAATTCTCTCTACCCTGTCATATAATGCAAACTCATCCTCCAAGCCTTTTTCCTCGGAAAGCTTTTTTGCATATTTCTTAAGAATTACTGCTCTTGGGTCAGATTCACTATATACAGCGTGACCCATTCCATATATAAGACCCGATTTATCGAAGCCTTTTCTATCAAGGAGTCCCTGAAGATACTCACTTATTTCATCTTCGTTCTCCCAATCCTTAACGTTTTCCTTTAAATCATTAAACATCTGCTGAACCTTCAAATTTGCTCCACCATGTCTAGGTCCTTTTAAGGAGCCAAGCGAAGCAGCTACCGCAGAATATGTATCTGTGCCAGTTGACGAAAGTACATGAGTTGTAAATGTAGAGTTGTTACCACCACCATGTTCAGCGTGGATTACAAGACATACATCCAACACCTTCGCCTCAAGTTCAGTATATTTACCGTCTGTTCTGAGCAGTCTTAAAATATTTTCTGCTGTTGAAAGTCCCTTTTTAGGTCTATGTATAACAAGACTCTTATCCATATAATAATGTCTGTACGCCTGATAACCATATGACGCCATAACAGGAAACTGTGAAATGAGTTTAAGGCACTGCATAAGTACATTTTTAATGCTCAAATCATTTGGGTCCGGGTCATACGAATATAATGTAAGTACACATTTTTGGAGAACATTCATCATATCCCTGCTAGGTGCTTTCATGATTACATCTCGATTAAAAGATTCCGGCAACTGCCTTAAATCCTCTAAAACCTCAATAAAGCTTTGCAACTGTGCCTGAGTAGGTAATTCGCCAAACAACAGCAAATATGTAGTCTCCTCAAAACCATACAAACTATTTCTAAATCCCTGAACCAAGTCCTGAACTTCATAGCCCTGAAAATATAATTCTCCTGGAATAGGAATTCTCTCTCCTTCTTCCACTTTAAACGCCACTACATCAGAGACCTCTGTTAAGCCGGTCAGAACACCTCGACCATTTGAATCTCTAAGTCCTCTTTTTACGTTATATTCTTCATAAAGATTTAAATCAATCTTTCCTGAATCGTTACAGAAACGAACGTATTCTTCCAGTATTTGGTCGAATTTCACTTCTGACATCTTATCATCTCCTTCGTCTGTAACAGTTTTCTGCTACATTTTTCCGTCTATCTTATTTAACTATTTTATATCGTCTGGCTCAGCTTCGTACGAATACGAATCAATAATGCCAGTATCATCATAGTTCATATATACATAAATACGTTTGCTTACATCTTCTTCATCATAGTTATAAACGCTATAGTAGTCGCCCTCTTCATCAGCAGTATAGTAATCCTCACCTAAATCGCTATAAACTGCCGCAAAAGCATCACCGGTATCACCCGCTTTAAGACCACCTGGGAATATAACCTCAAGACTACAGTATGTTACATCTACAGTAATTTCAGTTATATATGCATTTACAGGTAAAATAGAGTCAGAGGTATAGTTTCTAAGTGTTACGTCTATTTTTTCTCCATTTTTCTCCATACTGGTCCATGTAAATGAATTACCTGAAATGTAATCATCTGTAGCTGTATCAAGTGTCCAGCCCTGTGCTGTAAGCTCTGTTACAGGAACTGGCAACTGAATGTTGTAACCATCTATTGTAATAATATCATCAAATCTATCTGTACTTGGTCCTGTAGGAGCAACATATAAAGAGTTGATGTCTGGTGCCTCAGTAGAAATTTGACCTGCATCTATTTCAAAACCTTCCGGCTCCTTAGTATTAACAAATCTAACTGCACTGATTACACCATCTAAATTTGTTTCGATTTCCAAACCATCTTCGTATGTATCTCCTGCATAATCATAAGATACATAATCATCGCCCGCATAGTAATAATCAGGAGCACCACAAGCAGTTTTTACATCTTCGCCTGTAGACTCACCAAACTTAAGGTTACCTGGCAATATTATTTCTGCACTATCCGAAATATCATCCCAATCAGCATCAATATCAATACCGATTACAAAACATTCATCTATAGACGCCTCATTTACCATGATATTAGCAATATATAATGTACATTCCATAGTGTCATTGTAGAAGCTTGCTGACTCGTATGTATTGCCTGCTATATAACTAGGAAGATACTCTGATCTCCAACCCATGGACTCCCACTCAGTATATGGCATAGGGAACTGATATACTGTTCCATCTAACTGTATCTGATAATCATGCCAGTCATCAGACAATTCTGTAGGCCACTCGAATACATATCCTGCTTCTGGCTCTTCTGTTGTCTCTGTAGTATCGCCTGGCTCATCAGGTTCCTCTGTATCACCTGGCTCTTCTGTATCTGTTGCTTCTGTTGTAGTTTTATCGTCTTTTTTGTCATCTTTATCGTCATCCTTGTTTCCACCCAAAACAAGAATAAGTATAGCCGCAATAATAGCAACTGCCGCAATACCGAGAACAATAAACAATGTTTTCTTTTCAGATGTTTTTTGTGCTGGTGCAGTATTCATCTGTGGCTGCATACTCAAATGCATAGACTGTGGAGCAACTGTATTTTGTCCCTGATAACCAGCTGGTGATGCCATAGGCACACCTGCACCTATATTCTCAACCGGAGTTGCACCATATAAATCACCAAGTAATTCGCCTATATTCTGATATCTGTCATTAACCTTAACCGCAAGACCTTTTTTGAGTACAGCCTCTGTTCTTGGTGAAATTGCAATTCCACACGCAGAAGGTGCAACATACTCATCATTTTCCATACGCTCAATACTGTTAGGAGGTATTTGTCCTGTAAGCATTTTGTACATAGTCGCACAAAGACTATAAATATCTGTCCATGGTCCTTGATTGCCTTTTGCATAGTACTGCTCAGACGGAGCGTATCCATGTTTAAGAATAACTGTATATGTCTTGTCTGTTTCAGCAGACTGACCTCTTGCCGAACCAAAATCAATAAGCTTAATCTGTCCATGGTCATCTACCATGATATTATCAGGACTAATATCTCTATGTACCAATCCCGAATTATGTATCTGATATAAAGATTCTAAGACAGGTTTCATCAATTTAAGCACTGTTGCTTCATCTAATTTGCCACCTGCATTATTAAGGTATTCTTTTAAGTTAATACCGTTAATATACTCCATAACGATATATCCAGTTCCATTCTCATAGAAGAAATCTTTTACTGAAACAATACCCTGTAATCTATAAAACTTGGAAAGATTCTGTGCTTCTTCTACATAACGCTTCAAGCCCTTGTCATATATATCTTTTTTGCTGGAATTAGCAATAACCTGCGTAACAGTCTCGCCTCCGCTTGTATCTCGGCTCGCAATGCTTTCAGGATAATATTCTTTGATTGCAATATATGTCTGAAGATTTAAATCCCAGCCAATATATGTAATACCAAATCCACCTACTCCAATTACACGACCAATCATGTATTTCCCCTGAAGAACAGTAAATGGTTTTAAGCATGTACTTTTCTCCTCATAACCAGCCACGTTAAAGTTACACGATGGACATGTATCTTCATTATTTTGTAAACTATTCATACAATTAGGACATCTATCGTATTTTGTTTGCATTTTATACCTCCCAAGTAACGCATAATCTATCCAATCATTATATCAAACTTATATTGTTTTAACAACATTTTTATGTGAATAATTAAATTTCAACAATGAACTTCTCATACGCATTTATTACCTTTGTTTCATTGTATGTGGATTCTCTTTTAAAATCTCTACCATAATTGATGTGCACATGTCCATGAGCGAACAGCTTTGGCTTATATATATCCATTAGCTCCAAAAACACCTCAAAGCCCGTATGTGGTAAATCCTCACTATCATTAAGCCTGTATGCAGGGGCATGTGTGATGAGTATATCTATTCCACCATTTTTTTTGATTTTTCTTCGGAGCTTTTTTGCACGTTTTTTCATTTCCGCCTGTGTGTATTGGTTTGGTCCGTAATTATAGCTCATGCAACCACCTAAGCCCATTATTCTCATCCCCTCATACACATACACATCATCATCTATACATATGCATCCATCCGGCGGTGTTTCCTCATAACAATAATCGTGATTGCCATGAATATATAAAACAGGCACCTTCGCAAATGTAGCAAGGAACGACAAATACTGTGGAGCCAAATCCCCACAGGATATTATCAAATCTATGCCTTCCAGCTTTTCTTTTTCAAAAAAATCCCAATAATATTTTGATTCTTCATCAGCAATCAGTAATATTCGCATTTTTCACCTCATTGTTCTTCTCTGTAACACCCTTTAACTCTACGATAGATTTTGCGGAATCATAAAGTTCCTCTATCTCTGGTATCTCTCCAACAACATTTTCCACAAGCCAATCCATTTTAACGATTTCTTCCGGAGTCATTTTCTCTTTATCTTCATTTTTAACAGTTCCATCCTGCGCAACAATATGTCCTTCGAATGGTGAAAGCTGTTTTTCATGTATAAGATTTTTGATTATATTAACAAGTTTCATTGTGCTTTCTGGAATTTTTCTGGAATATATCAAATCAACTACATCCGCAGAAAGTCCCCACCAATAATTTATTGCCTTATCTCCATTAGACTCCTCTTGTTTAAAGCTACCCGAAACAATACTTTCAATAAGCTTATAATAGAACACACCCCACTGATAAATCGGCATAGCTATATTGACTGTATCGTCATCACTTATGTGATATAACCCAAACTGTCTATTAGCTTCCTTCGGCTGAATCATTATCTGGTCTGATATGTAGCTTATTCCTTTTGACCTGAACTCCTGTATAGCCTTTTCTCTAGAGACGCCCTTTACAGTAGTCCATTCAAGGTGAACCTTGGCTTCAGGATTAACCATCTGTGCACCTAACGCAAACGCATTAATATCTGCTGTAACACCTACTATCGGATAGTCAGCCAAATAACCTATCTTTCCATCCTTCGACAGCACACCGGCAATCATACCAGTCAAAAATTTAACCTCATATAAACGTGCATAATATGTTCTTATAGATTTATAAGAGGTGCTTAAAGAACAGTTCAATATAGTAACATCAGGATGTTCAACCGCAACTTTAATACTGGCATTAAGCTGCGTTGTTGATGTAGTAAATATAATCTTGGTTCCCATAAGAATGAGATCCTCCATAGCCATAACCACATCATCCTCAGAATTAATATTATGTACCTTTAAGGTTTTTATTTTGTCCGAATAATTTTCATCCAAATAAAGTCTTCCCAGTTCATGACTATAAAGCCAGTCTGATTCATCTGGATCTTTATCAAAAATAAACGCAACCATTATCTGTTTGGAAGAGCTGCGGAAGTAATCCATAAGCTTTTTTCTTCCAGTTTTTGACGGTTCCATCCTTAGCTGAATTTCTCGTCCTTTGGACTCAGCCTCAAACTCCTCCCAAAGTAAATCAACCTTTTCTTTCATCTCTCTAGGAGTAAGATTTTTAATATTTTCATAGCCTAAAATATCTATAAATATAAGAAACGCATCTGCTGGTGTAAAAGGTAGCTTATCACCACTTTTTGATTTGAAAGCAACAGAAAAATTATGATTTGCAGAACCAAAATCCTTTTTCTGTTCTCCTGTCCATTCCGCCTCAGGATTTTCTGATGTAAGCTCTAATAATTTTTTAAAGCAACCCTCTTGCGAAAACCACAGATAATTTATTTCTGTAAGCTTATAGAATTCCATAAATTCATAATATATTTTGATTTGTGGGTCATCAGTAAGCTTTGGTATTTTTCTTGTCACATATGCAGGGACAGTCACTGCATCAAAATATTTGAGTACAGATACTCTTTTATTACCTTCAACCACATAGAATTTATTCATGTATTCATACACCTTAAGCGGCTCACGAATACCTTCTTCTATATGACTGTCGCACAGACTCGACCACTTGGAACCAAACTCTGTTTTGTAATCCAGCAACGGCATAAAGTTATTTGCAAATGCATAGGTTCTTCCCACATTACTTGTTCCCACGATTCTATCCAGAGGAATCTGCACAAGCCCCAAGCTGACTTCACTCTGAATATCAACATTTTCAAGTATCTCATCTAATACGGGTAAATATTCATTTTCTCCTTTTGAAACCGCAGTTTTAAAAGCCTTAAGCCCCATCTTCTGCGCTTTTTCATAATCAACGTATGACATATATTCTCCTTTCCCCGTAGGTAGCCATATTAAAATAATGCTGATTCTTTAATATCGTATACATTATAAAGGGTGACACGGTATAATTCAATTGGTTATTTTACCGATAAATACACAAAACATAGATAAAAAAAATTAATGGCAATATTCTTTTTACCAAGCTATCACCATTAATTTTAACTTTTCTATTTAATTATCCAAAAAAATCATATCTATTCTTTACAGAAGCTTCATATGTATTTCCGCCAGAATTATACGCACTGCTTAAGCTTTTTATATTAGCTTCCGCATTATCCGAAATTCTGCCTGAAATAAAATCTACCTTACTTACAAAATCGCTTTCTTTACCAAACAAGCCCTCTAAGGTTTCTAAATCTGTTTTCTTAATTTTTGCAATATCGACATCTGCAGTACCATCATCATTAAATGTTACTCCGATATTTTTCAAGCTTCCCTTTATTTCATCGGAGGTTTCTGACAGCATTTGTCTGTAAAATTCATTAATAGTATTAGGAGATGTTTTTAATGCAGTTATCATGTCGTTATAGTCATCAACAAACATTTCTATGCTTTCATATACTTTTGAACCATCACCACTTATTTTCGCCTGTTCAAAAATATCTTTTTCATCATTCCCCTGTAATACCTTTGCTGATTTATTAAGCTTATCCGCAACCTTATCAAGTTTTTCATAGCTTCCCTTTTTTACCGAATTTACAGTTGCGAGCTTATTATTATTTAAAGCCTCATATAGCGGACTGTTCATTTTATCTTTTTTCACATAATCCAAAAGTGTAGAATGTTTTATAGGCATGCCTGCCTTCATAGCTTGTGCATTTAACATTTGTGCTGTTATTCTCATAGCGTTACCTCCTTTTTTCATCTTGACCTACATTAATGATGCTAAAGCAAAAGCATTTTCTTCTTCAACGGTTGGTTCTCTATCCTCAACCTGTCCCATTTTATTTTGTGCCATTGCCATAAGATTTTCGACCTTCTTTAGTTCTGTCTCATCACACATATCACTCTCCAAGCCAGCTTTAACTTCCTGCATATCACTCTTTATTTCTGCAATAACCATGCGAAGCTGACTTGTTGTTTTAGCCGCCGCAATTTTTCTTGCAAGCTTGCCTGCATTTACTCCTATACTTCTACTTACCGACTCAGTCTCTTTTTCAGAAGTTCCCTCTTCTTCAATTTTTTCAAGACCATCATCTTTTTCTGTCATAGCTTCTTGATTGTTTCTACCCTCTATCGAAATACATACAGTCACACCATCTGCTTCTGGTGTCTTTTCATTGCATCCAACATCTTTCATTTTCTTATTTGGAAGCTGTGGTTTATAGTAATTTACAATCTCCATGTGTTTTCCTATATTAATCATACATAGCACCTCCTTAATATCAATTACTTATCATATCGGAGTAATAAAATTGTTTTATTATATAAAAGGAGCGAACCACTTCATTTAAGGTGTGAAAAGCCTGTAAACTTATACTCTAACAGTTTTTCCATTTAACATTATAGTGAGATTAAATACTTTCTGGTTGGATTCAAATGCATCAATGGCAATATCTATATCACCGTTATACTTCTTGGCACATCTTCTAATATTTTGAATTCCCACTCCATGAAGCTTTTTATTCTCTTTACTAGTCTCTGGCAATCCATTTTCCTTATTGATTTTAATTTCTTTTTGAAAAGTATTTTCAACTTCTACAAAAAACATATTTCCTTTCATGTAAGAATATAAAGAAACATATTTGTTTTCTTTCAATGGCGAACAAGCTTCAATTGCATTTTCTAATGCATTGTTCAAAATAATACCAATATCATAAGCATTTATCTGAAGCTTCTTGGGATAATTAAAATCGACATCAAATCTTACACCAACCTTTTGTGCCTCCTGTTTTTTCTGATGAATAATAATGTCAGTAATCGGATTTCCACTTTGATAACCAAAATCAAGTCGTTCTACCGTTTCTACCATATTATTTATGTAATTATGTAATTCCTTATTTTCTTTATCATCAAACTTTTTCACATAGTACATAATATTACTGATATGACCTCTCAAATCATGTTTTAAGCCATGCATATCTGAATATATGTCCTGAATTTCCTCAACCTCTTTTTGCATCTGTATAATTTGATTT
Organism: Wujia sp.; assembly: GCA_045531735.1. GTDB lineage: Bacteria > Bacillota > Clostridia > Lachnospirales > Lachnospiraceae > Coprococcus_C. Next base: position 29,569 of record JAZSEO010000090.1, on the reverse strand, counting down.
TCCAACAAAGAGTTTTTTACATTCTCATCATGATACTGCACTACATTTTGAAATAATTTTACATTTGCTATAATAGCACCTAACAGCAATACACATATAATAGGAATCCAAAACATGGTGTAAGGTACAACATTATATACTATAGTGGTTATTCCATCTTCAACCGATACAACTAGCATTTTCATTGTTATTGAAATACAAATCGCTGTAATGCTAGGAAGTATCAAAAAAACACTCTCAGAAGTCTGTAGCACATACTCTTTTCTAACATAGTTTTTATCAATAAGTTTCAAATACACCCACAATACCAAAGCATATGCACAACAACTAATAATCATAGTTATGAGAAACATAATATTTGTAGCAATATCTACATCAATTTCAGTCGCTATTTTCCCTTCAATAACAAGTTTATACACAACATTCCCCAAAGAAATTCCAACCACATTATTCAAAACACTGGCAATATATTTTACGAGTTCTTTTCCTGCCATAAAACTAAAGCATACAAATACATGTCTAGTTGTATCTTTGTGATAAAAAATTTTCTGAATAATTAACAATAAAAAAATATTAATAGACATTTTGGTTAAATCATTAAAAACATATATTTCCTGAACCACTTCAAACAAAACAAATTGTGTTATAAAATGCAGCAAACACCATACTATAATCGTTATTCTGTTATCATACTTATTCTTAAGAAACTTTCCTACATACACACTTCCCAAGATACTATTTATAATGTACAAAAAAGCAGAAAAATTAATCATACATTTACAACTCCTCCACTTTTTGCATAGTTCATATACGTTTTCACAAAATCTGTATGCTTCTTTTTTGCAAGAATTACCGAATCTCCATTAACAATATCAATAGTATCTGTACTATACGCTGTTATTTTTTCCATATTAACCAAAAAACCTCTGTGACTTCGATAAAATGTATCTCCAAGCTCACTTTCCCAGTCATCCATTTTACCGTATGCTTCAAGTTTTCCTTCTTTTGTATGAAATACAACCTTTTTGTTATTGCTCTCAATATAAAAAATGTCCTTTAAAAATATTTTTCTCTGCATTCCATTGCATTTTACAATTACTGAAAGCTTTCCTACTTTTTCCCTCATTGCCGTTTCCTTTATTGCACGTTTGAACACACCTGAAAACTTTTTTTCATCAATAGGTTTTACCAAATAATGAAACGCATTTACATCAAAAGCTGCTTCCATATATTCTCTATGTCCTGTCACAAAAATTATAATACTTTTTTCAACGCCATTATTCTCCTGTTTTCTTCTTATATCTTTTGCAACATCTATTCCAGACACATCGTTCATCTCAACATCAAGAAAATAAATATCAAAATACTCATTAGATGCCAACATATTCTTCCCGGCATCAAACATAGTAATTTCAAATCCGCAAGCTTGCTTTCCAATCAAAGTAACTATTTGCTCTCTAGTTACTTTATCATCATCACAAACTGCTATCTTCATATCCCCAACTTCCTTTCGCTGTCTTATTTTATCAATTATGCTATTTATTATATCGACTGTTTCTCTTACAAAAAAATATATATGGTGTGAAATGCTTTTTTTATGGTGTGAATCAAAAAAAAAGCGTGCCAGAACTAAATATAGAAACAATTTCTTCCTATATCATAACCCAACCGATGTGGGAATTTCTTTTTTCAAGAGTTCTCCGTCAGGAGAACTTTCCTAGTTTCAACAATAAAAACCTTCTTAAAATTATCCTGTAACGCAACAAAAGGACACCTTATAAAAAGCATTATCTTTCTAGAAAGTGTCCTATAGTGAACCGTTTTTCTTTTATTTATTTTTGTGCTACAGTTGCCAAATATGCAGCCACTCCCATTATTTAGTCTTTTTTATTAATGTCTACTTTCACTATTTTTTTTGGTTTCTTAGGTTCATACATAAAACCCATACAATTCGAATTAGCTTTACATATTGCAACGTTCTTGATCATATTACCAATATTTTTTTTTGCATTTCTAATCATTTTCTTCCTCCCCTCACAGAGCTAATATTCGTTTTTCGAGCTTAGAGTTATTGACTTTACTCGTCTGTAAAAGCCTTAATTACTCTTTATTTTCTATGTGGCCAACATATTTATTAGTACATTATCATTGCAAAACTCTTTTAGCTATAGTTTTGGTATGAACTGCAAAAAAACGGCTGCAAACGACAATATTTTACTTTAAAGAAAAAACATGTTATTATTTATGTTGCTAGTGATATACTTAATTACATGTTATCCCACATCGGATGCTTTTATAAAGAAATGAGGATTTTTATGCTACATATATTTTGGGAATATTTTATAATCATTTTAGAATCAATTTTATTCTTCATATTGCTGAACAACAAACTCACAAAGAAAGACTATGCTACAAAATCTATATATCTATGTCAATGTATTTTTTTGCTACTAATATCTATTATTGAATTAGTTGCTAATCATAATAACATCGGCACATTTTATTTAGTTATAGGCATTTTGTTCTCGCATATTATTTACTCCCTTATATTCTTTGAAGATAACATTTTTTCAAAATTTACCTGGCCTGTAGTTTATTCAATATTGGCAATAATCGCAGATTCCACATCATTGTTCATTCCAATTTATATTCTTCATTATCCAAAAGAAGAAGTACTAAGCCTGCCAGGTATTGTTCGAGTAATTTTTACTTTATTATATATACTAATGTTATCAGCATTCGTCTTTACTTTGATATCTATTGAAATAAAAAACATTTGCTTGTCAGGACTTCAAAAAATTATTATTGTAACAATATCTCTCATTTGTATTATGATTGAACAAATGAACTTAATTGCTATTATTAATCTAGCCACAAACACAGGACTATCAATCAGTATAAATATATCCATATTCTTTCTTGTATTTTTCCTTTATTTCTGTTTAATGTTTTATATTTATAATCTCGGAATGGAAAAAGAAAAGAACGAACAATTAATGACAGAGAGTTTTATTTCAAAAATGAATCGTATTCAATACGAACAAATCATTTCATCAACAGAAGCATTAAGAGGCATTAAACACGATATCTCCAACCATTTAGAAACTCTATCGTTATTAATTAAGTCAAAAGAATACGAAAAAGCCACAGAATACTTAAACAGGATTTTCTCAGAGCTATCCTTAAATCATATGGTATCAACCGGAAATGTCCCTGTAGACTGTATTATTAGCAACAAATATGCTCTTGCAAATAATAGTGGTATAACCTTTGATTACACTATCCATTTGCCCAAAAAACTGCCTCTTGATGATGTCGCCATTTGTTCTCTACTAGGCAATATTATTGACAATGCTATCGAAAGCTGTGAAAAAATCTCTTCTTCAAAGAAAAGATATATTTCACTTACCATAAGACCTTTTAACAATATGCTATTAATTAACATTGCAAACAGCTCCATCGGTGATTATAAGCTTAGTAAATCCGGGAATTTCTTAACAACAAAACAAAATAACACAGATAGTTCATACCACGGAATTGGTATGAAACAAATTTGTAGAATCGTAAAAGAAAATGATGGTTTTATTCGTTTTTCGCCAGAATCAGACTCTTTCACATTAGAAATTATGATACCATTAGAGAATCAATGAAAGGAATTAATACCATGAAAATCGACATTGCTATACTTGAAGATAATGATCAAGATTTTTCATATCTTTCTTCATTATTAACAGCTTGGAGCCATCGTACTGATAATACTATTACAATTACTAGATTTCAAAACACGAATATCATTCGTGATTTTACAATAAACAATTATGATTTATTATTCGCAGATATTGAGCTTAAAGGAGCAGGTCCAGAGACCGGAATAAGTATCTGCGAAAAATTACGTGCAAATGGTTTTAATAATGAAATTCTTTTTCTTACTGCATTCAAAGAATATGTATTTGATGGATATAATGTTCGAGCGTTAAACTATCTGGTAAAACCTATTACAACAGAAAAGCTATCAGCAAGTATGAAACGTTTTTTAGAATTTCATACGAAGAATTATTATAAATTACAGGATCGCAGCCTACTAATCCAAATAAAATATAATGACATACTGTACATAACAAAGGAAGGAAATAATACTCTAATTCATACACAAAACGAAACTTATTATGAACGCACTAGTCTATCCAAAATAATGGATAAACTTACACATACATTTATTCAATGTCACAAATCCTATATAGTAAATCTTTCACATGTAAACTCTTTGTCCGGATCTGAAATTCTATTAACTAATGGCACCAAAATAACTGTAGGTAGAAACCACTTGACGCCAGTTAGAAATGCACTTTTAGACTATTCAAAATTTGATTAATTCGAACATTTATATAGGAGTTTATATGATTGAATATATTTCTAGATTACTTGCAAAATTGCTATATGACTATAATAATAATGAGAGAGCTTCATGTGAAGAAATAGACATTTTACAATATGGAATAGAATGCATTATAAATATATTAATTCCTTTAATAATTATTTTTATATATGCTTTCTTCTCTCATAGTACTATCGAAATGTTTATATGGCTATTTTCATTTTTACTATTAAGAAATTTCATCGGCGGATATCATGCATCATCACATATCCGCTGTATCGTTTTAAGTTCAATTGTAGGCATACTATCAATTATTCTAATTTCGCACATGTCAACTGAGCTTTTTATTTTTAAAATAATAATTATTGTATTGTTATTCATTGTATTCCTTGTGATTGGTCCTATGATACAAGACGAATCATATAAATATATGCAACAATCATTACGTCAAAAAGCTATTGGGACATTTGTGATTTATATTGCAAGTATTTTACTTTTATTTTTTCTTAATCTTCATTATTGGGCTTCTTTATATATTGGAACGATTTCCGCATGTGTATTGTACATAATTGAATTTCTTATACGAAAATATAAATCTATTTAACTATGTAATAGAAATTTTGATTTTTCTTATAACAATTGTAGCACACCCGCATAGCGTGTGGTTTATATTTCTTTTTTATCAATGATTACTATACCAACAAAGAACAGAAAACTCCAAACAAGAATATATACCAAACTCAAAAACATATTGTATTTGTTTTCTATTATTCCTGCCCTATATAAAAACATAGTATCCATAATCCAATGTTTATTCGCCATAGAAAGAGGCACTATCATTACTGCCTCATAAAGAAACACCACAATTACCGGATTCATACATACTAGCTGCAATGTCAATATTGCCTGCAGACTGATTATACACATTGGAAATATATTTAATCCAATTCCAAGCATGACCGAATCAAACTCATCTGAATAAAAACTCATATTACGAAAGGCTGTGTATATAGCGGTTGATATTATAATTGTCATCATAAAAATGATAACCTGAATTATTAAAAAAGCACTTCGTTTCAGCCAATAATTTCTTCTACCATAAAAAATAATAGCGTTCAAATTGGATTTTGAAGCTCTCATTTCTGATAAGCTCGTAACCCCCACTGTCATTAAAAGCTGCATTACAAATATCAGATAATTCACAGGAACTTCTCCTTTAAATGAAAAATCATATGAGAATCCGCCAAATTGCCATTTTAACAACGAAACAAAGTCACAATTCCCAAGCAATGTTCCAGCCTCACACGACATTATAGTCAAAGCAGAAATAAATATCATAATTATAAGACGATTTTTTAACAACCGAATCCCAAAATATTTCAACACAGTCCCTCGCTTTTACTTATGCTTTTACAAAATCTTTCTTTCGCCGAAACAATCCTAATACAACCATAACCATAATCAAACAAACTATTTCGCCAATTCGTTTTATACAAATCATAAATATCGACTGATTACCACAATAATCACTATAAAATAATCCCAATCCGGATATCTGAACCGGTAACCAGGGTAATTTAGGTAATACATACAAAAGAACTACAAATATATATCCAGTCCAATACATATTCGTATACCAATATCCTAAAAATGTCAAAATCTCAATCCATAAAACATTAAAATAAATAATACTTGCCGCCGGAATCACAATTTTACTTATAGCTGGAAATTGTGTGATTTCATATTGCGTGTAATTCACAAATATACTATTTTGATTCGTCCAATCACAAAGAGAATCTGTGACAATCAAACTGCTCAACAATATTGATACTAATATACATACCGTTATTTCTACTGCCCAGACAATTGCATCCTTACATCCTTTTAGCCATATCATATCTACATTTCTATACCGTACTAAAATATATGGATTCCATTCATTCCTCTTCCTCTTCATAAATATATATGGAATTAAAATATAGATTGTTATGTATGCATATGTTGTACAGCATAACACAAGATCATAACTGCATAATGTGTTATTTTTATTTTTTAAAGCCATACCAAATAGCAATATAAAAATAAAAAATACAAAAAATGAATACATACAATTTCTTAAATATATTTTCTTCATACTACTATACTTCTATCTTTCCATTTTTCATTTTTATAATTTCATCGGACACAGATTCTAATTCTTCTTTATCATGACATGCAAGTATTACTATCCTTCCGGCTTTCTTAAAATCCACCAGAATATCCCGAATTAATTGCATCCCACCTTCATCAATTGCATTAAATGGCTCGTCCAACAGTAATATGTCTGGCTCCTCCATTATCGCTGCAGCAATTCCCAGACGTTGTTTCATTCCCAACGAATACTTTCGCACCTTTCTTTTATCGGTTGACTCTAACCCTACACGCTCCAATGCATGCAAAATTTCTTCATCACCAATCTTATTTTTTATCGATGCTAGCAACTTCAAATTCTGATATCCTGTATACTGCGTCAAAAAATAAGGATTTTCTAACAAAATACCCAAACTTTCCGGAAAATCCCGTTCTTTTCTTAATTCCTCACCATTGATTTTTACACATCCCTCTGAGGGAAAAATGAGCCCACTCACCGCTCTCATCAACATTGTTTTTCCAGAACCATTTTTACCGTATAACCCATATATTCTACCACCAGTAAAAGTATAATTAATATTTTTTAAAACATAATCATTTTTGAATTTTTTAAAATAATTTTCTATTATTATTTCCATCTTTTTAACCTCTTAATGATACTGTATATAGCGAAGTTCCGGATAATAAGAAAGATATATCCGAATAGGAGAGGCTTTGATTTTTTCTACATCTCCCTGATATGTCTGCCCATCTGTAAACCGAAAAAATAACTTTAAGTCCACCTCTGCATCTTTCTCATAAGGACTGATAGGAATTTGATTGAATGTCATCAGGTCCATACTTTGTCCATTTGTATAATTATCAATACTCATATTCCATGTACTGATAGTATTTTGAATTCTAATATCCTGCCCGGAGATATTCTTCACATGTATATTTACTACAATATATCTGTCTTTTTCCGTATCAGAATACATATCATCTGGTTTCCCATAAGATTCCACAAATTCATTGAAATCATATACCTCCAAATCACCTACTGTTATCTCAAGGCCATAATATTTCAATATATCTCCCTGTCGATATACCTCTTCTATTGGTTCTTTTACGGCTATATGCATACGCAAAAAAAATATGAACCACACCGATAGTAAGCATATAAATATGACTGCTATCAAAATCTTTTTTCTATGTCTCATATTTTCCCACCTCGCATATTATACCAATTATTCCTATAACACCCACTAGGGCAATCTCCATTACTACATTTATGGTTTCAACCCCCTCCGAAGTAGAAGGATATAATATTCGCATAGGAATATAATTTTCAGCATTTATAAACCCCAAGACAACCTTCAGCACAATAAACACTACCATTGGACAACAAACAGCCGCATAGACATTTTCAATTATTTTCGCCGCCATAACAACTAGTAAAGAAAAAAACGATACAAGAACACCATCGATTCCTATGTATATAAAAAGATATGCCGTGGGATTCGTGTAAAATAATTCAGACAGAAAAGAATTTCCGCTTATTGTATAATATGTTGTTGCAGCTATGGGGCGAATAGATGGTAAAAATATAGAGGCAGCCATATAATCAAAGACTAATGGAATGGTTGTAATAATAAAGCTGGTTACAAAATATGCAATTAATTTTGATATTGCAATTTTAGTTCGATTCGACCGGGTTATCATTTGATTCATGTATCCATGTTGTCTTTCTTCAATATAAACCATGCCAACTGGCAACGTAGCACATCCAACTACGACCATATAATAGATATTTGATAAACTTGATAACTGGAGGCCAATCCAGTGATTAAACACGGTTTCCGGATATTCGCCATATATCATTCCATAGTAAGGAGCAATATCCAAAGCAATATGTACGACAATCAAAAACAACAAAGAAAACAATGATATTATAAAATATCTGTTATGCGTTGTCTTATATAATTCTGTTTTTATACACTGTATCATTTTATTTATTATCCACCACCACTTTTATCATATTCGGTCCGCCTTCTGAATCTGCATGCCATGTTCCGTCATCATATAAACTACCATTTCTACATAAATTATTTACATTATAGTAAAGAGAATCCATATCTATTTCCTCAGACAATAAAAAAACCACATTCATCGTAATTTCTTCGTCGCTTGCAAAGGAAATCTCATTTTTTGATTTTCCTGTTCCCCTGCCATTGCCTTCATAATCCGTATCTATAAACATCCCTACTGGCTCAACAATTCGATAGATTCCTATTTCATCGTAAACAACCTCTAAATCCTTATTCGCCATATTAATAGTCTGATTGTCTTTTGATTTGTTCTGAATCGTTATATTCATCATTAAATACATGCCATTTTTAATAGTGTCTTCACCAAAATAATTGATATAATCAGTATCATTCAGGGCTTCACATTTTTGAAAATATTGATTAAGATTTTGCATTCCCGCTATTTCCTCTGCTGAATTTATTTTCAGATAAAACGGACAATAATCATAGTATCCACCTTCTTTATAAGAAATAGCACTTTCTTCTACAAAGCGCGTATTCAAACTAAGATGATATACTATCTCATCATTTAAAGATAAAACCTTCTGATTAAAATCAATATTCGGATATTTTTCCTGAATTGCTTCTGCACTTAAATAACTCATATTTTCATCTGTATTTGATGCATCAGTAACCGTACTGTCCATATCCTCTGTTTGTTTTATAGTTTCATCTATGTAATCTCTTGGCTGTGTTGTTACATCTTTTGAATTTAATTTTTGACAACCGGATAAAAAAAACACACCGATAGACAATAAAGCTAGTCTACAGAAACATTTCATTTACATGCCCCTCCTAAATACATATTATATATACGGATGCTACAGCAATTTTAACACCCATATATATTAATTATAATTGATACCTCTAGTATTTATTGTAATTGTCTGGACTCCAATTTCCTTTAAATGTGGCTGCTACTCCATTCTTTTTTACGTATATATTTGCGTATTTTTTTCCTGCTTCTTTAACATAATTCGTCATATACTGTGTTACACCCTTTTTTATCACATAAGTAGGCGTAGTTCTTCCATTATAGGTACATGCATAAAACCCACTAGATTCGCTATTTGATCCATGTGCCTGAGCTGTAAACTTAAACTCCCCTTCAATATAAGGCTCATATGCATAATTACACATTATATACACCTTTGAAGTATCCATTTTTTGTCTTCCTCTAGACGAAACATATGTACTTGTCTGACCTGCATTAAAATAAAATTGATATGCAGAATCTGTATAATTATTCGCACTTGCCACCTTTTCATTAAAAAATAAACATACTGTCATTACAGAAACTACAACTACCATTACCATTTTCGTTATTTTACGCTTACTCACTTTTATTTGTTTCATAATTATGTCCTTTCCTACATATTTTTTTACTTTACATACTTATTATAATCTTTACTTTTTGCTAAGAGCATATTACCAAGATTTTTTACAGTTTTAATCACTCTCCCTTCAGAACAAGTGCACAATTTTTGAGTTGAGAGTTGTTTTATAGATATCCCTTTTCTCTTCATAATATAATCTATTCACTCTAATTACTCTTTGTTTTGTGTTATGCCAACATGTTGTACCTTTATACTATCATCACATAACTATTTCTACAATTGACTTGGTGCAAACTGCAAAAAACTGACTTTGAACAACAATATTTTACTTTTTATTAACAACTCTATTAAAGAAAATATGATATTCTTTAATTTTCATTATTGGATTTCTTTATATATAGAAACAATTTCTGCCTATATCATAACTCCACCGATGTTGGCTTTTTTTTCAAGAGTTCTCTGTCAGGAGAACTTTCCTATAAAGCAAAGAAAAGTCCTGCAAACACAAAGTTTACAGGACTTTCACCATCAATCTTATATCAAAATCAAATTATAATACAGTTTCCTGAGCCTTCATAGCCGCTTCAGTGATAACCACATAGTTACTGAGATTTTGAGGTCGTTTGTATATCACGTATATAGAGTTACTGATGGACAATTTCCTTTGCATATTGTTCTATTGCATTTGCAACTTCTCTATCATTTACACTCTCTACAATATGCCTATATACAGCAATTTCCATTTGCCGCCTTATCTCATCTTCATCCTCTCTCGCCAAATCATCTCTTGAGATGTTTGGAAGTATCCTTTTATTATTTATATTCAGATAGTATTCACCCAAATACATGCCTTGAATACCAATATCAATTCGCATTCTAGCTTTCTCAAGTTGAATTCCTTTCCAAAATGTAGCCGACCTATCATCAACAACATGATTCATCGAATACTTTAATTCGAGATATCTATCTTGTCCAACTTCCAACAATGACACAACTCCTAACTCAACAGAAACTTCAGATAAATCGTCTATAAAATCACATTGCTTCATAACATCGCCAAGGTTATCTCTAATCCATGCAACATCCAAATTTTCATATTTTCCCAAAATAGTTTTCCATCTTATTGTTTCATTTCCGCACCATCCTCCATCAAATAAATGAACAAATCCTTCTCGGTAACTTATTGGAAATACTATTTCTTCTCTCCATTCTAGTGGCTCCTCATGTAAAAGTATATCTTTTTTACATAACTCTTTCAATTTCTTCAATTCGTCATTATACACTTTTTTCACCCCACTAATTTTGATAAACATCAAATAACCATTATATAAATACTCCTTAAATTCCTTAAATTCCATATCAATCGATTCCAGCATTTTATTACTCTCATTAAATCTACACACTTTGGTCATTCCAGAAAACCAACTTAATTCTAATTCCGAAAACATTTTTTTAGGTTTAGGCATACCCTCAATTTGTACCGCATATGAAATTTCATCAAAATACTTATCCAAGATACATTTTCCTTCAATAATTTCCTCATATCGCAATAATCCTATGGCATGACTTAACTTTGCTTCTCCTGGTTTTATCTCTTCAACATATATATCAATACCCTGATCTAAAAAGGTACTTTTTAAAAAGGAAATTATTCGTTTAACATCATTATCAAAAACCGCCAACGCATTACATAAATTTAAAGAAATCATTGTTCCAAAAGTATTTTTAAAACTACCACACTCCTTTTTACAAATATATTCACTATCTGCATATAATACTAATGCATATCCCGTCTCTTCCTTAAAGCTCTTGGTTTCAACGATAACCTCTTTTGAAAGCATAAAACACGCCAAGAAACCAATTCCAAAATTTCCAATTGGATTATATTTATTCCCCTGATACATATAATCATTAGATTTATAGTAGGATTTTCCAATATTAAGAAAATATTTCTTTAAAACCTCCTCACTCATGCCGATACCATTATCTCTAATCCGTAATTGATTATTACCGTAATCCAGAATTATTTGAATTTTGGGCACATATTCGTCATATTTATAGCATTCCAACTGAGGTGCATATTCTTTCATAACCTTACATGCATCAAGCGAATTCTGTATCAATTCTCTTAACCCATACTTTTTATTTCCATAAACATTTTCACCCATAAGCAACTTGACTATGGCACTATAATCTACATTAAGTTTTAAATCTGAAACTTCAAAACCTACAGTTTCAATTCTATTTTCAATTGTTTCATCTAATAAAAGCCAGTATATATCTTCAAATGTACTTCTTGAATATGATACCCACCACCTAATTTCTCTTGTAACATCGTCTAAATATTTCAAAAATTTATTATGTATCTTAGGATTTTTACACTGACCATATAATACTATTTTCTTCCTATTTGTAGCACTACTTTCAATTTTATTTTTATTAGATATAATATAATGTTGTTTCCACTCTTCATCACCATATCCAGTAGGACTAATAAATTTATACACCTCCACAGGAGCTCTTCTTTCATCAAGATCTAGATAATCCGCAATTCTTAATAACATTGCCACATATTGTGCGTTCAGCCTATTTTCGCCCTTTATATCTTTATTTTTTAACTGCTTTACAGTATATTCCAATTCCATGGTATGAGCTTGACATATCTCTGCCACTTCCTCTTGAAATGAACACACTGTATATCCCGGAACCAAGAATAATTCTACCTTCATATTCTTCATAACAAAATCATATGAACGTATACCATGTATAGGTCGTACACACTCTTGAATACATTCTAAATCATCTTGAACTTTTTCATGTATTGCCGAATATTTCATCCCATTACATAATAATTTATCCTCTCTAATTTCCTTAATTTCTTTTTCACTTACAACCATTCCAACATCATGCAATAACGCACTATATATTAAACACGTTATTTCCAAATCACTTAACATGTTGATATCATTAATTAAATCAAACATATATTGAATTACATTAAGAGAGTGTTCAATCCCATGTCCTGTATAATTGACAAAAACTCTGTTTATCTTCGGCAAAAATTCTTCAGCCAATGCATATACTTTATTAATATTATCTATATATCCACTCTCACGCTTTACAAGTTCATTATACAAATTTGTATTCTTTATATCCATTTTATCCTCACCTATCAGTATTTATTATCAAAATATCTGCGTAATATCCTGATATCGATTCACCACCCGGTAAATCTCCACATACACGTCCCCAATTTTATACAACACCACATAATTTCCAGAAATCGCATACTTATAATCCGTCCAGAAGCTGACTCTTTTAGAAAGGTCAGCACCCATATACGGAAACTGTTGTATATTCTCGATTCGAGTGTATATCTCTTGAATAGTTTTTACTGCCATTTCTTCATTATCTTCAGCAATATACTCTTTAATATTCTTTAAGTCTTCTGCAACTAAAGGATTAATCCGTAATTTCATCATAGGCTACACCCCAACAGATGCTTTCAGCTCATCCAGACTCATCCAAGCACTTTGGTCTTTAACAGCTTCTTCTGCTTCCTGTAACTTCACGAGCAGCTTCTTCTCTGCCTTTTCACGCTCGTAATCTTCAATATCCATAACCACAAACTTACCTCTTCCATTCTTGGTTAAAAATACTGGTTCTCCTATCGAACAATTTTTCAATACTTCATTGTAATTTCTTAAATCCGATACAGGTAATATATTTGGCATAAAATCAGCTTCCCTTCTTTGATATAGTCTCTTCACATATATATTATACGAAAAGAAGCTGTAAAATTCAACGTAAAATTTTACAGCCTCTTTTATAAAACCAAATTTAATTCCTTTAATTCATTTAATTCATTTTCCAAAAACAAACAAAAGTCCTGCAAACACAAAGTTTACAGGACTTTCGCCATCAATCTTATATTATAAACTTAATTATAATACAGCTCCCTGAGCTTTCATAGCCTCAGCAACCTTCTCGAAACCAGCGATATTAGCACCAGCTACGAAGTTACCCTCTACGCCATAACGCTTAGCTGCATCTGAAACCTTAGCATAGATACCTTTCATGATACCCTGAAGCTTCTCATCTACCTCTTCGAATGACCAAGAAAGTCTCATAGAGTTCTGAGTCATCTCAAGTGCTGATGTAGCAACACCACCTGCATTAGCAGCCTTACCAGGCATGAAGCAGATACCACTCTCAAGATAGAAATCAGTAGCCTCTCTAGTTGAAGGCATGTTAGCACCCTCTGCTACAAGGAAACATCCGTTAGCCTTAAGAGCCTTAGCATCATCAAGGTTAAGCTCGTTCTGAGTAGCACATGGAAGAGCGATATCACAAGGAATAGTCCAGATACCCTTACCCTCAGTATATTTAGCAGTTGGAACTGCATCTACGTACTCTTTAATTCTTCCACGACGAACTTCCTTAATCTCTTTAACGATATCAAGTTTAATTCCGTCTGGATCATATACATATCCGTTTGAATCTGAAAGGGCAACAACCTTAGCACCTAACTGCTGTGCCTTCTCAGTAGCATATATAGCAACGTTACCAGAACCTGAAACAACAACTGTCTGACCAGCCATAGTTTTTCCGAGATCCTTTAGCATCTCATCAACAATATAAACAAGACCATAACCTGTAGCCTGTGTACGTACTAAAGAGCCACCCCAAGTAAGTCCCTTACCTGTAAGAACACCTTCATAAAGGTCTCTGATTCTCTTGTACTGACCATACATATAACCAATCTCACGAGCACCTACACCGATATCACCCGCTGGAACGTCTGTGTCTGCGCCAATGTATTTAGAAAGCTCAGTCATAAGACTCTGGCAGAATGCCATAACCTCTCTGTCTGATTTTCCCTTAGGGTCGAAGTTAGAACCACCCTTACCTCCACCGATTGGAAGTCCAGTAAGACTGTTCTTAAAAATCTGCTCGAAACCTAAGAATTTTAAAATAGACTGGTTAACTGATGGATGGAAACGCATACCTCCCTTGTAAGGTCCAATAGCTGAGTTAAACTGTACTCTATATGCCTTGTTAACCTGAATAACTCCATTATCATCTACCCAAGGTACCTTGAAAGAGATAATTCTCTCTGGCTCAACAAGACGCTCAAGAAGAGAAATCTTACGATACTCTGCTTCATTAGCATCAATAACTAACTTTAAGGAATCTAATACCTCCTTAACTGCCTGATGGAACTCTGGCTCTCCAGGATTCTGTGTAACTACTCTCTCATAAATCTCATCAACATATGACATTTTTATAGTCCTCCCTATAATTCTTTTGCCATTAAACGGCTTGCAAATCATTATATTACAGCAATAATAAGTTGTAAAGAAAAAAATAGAGATTATGGTTATTTTTTTAACCAAATCTCTATTTTTACTGGATTTTATCAAGTTTTATAGTTTTTTGCATTATTTTCTCAAGAAAAATAAGCTTATTTATAATCATCGACGCATTCTGTCTCTGTAATCTTCACGCCAGTATTTGCATCTGTGCTTAACACATGTAGAAAAAACTATCTGAGTTTTTGTTTTGCCGAACTGTTGCAGGTCTCCAATAAAAAGATCAAGCTCCGCAGTTGTAGGAAATCTAACCTCTATAAGCATAGAATAATCTCCCGTAACACAATTACATTCCACTACATTTAATACACTATCTATATATGGATAAAATTCAGCTTTTCTATCAGGCTCAACCTCAAGGTTGATAAATGCTTTAATGTAATGCCCCATAGCCTCAGGATTAAGGCGTGTAGTAAAGCCCTCTAAAACATTTTCCTCAAGCATTCTGTCAATTCTTGCACCAACTGCCGTAGGAGACATAAACACCTGCTCCGCAATATCCTTAAGCGATGCTCTGGCATTATCCTGAAGTATCGTAAGAATTTGTTCGTCTATACTATCAAGCTTGTAGTACACTAATTCTTTTTTCTCCATCTCCCTATACTCCTTTTCTTAATTAAAAGTAACTCTGTATATTGATTTGATTATACCATTTTATTTTTATCGTGCAAGCAAAAAATGGAGCCTCACAAGAGACTCCATTTTTATCACATGCTGATTTATATGTCAGTTTATCCGTAAATGACTTACGTCATCATATATGCACTAGGGAGACGAACTCACTGACATTAAATATATTTTATCAAAATACTTTTTTTAGTCAACCTAATAAACTTTTTCGACATTTTATCTTGGAAAATAGTTTTTCACTGGATAAAACTTCGTCAAAAAACTAATAACTGACCTTTCACAAGTTTTTCCTATGTCTATAATACACCTAAAGACTGTAAAAGTAATACTGCAAGGAATATAGGTGCTATAACCTTAATCATAACAATATATAAAGTCTTTCTTCCAAACTTATGCCCCGTTTTTTCAACCTCGTCAATAACAGTCTTAGGCTTAACAATCCATCCAATTAATATACATGTTCCTATAGCTACTATAGGCATCATCAAGCTATTACTAATATAATCCATAATGTCAAGAATCTGCTGGTTCTCGGCACCATTTGGAAGGTCAACCTCAAAATACCACTTGTTATATCCAAGACATACAGCAATACCACCAATAACCGCAATAATAGTCTCAACTATAGCTGCTTTAACTCTTGATAAATGAAATTTATCCATGAGACACGATACAACGGCTTCCATGACTGAAACCGCGCTGGTAAGTGCCGCGAAAAGAACCATTGCAAAGAATAGGCAGCCTATAACATTACCTGCCGCTCCCATCGCCTCAAAAACCTTTGGCAATGAAACAAACATAAGTCCAGGTCCTGCTGTCATACCCTCAGTACCCATAAATGTATATACAGCAGGAATAATCATAACACCTGCAAGAAATGCAACAACTGTATCAAAAATCTCTATCTGATTGATAGAACGAACCAAGTTATCCTCATCCTTAACATAAGAGCCATAAGTAATCATTATACCCATAGCAACACTAAGACTGAAAAAAAGCTGACCCATAGCATCTGTTAAAACACCTAAAAATTTACTAACAGTCATACCGTCAAAATCAGGCACAACATATACCTTGAAGCCTTCCAATCCAGTTCTAGTCACACCTGCTGCATCTGTATGCTCAATTGTAAGGGAGAAGATAGAAATACCTATAATTAATACTAACAATATAGGCATAATAACCTTTGAAGACGATTCAATACCCTTATTAACACCTCTAAATACTATAAATGCACATAATCCGAGGAATACAACAAAGAATACCAAAGGCTGTACTTCACTTGTAATGTAACCTGTGAAATATCCATCACCTGCTGCCTGAACACCTTCACCAGTAAGAAAAGCTATAAAATATTTTATTACCCATCCACCGATTACACAGTAATATGGCATGATAATCATTGGAACTAAACAAGAAATAACTCCTAAAAATCCCCAGCCTTTTTTCACATTACCGTATGCAGTCAAAGGACTCTGCTTAGTTTTTCTGCCTATAGCAATCTCTGTTGTAAGCAGAGTAAAACCAAATGTAAGTGCCAATATGATATATACAACAAGGAATAATCCTCCACCATCTTTAGCTGCCAAATACGGAAATCTCCATATATTCCCTAAACCTACAGCACTACCTGCTGCCGCAAGAACAAAACCAATCGAACCCGTAAATGAATTCCTCTTTTTTTCTGTACTCATAAAAAACTCCTATTCTATTAGTATTTTATACACATATTTGAAAATTATATCATAGTATCATAATAAAATAAATGCTCTTTTCACATTTTAGACACATATCTATAATGCTTTTGTGTAATTAAGTGCTATCCAACCCGCACCACTTTTAAGCTTACCCCATTTAATATTTCCAACCATTACAGTATCAACAATTGTATAAACACCATTATCCCGTATTACACCATTAACCTTATAATTTGTACCTGCACCATCTCTAATATTTAACGCATCTGTTGTTACTTTCACAAGATAACCGTCAGACCTAGGAGCCTCTGTTGGTTCTGATATAACAGGAGTTATTTCATCAAACGAAATTCCTAAAGTTTTCAAAACACCTCTTGCATAGGCTTCACCAAAAGCTTTACACTCACTATCTGTATCAATCTGAGCAGCATCTTCCTGATTGTCGACAAAGGCTCCTTCACAAATAACAGCCGGACAGATTGTTTGTCTAATAAATCCAAAATAATCTGTTCCACTACTATTTTTCCTTGTCTTTAATCCTCTACTGTTTTGCCCGATTGCCAAAACCTCTGTTTCTATATTTTCTGCTAAAGTTTTCCCTACTCCTCCAACAACACTATGATAAACCTCAAAACCATCACCACCACCTGCATTGTTATGACATTCTATCGCCAAATCAGGATTATATGAATTGCACTCAGCAATTTTAGAAGACAAAGTTTCATCCTCATCCACAGTTCTTGACATAAGAACGTCTACACCTCTTAACACAAGATAATCTCTACATGCAAGAGCCATCTTTAAATTGACATCCTTCTCAACCAAAATACCAACAGCACCAGGGTCACTTCCACCGTGTCCCACACCAATAAAAACCTTACTCACAAAAAACTCCTATCAACATAAATTCTATAATAATTTATGCTGATAGGAGTTTTTGGTTATATTTTATTGCTGAAGCCTGTTTTTCATCTGTTCGTCAATTCGTACAAGTTCAAGCTCTGCTGCACTTCTGCTTGTTCTACCTTCCTGCTGAATACGTGCTACTTCATCTAAACTTTCTATTAAAAGTCTATTAGTTGTCTCCAATGTGGATACATCAACAAATCCTCTATTTGCCGCCTGCATTGTCTGCGCAGATGCCATCTTAAGTGTTTCTGCATTTTTGAGAAGCAGTTTATTTGTCATTGCACTTATCTCTTTATCTGCCTTAGCCGCCTGTTTTGTGTGTTCCATACCAAGTGCAAGCACTACCTGATTTTTCCATAAAGGAATAGTATTCAATAAAGTGGACTGAATTTTCTCTGCCATAACAGCTTCATTAGACTGGATAAGTCTTATCTGTGGAGCTGCCTGAAGAGAAATACTTCTTGTCAACTCAAGCTCATAGATTTTTTTCTCTAATCTGTCCATCTGGTTTTTAAAATCATTACTTGCCTGTGCATCCTGAGCAAGCCCGGACTGAATTGCCTTCTGCTCTAAAGCAGGAAGCTCTGTTAATCTGCACTGCTCCAGCTTTCTTTTTCCTGCTGCTATACACACATTAAGGTCTCTAAAATAAACTGTATTCATATGATACATTTGGTCAAGCATAGCACAATCCTTCATAAGACGAACCTGGTGCTCCTGAAGTGTATTACTTACCTTATCAATATTTTTTTCTGCTTCCTTATATCGCTCTCTTATGGATAATTCTTTTTTCTTTTTAAAGAAAGTAAATTTATCCTCTTCCTCCTCTATACATCGCAGATAACCTATTGTTTCCTCAAGCGTTTCTCCAATATCGTTAATATCCTGAGAGTTAAGGCTCCCAAGCATACTCCCCGACAGCTCAGATAATTTCTTCTGAATATCTGCACCGAAGGAAATAACCGCCGTTGCATTGTTTAAATCAATCTCCTGACAGCGTACCTCCACCAAGGCAACCTCTTCCTCAGTCAAATTTATTTCCGGATTATCCGCAATAGTTTGCAGCATATCATAACTCATCAATGTGTCACTCACTGTAATTACTCCTTTCAAGACTTCATAACATCAAATTCTCTCTACATATCCTCATCAATCTCCTTGACATATTCAGGGACTGCAATTTCCTTATTAAGATTAATCTTGCTCAAAAAAGCATCCGCATCCTGATATATATCCTCACCCTTGATTCCCATCTCATCTGGAGCATTAATCAGTATTGCATCCTCTGGAATCTCCATTATTATTCTAGTCTGTTGCTCAGTCATAACCTGACCATAACTCATATGCCAGTTTTCTTTAAAAGGAATTGATTCCTTTAAACGAGTAAGTATTCTTCTAACAAATTCCTTGCCACACATAGGATAATAACATTTTTTATCATTGAGCAGCTCCCCAGGTTGTTTTAGACCTACACTTGCAGAGAAAATCTCATTGCCAACCATGCAAGTTTCAAACACTTTAAGATTTACTCCATATTCGTGGCTCTCCAAAATCTTAACCAGATTAAGAATCATAATTCCGCGATTTCTTACCTGAGCCTCTGTGGTATTATTTGTATATGCAAGGTTTACATAAATATCTATAAATTTCTTTTCCTTTGCCCGGTCAATCCTATACATAGTCTTCGGTGCTCCTGCTATAAAAGCAGGCACATTAGGTCTTGAACCAACAACTGAGGGTTTAACCTTTCTGCTATTTTCATATTTGATATTAACCTTGTCTATCTCCTTGCGAAGCTTGACAAACATATCAAAATCCTTCTGATAACCACCAATAAGATACTGTATAGCCTGTTCCAAAGGTTCACCCGCAAATTTTACCGATGCTTCTTTACTTTTTTGCGAATAAAAAATGTTTGTATTAACCTCTGGATTATCACTCAAAAACAAATGCAATCCACTAAGAGATTTGAAATTCATCTTATATATCGCAAGATTACCACGTCTTTCAATTTTAAAATAAGGACAGCTTTCTTCACTTATACCATATTTAACCTGAAAGCTATCTTCTGCCGCCTCTTTCTCTAAGCTCATTTACCTTCTCCTCAAACATTGCAAATATTCCTGCTGCCTCCGGATAGGCTTCAACCTTTCCCTTCATAAAGCTTGCAAGGAATGCCAAATATTCCATATCCTTAGTCTGAATAAATTCATAATCAAGAATTTTTCCTGCATCAAAGCTCTTATTGTCCAGATATCTTTTAATCTTACACGCATCTCTAGTTGTGAGAATACCTGCTGCCGAGCAGTCATTAGATGCTCCCCACGCGTCTGTACCCTCTCTGAACAACACAATAAAGTTATACCAATCCTTGTATTCACCCAAGATTTTTTCTTCTACATAGTTATCATAATCAACATATATTGGCATAAATCTCTGCTGTACAGATTCCTCTATCTTCTCACGAGTGTTGTAATTTGCATCTGCACCATTTCCCGCAGTATTACCTGCTGCAATAATACGGAAATTATTGTGACGCTTTACATTCTCGCCGTTAGGGAAATTATAGCTTGCATCCTTGTTATTCGAAAGGAAGGAATTAAGCTTAACTGTCGCCCTGCTATTACCATTATCAAGCTCATCACAAAAAGCGATTATTCCATACTTATAACAGCGATAGAAATTAGGTGTACTATAACCACCTGTCGCAGTCTGGAAGCCTAATATGTCATACTCCTCGTTTATGTAACCTATATCGATAAAGTCCATGTTGAGTATAGATGCAATTTGTTTAACCATAAATGTTTTTCCACAACCTGATGGTCCAATCATATAAGGGTTTGCATCCTCCATAATTGCAATAACCACATCATCAAACATTTTATGGAAATGCTCTCCAGCTTTCTCTCTTCTTTTCTTCTCCTCCATAACTATTTTAAATCTCTGTTCAAATGGAACTGATGTATCAAGAAGAGGATTAATCTCTGGGATAACTGTCATATCCTGTGGAACAGCCACCGCCTGCTGTGGAATATTCTGTGTATATGTATATGCAATCTGATTTGACTGCATATTAGTCGTTTCCACTCCCTGCGCCACAGTCGCATCACCTGTATCCATATTTTTTTCAATTATAGAAATATTCTTATCGTTCAAAATTTCGAGCCTGCGAATTTTATTTAACAGTTCTTCATTCTCATCTGCTTTGGAAATAAGTTTTTCTATCTCGTCATTATTCACATAATTATTTATCTTATCTATCGCGCTTGAAGTCTCGGAATTAATACGTGAAAGCTCAGAGGTGGCTGTAGCTGTAATCATCCTCGCCATATTTCGAAGCTCGTTAAGCTTTGCCTCAGATTCCTTAAAAATCTGGTCTACAAGCACATCCTTCTGTAAAATAACCTCCTGACGTTGCTCCTCAAGAAAGCTATTATAGGCAGCAGATATATCTGCTCTGGCTGAGCTTGCTTTTGCCGCAATCATATCAGTTTCTCTCTTACTGATATCAGTAATACTTTTTGTTGTATCCTGCATTATTCTCTGTAGCTGTTCCGTTTTTCTATCCGCCTGCTCAACTATATCCATGCCCTGTTTAAGAATAATATTCGCTTCATTAAGCTGTTGCTCTGTTTTAGCAACTGCCGACTCATCAATATTATAAACGCCTGCCATACGCTCTACCTTAAGGCTCTCCTCGTTAAGAACAATCTGTCTGTCGCCGGCTACGAGCAATTTCCCTGCCACATATTTCATATTTGCTGTATACATATCATCTTCGATATAATATGAACGAACCTTAAGACCATATTGTACGAGATCATACATAATCATCTGGGCTTTCATGTCTGTCACAAGAGTTTTCATAAGCTCAAGGAAATTCATTTTATATTTGAAGGTATTGTAAAGTGTCGCATTGAAAAGATTTTTGGCTATAACGCCATTCTCAGCAAACAGTTCTATATAAATTATTTTTAACAATTCATAATCAGGAGTATTTTCCTCGTATAGAAATATTTCTTTATATATTTCTTCCGCTTTACGCATTATATTCATTTGATTATTTATACCGAAATTCGCCTTATTTTCCAATATAGCGTCAAGTACATCACATAACAAATCCATCGGCTTTATAATAGAATTGTTTGGATTGTATTTTAAGTATGTAAGGTACTCTAAAAACTTTTTATCTTTTTCCACAGAATATAAATTCTGCACATCATTCACAATATCCTCGAATCTGTCCATCTGATTTTTATCTTCGTTTTTTCTATCAAATAATCCCATTTCCCTTACTCCTTTATTTCCTCATAAAAAAATCTATTTTCCAGTTTCTGCTTGTAATCCCATCCAGAATAATATCCGACAGGTAAAAATATGGTCTGCATTAGACCCTTATCTAAGTCAGGTATCAAGCGTTCCATCATGCCACCACCCGAGCTTATACTAACATTTGTACTAATATTCTCTATGAAGCTCCACGCATACTGTCTTGCAAAAAATGATCTATCGTTTTTCTCACAAAAGCCTGTATCATAATCCCACTGACTTATGCTACCGTCCACGCTCTTATTAACGGTACACGAATAATATCCGCCCCAAGGCAAACGATATAATTTTGATTTATCTTTGTCTAATTCAAAAATATATTTAATATTTATACCTTCAAATTCCTCTGCCGATACCGTTCCAATAGATTCATCACTACAGTACACCATAGCTCCATCTACCTTTATATTAGTAATACAAGCCGGTGTACTAAGAGAAAAATCGAATCTGCTGTCGCCAGACAAACAATAATCCTCGCTTATAATATCTACCTTCAGAGACTGGCTCTTATACACAATCTCAAATATTACTGTATTTTTTTCTTCTACAAAATTACCTACTACAGCATTATACTTACCTAGCCCAACATGCGATATGTGAACCGGAAAACATAAGTCTTTATTTTTATGTGTCGCACATAAAACGACATTGCCATGCCAGCCAGTTTCACCATCCTTAAAAATAATCTCCATATCCCAAAGGCCATAAAGCTGACTTATATAATATTTAAGCATAGGAAGCATAAGCTTTCTTATATAGCCCTCTGTATTAAATCTTGAAAGCTGTTCTGCTTTCATATCCATATACTTTTTACCTATTCTTGCAACTGAGCTTACTCCATGGTCTACCCCATGACATGCAAGGTCTAGTAACTTTCTTGTTGCTTCATCAATTATAATTAAATCTTTATTTTCACATTGGGAATAAAGAGATAGAACTCTCTCCATCAAAAGATTATAGTTATTATCCATAACACAAAGATTTATCTGCTTATTATCGCCATAATAAACAGCCAAAGCAGGCACATGGTTTTTACCTGTACCTGCTTTTTGATTATCATCACCAACAGCACCACCTGCTGTCGCTAAATCATATATATGTATCATTTTGAGATTATCAATCTGATTAATCTCTATTTCCTGTTTATCCATAATTCTATACATGTACAACCCCCGTAAAAAACGTTTACTATAATAGTATACATTCTTCAATGTGGATAAACAATATGATTTTTTCGTTATTAAAGTATTTTATAGTTGCATATTTATATAAATCTTAATTTAAATACTCTAGATTTCTTTTGTAATTTTCTCTTGGCTTGCTGTTACAAGAATAACGCCCGGCACAGATATTGACAAAAACATCTCTGTCATCCATCTCCCTGAGTCCCTTAATCCCTGAGAAATTATTAAAATCCATCATTAAAACATCTGCCTTTGTCAGACCGAAATATGAAAGATTTTCCAATTCAGCTATTTCTGACATATCATATTTAACCTTTGAATAATCCTCCTCATCCTGATGTCCCATATATAAATTAAGGAATACTCTTCTTAAGTTTTTGCATTTTGCAATATTTTCAGGCTCATCCAATCCTGCATTACAGCAAATATTTTCAAGCTTATCAAGCCCTTTAAAATCCGACCAGTCCGTAGCATATCTATTAGTCCAAATATAAACATATAAACTTCTTAAATCCTTCAGCTTATTTAACATGGACATATCAAGGTCGTCATCTAACAGTGGACACAAAGTAAGATATCTTAAATTTTTAAGATTACTTACATCAAGCTCATCCTCAAACATAAGCTTTAGCTTTGTAAGGTTATCCATCTTCTCTAAATACTGGTCCGGCTCGTCGTTCTCACTATAATATTCAAAGCCTGTTAAGTTTTTATAAATGCTTAGATTATCCGGCAATTCGTTTTCCATCTGCCAATAGCTTAGAAATTTTAGATTATCTATATTCTCCAAATCCTCTACATCACCATCAATTTCACAGGCAAAAAGAGATAATGATGTGAGATTTTCTAGGTCTCCCAGCACATCTATATTTTCAACCTCTCTAATTTGCCACTCAAAAGAATCTGGAGCAAAATAACCGGCTACCGTAAGAGATACCAGATTATCCATACCTTCTATTACTTCCAAATCAACATCTTCTGAAATATATAAGGCTCTAACAGAGTCAGACTCTACAATAAGCTCCCAATCCTCATCTGATAGCTCTCCGACCCTTAACGCTACTGCATCCTCTTCCTTTAGGTAATCTTCAAGCTCTATCGGGTCCTCTGTATAATCAATAACAACCAAACCATCTGACGTTACATTTCTATAAGTAGTTTCAAGGTTAGGCCAGGTAGCCTCATACTCATCTTCAGCACTTAAGCCCTCTTTTGTATAAAATTCTATATCATCATTAATCTCCCATGCAGCCTCCTTAAGCTCCATAGGTACTGCCGAAATAGTATTTATATACTCGAGTTTCGGACAACCTTCTATAACTGTAAGCAGTTCTTTACAGCCATGTCCCAAATAAACAATTGTAGGAACCTGATCAGTCAAATAATACATTGTAAGAGACTCCAGTTTCTTACAGTCTGCCAAAGCAGAAAGACAATATATTTTATCAAATCTGTCATTAACAATAGTTAATTCTTTTAAATTCTTTAATCTAGCTATCTCCGACATATCTATATCCATATACGGAGTAAAAGAATGCGTTCCACCAGCATCAAGTATATATTTTCCAACGGTATAACTATCATCTATATAAAGTTCTTCAACATCATTTAATTCCCATATGTATATATCCTCATGCGGTTCCTTATCTAGTGCATCATGAACAGCAAGAGCAACTATCTCATCCTTAAATTCTACAGGTCTTAGAACTATCGAAAGAACTATTGCTATTATCAAAACAATAGCAACAGGAATTAAAACCAGTAACAATTTCTTGTTAAACGGCTTATGAATTTTCTCTTTCTTTGGACTCTTTTCTTTCTTAGCCTGCTCAGGCATCGCTGCCTGTATTTGCTGTTGTGGCGCATTAAAAGCAGTGGATTGTTTAAAATATTCATTATATGCCCCACATTCAGGACAGTATTCATTTTCATCTTGTAATTTGCTTCCACAAGTCGTACAAAACATAAGTATGCCTCCTAATTATCCTTCTTCTCAATATTTTTAGCTATTGCAAGAACTGCTGGGAAAAGAATACCTGCAACCGGCCAGATAAGACCTGCATAATTCCACTCCTCTGTTAAATAACCTGCCACAAAGAAAATTGCAGTAGCAAGAAGCCAATAAACAGTTGATACTGTAGATACTATAGGATTTTTCTTTTTTTCAGAAACACTGTACTCGCCTTCTTGAAGCAACATATCATAGCTACCCTGAATAGTACCTGCTATAACAAAAAATCTAACTCCTATAGCTTCAATCATCAAAAGCATGCTTACTGCTACAACACCATATATATCCTTGTCAGGGAATATTGCAACAGCAAAAAGAGGTAAAACACCACAAATGCAAAATACAGTTCCCATTACATTATATCTGGTATGCTGCTCTGCAAACTGTTTTTTTCTCTCTTTAACCATGCCAGTTACACCATATTCAGTATCGATACGCTCCTTCTCAAGGAACTCATAAGTTTTTGTTTTATCACCATTTACCATGAAAATTGCACATGCAATTGTAATTAAAGTAAGAAGAACTATCATTCCTATTCCACCAGCAGCATCCTCTGATATAGGAAAATTAGAAAGCTCTGATAATCCAGCCAATAATATGAGACAAATTGGAGACATTATACAAAGCATAGTTGCAAGAGCAATTTTAGGTGCCGCCTCTTTTTTGAGTTGTATAAACTCATTTGCCTCTTCCATTGTAACTTTTCTATATGTACTTTCATCATCCATAGATGTTTGAATATATTCTACATCCTCCATATCATCTTTTAATAAATAATCTGAGGAAACACCAAACACCTCACTTAAAGCAAGAAGCTTTTGTAAATCCGGAGTAGTCTGAGCCCCCTCCCACTTTGAAACAGCCTGTCTTGATACTCCAATTTTTTCTGCCAGTTCCTCTTGAGACCAGCCATTCTTTTTTCTTTCAGCAATAATTTTGTCCGCTAAAATCATAAATCATCTCTCCTATCATTTTAATTTTCGGCTTAAATATTTTGTCCTGCCGACTGATTAAAATTTATCAATTTACTCGGTTACATACAAGAAAACCAAGCTTGCAATTTGTCAACTGAGGGTTGCAAACAGTTGCAAAATGGCTTTTTTACTATGTTTTTGAGATTTATATTTCATTTGTAAAATTATATCACAATATGTCTTTTTAATAAATAATCTAATATATCAATTATATAAAATTAACCAGTATTTTATTTTATTAATTAAAGATAATAAATATATAGCATCGACAATGAATTCTAATTCATGTCAGAGACATTTACTAATTATAATATTAAACAATTCATGGAGAATAATTATGAATAAAGAAAACAATAACTTTGGTTCAAAACTTGCTTATTCGGCACTTGACGAAGTTCCAACCCCAAAGGCAGACGCTAAAGAAATTGTAGGCTTAGTAAAATCAAGTGGACGTGTAACAGGCTATCAGCTATCAGACGGCACCAACGTTTCAAAAGAAAAAGGTGTCGCAATGGCAAAATCTGGTGACATACAAGGTGTAGGTATCGCTCACAGGAAAGATTCTGAATACCTAAAATCTCTACCTGATTCAACAGAATCCAACAATCTCGGAAATCTTCCATCAGTGAGTGAATAATTCTTTTAAAATCAAAAGGCTACTGCATTATCTTTGCAGTAGCCTTTAAATCTAATCAACAACAAGTTTTACCATAAAACATATTCTTATACTATCCCAAATATATTCAAAATTATCTGTACAAGGAAATATGACACAAATAAAATCATACCCACATTTCCAATTAATGTTATAAATCTATAATATCTAGGAATGACCTTCTCCCCTGGCATAATTGTTATCATATTCTTGCGAGTAAAAAACATAATTACACCAACTACTACGAATATCATCGAAACAGCCAAATATATCAAGACAAGAGCAACTCCTCCTATGTTGTCCCAAAAAATATTCATAACCTCCGAATCTGTAGTTGCAGTATCTAACTTATCTGCCAAATCCCAAAAACCCGACAATTTAAAAACAAGTGTTGCAATCCAACTAAAACCATTATTAATTATATGTATTAATATTGAATATTTAATATTTCCAGTCTTACAATATATAAATGCAAGGCACATTCCCATAAAACATGTATAAAAAACCTGTGAAATGTTTCCATGAAATAAGCCGAATGTCACGCCTGAAAATACAATAGAAATACCTTCTCCATATTGAATAGTTCTATCAATAAGACACTTTCTAAATAATAATTCCTCTAAAAGAGGTCCAATAATAACAATAATCAAAAAAGTTACAGCGGGATTGAGGTTGTTCATCAAATCTGTTATCCCACTATCAATCTCCTTTTTTGTCAATTCACTCAACACTGCCGTAAACCTATTTGTCGCCATATTACATACAAACGCAGCTGCATAGCATATAAAAAATCCAATAAAAACATGGGATATTTTCATCTTCTTTTTTTCTAATTTCTTTTCCTTTGGTATCAGTTTAAACAAAAGAAAAATTATTGTGTATGTGACTGCATATGAAAAAAGCATAAGTGCAGCGAAATAAAACGAAACACTTTCCATAACTACTGGAAAATTACCCATTATAGCTAAACCTAAATATGGCGAAACATAATATACTATTGCTCCTACAAGCAAAATAATCCCTAGCTTCGAAAAATGCTTCCTATATTCCTTATAATTTGTTTCTAAATAGTTATCCATTTTTATCTCCTCTTACAAACTATATTCATCATGAGATATTTTCCCCATTGTGCTACAAGCTTCTCTAAACTCCATGCTGCATTTGCAGGACTAGTCGATGGTAAACATATCGCATCTCTCCTAGTCTGTGGCAAAATGTATTTTTTGTACATCTGTTCCGCCTTTTTACCATTAACATAAATCTGCTTAATATCAGCAGTTTCCAGAATCACACTCAAATCATTCGAAACAACATTCTTTATACTACTGTCAGATGAGCCTTCAATATCACAAGACTTAATAACATCCCACACAGCGATATTATTCTCAATTAATAAGAGTTTCTTTTCTTCAATAGTTGTAGGCACATCTTTTTTAAACACCTCTGCCAAAACCTTCCAAAACCTATTCTGTGGATGTCCATAGAAAAATCCTTCCTCCCTAGATTTTACTGATGGAAAACTACCCAGAATAAGTATTTTTGAATTTTTATCATATAAAGGCGGAAATGGATGTTGTGGCATTATTATTTCTCACTTTCAAATAAATCTATTATATATGGAAAAACATTCATTGGTATAAATTCACCTGTTTTCTCCATTTCAAGTACTTCTTCACTTGTTGCCCATTTTGCATCGCAAGTTTCACCATCTTGCAATACAACGTCTTTAATATCCATATTATGATTAAACACCCATACATCAAGAAAATCAGGGAATGTTCTATACTGACGGATAGCAGATGTAAAAAGATGTCCGTTTTCAGGTTTTAACTCAACACCGAGTTCTTCCTTTGCTTCACGGATAGAAGCAGTAATACTGTCTTCACCTGAAACAGCAGAG
>JAZSEO010000093.1:0-1752 GCA_045531735.1 Wujia sp. | reverse complement strand
CCAATATGTATCACAACAATTAAAACATTAATAATATAAGGCAAATGCAGGAAAATGCTTCCTCTTCGATTTACAGGTATCACTTCCGTCATTCTTAACATATATCCGGACATCATATAGATTACTGTATCAATCCCTATGAGAAAAATCAGATGCAAAGCCTTATTTAGTATAGGATTAACATGGTCCAAATAATTAACAGTCACCGCAGTAGTTCCATCAAATATTATACTGAACGTACTCAAAATCAGTATTTTATAAAATATATTACTACTTAGTTTTATGTGATACCTCTTGCACTCGCGGATATAAATAAAACCAATATATACAACAATCAATAAACAACCAATCTGTAATCTGCAATGTTCCATAGTATCACCTCTTTAAAAATAGCCGACAAACCAGCAGAGTAATTATCCTAAAATCAGTTTTTCTTGTTCTCACATACTGCCACCATCATATATGACTCTACACTCCCCTGCATAGAACCACCCAGCTGTGGCATTGTCTTTTCTCTTTCGTCTTTCGGCATCTTCATACCGATTAACATACTTCGGCAGGTCATACCCAGCATCTGTGCAATCTCCTCAAGGGAAAAACTACATGCACCCGTAGCAGACATAGTTGCTATTCCATGGGCATAAGTAAACATATTATGATATAAAAGCTCTGCCTGCTCCCTATTTAGCGAAAAATCGGTCTGAGCTGCCTCAATAATCCTCTCATAGTGTCCCTCGGTTACAATAAAGTCCACCATCTTAAAGCCTTCTCTTTTTTGCATAAATAAAAGAGAAAACAAATTATGCTCCTCCATGGCAAACCGAATATACTGAACGCCAAATCCTTTCATAGGCGGAGTCATTCGAAGACCTTCCTCTACATAGCCGTTATATAATTTACGGGCAGCCTCCAGCACAGCCTGTCGAATTTCCTCCACACTTTCAAAATGCGTAAATATGGTAGACGGTGCTACACTCAGTTTATTACCAAGATTTCTGGCAACTACTGCATCTATTCCGCTTTCTCTGGTTAGTTCTAAAGCTACCTTAATCAGCTCTTCTTTCGTATATTTTGGTTTTGGTGGCATTTTATCTCTCCTTATATCAAAATATCTGTTTCGAAACAGTCGTTCTTGAACGCAAATTCATTATAACAATTCCCCTTATATTTTGTCAATGTACCTATGATTTAGCAGAATCACGTCACATATACAAAATAAACTCCATTGATAAATCAACCAACGGAGTTTGTTTTATATATGCTGCTATCCAATTTTATTATAATCTCAAAAAACAAATTTTATGAAACTTATATCTTTTCACACTTTAAATGTAGTATTCCTTCTCTTTTCATTTTGCCTGTCGGCTAATTTCAAAGTAGCAAAAGACTCCCTAAACAGAAAGAAACGCAGTGTCACATGCGCGACACGATTCGTATCACGCATGAAAACACTGCTTCTTACTCGTTTACTTAGAAAAGTTGTCCCGGAAGTTTTAGTTTCTCCTTAAAAGAAAATCCCTTATCAAATTCTTCCGCTTCGTCTTCATCCACAAAATATCCTTGTGGTGGTGTGTACTCACCTATCACTCCACTTAGATAACCTGGAACCAGTTCCTTACAAAGGAAGAATGATGCATCTGCATCTTCAGGTAAACCATGATAACGAATACCAAACTCACTTGCGAATGTAAATCCACTTTTTCCATAAAAGTTGATATTACCCTCAAAGCACAACGCTCCACAACCAAGTTC
>JAZSEO010000049.1:0-4587 GCA_045531735.1 Wujia sp. | reverse complement strand
GAGATAATAATCGTATTGATAAGCGAAGTGAAGTTCTGGACCAAGTTGGCTGTTTCCATCTCTCGGTCTGTAAAATTCTTCTCTGTTGCGATTTTTCCAAAGATAAAAGGAGTTTCCATAGTGCCTGTTTTTAGTTTCTTTCAGCAAATATAATACAAAATATGTAATTACACAAATTGTTATTACAAAAAGTGTAAACACAAATAATGTACTATGAAAAGGCAGAGGGGATGACGAGTGTTATTGATGAGGAGTAGAATACATCCCTGCCTTGCATAGGGTGTTAAATTTTACACCTTTGCCGGATGCTTCTCGTTATTTATAATCACAGAGTTTGTCGTACTCAGCAATGGTTAGTTTACCGAGTGTGTCATTTACAATTGGTGGCTCGTCATTGTATCGAAAACAATATTGTCCGGAGATGTTTAATCGGTTCTCGCAGCAGAGTTTGATGTCGTTCTCATCAGCTTTTGTAAGCTCCGCAGCGGAGCGGATAGACCTTGCAATTGCCACTAACTCTCCCGTGGCATTGAATATTAAAATTTGTGGTTGTTTCTCTGACATATTGGGTATTTTGTTTTCTCCCACAAAGTTAGTGATATTTTCCCCAAGTGAGTCCCGAGGCAACAACTAAAATTAAATACCCACCTCGCAGACTTGGAAAAATACCGAAGAATAGCGAGATGAGCGAAGGACAATAGAGTGGGCATTTATTTGGCGTATCGTTGCAACCGACTAATGCTTTGAGAGTTGCCGTTATTAGTTCATTTCCCGGTGGGAGGTAGCAATCTTCTCTCTTTGCCTATCCTTCGCTTTCTGGCGAATGTGTGCCATCTTCCTTGTGGAGATGTACTTTCGCGTGACACCGCATAAGTCGTCATACTCTTTGAGTGTCAGATTGTCCAAATCATCCATCTCCAATAGAATATCGGGATGCAGTTGGCGGTAATAATAGGCTCCCGAACGAACCGATTTGCCAGTGCAACAATTATGTATAGCCGATTTGTTTTCGTGCGTCAACTCAGCGGCACAATGCAACGAGCGAACAATCGCCACCAACACCCTTGCCCCATTGAATATAAGCACCTTGCACGGCCTTCTAAATTTACTCCTTCTCATTTGCTTGCGGTTTAATAGTTAGACTATTATTAGAGTAGGAGTTTTTTCGGCTTTTGGTTGGCAAATTGCGTAATGTCAGCCTCTAACAAACATATATTCGACTAGTGGAGGTGAGGGTGTTATATATAGACTTGCAAAATAATGGCGACTACTCAACCGAGCAGCCACCATTGATTATTGTATAAATGAATATTACACCCAATGCTCATCGGATACAAGGATGCTTAACTATTGAGTTCAAAATGTCGCATACCGAATCGGAGTGCAGGATTAAGTTGGAGGAAGATATGGTATAATTAATCTTCCAATTCTGAAATATACACTTTTGTATAGTTCTCCATAGTTTCAATTTTATTGACAATAAATTTTGTATTTCGTTCAAATTCAACTTGCCACTCTGGATATGGCAGATTATAGCCTTTGTTATACACCATATATATATCATGAGCTTTTGTTAATCCATTAGATAGAGGCGTTATTACCCATTTTATGTTGTATGTATTATCATAATCATCTTTTGATGTTGTAAAAAATCCTTTAAACTTCAATATTTCGCCCGCTTTTGGAACTTTATAATAATACTTATCTTGTCTATATAATGTATTATGAAATGTTCTAGGAATCTTCAACAATGCATTATCCAATGAATTTATAAGAATCTCATTAAAATCGTTTATACATTCGTCATTAAAAGCTGGTTGCTGGATAGTATTATATGCAAACTCTTCTAGCATTATTAATGCAAGAATTTCAATATCATTTAATCCAAAATCATTATGAACAGTTCCTTTAGCAACAAGGTTATTCATTGCTTCAATATGAATTAACAAATCTTTCACTTCAGGAGATTCCCCTACATATATTCCTACTGCTATATCTTTTAATTCTTCAATATTCATATTATGTTACTTTAAAACTACAACCAAGACACTCAAGTCATTTATTACCATCAATAGCTACAATATGAAAGCTATAATCTAGCTATGTTTGGCTCGCTTGTGTAGATATCTACAAAGTTTGAAGGTTTTCAACACAAAGTGTGCAATTCACCAATGACCGACAAATGGTTATATTATCATTACCTTTACCCTCAGCGACTTTCATCCTAATTAGATGGTGCTGTATGCAGTAAAAATAATGTCCTCCGCACACTTCTAAAGCAGACATAACCATTCTCCGTGTCCCTCACCATTTGGGTGTAAATAAATCAGTCAAGAAATAATATCGTCTAAATAAGAAGGCAGATATTAACCCCTAATCATCCTCTCATGTGCTTCTTTATATCGTTCTTGAGTTACTTCCTCCTGTATGAGATTTAATTCCTGTTTAGCCCATTCTGTCACTATATAGTTAGAGTGTTCTAATAATTGCTTGAGAAAAGGAACGCGTTCTGCAATAAAGTCAGCGTAACCACTGACTCCAGTCCAACTATATGTGCCCATGTTAGAACCAAAAGATTGTAGCATTTGCTTTTGATCTCCAAAATTATCACATAACCATAAGAAGAAATCACTAAAACCTTGAATCTTGCCACTATCATAATATTTATATACAGGACACATTTGAGCAAATCTTTGAGGCAAAATAGATGGATGTTTCATGCAAGCGGACTTCAATACCTCATAATCACATTGGAAAAGAGGGCCTGCTCCAAGACCAAAACCAGATCCTAGATAATTATACATTTTATAATAAAACATCATTCTTTCATCCTCTGAAGACAAAACTTCACACAAATCATCTAAAATATCATCTTGATATTGCGGAAGTAAAGCAAAATATAGTTGTTCAAAAGAATTAGAACGAGATCCTGGAGAGCATATGTATTGTACAGCCTTAACGTGTATGGCTTTTGCAAATTCATGCTCGTCCCCAAGTTTTAAAATATCAATAATGGCATCGACAATCTCGGAGGATAGATATGAGTCATCAAAATCATATCCCAATAATATGCTTTTGTATTTTTCAAATACGGTTTTATCATCCTTATTTATATGATATCTCAGATGGTTCATTATAAAAGGATAGCACACTTCTTTGCTAGATACCCCAGCATTATGTAGCACATCAAAGATTTCAAGAATATTATGAACAGTATAAAAGTGATAATAACGTAAATAATTGTTGATGCAGTGGTTGTCAAAAATACCGGACTTATAGCCATCTATCAATTCCTGCAACAAAGTATAATTCTGCTGATCAAGTGCTCCAACAATAGATGAATATTGATAAAACCTCTTATGTCTTATTAATTCGCTTTTAAAGTATTCGATAGCCTCTATGTCTTTTATCAGGCATATGAATGAAGGAATAAATTCACATTCAAACGATTCTGGTTTAGTTAGAACAACCCTTAATATACTTGCCAGAATATCTTTAGCAAGTCCTTTGTCATTCGTTATTTTTGCCACACATCTTACGAACCAAGAAGTTCGTAACTGGTCATCTAATATAATATCCTCAAATTCTTGAGCGTTATATATTTCTTGGTTTATAAACTCTTCTGCAAATGGCAACATTTGGCTCATCATCTTTTGCGTATAAATTTCAAAATCTCCATCTATTTTGTGGCGCTCATCTTTTAGACTTGCCTTAATTCTGCCAAGTAGGGTTTTGGGAGCCATTGTTTTTATCCATTTAATCAGTTCACCACGAAGTTCTTCTGACCCTTTGAACCAATATTGATGACACATACTAAGGTTATCTCTCATTTCTGGCCAGTCATAATCTACAGATTTACCATAGTATTCTATCAAACGAAATAGTAATGGTAATTCATGAATTTTAGCAAAATCTCCCACATGTTTTGGTAGTAATTCTATGACCATAGGTAGTAAATCTGAATTCTGCTCCGTTATATACATCAATACATCAGCACAATCTCGCCAATATCTTTTAATCTCATCCATTAATGGATAATAGTCATCGGGGGTATCTTGATATCTTGATATACCGCTTGTATTAGTTCTATAGAAGCCTTGTGAAACAAACGCACTACCGATAGCTTTTATCAGTAACGGAAGATATATTTCATTTTCGCGGAGAGATTGGATTAAGTTAATTCGCATCTTTAAGTCGGCTTTTGTACCTGAAAGAAAAATGTGGAAAAGTTGTAAAAACTGCCCTGTGGCATTATTTGAAATATCCTCGTTCTCTGCCACAGACAACTTTGCTAAACATTTAGCTCCATCTAAAAATGCATTTGAATCTGCACAAATGTTTTCAAGTGCCCATACCAAATTTCTGCGTGCATCAGGGTTCATATCAGTACGCAACCATTCAATAGATTTACTATCTATTAAACTCCAAAGATTCTTAGCGACCATTACTGGACTCACTAAACCCATAGAGAGGAATAGCTGTGAGCCAGATTTTGAGAATGCTATCCTCTCGTTATGAAAAGAACCATTTTCAGGGTTATTTATTATATCAAACACATATTTGGCTGATGGAGATGTTTGCATCTCT
>JAZSEO010000089.1:0-1538 GCA_045531735.1 Wujia sp. | reverse complement strand
CTTGCACACAAGATACTGCGGGTTTTCATCCGCTATCTCATCAATGACAGGCGACACCATTTTGCACGGTCCGCACCAATCCGCATAGAAATCTATCAGTACAGGCTTTGCGCTGCTCCTGACTTCCTCAAAATTCTTCATTCCTGCTTTAATTGCTGACATAGTTATTCTTCCTTTCGTTTTTTCAGATACTTCCGCAAGGATTAGTGTACCACATTTCTGCGGAAAATTCCGTGATAAAGTAAAAATATCGGCGGAGTGAGCTATCTCCGCCGATGTAGTTATGATGCAATTTTCGGGATTACAGTAAATCTCAGAACACAAAACGAAAGATAAGGTTTTTCACAGCAAAAGCCGCACTCTTTTGAGTACGGCTTGATATATTCTGTTTGGTAAATTGGAATTTGTTTAACAGAGAAGTTAGTCTTTTATCTTCAATCCAAATGCTAACCAACGTCCATCTATATCTTCAATAACAAACTCACTATTCTGATAATCGGTTGTGTGCAGATGTTTAATGAATATAACTTCTTTTTCGATAAGTTCTTTTTCAAGTAACTCTTGGTTTCCTGTATATAAATAGGCATCATAACCATATCCGTACAAGGTTCTATTAGGTAAAACGTTATTTGTATTTGCTTGCAACAAAATGATTTCTATATCGTCTCTATAAAGGCAGATATGCGGTTCTGTACTCTTCAGATATTCAACTGCTCTGAAGCCCAGCTTTGATACATAAAATCCCGCTGTTTTCTTTATGTCTGGAGAAGGGAAAATACAGCTTAATCCACTTATACTCATATGATATATACCTCCGCCAAATTCAAATTTGCGTTTTTCTTTGTTTTAGCAATTTCATACTCAAACAAAATACAAATACACCTAATGCAATAAAAAATCCCCACACTATATTCCAATAAGGACTATTTACATCAAACATAAACAACAATAAATCATTCCACACTTTCAACTCAATCGCTATTGCAAACAAGTCAAACAAGACGTAGCTTCCACCAAAAATGTATATCCATCGCCACCAATAATTATTTTTCTTATTCTTCCAAAATGTCACTATTCCACAAACACATAGAAAAGCTAAAATACCCATCAGTACAAAATAGAAAGCTCCTTTGTTCTCTAAAATCCCCAACCAGAAATCAGCATAGGATGTTCTATCAATTAAACCCCATATTCTATGCAAATGAAACAATCCAAAAAACATAAAGAACCAAGGTTCCCAAGCATATATTTTCTTCAATTATCTATCCTCCAACTTCAAATTAACGTGTGCTTTCAATTTCGCCACAAGACTGAAAGTTTAAGTATTCTGATTTTTATCCTTCTTATCTATGCAATAACCAATTATTCCTAGCATCACATAAATCACTATATAAATGATGTATGCAACGTCAGACAATTCAAAAACAAATCTAGTTAAAATTGCACCTGCTATAGCAAGGAACCATGCAATATACATTAGTTTTTTTCCCATAAGTTACCTCCTCCTGTAGTGTAAACATTTTCTCTGTAATCCTTAT
>JAZSEO010000092.1:0-2867 GCA_045531735.1 Wujia sp. | reverse complement strand
GACATCAATAACCATAACATCGTTCTTTTGTATTTTAGCTATCTGGTCTCTCAATCTTACACTTTTACCATCAGAGCCTAATTGTTCTGTAAACATTTGGCGACATTTTTGGAAACTTTTATTGAATAGACGATAAAATTTTCTCCAACTTAACACAGAAATCTCCTTACCAGCTCCTGCTGATTTAGATGTTTGAGTTTGTTCGTATAAAGCAGACTTAAACTCTTCCCATGATTCAACACCATTAAATTTACCCCCATTAGAAATAATGAAGTTTATTATTGACTCGATTGTATCATTGGGATCATCAACATTTGCAAATAACAAATCAAGACACTCTTTATCCTCATCTGTTTCAAAAAGATACTTATATTGAAATGCGTTTTTTGCTTCCAAACGCTCCTTTATGTTCTGCTCCTTCTCATAAGTGTATGATGTATAATCCTTGGAATATGGATAGAAATACTTTACTTGCTTAAACGCAGACATCTCCATTCCTAATTTATCATATACTGGCCTGATTAAATCCAATTCATTCTGTCGCTCGTTCATTTGGTCAATCTTCAACAAATCAGTACCTTTTACATTCATCATAATAAATGCAACAGATTCCTTATTCTCTTTCATTGACACATCTTGAATCGCTTTCATCAAAAACATCGCATAAGATGTTTTTGATGCTAATCCAGAGATTCCTGAAATATTTAAATGTGCACCTTCTGGACCAATAAGAAAATGTGAATTGAAATGCACTGGTAAAGTTTGCTCGTTTTTGCCTTCATACATTTTGATATATCCAGCAGGAATAGGATTTTTAACTTGGTCTAAGCCAAGTGCCATCATTATCTCACTCTCACTTGCCAAATAGACTTTCTTGCCTTCTTGCACAGGAATATATATACCATCAGTATTACCAACGACCTTACACTTGACATAATTCATTCCTATTCGGTCTGTATATGCCATTGAGTCTACCTCTCCGAAATCACTTGAAATAAACCCTGCTAATGCACTTGGAGAGTCTGTCATATGAGATATTTCCTCAACGACACCGAATGTTTTAGAATTTTGAATATGTTCTACGGCGACAACATCAAACGGTTTAAGTTTAAGGTCTTTCTTCGTCCAGAAGGTAAAGTCCTCAATCGTTGATGGTTGTTTTTCTGTCGCGATGATTTTACCGATGGTTTCCATATTTATATACTTAGAATAAGTTCATAAAGTAATAATCGCTCTTAAATCTATTTTTGCAATAGCACTCTGTCATATAGACCGGATATAAATGGTTGGCCCATCTTGCATCCGTTCCATAACAAACAGGATTTCGTTCATTTATAATATTCGCTGTAATGGTATCAATTTCATCCGTCGAGAGGCCATATTCAGCTTCGTGTCCTGTCATAAGCATTTTTTCGACTTTCACTACACCTGCATATGGAGACTCTGTCTTTTTAATGTCACGAATACGAACATACCAAATAGCAAAATTTACATTGCCCCACTCCTCTCCAGGCTGCCATAAAAAAGCGGGAGTCCTATGATATAGTGGTAATCTTGCAATCTGACCAGCACTACTCTGGTCTTTTAAGTCTCGCATAAGGTTGGGATTAAACTTCTTAGACACCCCGATTACATGACGATAGTTATTACGAATGCGTGCTAAGTCCTTAAAATCACCTGTTTTCATTGGTTTATATTGAATAGACCCATCTTTAATTAGGTAATTATCTTGGTTGAGCAATCTTTTACCGACTAAATATGATACTATTCTTTTTTCACAATCTACCATTTCATCTTGGATTCTTGCTATACCTTTGTTTTCAAAGGTTTCACGTCCATCCAATTTCGTTAAATAGTACAAGACTTTTTCGAATTGAATTCCAGATGCTTTCAGCTGAGGCAATTCATTTATTTTATCCCTTAAGTTTCTGAAAAACACATTGTGGTCAATACCTTCACCATTAGCCTTTACGGGAAGGCAAATTACTGGATATGTTTCCTCTGCAATATGCCTAAACGATTTGAAAGTATTATCATCATTCATTTCACGACCACAACACGCTACTGAAATTTGGCCACTAACTATTGGGAATACTTTTTTATCATATTGAATGTCATCAACTTTATACACCCTTCTGGAACCATCCAAAAAGTACTTGAAAAGAGGCGGACCCTGCAAGCAAATTTCAGCTCTATGACGCATATCACGAGGCTTAGGATTATGCTCATCTTCTGCATACTCCTTAAGATTGATATAGTTACTCTCCCGATCTTCATATTCAATGGCAGGAGAGGCTACATTGTCATAGCAATATTTAAACGAGGTAAAACATTCACCTTGTGTCTCATTTGCTATAAATTTTAAAATCTTATCCATCTGCCTATCTTAAATAATCGTGATTACCAATTAATCTCTAAATAGAGATAATCTAATCTTCGCAAAATTAATGAAAATTTGCCAAATGGAGGTATAAAGAGGTGAGAAAATGTACTTTATAGGCTATTAGCTATAGTATTAGTTGTTATTCATCTTGATTATCTCACATATTTTTCGTAACTTTATAAGAAAAATTATGGGATTATTTGAGGAATATAAGAATCATCCTGATAAGGATGTTAGAGAAAGAGCCAACAATTGGGGTGCAGCAATAGGCTTACAGAATGTAAATGGGCTTAGCGTGTCTGAATTTCTGATTCAACTTGCTCGACAACAAATTGAGGGAGAGATCACTATGGATGAAGTTACGCAAAGGCTCAACGAGCATTATGAGCATAGCAAACTTTATAGTTCTACTTATGAGATTGTTCCTCCTAACTCAGAGATGATCAAAAGGATGAAAGAGGAAAACGAACTCCGTAGACTAGAG
>JAZSEO010000013.1:0-2356 GCA_045531735.1 Wujia sp. | reverse complement strand
ATGCGTTAATTTTAAAATAAACTTAGTTCTTTGATATTTTGGTTTTGATTGAGTAGTTGATCTGCTGGTCTTGTGAGCAAATCCCTAATATTCATACGTTCAAAAACGGATACTCTGAGTAACATTTCTACCTCTGTAATGGAGTAATCGCTTCCACATTTGGCTTTGATTATTGCCACGAGTAGGTATGTGCAAATCGCAACCCAAAGTTGAATCTTAACTGCATTTTCGGAATGTCCCCACAAAGCTTTGATTGTAAGGTTTCCTTTGATCCATTTAAAGAAAGTTTCTATTTGCCATCTGTTTCGGTAGATATTAGCTATCTGCAAGGCGCTTATATCAGAATTATTGCTGATAAATTCCAGTTCCTCGTCATTCTCCAAGTCATAATATTTGACTAAACGGAATGGTTTTGGATAGAACTTCTTTGGTTTGTATCCTGTCAGTCTGATGGTATGATCACCCCGAAGTCCAGTATTCTCATCTATGTTGTAGTTAGTTTCAATGACTTCATACTTCATATTCTTTTTGGCTCTGGTTACAAAATAAGCGTTGTTGGTATGAATACGATATAAAGCCTCAAAATCAACGTATGCTTTATCCATCACATATATTGCCCATGGTGATATATCCATGATATCCAACACGTTGCTATCATGATATTTACCATGAGTGATATGAATAAAGGAAGGAGTACTGCCTCGTAAATCCAAAAGAGTGTGCATTTTGATAGCACCTCTTTCGTATTTACCAAATGCCCAGGACATCAACTTTATACTGCATGATATTGTTGTGGAGTCCAATGCAAAGATCTCCCATGCAGGTAGCCAGACATCTGGAATATTTTCCTTTGCATAAAGCGGTCTTGCCATTTTTATCAAGACGACCCCCAACTCTTCGAAGATGTGATAATCTCTATTTTCTCCAGCTCTTGAAAGAGATGATTCGTTCACCGTTTGGCGAAAGCCAAGATGATATAGCCATTTTTCATGAGCTTTGAGACATAGACAAATATCTCGCAGAGAATCACATGCTGACAGTTGGCCAAAAATCAGATGTAGCAGATGATTGTAGCTGGTTAAATGTCTGTATCGATAATCGCCCTTGTACTTATTGACAATTTTGTCGAACTCGTATCTAGGAAGAAAATCAATGACTTGAGAGAAGATAAACTTACCTTTATTCATAATCTTGCAGTGTTGAAACCGCAAAATTACT
Organism: Wujia sp.; assembly: GCA_045531735.1. Classification (GTDB taxonomy): domain Bacteria; phylum Bacillota; class Clostridia; order Lachnospirales; family Lachnospiraceae; genus Coprococcus_C. The sequence continues at coordinate 1,138 of JAZSEO010000013.1, read as the reverse complement.
TACTCAAATCAAATCAAAAAATCAAAGAACGAATATAAAGAACTATATATTAACAACTTAAATAACTTAGATGCGAAGTTAACGCATCACTAATAATAGTTAATTATGAAAAAATCAATAACAGCAGGATTATTAATTATTGTATGCATTGGATGTATATATGATAATGATGTATTGGGGGTACTCTGTTTTGATAAGACCAAAAAGGAATATTATAATACTCCAAACGAGGAGCATTGTCTTACAGTCATACGTTATACCGGAAATGTATGGAAAAATAACCCGCTTGATGATGATAGAAGAGGAATATATGTCATGCCTTATAAATTCTGTGGACATCTTCCAGATACTAACTACATAAGGTTGAATTATGTCGGTGCTATCGAAAACCTTTATTACAAATGGCAAGGTGATACGTTATATCTGCGAACGATGGATTACGAGGTAAAAGATAACAAATTATCCTCAACTGTTGTGCTCGATAGGAAGATGATGGACTATGAAAGATGGGGACGCTATTATGATACAATACAAGTGATGGAACAATATTTGAGATGGAAAAGAATGAAAGCGGAATATAGTGTAATAAAGAGTAGTGGATTCAACTGATAGGTTCAACTTTTTAATTTAATTAAATAAGCCATTAAATCCTAGAGCTGTGAAACAAGGTGAGAAGCAACTTCAAATATATAAGAGAGAATTGGAAACGATACCAAGATTTCAGGGGTGGGAATGGAATACAAAATTAGAAACATATTGATATGGATAATAAAGAATTAAAAAAAACATTTTGTACAATTGCAAAACAATATGGTTTTAAAACTGCTTTCGGTTGTTGTTACAAGGAAAGTTCTGAATGTTTATTTGTAATGGAACTTCAAAAATCGAACTATAGTAATTTGTATTACTTAAACTTGAAGACATATATTCAAGGGACTTTTGGGCAAAAATATATAGTTCATAAAGACTATTTGAAGAAAGACATGGGTAATGTATTTAATCGTCAACCTCCTCAATATTCTTCAATCTTTGATTTGGAAACCGAAATGTCAGATGAAGACCGTTTTGAAAATTTGAATGTTTGCTTTAATGATTTCATAATTCCTTACTCGGAAAAGAATTTGTCTGTTTCTGGAGT
>JAZSEO010000081.1:0-3022 GCA_045531735.1 Wujia sp. | reverse complement strand
CAATCTTCGCATCCCTCTATTTCACTCCAAATACCAATCTCTTCATCTATTTCCCATTTCAGTTTATTGGGAGCAAGCAATGTAAGAAACCCACCCGAAATGCCTTTACCGCCAAAATGCCTTTTACGTTGGTCGTAAAATGTAAAAACATATCCATTCGTATTATCATGCATTTTCATAGCTTCAATATAAATACGTTGTAAAGATGGATTATAACCCAAATCCCAATCGAGCGTATTGTTTACAGAGGTAAAATCGTCTATCAACGTTCCATTTATTCTTAAAGAATAACCACCAAAAATAAATTTCCTTATAGGAAGATTACCAAAATCAAAATTTATATATTTCCCTTCTTTCAATACAATAGTAAAAACAGTATCATTATTCTCATATCTCCAAGTTCCGACAAAATCATTGACTGTATATGCTTGTCCAAATACATTGTTGGATAAAATTACGATTGTTATAAAAATAAATATAATTCGTTTCATCATCTAATTACAATTGAGGTTCGACAATTCATTATTAACAACGTCCTTGGCTTCCCATGATTGGTAAATACAGCGAGTCACCTTACTTCATGCATCCAAAACAAATAAATATAATTCAAATTTTTACCCGCTTCAGTAGGTATAAACCAAACATTCTCTTTTAATCTCAGCTCAATATCACGATATACGGGAATCGGAACATCTTTATATGGGAACCATGTAGGGAATGAAAACTCCACGTCTACAATTTTCCCCGTTGTAGAATTAATATATAGACCGACAATCATAGACTTTCCTGCAAACTTTGATTTGTCTTGTCCGAAAAAGGCTTCATTTACAATCGAAAAGCACTTAGATCGTGTCCATGTGTCATCTTCTAATTGTTGTTCTGAATATCGTAAAGGAGGCCGTTCGCCTGTCGTTGTATATATCAATTCATTGTATATAAAAGTATTGTCTTTGTTGAATAGAGTCATGATTCCTGTTTTTTCTACTAAATCACATTGATAAATATAATTGTCACCATTGTAATAAGTAGTAACAGGTTCCGCATTCTGTCCCAATAACACTGATACATTTAATAAAAATGTCAGTAAAAAAAAATAAAATATGTTTCATAATCAACATCCTTTAGTTAACACCTTAAGATTTATAAAATTATCAATCCCTATCCTTTCTTTATTTAATATATAATCTTTATATTCTTTATCTTTTCTCCATGATTCAATAATGGCATTACATTGTTCGTTTAACAGTTCCTCTGCTATTCCATTAATTAAATTCCCATTACTATCGATATACCATGCTAATCGAGCTATTTCTTTCAATCTTGATTCTTCTATTTTCTTTTTGTCACCGGTTACAATATTATCGTTATGCCATACCGTGGATGGCATATTGGGATGAATGGAATCCATTGTTTGGCTATATTGTTCCAACTCTTCGCTTGGCCAACTGTAATGTCCCGGCATATGGGTTATCAGAAATTGAGCAGACTTCAGATGCAGACTGTCTGTTTCTTTTTGAGAAAAGTATTGCAAGACTCTTTCCAATTCTTCCCGATTTTTACCGCTTTGTTGCAGTGCTTCTCCCAGCCTGCTCCTTGTGAGGGAGCAGGACTGAAGAAATAAAATAGTAATGAATGAATATAAATATTTTATCATAAAAGTTTATATGTTATGGAATGATGGCATTATAGCTTTTAGGGTAAATAGTATGTGTAAGACAAGACGGATACACATACTATTATCATTGTTCAACTTGCGGAATCAAACGTCTATAAGAAATCTACAGCATTCAAAATTTCATCAATATTATACCATTCCCCATATAATTTGAGAGATGATTTACGTCCTTCTTCATATTTGGGCTCAACAATAATATCCCCTTTGGCATTTATTACTCCCCATTTGCCTCCTTTATATGATGAATACTCTCCATCTTTCGTTAATACTCCCCCTATATTGAAGACTGCATAACCGCCTTTTTGAAAAGGATATGCGAAATCATATTGTGGTTTTATCACTACTTCCCCTGCCATGTTTGCAAATCCTATTTTTTGATTCTTAACAATGCGGAAAGTGCCATACGACAAATAATCAGGCCCATTATCTACTACATAAACTTGAAATAGTATTTGTTCCGAACGGTCGATTGCATATATTCCCTTTTCCTCTTTCATTGAAACGAAAGCTATTTTATCAAATGTGGGCGAATAAAGATAAGCATACTTGCCTACCGGTATTACCATTTTATTATTAACATCAACATATCCACATTCATTTTCATTTAACTCCGGATGTGGACAATATTTCCGTAAAATATCTTGTGCATTGGCTATATATGGCAACATAAGCACAAACATATACAATATCTTTTTCATACATACTAAAGAACTATTAATACAGAGACACAAGTTTCGACATTATTATGCGAAACATCTATGTCTCCGTACTTCTTATCATTTATTCAACGGGACTTCATATATATCCGTATTGATTATCTTAATGTCAAATTTCTTTCCTTGTTTTTGAGATGGCATCATAATCATAAAACGAATTTGAACCTTTATTTCATTCAATTTCAAAAGTTCATCTTTCCCTTTCAATAAAATTGCAAAACAAGCATTATCATGATTAGAAATCCATGTAAATTTATCGAAAGGCACAAGTCTTTCATTAATAGTATCATATTCCCATAGGAATGTGATATTTTCAGCCAAACAATTATCTTTAGTTATACCACTTAAATATACAACACTTCCATCAAGTTCATTTGTACCTTTACTTCCTTTATTAATTCCAAGTAATTTATCACTATCATTACGAAAATTGACAAGAACCAACTCTTTCTCTTTATTAAAGGAAACACTGATTTTTATTTCATCTTGTGAAAAGCACAAAGATGAATATAAAGCAAAGAATAAAACCCAAAAATGTTTCATATTTTCATTCATACAACATTTTACTGCAAAACCTTTGTCAATACCACATTATTGGGAACAGAAAAACCGATGGGACTCACTTCCGGAC
>JAZSEO010000087.1:0-12930 GCA_045531735.1 Wujia sp. | reverse complement strand
TGGCATGTCAGGATTGTAAACAGCGTAATTACAATATGACAAAGGATAAGAAAACACACCCAGACAGAATGGAAACAAAGAAATATTGTAGATTCTGTAAGGCGCATACAATGCATAAGGAAACAAAGTAATCGGCATTATGAACAGCTTGTGCGCGACATAAGCTGAAAGAAGGAGTAGTATATGTCAAATAGTAAAGAGACATCATCACCTTCACTTAAGAGAAGCTGGTTCCAGGAATTAAAGGCTGAGTTTGCCAAAATTATTTGGCCTACAAAACAGTCTTTGGCAAAGCGTTCAGTATTAGTTATGATAATTGCTATAATTTTAGGCTTTATCATAGCTGGTGTTGATTGGTTGTTACAAATCGGTTTGTCTTATATAATAGGTTAGGTAGGTGAAACGCATGTCAGAAATCGTAGAAAACGAAGCTACTATTAGCGATGTTGCTTCTGAAAAGGTTCCTAGCAGCAACGAAGCTAGATGGTATGTAGCGCATACCTACTCAGGTTATGAGAACAAAGTAAAAAAGGATATCGAAAAAACTATTGAAAACAGAAAACTTCATGACCAGATTCTTGAGGTAGCAGTGCCTGTTCAGGAAGTGGTTGAAGTTAAGAATGGTGCCAGAAAAACTGTTTCCAAAAAATTATTTCCGGGATATGTACTTGTAAACATGTATATGAACGATGTTACATGGTATGTAGTACGTAATACACGTGGTGTTACTGGATTTGTTGGTCCAGAGTCAAAACCGGTTCCACTCACTGAAGCAGAGATGAGAACAATGGGAATCAACGTAAAAGAGATTCGAATCGATGTTGAGGTTGGAGATATGATAAAGGTTGTTACCGGTGCGTGGGAAGGAAACAGCGGAGAAATCAAATCTATCAATGAAGGTAAACAGACAGTTACAATCGAGGTTGATATTTTTGGACGTGCTACATCTGTTGAAATAGGATTCGCAGATATTCAGAAGATTTAAGAGATTTTTAAGTGGAAGGGTATCCCCCGTTATACCACAATATTTTTAGGAGGTACGCTATAATGGCGAAGAAAGTAGAAGGATACATTAAATTACAGATACCTGCAGGTAAGGCAACTCCTGCACCACCTGTTGGTCCTGCACTTGGACAGCACGGTGTAAACATTGTACAGTTCACAAAAGAATTTAATGCTAGAACTGCAGATCAGGGAGATATGATTATCCCAGTTGTTATCACAGTTTATGCAGATAAGAGCTTTAGCTTTGTAACTAAGACTCCACCAGCAGCAGTATTACTTAAGAAGGCGTGCGGTCTTAAGAGTGGTTCTGCAGTACCTAATAAGACTAAGGTTGCAAAGATTTCAAAAGCAAAAATCCAGGAGATTGCTGAGCTTAAGATGCCAGATTTAAATGCAGCTTCATTAGAGGCAGCTATGAGCATGATCGCTGGTACAGCTCGTTCAATGGGAATCACAGTTGAGGATTAATATTTAATTAGTGGGAGGGTCGCTCCCGATAATACCACAGGAGGTTTTTATAATGAAAAAAGGAAAAAGATATTCAGAAGCTGCAAAGCTTATTGAAAAGACTAATTTATATGACTTAGAAGAGGCTGTTGCTTTAGTTAAGAAGTCAGCTAGCGCAAAGTTTGATGAGACTATCGAGGCTCATTTAAGACTTGGTGTTGACGGACGTCATGCAGATCAGCAGGTTCGTGGTGCAGTAGTACTTCCACACGGAACTGGTAAGACTGTTAAGGTTTTAGTATTCGCTAAGGGAGATAAGGTTGATGAAGCTTTAGCTGCTGGCGCTGATTATGCAGGCGGAGATGAGTTAGTACCAAAGATTCAGAACGATGGCTGGTTAGATTTCGATGTTGTTGTTGCTACACCTGATATGATGGGCGTTGTTGGACGTCTTGGTCGTGTACTTGGACCTAAGGGATTAATGCCAAACCCTAAGGCTGGTACAGTAACTATGGATGTTACTAAGGCAGTTAACGACATTAAGGCTGGTAAGATTGAGTACAGACTTGATAAGTCAAATATTATCCATGTGCCAATTGGAAAAGCTTCTTTCACTGAGGAGCAGTTAACAGACAACTTCCAGACTTTAATAGATGCTGTTATCAAGGCTAAGCCTTCAGCTGCTAAGGGTCAGTACCTTAAGAGCGTAGTTATCGCTTCAACTATGGGCCCTGGCGTTAAGCTTAGTACTGCTAAGTACTAATAGCCGTTAACGGTAAAAAAGAGAAGATAATCCTAATATCTATATGATTGAGGGGTTATCTTCTCTTTTTTTGTGTAATATGTATATATAATGCTATTGATACTTGATTTTATTTGTTAATGATAGTAAAATAAATAATGACTTGAAAAAATATTTAGGGGGTACTTTTATGGAAAAAGAACAGATTGTAAAGAAAGTTCAAGAAGTAGTTCAAGAAGTTATGCCTGACATTGGCGAGCTTGATTTAAATGCTTCTATTGTTAATGAGTATGGTGTTAATTCAGTATCAATTATTAAAATAATTGTTGAAGCGGAGAAGAAATTCGATGTTTCGTTTACTGATTATGAGCTTGCATTATCTTCGTATGATACATTTGCTGATTTAGTAGCAACAATAGAAGAAAAATTAGCATAACTATTATTAAGTATTGGAGGAAAAATAAATGGCAGATATGAAAAAATTACCTGTAACTTATCCGATGATTACATCTTGGCAGTGGCATGCTACTTTATTCTCTATCCTTTCAGATGATGAGAATGCTAAGAAATGGATTTTCAGTAACTACATACAGTTACGTTGTTATGATATTCAGGAGATTTGGACAGGAGAAGATATTCTTCTTACAGATATGATGCCTGGTAGCAGCTCGCTTAAGCAGTGTCCGTATCTTGTTTTCTCTCTCCTTACAAAAGAGCAGATTGAGAGCTACTGTGGAAACGTTATCGATTTCATCATCAAAACTATCGACCTTAACGGTTACGTATATGGTGTATTCGATGAAGCTAAAATCCTTTGTGATGCAGATGTAGATTACAAGTTCCCTCATGAGTTATTTATTTATGGATATGATAGAGATAAAGAAGTATTCTATGTAGGTGATTTTACATTCCAGGATCACTATTCATATAACACAGTTTCTTTTGCAGATATTGAAAGAGGTTATGAAGTTATTACAGCAAGCGAAGACCATGTATTTAAAGATGACCACAAGGGTGGACGTGGACTTTATGTTGTTATGAAGAACAGTGAGAACTTAACTTATGAGCTTGATACAGAGCTTATTAAGGTTAACTTAAGAGAGTACTTAAACTCTATGGATTCAAAAAATCATTTCCGTATGATGAGAAATAGATTTAATGATACTACATTCGGTATTAAGGTTTATGACAAAGTATTAGCTCAGATTGATAAACAGCTCCACAAAGACGAGCCAGATTTTGATATCAGAGCATTACATGTTATGTATGACCATAAAGTACTCATGTATGAGAGAATTAAATATCTGATGAATAACGGAGTTGTAAAATATAATCAGGCTATCTTAGATGAGTATGCAACAGTTGTTACTAATATGCTTACTGCTAGAAATCTTCTTGTTAGAATTTCTATTACAGGTGAGATTGAGGCATGTCCAAGATTTAAGACATATCTTGATGCTGCTAAGGAGAAGGAGATTGGTATCCTCTTCAAGATATTATCTGAGATGGAAGACAACTAATTAAGACTATATAACAATAAGTACGCCTTGCAGGAAATCTGCAAGGCGTTTTTAAATCAAATATTTACAGTGATTTTGTGGGATGTATGAGTAAATTTAACGTATTAATTAAAAAAATAAATTCTGAATATATAGAAGAGAATTACGAGCGTCTTGTTACGGGGTTGTATGAACAACGTAAGAAGGCTGTAGAGCGATTAAAATATAAGCAGGCTGTTCATACCTCGATAGTAGCAGGTTATTTGCTTATGGAGGCTTTTAAGGATGTGTATGGTACAAATGTATCAGATATACATATTGAAAAAGGCGAATATGGAAAACCATATATAAAAGCATATCCTGAATTTAAATATAATATTTCACATTCTGGTGAATATGTTGCGATTGCATATGGTAGAGAAGAGGTTGGTATAGATATCGAATGTATTAGAGAAAAGGATTTGAAAATCGCAAAGAGATGCTTTCATGAGGATGAGTATGCATATATAATCCAAAGTGAATTCGAGCAGAACGAGAGATTTTTTGAAATCTGGACCATGAAAGAGGCCTATTTGAAATATACAGGTCAAGGAATAAATATTCCTCTTGATTCTTTTGTGGTAGAACCGGATAAACTAAAAATAAGAGATATGGATGTTGACTTAGCAATTAAAAGAACTGATGAGATTATAGTAACTATATGCGGAAAAAATATATCTAAAGTTGAATATAAAATAGTCGAATAAATTAATCTTGACAAAGGTTGGCTTATATTGTACAATTACCACTGTTGCGAAACTTGTTTTGCATATAGGCAGTAGTAGCTCAGCTGGATAGAGCATACGGCTACGGACCGTAGTGTCGGGGGTTCGAATCCTCTCTGCTGCATAAGACTTCGGATTTATCCGAAGTCTTTTTTAATTGAATAATATGTATATGTATGTTAAAATAATTACATTAGTTTACGTGCTAAAATATAATTAAAGTGAGGGAAAGATATGAAAACATGTCATCAGTGTGGAGCACAATGTGCAGATACAGCTACATCATGTTTAAGCTGTGGAGCACCTCTTGCACAAGAACAAAACACAACATTTAATTTTAACAATCAGCAACCATATGGACAACCAATGGGACAGCCAATGGGTCAGCAGCCATACGGTCAGCCATATGGTCAACAACCATACGGAATGGATACAGGTGGAATTATGCAGAGAAACATTGGTATGGCGATTTTATTATCCATCGTTACTTGTGGAATCTATGGTATCTTTTGGATGATTAAGCTCAATGATGAGATTAACTATTTATCAGGTAATCATACTGCAACAACAGGTGGTATGGTGATTTTACTTACACTTGTTACATGTGGTATTTATGGATGGTACTGGGCATGGAAGATGGGAGAGAGAGTTGACCAGATGAAGGGTATGCCAGGAAGTACACCAATTCTTTTCATTATTCTCCAGTTATGTGGACTCGGAATTGTAAACTACTGCATTATGCAGGATGCAATTAACAGATGCGTATAAATAAATGATGCTATAAAAAATAACATGGTAACATAAAAAGCAGATATAAATGCAAACATACTGCAACGCGCTGCCGAACTACCCAGCAACTTCGACTAAGACTCTCAGGAATGCCTTCGAGCCTAAGTCTTAGTAGCTGGTGGATTTCGTCAGTCGCTAAAATCGCAGTCCAAAATGTTTGCGTATTATATCTGCTATTTTTATGTTACCGTGTTATTTTTGTAGCATCTGTAGTGCTAAGATAGAACAAAGAATGTACAAAAAAAGAGCAACTAGATAGTTGCTCTTAGCTGGGCTACAAGGATTCGAACCTTGAAATGCTGGAGTCAGAGTCCAGTGCCTTACCATTTGGCGATAGCCCATCACAAGAAGTTATTATATATTAAGCCTTAAGAAAAAGCAAGCTTTTTTTTAAAAAATATTTTTATTTGACAAATATATAGAAATGCTATAGAATTTCACATGTTGTTAGTATACGGTTACATATCTTTTGGAGGAAATATAATGAGTAACATAATCTATGTTGTGCCTTGGGCAATTTGTCATACAGATGAAATATATATAAAAAAAGTAAATAGCGATGTTTTGCCTGAAAAGGGAGAAGCAGTAGATGAGTGGTGTATCAGAAATGTTATGGCTAGTCCGGATAAAAGAACAAAAGATGTGTATGCTATTGTTGACGTATTTAATGGATATAAAGAAAAATTAAATGAAAAAGGCATGTCAGTGTTCTCTTTAAGTAATTCTACAGAGAAGCTGGAGGAGTTAGGATATAGACAGGCTAATGAAACAGAGCTTGCATTTATTAGACAGAAGGTATTAAAATTAGATAAGCCGGCTAAGAAAAGCAAATAAAGATTAGACCACTGCGGTGGTCTTTTTGTGTATTAATAAAACGAGGAGGACGGAAAAACATGATAGAATTTGGCAAATGGAACACATTGAAGGTTATACGCTCAAAGGACTTTGGTGTATATTTGGGCGAGGAGGACAGTGCCACAGCGGATACGATTCTTCTGCCTAGAAAGCAGGTTCCTGAAAATATAAAAGCAGGTGCAACTATAAGTGTGTTTATATATAGGGATTCACAGGACAGACCTATAGCGACTGTTAATGAGCCATATATTACTATGGGAGAAATCGCTAAACTCAGAGTAAAAAATGTTACCTCTATAGGTGCATTTATGGACTGGGGATTGGAGAAGGATATTTTGCTTCCGTTTAAGGAACAGACTACAAAGGTTCAGGAGGGTAGAGAATATCTCGTCAGAATGTATGAAGATAAGTCGGGAAGACTTTGCGTATCGATGAAATTGTATCAGCATTTATTGCCGATAGAGGGCTACGAAAAAGGTCAGAACTTTACTGGTATAGTTTATGAATACAAAAAGGATTTTGGTGCATTTGTAGCCATTGACAATAAGTATTCAGGGCTTATACATGAGAATGAGCTTTTTGGCAAGGTATATCCGGGAGATGAAGTAAGTGGTAGAATTGTCAATATAAGAGAAGATGGTAAAGCTGATTTGTCGATGAGAGCACCTGCATATAAGCAGATGGAGGATGACAGTCAGATGGTATATAATATTATAAAAAGCTATAGAGGCGTTTTGCCTTTTAATGATAAGGCAGATAAGGATTTAATAAAAAAAGAATTTGGTCTCAGTAAAAATGCTTTCAAGAGAGCGGTCGGCAGACTTCTTAAAGAGGGTAAAATTAAAATAACTGAAAAGACCATAGAGCTTATAGATAATTAGATAGTACAGGAGGATAATTTTATGAAAACTATTATTTCAACACCAAAGGCACCAGCCGCAATAGGACCTTATTCACAGGCAGTAGTTGTGGGAAACATGATTTATACATCAGGCATGATTCCAATTATTCCTGAGACGGGAGAATTAGAAACAGGTGATATTAAGGCACAGGCTAAGCAGGCAATTGGAAACCTCATTACTCTTTTAGAGGAATCGGGCTCAAACGCAGCTAATGTTGTAAAAACTACTGTTTTTATAAAAGATATGAATGATTTTGCAGCAGTTAATGAAGTGTATTCTACATTCTTTACAGAAAACTGTCCTGCACGTTCTTGTGTGGAGGTTGCAAGACTTCCAAAGGATGTTCTTATAGAGATTGAGGCAGTTGCAATTAAGGCATAAATAATGAGTGGTATATTTATAGATATTTTGTTTGCAGTGTTTGCAGTTTATAATTTTGTGACATTTGCGGTATATGGCTATGATAAAAAATGTGCCATAAAAAATAAAAGGCGTATATCTGAACGCAAGCTTATTATAATGGGACTTTGCTTTGGTGGTATAGGTGCATTTTTAGGAATGCAGATTTTTAGACATAAAACTAAGCATTTGAAATTTCAGATACTTATTCCTATGTTTATGATGCTTCAGCTTGTTGTATGTATAATGCTGGTGATTTACGTCTGATATTAAATTATTCTCAACTTTTTTCTTGCATAATTATCTCATGGTGGTACAATGGGAGTATATGTTGAGACTAACTAGGGAAAGGGAGTATATATTATGAGTAAGAATATCGACTGGTCAAACTTGGGATTTGGCTATATTCAGACTGACAAAAGATTTGTATCTAACTACAAGGATGGTGCATGGGATGATGGCATTATCACTGAGGATGCAACAGTCACTATGAGTGAGTGTGCAGGTGTTCTTCAGTATGCGCAGACTTGTTTTGAAGGCCTTAAGGCTTATACAACTGAGGATGGACATGTAGTTTGTTTTCGTCCTGATTTAAATGCTCAGAGAATGGCAGATACTTGTAAGAGACTTGAGATGCCGGTATATCCAGAGGATAAATGGGTAGAGGCTATTGTTAAAACTGTACAGGCTAATCTTGACTGGGTTCCACCATATGGTTCAGGTGCTACATTATATATCAGACCTTATATGTTTGGTAGTAATCCTGTTATTGGAGTTAAGCCTGCTGATGAATATCAGTTTAGAGTGTTCTGTACACCAGTAGGACCATACTTTAAAGGCGGTGCTAAGCCTATCGTTATCAGAGTATCTGATTTTGACCGTGCTGCTCCTAATGGAACTGGTCATATCAAGGCTGGTCTTAACTATGCTATGAGTTTACATGCTATTGTTGATGCTCATAACAAAGGATACTCAGAAAATTTATATCTTGATCCAGCTACTAGAACTAAGGTTGAGGAAACTGGAGGAGCAAACTTTATCTTTATTACTAAGGAGGGTAAGCTTGTTACTCCTAAGTCAGACAGTATTCTTCCATCTATTACCCGTCGTTCGCTTATGATAGTTGCAGAAAAATATCTTGGCATGGAGGTAGAGCACAGAGAAGTATATTTGGATGAGCTTAAGGATTTTGCCGAGTGTGGATTATGTGGTACAGCAGCAGTTATTTCTCCTGTTGGAAAAATTGATGACCATGGTAATGAAATCTGCTTCCCAAGTGGTATGGATGAGATGGGTCCTGTAACTAAAAAATTATATGATACACTTACAGGAATTCAGATGGGACGTATTGAAGCACCAGAGGGTTGGATTAAAGTAATAAAATAATCGACACGAAGTGTCTTTAATATGAATTAAAAATAAAAGGGTCAGTTCATAAAGAACTGACCCTTTGTTGTGTTTGAATTAATCTACATATACATAGATTTTAACTTCTGTATCATTCTGGTCGTTTGTTAATGTAATAATTGTGTTACCAGAACCTTCTGGAGTTACGTACAAGGTTGCTACGGAATCGTTAATCCAATCATCGCCCCACTCACAAGAAGCAACGTTTGTGTCATTTCCACCGAAGTATACTGTACCACCCTGTGTAGGATAATATACTCTTACCATAGTAGAGGCATCTGTAAGGTGAAGAACTGTATGGCTTGCAAAGAATTCAGCCTCGGCTCCTGCGTTATGAGCATCAGAGAAGTTGATGAGGTTATCATATGGTGCATAACCTTCAACAGTTGATGTAAGGGTTGCATTTTCACTTTCTAAAGTGGCAACAGAATTGTTTAACTCATCAATTGTAGAAACATATGTCTCAGAAGCAGCCTGTTCAGCCTCAAGTTCTGAAGCGATATCGTCTTTTGCATCTGTAACTGAAGCAATATCGTCGTTTAATTTGTTGATTTCGTCTTTTTTGTCATTTAACTGCATTATGCCGTATACTAATACACCAACTAAAGCAAGAATTGCGAATATAGAAAATCCAATGTAAACTTTAGTTCCTGTGCTGGCACCACTCTTTGCGGCTTTTGGCTGTTTTGGAGCCTTAGGTGCTTTGCCTGGTTTGCCGGCAGGAGCGTTGTTCATAGGTACGGGAGCACCCATTGGAGCACCATTCATAGGGGCATTGTTCATAGGTGCTGTATTACCCATAGGAGCTGGAGAAAATGCCATAGGGGCACCATTCATAGGGGTTGGAGCACCAGGAACAGGTACAGGACCAGGTCCTTTTAATTCACTAGTTAAAACTGTTGTGTTTGACTCGCTGTCATCAACAGGAGTTTCCTGCTTAGCTTCTTCGGCAGGTGCCGCTTCTGGTGCAGGAGTTTCTTCAGTAATTAATACTGTTTTGTCGTCAGAATTATCCTGAGACATTTTAGTTCCGCAGTTTGCACAAAATGCAACTCCGTCTTTGTTATCAAATTTACAAGATGGACAAATCATCTCTTTACCTCCCAAAATTTATTCTATATATAAATATACTTCAAAAAAAACTTATGTCAAGAAAAATATTAAACAGTCAAGTTCTGTCTCTTATGGTTTCGAAGCTGTTATATATGTCTACTACACCCCAGCCCCATGCGTTGTTTGGATAATCTATGTCTGCTTCGTCTCTTGCTCCTCGTATAAGGAATTGCTTAATAGTCTCTGTGTTTGCGTTTATTGCATTGCCTTTTACTATTCCCCATTCCATAATAAGACTTGCTATGCCTGCCACTAGGGCAGCTCCGACAGAAGTTCCGCTTTTTTTTGTATATAATAATCTGTTTCCTTGTCCGCTGCTTGTGGAGAATGCTCCTTGCACGTTTACTGATGGCGCGGTTATGTCGGGTTTTATACGTCCTTTTCTGGTGTAGCCACGACTGGAGTAGGTGTATAAGGCTCCTGTATAATGATTGTAGCCAGCAACTGTTATAACGCCATTGCCGGCACCGGGAGAGCAAAGCGTCATGTCAGGATTGGAACGGACAAAATTTACCTTTCCATCTGTGAATTGATTAATAGGCAACCATGCATCAAAAACATTTTCTGTTATAGTAAGAAGATTTTTTACATTGACTGTCCATATTCCCTGTGAGGGGTTTTCAAATCTAAGCAAAATGATTTGGTCACCTTTGTTGGTTGCAATAACTGTATTTAAAATGAATAAATCAGTTCCTTCATATAGAAAACGCCAGCTTGACATACTGTCACGTACGAAAGAAATGTCGTCAAAGATTTCTCCGGTAGGAGATACAACATTAACTTCAAGAAGAGCAGGAGCACTTCCCCATATTTCCATTGTAAAACCTTTTGTAGGACTTTCTACAGATATTTCGATGCTTTCAGGTGAGCTTTGTTCAGGGTTGATAATCCCACCGGAATAATGACGGCGATAGCCGAGCTCATTACCGACAGGGGCGACAATACAGATACCTCTGAGACTGACAAAGGTATCTATGTATAAATCAAGATTATTCGTACCGCTGTGGTCTCCCTGATTAGTACCAATTCCGAGATAAATTATAAGAGGTTTATTTAGCTTTGTGGCTGTGTCTATAAGGTATTTTATGCCAAATATAATGTCGTCTTCTGAGTAACATTCTGATGCAGAGTTAATTAAATTAACCTCTCGCAATATTGTCTTAGCCGGTTTAAGCTTGACTGCCAAAATATCTGCTTCAGTAGCGATTCCAGTAAAAGGCTCGGATGGGTCGTTGCCTCCTGCGGCTATGGAAGCCATAAATGTTCCATGTCCATTCTCGTCTCGCTGTGGAACAATCTCAAAGGGATTAGAAGTGTTAAGTGCTTCGTTTATCATTTCCTCAGAATATTCTCCGCCATAGCCAAAAACAGCGGGGGCTGTTCCGTAGGCAGCTTCATTCTGATCCCATATTGCTTTTAATCTTGTAGTTCCGTCGGTCTTTCTAAACAGTGGATTAGTGTAGTCTATTCCTGTATCAATAAAACCAATTATAGTACCTCTTCCGGATAAATTAAGTCCGGGCAAGTTTTTGATTCGGCTTACTCCAGTGTCATTTACGGCTGAAATGTCCATGAGTCCGTAGCATTTAGGAACATAAGAATATCCGTATTGATAGGTGGAGTTTATATAGGATTCGTTTTGGGGGAGATTTTTGTAGGCAACAAGAAAAAAGTCATTGATGATATTTACGCAGTCAGGTTGGACCTGACTATATACTCTAGTCAGGTCGTTGTCATATTTTATAAGATAATTAATGACATTTTCAGAATAAATATATGAGGTACAGAAACTTTCAGAAGTTGAGCTAAAATTGTCCATAAAGCAAACTCGTTTTATAATCACATAGTCTATATATGATATGAAAGAAAAAAGGAAAACATAACAAAATAAAGGCTAGCATTGCGTTATGTTGTGAGTATTATACGAAAAAATCTGGTTGTGATTTTTGCACAAATGAAGTTGTAAAAAACTTACAAAGATGAATTCAGGAAGGGAAAACCATAGATTTTTGTCTAATTTAGTTCTTCCTTTTGATTATATATTTTGTAGGGGTGTTTAAAAAGACGTAATGTCTTTTTAATAAAAAATATATAATGAAAAGGAGAGACTAAAGATGAGAAGGTCAAAAAGATTAATGGCATTTTTTATGTCAGTTTTGATGGTTGTTACATTGATTTGTAATGGACAACTGTCAAACGGTTACAGGGTGTATGCAGAGGAAAATGTGGCGAGTGATACGGATGCCACAGAAATGACGGAAGATGCAACATGTGATTGTGAAGAAAATGTGCAGGACGTGGTTTCGACTGATACAGAAATGTTTGATGCAGATTTTGACAACAGCACATATGTCGGTGACAATTACGAGGTTACCTTAACGTTAGACAGTTATTGGGATAGTGGCTACAATGCGACTATTACAATTAAAAATACAGGAGATACAGTTATTGAAAACTGGTGTGTGGCTTTTCCTTTGGAGCAGAATATCTCAAATATTTGGAATGCAAATATCGAAGAGGTTCATGAGGATTATTTTGTTATTAAAAATGCAGGCTGGAATCAGGATATAGCGGTGGGTGGAAGTGTTTCATTTGGTATTACATGTTATGAAGCATTTAGCGTATATCCTGAATATTATACATTACTTGGCAATGAGGTTGAGCTTGCAAGTGGTGATTATTCGGTAGCTTATGAGATTACTGAGGACTGGGGCGAGGGATATAAGGCTCTGGTTACGATTACAAATAATAAATCGGTTGCTTTAGAGGACTGGAGAATTAAATTTAATTATGGTGATAATGTCATCACACAGATTTGGGATGCAGTTATAGTTAATAATACAGATGGTGTGTATGAGATTAGCTGTGAGAGTTATAATCAGAATATAGCAGCAGGCGGAAGTGTTTCGTTTGAGTTTTTGGTTGAACCGGGAAGTTCGGATGTAGAAATAAACGAGATTGTATTATTAGAGCATTTGCCTGAAAACAGTATAAATGGAGCATTGTGT
>JAZSEO010000023.1:0-3568 GCA_045531735.1 Wujia sp. | reverse complement strand
TTAGAGAATCCTGATGAGGGGGGAGATCTTTAATTTAAAAAATTAGGAGTTATGAAGCAATTAATATTTACACTGTGCACCTTACTGTTATTGGTAGGGTGTACAGAATCTCCTATTGATGAGATAGGAGAAATTGGGGATGCGGAGTTTTATGCAACCATAGAGGGCTTAGAAGATACCACATCAACCAAAACGTATGTGGATGGCCAGATACGTATGCGTTGGACTGCGGAGGATAAGATAACAATGTTTAATAAGACAACATATCTGCGTCAATATACATTTACGGGAAAGACTGGAGCAAACGCTGGCGGTTTCAAGAAGACTTCAACAGATGATGAGTTCTGGTATGGCGCAGATGTAGATAATATCTATGCCGTATACCCATATTCAGAGGATATCACCTTGGATGAAACTAGTTGTGTATTGACACTTGATATGCCTGCAGAACAGAGTTATGCAGAGAATTCATTTGGTTTGGGAGCCAATACAATGGTTGCAGTTTCTACTAGCGGTCAATTGGCCTTCAAGAATGTGTGCAGCTGGTTAAGAGTGCGTTTATATGGAGAGAATGCATCCATTTCATCAGTAACACTTACCTCATTGGGAGATGAGGCCATAGCTGGAGAAGCGGAGGTAACTGCAACATTAAGCGGAAATCCAACCTGCAAGATGACAGGTACAACCAAAAGCATAAAGCTCACTTGTGCAGAACCTGTACAAATAAGTAACTCTGCAGATGCACCAACAGATTTTTGGATAGTTGTTCCACCAGTAACATTGCAGAATGGATTGTCTGTAACCGTGGAAGATGTAGAAGGTGGTACACAAACCTATGAAGTAAATAAGTCTTTTACCTTTGAGAGGAACAAGTTCTACAACTTGAAGAGGGAGGTGGACTTGACAGGTAGTATATCCGCAGTAAATGTGCCAAATAATGAAATTTGGTATACTACCAAAACTAACGCCATAATAGATTATCTTGGCAAGGGAATACTAGGATTTGATGATATTGGACTTAACGGTAAACCGTTTGATGTAAATATAGTAGATCATTTTTTTGATGGAAAAAAATGTGTGATTAGGTGTGATGGACCCATTACTAGAATCAATAATAGATGTTTTTCAGTTGATTCTCCAGAACTTTCAATCATTACAGAAATTTTATTACCCAACTCAGTAAAAGAGATTGGACGATATTGCTTTAATATGGCAGATATCACTGAATTTAGGACACCAGATAATCTTCAGTCTTGTATCAGCCCATTTATAAATAACCCTAAATTAAAGACGTTTACAGGAAAACATACCGACGGACAGAGTATCATTATAAACGATGTTTTATACATATATGCACCTGGTGCAGACAACGAAAGTTACATAATACCTAATGGTGTGACTGAAATTGGTTCTGGAGCTTTTGATGGTGCAAAATTTAAGATGGTTACAATCCCTGGAAGTGTTAGGAAGATTAACTATGAAGCATTTCAGCGCAGTTTAATAGAGACTATAACAATTCCTCAGAGTGTAGAGTATATAGGTGATAATGCATTTGATCTCTGTTTTGAGTTGCAAGGTTTTTTTGGTAACAGTAGGTTTGTGACGGACGATAATATGTGTTTTATTACAGATGATTATAAGGTTAGTGGAGGCAAACAACTAAATGCATTTGTAGGTCATTATTTATCATCTTATTCAATACCTGAAGGTATTACATCAATTAGAACCATGTCTTTTCATTATGGAGGTGAGAACCTTGTGTCAGTAACCTTACCTAAATCTATTGTGAATGTTGCTGCTTTAGCATTTAAGGATCTTCCTAAACTGCAGTATATTTATGGCCCAGGAACTACTGATGATAATAAAGGATATGTAAAGAATGGAGAGCTACAATTCTTTTTAGGAAGGGGTATTAAGTCATATTATATACCAGAGGATGTCACAGCTTTAGGGGATAATCTATTTGAATACAATGATTATATTGAAAGTGTCGTTTTGCACGACAATGTGACAACTCTTGGTACAGATTGTTTTGCAAATTGTCAAAATTTAAAGTCAATAACTCTTTCAGCAAAAATATCAACTTTCCCATTTTATTGTTTTAAACGATCTTACAACATTGAGAAAGTGTATTTTAGAAGCCTTGAACCTCCTAAAATGATTGACGCCACATGCCCTGGCGGTTTCTTTCCTGAGAAAGAGTATGAGAATCTCACAATCTATGTTCCTAGTCAATCTAAAGAGAAGTACTTGAGTGCTAGCGGTTGGGAGGAATTTATAAAATATGTAAAAGAGTACGAATATACGGACTTACCTGAGATAGATTACTATATATCTACAGATTATTCTAATGATGGAAAAGTAAACACTTTGCAGACTGCAACAAAAGGCAAAGGAATAAATATAGTCTTGATGGGTGACGCTTATAGTGACCGCCAAATTGCAAATGGCACATATAAGGCGGATATGGAGAATATGTATAATAATCTCTTCATAGAGGAACCATACAAATCATTCAAAGACTACTTTAATGTATACTATGTAAATGTTGTGTCTGCAACTGAGGGGTATGAGTATGGCAATACCGCTCTTGATGGATATTTTGGAGATGGCACAAAGGTTGGTGGATATGACAATGCTGTCTTTTATTATGCCCTCAGAGCTATATCAGAGGAGGCAATGGATGAAGCCTTGTTAATTGTTGCTATGAATTCCAATAATTACGCAGGAACCTGCTATATGTATTCCCCAAATAGTGGTAAGGACTATGGCACCGGCGTATCTGTATCATATTTCCCTAAGGGCGGCGATCCAACGGTATTTGCTCAGTTGCTACATCACGAGGCGTGTGGACACGGCTTCGCAAAACTTGCAGATGAGTATGCGTATGAGGATATGGGAACTGCACCAAGTGACTATGTTTCACAAATTCAGGCTCAGCAGAACAGTTGGGGTTGGTGGAAAAATGTTGATTTTACAAGCGACAAATCTGCAATTCGTTGGAATTATTTCATAAATGATGCTCGCTATGCAAACGATGGTTTAGGTGCATACGAGGGTGGTTTGACATATTGGTCAGGCGTATGGCGACCGACGGAGAACTCTATTATGCGCCATAATACAGGAGGTTTTAATGCACCATCGCGAGAGGCTATTTACTACCGCATTCACAAGTTGGCGTATGGCACAGATTGGGAGTATGATTACGAAGATTTCGTAGAGTGGGATGCTCGCAATAGAGCAACATCGGCATCAACTCGAGCGATGGTATATAAGCCTGCGAATTATAAACCAACACATCCTCCTGTAATTGTAAACAAATCTTGGAAAGACAATTGATATATTTATGGAACAGAAATTTTATTATGAATCACCAATAATAGAGGTGATTAATGTTGAGGTTGAGAAAGGCTTTGCAAGTAGCCAATTAGAGAATCCTGATGAGGGGGGAGATCTTTAATTTAAAAAATTAGGAGTTATGAAGCAATTAATATTTACACTGTGCACCTTACTGTTATTGGTAGGGTGTACAGAATCTCCTATTGATGAGATAGGAGAAATTGGGGAT
>JAZSEO010000029.1:0-3965 GCA_045531735.1 Wujia sp. | reverse complement strand
TTGGATGGTGCCGGAACTCCTTCCGGAATAAAAATCGCCTCATACAAGAAAGTATCTAATACCGCAGTTTCGTCTTTATGTAATTCTCTAATTAAATAGTTCATATAAACCTCCGATTTATTTTTCTTTATAAATCAGCTGTTATTCCACACATACCGATACCTCCGCTCTCGTATTTTTCTTCTCATATTGTATAGGGATAGATTTTTATTTTTCTATAATCAACAGAAAAACTCACAAAATCATCACCTATTCTGATTCCATCGACTACGTCTAACATTTCTATCCAGTCAATAGACAATCTTATGTACATAACCTCATCATCTGCACCTTCACACAATCCTATGAAATTAATTTGATATCCATTGACCGATACCGAATACTCATGCACTACACTAACCACAATCTCTCCCAAGAATTCCTCTATGCCTAATTCAACATGATACTCCTCACCTATAAACGGTTCTTCCTTTTTTGTCCATATCCCCTTAAAATCACCAATAGATGTCCTACAAAAAACTATAATATCCTCATTTTCAACTTGTACTTTTTCAACTCGAATTATCACTTATTCTGCTCCTTGTGGCCTTCTTATGCCATATTTAAGGCAAATACATAAGTATCTGTATCAATTAGATTTTCTTCAAATAACTTATTCAGAAAGAATCGTACCATTGCAAAGCCGCTGACTAATCCCTTGTTATTACTGGATTCCATGTCTTACCACACCTCCTTCTATCTTAAAGTGTGTGGTACATTAGCATAAAAGGTATAGTTATACAACTCTTAAAGCAACTTGCTATTACTAAAAAATCAAGTCACACGACATCAACAAATTGGAATTGTCTGTTCAGTAAACTGAAAGTTGTCTCACTCATCATATAACACTGTACTAATTACACCATCAAAATATACAAAATCTCCTTCCGGATAATTCCATATAGCTTTAAACTTAGTAGGATACCTGATTCCACTTTCAGAAAAATCATATTCGTTACAAACTGCAGACCATGGAATATATTCCATAGTTCCGTCTGGATTTGTAACTCCCCTATCATTTGTTGTAAAAGAAACAAATTCATGTTGCTCATTAAATGTGAAAATGCCACTTGCAGACTGACCTGCATAATAGATGGTTGCTTTCACTTCATAATCACTAATCTCTTCAAATGATATATAGTCCTGCAACAAAATAGCCGGAGCGAACATGCTTTCTGCGAGGTATGTAACCAGACAAGCCTTATCCATTTCTTCTCCGGTTTGATGAAATAAGGTTATCCCTTTTGCTATAACGCCCTTCATCCCTCCAACACCATTTTGATAATAGTCATACCCTTCAAAGGGAACACCAAACATACTGCTGCTAATTAGAGCCATTCTACAAGGTTCTGACACAAAATCATACTGTGTATAATCAATCTTTAATACCGGTCCATCTTTTCCCTGCATAAAGTCCACATCATGATATTTCATTTTCAAGTAACTCATTTTAGGTGTCCCAATATATCTACAATGTTCTATATACCTTTGAATCACAATGGGCAACTTTGAAAATTCTTCACTTCTGAAAACTTGTCCCTCTTCTTGTAGCTTATTGCTAGCTTTCAAGTTCTCAACATCCTTTGCAAAACACCTTTTCACAGGTGAATATGGTATGTGAAACCAAACTAAAATGCTTCCTAAAATAATTATTATTCCAATAAAAACACCCATTTTTCTTTTCACCTCATATGATATAACTTCTCACATTTTTATTTCAGATTTCCGTTTTTCCAATATGCTTCTACCTTTCTGGTAGCCAAATCAATAATAGCTTCATAACTATATTTTTTACTCCAAGCGCAAAAAACAGAGTTCTTACCTAAAATTAAACGTGTAATAAAACTATTGGGTTTTGATATCCATCCATCTATTGGAGTCATCTTAAATATTAATGTATTATTTTCACACTGAACGCTATATTCTCCCTGTAAATAACCCATTTGTTCTCTCGGATTAATTGTAAATTGACCGGCACAAGGTTTATCCAAACTCAATCCACCACTAAAGAATATGTGTACATTATCTTCACCCAAATGTACCCTCACCTTCTCTAAATCAGCTTTATAGTCAAAGAAATACTCTATATTACCATCCCAATAAGTATTCTCATTATTCAGTTCAATTTCTTGCAGTTCCATCATACTTGTATTCGCAAATTCCAGCAATTCACATTCATTACTATATCTGGCATATAATCTTGCCTGACCATTCATTGGCATTGGAAAATTGTCTATTGTAATTTCCTTGCCGTCAATGGTGCAAGCAACAATGGATTTACTTTTGCGTATGAAATCAAAGTCGTACATAAAAAATACCGGTAGATATTCAGGTGCCTTGGAACCAATTCCAATGGGTGCCAACAAATTCATCCCTTTTGACTTTTTCTTACTTTTTTCCTCAATATGCACTGATATTTTTCTATCATGTATATCAACAAACTGAAAGCTAATAAGCTGATTATTATTCTCTTTACAAAACTGTACATTGTTAATTGAAGTCTGAATATGTTTATGTAATCCATTCTCAACAACATTAAACTTTTCATTTTCGTTAAAATTCAATGCCACATCATCATATACATCTACATAGTTATCATTTCGATACGCAAGCACTCGGTATCCCACTCCATATGGTTCTCCATCAATATATTGCAGTTCGAAACCTCTATAAATGGTATCCGGAGACTTTTCAAAAGGAATTATCGCCAACTTTCTAATAGGGCTATATTTTACTATAATGGGTAAATATCCTTTCATTTTCTCCTCCACTCACTTCAACCCTTTCTGCAAAGCGTTATTAACCGCATTCATAATAATCTCACTTGAAACAGTTGCTCCACTAACAGCATCCACATCATATGTATTTTTATCTACCATCTCATCAATAATCACATTTGCTGACTGTCCCAGTCCATTTTGATGATTTAGAATTTCAATTTCAGTTATTTTACCCTTTTTCACTGTTACTTTCACGTCTACAATAACCGGACCAAGTTCACTATGCCCTTCATAAGTCCCGTCTTCTACTTTAGATAAATCTATGAAAACATCCTCAAGTTCCCTAGCTTCTTTTACAAGCTTTGCACTCCATGTTTTGAATCCAACTACTCCTATAAAAACAATGCATAAAAATATGACCGCTATCCTGATTACTTTCTTCATACTATCCACTATCCTTCTAATAAACACTTAATAAGTGGTTTTGCATATTCACTGGAAGTAATATCATAGGAACTTTTTATTGCCTGTGCAAAACCTTCTTCTGCGCTGTCCTTATCCTTCTTTTTATCCATCACTTTAGACATCATTTTCATAATTGTCCTATTCGAAAATGACATTTTTTCATAACAGATTCCACCTTGCATATAAAAATGAGGGATAGCTTGCAATTCTTCTGCTGACAGATTGTTCTTCCAAACCTCCTCAATCTCCTTTGTGGCTTCATTAGGCGTTCCACCTGTTGCAAACAGAATAAACCTGTTCGCTGAACTCTTTTCAAACATCTCTTTCGCTTTTTTATATCCATTTATCATTCCTGCATACAACCCGCCACCATAAACAACCACATCATATCCAGACATTATTTCAGCTGTAACTTCCTTAAAATCCATCAGATTGCCATCTACTTCCTTAGCAATGAATTCTGCATACCATTTTGTAAACCCTGTTTTACTTTTATAAATTATCAAAGCCTTCATCTCTTCTTCTCCTTAAATCAATTTTAAATTATCCTCAATCTGCACAATGGTCTGTATTGTAGTCTGTAACTGCTCCTCAGACACTCCTTCAAACATTCTCTTCAAAAGCGTCATACTCATTTCATCGTTTTTCTCACAAAACTCTTGGCAATATGGCGTAAGTTCAATCCGTTGCTTCCTCTTATCCTGTTCATCCACAGAAATAATTACAAACCCCTTCTTCTCC
>JAZSEO010000007.1:0-2671 GCA_045531735.1 Wujia sp. | reverse complement strand
TGTTCTTATTTTGTATGTGTTTGTTGAATGTCGTGGCTAATGTGTTGAATGTCGTGGCTAATGTCGTGGCTATGTTCTTATTGTGATAGCTGACTTCCATCTTATTTTTGTAGTAGGCAGTTGAGCATGGCAGAGCGTGATTGGATGTATGATCGGAGACATGATGCTGATGGTTGTTGGAGACAAGAGTTTCTTGTTGGTGTTGACGAATTCATTACGTTTGCGACATCTCAAGTGCAGTTGATGGATAATGAGAAGATTAATTAGATGTCCTTGTTTGAGATGTAAAAATGGAAAATATCAAGAGGTGGATATTGTGAGAGCTCATAAATATAAGAGAGGATTTGTTCATGCTTATAAACGGTGGACGGCACATGGAGAACTTCCAATATTTCATTCTCCACCCCCTGTAGAGGATCAGATGCCTTACTCGAGCCAAAATGATACAAATTTCTTTGGGATAGGGATGCATTTGTTCGACAATTTGAATCCTACTCAAAGAATGGTGTTTGATTTGAATCATGTACTCACAATACACATATACGACTTCTTATTGATTTGAATCGACTCTGCATGATATTTGAGAATCAAGAAGGGAGATGCAATTCTCATGCTCTTAGATCACTTTCGTGAATGGTTCAAAGATTATGTAAGTATAGTAGCGTACATCTCCGTCTATGCATATATAATCATGTTGTATTTGTTTAAAATTATTCAACATGTTCGACATCTTGAGACTTGTGTCAATTGTAGGTTTTGTACCAACAAGATCCAAGTACTATTGATTTCTTCAACATACTCTCCTCGATCCCGAACTTATATTACTATCTTTTTATTTAGTCTTCCTTCTTCGAATGGTATTATCTTCTTCACTTCTGATCCTCTTGTTCTTAATTTGGTTCTCTATGTTAATTTCCATGATCCTAAACTTCAATTCGATTATCTTAATCGTCTAGATGATCACAATAATCGTTTCGATTTTTCGATCTATTACATTCCCTTCTTTTCATGTTCCATCTACTTCTGCCCCCGTTCGTGCATCATATTCACCACTTTCGATACTCTTGTTCTTTGGTCCTCTTATTTGCCATGATTTTGGTCTCGTTTCTTCAAGGTTCCTTTTTTCATGACTTGATCGATCATCATCTTTTTTTGTTTATCTTTTTTGATATTCAAATCTCATTTTATCCAATCTCTTTATTATTCTTCAACCCCTTGATTTCGATCTCTATAGTTCTTAAATCACGATATTCTTCATTCGTCTTTCTTTTTCATCTTATTTATCTTCTTTCAATTTCTTATTCAGAAAATTAATGCATCGCAAATAACATTTTGTGTCTTTCTTTTTCATCTTATTTATCTTTTTTTCATCGAAAATTAATGTGCGCTAGTACTTACATAATCTCTGAACCATTCACGAAAGTGATCTCTAAGAGCATGAGGATTGCTTCTCCCTTCCACATTCTCAAATATCCTGCATAGTCAATTCAAATCAATAAGAAGTCGTATATGTGTAATGTGAGTACATGTCTCACTGAATACATATAAGATTATAAATACCATTCTTTGAGTAGGTATGCCTCTTTTGCTTGTACGGATCTTGAGGGTCGGAATACTGTTTTGTGAACCTTATGGTCTCCTCCAGTAGGTATGCCTCCACTATGGATCCATATCCCAAATAAATTGATATCATTTTGGACCAGCTGCATCAAACACCATTAATCTTTGAGTAGGATTCAAATTCTCGAACAAATGCATCCCTATCCCAAAGAAATTGATATCATTTTGGCTCGAGGAAGGCGTCTCCTCTAAAGGGGATGGATAATGAAATGGAAGTTCTCCATGTGATGTCCACCGATAGTAATCATGAACAAAGTCTTTCTTACATATATGAGTTCTCGCAATATCCACCTCTTGATATTTTCCATTTTTACATCTCAAACAAGAACATTTAAGCACCCATTCACTTATTTTTACTAATATTTCCTAGACTGATGTACATTTTACTTATTTTTATGTGTTATATATAGGTTCTCAAGTGGGAGGATGTGGAGATTGGTGAGCCGAAGGAGGGTGAGATCCGTGTTAAAAACAAGGCCATCGGGCTGAATTTCATTGATACTTACTTCCGGACTGGAGTTTACAAGGCTCCAGTACTTCCCTATACCCCACTAAGACCATTTACATCAGCAAACCCGAACACGGTCCTTATCAAGGCCCATAGCTGCCACGTCAGCTTCTCTCATATAACAACCCATTTAATTTTAACCTGAACATCCCTGCAACCCATCCCGGAGTCCATGTCAGGGTCCATAATTATTTTTCTCTCCTACTTTCTTCTATCTATACGAAATTACAAAAATGCCATTTACAATTTTGATTATATATCACACACTAAAGTTAAAAAATATATATATATAATTTGAAAGAAAAAAAATTACACAAATAATTTTTTTTTCAACATAAGATAATTTCATTACAAAAAATAGCGTTTGGATGAAGGTTATTGTTGTGTAGTCTTGAATTATCACACTTCACAGAGTCGGCACGGGGGTCTCCCCGGCGCAAACGGTATGCAATTTCATGGTCTAAGGGATGTTAAAATAATTGATAATATGCCATATATTAATATCCATTTCGTAAATCGGAATTTGAAATGTTACTATAAATA
>JAZSEO010000016.1:0-314907 GCA_045531735.1 Wujia sp. | reverse complement strand
ACACAATGCTCCATTTATACTGTTTTCAGGCAAATGCTCTAATAATACAATCTCGTTTATTTCTACATCCGAACTTCCCGGTTCAACCAAAAACTCAAACGAAACACTTCCGCCTGCTGCTATATTCTGATTATAACTCTCGCAGCTAATCTCATACACACCATCTGTATTATTAACTATAACCGCATCCCAAATCTGAGTTATAACGTTATCACCATAATTAAACTTAATTCTCCAGTCCTCTAAGGCAACTGATTTATTATTTGTAATCGTAACCAGAGCCTTATATCCCTCGCCCCAGTCCTCAGTAATCTCATATGCTACCGAATAATCACCACTTGCAAGCTCAACCACGTTGCCAAGTAATGTATAATATTCAGGATAAACACTGAAGGCCTCATAGCAGGTAATACCAAACGAAACACTACCCCCTACCGCTATGTCCTGATTCCAGCCTGCATTTTTAATAACAAAATAATCCTCATGAACCTCTTCAATATTTGCATTCCAAATATTTGAGATATTCTGCTCCAAAGGAAAAGCCACACACCAGTTTTCAATAACTGTATCACCTGTATTTTTAATGGTAATGGTCGCATTGTAGCCACTATCCCAATAACTGTCTAACGTTAAGGTAACCTCGTAATTGTCACCAACATATGTACTGTTATCAAAATCTGTATCAGCTTCTACAGTTTCTGTGCCTTCATCTTCATATGGCTGTTCTGTATCTGTTTCCTCATCTTCCAGCATATCAGAAGAATCTTCTGTTACTGATACAAATTCATCGTCCATCTCTGTGGCATCCGTATCACTCGCCACATTTTCCTCTGCATACACCCTGTAACCACCTGACGATTGTCCGTTAAACACAAGTGAAACAACCATCAAAACTGACATAAAAAATGCCATTAATCTTTTTGACCTTCTCATCTTTAGTTTCTCCTTTACATTATATATTTTTATTAAAAAGACAGCCTGTCTTTTTAAACACCCCTACAGAATATATAATCAAAAGAAAGAACTAAATTAGACAAAAATCTATGAGTTTCCCCCTCAAAAATGCATCTTTGTACATTTTATACAACTTCATTTGTGCAAAAAACGGATAATTTACATCAATAAAACGTAAATTATCCGTATCTTATTTACTGCTCTTTCTTCGGCACCTTTCTAAACACAAGCACCATACAAACCAAAAGCACAATCCCTGACAATACGGCTGTTACAATAGTCGAAGTCGTACTCTCAAACAAGCTCTGTGGTACAAATAAAAGGCTCACATTTATCGCCATGTGAAGCACAATGTTTGGAACTAATGAATCGAATTTATATGCAATAAAACCTAACAGAGTTCCTAACACAAACGCATATACTCCCTGAACCATGTTTCCGTGGTACAGACCAAACAAAAAGCCCTGAAGCACGATAGCAGCTAACGCAGGAAGAAACTTTAGTCCATACCTTTGTATTAAACCTCTAAACATAAACTCTTCAACAATAGGAGCAAGTATGCATACAGCAATCAGCATTATCCATGAAGAATATGCTCCTATCACCTTGTCAACAAGCTTATCATAATGTGCAAATGCATCCACAAAATAAGGGCGCACTAAGGTCATGACAGCATCTACAAAAAGCTGTGTAGCGTAGCCTGCCACAACTAAAAAAATAGGAATAATACTTGTAAATATATTTTTGCAGGAGCTACGTACGATAGCCCCTGCACTAATAATTTCATCTTTTGAATTTTTCTTTACAAAAGCTTTGTAATACCATGTGCAAAATACTAATCCATAAATCAGATATTGTGCAACTGATATAAAAGCCATATTCATAGGCTGATTGTAATCCTGCTGCATAATCTGTTCAACAGTTATTGTTCTGTCGTGTCTCTCATCAGACAAAACATTACCGATAAACAAAATGATTATATCTGTAATCATAGTAATATACTGGATTAATACAGCAACAAAGATAGGTAAAAATACAAATATTATATCCTTAATGTTCACTTGTCCATTAGAATATTTTTTAGATTCCATCTTTTATTTTCTTTGCTCTTTCTTTGTCTTTCTTAATCTCTTCGGCAGTTTTCTCTTTGCCTTTTTTCTTGTTCTGAGCCTTAGCCATAATCTCGTCATTTAACTGTCTCTGGTATTCTGCCTGACGTGCTCTTAAGCTCTTCTTCTTTTTCTTCTTACCATCAGTTTCTTCTTCCTGATGATTATTCTTTTTATTTCTAACACTCTTTATGCTAAGTATGTAAATACCACTAACCATAGCCTTAACCTCACCCTTTGTAGGTACCTGGTCATAGATAGCGTCATCACAGATAAGATTCATAATCTGTGGACCGATTTTAGCCTTAACTATAGGAAGCTTAGCTTTCTGATATCTCTTAGGAGTCTGCTCCATAACAATCTTAGGAAGTCCTGCATCCTTCATAGGTAAAATCTTTTTGTCAATTATAAGCATTGTCATAGGCTGAGCCGCCTCTGCCATCTGCTCCTTCTGGTCCATCTGCTTCTTCTGAAGCTTTGTTCCAATGTTATAAAGAATAATCATTAGAACTACGATTACAGCAATTACTATTAATAATATTCCCCACCACGGCATGTTTTTAATCCTCCATTTCTATAATCTGTGTTCATCTCGCATCGCCTGTATAATATCAGGAAGCTCTGCGTATTTTTGTCTTCTTTCCTTCGGAGTCATCTCCGATGGATAAAATGGCTTGCCAAATTCTAATATAACCTTGCCACCTCTAAGCTTACCTGTAGGCGATGCCTCAAGTAACAAATCTGAACCTGTAATGGCAACTGGGACAATCGGACATTTTGACTTTTCTGCCATTTTATAGCCACCCTCTTTAAAAGGTAACAAATCATCCTTTTGATTTCTATGTCCTTCCGGAAAAAGAATAATCGAATGTCCCTGCTTCATGTATTCGGCACCCTGATTAATTGTCTGTAATCCCTGCTTGATATCATCTCTATCAAGGAAAAGACAACCCATATCTGCCATATATAAACCTAAAAGTGGTACCTTAAGCAATTCTTTTTTAGCCATAAAGCCTACTTCCTTGCCACAATAATTATGATATATAAGTATATCAAAATAACTTCTGTGATTTCCCACAAAAAGACAAGGTCCGTCAGGAATATTTTCTTTACCTATAACAGTTGTTTTAGCTCCAGAAACAACTAGCTCCGATTTGAAAAACCCCGCCACATAATTTCTGGCCTTTTTCCACGCTTTTGCTTGGTCTTTTTTTGCAAGCTGTTTTAAGTATAAATGATAAGGAAGGCTAAAGACCAATGCTAATGCTAATACAAGAAATACAGCAAAAGCTTTCATGTACATTCCTCCTAATTTTATCTTCCAAACATTTTACATGTCTCGTATAATCTAGCCTCTAACGCTGGAGTAAGAACCTCCTGCTTATATCTCCAAGCCCAGTTGCCTTCAGCAACACCCGGTGTGTTAAGACGGGCCCAAGAATCAAGGCTAAGTACATCCTGCATAGGAACAATTGCCATATTTGCAACCGAACCAAAGCAGGCTCTAATTAATATCCAACAAATGTCATATCCATCTGTCGAGAAATATCTTCTTAATTTATCCTTTGACGCCTCATACGCATGGTTATACCAACCTAAAGTTGTATCATTGTCATGTGTACCTGTGTAGCATACACAATTACGAACAAAATTGTGAGGAAGGAAATCATTTTCCTCTGGGTTCTCAAACGCGAACTGTAAAACCTTCATGCCCGGCAATCCGAACTTATCTCTAAGCTCGATAACCGAATCATCTATCTCACCTAAATCCTCAGCAATAATAGGCAAATGATAACCAAGTGTCGCCTCAAGCTGAGTGAAGAAGTTGACGCCTGGTGCCTTAACCCATTTACCGTTCATGGCTGTTTCCTCACCATAAGGAACTGCCCAGAACTGGTCAAAACCTCTAAAGTGGTCTATACGTAAGAAATCTGAAAGCGTAAGCTGGTGTCTTATTCTTGCAAGCCACCACTCATACCCTGACTCTGTATGCTTCTTCCAATTATATAGAGGATTTCCCCATAACTGTCCTGTCGCTGAGAAATAGTCTGGCGGAACACCTGCAACTACAGTTGGATAACCCTCTGAATCAAGAAGGAATAAATCTTGATTTGCCCAAACATCCACGCTGTCCCAAGCCATAAATATCGGAATATCTCCTACTATAGATATGCCTTTGTCGTTTGCATATTTTTTGAGCTTTGTCCACTCATAATTAAAAAGGAACTGAATGAATTTGTAATAACCCATCTCTTTATCAAGCTTTTTCATCCACTTGTTTTTCTGAGTTTTGTTAGGCTTCTTTAAATCATCCTCCCACATGTACCAAGGCATACCCTCATGGTAATCCTTTCCTGCCATGAAAAGAGCATAATCGTCAAGCCATTTAGAGTTATTACAAAAATCATTAAACTTTGCAAGCATCTCATCATTTCCTGAAATGCCATCTTCTATGTTTGAATCTGCAAATCTCTCGTATGCTTTTTTGAGTAATCCTGTTTTAAATTCAATAAGCTCACCATAGCTTACCTGCTCTGGATTCCAAGCTGGCATATCACTAAAATCGCTATCATATAAAAGTCGTAATTCTTTTAAATGGTCTAAGCTTATAATAAGCGGCTGTCCTGCAAAAGCAGAAAATGGCTGATATGGCGAATCACCAAAACCTGTGTGTCCCAAAGGCAACACCTGCCATGTATTAAGTCCTGATCTCTGAAGAAAATCTACGAAATCATATGCCTGTTTTCCTAATTCTCCAATTCCATAAGGTCCTGGAAACGATGTAGGATGTAAAAGTATACCGGTATATTTTTTAGGTCTCTTGCCGGCACTCTTTGTATCTCCCATATATGTTAATCCTCCTAGTTTTAAGCACTAAACTTCATTATACATAATCCACCACTAAAAAACAATAAAATTAATTATACATCTTATATAATTTCTCAAATAACGGTATTGCTCTCTCCACAACATCTGTATTTACGCAGTACGATATTCTGAAATGTCCCGGACAGTTGAAGCTGTCTCCAGGAACAAGTATAAGATTAAGCTCTTTAGCCGCCTTCCAACAGAATTCATTTGCATTCGGAGTAAGACTTCTTGGGAACATGTAAAATGTTCCGCCTGGTTCTACTACATGATAACCGATTCTAGTGAGCTCCTTATATAATATTTCCTTATTTTTCTGATAAATTGATATATCACTAGTCATATCAAGTATTTTTTCTACTGCAAGCTGTATAATAGATGGCGGGCAGTTATGTCCGGTAAATCTTGAAACCTGGCCTGCCATAAGCACAAGAAGCTTTGCATCCTTACAAGCTGGATTTACAGCCATGTATCCTATTCTCTCACCAGGAAGAGAAACAGATTTACTAAACGAATAGCAGCATATTGAATTATCATAAAATGCTGAAATGAAAGGTGCATCTGTACCCTCAAATACTATCTCACGATATGGTTCATCTGATATAAGGTAGATATCATGTCCATACTCTTCCTGCTTTGCGTTAAGTATCTCTGCAAGCTTTTTAATTGTTGCAGTTGAATATACAATACCTGATGGGTTGTTAGGCGAATTGATAAGAATTGCCTGAACATTAGGATTAAGTGCTGCTTCAAATGCCTCAAAATTAATCTGGAAAGTCTCTATATCCGCAGGAACTATTGTGAGCTTTGCTCCTGTTCCTTCTATATAAGGAACATACTCTGGAAAATAAGGTGCAAAAGTGATAACCTCGTCATCATCTTTAACTACACATCTTACAGCATGTGCAATAGCACTTGCCGCAGCTGAAGTCATGAAAATCTCATCTGCTGTATAGTTCATACCAAATCTTCTATTCAAAGAATCTGCAATAGCTTTTCTGGTTGAGTCTATTCCAAGTGAAGGACTATAACCATGTAATGCAACAGGATCCTTGGTCTGTAGAAGCTCTATCATATAATCTGTAAACTCCTGTGGCACAGGAACAGATGGATTACCGATAGTAAAATTATAAACATTCTCCGCACCTATCTCTGCTGCTTTTTTGTTTGCATATGTAAAAAACTCTCTTATAACAGAGCCTTTTCCTGTCATATCCTTATACATTTCATTAATCATATATAAATCCTCCGAAATTTTATTTAATATAGCAAAAAATCCCTTTTATTATAACAAAAACTAATATAAAATAAAAGCCAATGTTAATTTAATATACAAACAATTAGGAGGAATATACATGCTTTATTTTATGTTTGGTTTTTTAGGAGTATTTTTCTTTATAATGGGACTTATCACTCTTAAATATCCTGACTGGGGATTTAAGTATTCATTATCAAGGATGTTATACTTGAAAAATGGAGAACCCACCGAGTTTTATTATACTACAGCAAAAATCAGTGCAGTGATATACTTAATAGCAGGTGCAGGTCTTTTTATATGGGCTGTTGTAAGTGGGATTTCACACAAGGACGGATTCACTATTTATGTGGATAAACAGGAAATTAATCTCCCTTGCAATTACGACGATTTTGCTGATATTGGTTTTACACTTTGTGATGGTGAGGACCTTAACGCACAGATGACGCAAGACGAAAAGACAATTAGACTAAAAAATTCTAAGGGAAAAATAATTAAAGTAACCTTTAAAAATATTGACGGAACTGCAACTACAATAGGTGAATGTGAAATATATCGCGTAAGTGCTTCATATCAAACGCAAAATTTTGAAGCCACCTATAACGGAGGAGACCCGCTAAATTCAAGCTCCTATTACGTAACCTACGCAACCACAGATGTTGATGAAGGTCCTGAAATAAGTTTACCGAATGGTTTTAACACAGGCATGAATAAAAACTCAGTAAACACAGCTTTAGGTTCAGATAATTATACTGGTAATCTCGGAACTAGCAATGCTTATTTAATAAAACAGGGCTTTGAACATGCAACTGTACGTGTAAATTTTAATTCATACGGCACAGAAATAAGCTCAGTATCCATTGAATGTGAGGATTTTTAATAGAAAAAGCAGAGGCAATTGCCTCTGCTTTTTTTGTTGTAAAGTCAGGAGTATAGGTAAAGGATGGTAGTCAGGTGCAGGTATATATTATAAAAACATACTGCAACGCGCTGACAAACTAACCAGTAACTACGACTAAGACGCTCAGGAATGCCTTCGCGCCTAAGTCTTCATAACTGGTGGATTTCGTCAGTCGCTAAAAACGCAGTTCAAAATGTTTTTATAATATATACCTGCACCCGACTACCATCCTTTATCTATATTCCTGACATGACCCTCCCCAAAAAAAGATGCAGACTTTGAAATCTCGTTCAAAGTCTGCATCTTTTTTATTATACTGAGAAGATACTTACTCTATCCTGTAAGTGGTCGCTTAACTGAATTAAGTTCTTAGCCTTATCATCTACTAAAGTAACAATGCTATTAAGCTCTTCTATACTTGCTGTAATTTCTTCTACACTTGCAGCATTCTCTTCTGAAATTGCTGATAAGTTTAATACAACACCACTAATAACATCTCTTTCTCTATCTAATGATTCAACTAATTCGTTAATTAATTCAATCTGCTTGTTAGTCTCTTCAATACCATTCTCTAATACAACAAAGTTGTCTTTTGTCTCCATGAGCTTTTCTGTCTGCTCGTTGATATTGTCAGTTGCCTGCTCCATCTTTCTAACCATAAGCTTATAGTTATCAACCAAAGAATTTAAGTTCTGACCAATCTCCTGACTGCTCTCCGCACTCTGATTTGCCAAAGTCTTAATCTCATCTGCAACTACTGCAAAGCCCTTACCAACATCTCCTGCTCTAGCTGCCTCAATAGATGCATTAAATGAAAGTAAATTAGTCTGACTTGCAATATCCTGAATTAATTTAAGAGCTACGAAAATAGCTTCTATGCTTTCATTTGTCAATTCAATCTGCTTATTAACATCATTAACATCGTTAATAGTTGCATTATTAGTTACAGATAAAACGTCTAAAGCATTTACAACTTTTTCTTTTGCCTCATTCATCTTAGTAGCTGTATCTGACAATATTCCGGTATTTGCCATAATATTCTCGATATTGCCACCCATAACATTAATTGTATCTACAACGTTCTGAGTATCCTCAGCCTGATCCTGTGCACCTGATGCAACACTTTCAACTGCTCTTGTAATCTCATCTGTTGTCTCATTTGCAACGCTTGCATTAGAATTCAAATCTTCTGATATTTCATGTAAATCCGTTGATGCATTTCTAATATTTGTAATAATTCCATTTAAGTTGTTCGCAAACTCATATGTACGGTTGTAAATCTCTTCGTACTCGTCTTTGTTCTTAGCAAATCTGTCATTATAGCTGACAGCAAGGTCATTGCCATGTAACTGTTCAACTAAACGAACTGAATTAACCAACTTGCGAAGCAAGCTACTAATCATAATTGCTGACACGATTGCTACAATAATAACAATTGCTACAATAATACCAACCATACTTGATACGTTTGAAGAAATTATTTCATTTGCATCCTTCTGTGGCATACCAGCAAATACAGAACCAGCTAATTTTCCATCTACCACAAATGGTATGTAATATCCAAAATATGCTTCTCCATTTACATTTGCATTAGTTGTAAATAAATCCTCTTTTGTATCTACAAGAGTATCCTCGATATCTTTTGCCATCTGAGTACCTATTGCACCATCGATAGAAGATACGACTCTTATATCTCCCTCAAAGATAGTTAAATCAACACCTATCTCATCTGAATAAATATCCACCAACTCTGCTAATTTCTCAAGATCATCATTTACAATCTGACTAATATTTGTTGCACCGTAAGATGCAGAACGCAACTGCTCATGAATTTCATCCTCAATAATTGTTCTGTAGCTTTTAGCTGCATATATAGCAGCAAACAAACCAATTAATATACATGGTAAAATTACAACACAGAGCGTTTTCTCTCTGATACCAAATTTAATTTTTCTTTTATTCATCTTGTTGCCCCCTTTTTCGTCTTATATCTCATTATATAAAATTATCTCTCTTTTTGCAAGAATTAGTGTTATTTGTTTTAAAGTAAAAA
The DNA here is from genome assembly GCA_045531735.1 of Wujia sp. Classification (GTDB taxonomy): domain Bacteria; phylum Bacillota; class Clostridia; order Lachnospirales; family Lachnospiraceae; genus Coprococcus_C. Next base: position 305,767 of record JAZSEO010000016.1, on the reverse strand, counting down.
GGCGATGCAAGATTCCGGGGAAAGAAATCTGCATCACCTTTTTGAGGGGAGAGAGGATTCAAATATATGAAAAGCTCTTACAATACATACTATAAAGAGAATTTGTGTCTATTTTATGTTTAAGTTGTGAAAAAAATAAGTTTTTGTCAAAAAAGCTGTGGATATACTCCACAGCTTTTGATTTAGTGGTTATGTAGTTCTAGTCTAACTGTAAGCTACGCATAGACTTATCTAACTGCTGTAATGTCTTCTGAACAGAATCATTAATTACACCTGACTCGTGAGCCATCTTACCAAACTCATGAGCAACAACTGTAAATCCGCGACCAGCCTCGCCAGCTCTTGCAGCCTCTATAGAAGCATTAAGTGCTAAGATGTTCTGCTTGTTCTCAATCTTCTTAAGTCCCTGTGATTTACCGATAAGCTCTCTAACTAAAGATGCTGCTCCGCTAATCTCACCGTTAAAGCTCTCTTTTAACTCTTCTAACTCTTTTTTTCTGTAAGCTGCTTCAAGAAGATTCTGAATAGACATAACAAGCATCTGTGCTGCTGCCTCTACTACATCCTCATCCATATCCTCATCTAAAGGTCCACCTACAACTGCCGCAACAACGACTTCATCAACTTCAATCTCTTCGCTAAATGCCTCTATGTTATCACGCGAAAATCCAAGCTTATTGGAAAGAAAATCTCCACCATCATCTAATACTACAGCTATCATATTAGTAGCAGCTGCCCACTTAGCCATCAAATCATCAAGTAAGTCAATATCTAAATAATCTCTTATCTCCATGATGACACCTCCTGCATAAAAATAGTCCTACTCGTATTTTATAAAATTTTTGCACAAATATCAACTAAAATTATGTGAAATATAGAAAAATATTTACAAAAATCAAAAAAAATCTTATTATAATCTATGCTTGAATATTATTTTATTCGTTTTTTACTTTTGAAAGGATTAATTATGATTAAAATATTTGAAACACATGCACACTATGACGACGAAGCATTTGACGAGGATAGAGATGAACTACTCAAATCCTTTAATGATAATGGCATATATGCCGCTGTAAATATTGGAGCGAATTTAGAATCTTCTTATATTGGCGATAAATATACAAAGAAATATGATTTTATGTACGCAACAGTTGGTGTCCATCCTTCTGACATAAGAGAAATGGAAAACTGTGACGGCATTAAAATATTACGCGACTTAGCCACTAACAACAAAAAGATTGTTGCAATAGGTGAAATTGGTCTGGATTACCATTACGAAGACACAGATAAGCCTTTGCAGAAAAAATGGTTTATCAATCAGCTTGATTTAGCAAGAGAGCTTAGCCTTCCAGTTGTAATTCACAGCAGAGATGCTGCAAAAGACACCATTGATATTATGCAGGAACAAAAAGCTAATGAACTTGGTGGCGTTGTCCATTGTTATTCATATACTAAAGAAAGTGCTAAAACTTTTTTAGATATGGATTTCTTTTTTGGAATAGGAGGCGTAATTACCTTTAGCAACGCAAAAAAGCTAAAAGAGGCTGTCGAATATATTCCACTTGATAAAATTGTCCTTGAGACAGATAGCCCATATCTTGCACCTGTTCCATTTAGAGGAAAGAGAAATTCCTCACTTTACATTCCTTACATTGCTGAAGCTATAGCAGAAATAAAAGGAATAGATGTAGACACAGTTTATGAAGCAACTTGGCACAATGCCAAAACACTTTACAGACTTTAGGAGGTTTCATGGAAAAACTTAGCAACCCACAGGTTACCATTGAAATAATAAAAAAATATAATTTTGCTTTTCAAAAAAGATTTGGTCAGAATTTCTTGATAGATGGACATGTTGTAGAAAAAATCATCAATGCTGCTGAAATCACCAAAGATGATACTGTTTTGGAAATCGGTCCCGGAATCGGAACTATGACTCAATATCTGGCAGAAGCAGCAGGCAAGGTTTTTGCTGTTGAAATTGACAAAAATCTTCTTCCTGTCTTAGAGGAAACACTTGCTGACTATAATAATGTCACCGTTATTAATGAAGATATTTTAAAAGTAGATATTAATGCTCTTTTAGGCGATAAAGCAAAAAATCTAAAGGTCGTTGCTAATCTTCCATATTATATTACAACACCTATTATTATGGGGCTTTTTGAAAACCATATCCCAGCAAAATCTATTACTGTAATGGTTCAAAAAGAAGTCGCTCAGCGTATGCAGGCAAAACCAGGCTCTAAAGATTACGGTGCACTTTCATTAGCGGTACAATATTATGCAGAGCCTTATATTGTTGCAAATGTTCCACCTAACTGTTTTATGCCAAGACCAAATGTCGGCTCTGCAGTTATAAAGCTTACATCATGGGATAAACCACCTGTTGAGGTTGATAATGAGAGACTGATGTTTGACCTTATAAGAGCTTCCTTTAATCAAAGAAGAAAAACTTTACAGAATGGAATCAACAACGCCCCTAACTTAAGCTTTACAAAAGAGCAGGTCATAGGTGCATTAAAAGAGATGGGACTTTCGGAGTCTATTCGAGGTGAAGCACTTACACTTGAACAGTTTGCAGAGTTTAGTAATATCTTAAACGGTTAGTCCCGATTAAGATTTTTTGCTAAAAATAGCCAATCTTTTTGCAGGAGACCAGTAGTTACTTTAGTTTTGTATTTTGGCGAAAAGCATTGGAACAAGCCACATACTTTGTATGATTGTCTTGAAATACCAGAGGATTTAAAACTGACTTCCGTATTGTTGCAGATTTCTTCGCACAAAAGAGAAAAAACAAAAGCTACAAACCATCCTCACAAAAGATAAAACATGTAGATGAATTACTTAAATTAATGCAATCTAATAATACCAAGAGGGCATCCCCTAAGTCAGCTCATGACTCTGGAGATACCCTCTTATTTTTTTCTAAATTATAAATATACACCTTCTCATCAGGGTCTTCATCATACCCAGGAAGCTTTATGATTTTATGAAGCTTTAACTCCTTATATCCCCTTAATGTATTGATAATATCATAGGTGCAGTAATATATTATCAAGGTTATCTCTCTGGGTGATTTCTTCCAAGACTCTATAATGTTAACCATTACCTTTTCCAAAATCTCCATTGAGAACGGATTAAACATATAAAAATAGTTATCTCTAGCTTCTACCACATACTCTTCTGCTTTCATCTTAAGTAAGCTGAATTTTTTGCGCTGCCCCTGAAATCTCTTGTGATAAGCCTCAGCATTTTCAACCAGACTATCATATACACTCTGATCGTATTCTACACCCGTTACATTACATAAATATTTATGGTTGCAATAAAATAATACTCTGCCCAGACCACATCCGAAGTCCACCAATGTATCATAAGTAGTCAGTTGAAGCTCATCAAAAATTTTAACCAAATCTCTGTAATTAGTGGCCTCATATACGGAGTAATCTATTATATGCCCTGACTGTGTATAGCTTTTTTCCTTATCAATGGTCGCAATCAGATTTTCATCTTCTGTATTAATTCCCAAAAAATCCTCAAACTGTTTATTAATATCCATTTTAATCCTCTAAATCATAATCTAAATCACGGAATGTTCGAAGAACATTCCTGTGATAATTAAGATATTTGTATAATATAGTATGTTGTAGAAATAAGTATAGTATATGACATAATACGCAAACATTTTGAACTGCGTTCTTAGCATCTTACGAAATCCACCAGTTACAGAGACTTAGGCGCGAAGGCATTCCTGAGCGTCTTAGTCGGAGTTGCTGGTTAGTTCGGAAGTGCGTTGCAGTATGTTTGCATTTATGCCATATACTATACTTATTGATACATCATGCTATATTATACAAATATCTTAATTACCACATACGAACACCTTAATTTTAATTCTCATATTAAGTGGCTCATCACCATTCATACTAAGATAATATTTTACATCTGCACTTAAAATATTATCTCCACCCTCTGTATAGCTGTATTCCTTAGTCTCTATTGAAACAGGAAACTTGACATAAGGAGTAGCATAAGTAGTATTATGTACCAGTCTGGGTTCATACATAAAATCTGTGTTAAGCTCACCCTGCCTTATAATTCTTAAACCATGTTTCGAAACTATAAGAGTAGAACGGGTCATATTTCCGTCCCCTGATAAATCCTCTACATATACAAAGCGATAATCATGTGCTCTTTTTTCCATGATGGCAAATACTGTAGAGCGTGTCACTTCTCCATCATGATCTGTGTTTTCGAATTCTATATTTACCTTCATGTCCAATCCTCAAAACATTGTTCCAATGTTTTATGCCACTTTCAGTATGTATTTTAATAACTCTCAATATCAACTACCTTAACATCCTTAACGTTAATAGGTAATACCTTATCAGCAAAAACCTTGAATTTATCTACGCCATCACTGACATAGAAATCATAAACAGCCTTACCTGAACCTTTGTTTAATAATGAATTAATCTCAAGAAGGTTTTTAAGCTCTTTTGCTGTCTCATAAGCAGGATTTACTAATGTAACCTTATCTCCCATGTATCTCTTAATAGGATTAATTAAAAGCGGATAATGTGTGCATCCCAAAACTAAAGCATCAACATTATACTGTTTGAGCTCAGATAAATATCTATCTACCATATCATCTGTTATTCTATCCTCTAATAGTCCCTCTTCAACTAACGGAACAAAAAGAGGACAAGCTTTTCCTACAACTGTTATAGATGAATCCAGTTGTCTTATGTAATCGTTATATATATGTGATTTGATAGTCGCATCTGTAGCGATAACTCCAACATTTTTTGTTTCAGTTACATCTGCTGCCATCCTGGCTCCTGGTCTTACCACACCTATCACAGGTACCGAAAGCTCATCTCTCATATCCTCAAGTGCAAGTGCACTTGCTGTATTGCAAGCCACAACAATTGCCTTGACATTTTTGGTCATAAGAAATCTCACTATCTGACGCGAAAATTTAAGTACAGTTTCTTTTGACTTACTGCCATAAGGAACTCGTGCTGTATCACCAAAATATATAACATTTTCGTTAGGTAGCTGACGGACAATCTCCCTTACTACAGTAAGACCGCCTACTCCCGAATCAAATACTCCAATAGGTGCTTCCATAATGCCTCCTAATATCCTACTCTCTCAACTGCCATTTCTATAAGTGTATCAACCAGTTTCTCAATATCATATCCCTTTGCTTTCCATAACATAGGATACATGCTGATTGATGTAAAGCCAGGCAATGTATTAATCTCATTAAATACAACGGAATTTGTATCTTTTTCAAGGAAGAAATCAACTCTGGAAAGACCAAATCCATCTAACGCATTAAATATTTTAATTGCGTAGCCTCTGACTTCCTCCTCTTTTCCTTCAGGAAGTTCTGGTCCTATAACTGTTTTTGAATCAGCATTATTATATTTTGCATCAAAATCATAAAATGCTGCTTCCTCAGCCGCAAGAATTTCGCCTATACCTGATGCCTTAGTTGTTTTACCATAGCCCATGACAGCACACTCAATCTCACGACCAACAATTGTCTCCTCAACAAGAATTTTATAATCATGCTTAGCTGCTTCTTCTAAACCAGCAATTAACATATCACGATTTTCAGCCTTAGATACACCCTTTGATGAACCAGCTTTTGATGGCTTAATAAACACAGGATAAGGGAGTGAACCTTCAACTCTTTCTACCACCTCATCCATATTTTTCATCTGGTCTCTCAGAACTGGAACATACTTTGCCTGTCGTATATTAAGTGTATCTACAATAAGCTTAGTGTAAAATTTATCCATAGAGGCAGCAGATGCAAATACACCACAACCCACATATGGAACTCCTGACATTTCAAAAAGTCCCTGAATAGTTCCGTCCTCACCAAACATTCCATGTAACACAGGGAAAATAACATCTATTTTTATAAACTCTGTTTTGTATGTATCGCCGTCCTTCTCATTTACAATAAGTCTCCCCTCTGTACCAGGAGATAAAACGGCTTCGATGGAACTGTCTCTCCAGCTTCCATCCTCTATATCTGAAATGGCATTTACCTTAAGCCATTTTCCTTCCTTTGTAATTCCAATAAGATGTAAATCATATTTATCTAAATTGATTGCTTTAGCTATAGTAACTACAGAAATACATGACACCTCATGTTCAGATGAACGTCCTCCAAATATTACTGCAAGATTTTTCTTATTCATGATGTTACCTCATTTCTTTTCATATAGTATAGATTATACTCCACAAGTACAGATAAGTTCAAGAGTTAATCATTTTAGAAGCCCAACCACTCAAGTAATTTGAATTTAACCTTAACCTCTTCTTTCTCAACATCACGCTCAATAAAAAGCTTTTCGTATTCTTCGTCCGACAAGCTTCTCTTAAGCTCTTCTCCGTCCTCCTTTGAAATTATTGCCGCTGTATCAACGGAATAACACATCATAGGATACAGAATACACCAGAAATTTTCTCCCACTGCCTCTCCTATATCTATTCGTAATGCCTGATACTGTCCGGCAGGTAAAACCATATCACCATATTGTCTTATGGGAAAATATTCATCAGAAATATATGCCTCCACATTGTAAGAAAAGCCATTTTCTACTATAACTGTTCTGGCAAGCATCTCGATAGAATTTAGATTTTCAGTTAAATAAATCATAACCTCATCTCTGCTCATCTCTCTAAAAGCTTCTGTATCCAAATATTCCAAAATTTTATCTCTAACCTTATATTTTAACTCTAAATCTTCATCACTATTACTGTTTGCTTTAACGTGAAATCTAAACACAACGTCCGTAAGTGCACCTTCATCTATAGTTGCAACTACAGCGTCCTCCCCAAATACATCTACGCTCTCTTCCATAACACCATTTTCATTAAATTCACTATTGTAAGTGTAGGTATTATCGGTTGCCACATTTCCTGTATTAAGTGCAACTATATTTCTCATATATATTAAGCTGGATAATGCAACTCCACAGATAACGCCTAAAAAAATACCTAATAAAGCCCCTCTGGCTATTCGTCTTCCCATATTACCTCCAAGTTTATGTGTTTATAGTAATTCTTCCCCTGCATATATGGCTTTAATCAATTCTCTAAGTATTTTTTTTGTTTTTACATCATCTTTTTCTAAAGTTACTTCTAACGATTTTGCTATTGAAGAAAACGATTCCATCTCTAATATAATCTTTTCTGCGCTCGCTTTATCTTCATATTTTATTGTCACTTCTTCCATATGTCCTAAATCTAGCTGTCGTTCTTCTTTTTCATAATATTTTTCTATTGCTTTTTTAATAGAGTCTCCCTCATATTTAAATTCTTTTGTCTTTAGCTGTTTATTCGATGCACCTTTATAATCAGACAAATCTGCAACCTTAAATTTAAAAGTGTCTTTAGCTACATCAAATTCAACCGAAACAACATAGTCCCTATTTTCCAGCGAAAGCTGTTTTTCATTTAACTTGTCATTACATCCGAAGAGAAATGTTGCCATTCCTATTAAAAATATAGATGCAACCATCTTTTTTGCGATTGTTTTTTTTCTAAGTTTCTCAACAGCAAAAACTAATAATGGTAACAATAAGCTTAGTCCTAAATCTGCATAGAAAAAATATTTTATAAGGATATTCCCAACCGTATCATTGCTCCAGCACCACACCAGGAAAATAGTTATTACAATCAACACTGGCATCGTGAAATATTTTGAAAGTCTTCCCCTTCTGTCATACTTATTCTTATTATTTACCCCAAGCATGCTTTTTGCATATTCCTTTGCGTAAAACAAATATCCACTCACAATTGCAAATATTCCTATTATCCAAAATGCTAGCACCGGATAATCCATACGCTCAACAGCACCTCCCGGAAAAGCGGAGGCTTCCATTACATTAAATACACTTGTACTTTTTTCCCCTGTCCAGCGATATCCTAATATTCCAATAATAAAAACATATGCTAAAACTACAGATATCATTATCCAAAGTAAAATTTTAAGTGCATTTTCCCAATTGTTTTTCTTCTGGGCTGTTAAGGTGTATAAAAGAAGTTCTACTGTGGACATTACCAAAAGAACGCAATATCCACCTTTTACAATAAGCGGAATATCCAATTCTCTAGCGCCTCCCAAATCTCCAATCAATGCCTCGGGCAAAATACTCCACTCTATGTTGCTTATCGCAAAAACCCCGACAAGTATTATTGGAATAACTAACCACCAAAACAAAAGCTCCAGCAATCTGCCTCTTTTTTCTATATTTCTCAGTGCGCCGTAAGCACATACAACAGAAAAAATTATTATAAGTCCCCATCTGCTAAAGCTTCTTAAAAGATATTCCTGTATTATAGTTCCAAAGTAAAGTAAAATAAGGGCAGCTCTGATTAAATATCTTATTATATAAACAAGCTCCAGTATTATTCTTCCTTCACCTAAATTCTCTTCTATTGCGTTTATATATCCCTTTGCGAAAAGCTTTGAATACAGATAAATTATTCCACCATAAATTGTAAGCAACAAAAGACCTGATAAAAATGCGACAAAATGATATTTCCCCGCTACGTTTGAAGTGATATACGGAACTACAACAATTCCAAGTGCTATATTCTCCATGACACCAATTCTAAATGACTGACGTTCTGAAATTATATTATTTTCTAAAAACATTTTTTCTCTTCCAATTCATTTTATTTTTTCTTAAATCTTCTTCTTTGCTTAATGTTACTCCACATAGGTCTAAGCTCCATTGTCTTTATTGGTGAGCGCATTATAAAATCTCTTCTTGCCTCCGCACTCTCATCGTTTGAAACGACAGGATACATATAAGGAACACCAAAGCTTTTTAGTTCAGACAAATGTACCGCCAAAACCAAAAGCCCCAAAATAAATCCGTATAAGCCCAAAAATGCAGACGTCAGAATTATAAAAAATTTCAGCAATCTAAATATAGAAGCAAACTCCTCATTAGGTATTGCAAAGGATGCTATGGCAGTTAAGGCTACAACTATCACTACAATTGTACTCACTATTCCTGCGTCAACTGCTGCCTGTCCAACAATAAGTCCTCCGACAACACCTATCGTATTTCCGAGTGGTCCCGGAAGTCTAATTCCTGCTTCTCTTAACAGTTCAAACAGAAATTCCATAATTAAGACTTCAACCACAATAGGAAATGTAACCATGCTTCTCGCAGAAGCTATGGCATACATTAGCCGGGTTGGAAGAATTTCGCTGTGAAAAACCGTAACTGCTATATACAAGCCAGGAAAACTTATTGCCAAAAATGCAGCTATATACCTTAAAAATCTTGCGAAGGTTCCAACTGCCCATCTGTTATAATAATCATCCGATGCCTGAAGCAACATATTAAAATTCGTTGGAGCAACAAGCACCTCCGGGGAATTGTCAAACACAAGTGCCACTCTTCCCTCTAAAATTCCAGAAGCAACCTTATCTGGTCGTGTCGTTGATTGAAAAATTGGAAAAGGCGACAACCAGTTATCCTCCAAAATATGCTCCGCCATTCCACTATCAAAAATTCCATCTATCTCATATTTATCAAGCCTCTTTCTTAACTCTTCAACAAGCTCTGGCTTTGCCACATCTTCAAGGTACATAAGGGCATAATCTGTTCGTGTCCTCTGGCCAATGGTTCCCTGTTCAACCCGAAGCTTTGCGTCCTTTATTCTCCTTCTAATTAGTGCGGTACAATTTCTAAATCCCTCATTAAAACTGTCCTTCGGACCTCTCATTCCGAGCTCGGTATCATTTTCAGATATACTCCTAAGCGGATACCTTTTTGAAGATACAACCAAAGCCTCATTAAAGCCTTCAACAAATAAAACCGTATCCCCTTTCAATATTCCGGCAACCGCCAAATCCATTAACGGTTGCCTTTTTATATCTGTGGTCTGTGCCTCTCTATATAAAATAGATTGCCATAGTTCCTCACTCTCCTCGCCTCTCCACTCGTAAGACAACGGCTTAATAATTGTATCCTCAATAAGAGTGTTATTAGTTAGACCATCTATATAAATAACGTGAACTCTTTTATCCTTCTTACCGCGTTCAAGAATAAAAGTTTTTTGAACCACATCTCCACATTTATCGAAAATCTTTTTAATTGACTCTATATTTTCATCCAAATTATAGGATATTGGAAGCTTTATTTTGTTGTCCTCATCATATATTTCTTCATTTTTTTCCATAAAAAAACCTCGCACACACTGTATGAACTAAAGTATGTGCAAGGTAAATAATAAATATTCCAAATTTATGCATTTTGGTTAGTCACATTTCTAATAACAATCTGCTCCTGATTATAAATATGCTCATTCATAATTTTTTCAGCAGCTTCCTTATCACCTCTTAAAATTGCCATTGTAATAAGGTCATGCTCTTTAATAAGTTTTTCATGGTAAGAGAAATCCTTAACATATTCTACTCTGTATCTATAAACCTGCTCTCTAAGATTCTGGGCAATATTTATCAGTTTTTGGTTCTGCGATATTTTGTAAATCGTATTGTGAAATGCCTCGTCACCCTCAACAATAGCAGGAACAAGCTTTGAGTTTATTGCCTCCTTAAATTTCATGCAGGCATCCTTTAACTCCTCCTTGCCAGCCTCATCTATTCTTTCACATGCAAGCTTAACAGAAAGAGCCTCCATTGCCATTCGTACCTCAAGTGCATCCTTTAAGTCCTTGACTGTAATGTTTGCTACCTCTGCTCCCTTTCTTGGAATCATGACCACGAGACCTTCAAGCTCAAGCATACGAATTGCTTCACGAACCGGAGTACGGCTGACGCCAAGCTTATTAGCAAGTGTAACCTCCATAAGCCTCTCACCCGGCTGAAATTCCCCCTGAATTATCGCCTGTCTTAATGTGTTAAAAACCACTTCACGGAGTGGTAAATATTCATCCAATTTTAAATCTAGCTTCATATGTAATACCCTCCTGATTAAATCGGTCTAGTTACGAAAATCTCGTTAGATAATTTCTTTTCTTCTATGCTCATGGCTGCCTTATCAGCCTTTTCCTTAGAATCATAAATGCCAAAAACTGTAGGTCCGCTTCCACTCATAATAGCATTAAGAGCACCCATATTTTTCATCTCAGACTTTATAACCTCAATCTCTGGATATAGAACAGTTGTAACGGTCTCTAAAACATTTTCCATTCTTGACGCAACACCCTTTAAATCTTGTGAGCTAAGAGCTTCTATCATTCCGTCAACGTCCGGATGTTTCTCTAACTCATTAGCCTTAAGGTTAGTATAAACCATCTTGGTACTAACATTAACAGGTGGTTTAACAACTAAGACATAACAATCTGTGAGTGATTTGACAGGTGTGAGAATTTCTCCTATGCCCTCTGAAAGTGCTGTTTTAGCCATAATACAATAGGGAACATCTGCCCCTATTTTAACACCAAGCTTCATAAGTTCTTCAGTAGTTAATCCCAAATCAAACAACTCATTAACCGCATGAAAAGCAGCCGCACAATCTGTACTCCCTCCAGCCATACCTGCTTCAACCGGTATATTTTTAACAAGCTTAACATGAATTTTTCCACTTAAATTATATTCCTCAAGCATCATCTTAATTGCTTTACAAATAAGATTTCTCTCGTCAGTAGGTATCTCTGGCTTATTAGTCTCCATCGTGATTTCTACATCTCCTGAAGGCTCATACTGAAATTCTAATTCATCATAAATATCAAGATTCTGCATAATCATTTTGACATCATGATAACCATCAGGTCTTCTTCTAAGAACATCTAAGGCAAGATTCACCTTAGCATAAGCTTTTTTATAGATTTTTTTTATCTCTGTATTCAAAAGGATTACCTCCTATATACTTAATTTTTGATAAATATTTTACTGTTTTAACAATATACATTATACCTCAAATTGTATTTTGTATACAACATACAATTTAATAAAAATCTTCTGATTTGAACGTTTTGGGAATTATTAAAATCTCTAAAAAAATTTAATAAAAAGTGTTAATTTAATATAAACATCTGCCGATATATTTTATGAAAGTACAACTATAGATATAAGCTCCTTTAAATGAATGATGGTATCACTCTACTAAGGGAGCTTCCTTTATCAAACCAAGGAGGGTATCAGGATGGAATTAAACGGAATTAATTCAAGTACATATGCTGCAGGTACTTACGCTACAACACCTACACAGGCTACACCTGTAGATGCTGTTAGTGCAGTTGACACAGAAGAAACTGCTGCTGTATATGAAAAAACTGAACAGACTGCATCAGCTACATACGGAACAAATCCTAAGGTAGACCAGAATCTCATTGATAAACTCAAAGCTGACGCAGAGGCTCGTTATTCACAGTTAGCATCATTAGTTGAAAAACTTATGACTAAACAGAGTGAGACTTTCAAGTTCTCATCATTAAGTGAATTAATGCAGGGCGTTGTTTCAGGAGAAGTTGAAGTTGACCCAGAAGTTGTTGCTCAGGCAAAAAAAGATGTTGCCGAAGATGGTTACTGGGGCGTTGAGCAGACAGCAGAACGTATCGTTTCTTTCGCAAAAGCTTTAACCGGTGGTGATGCTTCCAAAGCAGAAGAAATGAGAGCAGCTATCGAAAAAGGATTTGGTGGCGCTAAAGAAGTATGGGGCGATGAGTTACCAGAAATTTCTCAGAACACATACGACAGAGTTAACGAAATGTTAGACGATTGGGTAGCACAATCTACAGCCCAGTAGTATTTGAATTATATCAAGAATTAAAGGAGCCACTCCGGTCGGTCACCTCACTATCAGTGACCCGGAGTGGCTTTTACATGTGTTTAAAATCTTTTTATATAGTTCCTACTATTTCTCTCGCATCTTCGATATTCATTTTGCAATCGATAACTAATTTTTCAACTATTGCATCATCTGATAAGCCAAAATCTCTATATGTAAAAATTCTGCCCTCAATTCTTCCTTTCTGTATACCAGATGCAACACCATCATTGTACAAATCTTCCAACGCTTTACACATATCATGTTCCTCCTTTTCATCTTTTTCTAAAATCTTATCAAGCAACTTATCATAATTCAGAAAAGCCCCTATAGCACATGCAGTTTCAAGACTTACAGATTCAAAATAGTTACTGTTATCTTTAGTAAAATTGAAAAGTTTTTCCTTATTGTCTTTATATTTTAACATACCAAAAATAAGCTGTAAATCGCTTTTGAATACAGACAAGTCTTGTAGTTTTGTAGGATTTATAAGATTGATACGATAGTTTGGTATATATTTATGTAAAATCTCTTTATTAGTCTCCTCATCCCACTCTAACATATCGTATAGCTCTAAATTCCCATCCCACTCATCTCCATAAAAAAACACAAACGTCAAAACTGGTTTTATCTTATCCCCTTTGCGAAAACGTGATAAAAACTCTGCCCCACTTAAATTATGTTTTTCATTAATAGTAAGATTTTTCCATCGTTCTCGTATCTGTTCTGTATATAAAAGACTGTCATAAAGCATGTTGCGTACAGGCATGGCATAATGCACATTTTCTTGAACCTCACAGGCAAGCACAACAAATGTAACATTCTTACGCCAGCTCATCACAATATCCCTATAACGTTTTACTGCACTATTTTTATTGTTTTTGTCCTTTAGTATAATTCCAGACTCACTATTCAACAATTCCAATTCGTCTGGACTGATAATCTGCTCGCCATTAAACATAGTTCCATTAATTAAATCAGAAAAGCGAACCTTATCCTTCAAAAAAGGCACAATGGCATCGTTCTTTTTACCCATAAAACATCGACTCCTTCAGTATAAAATTAAAAATTGAGTTAATGGCGAAACGCCATGAAAAATACAATATAAGAATTTAAGAAATATTATATTGATGAAATAATTGTAATATATGCGTTTTAGATTGTAAAGAAAAAACAAACCTGTATTTGTATACATTTTGTATACGAATTGTATTAGTGACCAATATTGTTACTTAAGTTCACAGAAGAACACAAAAGTCGATTATACTTAATACAACCGACTTTCATTTTATATTCTTTAATTTAGAAATTAATAAAAAGTTATTTTATCTTCACCATTATTTGCATACATTTAACAAGTCAACACAATTGTTTTTCATTTTCTCTACATCCAGTTTACCAGATACAGAAACAGGCAAAGAAATATCATATACTTTTACTAATTCCAACATATGAGCTTTTTATAGTGTAAATAAACCTTTGATTTGTATACAAATTGTCTACAAAACCATCACTTATTTAACTTTACATTATTTGTATCTTCATATTATAATTAACTCATCAATACAATCTTTCTAAATTTCTTGTATTTTATTTTTCTGGCGTATTCGCCTAAATTCATGTTTACTTATTAATCTAATACGAAAGGAGACCTTATTTTTTATGGGCAAAAAAGACGATGCTATTGTCCCTTTCTTTAAAGACAAGGTACATTTTGCAGATTTATTTAACGGAAGCTTGTTTGACGGCGAGCAACTTATACTTCCTACAGAACTTGAAATTATGGATAGCGTAAATACAGAACTGATAAATGATAAAGATAAGAAAACATACTCTATTAAACGTTTCAGGGATATTGTGATGAAATGGAATAATAAAATTACTCTTGCTATACTTGCCTGTGAGGTACAGGAAAATGTCCACCACGCCATGCCAGTCAGGAACATGCTTTACGACAGCTTATCCTATACCAATCAGATAAAAGAGCTTTGGGGTAAACTTTCAGAGCAAGAAAAACGACAAAGCAGTCGTTCAGAATTTTTATCTCATTTTAGAAAAGATGATTTCATCTATCCTGTTATAACGATAGTTTTTTACTATGGTGATGACTGGGATGGAAATCTTGATTTACATAGTATGTTTAATATCAACGACCAAACATGGGTGAATAAAAAAATTCTAAAGAAATATATTCCTAATTATCACATTAATTTAATAAACCCTGCCAAAATAGAAGATTTATCTGTATTTAAAAGTGATTTACAGCTTATTTTTGGTATGTTAAAATATAAAGATGATAAAGAAAAACTTTTCAATTTTACTAAAGATAACAGTAGCTATTTTAAATCCGTATGTCCTCAAACAGCACACGCCATAGGGACATTTCTTAACGCAGACAGGCTACTTGATAAAATTTTAGAAAAAGATGAAAAGGAGGATACAAATATGTGTAAAGCACTTGATGATTTGTATAATGATGGCGTTGAAAAAGGTAGACTTGAAGGTATAAGAGGAACTGTTATGACTCTTCGTAGTATTAATTGGACAAACGAGGCTATAATTGATAAGCTTATTGAAATCCATAAACTTAATTCAGATGAAGCTAAAGATATAATATCAACAACAATATAACTTTTTTAAAAGCAACGGTGGTTAAATTGATAACCACCGTTTTAATTTACCCTCTACGACTTAACTATAATCAACCTATCTCCCTCTTTTATATTATCTGACTCAAGGTTATTAATAGTCCTGATTGATTCCGTAGTCGCATAATATTTTCTGGCAATTGACCATATTGTGTCGCCTTGTTTTACCACATAGCCAATTATACCTGGCATATCTGCTTTTTTCTCATAATCTATAGGCGAAACGGTCATATCTGTTATAACATCTACGGAGGCTTGCGAGAATACTGTTATGCTGAGATTCACTTGAGCTTTTATTTCTATTTCTCCACTATTCACCAAAGAGGCACCTATCTGATCAATGCACGGTGATATTTTTATTACATCCGTAGAGGAAACAGCCATCGAATCTGCAACATATTCAAAAGGAATTTCTGTTTCCATACAATTCATTGGGTCATCGCTATCTGAAACATACAGTATGTTGGTTTTTACTACACCTGATATATATATTTCTCCGTCCTTAACATTCATGTCGTCCAGGTCTACAGAACCATAAACATGACATATCTGCATCATTTTGTAACCAGAATCATCTACCAGCTTTCTATGTGTTATTTTGGCTTTTGCCAAATTGCGCATAACCAAATTTTCATAACGCATTTCCTCAGTTACAGGATGGGTTTCCAACTGCGGTGAATATAAATCTGTTAAAAGCTTAATGCTTTTATCCTCATACATTTTTATATTCATATCAACATTATAATCTACAAGAATTACTCTTTCTTCTCCATCCGTATCGTTTCCAATACTTACTTCTCCTTTTCCCAAAACACATTCTGCATCTAGAACCATTTCTTCTCTTGAGTCCTGACAATCAAGCTCTCTTGATATAGCTCTGGCAGAAAACAAATACTGAACTGGCAAATGCTCCTCTTGGCTACGATATATTACGAAAATTTCGACCTCGCCTCTTATGCTTATTTTATCTAAAAGAGGCCTTGTTTCTATATTTCTTAACTCTACAGAAGACCACAATATTTCTTTGATATTAGGCTTATTCTGTGGAATGTCAACAGATTCCTTTATTTTAAAAACATCCCTTTTTGAAATAGCCGTTTCTGTAATGGATATCTCCTTTGTCAAACATTCAACACCTTGACCATTTTCTAAATCCATTGCACAATTTACACAATTATTTTCATAGACTGTCACAGCATTTCCAATAAGCCCTCTTACCTCCAGTTTTCTGGAATTAATCATACTAACCGTCAAGTCCTCAAGCCTACACTGACAATCAGCTTGATTATTGCGATTCATGTTATCTATGTTGACCCTGTCCTCAAACGGAATGTCTGCTCCATATATTTCCATATCATTTTCACTAGAGGCACTTTTATAAAGCACTTGAAAATGTACCGTACCCATAATCTTTACTCTGCCGTCCTCAGCCACTACATTCTCAACAACGACATGACCATCCTTTGCTATTATTTTTTCCATATCTCCTTTTGCATCAGGTATATTAAAATCTTCATCTATAGTAAGTTGAGAATATTTTGAATTCTTTAGAATGCTTGTATGTACATCTTCTCTGTTAAAATTCATATAACCTCCACCTATTCTACATTAATTACTTCCCTATGATTTATATCTATTCCACTATTTATTATTTATACCTTGTTTAACAGGTAAATTTGTACACATTATTCCTAATCTGTATCAAATACTACAGGAAGGTCTATTTTTTCACATTTTATAACTATGTACGGATACATAGAGGCCGTTCCTGAAGCGACAGCGTCAGATGGTGTATTTTCCTCTGTATATAATTCTGTATCTACATAAATCGCATTATCTGTCACATATAAATCCTCAACTATCACCGAGTAATCCTGCCGGTTTCTCTCCCCATATCCCACAGCAATGTATAAATAATTATCATTTATATATGACAGTTTAAAAATCTTCTCTTTCTTTTCGTTTACAATTTCCAACAACTCATTAGGCATTTTGCTTTCATCACAAACAGTAAACTCTACTGCTTTTTTCTGTGTCTCATCTTTTCCGTCACAAGCCACCAGAAAAAGTGTAGCCATCAATAGAAAAACCATTAAAAGCTTTTTCTTCATCCTGCACCTCTAACGATATTTTTTACAATATATTCTATTAGAAACTGCATTATGCCTATAAACTAATTTTCTTCATCCTCATTTTCTTGAGCATTTTCACTTATTTTATTCTCAAGATTACAAACATTATATTCTGATTCTTCGCATAACTTATCCGCTTCTTTTTTTAAAATATCCACCAAATCTTCATAATCCTGAATCCTATTTACTGCATTTTGCCTTCTATTTTCAAATTCAATTTTGTCTTTATTTGACATACTGGTAGATGAAAGTTGCTGTTCTATTCGTTTTACTCTCTCAATCATATCCTCATTTAGAGTTCTCGTTTTTTGCAAAACATTATCTCTTAATATGTAATTTCGCTCCCTTTTCTTTATTGCACTAGAAAGCTCCTCTTCCAATTCTTCTTTTTTTCCCATTTATAAACCTCTATTCAAAAATCAGCATATTATTTATATCTGTAGCCAATCCTTCATCAATAGTCAGGAATGTCTCACCAAGCATTTTTAAATGTTCTGCATCTGCATCAATACATTCTTCTACAAGTTTCTCAATAGCAACAGCTTTATCATATGCATTTTTAGATTTATCTTTTACCGATATATTTGTTTCATCATCATATAAAACCTCAATTGGGTCACTACACTGTTCTGTTCCTGAAATAAGGCTTGTATAATGTTGCTCTATAAGACTCGCATCTAAAGAAATTATATCGCTCATATTAGTTTTCCTCCTTAATAAATATATTTTTAGTCATATAAATTACTCCCCTAAAATTGCTTCTCCATAATCCGTAGGAAATGGGAATGGTTTAAAATTATCATGTAAATAACCATTTGCTATAATATCCACGTCATATGTTGCATAATTTACATCTCTAAATTGAATAAACAATGTAAACTCCGACTCATAAAATATATTTTCTATCTCTTCAAATAGTTCATATAATTCTGATTGAAGTGTATCATTTGGAACTTTAACTCCAACAAGTAGACCAGGAAATCCACCTGTTCCCAGACAACGCCAAGGATTATATCCTACAGTGGTAGCCGTCATATACCCTTCAAAAGTCCTACAATCTTGGGTTGAAACCATTCTCACTCGCTCCATCAAAGAAGTCTCTGCAACATAAAACTCATATTCATACATCGGAAAATTTTGTTCAAAGTCAATAGTCTCATTAAAATACTCCACACATTCGTCATGATAATAAGCTGCACAATAGTTATCAAAAACAACTTTTCCAAATCTTGTGGCATACCCTAATGATAAATTACCTTCCGAGTCAATCACATAAAATTTATACAACGTATCTTCTGGAAGTCCATCACCAAACCATCTATATCCTTCAAATTCTTCCTCTTTGTCAACAGGGTTAAATTTACATTTTATTGAAACAAAATCTGCATCTACATACACACTTTCCAATTCCTTTAAAATATTGTTTCTACGAACCAACCATACTCCCACACTTATAAGCAAATACACTAATACTCCAATAAATAGCAACAAAACTATTTTTCTTTTTATATTTTTCTTTTCATTCATATTGAAATATCACTCCTGTAATTATTTTATGTTGTCCTTAATTGCATCTAATTCTTTATCTCCATTAAGATCAACATATTTATCACACTTTTGAATCACTTCATCATAGTTTTCCAGTAAATACATAGAATCCATATCAAGCCCTATTAACTCACCTACCGCCACAGCTCTTCGATCAGTATATCTACCCTCATATATAGACATACTATTTATCTTACTATCAAATAATACAAAATTTCCACAACAATCAAAAATTTCTGCATAACTTTGTTGAGTGTCAATTTCAGATAATTTATCAATCAACTCGTATGTTTTTTTATTCTCATAAAGCTCTTCTGCAAGTCCAATCTCAAACAGAACAAGTCCGCCATTAGAAAAACATTCAAGTACATTTCCCATAATTTCATTCATGACATTGTCTCCAACAACTACTGCCGAATATGAGGTCAACTCTTTTAAAACATCTTTTTTATCTATATACAATGAAATACCTGTATCCGTCATTGTATTAGTAACGGTTATAGAATGTGGAGCTAAAGCTGCACATGCACTATCAGTCATACACATAAATGAATAATAATTTACAGTCAGGCTTTCATCTGGTCCTAATCCTTCATCAGAAAATACAAAATCAAAAAAATTATTATTATCCTTATCACCATAAAAGATATGTATATCATCTAAAGTATATGCCATTGTTATTCTTTGAAGAATTTTGTCTCTTTCAGCTATCTTATCATCTCTAACTTCTTCATCCAAATCTCCATACCTTATCAATGCAAGTAAATTTGTTTGATAAATATTAGCCTGTCTACAAATTCTATCTATTTTATCAGAATCCAAGGTCAACATCATATTATTTCCAAATATCAAATTATCTATTTTTTGATCATTATATAATAATAGCCACGTTGTTTGGTCAATATCTTCTGGTATTCTACAAAACACAAAAAAATCATTTAGCTCCTCAATATCAGCATTCATATATGCCGTTGCCGCTAACATATATTCTGTATCTGAAATAGCATCTGCATCCTTCGAAAGAATCTGTTCTATTAAACTCCAATTTATTTCGCCTGTATCTGTTTTAATGCTACCATATATATATTCATCTAGTTTCTCCTTCCATAATGTATTACTTATTAAATATGTATTAGTATTTGTATCAAATGCTACACTAATACTATTAAGCCCTTCTTTCGCATAATCTCTAAGGATATTACCATTTAGAAACAACCCACTTAATTTCGTGGAAATATTAATCAATAGTTCCCCTCGACTTGTCCAATATTCCTTGTCCTCCAAAGCATCATCCATAAGCTTTTCATAATACTTATATGTATAATTACACAGATCAATATAAATTATATCATACCATTCGGCATCCATATATTCTGAATACCAATCATTTCTTTTCCATGAATATTTCTCATAATCAGTCTCTGCCTGACTTATATTAGCCAGTATCTCTGTTCCATCCAGAACATCACTTCCAAGCTCAGAATCTAAAATTGAATTAAGCGTGTTAATATCGCATTTATCTAATTCATTTGCGTAACATAAAGCTTCTAAAACTATTTTATAATTGCACATATGCGTTTTTAATCCAGCAATAGCATTCCCACTTAAATCCTCTTGTTCACACAATAAACTAATTCTATCAGCCAACAAAACATATGATGCATTTTCATAATCATAATTTTGTGCAATCGTAGCACACTGCTCTTTTAATTTAGATGGATTAATTTTTAATCCGTCGATCTGCTCATTTACCATAAAATAAACCTCCCCCTTCTATGTACCCCTATAATATATAACATATTTCTACCGCTAAATCTGACACACCTTTATAATTCATTATAAACAATAAATTTTTTTTGCACTAAGCTCATTGTCCCGAAAACGAGTGTTTTGTCACGTTTAAAAAACAAAAAAACGTAGAAGACATTTTTTTCATCTTCTACGCTTCATGTTATATATTATTTATTCCGGCGTACGCATAAAACAACTTACTATACCTGTTACTACACCTATCGCCAACATATATATACCTGCACGAAAGCTTTCATAAACTTTTGTGCTGTTAACTATTACCTGATTATCAAGCTTTGCCATTTCTACAATGTCCTGTGCCCATGATACAATATTTCCCATATCTACAAGCATAATTATCACCATTGCGATTACAACAAAATTAGGTATCAGCTTTAGCAACGGAATCTTTATAAAGGATAATACAAGCATCAACACCGCGCCTATTATTATTCCTACAGGAATACCTGTCCAAATGGGAGATATTAGCCTCACATTTTCGCACACCTTAAAAAGATTATACTCCAGTTTTATTTCTTCACTAAACTGTGAAAAATCTATTGCCGGCAAGAACAATGCCACAAATATTAAAAGGGCAGATATAACACCTAATATACAACTGGCATTGCAAATTCTTGATTTTAAATTATTCATATCTGTTACCTCTATTCATAAAATCAAATACCACTGATATTGTATACAAGACTAATCCTGCAACCAGAAAAATCTGACCTGTACCTGTCTCTGTGACAGTTTTAGCAACCTCGGCAACATACATTTTATTCTTCATTATAAGAATGAACATTAAAAGTGTGACAACCGAAGGTGCAATTCTTATTAAATAGTTGTCCGCATATGGTCTAAGAGGTCTAATATGTTCTCTCGCAGTCAGAATAAGCATTATTACAGCCATTACAAGTATCAATATTCCAAACAGCATTATACTTTTTTGATTTAATGCTATTTCACTAAATTCACCTGCTAAATCCAGTAAATCTGCTTTTCTTTCCTCTCCTCTTATCGTCTGCTTCAGCCATATCATATATGGAGAAAGATATACTAATATAGCTCCAATTAATGCAAAAATACCACTGAGATCTTTTTTTAAGGATGCTAAATATCCTGTAAAATCAAAGAAATCACCTTCTGCTTTAAGTCTTGGCTCTCCCTTGAGTGCCTTTTTATCAAGCTTTAACACAATTGGCTGTTCTTCCTCAAAAAGATCCTCTGATTTTTGTTCCTTAACTTCTTCTAATTCTTTTTCCATACTTTTACCCCTTCTTAAGCTTTCTCAACAAAAACGCAACAAGCCATAAAACAACACCAGCTATTGCTACATATGGACCTACGCTATACACAGCTGTTCCTTTAACATCTGGTGTCTCTTCCATAATTTCTTTAGCATAGGTTATACACCCCTTCAACTCTTTGTTCATCCTTGCAAATACAGTCGACACAACAACAAGAAGCAAGCATATAATTCTAAACGCAGGAACTTTAATCTTATCGATTAATTTTCTAAGCGTTGGAGCAAATTGTGCCATATCCCAAATCACTAATATTATTCCAACCAACAAAATAATTACACCAAATATTGGCATAAGTGTCACGCCTTTTTTATCTCCAAGAAAATCTATTAAATCAAATTTAGTCATAAAAAGCAGACTTCCAAAATCGCTTTCCTTAGTTCTGTTTTCTTCTATGTAATAAAATGCCCACGGCAAAAATGGAGATATACCAATCAAGATTGCACCAATTAAGGAAATTATATTTCTAAAATCACTTTTTAACCATTTTTTGTAAGCTGGTACATTCAAAAAAACTTTACTACCCATAAGCTTTCCCCCATATTAATAATGTAAAAAAATAATATCACAATACCTTTATGTCATCAAGAAATTTATCCCTCAATCCTCTCCAAAGCAACAACAAGCATCAGGTATTCCTTTTTTGGAGTAAAATTCCATATAAGTCCTTTACAATCAAACAGTCTCCTTTTTTGCTTTTTTAATGCTTCTAAAATTTCCGTCTCAAGCTCTCTTGCGCCCATTATGCACGTCAAATTCTTTTCTGCCCATACCGGTAGCCTATTATTATTTTCCTCACACTCGTCATTTATATTTTTGCATTTATCTGACAATCGTTCACAATGCATTTTATCTGACCAATCAATCTCATAACCGTACAAAACAAGATTATTTGTAATGCTGTTCACTAAATCAAAGGTTTTCTTAACCGCTTTTTTATTTATATCATCAATTACACATTTAATTTCTTCTTTATCTTTTCTTGAATATATTCTTTTAATATTCTTATCCTTTAACCGCTCTTCATCAGAATAAATCTCCATCAATGCCATAAATCTTGCATTTAGCTGGCTTGTAAGACCGACAACAACACTATAATCAAAACCTTGAAAGGCTTCATGGCTATAATAAGCCATTTTGTCGGAAAGCTCTAAAAGATACTCTCGTATGGTTTCTATTTCCACGCCATCAATAAGCATAGCTTCAAACAAATTATATTCATCATCGGAAATATCCCAGAATTTCAAATCTATATATCTGCAAACCTCATTAACATTATACTTCTCTATCGCTGAATTAACACTTGCTGCATCACAATCTATAAGTACAAGTTGAAAAAAATCAGATAATCTCTCTATGTCTATATCATTACAGCCACCAGCCCCCCAAATAGCAAGCGTAGGCTTTTTAGTCCCTGACAAAAACATTTCTTTAGAACACGAGTTATCTAATCTAATAGCCTTATTTTTAATCAGTTCTTTTTTAATGTTAAAGCTCTCAATATTTGATATGATTAAGTCCGTCAATTTATTTCTATATTCCTGCCAATATTCCCACATCAAATCTGAATTTTCAGTTTTCTTTATTTCCTCGTAAAACATATATCCTTACCTATAAATCTCAAATAAATCAAAAAAAACACCGACCCCGCAGCTCAAAGTCTGCAAAACCGATGCCTTTTAAGAAGTGGGCCGCCGGGGGCTCGAACCCCGCACACCCTGATTAAGAGTCAGGTGCTCTACCAAATGAGCTAGCGGCCCGTATAAATATGTGAACGTTCTGTGTTTTTCAGAACAAATAGGATTATATTACAAAAAAACACTAAATGCAACCTTTTTTTTCATTTTTTTTGAAACTTTTTATTTTTAAGTCTTTCTACCTGACAATGATACTCTGAAATAGTACATAAATTACAATATAAAGCGTTCACACATTTATTTATTCCACACTTACTATAAATATATGCATTAATCTTACTTTTTATTTTTCTACCACACATAAATCAATCACCCTTCTAAAATATAAAACAAGTTTTTTATACGAATCATGAATACTCGTATATTATTATATTCAAAAAATACAATATCTCTACACTATTAACATCATCTTTTCTATATTATTATTTATTTAATCTATAAAAATAATAAGAAGAAACTTCTAAATTATGCTATAAAAAATCGTACAAGGATATAAGAGCAAACATTTTGACTGCGTTCTTAGCGACTGACAAAATCCACCAGTTACTCTCGACTTAGGCTCGAAGGCATTCCTGAGAGTCTTAGTCGTAGTTACTGGTTAGTTTGTCAGCGCGTTGCAGTATGTTTGCAATTATATGCTTGTACGATTTTCTATAGCATAATTTAAGAGTTTTCCATTGGATATTGTATTACGGATGAAACACTACCCTGCATATAGGATTCCCCATATCAGAAAATCTCTGTTCATATTCTGTCATAACATTCCCCTCTGCATATTCTGAGTTATGCAAATCAAAAGTAACATTATCTTTAACCCATCCCGCTTCATCTATCTGCTCCAAAGAAAAATCAAACAACGGACGGTTATCTGTCTTAAAGGTCACTCCGCCACCTTCAGCTAAAATATTGATATATTTTGATAAAAACTGTACTGATGTAAGTCTTCTCTTTGCATGTCTGTCCTTTGGCCAAGGGTCAGAGAAATTAAGATAAATATAATCAACCTCTCCCTTTTCAAAAACATTCTCTATGTATTCAGCCTCCATTCTAATAAAAAACAAATTTGGAAGTTTCTCCTCATTCTGCTTCTCAATAGCTCTAACTAATACACTTGAAAATTTCTCTATTCCCACAAAATTTATCTCAGGGTTAAGACGAGCCATATCCATGATAAATCTGCCTTTTCCCATTCCGATTTCTATATGAATAGGATTATTGTTTCCGAACTTCTCTTTCCATTTTCCTTTCATGGATTCTTCATCCTGAATAACAAATTCATTTGCTGCTATTGTCTCTCTAGAACCCTTAACATTTCTTAATCTCATAATGCCCTCCGCATAAAATAAGTTTCTTCGTGTATGATACTATACCAAATTATTGTTTTTTTCAATTATTTCTTGTGTTTTTTCTTAATATATAGGATAATTGAAGTGGTATGTGCATTGGACAAATACCTAATATTTTAATAGGAATGATTAACTTGAAAAAATTATTATCTATATTACTTTGTTGTATATTTATTATATTATTACCCGTTAATTCTTCGTTTGCTGCAGACGATTCAAAAAGTCTCATAGAAGAGTCTGAAGTTGACGATTCAGAGGCACCGACAATTTCATCACAGGCTGCCATAGTCATGGATGCTACTACTGGTCAAATATTATATGGAAAAAATATGTATGACCAAATGTACCCTGCAAGCATAACAAAAATCATGACAACATTGGTCGCTTTAGAAAATGGTGATTTAAACTCTGTCATGACCATGTCCGAAACCGCCGTTTATGGAATTGAGGCTGACAGCAACAACATTGGACTCTCTGTAGGAGAACAAATTTCATTAGAAGATGCCCTCTATGCAGTTATGCTTGTTTCCGCAAATGAAGCTGCATGGGGAGTCGCAGAACATATAAGTGGTTCATTAGAAAATTTTTGCGAATTAATGAACCAAAAAGCAAAAGAGCTTGGATGTATCAACACTAATTTCACAAATGCAAACGGTCTTCATGACGAAAATCATTACACCTGTGCTTACGATATGGCACTTATAACACAGGCTGCCATGCAAAACGAAAAATTAGTTGAGATTGCATCCTCCACTTACCACGAAATAGCGCCAACAAATATGTACGACCAGCCCAGAGAATTATATCAGGGCAACAAAATGATTCGAGAGGGAACTGAATATTACTACGAAAATTGTGTAGCAGGAAAAACAGGTTATACTCTGGCAGCACAAGGAACTTTAACCTGCTGGGCAAAAAAAGATGATGTTGAATTAATCGCAGTAACCCTTTATGTTGGTTCAAATGCAGATAACTATATAGATTCTGCAAAATTATTTGATTATTACTTTGATAACTACGAAAAAGTATATCCTCTTGAGAATTATGAGTTCTCACCGGAGACCTTGACTAGTGCTGTCAACCATCTTAACCAAACCTTCAATTGTGAAAATCTTGGTACTATGGTATTAGAAGCTGACACATCAATCTATTATTTAGCTAAAAGTCAGGATAAATCAAATCTAACATACTCTATGGTATATACGACTGACAGGCTAGAGGATTCCATTATAGGAGATATATTAATATCTGATGGTGACAAACCTTTGCTTGTGGCACCTGTCACTTATTCAGGATATATTAATTCTGAAGATGAAGCAGCAGTACAAGCTGCGATAGCAAGCGGACTTATTGAAGATCCAAACAAAAAAGATAAACCAAATACTGCACTCATAGTAGTTTTAATTTTAATAATATTGCTTGCAGGAGCTGCAACAGCAGTTTATTTCCGTATGAAATATGTAGAAAAACAGCGTCAGGCATATCGTCTCAAACGTGATCTTGCACGCAAACAGCAACGACCTTTTTAGGAGGTAAAAATGGATAGCCAGTCAACAAATTACACAGAATCAAATTATGTTGAAACAATTTCATCAGCCAACAAAGAAATGCTGAACTATTTCAACAAAACTTTTTTAGACAATCTGGAATCAATACAGGCCTTAAAAACTCAGGCCTTTGAAATTGACATAAAGATTGACGAATTAAAAAAGACAAAGGATTTATACGCGTTCAAATCAACTTCAAGAAAAAGCGTATTTACTCCTATGCTTTCTGATGATTTCGAAAATGAAAGAAGTAAAATTATAGACAGTCAGATAGCAGATTTAGAAAGTGCACGAGAATCCGTCTCTACCAAAATAGTAAGCATGGAGGCATCTTTGGTTTCTCTCAAAAAAAGACTGGCAATATTAAACAATGCAGATAATGCAATTAAACAGCTTTACGATATTACTTTTTCTAGAGAAGCAAGCACAATAAAAACCGATGACTTTGAATTCATAGAAGAACCACACTCAGAAGACATAGGTTCACACGGATACAACATCTTAATGCAGGAAGCATTTGATAAAGCTCTTTTGTCAACCTTAGTTGACCGCAACTTAAAAGACGGAATTACAAGCGTTAATCACAAGCTTGAGGTTTTGTCCTATTTATTATCAACTGATGTTAGCCGTGCAAAGCTTACAGTCCAAGAAATAAAAAGCAATTTACGAGGAATACTTGATTCAATAGATGATATCAACAATCGTCTGGATTACAATCTCGAATCAACAAAGCCTATAATAGTTCAAATAGATGAATATATAGACAAACAGCGCGATTATCATCCTGAGATTATTATAGAAACGACTATAGCAAGCACAGATGATACGTTAACCCTTCATCCTGTGTTTAGTATTAATTTATTTAAGCTACTGGACATTTTCTTTAACAATATATATGCACATTCAAACGCCAACAAGGTTGATTTTGAATTAACAATTAATCCTAACGAAATCGAAATCGCTATAAACGACAACGGTGTAGGCATTGACGATAATTATTTAGAGAAAAGCCCTTGGTATAGTGGTTTACATAAATCTAGTGAAATCATTTTCCTTTTAAATGGTAACCTTGAAATTAAGGGAGATGTTATTACAGGAACAAAAATCAAATTTAGCTTTCCAATACAAGTTAAATAAAAGCCGGAGGAATACAATGAAAACAAAAATTGTAGAATTAATTGAAAAAAACATTGAAGGACTTACAGCAGAGGATATTACAGGACTTATAGAAATCCCTCCAAAACCAGAGATGGGTGATTTTGCATTTCCATGTTTTAGACTTGCAAAAACTATGAGAAAAGCGCCACAAATGATTGCGTCTGATATTAAAACTGCAATTGGCGAAGTAGACTTTATTGAAAAAATAGAGGTTCAGGGTGCATATCTCAATTTTTACATTAAAAAAGAAACTTTCGTTAAGTCTATGATAGATGCTGCAATGTCAGAAAGCTTTGGTTCATCAACCATGGGAGAAGGTCAGACAATATGTATCGATTACTCATCTCCTAATGTAGCCAAAAATTTCCATGTTGGTCATTTAAGAACAACCATAATAGGAAACTCATTATACAAAATATTTACTAAATTAGGCTACAACGTTGAAAGAATAAATCATTTAGGCGACTGGGGTACTCAGTTTGGTAAGTTAATTGTTGCATATAAAGCCTGGGGCGATGAAGAAACCGTAAAGAAAGACGGTGTTGCTGAGCTCATGAAATTATATGTTAAGTTCCATGATGAAGCGGAGAAAAATCCCGAGTTAAACGATCAGGCAAGAGCATGGTTTGCAAAAATGGAGCAAGGCGACGAAGAAGCGTTAAAAATATGGCAGTGGTTTAAAGATATAAGTCTTATAGAATACAAAAGAACTTATGACTTATTAGGAATGGAGTTTGACCATTATTTAGGAGAAAGCTTCTACCGTGACAAAACAACTGACATAGTTGACCGTTTAACAAACGCAAACCTTCTCACAGAGAGTGAAGGTGCAAAAATTGTTGACTTGGAAAAATACGACATGGCACCATGTCTTATATTAAAAAATGACGGTAGCTCTATCTATGCAACTAGAGATTTAGCCGCTATCTTCTATCGTAAAAATACACACAATTTTGTTAAATGTATTTACGTAACTGGTCAGGAGCAGAAGCTTCATTTTGCACAAGTATTTAAAGTTGTTGAATTATTAGGAAATGATTGGGCAAAAGAACAGTTAGTTCACATCCCTTATGGATTAGTCAGCTTAGAAGGTGCAAAGCTTTCAACAAGAAGCGGTAATATAATTTATGCCGAAGATATTCTTCTAGAAGCTATAGCTAAAATCAAAGAGATAATTAACGAGAAAAATCCAGACCTTCCTGACAAAGAAGAAACCGCAAAGAAAATCGGAGTTGGTGCCGTATTATTCAATGATTTATATAACCAGAGAATCAAGGATGTATCTTTTAAATGGGAGAAGCTTTTAAATTTTGATGGTGAAACAGGTCCTTATGTTCAATATACTTATGCACGTTGTGCAAGTATATTAAGAAAAGTTGATGATTTTATTGTTGGAAACGAAATTGACTACTCGTTACTTACTGATCAGGAATCAATGGACTTATTAAAAGAAATTTCTCGTTTCCCTAAAATAGTCAAGGATGCCGCTGATAAATACGAACCATCTGTTGTAGCAAGATTCTCCGTAGATGTTGCACAAGCATTCAACAAATTCTACAACGCTAATAGAATTAATGTTGAGGATACAAAAGTTCGTAATGCTCGTGTGACTTTAGTTTATCTTACTAAGAAAACAATTAAAGATGCATTATTACTCTTAGGCATTGAGTGTCCGGAACAAATGTAATCTAGCTTGCTACTCCAAAAAAGTAGGGTGTCCAGTATAAAACATATAAATACAAACAACTGCAACGCGCTGACAAACTAACCAGTAACTTCGACTAAGTCTCTCAGGAATGCCTTCGAGCCTAAGTCTTCGTAACCGGTGGATTTCGTCAGTCGCTAAATACGCAGTTTAAATGTTTGTATTTATATGCTTTATACTGGACACCCTACTTTTTTTCTTAGCTTATATCTTGAACATAATACTATTTATACATTATTTGCTTCTTTTTATATTCTTTTTTTATATTTGTTCTTATATCACTCATTTTTCTACAAGTTATCCACAGTGTTATGTTTGTGTTGTTAATAACTCATATTGTGGGTTTCGATTATTTACCACAATATATATGGTTTTTTGACACTTCTCAACATTCCTTTAAAATTTATCCACCAACTTATCAACACTTTTGTGAATAACTTTGTGGATTTTTTCAAAAGTTATCCACAATACATGTTTCACGTGAAACACAACCTTTTTTACTATTTTGCCTCAGAAAACCTTTTTTATATCGTATGATGTTTCTTTTAATGGTTTTAAAATGCAACCACTATGCATGTTTCACGTGAAACATCAGTTTTAATCATTCCTTGTGTTTTTGTAAAAATATATTTATATATAATTATTGTTTTTATTGTTTTGTATAAACGATATAATATATGTTTCACGTGAAACATATACTTTTTAATACATGGATGTCGTTTAGTATTGTCATGTGTTTTTTATATTTTGTGCTTTCGATTTTATATGCTGGATTTTTATTCTTAATTATAAATATATATTTCATATTTCATGTTCTATATTGTTTTCCTAATTAATTATGTCTTTGTTCTTATAACCATTAATTGAACTTTGCCGATTTTTTTATTTTATGTTTCACGTGAAACATGTCAATTAATTATTATTTAAAGAAGACAAGTTATTATAAATTCAATTTACTTTTACTTTTATAAATAAGAACTATTATATACCTACTTTGTCTGCATCAAAACACTTTTACTAAGAATCTATTATTTCAAAACAAAAAAACATCAACAGAAAAACATCAATAGATACTCGCTCAAATATTTATCTGGGTCTTTTTCATTCCAAACCACCATGCCTCATTTCACAAATAATTTGCAAAGCCAAAACTCCTCTAGGTTTTTTATTTGTGAACCATCAATATGTTTCACGTGAAACGTATATTTTGTTATTTCTATCATATTTTCTTTAACACATGCAATCTTCTACAAATTTTCCTTTTCAATCAAGCCTTTTTATTATTTAGCATATAATGTTTCACGTGAAACATAATTTTTTACATTTCTATATTGCCTGTTTGTTGTTTTTTTCATAATAATTACCACATCTTGAATGTTTCCGAGTCAAAATCTATATATTGTACCCCTGCATTTTTTCCTTCCATATTTAGATATGGCGAAAGATGTCAGTTAGTGCTATAATGTTGAATACATACGGAGGTTTTATCATGGGTAGAATTATTGCAGTAGCCAACCAAAAAGGTGGCGTAGGAAAAACTACAACTTCAATTAATCTTGCAGCCTGTCTTGCAGAAAAAGGACAGAAGGTTTTAGCTGTAGACATGGATCCACAGGGCAACCTTACCAGTGGTTTGGGTGTTGATAAAAACAATCTGCAATACACTATTTATGATGCAATGTGCGATGAATGCAACATTGGAGAGTGTATGATTGTTCATCCTCTTGGAAGCACCAAACTCAACTTAAGTCTTCTTCCTGCCAACAGAGAATTAGCAGGTGCAGAGGTTGATTTTGTTGATGTTGAAAAGCCTCAGTACATTCTCAAAAATTTACTTAAATCAGTCAGGAAGAATTTTGACTTCATTATTATAGATTGTCCGCCTGCTTTAGGTATATTAACAGTTAACTCTATGACAGCAGCAGATACTGTTTTAGTACCTATCCAATGTGAGTTTTTTGCTTTGGATGGTTTATCACAGCTTATCTATACTATAGATTTGATTAAAAAGAAGCTTAACAAAGCTCTTGAGATTGAAGGCGTCGTTTTCACCATGTATGATGCACGAACTAATCTTTCTCTTGAAGTTGTTGAGAATGTAAAAAACAATCTCGACCAATTTATTTATAAAACCATTATCCCTAGAAATGTAAGATTAGCAGAAGCACCAAGCTTTGGACTTCCTATTAACTTATACGACAGCAAATCTTCAGGAGCACAGGGTTATAGAGATTTAGCAGAAGAGGTTATTAAAAACAAACTCTTCGCGAACTTATAAGGAGGATAATTATGGCACCAAAGAGAGGGTTAGGCAGAGGGCTTGACAATCTTATACCAACAGATGACGGAAGCGCTTCTAACAAAACTTCTGCCACAAAAACAATAGTTACAAAAACCGAAGTTAAAGAGGTTATAAAAAAAGTCGAGCAGACTTTAAATATAAATAGAATCGAACCTAATAAAAACCAGCCTAGAAAACATTTCGACGAGGATGCACTCACAGAACTTGCTGATTCAATAAAGCAGTTTGGTGTTATTGAACCTCTGGTTGTTGTAAAAAGAAAAGGTTACTATGAACTTATCGCTGGTGAGAGAAGATGGAGGGCAGCAAGACTTGCTGGTTTAAAGGAAGTTCCTGTCGTTATCAAAGACTACAACGAGCAGGAAATCGTTGAGATAGCTCTCATCGAGAACATTCAACGTGAAGATCTTAATCCTATTGAAGAGGCTCATGCTTATGAACGTCTCATAAAGGAATTTAACTTAAAGCAGGATGAAGTTGCTGAAAGAGTTTCTAAAAGCAGAACTACTATTACTAACTCTCTCAGATTATTAAAGCTTACAGAGAAGGTTCAGCAGATGCTTATCGACGATATGCTTTCTACTGGACATGTTAGAGCCTTAATCAGTATTGAAAATCCTGATTTACAATATAATACAGCTTTACACATTTTTGATAAGAAACTTAGTGTTCGCGAAACAGAAGCTTACGTTAAAAAATTATTATCCGGAAAAAAGGAAGTTGTTGAGGAAGCTGCCGTAACAGATTATTCCTTCTTATATAAGGAAATCGAAGAACGACTTAAAGATGTTCTTGGAACTAAAGCTGTTATTAAATCAAAAGGAAAGCATAAAGGTAAAATAGAAATAGAATACTATTCTGAGGATGACTTGGATAGAATTACCAATATGTTATACAATATTAGATAATGAAAGAGGTAACACCATGGATATTACAATCTTGGGTATTGACATTAAAACAATGGTGACAATCCTTCTGGTAATAATCATTGTACTCATCTTTTTATTATTCTTCATAATATATAAGATGAATATAATGAGTCGTAAATATAGTGCTCTTATGAGTGGCAAGAAAGGCGCTGACCTGGAAAAAATAATCAGAATAAGATTTAAAGAAATGGATCAGGTCAAAGCTAATGCAAAAAGAATTACCAAAGAGCATAAGGACATAAAAAAACATTTGTCTTCATGCTACAGCAAAATGGGACTTGTTAAATATGATGCTTTTAATGAGATGGCAGGTAAACTTAGTTTTGTAATTGCTCTTCTCAATGAAGAGAACACTGGCTTTGTGCTTAATGCCATGCATTCCAGAGAAGGTTGTCACACCTATGCAAAAGAAATAATTAAAGGCGAGTCTTATATTCCACTATCAGATGAGGAAAAAGAGGCTATTGAACGTGCTAAAACTATTGAAGACGAAATAAATAATTTAGCTAAAGAATCAGAAGCAGATTCGGAATTGGAAGAAGAAATCAACTTCGACCTTTAGTTTAAAATTAAACTATATAAACTTTAAGATTAAAGGAGTATTAATATGTTAGACATCAAATTTGTTAGAGAGAATCCAGATATAGTAAAAGAAAACATTAAAAAGAAATTTCAGGACAGCAAACTTCCTCTTGTTGATGAGGTAATCGAATTAGACAAAAAAGCAAGAGAAATTCAGCAGGAGGCTGACGAACTTAGAGCCAAGAAAAATAGCATAGCAAAACAAATCGGTGCTCTTATGGCTCAAGGTAAAAAAGATGAAGCTGAAGAGGTAAAAAAAGAGGTTGCAAAAAATGCAGCTCGTCTTGCTGAACTAGAGAAAATCGAACCGGAAATAAGAGAACAATTAAAAACAAAAATGATGGTTATTCCTAACATCATTGACCCATCAGTTCCTATCGGTAAAGATGATTCTGAAAATGTGGAGTTAGAGAAATTTGGTGAGCCAGTTACTCCTGCATTTGAAGTTCCTTATCATACAGATATTATGGAAAAAGTTAATGGCATTGATTTAGAAAGTGCGAGAAAGGTTGCAGGTAATGGTTTCTATTACCTTATGGGAGATATTGCAAGACTTCACTCAGCTATCATTTCTTATGCAAGAGATTTCATGATTGATAGAGGCTTTACTTATTGCATTCCTCCTTTCATGATTAGAAGTAATGTTGTTACAGGCGTTATGAGCTTTGCTGAGATGGATGCCATGATGTACAAAATCGAGGGTGAAGATTTATACCTCATTGGAACAAGTGAGCATTCTATGATTGGTAAATTTATAGATACTATGAATCCTGAAGAAAATCTTCCTTATACTCTTACAAGCTACTCACCTTGCTTTAGAAAGGAAAAAGGCGCTCACGGAATTGAAGAAAGAGGAGTATACAGAATTCATCAGTTTGAGAAACAGGAAATGATTGTTGTTTGTAAACCAGAGGAGAGTCCAATGTGGTTTGACAAGCTCTGGAAAAACACTGTTGATTTATTCCGTTCAATGGATATTCCTGTTAGAACTATCGAATGTTGCTCTGGCGACTTAGCAGACCTTAAAGTTAAATCTTTTGATGTCGAGGCTTGGTCCCCAAGACAGCAGAAATATTTCGAGGTTGGAAGCTGTTCTAACTTAGGAGATGCTCAGGCAAGACGTCTTGGAATCAGAGTAAAAGGCAAAGACGGTAAATACTTTGCTCATACTTTAAACAATACTGTTGTTGCTCCACCTCGTATGCTTATTGCATTTTTAGAGAATAATCTTAATGAGGATGGTTCAATAAATATTCCTAAGGTTTTACAGCCATACATGGGTGGAAAAACTGTTATAAAGTAGGGAGATACTATGCATACATTTTTAAGAGCAGTTGGATTTAGTAATTATAAATCCAGAAAACAACTTGAAAAAGTATATCGTGCAATCCTAAATAGTCCTAGCCGTAAGATTGTTACCTCTATTAGCGTGGATACATCACTTATTCAGTTTGAAAAGGATTTTGGTGACTCTATTGGCTTGTGCCTTATTGGTGAATATGATATCAATAGTTCACTTTCTATTGAGCATTGTTTTCCATATGTTAAAGCAGATCTTTATATGCATTTTGATAGAATTTTTATGGATAAAAAAACTGACTCTGAATCATATATGGCAGCCTGCGACGATTATTATTTAGATGAGCCTGTTGTTTTTTATCTACAAAATATTGCAGATTATGCAAAATCAAAATGGTTTAATTATTCAAATCGTGATTTTACTGAGGTTAAATTTTCTGCACTATCAGTAAAAGGAACTGTAATTCTAGGAGTAAGCAACGAAATCAGACAACCTAGCTTTGGCAGCATAATAAAAAACATAAACAGAAACCAAGCTAAAAATCCTGAGACAGAGGATGTAGAAACACTAGAAACGCTTGCTCTCAATCAGATTGAAAATGCTTCTCTAATTACAAATAGAATTCTTACAGAGGATCTGCTTACTATCGTAGATACATCTCTTATACCTACAGGCTTTGAGTTTGACCATTATATGATAGTTGGCACAATCGTTAAAGTAGAGACAGTAATAAATCGTTTGACAAATGAACAGCTCTATAAGCTTTTTGTTGAAGCAAATGATTTTCTTATTTCTGTTTGTATAAATAGTATCGACCTTCAGGGTGAACCAAAAGAAGGACGCCGTTTCCGTGGTGAAATTTGGCTTCAAGGTCACGTTAAAATTTAATTTTTTGTTTCCGTAGCTCAGCTGGATAGAGCAACCGCCTCCTAAGCGGTAGGTCGGGCGTTCGAATCGCCTCGGGAACATTTTTATCACTTATTATAATAGGAGGCTTTTATGTCACAAGATTATTCTCAAAATATTTACGTAATTGGACATAAAAATCCTGATACAGATTCTATCTGTTCAGCAATATGTTACGCTCATCTAAAACGTGCAATTTCTGGTGAAAACTATATACCAAAACGTGCCGGCGATATTAATGCAGAAACCGAATTTGTTCTTAATTATTTTAAAGCAGAGGCTCCCGGTTATGTAGAAAATGTTTATACCCAGGTTAAAGATGTTGAATATCGTCATATGGAAGGTGTTTCAGAAAATATTTCCATTAAAAAAGCTTGGGAAAAACTCAGCTCTACTCATGCAACAACTCTACCTGCAGTGGACAAACACGGTAAGCTCATTGGTGTAATTACTGTAAAGGACATCGCTATGTCATATATGGAAGTATATGATAATACAATTATTTCCACAGCTCATACACCTTATGAAAATATAATTGAGACTCTTTCTGCTGAATTAGTTGTCGGAGATAAGAAGGATATTGTCAAAAAAGGCAAGGTTCTTATTGCTGCTGCTAATCCGGATATGATGGAAAACTATATATCCAAAGATGATATTGTTATCTTAGGTAACAGATATGAATCTCAGCTTTGTGCCATAGAGATGGATGCACAATGTATTATTATTTGTGATGGAGCACCTGCTTCAAAAACAATCAAGAAACTTGCAGAAGAAAAGGCATGCTCTATAATTAGCACGCCTTATGATACATATACAGTTGCGAGACTTATAAACCAAAGCATACCTATCCGACATTTCATGACTACCTCTAAACTTATTACATTTTCTTTAGAGGACTATATCACTGATATTAGGGAGGTAATGGCTAGCAAGAGACATCAGTATTATCCTGTTCTTGATGAATACGGCAAATATACAGGTCTTATTTCACAACGTAACTACTTAAATGCACATCCTAAAAAGGTTATTCTGGTTGACCACAATGAGCATGCACAAACAGTAGATGGTATCGATGAGGTTACTCTTCTAGAGGTTATCGACCATCACCGCATTGGTGGCATGCAAACTATGCATCCGGTCTATTTTAGAAATCAGCCTCTTGGATGTACTGCAACTATTATTTACCAGATGTATCTCGAAAACAATATAGAGATTCCTGAACAAATTGCAGGTCTTTTGTGTTCAGCAATTATATCAGATACTCTTATGTTCAGGTCTCCGACCTGTACACCTATGGACGAAAATGCTTGTAGATATCTGGCAGATATAGCCAAAATTGATATCGATAAATTTGCTGCTGATATGTTTAATGCAGGTAGCAATTTAAAAAATCGTTCCTTTGAAGAGATATTTGAACAGGATTATAAAGAATTTAATTCCGAAGATTTTTCTTTTGGAATAGGACAGATTTCTGCTTTCAACAAAGATACACTTAAAAACATTAAGTCAGGTATAATAGCATACATGGAGGCTGTATATAAAGAAAAGGATGCCGACATACTTTGCTTTATGCTTACAAATATTTTTGAAGAAAGCACAGAGCTTTTATATTATGGAAAAGATGCAGAACTTCTTTTAGAAAAAGCTTTTAATCTTGAAAATATATCTGGGGGAAGCATTTATTTGCCAGAAGTTGTCTCAAGAAAAAAACAGGTTATTCCAAAAATTATGAGTGCTTCTACACGCGAGTCATAAACAAATTGAATTATAAAATTTTTTATGATATATTTACCTATATATGCGTAAGAATTTGAGAGGAGGATATTATGAAGCGTCATTCACAATCAACATTAACTATAAGTGCTGTTGCATTCATAGCAGCTTTATTAGTAGATTTATATTTAATACTTGCTTATCCATCCATGGTTGAACTTATTATTGCGGTTTCTCTCATTGTTATCGTAGATACATATTTTATGGTTGATAGTATCTTAGCAAAGGTTGATGAAATTGCATCTATAAATATTGACAAACAAAACGAGCTTACAAAAGTTGAGAAAGGTATCTACTCTGTTGCAAAAAGAGAAGAAGTTGCCAGAACTCAAAGCATGTCAGCTATATTAGATGTAATCATGGAGCTTAAAGAGGAGAATTCTAAGCTTTATCGTGAGCTTATGGAGCAGGATAAGATGATGGCTAAGCTTCAGATTAAGAAAGAGGCTGATAATTCAACTAAGGTTATCAACAGTAACGAGCGTATTGCTATTCTTATTGCACAGATGGCTACATCTAATGCTAAATCTCAGAAGGAAGCAATTGAAATTCTCAACGATATTTGTAAAGAATTAGAAGAAAGAAACAAAGCACTTAATGCAAACAGCGATTACTCTAAGCTTAGAGTTATGAAATCAAAAGCTGAATAATTAACAAAGCAGGATATTACTATGAACTACATTGTATTTGATCTCGAATGGAATCAATGCTGTGGAAGCCGGGAAAACGAAAATCCACGTATGCCCTTTGAGATTATAGAAATTGGAGCAGTAAAGCTGGACAAACATTTTAATTTAATTGATACATATTCCAGCCTTGTCAGACCTCGCTTATACAAAAAGCTACAACCACATATAAAAGCTATTCTAAATTACGATGAGCAAACCTTAAAAACAGGTCGTCCTTTCGATATGGTTTGTAGAGAATTTATTAAGTGGTGCGGTGAAGATTATATTTTCTGTACTTGGGGTACAATGGATTTAAGCTATCTGCAAAACAATATGGATTATTACTATATGAAAAATCTTGAAGCACCCCTTAAGTATTATAATATACAGCAAATATATGCTGATGTTGCTGACAAAAATAAATCTATCGTTAAATTGGAAAAAGCGATTGAACATCTTAATATTATTGTTGACAGACCTTTTCATTCAGCAGTTAATGATGCTTACTATACGGGTATGGTACTTAAATCTATTAAACCTAAAGATTTGGCTGACAGATATACATATGATGTCTACAATAATCCGAAAGATATTGAAGATGAAATTATATCTTATCATAAGCATTTTATGGAGCATATCTCAAGAGAATTTGAAACAAAAAAAGATGCCTTATCTGATAAAGAGCTTTTAACAATTCGTTGCTATAAATGTGGAAAAAAAGCAAACAAAAAAATTAAATGGTTTGCAAATACTCCTAACTCTTATGTGTGTGTCGGTAAATGCTGGGTTCATGGTCTCATATCTGGTAAAATTCGATTCAAGCAAGCCAAAAACGGTAATATATTTGTTATTAAAACCATTGTCCCTACTGACAAAAAAGGTATGGAGCTTATAAAAGAAAGACAAAATGAATTAAGAATTAGACGTCAAGAAAAACGTCACAACAAAAAGAACACAGAACTGGTATAATTTGATATTTAAAGTAAAACAGCCCCTTATTATTTAAGGGGCTGTTTGCTTGCTGTTCCTGCTTTTCTAGGATACGCTTTTGGTGTTTGCTTTATTTTTTTTACAAATACAAAGCTTCTACTTATATCCGAATCAGGAAGCATAAGTTTTTCTATTTTCTCTATTTTACCACCAAGTAACTTAACTGCGGTTTTTCCTTCTTCAAGTTCTTCGTCAATCTTTCCTGTTTTATATGGTATAAAATATCCGTCTTGCTTCACAAACGGAATGCAATACTCCGATAAAACAGCCATGTTTGCTACAGCTCTAGAAACAACTAAATCAAATTTTTCTCTTAATTCTTTATTTCTTGCACCTTCCTCAGCTCTGCCATGTATAGCTACACATGAGCCCGTATTTTTCTCTGCCGTCACAGAACCATCAATTCCCAGCTCATCTATAACCTCCTGCAAGAATTTTATTCTCTTATTTAAGGAATCAAAAAGTGTCATTTTTATCTCTGGAAATGCTATCTTAAGGGGTATTCCCGGAAATCCTGCACCTGTTCCAACATCTATAACGTTAATACCTTTCGACAAATCTCTATATTGTGCCAAAGCAATACTATCAATAAAATGCTTGAGACATACTTCATCTTTTTCTGTAATAGCCGTTAGATTCATAACCTTGTTTTTCTCTACTAGCATTTCATAGTATTTTTCAAACTGATTAAGTTGTTTTTCTGATAAATCATTACCAGTTATGCTTTTGTAATAATCGTTTAATTTATTCATATATTCTCCAACGTTAAATTATCATAAGATATACTTAATCACATAATACATTAAGACTTAGAAGTAAGATACACTAGCAATACCGAAACATCCGCTGGTGATACTCCAGATATACGTGATGCCTGACCAAGTGATGCAGGTCTAATGGCTGCAAGCTTTTGTCTCGCTTCCTTTCTAAGATTTGATACATCATCATAATCTATATCTGCCGGAATAAGCTTTTTCTCTATTTTCTTAAAATGCTCAACCTGCTGCTTTTGTCTGCTTATATATCCATCATACTTAATGTTTATATTAATCTGCTCCATAACCTCAAGTGAAAGTCCTTCGATGTTTTCTCTATCTGGATCAAGTGGTGCAAGTAGCTCGTAACTAAGTTCAGGTCTTCTTATAAGCTCTGCAAGTGAGGCAGCAGTTTTAAGAGTTGTGCTTTCATGCGTCTCTAAAAATTCCTGTACCTTTTTATTGGCACCTACCATAATACCACTAACTCTCTCTATTTCACTGTTTATAAGTTCTCTTTTCTTACAGAAATTATCATATCTTTCTTGTTCAATAAGACCTATCTCGTAACCAATTTCTGTGAGACGAATATCTGCATTATCCTGACGAAGCAAAAGTCTGTACTCGGCTCTTGATGTCATCATACGATATGGTTCCTGAGTTTCTTTTGTTACAAGATCATCTATTAAAACTCCAATGTAAGCCTGTGAACGGTCTAATACTAAAGCTTCTTTGCCCTGTATTTTTCTCGCAGCATTTATTCCTGCCATAAGCCCCTGTGCAGCAGCCTCCTCATAGCCTGAGCTACCATTTAGCTGACCTGCGGAAAAAAGTCCATCTATTTCCTTAAACTCAAGATTAGCATTAAGATTAATAGCATTAATACAATCATACTCTATTGCATAAGCATTTCTAACTATCTTAACATTTTCCAAACCATGCACCGTACGAATCATAGCATACTGTACATCCTCCGGAAGAGAAGACGACATACCACCCATATACATTTCATTTGTAAATTCACCCTCCGGCTCAATAAAAAGCTGATGTCTGTTTTTATCAGGGAATTTCATAACCTTGTCCTCTATTGAAGGGCAATATCTAGGTCCTGTACCCTCAATAAATCCTGAGTAAAGAGGTGAACGGTCTATGTTATCTTTTATTATCTGATGAGTTTCTTCATTTGTATAAGTAAGCCAGCAAGAAATCTGGTCTCTCTTTATATCTTCTTCTTTGTTTGTAAATGAAAATGGAACTATTTTCTCATCACCTTTTTGCTCCTCCATCTTAGAGAAATCAATCGTTTTTTTGTCTAATCTTGCTGGAGTTCCTGTTTTAAATCTTCTTATAAAAATTCCAGCCTCTGCCATAGAATCTGAAAGATGATTAGCAGCAGAAAGTCCATTAGGACCTGTATGATTTACAACATCTCCATATATACACCTTGCCTTAAGATAAGTTCCTGTACAAAGAATTACAGCTTTTGCCATGTAAATAGCACCTGAAAATGTTTTAACACCTTTAACTACTCTTTTAACATTTTCGTATTCATCTACACTTACAACCTCATATAAAAGTTCGGATACTTCAGCCTGTCTTAACGTAAGATTATCCGTATCCTGTAATACCATTTTCATATGCTTTGTATATTCAACTTTATCTGCCTGTGCTCTAAGCGAATGTACTGCAGGACCTTTAGATACATTAAGCATCTTTGACTGAATATATGTCTTATCTATATTTTTACCCATCTCTCCACCGAGAGCATCTATTTCTCTAACAAGATGACCCTTTGAGCTTCCACCTATATTAGGATTACATGGCATAAGAGCCACACTATCCATGCTTATAGTAAATAAAATTGTATTCATTCCAAGACGCGCAGATGCAAGAGCAGCCTCACAACCTGCATGACCTGCACCAACTACAATCACATCATATTCTTCTTTAATGTATGTGTTAACAGACATAACGTATATCCTTCCTAGTATTAAATCGCTACTACCTATTTTAACAAATAATCGTGTAGTTGCAAGTAAAAGTGATATTTTTATAGAATG
The DNA here is from genome assembly GCA_045531735.1 of Wujia sp. Lineage (GTDB taxonomy): Bacteria > Bacillota > Clostridia > Lachnospirales > Lachnospiraceae > Coprococcus_C. Next base: position 263,844 of record JAZSEO010000016.1, on the reverse strand, counting down.
AATTTGTATACAAAATGTATACAAATCAAACGTTGTTTTTTCTTTACAATCTAAAACGCATATATTACAATTATTTCATAAATATAATATTTCTTAAATTCTTATATTATTTTTCTGGCATATCGCCTTATTTCATTATTTATATTTTTTATTTAGGAGGATTTTTATGAACAAAAACTCAAAATTAATAGATTATTTTCCTATTATTAAAACTAGAGATGTTTTGCTTGAAGAAATAAAAAAAAACAATAGACTTAAATCATTATATGAAAGCTGGACTTTAGATGAACAAAAAGATTTTGTTGATATTTGCACAGGCGCAAAAGGTGTTAAAATTACATATGATCCATATTTCAAAGAAGTACTTAATCCTGAATATGATGGTAGAAGGCTGAGTGACCTATTAAGTAACATAATTGGTCAAAAAGTTAAAGTTGTAGCGGTTCTTCCTAACGATGGAATAAGACTGGCTGATGAAAGCACTTTAGTCATAACTGATATTGTAGTAGAACTGGAAGATGGAAGTCTTGCAAATGTAGAAATACAGAAGATAGGTTACAGATTTCCATGTCAGAGAGCTGCATGTTATTCAGCAGACCTACTTTTACGTCAATATAAACGAGTAAAAAACAAAGGAAAAAAATTTAAGTACAGTGATATTAAAAATGTATATACAATCGTATTATTTGAAAAAAGTCCTGAAATATTTCTTAACAATTCAATGCAATATATTCATAAAGCAGAGGCTAAAACCGATACAGGTATTTCTCTTGATTTACTCCAAAAATATATTTTCATCAATCTTGACATATTCAAAAAAGCACAGCATAATAAACCTATATCAAACAAAACAGAGGCGTGGCTTACATTTCTTTCTTCTGATACACCTGAGGATATAATCCGTCTTATAGAAGAATGTCCAGATTTTAAGCCACTTTATCAAGACATATATGAGATATGTCAGAACGTGGAGGATATTATGGGTTTGTTTTCAAAAGAATTACAAATACTTGATGCAAATACCGTACAGTTCATGGTAGATGAAATGCAGGAAGAGATAGATAGAAAAAAAGAAGAAAATACTCTTTTAAAAGAAGAAAATATCCTATTAAAAGAAGAGATTAAACAACAAAAAAATAAAATATCTAAACAGAATGATAATATACAAGAACTTACAAAACGCATAAGCTTATTAGAAAAAAAATTAACAAATATATAGTATATTTATGCTTATATAAAAAATTACTCTTTCATTCAGGAGGTTAAAATGAAAGACACAATAGCAGCCATCGCAACAGGTATGGGAAATTCTGGAATTGGAATAATACGAATAAGTGGAAATGAGGCTTTCGATATTGCCTCCAAAATTTTTATACCTAAAAATAAAAACAAATCTATAAACAATATGTCTTCCTATACAGCTGCATACGGCAATATTATATATGAAGATGAAATATATGATGAAGTCATAGCTCTAGTAATGAAAGCACCTGCCACATATACAGCGGAGGATGTTGTGGAGCTTGATTGTCATGGTGGTATAACAGTTTTAAAAAGAATTTTTGATCTTATAATAAAACTAGGTGCTAGACCTGCTGAACCTGGTGAATTTACAAAGCGTGCTTTTTTAAATGGACGTATCGATATGTCTCAGGCAGAATCTGTTATGGACTTAATTCACTCTAAAAATGACATGGCAGCAAAATCCTCTCTTCGACAGCTACAGGGAGGACTTAAAGATATAATATCGGATATGAGAGATAAACTTTTATATAATATTGCCTATATAGAATCCGCACTTGATGACCCTGAAAATTACTCTTTAGATGAGTTTCCACAACATCTAAAAGATACTGTGGATAACTTGTTGATAAGTGTCAATAATTTAATAAAATCAAGCAATAACGGACGTATCATAAGAGAGGGTATAAAGACTGTTATCGTTGGTAGACCTAACGCTGGTAAATCATCTGTTCTAAACATGCTTTTAGGTGAGGAAAGAGCAATTGTAACAGATATTGAAGGTACTACCAGAGATACACTTGAAGAACTAATCAATATCGATGGAATATCGCTAAATATCGTGGATACAGCGGGAATTCGTGATACTTCTGATACTGTAGAAAAGATTGGTGTAGACAAAGCTTTAACAAATATTGAGGACTCTGATTTAATTCTCTATATCGTCGATGGAACAACCAATTTAAATGAAAACGATTTCATTATAATGGATAAAATAAAAGACAAAAAATCTATTACTTTAATAAATAAAAATGATATGGATATTATTGTGGATAAAATGTTGATAACTTCAAAAATCAACACAGAAATACTTGAAATATCAGCAAAACAAGGCTATGGCAAAACAGAACTCCATGACCTACTCAAAAAAATGTTTTTTCAAAATGAGCTTTCATATAACGATGAAATCTACATTACAAATCTTAGACACAAAAATCTTCTTTATGAAACAAAAGAAAGCTTAGAGAAAGTAATCGAAAGTATAGACCTGTGTATGGGCGAAGATTTCTTCACCATAGACCTAATGGCAGCTTATGCAAGTCTTGGTCGTATCATAGGAGAAGAATTAGAAGATGACCTAGTAAACAAAATATTCGCAGAATTTTGCATGGGCAAGTAATATATAAAAAAACTGCCACCTGAAATTCAGGTGACAGTTTTTTCTAGTTCTTCTTTAAGTATACTACAACCTTGCGGTATGGCTCTTCGCCCTCGCTTCGTGTAGAAACATATTTATCATTTTGAAGAGTAGAATGAATAATTCTTCTCTCATATGGATTCATTGGTTCAAGTGTAAAAGATCTTCTTGTTCTCTTAACCTTAAATGCAATATTCTTAGCAAGATTCTCAAGAGTATCTTTTCTACGTGAACGATAATTTTCAGTATCAAGCTTTACTCTTATATAAGACTCACTCTTCTTATTAACAAATAAGCTGATAAGATACTGAAGAGCATCTAAAGTCTGTCCACGCTTACCAATAAGTATACCCATATCAGGACCATTTACATCAATATCCATAGTTGAATCGTCCTGATTATAATCTATCTTAACCTGGGCTTCAATGTCCATAGCCTTGAAAAGATTATTGAGATATTCATATATATCATCTAAAAATGAATCCTTTTTCTTAGCTTTAATAACTGCTGGCTTAGCACCTATTCCTAAGAATCCGGAAGTACCTTTTTCAATGACTTCGTAATCTAAATCAGTGCTGGCAACACCTAATTCCATTGAAGCAGTAGTAATAGCTTCTTCCACTGTTTTAGCTTTGAATTCTCTAAACTCCACTAGTTATTTCCTCCATTATTTATTTTTATCATTATAACGTTCCATAATATTAGCTTTAGAAGCAAGACTGTTCTCTCTATATTTAACTCCTGAATTACCCTTATTCATAGTATTAGAAGTATAGTTTTTAAGACTTGCACTAGCTATAGTAGATTTTGAAGTATTATTTTCTTCAGGTGCACCATATGCTGCCTCCTGAAGCTTATCCATAAAGGATTTTTTACCAGATTGTTTCTTTTTCTCAATCTTTTTAGCTGCTTTATTTTTAGACTTCTCAACAACCTTTTCCATATCACAGTGCTTAAAATAAGTATTTGTTAATACAGAAGTAAGGAAACTTACAAATGAACCTGTTGCCCAGTATAAACCAAGACCAGCAGGAACATTGACTGTTACAAAGAATGAGAATATTGGCATTATCATCATCATGGTCTTCATGCTCTTCATAGTCGCTTCTGTAGTAGGATCATTAGAAGCTGCTGTGTTAGTCTGTGAAGGTGAAGCCTTAAGACTTAAGAACTGGAATACCATCGATAAAATAGGAATTAACAATGCTGTTGTAAGGGCAAAACCTGGAACAGCAGCAAGATTTATTCCACCAATAAAACTATAAATATCTGTAATTTTATCTACATTTGCATTAATTGCATCTGTAACATCTGCATTTGACAAAGCTGTACTTAATTCCATCCATGCATCTTTATCAGATACTTTTGAAAGTACATCAATAATACTATTTGTATTATTAATATTAGGTGTAACTGCAACATTAATTTTTTCTGTTGAATTATAAGCAACAAATTTGTCAAATACACTTTGATTAGCAGCTATTTTATTTGCTATCGGTAAATAAAGATCTTTTACCTTACTAACATATGCAGGAATATTTTGTATAACGGCATATAAAGAAAAGAAAATAGGTAACTGGATAAGAGACTGCAAACAACCTGCTGACAAGCTTACTCCATATTTTTCCTGAATCTTTCTTACCTCTTGTTGCTGGGCAAGCATAGATTCCTGATCTTTTTTACCTCTATATTTCTTAGTTACTTTATTAATTTCCGGTTGAATGTATTGGGAAATCTTAGTTGATTTACTCTGCTTAAACATCATTGGAAGCAAACATAATCTTATAATAATAGTAAAGAGAATGATAGCAACACCAATTGTAACAACTCCTAAATTGTTAAGCAAATCATAGAGGCCTTCCAATATCCAACCCATCAAACGCGCTATAGGCCCAACAATAAGCCCATCGTCTTGTGTTAAAAACATAGTATCCTCCAATGTCTTTCACATATTAAATTGTTATGGTACAGGATCATATCCACCTTTTGAAAATGGATTACAACGTAATATTCTCCATATAGTTAAAAGAGTTCCCTTTAAAAATCCATATTTTTCATATGCCTCTAATGCATATTGCGAACAAGTAGGATAATATCTACAACAAGGTCTTCCTTTTAAAGGAGACAAATATTTTCTATAAAACTTAATCAAAACAATACAAATTTTTTTCATATTTCCACTTCCTAACAATTATCTTTAAATAAATGATGAAGTTTTATCAAATGTAAAAAAGCACTTTCTATATCCCAGTAACTTTTTTCTTTTGCATTAACTCTGGCTACAATAACCATATCATAACCATCTTTTATTTTATCTTTATTAAGTCTATAGCTCTCTCTTATAAGTCTTGTTATACGATGCCTGACCACGCTATTACCAACCTTTTTACTAACAGAGATTCCAATTCTACTGTAACCTAAGTCGTTGGATCTTAGGTACATCACTAAATATTTATTGGCAAACGATTCTTTGTGGTTATACACCTTGCCGAACTCTCTGCTATTTTTAAGTGTAACAATGTTTTTCATATTATTCTCCACTTAAATTAAAACAAAAGGCCACAAAATTTGTGACCTACGCTGATAACTGCTTTCTACCTTTAGCTCTTCTTGCGGCCAAAACTTTTCTTCCGTTAGCTGTGCTCATTCTCTTTCTGAAACCGTGAACTTTAGATCTCTGTCTCTTCTTTGGCTGAAATGTCATTTTCATAGTATTTTACCTCCTTATTAATATTTGTGCTCCTTATATATAAGAAAGCACACCAACGCATATTATATTTAAAAAAATCCTTTACGTCAAGCATAGTTATCCACAATTTTTATAAGGTTACCATAATTAATTTACATAATGTTATCCACAAAATGTTATTAACCTGTGGATAACTAGTTGTTTTTATGTGGATTTTAATAAAAAATAACTATTTTTCAACATTTTATATTATTATCATTTATAAAATAAATAAACATTTACTTAACATAATAACTGTAACAGTATGTTAACCATAAATATTATTTTTTTACTACATAAAAGAAAACTAAATTTCTTGAAAATAAACCAATTTTGTAGTATATTATAAATATGTATGCGTATGCTTATTTTTAAGTAAAAGCATTTACTTTTTAACTATGAACGGAGTTTTTTATGAAAGAAATTATTGAAAGCAAATGGGAGGAAATTTTATCCCTTCTCGAAACTCAATACGATATATCAAGCATAATGATTAACACATGGATTCGTTCTCTTAAAATATATGAGGTTAAAAATAACGTCGTATATTTTTACGTTGATGAAAAGCTTGGTGAAAATGCAGTCAAGTTTCTTCACCGCAAGGAATTTGATTTATTTTTGCTTTCATCTATAAGAGAAACACTAAATGACATTAATATAGATATTGTTATTGATGAGAAAAAGAATTTTTCTAAAGATGAAGATAAAGTTAAAGAAGTAGTTCTTTCAGACTCTTATCAGGCTGCAGTTACAAGAAGTAATTTAAATCCTAAATATACTTTTGATACATTTATTGTAGGTGATGGTAATAAACATGCTCACGCTACCTGCTTAGCAGTTGCAGATTTACCTGCTCAGGATAATTTTAATCCATTATTTCTTTATGGAAATGCAGGACTTGGTAAAACACATCTTATGCAATCTATAGCTCATTACATACTACAAAAAAATGATCAGGCTAATGTTTTATATGTAGCATCAGAAGCTTTTACCAATGAAATAATTGAAGCAATAAAAACTCAGACTACTAATCAGTTTAGAGAAAAATATAGAAGCGTTGATGTTCTTCTCATTGATGATATTCAATTTATTATAGGTAAAGAAAGTACACAGAACGAATTCTTTAATACTTTTAATACCTTATATAATGAAAAAAAACAGATTATTCTTTCATCGGACAAACCACCTAAAGAAATTAAAACATTAGATGAAAGAATTCGTTCCCGTTTTGAATGTGGCGTACCTATTGATATTCACGAACCAGATTATGAAACACGTATGGCCATTCTTAAAAACAAAGCTGAAATAGATAATTTAACAGGTATTCCTGATGAGGTTTTCACATATATAGCAGAAAACATAACTAACAATATTAGAGAACTTGAAGGAGCCTTAAACAAAATAGGAGTTTTTTGTAAATTAGTTAATGAAGAGGTAACCTTAGAAGTTGCCAAAGACTCATTAAAAGACATCATTAACAAAGATCATGATGTTCAAATTACTCCAGATTTAATTATAAAAACAGTATCTGAGCATCTTGGTATAAATGAAGATGATATTCGTTCTAAAAAAAGAAGTCAGGATATAGCTACTGCAAGACAGATAGTTATGTACCTGTGCAGAGAATATACTGTACTTGCTCTTAAATCTATTGGAAACACTGTAGGAGGTAAAGACCATGCTACAGTTATCAATGGAATAAAACGAGTAGAAGAAAAGATAAACAAAGACCCAGCCTTTAAGACTTCTATAGATACTATAATAAAGAAACTTAATCCTAACAAATAGTTATTAACCTGTGGATAAGTTGTTTAAATTATATTTATATATTGTTGATATTAAATTTTAACTCTTTACGCCTTAAAAATTTATCCATATTTTTTTAACATACTTTAAGGCATTTAATAACAACTTTTTATACACCTTAAAGCTTTATATTTTAAGGCTTTAAACCACTTATTAACAAATCCACAGCTATTATTATTAAGATTACTAATTAATTTTATATATTAATTGATATTGTCTCTGACGAAAGGAGTTATAAACAACATGAAGATAAGATGTTCAAAATCTAACTTATTAGCTGCATTAAACATAGTTTCAAAAGCTGTTTCTACAAAAACAACAATGCCTATATTAGAATGCGTACTTATAGATGTTTATTCTGATATTATTAAACTTACAGCTAATGACCTTGAGCTTGGTATAGAAACAAATCTTGAAGGTACAGTTGTAGAGATGGGTAGAATAGCTATTGAAGCTAAATTATTTATAGATATTGTAAGAAAGCTTCCAGATAGCGAAATTACAATAGAATCAACTAGTGATTTTAAAACTATTATTAGATGTGAAAAAGCAAAATTCGTACTTCCATCAAAATCAGGTGAGGATTTTACAGAACTCCCTGAAATAGAAAAAGATAAAAGTATTACTATTTCACAGTTTACTTTAAAAGAGGTTATAAGACAGACTATTTTCTCTATATCTGATAATGAAAATAATAAGCTTATGACTGGTGAGCTTTTTGAAGTAAAAGATGGAAAGCTTACTGTTGTATCACTTGATGGACATAGAATTTCTATGAGAAGAATAAATTTAAATGGAAATTCAGCTAATGTAAGTGTTGTTGTTCCTGGTAAAACATTAAATGATTTATCTAAAATTATTAATGGTGGAGTAGATGATATAGTTAATATCTACTTTACAGACAAACATATTTTATTTGAATTTGAAAATACAATAGTAGTATCAAGACTTATAGAAGGTGAATATTTTAAGATTGTACAGATGCTTTCTATGGATCATAAGATTAAGGTTAATGTTAATAACAGAGAATTCCTTGATTGTATAGATAGAGCCTCTCTTCTTATAAAAGAATCAGATAAAAAACCTATAGTTGTAAGTATCAAAGATGATAATAATATGTATCTTAAAGTTGATACTCTTATGGGTTCTATGAATGAAGAAATTGAAATTAAAAAAGATGGTGAAGAGATTATTATTGGATTTAATCCTAGATTCCTTATGGATGTTATGAGAGTTATAGATGATGAATCTATTAGCATGTATATGAGAGATTCAAAATCACCATGTATTATAAAAGATGAAGAAGAAAACTATGTATATGTAGTACTCCCAGTAAATATTAATGTTGGAGCATATTAATTATATATATTTAATTAATATATGTGAATAACTTCATAAAAATGTTGATAAATAACATATTTTGAAAGGAATTTAAAATGCACATATTAAAATTAAGAGATGGTGAAGAATTTATAAAATTAGGACAGGCACTTAAAGCAACAGGTCTTGTTGATTCAGGAATAGATGCAAAAGAGGTTATACAGCAGGGTCTTGTTTTAGTGGATGGAGAGATAGAAACAAGAAGAGGCCGTAAGCTTTATGATGGTGCTGAGGTTGTCTTTGATGATGAGAAAATAAGCATACAAAAATAAAGAAAGTGGAATTTCAATGTTTATAGAATCTCTTGCTTTAAATAATTTTAGAAATTATAGTGAAACTGAAATAAAATTTTCTCATGGAATAAATATTTTATATGGCGACAATGCTCAGGGAAAAACAAATATTCTTGAAGCAATATATATGCTTGCCACTACTAAATCACACAGAAGTAGCAAGGATAAAGATATTATAAGATTTGATAATGCTGAAAGTCATATAAGAGCTGAGATAATAAAAAATGATATAAATCATAGAATAGACATGCATCTTCGTAGAAATAAAAATAAAGGTGTAGCAATAGATATGCTCCCTATAAAAAGAAGTGCAGAACTTTTTGGTTTATTAAATATAATTTTTTTCTCACCTGAGGATTTGACTATTATTAAGGATAGTCCCTCTGAGAGAAGAAGATTTATTGATATGGAGCTTTGTCAGCTCAACAAAATATATTATAGTAACTTAAGTACCTACAACAAAATACTAAATCAAAGAAATAATTTTTTAAAGCAGATATCATTTGATAATAAAAATTCAGATATGTTAGATGTTTGGGATGATCAATTGGTAGATTATGGTATAAAAGTTATAAAAGATAGGAATAATTTTATTAATATGATTAATGAAATTATTTATGATATACATAAAAATCTTACTTCAGGAAAAGAAGAACTTAGGCTTATATATGATAAAAATATAAGTGAAGATTTATTTGCTAATGAATTATGTTTAAAAAGAGATATTGATTTAAGGTATCAGAGTACCCAGATTGGACCACATAGAGATGATATTATTTTTATGATTAATGATATGGATGCAAAAAAATATGGTTCTCAGGGACAGCAGCGTACAGTTGCACTTTCTCTTAAGCTTGCTGAAATAGAGTTGGTTAAGAGATTAATTAATGATAATCCCATATTACTGTTAGATGATGTAATGTCAGAGCTAGATTCTACAAGAAGGGACTCTCTTTTATCGTCTATAAGTGGAATACAGACTATTATCACTTGTACAGGATATGATGATTTTATAAAAGAAAGAATCAATATAGATATGATTTATAAGGTTTCTCAGGGAACCTTAGAGATGTCAGGAGGAAATATATGAGTAACAATGAAAGCACAAATTATGGTGCTGACCAAATTCAGATTCTTGAAGGTTTAGAAGCTGTTAGAAAAAGACCTGGTATGTATATTGGTAGTACATCATCAAGAGGTTTACATCATCTCGTTTATGAGATTGTTGATAATGCAGTTGATGAGGCTTTAGCAGGATTTTGTTCAGAGATAGAAGTATCTATCAACGGCGATAATTCAATAACAGTTGTTGATAATGGACGTGGTATTCCTGTAGGTATCCATGAAAAAGCAGGTATTCCTGCCGTTGAAGTAGTATTTACTATACTTCATGCCGGTGGTAAATTCGGAGGTGGAGGATATAAAGTATCAGGTGGTCTTCATGGTGTTGGTGCATCTGTTGTTAATGCTCTTTCTAACTGGCTTGAGGTTGAAATTTCAAGAGATGGTAAAGTTTATAGACAAAGATATGAGAGAGGTCATGTAATCTATAAGCTTAAAGAGGTTGGAAAAACTGACAAAACAGGTACAAGAGTAACATTTATGCCTGATGATACTATCTTTGATGATGTAGTTTTTGATTTTAATACATTAAAAACTCGTCTTCGTGAGATGGCATTCCTTACTAAAGGTCTTAAAATAGTTCTTGAAGATAAGAGAGAAGAGACTGAAAAGAAGAGTGTATTCCATTATGAGGGTGGTATCAACGAATTTGTTGCTTACCTTAATAAGCATAAAGCTCCTCTTTACGATAAGATTATTTATTGTGAAGGACAGAAGGATGATATATATGTAGAAGTAGCACTTCAGCATAATGATTCATTTAATGAAACTACATTTAGCTTTGTTAATAACATTAATACACCTGAAGGTGGTATGCATCTTACTGGATTTAGAAGTGCTATTACAAAGGTATTTAATGATTATGCAAGAACAAATAAAATCCTTAAAGAAAAAGAAGAAAATCTTTCAGGTGATGACTTAAGAGAAGGTCTGACAGCAATAGTAAGTATAAAAATACCTGAACCACAGTTTGAAGGTCAGACTAAGCAGAAACTTGGTAATGCAGAGGCGAGAACAGCTGTTGAAGGTCTTGTTTCAGAGAAGCTTACTTATTTCCTTGAGCAGAATCCTCAGGTTGCCAAAGCAATTGTTGGTAAAGCAGTTTTAGCACAGAGAGCAAGAATGGCAGCAAGAAAAGCGAGAGATGTTGCAAGAAAGAGTACTCTTGAAACAACTATGGCTTTACCTGGTAAGCTTGCAGATTGTTCAGATAAAGACCCTAAGAACTGTGAGATTTATATAGTCGAGGGAGATTCAGCGGGTGGTTCAGCTAAGACAGCCAGAAACCGTGCAACTCAGGCTATTCTTCCACTTAGAGGTAAAATACTTAACGTAGAAAAAGCAAGAATAGACAGAATACTTGGTAACGAAGAAATCAAATCTATGATTACTGCTTTCGGAACAGGTATAAAAGAAAACTTTAATATAGAAAAGCTTAGATATGATAAGATAATTATTATGACAGATGCCGACGTAGACGGTGCTCATATTTCAACTCTTATGCTCACATTCTTCTTTAGATTTATGCCTGAGCTTATAAGAGAAGGACATGTGTACTTGGCACAGCCCCCACTTTATAAATTAGAGAAAAATAGAAAGACCTGGTATGCATATAGTGACGAAGAGCTTTCTAAAATTCTTGATGAAGTTGGTAGAGATAATAATAACAAAATTCAGCGTTATAAAGGTCTTGGTGAGATGGATGCAGAGCAGCTTTGGGATACAACAATGGATCCAGAGAAGAGAGTTCTTTTAAGAGTATCTATCGACGAAGATAGCGAATCAGAGCTTGATATGACTTTTGATACATTGATGGGTGAAAGAGTAGAGCCAAGACGTGAATTTATTGAAACAAATGCGAAGTTCGTTAAGAATCTCGACATTTAATGGAGGTAGAAAATGGACGATAGTACAATTTTTGATAAAATCCAAGAAGTGGATTTAAAAAAGACCATGGAAGAGTCTTACATAGACTATGCCATGAGTGTTATCGCAGCTAGAGCTCTTCCTGATGTACGAGACGGACTTAAGCCTGTACAGAGAAGAATTCTTCATTCAATGGTTGAACTTAACAACTATCCTGACAAGCCACACAGAAAATGTGCCCGTATTGTCGGTGATACAATGGGTAAATATCATCCACATGGTGATAGTTCAATCTATGAAGCATTAGTTAAGCTTGCTCAGGAGTGGAATACAAGATATCCACTTGTTGACGGACATGGTAACTTTGGTTCTGTGGACGGAGACGGTGCTGCGGCAATGCGATATACAGAGGCAAGACTTTCTAAGATTTCTATGGAGATGATTGCTGATATTAACAAAGATACAGTTGATTTTATACCTAACTTTGATGAGACAGAAAAAGAGCCAGTTGTTCTTCCAAGTAGATATCCAAATCTCCTTGTCAATGGTACATCAGGTATCGCCGTAGGTATGGCAACAAACATACCACCTCATAACTTAGTAGAGGTAATAAATGCAGTTGTAAAAATCATTGATAACAGAATACTTGAAGATAGAGAAACTGATATTGAAGAAATCATGGAAATAATAAAAGGACCTGATTTTCCAACCGGTGCTCAGATTCTTGGTACAGCAGGTATCAATGAAGCTTACAGAACAGGTAGAGGTAAAATTAAAGTACGTGCTGTATCTGAGATAGAGCCAATGCCTAACGGTAAGCAGAGAATTGTTGTAACAGAGCTTCCTTATATGGTTAATAAAGCCAGACTTATTCAGAAGATAGCTGAGCTTGTTAAGGATAAAAAGATTGATGGTATTACAGACCTTCGTGATGAGTCTTCACGTGAAGGTATGAGAATAGTTATCGAATTAAGAAAAGATGCAAATGCAAACATCATTCTTAATCAGTTATACAAGCATACACAGATGCAGGATACATTTGGTGTTATTATGCTTGCATTGGTTGACCAGCAGCCAAAAGTACTTAACATCTTAGAGATGCTTGGTTATTACTTAAAGCATCAGGAAGAAGTTATAACAAGAAGAACTAAGTATGAGTTAAATAAAGCAGAAGAAAGAGCTCATATTTTAGAAGGATTACTTATCGCTCTTGATAATATTGACGAGGTAATTAAGCTTATCAGAGCAGCAAAAACAGTTGGTGATGCAAAGCTTGCTCTCATGGAGCGATTTGGTCTTACTGATGTTCAGGCTCAGGCTATCGTTGATATGCGACTCAAGGCTCTTACAGGTTTAGAGAGAGATAAGCTTGAGAATGAATATAGAGAGCTTATGGAAAGAATTGCAGAATTAAGAGCAATTCTTGCCGATGAGAAAAAACTTCTTGGAGTTATCAAAGAAGAAATTCTTATTATTGCAACTAAGTTTGGTGATAAGAGAAGAACTTCTATAGGTATAGATGTTGAAGATGATATCTCTGTTGAGGACTTAATTAAGAAGGAAAATATTGTTATTGCTATGACTAAACTTGGTTATATTAAGCGTATGACAATCAATAACTTCAAGAGTCAGAACAGAGGTGGAAAGGGCATTAAGGGAATGCAGACTATAGAGGATGACTTTATAGAAGATCTCTTTATGACAACAACTCATCACTATATTATGTTCTTTACAAATCAGGGTAGAGTATATAGACTTAAAGCCTATGAGATACCTGAATCAAGTAGAACAGCAAGAGGTACAGCTATTGTCAATCTCCTTCAGCTTCAGCCTGATGAGAAGATTACAGCAGTCATCCCAATACTTAAGTATAATGAGGGAAGATATCTCTTCATGACTACTAAGAATGGTATTGTTAAGAAAACTCGTATTACGGAATATGCGAATGTGCGTAAATCCGGTCTTGCAGCAATTACTCTTAAAGAGGGTGATGAGCTTATTGAGGTTAAGTCTACAAACAATACTAAAGATATATTCCTTATAACTAAGCAGGGTATGTGTATCAGATTTAATGAGACAGATGTAAGATGTACTGGTAGAACATCAATGGGTGTTATCGGTATGAATGTTGCAGATGATGATGAAGTTGTTGGTATGCAGATGGATACTCAGGGAGAAGCACTTCTTATTGTATCTGAGAATGGTTTAGGTAAGCGTACATCAATAGATGAATTTACTCCACAGAGACGTGGTGGTAAGGGAGTTAAATGCTATAAGATTACTGAGAAATCAGGTCCTGTAGTTGGATTTAAGGCAGTAAATGATGATAATGAGATTATGCTTATCACAAATCAGGGTATTGTAATTAGAATCTTATGTAAGGATATATCACAGCTTGGAAGAATAACTACAGGTGTTAAGCTTATCAATATGGATATTCAGCATGATATTTCAGTTGCAAGTATCACAAAGGTAAGACAAAAATCAGCTGACGAGTCAGAATCTCTTGAAGCATTAGAAAAAGAGATGGAAGAAGCTGATAACGAGGAAGGCAACATAGAGGAGCCTATCGATGATCAGGATATAGAAGATATTCCTGAAGAGTAGCTTAAAAATTAAGATTAACCCCAGCCTTAGGGCTGGGGAATATAAGAGGTATTAACTATGGATGGAGATGCATTAAAAGAAGGCCTTGAAGGTCTCAGTAAAATAGATGGATTATCTGAGGTTTTATATGGAGCTATCTACTGGGTTGCTGTATTATTTGTAATCCTTTTTGTTGGATATCTTTTTTCATGTCTTAATTGTTATTTAATTAAGAAAGGTAGAGGAACTCTTCATATACAGAAAGATGATTTCCTCGACGACTAATAAGAAAACTGTCCTGACGGACAGTTTTTTTAGTTAAGCCATCGAATGTCAAAATATTGTTTTTTGTATAAGAATTTAAGCTTACAAAACATATAAAAGCAAACTACTGCAACGCGCTGACAAACTAACTGGTAACTTCGACTAAAGACTCTCAGGAATGCCTTCGAGCCTAGTCTCCGTAACCAGTGGATTTCGTCAGCACGTTGCAGACTGTTTGCATGTGTATGTATAATTTGCCCTATCTATTTCTAATGTCAATTTTGTAGGTTTTTAGATACGATTAAATTTGTGATTAAAAGTATATTGTGATATGATATTTAGATACAGATATTTTATGAGGAGACGACTATGAGAACCTTAAATACAGATATAATTATAGAGACAGTTAAGGAAATGTGTATATCAGCGAATCTTTATCTTGCAGAGGATATGGATAGTAAGCTTAGACAGGCTGCTTGTGATGAGGATGGTGAGCTTGGAAAAAAAATTATGAACCAACTTATTGAAAATATGGAAATCGCTGCTTGTGACAAAATCCCTATATGCCAGGATACAGGTATGGCAGTTTTTTTTGTTAATGTAGGTCAGGATTTACATATTGAGGGAATGAATATAACAGATGCTATTAATGAGGGAGTCAGACAGGGATATAAAGAAGGGTATCTTAGAAAATCTGTTGTAAGTGACCCACTTCTTAGAGTTAATACAAACGATAATACTCCGGCAATAATTCACTATGATATAGTTCCGGGAGATAGATTAGAGATTACCATTGCACCAAAGGGCTTTGGAAGTGAAAATATGAGTAGAGTTTTTATGCTTAAACCGGCTGATGGAGAAGAGGGTGTTATCAACTCAGTTATTCAGGCTGTTAAGGATGCAGGTCCAAATGCCTGTCCACCTATGGTAGTAGGTGTAGGCTTAGGTGGCGATTTTGAGCTTGCAGCAAAGCTTGCAAAAAAAGCTTTGACAAGGGATGTTAATTCACATTCTAAATATGATCATATTGCACGAATAGAAGAACAAATTCTTTCTGAGATAAATGCTACAGGTATTGGTCCGGGTGGACTTGGTGGAAAAACAACTGCACTTGCAGTAAACATTGAAACTTATGCTACACATATTGCTGGTATGCCACTTGCAGTAAATATGTGTTGTCACGTGAACAGACATGTAACTAAAATTTTATAGTTATGGTTTAAGGGGGAAATGTACATGGGAAAAATTAAGAATTTAATTGAGGAGCAAAAGAATGATTTAAAGATGTTGTTCTTTAACTATACATTTACAATAATAGCAGTTGCGTTGCTTTCTATAGTTTTGTGTATAGATTTTGAAGTGGACAAATATAAAGATAGTATTTATAACATTGAGATTTTTCTAGGTTTATTTGCTGTGGGGGCAGTATTCATAGAAACATTTTTTGTTAATAGAGAGCAGGGGAATAATAAGACCAGACTTATAATATTTTACATAGTTGATATAGTGCTTTCTGCTATATGGACAGTTCTTGAACATTTTAATAAAGAGATTGGAAATGCATTTGATAATCCACACATATACTATCTCAATATTTCTAAAATTTTACGTGTTTATATAACCTTATTAATAGGTCTTACAGTGTATAAGTTAGTTAAAAAAAGTGGGTTAAAATTAGATACATATCTTGCCAGAGCAATCTTTGGACTTCTTAAAATGTGGGGGCTTTTCCTTGTAATTTATTTGGCTATATATATGTTGGTTTCAATATTTGATTCGTTAATCATGGATATAGACTATTGGGATATAATGGATAATATAGTTATCTTAATAGGCGGTTTTATATGTTTTCCTTATAGCTTACTTATGATTACTGATACTAAGGATGGAAATTCAAAATTCACCAAAGGACTTATAAATTTTGCTTTAATGCCAGCGGTTATAATAGCAATTTTAATAGTTTATTTATACATAATTAAAATCATAGTTAACTGGGATATCCCTTCAAATGAAGCTTTTGATATTTGCTTGTATGTATTTGTATATGGTGCACCAGTATGGTTTTTAAGTTACGGATTTATTAGAGAAAAGATTGAGGCTAAAGGTGAGTCGCTTGGCTTTTATGGCAAGCTTGTAAAAAATATTAAGTATGGTTATATTCCGCTTGTTATGTTAGAGGTAGTCTGTATAGCTGTCAGAATTTTTAATTATGGACTTACAACGGATAGATATTTAGCAGTTGTGGCAATTGTATTCCAGTTGATTTATTTGCTTTGGGAATTACTTGGTAAAGCTTTAAAAAGAGAACTCAAGGAAGAAGGACTTATTTTAGTTGCACTTGGAATATTTGTATTTATTATGTTATTCCCAGGTCTTAATATGGATAGACTTCCAGCGATGATACAGGAGTCACGATTCGAGAAAGCACTTGAAAAAGAGGATTATGCTACGGCGGCAAGTGCATATGAGTATTTAGATTATAGTGAATATGGTGAAGCATATCTGGCAGAGAATTATACTAAAGATACATTAGATACGTTTGAACGCACATTTTATTATTATATATATGCGGAAGATGAATATAATTACAAGCAAGAACAATATGTCAGCGAATATGTGCCATATGAGGAACAAGAAAAAGGTATTAACATAGCTGGATATACTCATTTGTATAACTTTAATTTTAATTCCGATTATGAGAATAACTACACACAGGGAGACCTTAAATTCATGACTATTTCGTGTGGAGAATATTTTGAGGTGGCCAATGTAGATATTTCAGGTCTCGTAGATGAAATTATATATGAATACGAATACTCTCATTCGTATGATATGGAATATAAATATATTAAGGTTAGTGATAATTGTTGCATAGTTGTTGAGGATATTAGTTTTAGATATAATAAATATACTGACGAAATTACAAATCTTCATTTTGATGGATATGTTTTGACTAATTAGGGAGGACATAATGGAAAATAAAAGAATTATAAATGTTCCATTTAATAAGGAGCAGGTAAATGAGCTTAAAGCTGGTGATTATGTGTATCTAACAGGTACTCTTTACAGTGCTAGAGATGCTGCACATAAAAGGCTATATGACTGTATAATTGAGCAGAAAAATTTACCTCTCGATTTAACTGATAACGTATTTTATTATCTTGGACCAACTCCTGCAAAGGAAGGTCAGGTTATTGGTTCAGCAGGACCTACCACTAGCAGTAGAATGGATAAATATACACCGCTTCTTCTTAGCAAGGGCTTAACAGGTATGATAGGAAAAGGTAAAAGAAGCAAGGAAGTTATAGATGCTATTGTGGAAAATAAAGCTGTATATTTTGCCGCTGTTGGAGGTGCTGGAGCATTGCTTTCAAAATGCATCAAAGAGTCAGAGGTTATCGCATATGATGATTTAGGAACAGAGGCAATCAGAAAAATGAGAGTTGAAGATTTTCCAGTTATAGTTGTTATAGATTCTGAAGGAAATAACCTTTATGAGACTGCTGTTGAGGAATATTTAAAAAAGAAAGAATAATTTATATCATAAAGATAAAGTTCAAATTAGAAATTATAAAGCTATAATATTCATAAAATGAACAATAGAGATAGGTTTTTATATTAAGGTGTGTTTTTTGTAATTTTATGATGAAGATAAATCTTTTATAATGAATTAAATTCATGAAAGATGAATTTTATGGCAAAGAAGATAAAGTCTTTTATCTATGATATGTAAAAAAACAATATACAATCAAAAAAGGAGAGATTTGTATGGGAAAAAATAAAAAAGAAAAAGTTAAGGTCGAGTATGACGTTGAAGGCAAGATGAAGAAAAACAAAAATAAAGCAGGTAAGCTTAACAAGGGAAATATAATTGCATTAATTGTACTTGCTGTATTAGAAGGTATTTTTTATTATTTTGCTACGCCAGCTATCAATATTCATGTAGCAGGATTTTGGGTATGGATGGCGATTACTGTTCTAGCAATAATGTTCTGTACCATGAATTTTAGGGAAGTAAAAATAAATAGTAAAGTATCAACTATTGATGTTAAAGAGAACAAAGGAACAAAGGTATTTCTTATTATAGCAGGAGTTTTAATTGCAGTATTTATTATCGGAGGAATAGCATCTACACCTCTTTTCAATGCATCTAAATATGCAAATGTGATAGAACTTCAAAATGGTGATTTTTCAACAGATATCGTTGAGAGCGAAAATATAAATGATATTGCTCTTATGGATACAGATACAGCAAGAATTATAGGTGAGAGAGCTATCGGTTCTTTATCTGAAGTTGTCAGTCAATTTGTTGTAAGTACAGATTACAGCACAATTGATTATAACGGAAAACCTATGAAGGTTGCACCACTTGAATATGCAGATTTCTTTAAATATTTAAATAATAAAGACAAAGGTCTTCCTGGCTATGTTTTGGTGGACCCTGTAAAAAATGAGGCAGTCTATGTAGAACTTGAGACACCTATTAAATATTCGCCATCAGGATATTTTAATGACAACTTAAAAAGACATGTGCAGCTTTCATATCCTACATATGATTTTGCAGGTTTCTATTTTGAGCTTGATAATGAAGGAAATCCATTTTATATTTGTCCGGTTTTACAGCCAAATGCAGGGCTATTTGGTGCTAAGGATGTTAAAGGTATAGTTGTGTGTGATCCTTGCTCAGGTGATTGTCAGTATATGGAGCTTTCAGAGATTCCAAATTGGGTAGACAGAGTATATGATGGCGATTTAGCATGTCAAAAATACAACTGGTATGGAAACTATTCCGGCGGTTTTTGGAACAGTGTTATCGGTAACAAAGGTTGTAAGGTCACAACTGATGATTACGGTTATAAGGTTATGGGCGGAGATGTCTGGGTTTATACAGGCGTAACCTCTGTTAATGGAGACCAGTCAAATATTGGTTTCGTGCTTATGAACTCGAGAACTGCAGAGAGTAAATATTTCAGTATAGCAGGTGCTGAGGAGCATTCAGCTATGTCATCTGCTGAAGGACAGGTGCAGAATTTAGGATATATTGCATCATTCCCATCTCTTATAAATGTTGATAATATACCTACATATATTATGGTATTAAAGGATAATGCCGGACTTGTTAAGATGTATGCTATGGTAAATGTTGAGAAATACAATATTGTTGCTACAGGCTCAACTCAGAAGGAGGCACTATCAAATTATAAAAAACTTTTAGCTGAAAATGAAATAATTACAGGTGGTCAGATTGTTGACGACACAATGCCTAAGAAGGAGATAACAGTAACAGATATTAAATATATTACTATGGACGGAGAATCCTATGTGTATATAACTGATAAAGAAGGCTTAGTTTATAAACAGAATTTCTCTGAAAATGAGTCATTAATCTTTATTCAGGTTAATGATAAAATCACAGTATATTATGAGGAAACAGAAACGGGAATAAATGAGCTTATTTCATATCAATAAATTTATGTAATAAAATTAAGACAGTAGCATATAATATAGTATGTTGCTGTCTTAATTTTTATCAAAAGAATATGTTTGGAACGTTCTTTGATATTTACTATATATAAAAGAAATAGTTGACATTTTATGTATAATTTGCTATGATATTCAAGCGTGTTGACGTGGAACTAAATATGACCATTCATTGGTAGGATTTAGGCATTTGGAGATGTACTCAAGTGGCTGAAGAGGCGCCCCTGCTAAGGGTGTAGGTCGTTCACGCGGCGCGAGGGTTCAAATCCCTCCATCTCCGTTAAAGTTTTTTATATGATAAAATTAAGTATTGACTTATTTTTAACAATCACATATAATCTACTTTGCTGACTGAGAAACAGTCAATATTCCTCGATAGCTCAATGGTAGAGCACTCGGCTGTTAACCGAGTTGTTGTAGGTTCGAGCCCTACTCGGGGAGCTTACTTCAATAAGGTTGGTCCAAATTGGGGTAAAGAGCAATAAAAGCTCATAGCTATATCTGCTACTAAGCTCAAACATAGTTTTCGCTAAGGGCGCAGATATGCATCGCACATAAGATGCTAGCATCGCAAAGCTTGCTACCATCTAAGTGCTCATAGCTAGGCGCCATAGCCAAGTGGTAAGGCATCGGTCTGCAACACCGCTATCACCAGTTCAAATCTGGTTGGCGCCTCTAAAATCCTTGAAAACTTATAGTTTTCAAGGATTTTTTTTGTTCTTTGAAGAGAAACAATAGAATAGATATGACAGATATACTATGATATAATATATTTATTAATATGCTGGCAGAAAAAAGAAAGGGGTGCTGCTCATGAAGAAGTTTAGGGTTATTGGCATTTTAATATTATTGTTGTTTTTTACTCCGAGTTTAGTACTTAATGCTATGGCAGAGGAGAATGATACATCAACTTCTGATATTGGAAGTAAAATAGAACAATATGTTGCGGAGCACGAAGATACAACTGCAGGCATGAGTGTAGCTGTATTTGATGCAAACCAAACAATATATAGAAACTGTTTTGGATATATGGATGTACAAAATAAAACACCGGTTACCGAAGAGACTGTGATGGAATGGGGGTCAGTTTCTAAATTATTGGTATGGGTTAGTGTTATGCAGTTGGCAGAACAGGATAAGATAGATTTGAACGCGGATATTAATACATATTTACCGGAAGATTTTTTGCAGAATTTATCGTATGATACCTCTATTACAATGTTAAATCTGATGAATCATAATGCCGGTTTTGAAGAGTCTGTTATAGGAATGACAACAGGAACAGAGGAAAAAATAATTTCGATAGAAGAGTATTTAACAGAAATTCAACCAAAACAGGTATATGAACCTGGAACAGTTTGTGCATACAGCAATTGGGGCACAACTCTGGCTGCATATATTGTAGAGCGAGTTTCAGGCATGCCTTATTATGAGTATGTAAGAAAAAATATTTTTGAGCCATTAGGAATGAAAAACACTTCTATCTGTGCCGATTTAAGTGATAATGAAGATGTAAAAGAAAAAAGAACGGAGTTAAAAATATATACGACAGATGTTGAAGAGATTACTACGAACAAGTATTATCTCATTGCATATCCAACTGGAATGTGTATTTCTACCATTGAAGACATGCAAAAATTTGCACAAGCACTTTTGTCAGAAAATACAATTTTATTTAATAAAAAAGAGACATATAGTGAATTATTTACGCCATCTTTATATTTTGGAGATACTGAAATTCCTCAGAATTATCACGGCTTTTGGGCTCATGAATCATATGGAACAAGGGTTATTGGACACAGTGGTAATTCAGCAGGCTGTAGTAGTGCTTTGTTGCTTGATTTAGAAAATCAGGTTGGAATGGTTATTCAGACAAATCAATATGAAGAAGATATATATAACGAAAAAATGCCTGAGCTTCTTTTTGGTAAGTATGATGGAACAGCTTCCGATTATAGTGGTTTGATAATGAGTGCAAGAACAATATTTGAGGGCCCATTAAAAATTTATAAATTCTTCTCTGTGGTTTCTATTGAGCCAGTAGACCCCGCTGAATCTTATAGTATTAAAACAAATGAAAATGGAGTAGATAAAATTTCTTATCCATATGGTGATTATCTTGTTCTAGAATTCAAAGATATTGCAATGGATTGGATTGTTTTAGGATTATATGTGTTGAGTTTGGTTTATTGCACATTAAATATTATAATACGTTTAATTAAGGGATTATTTGACATAATTAAAGGTAAGAAAGAGAAAAAAGTGTTGAATGTATGGTGTACGACAGCAATTTTACTTCCGTATTTCCCTGTTGTTGTATTATCACTGATTGTACCTACATTTTTTAATTATCAGCAATGGTCTATATTAAGCTATAGAATTGCATTTTTGCTGGTTCTTTTATCTGCATTTGCAATGTGTGCACTAGCGATATATGGTTTTATAAAACAGAAAAATAGTATTACTAAAAAATCGCAAAAGATATATATACATTCCATAAATATATGTATGATTGTAACAATAATAAACATATTTTACTGGAATTGGGGTATGTTTTGGATGATATAAAGTAATTGAGGCAGATATTAGAAAAGAGACTGATCAAATGCAGTCTCTTTTTTATCCAAATCCACCGTTTACAGAAATATTAAAAAAACAGAAAAGAGCTTATAATAGGCATACATACATAAAAAATAACAATTGTAGATAAGTATAATAATTGATATAATGAACATATATGCCTAGAGGTGAATTATGAAGAAAATTATCTTAGCATCCCAGTCTCCGAGACGTAGAGAGCTTCTGGCTCTTGCGGGCTATGATTTTGAAGTAATTGTATCAGAGGTTGACGAGAAAATTACTAAGAGCTTGCCTGATGAGATGGCAGAGGATTTATCGCGTCAGAAAGCAGAGGATGTACTTAATATAGCAACAAAAAAATACGGAAATGAAGTTGCAGATTACATGATTATTGGTGCCGATACTGTAGTTTCTGTAGATGGTGAAATTCTTGGTAAGCCAAAGGATAGAGAGGATGCCTACAGGATGCTTTCTATGCTTCAGGGCAGAGGACATCAGGTATACACAGGAGTAACGATTGCATGGAAAGAGCAGACAGGAATTAAGTCTTGTACCTTTAGCGAGTGTACAGATGTCTACTTTTATCCTATGACAGCTGAGGAAATTTGGGCGTATATAAGCAGTTCGGATTGCGATGACAAAGCTGGTTCGTACGGGATCCAGGGACCTTGTGCGATACACATAAAAGAAATAAAGGGCGATTACAACAATGTAGTTGGATTGCCGATTTCAAGATTATATCAGGAAATAAAAAAGATTGAGAGATAGCTATGGCGTGGGAAAAGTTTTTTTCTAGAGGAAAAGTAAGTGAAGAGAGTAGGGTTATGTATAATCTGTGCTTAAAAAGAGCGAGCAGTATAGGGCTTGCTAAGTTTATCAGTACAGATGGACAGATGAACCTTGAGGATGCATATAGAAGAGATATGCTTAATTTCTTGATTTATATTGCATACTCTGATGGTGGTATTTCCAAAGAAGAGATAAAATACATCAATGACCTTACAGGAACACAGTTTACTGAAAAATCAATTGCACAGTATGCCAACAAATGGGATTTAAAAACAGAGAGAATTAAGGATAGAGCTCCTCGTTCTCTTGAAGCTTTTGTGCGCTCAAATAATGGTCCGGAAACAGGAGAGATAAGCTATCAGTATTATGATTTATTATCACTTTATGTGACTACCTATAATTATATTGGTAATGATTTGATTGCCTGCAACAACGATATAAAGCAGGGTGAGATAGATACATTATCTTCTTATATTTTATTTATCAAGGAGCATATTACAGATATAAAGGGTAGAATAGAGGAGTATAAGCCTACAATAGCTTTTAAGCCGGGTAGTAGCGTTAAAAAAGAAGACGTGTCTACATATGATGAAGCATATGAGATGGAAGAGTCAGAGCTTGAAGAAACTCAGTATTTCAATGATTCTGACAGAGAAAGATTTGAGTATAGCAAGCCTACATATAAGCCATATGGATTTGGTGAGAGCAGAGAGCTCAATACAGAGAGAGGTTCAAGAGAATACGAGTATTCAGAGAAATCATCAAATGCAATATACAACGATTATACTAAGTCAGAAGAAAAAGATTTAGATGAAAATAATATACAGACTTCAGAGCATGAAAAAGTAGACATTAAACCGGCAGAGGTTCAGATTATAGAGGGTGATACTCTCGATAAACTGATGGAGGAACTTAATGGTTTAACGGGTATGGAAAGTGTAAAAAAAGAGGTTGCAAATCTTGTCAATTTATTAAAGATTTGTCGTATCAGACAGTCAAAAGGCTTGCAGGTTCCACCTACTACTAACCATTTAGTTTTCCTTGGTAATCCAGGTACTGGTAAAACTACAGTAGCCAGAATTTTATCGAAAATATATCATGGCTTAGGTGTTTTATCTAAAGGACATTTGGTTGAAGTAGACCGTTCAGGTCTTGTTGCCGGATATATGGGACAGACTGGTGAGAAGGTTATGGAGGTTGTTGAGAAGGCTAAAGGTGGAGTGCTTTTTATTGATGAGGCATATGCACTTGCTGCTAATAAACAGGATGGTGATTTTGGACAGGAAGCTATAGATATTTTGAATAAAGCTATGGAAGATTTCCGTGATGACCTTATTGTTATTGCTGCTGGTTACCATGATGAGATGCAGGAGTTTCTGGATGCAAACCCTGGTCTTCGTTCAAGATTTAACAGAACTATAGAGTTCCCTAATTATACGGCTGAGGAGCTTGTTGAAATTATATGTAACAGAGCGGCAAAGCTTGATTACAATTTTGAGCCTGAGGCATTAGAGTTTATTAAAAATAAATTTAATCAGGTATTAAGCTTCCCACCTGAGAATTTCGGTAATGCCCGTTCAGTAAGAAATTACCTTAACAATGCTATTAATAATCAGGCAAATCGTCTTGTATCAGAGACTAATTTGCAGGAAGACGAACTTATGACGATTAAGGTTGAGGATTTGGAGAATTTGGTGCTATCTTAGTTTGTGGTTATGCTATAGCACTACAGAAAGGTTGGATATGCTATGAAAAGATACATAGCAGAGGGATTAGAGCAATATCTTTCTCAAGATATGAAACCATGGCATATGCCAGGACATAAGAGAAAAGCTATTGGTAGTACATTAGATGATATTTATAAATTTGATATGACAGAGGTTCCTGGTGTAGATGACTTGCATAATCCAGAGGCAATGATACTGAAATCCGAGCAACAGTTAGCTAAGATTTACGATACATTTGCAAGTTACTACATGGTAAATGGCTCGACCGGCGGAATACTTTCCGCTATAGGAGCTGCGGCTGAAAAAAAGAGCTGTGACAAGGCTGGTCAAATCATCATAGCTAGAAACTGCCATAAGTCAGTATATAATGCCTGTGAAATTTTTGGATTAAAACCAATATATTTAGAACCAGATTACATTAATCTGGGTGATGAGTTTGTATCAAGCATTTATGGTGCGATAACGTCGGAACAGGTTAAGTACATGATAGAACATAATCCAGATGTAGTAGCAGTGGTAATAACTAGTCCAACCTATGAGGGAGTAGTGTCTGACATAGCTGGAATAAAAAATGTTTTACAATCTTATAACGTACCTCTTATAGTAGATGAAGCTCATGGAGCCCATCTGCCTTTTATTTTTGAGTTACCGGAATCAGCAGTTTCTGCCAGTGCAGATATAGTTGTTCAGAGTCTTCATAAGACTTTGCCGGCACTTACTCAGACTGCTATTATGCATGTAAATAATGAGGAACTAAATAAGCGTGTAAAAAAGTATTTATCCATTTTCATGAGTTCATCACCGTCTTATCCAATGCTTTGTTCTATGGAGGAGGCTGTGGTATCTTCCTATGAAAGAAAAATAGAGGGTAATTTCAAATCATATATTGAAAACTTAAGAGAGTTTAGAGAAAGTGTTAGAGGCTTAGAGAATATTTGTCTACTGGGACAATCACAGCTTAAATCATCATATGATGAAACCAGAATAGTTTTTTACAGTTCTTATTCTGGAGAGTTATTTGCCAAATTGCTTAGAGAAATAGGTAATATTGAGGTTGAAATGAGTGGCACAAATTATGTGGTGCTCATATCTACGTATATGGATGAGCCAGAGGATTTTGAATATCTGGCAAAAATTATAAGGCTAATAGATAAGGAATTTGGTAGTAGTAAGTTTCAAGAGGAATGTAGTAAGGAAGCTGCCTTTTCAAAAGAAGAACTGTATGAGCTAGTGGGAACAATGGCAGAGGATAACATATATGTTTATCCGCCAGGAAGTTACATAGTTGCAGCAGGAGAAGAAATCACTAAAAAGGCTATTGATAAGATTATAGAACTTAAAGCATCTGGAAAAAAGATAATAGGATTGTAGGATAGGTGTTATGCAAAGATTTAAAAAATTAAATCGAATAGATGAGCTTGAGTTATCCATGTACGAGGAAGTTTCAGAAATTCCAGAAAATGAAAGGGATTATGATACGACTGTGAAGTATGTACGGGATATACGAGATGGTAAGCTATACATTAAAAAAGAAATTAAGAATGCGGATGAGTCTGTGTATCAGGAGCTACTTAAATTTGAGGAAACTAATGAAAGAAAACTATCAGGAGTTCCTCAAATTATTTCTGTTACAGATGCAGGAAATACAGTTTATGTTATAGAGGAATTTATTAACTGTCCAACGCTGCATAAAGTTATGGAGGCTCAGGCTGTAACGGCAGAGACACTGACTCTTATTTTTAGAGAGGTTAGCATAATATTAGAGAAGCTTCATAAGGGTAAGAATCCTATAACACATGGGTCTATTTCTGATGCCAATATATTAGTTAATATGGATGCCATCAATGGCAACACAAAAGAGCAAAAGGTCTATCTTGTAGATTTTAACATGGGACAAAAACACTTACTTAAGGCAGATATAAGTAAGGATATAGCGAGTACTTGTAATACTCTTAGAAAATGTATGGACACAATGATGCTTAAGAGTATAACAGAGCTTGACGGAGAACTGTGGGATGGTCTTAAGGATATTGCGGAGAATGGTATTGCCAGATATACTACGGACAGACAGATGATGCTTGAGCTTGGAAAACTTATTGGCAAGAGAGCACCTAGAACAGAAAAGCCTAAAAAGAAGAACTACACATTACCAGGCTTCAGAACAAAAAAGATATGGAAGGGTGTTATAGCTTCCGTAGGTTATTTCTTTATGATAATGGTGGCATATTATATGGATTTTGACTATTATGGACTATGGAATATATATGAGAGAGTTTGTATTTTCGGTGGTATGTTTTCTTATGTAGCTTGGTTCGCAAACTATATGGGTGTGAGAGATAAGTACAAAGTTATGACAGGAAAGTCAATTCTAAAAAAGCTTCTCGGACATTTTATTGCAACAGTTGCAATATTTGGATTTTGGATGATGATGCTTGTCGGACCAGAGTTGTTTAAATTGGTTTAGATATTAAAGTGCTACCTTAAAGAGTTGGGATTGTATAAGAACAAAGACCATCTCGCTCACGTGAGCGAGATGCTTTAATTGTATGAAAATGAGGTTTAACTAATGAAAGATTTAACAAAAGGCTACCCAGCTAAGGTAATTATAATGTTTACCATTCCTATAATGCTGGGATATATTTTTCAACAATTATATAGCTTGGTGGACTCCAAAATCGTAAGTGAATACGTTGGACCGGAGGCACTTGCGGCGATTGGTGCAACGGCGGTTGTGTCTAATGTAATTATTGGATTTGTAAATGGTCTTACGCAAGGCTTTGCAATTCCGATAGCTAATTGCTTTGGTGCTAAAGATATGGACAGGCTTAGAAAAAATGTGGCAGGAACTATTTTGCTTACTTTTGGTGTGGCAGTAGTTATGACTGTTCTTTCGCTTATCTTTATTGAGGATATATTGATAGCACTTGGAACGCCTATAGAAATCCGACAGGATTCCCTTGACTATGTAAATATAATTCTTGCAGGAATTATTTTAACAGCGATTTATAACTGTAGCTCTAACATATTAAGAGCTGTGGGGAACAGCAAGGTTTCTCTTTATTGCCTTATGATTGCGGTTGCTGCAAATATTGTTCTGGATGTTATATTTGTTAAATATTTGGAGCAGGGTATAAAGGGTGCGGCTTATGCAACTATTATTGCGCAGGCGATGTCGGCAGTTTTATGTGCTGGATATCTTATAATTAAATATAGGGAGATACTTCCTAAGGGCAAGGATTACAAACCATACAATGGTATGTATGGAAACCTTATTACTACAGGCCTTTCTATGGGACTTATGGGTTGCATAGTTAATATTGGTACGGTAATTTTACAGAGTGCGATAAATGATTTGGGAACAAATATAATTACAGCGCATACGGCAGCCAGAAGAGTTTTCGATATAATGTCGGTTACAGTTTACACATTTGGTATAGCAATGACTACCTTTGTAAGTCAGAACATGGGGGCAGGAAGAACTGACAGGGTTCGTCAGGGAGTACGTCACGCAAATATAATAGTTACAGTAATTACTACAGTGCTTATTGTACTTTGTTATTCATTCGCAAGACCAGTGTTTGAGTGGGTAACAAGTACAAAAGACCCTGCAATAGTAGATTCGGCAGTTATGTATGCAAAAATAAGTATACTTTTCTTTTATGTATTAGGTCCGTTATTCGTATTTAGATGTTCGCTACAGGGAATGGGACGAAAAATTGTGCCACTTATATCTAGTATTACGGAAATGTTGGTTAAGATACTTTCTGCTATGTTCTTAGTTCCTGCATTTGCATACAAGGGTGTGGCATTTACTGAGCCGATAAGCTGGGTGCTGATGACGATAATTTTAGCTGTCGCATATATGACAGGCAATCCGGATAAGTATGTGAAGAGTGATGAAGCAATAAAAGTGTAAAATAAAAATTCGATAGATGATATTAAAGTGAAGTTCGGGTTTATGTGAGCTTCACTTTTTTATTTGATATATTTTGATTTTAACAAAACTTAAACATTTTAGAAAAAAATCAAAAACATTTGCTCCGTATTATATGCTCATACGATAAAACAAAAAAAGGAGATAACAAATATGTCAGTTAAAGAATTTTTTAAGAATGCATTTGAGGATATGAAGGAGAGTGCAAAGGCACAGCACGAGGTTGACAAGGCAAATTTTGCAGCAGCTAAGGCTGAGTCAAAGGCTCAGTGGGAGGAGGCAAAGGTTATGGGTGACCCTGCAAGACGTAAGGATGTTTTACAGACACAGCGTGATAAGCAGATAGCAGAGGCTAATGCTCGTAAGGCAGAGGCACAGGCAAGAATTGATGCGGTAAATGGTAATAACTAATTCATAAGAAAGTACATAGAGAGGAGAAAATATTATGGATAGAAATGAGCAGGATTTTTTAGTACAGAAGATTAGAACACAGTATACAGAGAAGGAGCACACAGAGTTAGATGAGCTCAAAAAGCTTGATAGTAAGGTTAAGAAACCGGCAATTGTATTCGGATATGTATTTGGAATTGTAGCAGCACTTATTATGGGAAGCGGAATGAGTCTTGTTATGACAGACATTGGTTCCAAGCTTGGTATAGAGAATGGATTGGTTCCAGGTATTGTAATTGGATGTGTTGGACTTATCATGGCAATAGTGAATTATCCAATCTATAAAAAGATTCTTAATAGTCGTCGCAAGCAGTATGCAGATGAGATAATTACCTTGAGCGACAAACTTATGGCATAAAATCAATAAATAAACAAAACTTTAACATTTGGATGTTATAATGTCTTTATGATATTGTAACATCTTTTTTTAAAGGGAGGTTCCGCATGTTTAAAATATTAGTAGTAGAAGACGACAAGGAGCTTAATAAAACTGTCTGCTCTTTTTTAAATCATAGTGGATATGAGGCTATAGGCTGTACAAATGCAAACGATGCCTACGATGCGCTCTATGATAATATGTTTGATATGATAGTATCTGATATTATGATGCCGGGCATAGATGGATTTGAATTTGCGACAAGTGTTCGTGAGATAAATGAAGATATACCTATTCTTTTTATGACTGCCAGAGATGACATTGCATCTAAGCAAAGAGGCTTTAGAATAGGTGTTGATGATTATATGGTTAAGCCTATAGATTTAGATGAGCTTTTTCTTCGTATAGGAGCACTTTTAAGGCGAGCAAAGATTGCTGCATCTAGAAAGCTTGAGATTGGAAGTTTTGTTATGGATGCAGACGAGCATACAGCTTATCTTCAGGATGAGGAGATTAACCTAACAAACCGTGAGTTTAGCATACTTTATAAACTACTTTCATATCCTAAGAAAACATTTACCAGAACTCAGCTTATGGATGAATTCTGGGACGCGGATACAGAGACTGCACCTAGAGCGGTGGACGTTTATATGACTAAGCTTCGTCAGAAACTCTCGCAGTGCGAAGATTTCGAAATAGTAACTGTTCACGGCTTAGGCTATAAGGTGGTGATTAAATGAAACAGGAAGGAAGAGTAAAGACAGTTTTAAGACTGCTTAATAATTATCTGATATTCTTTCTTTTGGTGGCATTTGTTATTACATGTTGTATGTGTTTGTTTATAACAACTCTGTCAAAGTCATTAAATATAGAATTTACAGAGGATAATATTGCCGTAGCAGCTAAGCTTACATTTGGAAATGTTATATTACTAAGCTTCATATTTACCTTGGTGGATGCAGCTAGAAGAAGAGCAACAGTGGAGGTTCCTGTAAGGAAGATTATTAAGGCAGCAGAGCAGATAATGCAGGGAGATTTTTCTGTAAGAATAAGCCCTATAGGGAAGCTTGGTCAGTATAATGAATTTGATGAGATTATAAATTGTTTCAATAAGCTGGCTCAGGAGCTTGGCAGTGTTGAAACTCTCAGGACAGATTTTATAGCAAATGTGTCTCATGAGATGAAGACACCGCTTGCAGTTATGCAAAATTATGGAACTTTGCTTCAGGCACCAGGGCTTTCAGAGGAGCAACGAATTGAGTATGCCAAGGGTGTGACCGACGGTGCAAGAAGAATGGCGGACATGATGACAAATATCCTGAAGCTTAACCGTCTGGAGAATCAGCAGATATTCCCTCAAGCCTCAGAGTATGATTTGGGAGAACAGCTTTGTGAGTGTCTGTTGCAGTTTGAGAATGTTTGGGAGAAGAAATCTATAGAGATACATACTGACATAGAAGATAATGTTATGATTAAGGCAGATGCTGAGTTGCTTAGTCTGGTATGGAATAATCTTTTTTCGAATGCCTTTAAATTTACCGAAGAAGGTGGTAAGGTTACAGTTTCTTTGGCTAAGGCAGATGGTAAAGCGGAGGTTAAAATTAAGGATACAGGTTGTGGTATGACATCTGAAGTTGGGGCGCATATATTTGAGAAATTCTATCAGGGAGATACCTCCCATTCTGTTCAGGGCAATGGATTAGGACTTGCTTTAGTAAAGCGTGTGGTAGATATTACTCAGGGTGAAATCAGTGTAGAAAGTACACTGGGAAAAGGAAGTACATTTACAGTAAAGCTTAGGAGTGTGTAGGATGGATTGGAAAAGGAGTAGACAAAATGAATAACACAGATAATATTCAAAACGAGAGCTTTAATTATACATATTCTGCTGAGCAGCAGCAGGAGATAGAAACTATCCGAAAGAAGTATATGCCTGCAAATGAGGATAAAATGGAGCAGCTTAGAAAAATGGATAGAAATGTTTCTAATAAGGCTACGATGCTTTCTATCATAGTAGGAGTTATAGGAACCTTAATAATGGGAGCAGGTATGAGCCTTGCAATGACAAATATTGGTGCCAGTATGGGCATGAGTACCACTGCATCTCTTGTTGTAGGAATAATTGTAGGAATAATAGGTATGGCAATCTTGGGAGTAGCTTATCCGATTTACAATTATACAATCAAGAAGGAAAGAGAGAAAATTGCACCAGAAATTATAAGACTTACAGACGAGTTGTTGAAATAATACTTTTCTATGTAAGAAAAATATGGTAAAGTATTCTCAGACTACCAGAGAGTGTAGAAAGGATAGAAGATTATGGAAACAATAATTATAGTTATAGGGTTAATTCTTGGATTACTTGGTTTAGTTATACTTGTTCCACTTATTGCATCGATTGCAACAGTAGCATCGGTTGCAGCAGTAGTATCAAAAGAGGATGAGAACGAGGGATAGTGATGAAAAGCGGTACGGTAGTACCGCTTTTTTTAATTTTATCATTTAATGATTAAATTGAACTGATTGGAAGAGGTTGTGATAGGTTGACAATTTTATATTATTATGCTCTAATATGTCTGTATTCTTGTGAATCATTTTGCATCAATCGATGCATTTTTCCACATTTATTAAAATAATATTCATAACCGTTTTACGTCTATATTTCTATCATTTATTTTATTGCAAAAAAGAATTGCTTTGTTATAATGATGTCATAGTATTTCCTTAATTTCAGATGTACAACTCGGTTGTGATTTGAAAAGGAGGAGAGTATTTATGTACAAAAACTTGCAATGGCATCCTGCGTTCTGCTATGCTATGCGACTAGAGTTTCGTTATGAACAGGGGCTGGAGTATACAGATGAATTTAACTTGACAGACAAGCCTCTGATGATTGACCTAATGATAGTAAGAAAAAGTAGCAATGTTCCCATCAAGAACAAAATTGGTCATATATTTAAGGGGCATAACATCGTTGAGTATAAGTCACCTATGGACAAGATGAACATTAATACTTTTTATAAGACTATGGCTTATGGGTGTTTATATAAGACATCTCCAAAGCATGATGTGCCGATTCATACAAAAGATATAACAATAACATTGATAAGAGATAGAAAACCTGCAAAGCTTTTTAATTCACTTCGGGAACTAGGATTTGCGATATCTACATATTGTAAAGGGATTTATTACATAGGTAATGGCTTATTTGATACACAGATAGTAGTGTCTTCAGAACTTGATGGTTATGATAATAAGTGGATTAAAGCATTGAAATTCAACATAAGTAAGAACTTGTATTTGAGCTTATGTAAGGACATAAGTATGGAATTAAATGAAATTGAGAAGGAATTTGCGGACAATATAATGCAGGTTGTATCCACCGCAAATAATGAAAGGATTAATGAATGGAAGGAGAGCGAAGTAGTTATGTGTCAGGCATTGAGAGAGATAATGAAAGATGAACTGGAAGAGAGTAAGATAGAAGGCAAGATAGAAGCGTACTATGAGATGGGTAAAACACCAGAAGAGATAGCGGTATTAGTTGGTGAGCCAATTGTTTTTGTCAGAAAGGTTTTAAATTTATAATAATATTAAACTCTATGTAAGACAGATTGATTTTGCATAGAGTTTTTTGTTTAATCTGACAACTTAAGGCGTATATCCTTATTGAAATCTTGCTACTTACTGTGATATAATTATACAGTATGCAATTTTTTTGCTAAATTTTGGGGTAGAATAATATTAATGTATTAAATCGAGGTGATTTTATTGGCAGGTGCGAAAAGAGCAAAAAAAGCCAAATTGCCAAAGAGGCCTAAAGAGGCTAAGGTGGCAATCAAAGAGATGACAACAAAAGAAGTTAAAAAAGAGCTTAAAAAAGAAAACAAGCTTCGCAAGATGCTTGCGAAAGAGCTCAAGAAAGACAAAAAACAAAGAGACAAGGCTATCAACAGAGCTTTAGGTGTTGTTGCTATAACATTGTGTATAATATCGTCTGTGCTTGATGTTATTACCAGGGACAAAGATGATTTACAAAATAAATAATATATATCTAAGAAAGGAACAAGAAGATGAATAATTTTGACGGATTACTTGAGAAAATTTCAACATGTAGCAAGAAGAAGGTTGCTGTAGCTGTAGCACAGGACGACGCAGTGCTTGAGGCAGTACAGGCGGCTAAGGAGAGAAACATTGCTGACGCAATTTTAGTTGGTGATGAGGATAAGATTAAAGAGGTTGCAGCAACTCTTAATATGGATTTATCAGGCTACGAGATTATAGATGTTAAAGATAATACAGAGGCAGCTCTTACAGCAGTTAAGCTTGTTCACGATGGCAAGGCTGACATGTACATGAAGGGTCTTATTGATACTAAGGGATTCCTCAAGAGCGTTCTTGATAAAGAGGTTGGTCTTAGAACAGGTAAGCCACTTTCTCATGTTGCATTATTTGAGATTGAGGGTTATGAGAAAATGTTCTATTTAACTGACGTTGCATTTATCCCTTATCCAACACTTGAGGACAAGGTTGGTATTATCAACAATACTGTTGAGGTTGCACATGCTTGTGGCGTTGAGTGTCCAAAGGTTGCTCCTCTTGCAGCAGTTGAGGTAGTTAATCCTAAGATGCCTGCTACTGTTGAGGCAGCAGAGCTTATGAAGATGAACGAAGAGGGCAAAATCACAGGCTGTATCGTTGACGGACCACTTTCTATGGACCTTGCTATTGACCCAGAGGCAGCAAGACATAAGGGTGCTACAGACCGTAAGATTGTTGGTGATGCAGACATTCTTCTCTTCCCAGACATTCATGCTGGTAACCTTGTATACAAGACACTTGTACATACAGCAAATGTTAAAAACGGTTGTATCTTAACAGGTACTAAGGCACCAGTTATCCTTACTTCGCGTTCGGATACATTTGAGACTAAGGTTAATTCTATTGCTCTTGCAGCTATCGTTGCAGAGGCTATGAGCAAGTAAAAATATATAAGCATCAGTATATGAGTATAGAATAAAATATATGGAGGATATTAAAATGGGTTATAAATCACTTATTATCAATCCTGGTTCAACTTCAACTAAGATTGCAGTTTTCGAGGATGAGACATTAGTTTTTGATCAGACATTAAGACATGCAACAGAGGTTATTGAGAAATATGATTCTGTTGTAGCTCAGAAGGATTTCCGTAAGGAAGTTATTGCATCAGTTCTTGAAGAGAACAAGTTTGATGTTAAGACACTTGATGTTATTGTTGGTAGAGGTGGATTCCTTAGACCAATTCCAAGTGGTACTTATGAGTGTACAGATGCACTTATTAAGGATCTTAAAGAGGCTAAAAAAGAGCATGCTTCAAATTTAGGTGGTATCATTGCAAGAGAGATGGCAGACGAGTTAGGTATTCCTGCTTATATTGTTGACCCTGTTGTAGTTGATGAGATGGATGATGTTGCAAGAATTTCAGGACATCCAGAGCTTCCAAGAACTAGTGTATTCCATGCACTTAACCAGAAGGCTGTTGCAAAAAGATATGCTAAGGAATCAGGAATCAAATACGAAGACCTTAATCTTATTGTAGTACACATGGGTGGTGGTGTATCTGTTGGTGCACACCGTGGCGGTAGAATTGTAGATGTATTCAACGCACTTGATGGTGATGGAGCATTTTCACCAGAGAGAGCAGGAGCTGTTCCAAGTGGAGAGCTTATCAGACTTTGTTTCTCTGGCAAATATACAGAAAAAGAAATGATTAAGCAGTTGGTAGGTAAGGCAGGTTACAATGCGTACCTTGGAACTAACGATGCAAGAGATGTTGAGAAGGCTGTAGCAGAGGGAGATGAGAAGGCAACTCTTATTTACAATGCATTTGTATATCAGGTTGCTAAGGATATCGGAGCACAGGCTACAGTATTAAATGGTAAGGTTGACCGTATCATTTTCACAGGTGGTATTGCATATCAGAAGAGTCTTATCGAGGATATGGAGAAGAAGGTTGGTTTTATCGCTCCATTTACAGTATATCCTGGTGAGGATGAAATGTTAGCATTAGCTCAGGGTGCTCTTAGAGTGTTAAACGGAGAAGAGGAAGCAATGGTTTACTAGTTCTTAGTTTATCAAGGAGGGATTTATAAATGAGTGAAGAAAAAGATTTAGAAAAAACAGAACTCGTTCAGTCTGATGTAGAGGCGGAAAAAGGGGAAAATGAAACCGTTAAAACAGAAGAGACTGTAGAGAACGTGGAAGAAACAGAAGTAAAAGAAACTGAAAAAGTCGAAGAAGACAAAACTGTTGAGGAGAAACCGGATGATTCTGATGATCAGACAGGAGAGCTTATAGGAGAAACTCCTGTAGCGCAGGAGATGCCACAGAATGCATCTGTACCTGAGAACATGGGAGGTGTGGCACCAGCTATACCTGCTGATAAGCCTAAGAAGGTTAAAAAGCCATTATCTAAAGGTGCTATTGCAGGAATAGTTGCTGGTGGAGTTGCATTAGTAGCTGCGGTAGTTTGTGGAATAATATTCCTACCAAAGCTTTTCAAACCTGCTAAGGATGTAGTTATAGATGCGGCAAAAGAAACTTTTACTTTCACAGATGAAAAATCTTATGTGGAGGAGCTTGTTGATGTAGATACGATTGTAGATACATATTATGCAGAGGGTGGCTCTGTAAACTATGAGCTTACTATTGATAGTATTGCAGGCGAAGAGGCATTTTCAGGATTAACTCTTTCAGTGGATGACAATTATGACCCGGTTAATGAGCTTGCAAATGCTACTATAGCATTGTTATATAATGATGTTGATCTTTTGACTGTAAATAGTGCAATTGATTCAGAAAATATGTATTTTATGTTAGCTAATGCTGCTGAAACATATTTTTCATTGCCAACAGAGGAACCATTTATAGCACTTCAGAACTCGCCACTTGGTCAGGAAATGGGACTTACTGGTGCTCCAAGCTACAATTTTGATTTCTTTTCATATGGAAATGAAGATGTAGAGGTTAACTCAGATTATGTTGATGCAGTAGCAGGTATATGGGATTCGGCTGTTTTCGAAAAACAAAAAGGAAAAGCAAAGGTAACTGTTAACGGCAAGGATGTGACAACAAAAGAGTATTACATAACTATAAGCGAGGAAGATATTAAGGCTTCTATTGAGTCCGCTATTGACGGTTTTATAGCTTATGTTACAGCAGATCAGGCAATGCTTGATGAGATGCAGATGGATGCGGCAACTGTTGAAATGTATGCCGGATTTATTAAGCCAGAGCTTTTATCAATGTTTAATGAAGACCTTGTTATTAAGGTATACATTAAGAAGGATAAAATAGTTAAGATTACAAACAACTATACTATTTCATATGGCGGATATGATATTACAACAGATTTTTACGTAGATATTGATGACAAGGATATGTCAGGAGCACTCAAGTTAAATGCAGCTGGTGACGAAGTAGGAATTCTTGTAGATGTTAAAGACGTATATGGCAACGCAAATGGCTCAATTACAGCATATGCTGGTGACGAAGAGATGGTGTGTGAGTTTGAGTCAACAATAGAGGATACTGATTCTGAGGAGTCACAGGTAATAACAGGCTCAGTATTTTATGATGACACTGCAATAATTACATTTGCAACTGAGGAGCAAATTTCAAAGGATGACGATACTTTTAGCATTAATGTAGAGTGTTCAGTTATAGATGGAGATACAGAGGTTCCTTGTAACATATTAGTAGAAGGTGGCTATGCAGATGTAGAAGCTGGCAAGAAATACACTGTTAATTTTGACACAATAGATGTAAGTGTTATGGATGAACAAATGGTAACAATGTCAGGTTCATATACTATTGACACTACAGAGGTAAATGCTGTAACAGTAGATTCTTCGCAGGTATGTGA
This sequence comes from Wujia sp., assembly GCA_045531735.1. Lineage (GTDB taxonomy): Bacteria > Bacillota > Clostridia > Lachnospirales > Lachnospiraceae > Coprococcus_C. The sequence continues at coordinate 225,897 of JAZSEO010000016.1, read as the reverse complement.
CCTTACATCAGCATCAGTTGAGGATATTGAAAATATAGTAATGGATAACCAGAACAAGATTATTAACTGGGTAAAAGATATAATCTTAGAAACTGGTGAGTTTGGAGAATTACTTGATGAGTATCTATTTGACGGAGAGTTATCAAGCTATCTTCAGTTCTTCTAAAAAAATAATATAAAAATACAGCCTTTTATGGTATCATAGGATACTGTAAGAGGCTGTTTTATTTTATTTGAGACAGCGTTTGTGTGTGGAGAATGTACTATCAATAGAAAGGTATATATTATGGTAAAAACGTTTGAAATAAAAAATATAGTAATGGGTGCGGGAATACCTAAGGTATGTATACCACTCATGGGAAAAACTGAAGATGAAATTATATTTGAGGCGGAAAAAATAGCATCAGTCAATGACACAAATATTGATATGGTAGAGTTTCGTGGAGACTACTATCAAGACTTAGAAGATATGGATAAATTATCTGCTGTTTTATCTAAACTTCAATTTATATTTAAAGACAAAATACTTTTATTTACAATAAGAAGTAACAAAGAGGGGGGCGAAAAGCTTAGCTTTACTACGCCGACGGTTAATGACATAAATTTACATGTGGTGAAAAACAAATTAGCAGACATGGTAGATGTGGAATTATACTCAGGAGATGAGGCTATAACAGATATTATCCGAGCATCAAAAGAGGCAGGTGTAAAAATAATCATGTCAAACCATGATTTCAATGCAACTCCATCAAAGGATATTATCATTGAGCGACTTACACGTATGCAGGAGCTTGGAGCAGACATAGCAAAAATCGCAGTTATGCCACAGTCAAAGCATGACGTAATAATCTTGCAAGAAGCATTGTGTCACATACATGAATCTTGTGATACTACACCGTTAGTAGGTATCTCAATGGGCAAGCTAGGTGCTATATCAAGAATAGCAGCGCAAGTCTTCGGAAGTGCAATGACCTTTGCAACCTTAGGAAAAGCCTCTGCACCAGGACAAATCCCAGTAGAAGACCTGAACCAAGCCCTTAGCATAATCAACCAATATACATCCTAGTAAGCTTTAAGAATCGAAAGTATACTTGCATCCATGGTTTACATAAATCAAGAAAAAGACTAATATATGTGTAAGAAAACTGTCCGAAAAACGCCGGCACTTAGCTTGTGAAAATAAGGTATAGGATAAATATATATACACCGGAGACACGTTCTCACTTGACTTCCGACGCAGCGGTACTAAATTCAGAAAAATAGGAAAAAGCTTCATTAGTTTACACATAAATGTGTGCTAACGAAGCTTTTTCCTATTTTATCTTCATTAAGTGCCGGCGTCTCCAGACAGTCTCCGGTGTATATATATTTATCCTATACCTTATTTTCACAAGCTTACGTACCGCTGCGTTTTGAGCAAGTGAAAACGTGTTTTTAAGCACATATATTAGTCTTTTTCTTGATTTATGTAGACTATGTATGCAAGCTTTATTTCGTTTTCAGGCTATATACTAGGATGTGTATTGATTATGCTTTGCTAGGGTTTGGCTGTGTGTCCTCCCATGGTTCATCCATAGGGAAACGTATCTTCCATGTTCTGCGAAGTGTATCGTAGAATTTCATAAGGCGAAGAGTTTCTGCATGTGGCATCTCTGGTGTTTCGAATTTGCCTGTGATGATTGCATCTCTTGCAGCCATGAACTGGAATTCGTAGCCTGTAATCTGACGAGATGGAATCTGTGTCTCAAAAACAAGTTTTTTATCTAACTGGTAGATACGGAAACTTGAAGGATTGTTAATGTTGTCTACTTCAATGTAACCTCTGTCACCGTAGATACGGGCATTGTTGTCTGCTTCATACATCATAGTAAAAAAGATGTTAGCGCTTTTTGCACCCTTAAAGTTGAACTGAATAACGCTCTGTGCATCTACACCAGTCTGTAAGCGTGCACAGCTAGACGCGATTGCAGCTGGTTCAGTTCCGTATATCATAGAAACTAAATTGATAGGATATACACCTAAATCAAGTAAAGCACCTCCTGCTAATTCAGGGTTAGTAACTCGTTCTTTTTTGCGTAAATCATAACCTAAACTACAGGTTATATTATTTACGTTACCGATTGCTCCTTTTTTTATGTTATCCATCATGAGGTGATACATTGGGAGAAAACGAATCCACATAGCCTCTCCTGCAAATATCTGCTTGTCTTCAGAAAGCTTTAAAACCTCTTCCGTAGTTTTTGCATCGTAAGAAAAAGCTTTTTCTACTAAAACAGGTTTGCCTGCATTGATGCACATTTTAGCCTGCTCTGCGTGATGTGAATGAGGAGTAGCAATATAAATAAGCTCGACATCCGGGTCTTGTGCGAGTTCCTCATAAGAGCCATATCTTTTTTCAATATTATATTCGTCTGCAAATTCATTAGCCTTTTTTAAATCTCTGGAAGCGATAGCATAAGGCTCAAAACCATCTAATTTGTTAAGTGTATCTGCAATAATTCCGGCAATTTTACCGGCACCCAAAATTCCAACTCTAAAATTAATCATGTATTTCTCCTTTATGTTTTTAAATGATATATTAGCATCTATTTTTTCTTATATAATAAGTAAATTCAGATAGTTGTATGCTATCATAATTAACCTAAATAGTCAATGTGATGCAATGTTTTCAAGTATTTCCCCCACTTTCGTTGACATATCAAGGGATTTTAGGGTATACTAGAAACTTGGTGGAGTATATGTCAATGTAAATTGTATGATTTACTTTAAATAAGATATTAAGAAAGGAAATACAAATATGTACGAAAAGGTTTCCACAAAGCTTAACTTTGTTGAGCGTGAACAAAAGGTACTTGATTTCTGGAAGGAAAGCAAGGTATTCGAGAAGAGTATTGAAGAGAAGCAGGATTTGCCAACATATACATTTTATGATGGACCTCCTACTGCAAATGGTACACCTCATATAGGTCATGTACTTACAAGAGTTATCAAGGATATGATTCCAAGATATCAGACTATGAAGGGACATAAGATTATAAGAAAGGCTGGATGGGATACTCATGGTCTTCCTGTTGAGCTTGAGGTTGAGAAGCTTCTTGGAATAGATGGAAAGGATCAGATAGAGGCTTACGGACTTGATCCATTCATTACTAAGTGTAAAGAGTCAGTTTGGAAATACAAGGGAATGTGGGAGGAATTCTCCGGCAAGGTTGGTTTCTGGGCAGATATGGATGATCCATATGTAACTTATCACAATGATTTCATTGAGTCTGAGTGGTGGGCTTTGAAGAATATTTGGGATCAGGGATTACTTTATAAGGCATTTAAGATTGTTCCTTATTGACCTCGTTGTGGTACACCTCTTTCAAGTCACGAGGTTGCACAGGGATACAAGTTAGTTAAAGAGCGTTCAGCTGTTGTTAGATTTAGAGTAGTAGGTGAGGACGCGTACTTCCTTGCTTGGACAACTACTCCTTGGACACTTCCAAGTAACGTTGCACTTTGTGTAAACCCTGATGAGACTTACTGCAAGGTTAAGGCAGCAGATGGAAACGTTTATTATATGGCAGAGGCACTTCTTGATAAGGTGCTTGGCGGTTTAGCTAAGGATGATGAGAAGGCTTATGAGATTTTAGAGAGCTACAAGGGTACTGACCTTGAAAGAAAAGAGTATGAGCCACTTTTCGCTTGTACTAAGGATGCGGTTGCTAAGCAGCCACAGAAGGGTCACTACATTACTTGCGATTCATATGTAACTATGACAGATGGTACTGGTATCGTTCACATTGCTCCTGCATTTGGTGAGGATGATGCTCAGGTTGGCAGAAAGTATGACCTTCCATTTGTACAGATGGTTAACGGTAAGGGTGAAATGACTGAGGATACACCTTATGCCGGAAAGTTCGTTAAGGATGCAGACAAAGATATCTTAATCGACCTTGACAAAGATGGTCTTTTATTTGATGCTCCAAAGTTTGAGCATGACTATCCATTCTGTTGGAGATGTGATACTCCACTTATCTACTATGCTAGAGATACTTGGTTCATCAAGATGACAGCAGTTAGAGATAAGCTGGTTAAGAATAATAACACTGTTAATTGGATACCAGAGGGTATCGGTAAGGGACGTTTCGGTGCTTGGCTTGAAAATGTTCAGGACTGGGGACTTTCACGTAACCGTTACTGGGGAACACCACTTAATATCTGGGAGTGTTCTTGTGGTAAGAGACATGCTATCGGTTCTATTGAAGAGCTTAAGTCTATGAGCAAGAATTGCCCAGATGAGATAGAGCTTCATCGTCCATATATTGATGATGTGACTATCACTTGTCCTGATTGTTCAGGGGAGATGAAGAGAGTGCCAGAGGTTATTGACTGCTGGTTTGACTCAGGAGCAATGCCATTTGCACAGTGGCATTATCCATTTGAGAATAAGGAAATTTTTGAGGAGAACTTCCCTGCTGATTTCATCTCTGAGGCAGTTGACCAGACTAGAGGTTGGTTCTACTCACTTATGGCTATTTCAACACTTCTCTTTGACAAGGCACCTTACAAGAACGTAATCGTACTTGGTCACGTACTTGATAAGGATGGACAGAAGATGTCTAAGTCTAAGGGAAATGCAGTAGACCCAATGGATGCATTAAATAAATATGGTGCTGACGCAATTAGATGGTACTTCTATTCTAATTCAGCTCCATGGCTTCCAAACAGATTCCATGAGGACGCAGTTCTTGAGGGACAGAGAAAGTTCATGGGTACACTTTGGAATACTTATGCATTCTATGTACTTTATGCAAATATAGATAAATTTGACCCTACTCAGTATAAGTTAGAGTACGACAAGCTTTCAGTTATGGACAAGTGGTTGCTTTCTAAGCTTAACACTATGGTTAAGTCTGTTGATGAGGCACTCGGTTCATACAAGATACCAGATGCTACAAAGGCTCTTGCAGACTTTGTAGATGATATGAGTAACTGGTATGTAAGACGTGGTCGTGAGCGTTACTGGGCAAAGGATATGCCACAGGATAAGATTAATGCATATATGACATTATATGAAGCACTTGTTACACTTTGTAAGACAGCTGCTCCTATGATTCCATTTATGACAGAGGACATCTACCAGAATCTTGTGACAAGATTCGACAAGACTGCACCTATTTCAATTCATCTTTGTGACTTCCCTGTTGCAAATGAAGACTACATTGATGCAGACCTTGAGGCAAGTATGGATCAGGTACTTAAAATTGTTGTATTTGGTCGTGCGGCTCGTAACACAGCGAACATCAAATCTCGTCAGCCTATCGGCAATATGTTTGTTAAGGCAGCTAAGTCTTTAGATGAGTACTTTGTAGAGATTATTGAAGATGAGCTTAACATTAAGGCAGTTACATTTAAGGATGATTTATCAGACTTTACATCATATAGCTTCAAGCCACAGCTTAGAACAGTAGGTCCTAAGTATGGCAAGCAGCTCGGTGGCATTAGAGAGTATCTAGCAAATGTTGATGGTAATGAGGCTATGGCAACACTTAAAGCAGAGGGTGCATTGAAGTTTGATGTTGCTGGAGCAGAAGTAGTTCTTGCTGAGGAAGACTTACTCATTGAGACAGCTAAGATGGAAGGCTATGTAACAGAAGGTGACAATTATGTAACAGTTGTTATCGACACTACACTTACTCCTGAGCTTATCGAGGAAGGTTTCGTAAGAGAAATCATTTCTAAGGTTCAGACAATGCGTAAGGATGCAGATTTCAATGTAACTGACAGAATTAAGGTTTATGTTGAAGGAAATGATAAGATTGCTGAGATTATGAATGCAAATGCAGAAGAGATTAAAAATGTAGTTCTCGCAAACGAGTTCGTTGTTGGAGCAATGGGTGGTGTTTCTAAGGATTGGAATATCAACGGCGAAAAAGTAGTGCTTGGCGTTGAGGTTATGTAAATTTTTATTCACCTTTTTTAAGCATAAAACTAGGCAATTTTATAGATAATATTCATATAAAACTAAAAAAAATAAATCATTTATGAGTGATAATAAACGAAAATTTTTTAATAGATTGTATAAAATCACAAAGTTTGTTAAACTAGACAATGGTTTATTGAAAGAAAATCAATGGGGCAGGGTAAAACCTGCCCGAAAAAACATAACACCCCGGTCAAACTTTATGTATGACGGAATTATTAAGGAGGACAATTATGAAGAAGATGGCTGACTTTGATAAGGAAAGCTTCAAGAAAGAGGTCATTAACAACGTTAAGAATCTTTTCAGAAAAACAATTGATGAAGCAACTCCACAGCAGGTATTCCAGGCAGTTTCATACGCAGTTAGAGATGATATCATCGATCGTTGGATTGCTACTCACAAGGAGTACGAGGAGAAGAATGCAAAAACTGTTTACTACCTTTCAATGGAATTCCTTATGGGTAGAGCACTTGGTAACAACTTAATCAACTTAACAAGCTATGAGCAGATTAAGGAAGCATTAGACGAGATGGGCTTTGACCTCAACTTTATTGAGGACCAGGAGCCAGATGCAGCACTTGGTAATGGTGGTCTTGGTAGACTTGCTGCTTGTTTCCTTGATTCACTTGCAACACTTGGTTATCCAGCTTATGGTTGTGGTATCAGATATCGTTACGGTATGTTTGCTCAGGCAATCGAAGATGGATATCAGATAGAGAAACCAGATGATTGGTTAAAGGATGGTAATCCATTTGAGGTTAGACGTCCAGAGTATGCAGTAGAGGTTAAGTTTGGTGGATATGTACGTACAGAGTGCAGAGATGGTAAAAACTATTTTGTACATGAAGACTATCAGCCAATTCTTGCAGTGCCATACGACCTTCCTGTAATTGGATATGGCAATAATGTTGTAAATACACTTAGAATTTGGGATGCTGAGGCTGTTCAGAAGTTCAACCTTAATTCATTTGATAAGGGTGATTATCAGAAGGCAGTTGAACAGCAGAACCTTGCTAGAAACCTTGTAGAGGTACTTTATCCAAATGATAACCACTATTCAGGTAAAGAGCTTAGATTAAAACAGCAGTATTTCTTCGTATCAGCTTCTATTCAGAGAGCTATTATGAAGTTTAAAGAGACTAATTCAGATATTAGAGACCTTCCTAACAAGGTTACTTTCCAGCTCAATGATACACATCCAACAGTTACTGTTGCAGAGCTTATGAGAATTCTTGTTGACGAGGAGTGCTTAGAGTGGGATGAGGCATGGGATATCACTTGCAGAACTTGTGCTTACACAAACCACACTATCATGGCTGAGGCACTTGAGAAGTGGCCAATCGACCTCTTCCAGAGACTTCTTCCAAGAATTTATCAGATTGTTGATGAGATTAACAGAAGATTTGTTCAGCTTATCGAGGATACTTATCCAGGCGATCAGGATAAAGTTAGAAATATGGCTATTTTATACGATGGACAGGTTAAGATGGCTCACCTCGCTATCGCAGGTAGCTACTCTGTAAATGGTGTTGCTCAGCTTCATACAGAAATTCTTAAGAAGAGAGAGCTTAAGGACTTCTATCAGATGAGACCAGACCAGTTCAACAATAAGACAAATGGTATTACTCAGAGAAGATTCCTTCTTCATGGTAACCCACTTCTTGCAGCATGGGTAACTAAGAAGATTGGTGATGGTTGGGTAACTGACCTTTCTCAGATGGCTAAGCTTAAGAAGCACGTAACTGAGAAGAAGTCACAGAAGGAATTCATGGATATTAAGTACAAGAACAAGGTTCGTCTTGCTGAGTACATTAAGGAGCACAACGGTATCGAGGTTGACCCTAACTCAATCTTTGACGTACAGGTTAAGAGACTCCATGAGTACAAGAGACAGCAGCTTAACATCCTTCACATTATGCACCTTTACAATGAGTTAAAGGCAAATCCAGATATGGATTTCACTCCAACTACATTTATCTTTGGTGCTAAGGCAGCAGCTGGTTACAAGACTGCTAAGCTTACTATCAAGCTTATCAATGCAGTAGCAGATGTTGTTAACAATGATGCTTCAATCAAGGGTAAGATTAAGGTTGTATTCATCGAGAACTATAGAGTTTCAAATGCAGAGATTATCTTTGCAGCTGCTGATGTTTCAGAGCAGATTTCTACAGCTTCAAGAGAGGCTTCTGGTACTGGTAACATGAAGTTCATGTTGAATGGTGCTCCAACACTTGGTACTATGGACGGTGCTAACGTAGAAATCGTAGAAGAAGTAGGTGTAGACAATGCATTTATCTTTGGTCTTTCAGCAGAAGAGGTTATGAAGTATGAGCGTGAGGGTGGTTACTACCCAATGGACGTTTATAATACAAATCCTAAGCTTAAGAAAGTACTTGATCAGTTAATCGACGGTACTTATTCAGAGGATAAGGAGCTCTTCAGACCACTTTACGATACACTTGTTAAGCAGGACGTTTACTTCACTCTTAAGGATTTCGATTCTTATGCAGAGGCTCAGAAGAGAGTAAATGAGGCTTACAAGGATGCAACTAAGTGGGCAGAGATGGCTATGCTTAATACTGCATGTGCAGGTAAGTTCTCATCTGACAGAACTATTGAGCAGTACGCTCAGGAAATCTGGAAGCTTGAGAAGGTTGAAGTTAAGCTTTAATAAAAATCAATCCTATATTATATATGAAGGAAACCAGTAACACTGGTTTCCTTTTTTATAGCATAAGATTAGTGTCATAAAATATCTTCATATTATATAAATATAGAATATATAGATTTTACTAGGAGCATCGTTATGGGAGAAAAAATAATGACGGGAATAACTTTTGTAGCTGCGATTGTGTTGCTACCTTATATAATAACTATGCTCGTTAATGGGCAAAAGGGTGATGTTGGAACTGGTATTGAGGCGGTGGACTCAGGCAGGGATGTTTTAATTCAGATTAATGGAAACAATGAGCTTCTTGATGTAGAGCAGTATATAGCAGGTGTTTTGCCAGGATTGGTTGAGCCAGAAACCAATGTACAGATTATGGAAGCGCAGGCGGTTGCAATTAGAACTAAAATATATTATGCAATGGGTGAAAGTACGGTCATAGAAGCTTCGCAGCTGGAATTTACATATTATACAAAAGAGGCGTTTATACATGAATGGGGAAAAACTGTTTATGCAGATACAAAATCTAAATATGAGTTGGCAGTAATTAATACATTGAACCAAATAATTGAATAAAATAAATAATATGCGTCCATAATATTTTCACACCAACAAATTATGGTAGAAAATGAGGAGGCGTATTATGAATAAATTTAGAGGTTTTTTAAAAACCAAAGGATTTTACGTAGCATTGGGCACAGGTATTGTAGCTTTTGTTGCGATGCTTGTAGTTTACAACTACAGTGTGACAAATGAAGAGATAGATAGCAAGTCTGCAATTGATTTAAATCAGCCAGTGGAATCTGAAGAGAGTATAGATGATAATGGTTTAGAACAGGTTAAGGATGAAAAAACATCAGATAGCAATGATGTTGCTGGAGCAACAGATGCAGATAAAGAAGCTGTTGAAAATCAAGTTGCAACAAAAGAAACTGATGCGAATACGACAGAAGCGGTGACAGATGTTAATTCGGATATGGCTGTAGCCGAAACAGATAAAGAAACCGCAGAAGATTCCGAAGGTATGGCTGATGAGACGGATGAAGATTCAGCAGTTTTAGCAAGCAGCGATGCGACAGGCGTCGATTTTACAGAGGATACTGTTTTATATACTGCGCTTGAATATAACGGTGAACAAAATCTTGTATGGCCTGTAACCGGAAATGTAATTCTTCCATACAGTATGGACACAACTGTATATTATCAGACTTTAGATGCATATAAATGCAATCCTGGAATTATTATAGAAGCAAGCGAAGGTGACGATGTTTTTGCAGCTTACGAAGGTATTATAAGCAGTATAGAAGAAACTAAGGAATATGGTACTGTAGTTACAGTAACAATGGGAAATGGCTATGAGGCGAAATATGGACAGCTTATGAATGTGTGTGTATCAGAGGGTGATATGGTAAGTGTGTCACAGACTCTTGGAGAGGTTGCACCTGTTTCAAGCTATTTTGTAGAGGAAGGAACAAACCTTTACTTCCAGATAAGCAAAGATGGCGAACCAGTAAATCCTATGGATTTAATACAATAAAATAAGAGCAATAAATATGGAGGCTTTACAAAAGCCTCCATATTATGTTTTACATACAATCCTCGCAGGTTCCGGAAAATAACACAGAAACCTCATCTATGTTAAATGGTGATAAAGAGTTTGCTTCGTCAATAAGCTGTGAAAGTGGCTCCATATCAACATCCTTAACAGCTCCACAATGCTTACACACAAAATGATAATGTGGCTCAATACAGGCATCAAAATGGTCTGTTTTGCCATCGCCGGAAAGTCTTAAAATCTGTCCAGAAACTGATAGCTGATTAAGGTTTCTGTAAACTGTACCAAGACTTATATTTGGTATGGTTTCTTTTATTGCTATGTATACATTTTCGGCAGTAGGGTGATCTTTCCTCTGCTTTAAATATGTTAAAATTGCTTCTCTTTGGTGACTGTATTTGGTAGGTGATTTCATAAAAAGACCTCCTTTTATTAATAAAAATAATAATGATTACTAGTTACAGTATAAATAAATAACATTATTTTGTCAACTTAAAAAGTAAGCAAATAGTACAAATTAATTTGGTAAAATATACTATAAAAGATTGACATAATGTTTCCTCAAAGGTAAAATTTATTGTGTAGAATTATGAATGTGTAATAGAAGAGGAATATATGAAATTTAGCGAAATAAAACAGGAACTTAATATTGAGACTGCTAAAGGTATCGTAGATTCACTTTTGAATGTAGGCTATTCTCCGTCAGTTATAATAGATAAATCAAGTTTTGAAATATTATACCAAAACAAACGTGCTTTAGATTTGTTTGGAGACAGAGTTGGAAGATATTGCTATGAGGTATTTTGTACAAAAGAAGTACCATGTATGGATTGTCCTATGAATAATATGATTAGTACATCTGTAATCAAAGTAAAGCATGATGAGTTGCTCGACAAAAATGCAAAATGGCTTTTTACGAATGTTAATTGGTTTGATAAAAGGGATGTTGTACTTGCTACACTGTTAGAAGTAGCAGACGAGAAAAAAGATTTGATCGCAATGGATTTGGTGGAGAGAATAAATGATGGAGTTGAAATTGAACTTCAGGATACAGATGCTCTTACTCATATACCAACAGTATCGAATTTTTATATGGAAGCAGAGAAAGCATATCGTTCTAATTTAGATAAAAAATATGCAATTGTTGTTTTTGACATAGATCATTTTAAGAGCATAAATGATTTATATGGTATGACAAAGGGCGATGATGTACTTAAACATATTGGACAAGTGTTGAGAGATATTTTTGGATATGAAAATAATTATGCCCGTATGCATTCAGATATGTTTGCATTTTATATTTCCTATCAGAAAAAAGGAGATATCATTAAGCAGATAGAAAAATTAAAAAAGAAAATAAATGCGAATGATTTAGATGTAGATATTAATATATCGTTTGGTATTTATTTGGTTGAAGACATAGATGTTCCAGTTAATTTGATGTGCGATAGAGCCATGATGGCGAGCGATAACATAAAAGGAAATATATTAAAGTTTTGTGCGTTTTATGATGAGCAATATCGAGAGGCTATGCTTAAAACAAATGAGATTGAGCATGATATGCATAGAGCATTAGATAACGGAGAGTTTAAGATGTATCTTCAGCCTAAGTATTCTTTGGCAGATGAGAGATTATGTGGAGCAGAGGTTTTGTGCAGATGGGTACATCCTACAAAGGGAATTATTCCGCCTATGGAGTTTATTCCGTTGTTTGAGAAAAACGGATTTATACTCAAACTTGACGAGTATATGTGGGAGCAGGCGTGTAAGACTTTACGAGACTGGATAGACCAGGGAAGAGCACCTATACCATTATCGGTTAATATATCCAGATATCATATCCAGCATAATGATTTGGAAAAAGTACTCATGTCCTTGATAAACAAATATGATTTAAACCCTAAACTTTTGGTTCTTGAGATTACAGAATCTTTATTCCTTGATAAACCGGAGGAGCTTAACCGTGTTATGGTTAAATTACAAGAGCTAGGATTTAAATTAGAGGTAGATGATTTCGGTTCTGGTTTTTCGTCACTTAATTTAATAAGAAATATTTCTGTAGACACAATAAAAATAGATAAGGAATTTCTGGATAGTGAAATTGCCTCTGAAAAAGGAAAAATAGTTGTTAATCATACAATAGATATGGCAAAAGACTTAAGATTACAGGTAGTTGCTGAGGGTGTAGAGACGAAACAACATTTAGAGTTTCTAAAAAATTCCAAATGTGATGTGGCTCAAGGGTACTATTTTGCGAAACCAATGCCACTTACAGAGTTCAATGAATTTAATTTTTAAAAAAATGCAATACAATTCTTGACATGTATAATTGTGTGTTGTATATTGATGACTATAAGAAATAAGAAGTTTACTAAAAGGAGATTTAAACTATGTTAGAAAAAATGAAAGAAATCATTTCAGAGCAGTTAAGCGTTGATGCTGCAGATATCGAGTTAACTACATCTTTCAAGGATGACCTCGGTGCAGATTCACTTGATCTTTTTGAGTTAGTTATGGCTCTTGAAGAGGAGTACAACTGTGAGATTCCTTCAGATGATTTATCTGCAATCGCAACTGTAGAGGATGTTATCAAGTATCTTAAGGAGCTTGGTGTTGAGGAGTAATTCTCTACTACATAGTGATATATAAAAAAGAAGCCTTACAAGGCTTCTTTTTTTGTGTATTAGATAAGTGCGACATAATAATTTATTACAAAACATATAATCACAAACATACTGCAACGCGCTGACAAACTAACCAGTAACTACGACTAAGACTCTCAGGAATGCCTTCGAGCCTAAGTCTTCGTAACTGGTGGATTTCGTCAGTCGCTAAATACGCAGTCAAAATGTTTGCTTATTATATGTTTTGTAATAAATTATTATGTCGCACTTATCTTATAAACAAAAAGGTATCGGTAATTAGCCGATACCTTTTTTGATATAGAGAGCAACTAGGGATTAGCCCATTACTACTTCTACTGTATGAGTTGCACCATCTGCGAATGCAGGGATAACATTACCTTCAACAGCCTTGCCGTCAACAGTCATGCTCTTAACACCCTTGCAAACGTGATCTGGATTAGAAACCTTAATGTTGTAAGTTGCACCACGGAACTGACGTGAAGCAGTAAGTCCATCCCAAGCTGATGGGATTGATGGATCAATCTTAAGACCATCGAAATCAGGCTGTACACCTAAGATGTACTGAGAAATTGCTACCATATTCCATGCAGCAGTACCTGTAAGCCATGAGTTCTTACCCTGACCAAAGTTCTTTCCAGTCTGTCCAACATCAGAACCTGCATCCTTACCACCAATCATCTGTCCATATACATATGGCTCAGTTTTGTGAAGCTCTGAATGCTCCTCAGTGAATGCTGGAGCAATCTCTGAGTAGTACTTAAATGCCTGATCACCCTCGCCTGCGTAAGCAGCTGCACAGATAATCCATGCATTGTTATGAGTGAAGATACCTGCATTCTCCTTGTATCCACCTGGGTAAGTTGAGATCTCACCATACTGGATGTAGTACTTAGTGAATGCTGGGTTATTAAGTACAAGACCGTGCTCTGTATTAAGGCGCTCATCGATAGAAGCAAGAGTCTTCTTAGTAACTTCTGGGTCGAGGTCTGACATGATTGCGAAGCCCTGTGGCTCGATGAAGATTTTACCTTCTTCACATTCCTTAGAACCCATCTTCTCGCCGTAAGCATCGTATGCACGGAGGAACCAATCTCCATCCCATGCTGATTCCATCATGTTAGCTTTCATCTTATCAATCTCAGCCTGAGCTGCAACAGCCTCGTCATCTTTACCAAGGTGCTTAAGAATTGCTACGTAGTTAGGACCTGCATAAGTAAAGAGTGCAGCAACGAATACTGACTCAGCAACCTTTGAGTAACCACCCTCAGCAGCAAACTTAGGATTAGTGTAAGTCTGGAAGCTCTCACCTGGTGTATCTGAGAAGCATGAAAGGTTGATACAATCGTTCCAGTCAGCTCTCATAGCAAGTGGAAGTCCGTGTGGTCCAAGGTTGTTAACAATCTTGTAGAATGATACCTTAAGGTGATCAAGCATTGGCTGAGCCTTGCTCATATCATTGTCATAAGGAACCATCTCATCTAAGAGACCCCAATCACCAGTCTCCTTGATGTATGCAGCTACTGAAAGGATGAGCCATAATGGATCATCTGAGAAGTCGCCACCTATATCGGCGTTACCCTTCTTAGTAAGTGGCTGATACTGATGGTAGCATCCACCATCTGGGAACTGAGTTGAAGCAATGTCAATAATTCTTTCTCTAGCACGATCAGGAATCTGATGAACGAAACCAAGAACATCCTGGTTAGAATCACGGAATCCCATTCCACGACCGATACCTGACTCGAAATATGAAGCAGAACGTGAAAGGTTAAATGTAACCATACACTGATACTGATTCCAAATATTTACCATACGGTTAACCTTGTCATCTGGAGTCTCAACATTTAAGATACCGAGAAGCTTGTCCCAAGTAGCCTTGAGTTCTGCAAGACCTGCAGCAACCTTCTCAGGAGTGTTGTACTTATCCATCATAGCAAGTGCTTTTGTCTTGTTGATAGTCTTTCCATCTGCCTCGAACTTCTCATCAACTGGCATCTCAACATAACCAAGGATGAAAATAAGAGTCTTAGTCTCGCCTGGAGCAAGAGTAATCTTCTTGTAGTGAGAAGCGATTGGTGCCCAACCATCTGCAAATGAGTTAGTAGCTTTGCCTGCCTCTACAGCTTCTGGGTTGTGGAAACCATTGTAAAGACCGATGAAAGCATCTCTGTCTGTGTCATAACCATCGATAGTATCATTTACAGTGTAGAATGCGAAATGATCACGTCTATCTCTGTACTCTGTCTTGTGGTAGATAGTTGAATCCTTAACTTCTACACGACCTGTAGAGAAGTTTCTCTGGAAGTTTGTGCAGTCATCCTGTGCATCCCAGAGACACCACTCAGCAAATGAGAATAAGCTGAAAGTCTTCTCAGCAGAACCTGTGTTAGTAAGTACTACCTGCTGAACCTCACCTGCGTAGTTCTGTGGTACGAAGAAAGTAACCTCAGCTTTAAGGTCATTCTTTGAACCAGTGATAATTGTATAACCCATACCATGACGACATTCATATGAGTCAAGAGTTGTCTTAACTGGTGACCAACCTGGGTTCCAGATTGTTCCATTATCGTTGATATAGAAGTAACGACCACCCATATCGATAGGAACATTGTTATAACGATAACGAGTGATTCTTCTAAGACGAGCATCCTTGTAGAAGGAATATCCTCCTGCTGTATTAGAAATTAAAGAAAAGAAATCCTGTGTTCCAAGATAGTTAATCCATGGATAAGGAGTCTTAGGTGATGTGATGACATATTCTTTGTTGGCGTCATCAAAATGACCAAATTTCATGTAATGTACCTTCCTTTCATAAAACACTGCCTTCATTATATAATAAAAATGCCCAAAACACAACACAAATTGTTCTATATTGCAAACAAAATACACAAAAAATAATTGGGCATAATTGCTATAAAACATTGCTAAAAAATAGAAGATTATATATAATCAAGCTTATAATTATTTAGGAAAATAATGCTGTATGATAAGAAAAATAATTTTCGTATTGTTTATGGCTTTATTGATAATAGGAAAGGAGTAATAACATGAAACAAAAAGTAGTAATAATAGTATTGGTAATTTCATTGTTAATGGCAGTAGGTATTTTGGCGGTTGTACTAATAGTAAAAAATATTGATTTTGAGAAAGATGCACTTAGAGCAAGAGAATTTGCCTCGTTAATGGAGGATGAAAACTATGATGTAGCAGATGTCACTTCACAATATGAAGCTTATGGAATTGATGAAGCATATATAGCAATTGAGTCTGATCAGGACTATCAGATAGAGTTCTATGAGTTGTCAAGTGATAGTAAGGCTAAGAGCATGTTCGAATCTAATAAGGATTATTTTGAGGATAGAGCAGGAAGCTCAAAAGTTACAACATCTTACAGTATTGGAAATTATAATCTTTATTCTCTTACATCAAACGGAGACTACATGTATTTGTGTAGAGTAGATAACACACTATTATACATAGATGTTGAAGATGAATATAAGGATGAAGTTAAAGATATAGTAGAAGAACTTGGATATTAATTACAGAATTGATGGTTTAATTTATAAATACAACTTCTGTGATATATGTGGTAGCTTGTAAAATAGGATGACCATGTAAAACAGCACGGCAACTTGTGATTCAATAAACAAACTTTTGAACTGCGTATTTAGCGTCTGACGAAATCCACCAATTATGAAGACTTAGGCTCGAAGGTATTCCTGAGAGTCTTATGTCGTAGTTATTGGTTAGTTTGTCAGCGCGTTGCAGTAGTTTGTTGATTGAATCACAAGTTGTCGTGCTGTTTTGTATGAGTCATCTTGTTGTGTTACGTATATTACGCTGTATAAATTCTTTCTGTTACAGTTTTTGATTCACCTGGTGCAAGCTCTACATAACCTGATTCATCAGCTGGAAGTGGCTGGTTAGGTGCATCAATAATCCAAGTAGATGGCTCAGGACAAAAATATCCTTTATCGCCATGGTCGTTCCAGATAATCCAGAACTTGAAATCTTTGCATACTTCGTAGCAGATTTTTTTGCCTGTTTTAATATCTGTTGCAACAGCACCGTAGAAAGGTTCTCCGTCTAATGTACCTTCTTCTGCAAAGAAAACATCGTTGTCTATATCGTGGAGTACAGGAACCTGAGAGCCTGTGATATATTGTTTGTCATGGTTTGTCATTGGAAGGAACTCGCCTGTTGGAATACATGCCTTTGAAAGCTCCCATTTTTCTCCGACAGGAACATAAAGTCTCATGTCAAGACCATCACCATCCGGAGTAAAAGGTCCTTTCATAGTTGTATGATTGCATACACCATAAGGAAGCTGTTTGTCAGAGGTGTTAGTCATTGTAAATTCATAGTTAAGTCCTTCGTCTGTTAAAGTAAATGTAAATTCCGCTTTAAAGCTGACTGGATAGTATGAAAAGCATTCATCCTTGTCATCGTAAATAAACTGGGTTTTAGCAACAGCTTTATTACCCTCAGTAGTAGCACTTACTATAGAATGCTCTCTCTTGTGTAGGAAACCGTGGATATGGTTGCCCAGAGGGTCATTAATAGGGAAATTATATGTTGCGTCTGAAACCTTAAGGATACCTTTCGCAAGTCTGTTTGGAAGATAGAGAGTAGGAAGTCCGTAAACCTCTGCTGAGGCTTTAAGTTGTTCTATAGTTAAGCTCTCATCATATCTAAAAATCTCTATGTCTGCTTCTGTGTCCTGCATACGCAAAACATTACTACCGAGGAATGGTGCAACAATGGTTTTGTATTTACCCGCCACGAGTTCAATAGCTTCTTTTCCTTTGTAATCAATGATGTTTGCAGAATAACTCATTATATCCCTCCTTAAAATACATTTAAAATGTACAATTTTTCCAAGTATAATAAAAAATAATATCATATTGAAATAAATGTGTCTAGTTTAATTCACAGTTGATTTTTAAATATATGAATGATATAAATATTTATGGTAATAATAAAATATACGAATGGAGAAGATAAGATGAAAAGATTTATATACACTTGTGCGATGCTTACAACATTAGCTATATGCATGACAGGCTGTGGAGAGGATTCAGCTAAAGACAAAGAAAATACTACAAAGGAAGCTGTAACAGAAGAGACGTCTGTGGAAGACACAAATAAAGAGGATGTAGATGTTAAGGTTGTGGCAGATGCAATTTTAGATGGTGGAGATTTTAAAGATAATCTTGCTGAGGTTGATACAACAATGGCTTTAACCAGACTTTATTCGCTTGACCCTGAGCAGGTTGAGGCTTCAATGTTTTATACAAATTCTCAGGCAACAGCAGAGGAGATTGCTGTTATAAAGGTTAAGTCACAGGATTATGTACAGACAGTTAAGGATGCATATGAGACAAGAATAGCAGACCAGAAAACTGCATGCGAAAGCTATCTTCCGGATGAGATGCCTAAGCTTGAGGCTGCAGTTATATATGAAAATGGTAATTATGTAGTTTTGTGTGTATCAAACGATAGCGATAAAGCACTAGAGCTTATTGAGGCACAATTTGAATAGATTATCACAATGTACAAGCTTAAAGAGTATACTGGTGTATATGGAATCCTTATGCAACCGTTGAAAATTATAACTATAAGTTGCTAAAATAATTCCCTGAAAATCCCTTGTTAAAATACTATTTATACCGGTTGCTTAAAATAAAAAACCCGGCTACTTATGTAGTCGGGTTTTCTTGTGATTATAGTTTAAATTTAATTTCAACAGGCTCACTTAAGGTTTGTCCACCACGTGATTTTACTTTGGTGGTTATTACGAGGTAATAGTATTCGTTTGTTGCGTATGGTTCAAGAGGCTCTATTTCAATTTGTTCCTTTTCGACATCATATCTGATAAGGGTATGCAATCTCTGGTTAGATGAATTTCGTACATACATAGTATCTTTATTGACGGTTCTTGGATCTAATGGAGTGTTGAATCTTACACGCCAAACAAAATTACCTGTTTTAAATTTTAAGTCCTGTTTTACCCTGCTGGTAAGATGTGCAGGAATATCTTCAATGTCAAGATGATGTCTGGCCATAATACACCTCTTTTTTCAAAATGTTATATGTAGTTTAGCACATAAAAAAATAATATACAATATTGGATTTTGCAGAAAAACTTTGTTTTTGTCAATAAAAAGAGCTTGAAAATGCTTTACATACAGTAACCCTGAGATTAAGATGTAATTGTTACAAAAATGTTACAAAAACAGTTGGGAGATGGTCAGATGGGAGACTTATTTTATTCCAACAAAAGAGAAATTCTGTTTTTTCTAGTACTTGTTTTTTGTGGCTTGACAATGTGCTGGGCGTACAGAGACGGAAGACTTAATGAGACAATTTATATTCAGATAGAAAAAAATAAACCGACAATACATTCTGAGACAACTCAGACGATGACAGAGTTAGAAAAAATTTATGCACCTACGGAGTATGTATATGATGAAAATTTATTAAAAACAGAAACTTATGTGAAGCAGGAGGGCGTTGCTGGAGATAAAACGGTAACGGTGATGTCTGTATATGTAGATGGAGAAGAAGTTGACGAAAAAATAATAGAAGCAGAAGTTATAACGGAGGCAGTGCCAAGAATTGTATATGTGGGAACAAAGGAGCCAGAGACATTTATATGTCCGCTTAGGGAGGGCTATGTTATAACCTCAAGCTATGGATGGCGTTGGGGAAGAAGTCACGACGGAATCGATTTAGCGGTTGCGACAGGTACTCCTGTATATGCATCTGCAACAGGAACTGTAGTTATGGCACAGTGGTATTATGGATATGGAAAATGTATTGACATAGAGCATGAAAATGGAACAGTTACCAGATATGCCCATTTAAGTTCTATAGATGTATCCGTGGGAGAACAGGTATTTCAAGGGATGATTATAGGAGAGTCAGGAAATACTGGAAATAGTACAGGACCACATCTTCATTTTGAGATAATTGTTGATGGAGCAGCAGTAGACCCTGCGACATATATAGATATGTGAGTTAAATTCAATCCTCTTAAGAAAACACACGATTTTGACGATAATCATTATAGAAATTTTAAGATTATCGGAAAGTCGGGTGTTTTTATGGGACAGACAGTAGACAATGGATTACACAATTTGAATATAGCAGATAATTACATTCAGGAACGAAATGTTCAGTTGTGGAATGAGCATGGAGAGGATAAAGGTATTAGTACCCAGACTACTAAAACAGGTGGTCCGGGTTATACTTATGTTCGTGAAAAAGATAATATAGTTACTAATAATACAGTTATGGGCAACTTTGAAGAATATCTAAAGACTAAGCAGGATAGAGCAAAAGAAGAAGGCGTTGATGAGGCATCAAAGGAACGTGAAGAAAAGGAAAATGCAAAAGAAATAGTCAGAAATTTATCCAGCGAGGAAATTGCACAGCTCAGTAGGATGGGAATTGATATTTCCTCAGCATCATTAGACGATATTATGGGAATGGTTAACACTATGCGTGGCAATGCCCATAGAGCAGAGCTACAGACTATGATGGCTGAAATAATAGCGTCAAAGGGCAATCATGATGGGCTTACAATGATTGGTGGAAGTGTAGAGATTGCTGGAACGGATATCGAGCTTGAGGGCGTTGATGCTTCAGATATAATAAACAATTCAATTGAAGAAGCGGATAAAAATGTGCAGGGTGATTTTCCTGTCAAGGATGATGAACTGGTTTATATCGTAAAAAATAATCTCTCTCTTACAAAAGAAAATATGTATAAGGCACATTATAGTGGAAGCAAGGCGGAAGTAAATCCTATGTCCGACAAATTGATGTCTGATATGTATACGCAGATAGAAAATGTAATTTTGCAGGCAGGCTATGAAGTAAATGAGGATAGTCTTGCAGGAGCGAAGTTCCTTATAGATAATCAGTTGCCTGTCAATACTGACAATATAAAAACATATATGGAATATCAGAGTTTTAAGGGTAAAATGACATCGGAAATAAAGTTTGCTTCAATTGATATGGTAATGGAAGACAAGGCAAAACAGATATATGAGTCAGTTAAGTCAATCAATCCTGGCATAGCGTATGAGATGGTTACGGAAGGAAGAGTTGTTACGATTGCAAGTCTTATAAGCTATAGCAAAGCACACAATAATTTGGTTTCCTTTGAAGGTGATGAGCAGGAAATAAAAGCTGTGACAGCTATGAGACAGGTCGAGGAGCTTCGTCTTTCTATGACTATGGAGGCATCCTATAGGTTGATTGCGCAGGATATAAATATTGATACGAGAGAAGTATCTAAGGTTGTGGCAAAGCTTAAGGATATTGAGAATCAACTAATAGCTCAAAAATTTAAACGAGCTGATGTTTTGCCGACACAGGAAAATGTTTCTTTATATAGAGAAATAAATGACAAGGTAAATAATTTGGGAGAGTTGCATGCGCGTATTCTTGCGGCACCTCTAAAGAATGAAGAATTTACTGTTAACGGATTTTACAGAGAAAATGAATCAACAGTATCTGTTGACAGTTTTGAGTCGGTAAGAAGAAGCTATGAAGCGGTCGGAACTGCTCCGAGAGCAGATATGGGAGATAGCATTAGCAAAGCTTTTGCCAATGTGAAAGACATTTTAAATGAAATGAAACTTCCGATTAATGTTGAGACTGAAAGAGCGGTAAGGATATTAGGTTACAACTCTCTTGAAATTACTGAGAGCAATATCAATCAGGTTGTAAATATTGACAGACAGGTAAATGATTTGATTAGTGCATTTTATCCGGAAGCTGTTTTAGGTATGATTAAGGATGGAATAAATCCTTTAGATGTTCCTATTGATGAGTTAAATAAAAAGATAAAAAATAAAAATTATAACAAGGGTGTAACAGAGGCAGACAACTTTGCAGCCTATTTAAGAGATATGGAAGCTCTTGGAGAGGTTACGCCGGAGGAAAGAGAAAGCTACATAGGAATTTATCGTGTGATTAATCGCCTGGAAAAATCTGGGGACAGGGAGGCAGGATGGCTTTTTGCAAACGATGCAAGACTTACCGTGAGAAACCTTATTTCTGCGATGAGAAGCAGACGTGCAGCAGGTATTAATGTTTCTGTTGATGACAACTTTGGAATGCTTGAACAGCTTGATGAGAGAGGAAAGGCAATAGATACACAGATAGAAAAAGCCTTTAGCATGAATGACTCCAATCAAAAGCTGGAAGAGATACAGGAGGAGTTAAAAGCTCTTGCAGAGGTTTCTTATGAGACAGAAAAATTTATTCAGGAGAATAATATAGAAATTACCGCAGTTAATGTTATGGCTGTAAATGTTATGTTGGAGAGCTCAGGTGGTATATATCAGCTTGTGTCAGATATTTTGTCTAAGATGAAATTTAAAACTAACACAAAAGAAGAGCTTGTTGATGAGGAGACAGAAAATATTACGGATTCGCTTTTGGGACAGGAGGTTGAAACGGAGTTTGCTATGGAAAGCATTTTAGAAAGCTTGAGAAATAGCAAAGATATGTCACTGAAATACGAAGATTTAAGAGACAGACTTACTGAGCTGATGTACAATGCAAGCCTTACAGGAAGTATAACAAGCAAAGATATAGCCACAATAAAAACTGTAAATGCAGGCTTTAACATTATGAGTGGTATGGCTAAAAATGACAAATATCAGATACCTGTTAAAACAGAGTCAGGAACAAAGGTCATTAACCTTACTATCAATCATAATTCCGATAAAAAAGGCACAATAGAGCTTAGTATGCCAAAAGAGAATACAGGTAATATAAGTGCGATTATAAGGGTTGGACAGGACAACAGCTTATATGGAAGCATCACTACTGACACAAGTGATGGAAATTATATGCTTATGAATCAGAGCGAAAACATATTGTCAGGATTGAATTCGCAAGGCTTTAGCACTGACAACGTAGGTATAGGAAGTTATAGAAATTATGCGGGTGAGATTGCTGTATCAGAGGAGGAAGGTCTTTATAAAGCCTCTGTAGCATTAGTTAAGGTGCTTTCATCTATTTAATTGAAAGGTTGTAAATTAAATTACAAATTTATCCGATAATATAAATAGTTATAATTATTTATATTTTGGCAGAGCTACATAGAACGGAGGAAATATTATGAGAGTAAATCATAATTCAATGGCATTAAATGCAAGTCAGCATTTTGCTAAGATTAATAAAAATATTTCAAAATCAATGGAAAGACTTTCTTCGGGTTATAGAATTACAAATCCGGCAGATGACGCAGCGGGTCTTGCGATATCGACAAAGATGAGTGCACAGATAA
Organism: Wujia sp.; assembly: GCA_045531735.1. Lineage (GTDB taxonomy): Bacteria > Bacillota > Clostridia > Lachnospirales > Lachnospiraceae > Coprococcus_C. The sequence goes on along the minus strand of JAZSEO010000016.1, from coordinate 202,751 downwards.
GAGGTCTTGACAGAGCCTCTAAAAACTCTAACGATGGAGTGTCAGTTATTCAGTCAGCAGAGGGTGGATTGGAAGAGATACATTCTATTTTGGGACGAATGAGAGAGCTTGCTGTACAGGCAGCCAATGACGTCAATTATGAAGAGGATAGAGATGCTATTCAGGAGGAGATAAATTCTCTTGTAGAAGAAATTAATCAGGTTGTAGAAACAACAGCATTTAATGAGCAAAAGCTGTTAAACGGTGACCTTTCGAGAAGAACAATGTCTTCTGAGTTCTCAATGGAGGCTACATACATTTCTGAGCATGTGCCAGAAGGTCTGTATGAATTATCGGTTACTGATAATGCAACCCAGGCGTTATATACAACGCGTTTTTCGTATTCTGGAGATGTTGTTACAAAGGCTCAGGAGGGAACAATTACTGTAAATAATTTTTTGGTTAATATTGAAGAGGGTATGACCATGACTGATGTGTATGAAACATTGCAGACACATCTGTCAAAAATAGGAATAGATGTTATGGCATCCAACAATGGTGGTGAAACAAAAGAAGAGTTTTCATCAGGTGTGCCTGTTATTTTCAAATCACGGGAATATGGTTCAGAACAGAAGATTGAAATTGGTGTAGACAATGAGGAACTCGCAGACCTTCTTGGTATCAAGGATGGGGATATAGAGTATGGTACTGATTGTAAGGCTAGCCTTACTGTTTCGGATGAAGGTTTTACGTCTACAGCTTCGTTTACAACCTCAGGCAATGACATTGCCATTGTTGACAGAAATGGCTTTGAGATGAATGTTACTGTTGAGCCAGGTTCGGCAGTAGGAGGTGCTCTTTCTACTACTATTGAGGTATTCTCTGCGGGAACAATGGTTGTTCAGACAGGGGCAAATTCTGGAGAGCAGATTTCTATAGATATTCCTGACATTAATGCTTCGGACTTGGGTATTGATAATCTTATCATGTACACAAATGAATATGCATCAAAAGCGATAGAAGCGATAGATGCGGCGGTAATAAGAGTTTCGGATATTCGTTCTAAGCTTGGTGCGTACCAAAACAGACTTGAGGATATTTACGATAACCTTGCTGTTCAGGAGGAGAGTATAACAGCGGCATATTCACGTATTATGGATACAGATATGGCGGAGGAGATGACAAATTATACTCAACAGGATGTATTATCTCAGGCAGCAATATCTATGATGACTAAATCAAATGAAAGACCGGAATCTATTTTACAGTTGCTTCAGTAGATGTATTTGCTGTTAATCAGGAGGATGTATGACAAAGGAGCAGATTAAAGAATTTACTTTGAGAACTACTCAGGCAAACCATAGCGGACTAATTCTTGTTATGTTTGATGTGGAACATGTGTATCTTTCGGATGCGATGGCTTTGTATGAGAAGGGCGATGAGGAAGGATATATAAAAAATATTGAGCTTGCGAGAAAAGTGTTAAATGAGCTTATGGCAAGCTTTGATTTGAAAAATACATTATCAAAAAGAATAGTTGCAATACTTAGATTTATATACAAAAAACAGGTAGCTTCCATAGTTAAAAGGGAGCCTCAGGAACTTGACAGATGCATGAATATGTTGGATAATCTGCGTAATGGTTTAGTTGCCCTTCATGAGAAGGATGATGAGGGTCCTGTTATGAAAAATACTCATCAGGTTTATGCCGGACTTACATATGGAAAAGGAACTCTTAACGAAAGTATAGAGGGCATGAATTATTCTACAAGAGGGTTTACGGTTTAGTGGGTTAAAAGGAGGTTGCCATGACTAAGGACGATTGCATTTTTTGTAAGATTTCAAAAGGAGATATACCATCTGCTACTATTTATGAGACATCAGATTTCAGAGTAATTCTTGATGTTGCACCTGCAAACAAGGGACATGTACTCATAATAACAAAAGAGCATTTTGATAACATATTTCAGATGGATGCTGAAACAGCAGGAAAGCTTTTCTCATTAGCAACTGTAGTTGCAAGAGCTATTAAGGAGGAGACTGGCTGTGACGGTTTAAATGTTTTACAAAACAACGGAGAAGTTGCTGGTCAGACTGTACATCATTTTCATTTACATCTCATTCCGAGATTTAAGGATGATGGTGTGACTATGAAGTGGGAACCAAAGGAAACTGTTGCAGAAGAACAGCAGGCTTTGGCGAAAGCAATAAAAAGTCATATTTAAATAAAAAAGTGCATAAAGTATTGATTATTATTTAAATATATATATAATGTAAAAATGTCTAGAGGATTCAGTTGGTTGAATCCTCTTTATTTGAGTTTATGAATTTAGTTTATAAAATAAACAGGAGGAAAATATGGCTAGATATCAGAATACAACAGAAATATTTAGGGATGCACCTGTACCTAAGGCGGTAATAAGCAATGTTATACCATCTATAATAAGTATGATAATGGTACTTATTTATAATTTGGCGGATACCTTTTTTATTGGTCAGACTAATAATGCTTTTATGGTTGCGGCTGTTTCTATTGCTACTCCTGTATTTTTACTGTTTATGGCGGTAGGTATGCTTTTTGGTATAGGTGGAACATCACTTATATCTAGAATGCTAGGTGAGGGGAATGAAGAAAGAGCAAAAAAAATATCTTCGTTTTGTTATTGGACCGGTCTTGTTGTTGGAATTATTTCAATGTTTTTGATTTATAATTTTGCTGAACAGATTTGTATGAAGGTTGGTGCTGATGAAGATACCATAGAGTACGCTAAGCAGTACCTTCAGATAGTGTCTTACGGTATACCGTTTCTTATAGTAAGCAATTCTTTTAGCAATATTATCAGAGCAGAAGGTAATGCAAATATTGCTATGACAGGAATGATAATGGGAAATGTTATGAATATCATTTTAGACCCAGTCATGATTCTTGGCTTAGGATGGGATGTAGCAGGAGCGGCCATTGCAACAGTTATAGGTAATGTTTTCTCGGCGTTTTATTACACTGCGCATTTATTGTCAAGAAGAACAATCTTATCTATAAGATTAAAAGATTATCGAGCAAGAAATCGTATCATGACAGGTGTATTTGCTATAGGTATTCCCGCGTCCTTGAACAGCATATTGATGAGTGTTTCGAATATAGTTATCAATAATGTTATGTTGGGTTTTGGCTCTATGGCAGTTGCAGGGCTTGGCGTGGCAATGAAGGTAAATATGATAGTGGTAATGCTTCTTATTGGACTAGGAACAGGTGTACAACCGTTGCTTGGATATTGCTTTGGAGCAGGAAATAAAAAAAGATATATGGCAGTGCTTAGGTTTTCGCTTTTGCTTGCTGTTTGTATGAGTCTTGTGATGACGGTGATATGTTATGTTTTTGCGGGCGATTTGGTTAGACTAATTTTAACTGACCCGAATGCATTTGAGTATGGAATGTCCTTTTGTAGAATATATATATTGTCGGGACCTATTATGGGCGTGCTTTTTGTTATGATTAATGCAATTCAGTCGACAGGCGCGGCATTGCCGTCCTTAATACTTTCGATTAGCAGACAGGGACTTTTATACATGCCGATATTATTTGTGTTTACACGTATATTTGATGAGGCGAGGATGATGGCTCTTGCACAGCCTGTTACAGATTATTTGGCGGCCTTTCTTGCTATTGTCTTGTTTATAACAGGATGTTTACCGAGATTTAGACGTTTTTAAAGGTAAAATAATTTCTTAAGAAAAAATTAAGGTATTTTAGTTTGACATAAATAAGGTAATAGATTTATACTAAGAACATTATTGATAAAGACAAATTACAAATATTAGGAGAAAGCTATGGGAGATACAAAAAATTCAGATGTAATTGTTGTTAAAAATAAAAAAGACGTAATCAACAAAAAGGATACAGAAAAAAGAGAATTGTTAAGAAAGATACTAATGTACATAGGTTTTGTAATATGTGCAGTGCAGCTTGTTTTGGGGGTAGTATTAGCTGTACAGGTAAAAAAGCTTAACGTTCTTTCTAGTGTGTTGTTTGTTGTTATATTAATACTTTTTATTTTAATAACAGCGTGGTTTGCATTTATGCAAAAATGGCTTGCGCCAGGTATTATAGCGAAGGTTATATCTATTATGCTTATTATAGGTATTGTGCTTGCAAATACATATGTTAAAGCTACAAATGATGCGTTGGCAAAAATGACAGGAATAACAACTCAGATTGATAATGTGCATGTTTATGTTTTAGTTGAGGACCCTGCACAAAATATTGAAGACGCAAAGGATTATCAGTTTGGTATTCTTGAGCAGCACGACAGAAAAAACACAGATACATATATTGCTGATATAGAAAAAGAGCTTTCTTGTACCCTTGCAGTTACAGAGTATTTGGAAATTTTCAAATTAGCTGAAGCGTTATATAGTGGCGAAGTGAAAGCCATAGTTTTAAATCAGGCATATATTGGAATTCTTTCGGGTAACGAAAATTATGCGGATTTTGCTACTAAAGTAAAATCTATAGATAGCAAAGAGATTGTATCCGAGGTTGAGGAAACTATAACAGATGACAGCTTTCTTGATTCTGAAAATGATGTGTTTACTATATATATAAGCGGTATTGACACAACCGGCTCTCCGGAGACTAATCAAAATAGTGATGTTAATATTATTCTTACAGCAAATTTAAATACAAGACAAATTCTTATGATAAGCACACCTCGTGATTATTATGTGCCGCTTTCTATTTCTAATGGTGTTGAAGATAAGCTTACTCATGCGGGAGGCTATGGTATAGATGTCTGTGTAGATACGCTTGCAATGTTATATGAAGTAAATATTGATGATTATGTAAAAGTAAACTTTACAGGCTTTGAAAAGATTATCGATGAATTAGGTGGAATAAATGTATATTCAGATTATGCATTTACAATTGATGATTATTCTTTCCATCAGGGCTATAATGAGTTAAATGGAATAGAAGCACTTTATTTCTCGAGAGAAAGACATGCGTTTATGGATGGAGACAGACAGCGAGGAAGAAACCAGATGGCTGTTATTGAAGCTATGATAGAAAAGGCTATTTCCAGAGAAATGCTCGAGAACTATACTGATATTTTGGATGCTGTTGCTGATAGTATGATAACTAGCATGACTCAGGAGGAGATTGGTGAGCTTGTACAGTTCCAGTTAAATGATATGAGGGGCTGGGAGTTCGTGACATACGATTTAAATGGTTTCGATGGTATGGCGACAACTTATTCAGGTGGTTCACAGGAATTATATGTTATGTATCCTGACGAGGCATCTGTTGAGCAGGCAAAGGAATATTTAAGACAAATATATGCCGGCGAGAAAGTGGTTATTGAAGAGGTTGTTCCTGAGCAGTAATAGCTAAAAAAATGGAAAAATATAATATATAAAACTAAATAAAAAATATTGACAATGCAATATATATAGAGTATTGTTAATTTGTGCTTAGATCCAGGTATTTAGGCGAAATAATAAGTTTCTCTTATTCAGAGCGGTGGAGTCAGAGGGGACTGTGAAGCCGCGGCAACCCCGTTTTAATGCGGAAGGTGCCGACCTGAGCGAGTGCTGATAGATAGTAGTCGAGCAATAAGAGGATTTGAGCATGAACTTTTCAAATCCGGTTGCTTAACCGGATTTTTTTATACTATTATTTTTTAAAAAACGGAGGACGAAAATGGAAAAATTACTATTTACATCTGAATCAGTAACTGAAGGACATCCTGACAAAATCTGTGACCAGATTTCGGATGCAATATTAGATGCGCTTCTTGCACAGGATCCAATGAGCCGTGTTGCATGTGAGACTGCTGTTACAACAGGTCTTGTGCTTGTTATGGGAGAGGTGACTTCAAAGGCACAGATAGATATTCAGTCTATTGTTCGTGAAACAATAAGAGAGATTGGATATGACAGAGCAAAATATGGTTTTGACTGTGATACTTGTGGTGTTATTACTGCTTTAGACAAGCAGTCTGCTGATATAGCAATGGGTGTTGATAAAGCACTTGAGGCAAAAGAAAATTCTATGAGTGATGAGGAGATAGAAGCTATAGGAGCAGGTGACCAGGGTATGATGTTTGGTTATGCTTCCAACGAGACAGAGGAGCTTATGCCATTCCCTATTTCACTTGCACACAAACTTGCACTTAAGCTTACTGAGGTTAGAAAAAATGGAACACTTACTTATTTAAGACCAGACGGAAAAACTCAGGTTTCTGTGGAGTATGATGAGAACGGAAAGCCTGCTCGTCTTGATGCGGTAGTTCTTTCGACACAGCACGGAGAAGAGGTGTCTCAGGAGCAGATACATGCAGATATAAAAAAATATGTATTCGATGAGGTTCTTCCGCAGAATATGGTGGATCAAAATACTAAGTTCTTCATCAATCCAACAGGTAGATTTGTAATTGGTGGACCAAATGGTGACAGTGGTCTCACAGGACGTAAGATTATTGTAGATACTTATGGTGGATATGCACGTCACGGCGGTGGTGCATTCTCTGGTAAGGATTGTACAAAGGTTGACCGTTCTGCTGCTTATGCGGCAAGATATGTTGCAAAAAATATTGTTGCAGCAGGTATTGCTGACAAATGTGAAATTCAGCTTTCTTATGCTATCGGTGTTGCAAAGCCTACATCAATCATGGTAGATACATTTGGAACAGGTAAGATTGCAGATGACAAGCTCGTTGATATTATAAGAGAAAATTTTGACCTTCGCCCAGCTGGAATTATTAAGATGCTCGATTTAAGAAGACCAATCTACAAACAGACAGCGGCATATGGACATTTTGGTAGAACAGATATTGAGCTTCCATGGGAGAAGACAGACGTAGCAGAAAAATTAAAGGCTTATTTATAAAAGCTTTGTTTTGAGGGAACAGTAAGAAAGGAAGAGACAGTATGAAAAACATGCTTAACTTTAAAAACTTTTCAGCGCAGGAGCTTCAGGAAATTTTGGATCTTGCTCTTGATATGAAGAAAAATCCTGAAAAGTATAGTGAGTCGTTAAAGGGAAAGAAATTATATACATTGTTTGAAAAAACATCTACAAGAACATTTTTATCATTTACAACAGGAATTACTGAGCTTGGAGGAACATATTATAACCAGCTCTGGAGCAATTCAAATTTTGTTTTGGGTGAGCCTATTTCTGAGATAAAATATGTGTGTAGAAACGTGGATATAATTATGGCACGTTTAATCAAAAACGAAACCGTTGAATTGTTTGGTGAGCATGCGACAGTACCATTTATAAATGGTTGTGATAATTCATATCATCCATGTCAGATTCTTGCAGATGCACTTACTCTTATGGAAAAATTTGGAACACTTGATGTCAAATTCCTTTATATCGGTGCAAAAAACAATGTATTTAATTCTTTAGTGGAATTTTTTGCAAAGATGAAGAAGGGTACTCTTTATGGACTTACTCCACTTGTGAATGATACAGTATGTGGTGAGGATTTTTATGAGGAGGCCAAAGCTACTGGTCATTATGTTGAGCTTGACCCTACTATGTCTATGGAGGAAGCAAAAAAATATGTAAAGGATATGGATGTTCTTTATACAGATACATGGCTTGATATGGAATTCTTTAATGACCCTGCTTATGCTGATAAAAAAGCAGAAATTATGGGTAAGATGATGCCATATCAGATAAATGATGAGCTTTTAGAGGGAAGCAATGCGATAGTTCTTCACGATATGCCTATGCATGTTGGCTTTGAGATTTCAAAGAGTGTGGAAGAGAAATTTATGGATTGTATTTTAGACCAGGCAGAGAACCGTCGCCATGCAGAGAAGGCAGTTATGTATACTCTTCTTAAAAAGTAAATTATATTTAAAGTGTTTTATTTGCACATAAAAGTATTTTTCAGAAAAAGGATTAAATTATGGACGTTTGGATTGGTGTTTTGGGCTTTGTGCTGTTCCTTGGATTTTTAACTGCTGTAAGAGTATGTATAGCAGCGATAAATCGTCAATCAGGAATTATCATTAAAAGCCGTATTAGACACAAGGTTAACAATTCAGAGATTATCTGTGCTAATGTTGGACTTATAGTCATGACATTATTGATGTATTTTAATCATTATGTATTTGTCCCGGCAGTATTTATGTTTGTTCTATTCATAGTTTTGTCTACAAGAATAAAAAGTGGCATTACAGAGGAAGGTGCGATAGTAGGAACTGCCTTTATTGAATGGGAATTTATGCAGGGCTATAAGCTTGTGGACGAGCAGGAGGACAGCAATGTTATTATATTAAAAATACGTGCAAACAGAAAACAGTATGTTTTAGTCTGCGACAGAAAAGACAGACATGAGATAAGGAAACTTTTTGAAGAAAAAAATATAAAAGTAACAGAGGTATTAAAATAGGAGGCAAGTAATGAAGCATTTGATTGACCCAACGGATCTGACAATAGAAGAAATAGATAGTATTATTGAATTGTCATTAGATATTATTGCGAATAAAGAAAAATATAGCGAAGCATGTAAGGGAAAAAAGCTTGCCACGTTATTTTTTGAGCCAAGTACAAGAACAAGACTTAGCTTTGAAGCAGCTATGATGGAACTTGGTGGCAATGTTCTAGGATTTTCCTCGGCAGATTCTTCTTCTGCGACAAAGGGTGAAAGCGTTGGCGATACAGTAAAGGTTGTGAGCTGTTACGCAGATATTATTGCAATGCGACATCCAAAAGAGGGTGCACCACTTTTTGGCTCAATGGTATCGGATGTTCCGATTATCAACGCGGGTGATGGCGGGCATAACCATCCTACACAGACACTTACTGATTTACTTACAATTAAAAGAGAAAAAGGAAGACTTAACAATTTTACAATAGGACTTTGTGGTGATTTGAAGTTTGGTAGAACAGTACATTCTCTTATCAAGGCTTTATCTAGATATGAGGGTATCAAGTTTATTCTTATTTCACCAAATGAATTAAAAGTTCCTAGTTATATTATCACAGAGGTGTTTGAGAAGAATAACATAGAGTATGAAGAAGTAACTACTATGGAAGAGGTTATGGATAGGTTAGATGTAATCTACATGACAAGAGTTCAGAAAGAAAGATTCTTCAATGAAGCAGATTATGTGAGATTAAAAGATACCTATATATTGGATGCGAGCAAGCTTAAAAATGCAAAGAAAGATTTATCAATTATGCATCCACTTCCAAGAGTAAACGAGATATCCACAGAGATTGATAATGACCCAAGAGCATGCTATTTCCGTCAGGCGTTGAATGGAAAATTTGTCAGAATGGCTCTTATACTTAGTATGCTGGAGGTGAATGTATAATGAAAATTGATAGCATTAACAATGGATTAGTATTGGACCATATTACAGCGGGCAAAGCACTTCGTGTATACGAGGACTTGGAACTTAAAAAATTAGATTGCAGTGTTGCCATATTACAGAATGTAAAAAGCAACAAAATGGGCAAAAAAGATATTTTGAAAATTGATAAAGAGTATGATATAAATCTGGATGTTTTGGGGTACATTGACCCAAATATAACAGTTAGCGTCATTAAAGATGGTCAGACTATTGAAAAAAAGAAGCTTGCACTTCCTAAAAAACTTGTCAACATCAAAAAATGCAAAAATCCAAGATGTATAACATCGACAGAGCAGGATATACCTCATATTTTTAAATTAACAGATGAAGAAAACAGAGTTTACAGATGTGTATACTGTGAGGCGGATAAGTAATAGATTTAATTTATCTTGCAATATTTTGCAAAAATTATATTTAGAGTTTACTTTTTTCCTGAATGTGTTATAATTTATAAGACTATGTAATATGTCCAGAGGTGTGGAATGGAAAAGTATGTTATAAAAGGCGGTCAGGTTCTCGAGGGCGAGGTTACCATTGCCGGAGCTAAAAATGCGGCACTTGGTATTCTGGCGGCAGCAGTTCTTACTGATGAGGAATGTATAATTGAAAATGTTCCTTATGTCGAAGATACAAAAGTACTGCTTCGTGCTATTGAAAATCTTGGCGCTAGAGTTAAATATATAGATAATCATACAGTTTCGATATGTGGAGGAACTATTGTCAACGATGAGGATTTATGCGTTGATGATGAGTACATAAGAAAAATCAGAGCATCCTACTATTTGTTAGGCGCATTGCTCGGAAAATTCAGATATGCTCAGGTAGCTCTTCCGGGTGGTTGTGAGATTGGACTTAGACCGATAGATCAGCATATCAAGGGCTTTGAAGCACTTGGTGCGCAGGTAAATATTGTTAATGGTGGTAATATTGTGGCTAAGGCTGACCGATTAGTTGGTAACCATGTATATATGGATGTGGTAACTGTTGGTGCTACTATTAATATAATGCTTGCGGCAGTTCTTGCTGAGGGAAAAACTACTATAGAGAATGCGGCTAAGGAGCCACATATAGTTGACGTTGCAAACTTCCTTAACAGTATGGGTGCAAATATCAAAGGTGCTGGTACAGATGTTATTCGTATCAGAGGCGTTCAAAAACTCAAAGGAACAGAATATTCAATTATTCCTGATCAGATTGAAGCAGGAACATTTATGACTATGGCAGCAGCTACTAAGGGAAATGTTTTAATTAAGAATGTTATTCCTAAGCATTTAGAGGCGATTACTTCTAAGCTCAACGAGATTGGTGCACACGTTATAGAATATGATGATTCGGTTCGTGTTATGGCAGATGGCAGATTAAAGCCTACTCAGATAAAGACTTTGCCATATCCTGGTTTTCCTACAGATATGCAGCCACAGATGGCAGTAACACTTGCTTTATCTCAGGGAACTAGCGTTATAACAGAAAGTATTTTTGAAAATAGATTTAAATATGTAAATGAGTTATCTCGTATGGGAGCCCGTATCAAAGTAGAAGGTAATTCTGCTGTGATTAACGGTATAGATGGTTACACAGGAGCTAATCTTGTGGCGCCAGACCTTCGAGCAGGAGCAGCACTTGTTATAGCAGCACTTTCTGCAGAGGGCTTTAGTACAATAGAGGATATCAAATATATTCTAAGAGGCTACGAGGATTTTGACGGTAAGATAAGAGAGCTTGGTGGTCAGATTCAAGTGGTTGATTCAGACAAAGAGTTACAGAAGTTTAAACTCAGGGTTGGCTAAATTATTTTCCCTGACAGCATTTGCTGTTAGGGATTTTTAGTAATTATGAGTTTTTACAAATATTATTTTCCCGATCATATATTGGGAAGAAATAGGAGGGCTACATTTTATGGCAAAGAAACCGTATTACATTACAACCGCTATTGCTTATACCTCAGGTAAACCTCATATAGGTAATACCTATGAGATAGTACTTGCGGACAGCATCGCCAGATACAAAAGATTTGTAGGCTACGATGTAAGATTCCAGACAGGTACAGATGAGCATGGCCAGAAGATTGAGATTAAGGCATTTGAGAGCCTGTCGACTCCAAAGGAGTTCGTTGATGATGTCTCAACAGAAATCAAGAGAATCTGGGATTTGATGAATACTTCATACGACAAATTCATCAGAACAACAGATGAGTATCATGAGAAACAGGTTCAGAAAATCTTCAAAAAGCTCTATGACCAGGGTGATATATACAAGGGAGAGTACGAAGGTATGTACTGTACACCTTGTGAATCTTTCTTCACTTCCTCTCAGTTAGTGGATGGTAAATGTCCTGACTGTGGAAGAGAAGTGCAACCAGCTAAGGAGGAGGCTTATTTCTTCAAGCTTAGCAAATATGCTGATAGACTTATTGACCATATTAAAACACATCCTGACTTCATTCAGCCAGAGTCTAGAAAGAATGAGATGATGAACAATTTCCTTCTTCCAGGACTTCAGGATTTATGTGTTTCAAGAACATCCTTTAAATGGGGTATTCCGGTAGATTTTGATCCCGGACATGTAGTATATGTATGGGTGGATGCACTTTCTAACTACATTACAGGTCTTGGATATGATGTAGAGGGTGCTTCTGATGAGCTTTACAGACGTTATTGGCCAGCAGATTTACACCTTATTGGTAAAGATATATTAAGATTCCATACTATTTATTGGCCTATTATGCTTATGGCACTTGGTGAGCCATTGCCAAAACAGATTTTTGGACATCCATGGCTTATTCAGAGTGATGGAAAGATGAGTAAATCTCGTGGAAATGTTATCTATGCAGATGATATGGTAGATTTCTTTGGCGTAGATGCGGTGAGATATTTCCTTCTCCATGAGATGCCATTTGACAATGATGGTGTTATTTCTTGGGAGCTTGTAATTGAGAGAATTAATTCTGAGCTTGCTAATACATTAGGTAATCTTGTAAATAGAACTATTTCTATGGCTAACAAATATTTTGACGGTGTTGTCACAAATGCAGGTGATAATCAGCCTGTGGATGAGGAGCTTAAGAAGGTTGTTACAGATACAAGATTAAAGGTTAATACTTGCATGGACAAGCTTAAGGTAGCTGATGCCATGACAGAGATATTTGCTCTCTTTAAGAGATGTAACAAATACATTGATGAGACAATGCCTTGGGCACTTGCTAAAGAAGAAGACCAGAAAGACAGACTTAACACAGTTCTTTATAATTTAGTTGAAAGTATTGTTGTTGGAGCTTCTTTACTCGAGCCATTTATGCCTGAGACATCTGAGAAGATTTTGAAGCAGCTTGGAACTGAGAAGAGAAGAGTTACTGAGCTTTCAACATTTGGTTTATATCCATCAGGTAATAAAGTAACAGCAGAGCCAGAAATTCTTTTTGCAAGAATTGATGCACCTGCTATGTTAGAGGAGATTGAGAAGAAATTCCCTTCTAAGGTTATCGAGGAAGAACCAAAAGAAGAAGAAAAACCTAAAAAAGCAGCAAAGGTAGAGCTTAATATACCTACAGTTGATGCAGTAGTTAAAGAACAGATTACAATTCAGGAATTCAACAGAATGCAGCTTCAGATGGGTGAGATTTTATCTTGTGAAGCAGTTGAAGATTCAAAGAAATTACTTTGCTCACAGGTACAGGTTAATGGAAGAGTTCTTCAGATTGTATCTGGAATTAAGAACTACTACACACCTGAGCAGATGGTAGGTAAAAAGGTAGTTGTTATAACTAACCTCAAGCCAACTAAGCTTGCAGGAGTTCTTTCAGAGGGTATGCTTCTCTGTGCAGAGGACTTCGATGGCAATCTTGCACTTCTTACTGCAGAGAAGGATATGCCAGCCGGAGCGATGATAAGCTAGGATTATAGATGATTTTAACTCCCACCGCATTGCGGTGGGAGTTTTTTGATGATACATGCTTTACAATGTATTTATATCATGCTAAAATAAAAATCGTAATAAAGATAATTCTGCTTTTCTAAAAATTCTAAGAACTTTCGCATCGAAAGAACTAATCAAGGCGTTTCGCCCGAATTTCAAGCAGATAATAACTAAATATTTATAAGGAGGGCATATGCCTATGAGAAAAACAAAGCTAACACGTTATTTTCCTATGCTTAGAACTAAAACAGAGGTGTTGGAAATTATTAATCGAAAACAACATCTAAAAACAACTTTTTTAAGCTGGAATGATGCAGAGAAGGAGCAATTTCTTTCCTTCTGTACGGGACAGAGAGGGATGAAGATTCTTTATGACTCATTTTTTAAAGAGGTATTTAATCCAGAGTATTCAGTAGAAAGGTTAGACAGACTTCTTTCGGTAATAATAGGGAGAAAGGTTCATATAATTCAGATTCTTCCTGTTGATTCTTCTCGAATGGGAGATGAAGCATCACTGGTTGCGATGGATATAGTTGTAGAACTGGAGGATAAAACTGTAATTAATGTGGAGATGCAGAAAATAGGATATCTTTTTCCAGGAGAAAGAAGTGCATGTTATTCTTCTGATTTGCTCCTTAGACAATATAAACGTATAAGGGATAAATCTACAGTATTTAGCTATAAGAAAATGAAACCTGTCTATACCATTGTCTTTTTTGAAAAAAGTCCTGAACCATTCGATTCTTTTCCTGATGATTATATACATATTTTTGAGCAAAAATCCAATACTGGTTTGGAACTTGAATTATTGCAAAAGTACATATTTATTTCCCTTGACAAGTTTTCGAAAGAAGTGCAAAATATAACCAACGAGCTTGATGCGTGGTTATTGTTTTTGAGCTCGGATAAACCTGAGGATATATTGTTTCTTATAGAGAATTATCCTTGGTTTAAACCGATGTATGAAACCTTGTTTAACATGTGCCAAAATATAGAAGGAGTGATGGATATGTTTTCGAGAGAATTATACGAGATGGATAAAAATACTGAATTACTAATGATAGATGAGTTTAGCAAGAAGGTTGATGAGCTAAAGAAAGAAGTTGTAGAGTTGGAAGGAGATATTATAGCGAAGAAAAATATTATCACAGAGAAAGATAATATTATTACAGACAAAGATAATATTATTACAGAGAAAGAAAGCATTATTGCAGAGAAAGATTCCATGATAGTTCAGTTAAAAGCACAGCTTGCTGCACAAATGGGATAGTGTTTATAATTCTAAAGAAAGAGCGATATAGCTCTTTCTTTTTTTCTGTAAAACTTGAAAAGTTGGTATTCGTATATTAAAATTTACTTGAGATGATAGAAAAATATTTTGTTGATGAGGCAGGCTAGGACGTAATATATGAATAAATTAGAAGAAACGATAGGTGTGATTTTTGACTTTAACGGAACCATGTTTTTTGATTCAGATAAGCATGTAAAAGCGTGGGTTGAGTTTACTGAGGAGCTTATAGGAAGAGAAATCACGACTAAGGAAAAAAGAGTATATGTGAGCAATAAATCAGGCAGAGAGATTATAGAGCATTTTCTTGGATATGAGATAAGTGATGACATGTATGAGCAGTTTTCAGAGGAGAAGGAAGGCATATACAGAAGGCTTTGCAATGATGATAAGGAGAATCTTAAGCTTGCACCAGGACTGGAGCAATTTTTGGATTTTCTCACCGAGAATAATGTACCGAGAACTATAGCAAGTGTTGCTCCACTTTCAAATATGATGTACTACTTTGAAACCTTTGATTTATACAGATGGTTTGATACGGATAAAATTGTTTACCATGACAAGCGTCTAAGGGATAAGCCTTTTCCTGACTTGTATTTGGTTGCGTGCAAAATGATAAACATGCCACCTGAGAAATGTTTGGTTTTTGAGGATTCTTCGATTGGTATAACAGCAGCGCAAAATGCAGGAATTAAACATATAGTAGCCATAAATGGAGATAATCCAAGCCTTAGTATAGACGGTTTTGATTACGTTCATGGTATGGTTGGGGATTTCGCCAGACTTGAGGAAGTGTTATAGCTGTTATAAGCTTATGTATAACTTGTTTCAGTCTTGGCTATTCGGTTGGAAAGAATAGCAAGACACAAAAATAATACGGGACTAATCGTCTATTGGTAGTACCTTTTTTGCTATTATGATGGCATTAACTTTATATTGTGAAAAGCATTTATTTACGTTATAATTGCAATATATCAAAAATAGTTGTGAAACAATGACCTATGTAAAAAGACTTGTTTTATGAGACATAAATTATTTTTTGTTTTAGGAGGAAAAATGATGAAAGGAAAAAGTAAAATTCTAATTGCCTTAATTGCTCTTTGTATGCTTGTGTGTGTTTATATTAATATACCTGCACAGGCTACAGATGGCGAAGCTACTACAGGTTTTATTGCGACTAGTGATTTTGATTGGACAGATAACGGACCGGTTGTGAGTGGTACAGCAGTTTATGGTAAAGAACTATGGGCAGACATATCATGTCATACAATATCATTTGCATATTTAGAGACTGCAGATGGAGAAATGGAATATGTTTCTCTAGATAATGTAAGTATTATGCTTGATGGACAGGAAATCACATCTAGTGATGTTGAAATTAAAGCATATGAAGGTAATGCCGGACAGTATGATTTATATTACAACAAAACAGGAGATTATACATTTACTTACAATGGGGATAGTATAACTGTTCATGTTGATTATCCGCAGGTGGGATTTTATAATTCAACAACTAAACTAGAAGCAAACTATATAAGAAAATTTGAGTTTGCCAGTATGGATGAAAATACATTTTACGTAATTTTGAGTGCTCCAGAAGATTATACAACAACTTTGGTTACAGAAAATCCATTTGTTGTAACTGATTGGGATACTGGTGAGCAGGTTGCACCTGAAAATTTAGAGGATTACATATCATACGAACTTGTAAGTGAGGGATGTTACAAGGCTACAGTTAATACACAGTCAGGTTTTGGGTTAAGGGTAAATGCTGTGTGTCAGAATTTCAATAGCAGTGGCTCGTGGGAGACCTCAATGGAGATGGGTGTTGAATATAGAGAAACTGTTGATGGACTTGTTGTTAAGGACTGGATAGAGTGGAGCGATGAGATAGGTTCATTATTTGTTCCTGAGGAGGCACAATTTTCTAAGGAAGCATGGCCAGAGTTAGGTAATGTTACTCTTTATTTGGCGTATATAGAGGATGAAGCAGATGAAACTCCAGAAACTATTTCACCAGAGGATATAGTGATTACTTATGACGGACAAGATGCTACGGATTTTGTTACAGCATCAGTTAACGAACAAAATGGAGAACTTATTGACTTTAAATTTACAAAAACTGGTGATTATGTTGTTAGTTACACAGTAAATAGTATTACAAGTTCGATAACTTTACATGTTGAGTATCCGATGATAGGCTTTTACAAAACTGCTGATATGTCAGAGGATGGATATATAGCTGAGCTTTTTGAATATACAACAGGAAACAATGATGAATTGTATATGATTATAAATAGAAAGGGTGCAGAAATAACTGACCCTTCTGTTGTGGTAAATTATTATTACGAGGATGCTATTTCTAGCCAGCTTGTCTCTGATGAGGATGGATTAATTATTTATAAAATTATTATTACTGATGAACGTAGTTCAGAGTTTGCTATAAACGGAAAATGCATGTGTGCATGGGAAGGTGAAGAACCATATGAGGTAGGATACGAAATCATGTTAAGAGCTAAAGATATGACAGGTCGTTTGGCTTTTACAGATGGAGAGTCCCATGTTGGATATACAGGCTGTTATATAACTAAGGAAGAGTATGAAGCAGGTGCAATTTATTGGAATAATAGTACGCCTATTTTCTGGGTACATGCTGATACTGTTCAGGGTGTAATTGACAAGCTTTCGGCGGTAGCTAATGGTGAAGAAGTTTTATATCAAAAGGTTGATTTTGCTGGTCCTAACATGAATGTTAGCAGTGCAGATGTAGAGATAACAAATACAGGATACATATATATTGCTATTAGTCAGCATGGTGATATAAATCTTCAGGATCAGTATGTATCATCTTCGGGAAATATGAAGGGAATACTTTTTACATCAGGTAAGGATTGGGCTTATTCTGTTCATGATGAAGAGAATGGATTTTATATTGAGGATTGCGTATTTAATCTGGATAATGTAAGAGCATTAATTTCTGCAAATGGAGACAATGTAGCGGATGTTGTTCCTGTGGCTTTAGCGAATGAGACATATGTAAGTCGCTATAAGGATAAGCTTTACTATGCCGAAAAAGTTGAAAACGGAGACCAGCATTATTTTACAATAGATATAGATAATCCAGTTGAATATGCGGCAGACGAAACAGGCAAAGAAGCATTGATGTTAAGATATTTAGATCTCCATAACATTGAAGGTATAGCCGAAATGACACCATTTTTCAAATATCCTGAAATGCATGTCAATATTTATTGTGATATGAAGTTTACAGGAAGATATGAAAAGCTTTCTATTGGTTTTAAGGAGGGCAAGGATTTTGGTGCAACAATATTTGACCAGATAACAGGAGAAACTACAGCAACTTATACGATAGATGATTTAGGTGGGGCTACTACTAAGCAGGTTGAGACAACGTTTGGTTATGATAGTGATAATGGGCAACATGTAGTTGAAAATACATCAGTATGGCTATATACCATAGATTCAGAGATTGTAACCTCTGGAACATATGAAGGAGAGGTAGATATTGCTGAAACACCAGAACCAAATGCAATGCCTGAACTTACACAGGAGCAAAAAGATGCTATTGAACAGAGTAAAAAGCTTACTGTAGATGTTGAAGCTAATGAGCAAAAGGCAGGACAAATAGATAAAGCGGTTGAAGCAGAAGTTAAAAAAGTTGTGAATGATAATTCTTATTCAGGTGTTGTATATATTGATTTAGATGTAAATGCGTCGGTTGATGGTGTTCTAAAAGATGGAAAGAAGCTTAAAACACCTATAACTGAATTAAAAGCACCAATGGAAATTACAATTGATATTCCAGAAAAGGCAAAAAAACAAGGACGTAAGTATAAGATTGTAAGACACCATGTAGATAAGCATGGTAATAAGTATACAGAAGTTATTGAGGGCAAACTTTCAGAGGATGGAAAGAGAATAACATTTGCTACGGATTGTTTCTCTACTTATGCTATTGTTTATGATAGTGTTGATGAGGAAACTACAGAGTCAACAACTCAAGCTAACGTAGATTCTCCGGCTACAGGAGATAGTATGCCGTTTATGGCTTGCATGATGTTGTTTATAGTTTCTGGATTTGGTATTGTTCGTTTATATAAAAAAGAAAATTAAGTTAAGCATAATTTAGTTAATAAAACAAAACCTAGCATCGTTTGTCGCTTACGATGCTAGGTTTTGTTTGTTCTGTCATGGAATATGATTGTATATATATACAAATTTGAATAAATAAATTATAATATAGTATAGGCGAAGTATATAGATGCTTTTTAATAGTGAGGTGATATACTATATGAAGTTTTTCTCAAATCAAAAAACATATTTTCTTTCTGTAGCGATTGCAATTTTACTTACATTTGTTGGTATGATAATTTGTTATGTGTCAGTAGAAAAATATAATCAAAAGGATTTACAGGTTGAATTGTCGGATATGGAAAAGAATGGGGCGGAGTATATTGGCTCACATTTTAAGCTCGAGATAAAACCTAGAGGTGGAGATTCTGCTTCATGGATAAAAGACCCTATTCTTGATGATGATGGAAATGAACTGCATGGCCAAAGTGTGGGAACGATATATGAAGTGTTAATCACCAACACTTCCAACGCAATTCTTAAGGACTGGACATTAGAACTAGTTATGCCGGAATTTTTATGGTTGAATAATGTTTGGAACGGTGATATGGAAATTCATCAGACCACTAGCTCCGAGATGATTGTTCAGACAATTAATTTAGCAGAGTATACTCAAACGGAGATAGTACTTGATTATTATTTGGACCATACAGGTCCGATGGTACCAATGAACCCAGGAGACAGTTTTATATATTTACCAAATGCTGATAATAATGAAATGCCTCTTATTTCACAAAATGATTCGGGAAATGGAAAGACTTATGCGTTAATCGGTTTTATTACATATGTTCCAAATCAGACGTTGGATTATGTTATTGATTTTAACGAGGGCATAATTAAGTATCATCTAGAAATGACAGTTTGGGATTTGCCGATTTTTATAGTATTACTGATTTTTATGGCAGTATGGATTGTTATATTTGTTGCATTGATTATCTCTCAAGTTCGTGTCAATAAGCTTTTGGAACAACAGAAGCATGATGCTAAAATTATTGAGCAATCAATCGGAACATTTATTAATTTTATAGAAGCAAAGGACCCTAATACAAAAGGACATTCGGAAAGAGTTGCTAAGATTTCACGAATGCTTGCTAAGGAGATGAAATATTCACAAGAAGACTGTAACCGAATATATTACATTGCACTTATGCATGATTGCGGTAAGATATCAATTCCTATAACTATTTTGCAAAAACCAAGCAGATTGACTGATGAAGAATACGAAGAGATAAAGAAACATACTACATATGGAGGTAGAATGCTTAGAGATTTTAACTCCATTGAGGATATTGATTTGGGGGCGAAATATCATCATGAACGCTATGATGGCAAAGGTTATCCTGAAGGAATTTCCGGTGATGATATTCCGATGATTGCAAGAATAATTTGCGTGGCTGATTCCTTTGATGCAATGAACAGTAATCGTTGTTATCGACCAAGACTTACTAAGGAGTATATTATGCAAGAATTGATTGAAAATAAAGGAAAACAATTTGATCCACGCGTAATAGAGTGCCTGATGAAATTAATCGACAATGGGGATATAGTTATAGGTTAATTATATTAAGAATATAATGAAAAAGTACACAGACGAAGGAGAGGAACATGGAGTTAAAGATTAAAGATGATAGCACGAAACCTAAAATGGATAATGGTATGCCAGATTTGGGGCTTGGAGATATGGATGAAAATATGTCTGGTATGGGAAATTTTGGAGGTTATAGTGAAAATCCAATAAAAATATCAACTAATATTGATTATGACACACCAAAGACAAAAAGCTCTAGCTTTGATGTAATGCCAATTGTTAAAATAGTTGTAATTATTGCTGTTATAGCAATAGTTGCAAAGCTAATTGCCGGTTTGATTAATCCTGAGGTTGTGGATGTAACAGATTATATTAATTCTGATGCGGATGCAGTGGCAAAGGCGTTAGACATTGAAATGAAGCCTGATGCAGAGATGGCAACACAGATTCATCATTACTCGAATGGAACAGTTACAGTTGAAGGTAATGGAGAAGTTGGAGTTGTATATATGGATGGTGCGTATGCAGGATTACATATTGATGCAAAAGGATACAGCATGTTCGGTGTTGCCATAGGAGACCCGGAATATGATGCTGTTGAAGCTCTAAATTTTGATTACGATGACAGTATGGTAGTGCTCAATGATTTGGCGGCAGGTAGTTCTTCTACAGTTTATTATTACAATGTACAGAAAAACAATTGTGTCGCTTTGATTACAAATGGAAATACAAACAGAGTAGTTGCTATAACTTATTTTAGCAACTATTCAAAGATTATTGAAACTTTAGAGAGTATTGAATAATATGATACGAAAATAGTCGTCTGTTCTTAATAAGAATAGACGACTATTTTTCTTATATAAAATTAATATTCTTTATATTCTAAACATTTATACCCATATGCTTCCATGTCTGTAATTTTGTCTTCAGGTATAGGGTAGTAGTTATATAATGGGTTGTTATAAAACTTACCATATATACTAAGCATATCTATGCCTGCCTCTTCGTCAATTTGATATACGAAAATGGTTGGCTTTAACGTGATATTGTAGTTAGCATATGTTTCTGCAACCTCTTCGGTAAAATCAATGTAGTTTTCGTCCATGTAACTCCAAAAATCAGGTGAAACAGAACCTTTAACGCTAAAGTCTTCGTCCAGTTCATCTATATAAGCGCCCTGTACTGGAATTACATTACCTTCAAAAAAGCTTAGACCTTTATTCATGATTGCGACTGATAAATCAGCTAATGATAAATTTTGACCTGTTAATTCTGCTGATAATTCTGTTAAGGCATTCCAGACTGATTCAGGTTTGGCTTTTTCCATAGGGACATAAAATTCAACTGTCATGTCGTTTGGTGCAGATAAGTGAATGGTATGCTCCAAATAATTGAAAACAAAATCATCACCAGCGTACTTGATTACTCCATCCTCTGTTACTTCTACACGGGCATTACATGTAAGACTAGCACCAGTAGATTTCATGGAAAGAATATAGTATTCTTTACCTTCTGTTGAATATTCTGTGCTTTTAAACATTATATATTCTTCGTCTTCTTCGTTGATTACTTTGTCACCTAAGACAAAGCGATAATTAGAAGTATATACGGAATCAGTTGTAAATGTTTCGCCGGTAGCACCCTCTGCCATTGTCATATAGTTTTTAGTAAGATTATATGCAGCTACAGCAATGATGGCATCTTCGAAAGCATCGTCGTTTGCTTCAATCATTGATTGTATTTCAGGGTCTTCAGCAGTATAAGAACCGTCATATCCGCCTTCAACCCAAGTGCCAGTCCAACGATATGAATATTGTTTGTTAGGAGTTTCTTTTTCTTCTTCGATTTCTTCGTTGTTACCCTCTTCCTTTTGTGAGTCGTCGTCATCGTCATTTACTTCAATGGCTGATTCGGTTTTATCATCGGAAGATTTTTTGTCATCAGTAGTTTTATCGCTACCACAGCCTACAAGCATAAGTGCTGAAACAAGCGATATTACCAATAGTTTCTTTTTCATTGTAATACCTCCAGTTTATGTAATATTGATACAGAAAGTTTAACATATATAAAAAGAAAACTAAGGTAAATGTGATAAATGGCAGGATATTTATGACGAAAGGTTTAATACGAAATTAATCCTCTACAAGTCTAAGCCCTGCTGTGTCTGTAACAGGAAGAGAGAAGCATATTGCTTTTGCTTTGGTATTGATGCCTGCTTCTTCCATTATGGCTTGCATAATAGGATTTTTCTGTTCGCTTTTAACGACGATATAAATAACTTCTTTTTCTGCTGCAAGAGAAACGCCCATAAATTTTTCGGCGGCTGCCATTCCGGTACCTTTGGCGTGGATTACTGTGCCACCGTAAGCACCAGCCTTTCTGGCAGCATCCATAATAAGATTTGTATATCCGAGCTCTGCAATTACTACTATCAAATCGTGAGTTGTATTCTTCAATGTGGATTCCTCCTGTTTCTGATAATTATCATTTTCGATTAAGAACTGTAATGCTTTTCTTCCGCCTATGCTGCTTAGGGGAACTGTAAATGCAATTCCTCCTCCGGGAGCATCAATTTTCAAGACTTTTTCTAACTGCTTTTTTACAGTAATCCATTTATCTTCTTCTACGATAGCTATAACAACAGTTTTTTCTTTAGATTCAAGTCCCAGGTAATCCATCATATCATTGGTTACAGTTCCATAGCCAAGAGAGAGGAACATAACATTCAAATCGTTTTCCTGATATAGCTGGGCATAGCTAGATGCAATTTTTCTATCCACTATAGTGGTCATCATATATAAATTTCCCATATGTCCTCCTTACTATAACTCAATAATTTCCATGTCTCCGTAGGAAGCAAGTACTGTCTGGTCAGCCTGACTTGCCAACTCTTTGTGAAGCTTGCTGTCCTTGATTCTGTAGATAAGTCCCATAATCTGAATAGCTATAAGTGGTGTCATCGCAACCATGGAAACAATACCGAAAGCATCCGCGACTATGTTTCCGCCTAGAGCCTCGCAGGCACCCATTGCAAATGGAAGTAAAAAAGTAGCAGTCATAGGTCCTGAGGCAACACCACCCGAGTCAAAGGCAATGGCTGTAAATATCTTTGGAACAAAAAATGTAAGTACTAGTGCGATTAAATAACCTGGTATAAGGAACCAGAGAATAGATATTCCTGTTAATACTCTCGTCATGGCAAGACCAACTGATGCTGCCACACCGAGAGAAAGAGATGTGCCCATAGCTTTTGCTGAGATAGCTCCGTCTGTAAGCTCCTCGACCTGTTTAGTAAGTACGAATACAGCAGGTTCAGCCTTAACAATAAAGTAACCGATTACCATACCTATAGGGATAATAATCCATGATATATCAAGTCCTGCAATGGTTGCTCCTAAATAATTACCTGCTGGCATGAAACCTACATTTACACCTGTAAGGAAAAGTACAAGTCCAAGGTATGTATATACTATTCCGACAATTATTTTGATTATGGTTGTTTTGTTGATGTCTCTTACTATTAGCTGAATAATAGTGAAGAAGACTACTATAGGTAAAAGGGATACTGCTATTTCATGGATATATGTAGGTAATTCTGACGAGAATAATTTCCACAAATCTACGGTGTTTGCGATGTCTGGAATAGATTCTGATACTTGCTCTGAAGATTCAGGTTTATAAATAATACCGAGAATCATAACTGCAAGTATAGGTCCGATAGAGCACATTGATACAAGACCAAAGCTATCGTCTGCTGCGTGCTTATCGCTACGAATAGCAGAGATACCGATACCGAAAGCCATAATAAATGGAACGGTCATAGGTCCGGTTGTAACGCCGCCAGAATCAAATGCTACGGATAAAAAGTCTTTTTGAACAAATGGTGTTAGTGCAAATATAAGCACATAGAAAAATACTAGCAGATAAGAAAGTGGAATTCCTATAAGCATACGAAGTATAGCTAATACTAAGAATATAGCTACTCCTAAGGCAACAGCTAATATAAGTGTAATATTCGGAATAGATGGAACCTGATTAGCTAAAACCTGAAGGTCAGGTTCTGATATGGTAATAACAAAACCCATAACAAAGCTGACAAAAATGACAATTAATAAATTCTTGGATTTAGTCATTATTGTACCGGTTCTCTCGCCTATTGGGGTCATGGAAAGTTCGACGCCAACATTAAAGAATAACATACCTACAATCAGTAAAGTTGCACCGACAAGGAATGTCATTAAAATACTAGGTGGAATAGGTGCTATAGTAAAACAGAGAAGTAGTACAATTGCCAAAATCGGCATAACCGCTTTCATAGTTTCTGAAAACTTCTCTGAAAATTTATTTTTAAGTCTTGAATGTGGTAATTTCAAATTATCAGTCGCCTTTCTATAAAACATTAACTTATATCAGTATAACATAAAAGTCCTGAATTTGCATTTAAAGGTTATATATGTTACAATGTCAGCGTCTATGTTAGGAGGATATAGATTTCGAAAGGTTAGGAACCTTAGCGCCATGCACCTTGCGGAAGTTAGCAAGGTTAACGAGGTAAAGAGTTTATCGAAAATTCGGCGGATGCTCTTTCGCGCAACTGAGCGTGTCATGTCTGGACAAATATGAGGGTAACCTCAAAACAAATTCAGGCAATCAGTGCAGTATATGACATTATATATGTGATAATGGCATATATAATTATTATGCTGGTTAAATAATATATAGAATAAATGTGTCAACAAAAGGCTCTATTGTGTGAGTTTATTTTTGTTGGAAAGAAATGAGGTAAATTTAATATGTGCGGAATAATAGGTTTTACAGGTAAAAAAGCTGCTAGAGAAATTATTCTTAATGGTCTTGAGAGACTTGAGTATCGTGGCTATGATAGTGCAGGTGTTGCACTTTTAGATGATGGAAAAATAACTGTAAAAAAGAGGACAGGTAAGGTAGCTGAATTAAGAGGCTTATGTCAGTCAGAGGAAAGCACAGCTACATGTGGAATTGGACATACAAGATGGGCTACTCATGGTGGTGTTACAGATGCTAATGCACATCCACACAGATGTGGTCAGGTGGTTTTAATTCATAATGGTATTATTGAGAATTATCGTGAGCTTATAAGAGAATACAGTCTTCAGGATAAGCTTGTTTCAGAAACAGATTCAGAGGTAGTTGCAGCTCTTCTTGACACATTTTATGAGGGTGATCCTGTTAAGGCTATAAAGAAAACTATCAAGGCTTTATCAGGTGCGTTTGCCCTTTGTATTATGTTTCAGGATATTCCTGGAAAGATTTTTGCTATTAGAAATGTCAGTCCTATGATTGCGACTTCTTGTGCTGATGGTTCAATTATCGCATCAGATCTTACTGCTGTAGTAGAGTTTTCAAAGGAATATTTTGTTGTTCCTGAGTATCATATTCTCACTCTTACTGAGGATGGAATAGATGTTATGGATATGAAGGGTAACGAGGTTAAGCCAGAGATTCTTTCAGTTAACTGGGATGTTGCCAGTGCTCAGAAGGGTGGTTATCCATTCTTTATGCTCAAGGAAATTTATGAGCAGCCGGATGCTATAAGAAACACAGTTTCTCCTAGAGTGTCAAACGGATTGCCTGATTTTACAACAGATGGAATTGATGATGAAGTATTTAAAACTTGCAAGAGAGTTGTTGTTGTAGCATGTGGTACTGCTATGCATGCAGGTATGGTTGGTAAGCATGTTATTGAAGACAGACTTCGTATTCCTGTTCAGGTGGAAATTGCATCTGAGTTTAGATATAAGAATCCAATTATTGATGAGGAAACACTCACTATCGTACTTTCGCAGTCAGGCGAGACTATTGATACATTGGAGGCACTTAAGCTTGCTAAAGCTAATGGTTCAAAGGTTATTTCTATTGTCAATGTTAAGGGTTCAACTATAGCTCGAGAAAGCGATTATGTTTTCTATACTCATGCGGGTCCTGAGATTGCTGTTGCAAGTACAAAGGCTTATACAGTTCAGGTTGCAGCTATGTACTTAATTGCATGTAAGATGGGACTTGTAAAAGGTATTTGGGAGGAGTCAGAGGCACGTCAGTTTATGACTAAACTTGTCAATACTCCAAATATTATTGAAGAAACTTTAGAAAATGCGAATAACATAAAGAGAGTTGCAAATCATATTAAAATGGCACTTGATACATTTTTTATTGGAAGAGGTCTCGATTACACAATGAGTTTAGAGGCGGCTCTCAAGCTTAAAGAGATTTCTTATGTTCATGCTGAGGCATACGCTGCCGGAGAATTAAAGCATGGTACTATTGCTCTTATTACTGAAAATGTACCTGTTATTGCACTTGCAACTCAGGAGGATGTTTACAGTAAGGTTATTTCAAATATTCGTGAGGTTAAGGCAAGAGGTGCCTATGTTGTTCTTGTGAGTATGGATGAAGAGGTTAATGACCCTGCTATTTGCGACAAGCACATTAGACTTCCAAAGCTGGATAAAGAATTTACAGCATTTGCTAATGCAGTTGTTTTACAGCTTATTGCTTATTATACATCTGAAGCAAAAGGTCTGGATGTTGATAAGCCTCGTAATCTTGCTAAGTCGGTTACAGTAGAATAATTAAAACAGGTGCTACTATAAAGTGATATTGATAACAATGTCATTTTATAGTAGCAATTTTAATTAATTCAGCAATATTAGATAACAGTTCAGGGGGATAAGTTATGCCAGATTGGTTATATGAGCTTGATGTTAATATCTTGTTATTTATTCAGGAACATCTTAGATTTGATTTTTTGACACCCGTTCTTAAATTTCTTACCATGTTAGGGGATCATGGAATGCTTTGGATAGGTGTTGCCTTGCTACTTGTTTTTATTAAGAGGACAAGACCTATAGGTGCGACGGCAGGTGCTTCTTTGGCTATAAATGCACTTTTGGTTAATGTGTTTCTAAAGAATATTGTTGCAAGGACAAGGCCTTACGAGGTTATTGATGGCTTGACGAGGTTAGTGGGTGAACAGAGTGATTTTTCATTTCCGTCGGGGCATACCTCTAGTGCATTTTCGGTGGCGGTTGTAATGTTTATGCTCATGCCGAAAAAATATGGAGTTCCTGCATTGATAGTAGCTACATTAATTGCATATTCAAGGCTTTACGTAGGAGTTCATTATCCATCAGATGTCATAGGTGGGCTTATTATAGGTATATTTGCAGCAGTGATTTGTGTCGCTATTTATAAAAAAATAGAAAAACACAATGGGAAAAACGTGGTTATTGATGAGAAAAAGTCTCAGATTGAGAATTAGATTGTAATTGTAAACTTTGTTTCTTTGGAGTATATTTGTAAATGATATAGATATGAACAGGAGATAAATTATGGCTAAGAAAATTGGAAGAAATGATCCTTGTTGGTGTGGAAGTGGAAGAAAATATAAAGTATGTCATGAGGCTTTTGATGCAAGAATTTCTAAGTATGCTTCGTTAGGGCATAAAGTGCCGCCTCAGAATATTATAAAAACACCTGAGCAGATAGAGAAAATAAAAGAAAGCTGTAAAATCAATATAGCAGTTCTTGATTACATTGAGAAAAATATACACGAAGGAATGAATACAGCTGAGATAGACAAGATTGTTTATGATATGACAACAGATATGGGAGGTATACCGGCACCCCTTAATTATGAGGGATATCCTTTTAGTGTATGCACTTCTGTAAATGAGCAGGTATGCCATGGATTTCCATCTAAGGATGTTATTTTGAAGTCAGGAGATATCATAAATGTAGATTGTTCAACTATTCTTAACGGATATTTTTCTGATTCATCAAGAATGTTCTGTATAGGGGAGGTTAGCCCTGAAAAACAGAGATTAGTTGATGTAACGAAAGAGTGTGTTTATAAAGGACTAGAACAGGTTAAACCTTGGGGATTTTTAGGTGATATGGGACAGGCTGTTCATGACCATGCGTATTCTAATGGCTATACAGTTGTCAGGGAAATAGGCGGACATGGTGTAGGTCTTGAGTTTCACGAAGAGCCATGGGTTGGTTACCATACTAAAAAAGGTACGGATATGCTACTTGCTCCAGGTATGATTTTTACAATTGAGCCTATGGTAAATATGGGTGGTGTAGAGATTTTTATAGATCAGGAAAATGACTGGGAGGTTTATACTGATGATGGTAAGCCTTCAGCACAGTGGGAGATAATGGTGCTTGTAACAGAGGATGGTCACGAGGTTCTTTGCTGGTAAAACAAGCATGATGTAATATATGGTGGCAGACACAACAGGGTATGTTTGAAATACATACCCTGTTGTGTCTGTCACCATATATTATATCATGCGTCTGTTTTGGTTTAAAATGACTTATCTATAAATGGTATTCCTCTATGGATATATGTTATGTCTTCGGCTGAGTCATAAGTGAATGCAATGTTTACATTTACTTTTTTGTCATTTTGATAAACATATTCATCTATATTTTTACTATAACCGTATATGCAAAGTGTGTTATCTAAAGTTAATCGTTCTATTTCATTTGCGTCGACACTTTCTAAAAAGCTTGAAACAATGTTTTCCATTTCTGATTCGGTTAGTTCGCCTTTTGTCTGACTACACATGTAAATGTTTGTTGTTGGAGTCATACCTAAATCTTTATATAGTGTATCAAGAGTGTCTTTGTATGTGTAAGCCGTAGAACCTGCACTACCTTTAAGAATTATTTCCATTAAGATATAGTTTTCATGCACTGTCTGTCCATAATCATCTTTTCCGATGAGAGATATTACTTTAATTGTGGTATCGGCCTGTGCTCCTTTTTTTTCTAGTGTTGTGATGGCACTGTTCTCGGTTTCTTTTGAATATACTTCATATCCGGTTTCCAGAGAAATTTCATTTGCTAAATGCTTTACGATGGCTTCTTTTTTATCGGGGGAAATAACTTCATTTCCATAGTATGCATATGCTTTTACTGTGCTTTCATATAAGTTATCTGTTCCGTAGCTTATAACTTGCTCTACCATGTTTTCTTCTCGATTTATAGAAGAATTAATAAAAAGCTGTAATAGAGCTGCCGCCCATATAAGTACTAATACATAAATTTTAGATTTTTTGTTCATAACAAACCTTCCTTTTTTTTACTATGACAGAATTATTTCCATATTTTTCAATTTTAATACGTTATATTTTTTGCATGGTTTTATATAGGAATTAAGTGGAGTAAGAAATACAATGTTTACTTTAACGCTTTAGTGTGCTATACTTAACCGAGATAAACTTAGAAAGAAGGTTTAGATATGACAGTTGGAATAGTTGGACTTGGTCTTATAGGTGGTTCCTTTGCAAAAGCATACAGCGAGAATGATGACCACAAGGTAATAGCATACGATATTGACGAAAAAGCTATGCAGGCTGCATATGAGCAAAAGATTATAGATGCAAAAATGGATGAAAATAATATATCATCCTGTGATTTAGTGCTTGTGGCATTATATCCACAGGCGGCTATAGATTATATTGAAAAAATGGGTGCGTACATAGCGAAAAACACAATGGTTATAGATTGTTGTGGTGTTAAGCAGTTTGTGTGCGATAAATGTTTTGAAATAGCTAAAGTACATGGCTTTACATTTGTGGGTGGTCACCCTATGGCTGGTAGACATTTCTCTGGAATTGAATATAGTACAAAGACTATGTACAATGGCGCATCAATGGTGCTTGTTCCAGAGGATTTAAATGATGTACAAACTATTGAAAAGGCAAAAAAGCTTTTATCTCCGATTAAGTTTGGTAAATTTACTGTCTGTGATGCTAAAAGACATGATGCTATGATTGCATTTACATCACAGATGGCTCATGTTGTTTCTAATGCATATGTTAAAAGTCCTACTGCTAAAAATCATGAGGGTTTTTCCGCTGGGAGCTATAAGGATTTAACACGTGTTGCGTGGCTTAATGAAAATATGTGGACAGAGCTTTTTTTGGAGAACAAGGATTGCCTGATAGAAGAGCTCGATTATTTTATTAATTCATTAAAAGAGTATAAAACAGCGATGCAAAATGATGATGCGGTTACGTTAAAAAAGTTACTTGCGGATGGTAAAAAGTGTAAAGAGGATATAGACGGAATTTAAGTTAAAAAAATACAGTGTCAATAGAGTATAAAATGTATTATGATACAAAGAAAGTGTCAAAAATAAATTTATATTCTATTGACACTTTTTTTGTTTTATTTTATATTGATAAAAAGGAGGTGTCTGTATGGATTTTTCTAATTGCCCATTAAGTGGCACATATTATGGTGGTAGTGAGAAAAAAATAGGCGTATTTGTTGATGAGATAGAATATATGCTTAAATTTCAGAAGAAGACACCTTTTGGAGTTAGAAATAATCATATTTCTGAATATATAGGTTCTCATGTTTTTGCTTTGCTTGGTTTTGATGTGCAGGAGACATATTTAGGAAATTATAACGGTGAGAGGGTTGTTGCTTGCAAGAATTTTGTTTCAGAAGGTGCTCAATTTGTTCCTTTTAATGATGTTGGTGAAAGTACGTTGGAACATGATAAAGAAAAATACAGTTATTCGTATACAGACATTATGCAGATGTTGAAAGATAATTCTAAGCTTACGGATGTTAGAGAAACAATATCTGCTTTTTGGGAGCTTTTCATCGTGGACGCATTACTTGGGAATTTTGATCGTCATGGCTCTAACTGGGGATTTATAAAGAAAGATAATTTGTATCATTTGGCTCCAATATTTGATAATGGTTCGTGTCTTTTTCCGAATTTAGTGGATGAGGAAGAGATGTGTAATATAATAAACTCTGATGAAGAAACTCTGAAGAGAGTCTATAAATTTCCTACATCGCAGATTAAATTAAACGAGAAAAAGAGCTCGTATTATGAGGTTATAAACAGTTTGCTGTTTCCAGAATGTAATAAAGCTCTTGTGGCAATATATAACAGAATAGACATTAATGAAATATGTGCATTGATTGATGAAACTGAATATATAACAGATGTACAGAAAATTTTTTATAAGCATATGATTAAGGCTAGATATGAGCATATAATTAGGCGTACCTATAAATCAATGTGAAGGGGATGATAGTATGAGAGAATTTACAACAGAGGGTTGTATTTGTGTGCAGGATAATATGGGTATAGAATATTGTGTTGCCCAGATAATATACAGAGTATGGGAAAACGAAGAATTTGAGTATATTTTTAGACCAAATTATTCAGTTATAGATTTATTGGACGCATCAGTTTTTCAAGGGATTCCGGGACTTGATCTGGATAAGAGACGAGAAGAATATATCAGAAAGAATATTATTCCTGTATTTATATCAGAGAGAAGTCCAAGCTCTAACAGGGAAGACCTATGGGAGTTATTAGAGGCATGTGACATGGATTATCTCAATCAATTAGAATGGCTAATAAGGACAGATACACATTATAGTGGAGACAGATTGTATGTTAAGGCTTATAGTATGCAGCAAGGAGATGAAGTAATAAATGCAGACGAGGAAGTGAAGAGGCTTACACGTTCAAGAGATGTGCTTAGACGGTTGCTTGATTATGTGTGCGGGGGATATAACATAGAGTATCAGGGTATGTCCATAACAGACAGTAATAGATTGTTTTGCTATAATCTTTTGTATGGTCTATACAAGAAGGAAGAGGGTTATATAAGACAACAGCAGGCGCATGGTATTAAGGCGGCAAAGGCTCAGGGTAAGTACAAGGGAAGAAAGCAGATTTCGGTAGAATCAACTAAGTTTTATGAAGTCGCTAGAAAGTATAAGAATAAGAAGATATCTGCTGATGAGGCTGCTAATATACTAGGTATAAGCCGTTCTACATTTTTTAGAAGACTTAAGGACAAGAAGTAAAAATGTCTTGCACATTGCCTGTGCAAGACATTTTTGAATTAATGTTATTTAGACAGCTCATTAAGAAATGCCTGATATTTTTCTAACGGAGTGTCAAAACAGAAAGGACTGGTTTCATTGAGCCATCTGTCTTTTATTTTGTTTCCCATAACATAATAACTGTATATGTTATTAGTAACTTCAAAGGTAGTGCCGGAAGAGATATATGAAAATTTACTGTTAAAATAATAAACCTCGTTGAAGTTTATAACCATAGCTTGTAGTTTTTTTGCT
Organism: Wujia sp.; assembly: GCA_045531735.1. GTDB lineage: Bacteria > Bacillota > Clostridia > Lachnospirales > Lachnospiraceae > Coprococcus_C. The sequence continues at coordinate 170,361 of JAZSEO010000016.1, read as the reverse complement.
GTGGTTTCTGTGTTGTCAAGTATTAAACGTGGAGAGTTAAAAATATCAATTTTCTGACAGTCTTCTTCATTGTCAAACTCAAATTCTTGCTCATTCATACAATATATGAGAAGATTTCTGGCATAGTTAGATATATAAGTCCAATCTCCAGTTTCTAACGGATATGCATAGGCAAGAAATTTAATGTTTTCATTATCCTTGTCTTGCAAAATAACAGCAGGACATTCTATTTCTTCTCGTGCTTCCGGACTACCTTGTGTGTAGGTGGTATAAGTAAGTTTTTCAATTATCTTGAAATCCTTATCGTAGTATTTTTCCATTTGGTGAGCTATTTGGTAGTAGCCTGGTTTTTTGACTTCAAAAAAGATTATTAAAATTACAGTAATAATAAATAGCCAGGAGAGTATGATTACGATTCTGTTTATAGTTTTTTTCAATTAATCCACCACCTTAAAAATGTTAACTACATTTTATCAATATAAATAATATAATGCAAACCTATTAATATATAAATGGTAAACAATTCTTTTTCTTGACATTTTTGCATTTCAGTTCTACAATCAAGTTTAGTTTAATAAATATCGGCTATGAAGAGACGAGTACCATAAAAACGGACTACAGAGAGAATTCCACTACCCGCTGAGAGAGAATTCAGAACACGCCTATGGGAAGACTACCTCGGAGCTGCTTATACAAAATATAAGCCGTTGATTACGTTACAATCATAATTAAGTGCCGTCTGGACTATATTCAGATGGAACTAGGGTGGAACCGCGATTTATCGTCCCTAGCGTAGTAATGCGCTTGGGACGTTTTCTTTTTCCCAGCGTAAATGATTATTTAATAGAAAGGAAGAAAAAACTATGATTATCACTTTAAAAGACGGTTCGTCAAAAGAATATTCTCAGCCAATGAGTGCTTATGCCATTGCGGCTGATATCAGCGAAGGACTTGCACGTATGGCATGTGCAGCGGAGATTGATGGAAAAACCTGTGACTTGAGAACAGTTATTGACAAGGACGTAAATCTTAATATTTATACATTTAATGATGAAGAAGGAAAGAAAACTTTCTGGCATACAGCAAGCCATATTCTTGCGCAGGCAGTAAAGAGACTTTATCCTGATGCGAAATGTGCAATAGGTCCGGCAATCGACAATGGCTTTTACTACGATTTCGATATGCCATCTCTTTCAAGAGATGAGCTTGATAAAATTGAGGCAGAGATGAAGAAAATAGTTAAGGAAGCTGCCGAAATTACAAGCTTTACACTTCCTAGAGAAGAGGCTATTAAGTTTATGGAAGAAAAGGATGAGCCATATAAAGTAGAGCTTATCAAAGATTTGCCTGAGGACTCGATTATAAGTTTCTACACTCAGGATGATTTCACAGACCTTTGTGCAGGGCCACACCTCATGTCGACTAAAACTGTAAAATTCTTCAAGCTTACATCATCTTCAGGTGCTTATTGGAGAGGTAGCTCAGACAATAAGATGCTTACTCGTATCTATGGAACAGCATTTACTAAGAAGGCTGATTTAGAGGAAAGACTTGAGTTTTTAGAGAATATTAAGCTTCGTGACCATAACAAGTTAGGTCGTGAATTAGAGCTTTTCACAACTGTAGATGTTATTGGACAGGGACTTCCTCTTATAATGCCAAAGGGTGTTCAGATTATTCAGACACTCCAGAGATGGATTGAGGACGAGGAGGAAAAGCGTGGTTACATGAGAACTAAGACTCCTCTTATGGCAAAATCCGACCTATATAAGATTTCAGGACATTGGGATCACTATAAAGAAGGTATGTTTGTGCTCGGTGATGAGGAGAAGGATAAAGAAGTATTTGCGCTTCGTCCTATGACTTGTCCATTCCAGTACTATGTATATAAGGCAAGTCAGAAGTCATACAGAGATTTACCTTGCAGATATGGCGAGACTTCAACACTTTTCAGAAATGAGGATTCCGGCGAGATGCATGGTTTAACTCGTGTTCGTCAGTTTACTATTTCAGAGGGACATCTCATTGTAAGACCTGATCAGATGGTTAGCGAATTTAAAGATTGTATTGCTCTTGCACAGTATTGTCTGCAGACACTTGGTGTAGAGGAAGATGTAACATACCATCTTTCAAAATGGGATCCGGAAAACAAGGAAAAGTATATCGGCGAGCCAGAGGTTTGGGAGAAGACAGAGCAGGATATCAGAAACATTCTTATTGAGCTTAACATTCCGTTTACTGAGGATGTAGGTGAGGCTGCATTCTACGGACCAAAGGTAGACATTAATGCTAAAAATGTTTATGGTAAAGAAGATACAATGATTACAATTCAGTGGGATGCTTTGCTTGCAGAGCAGTTCGACATGTATTTTATCAATAAGGATGGAGAAAAAGAAAGACCATACATCATCCATAGAACTTCAATGGGTTGTTATGAAAGAACACTTGCTTGGCTTATTGAGAAATATGCTGGTGCATTCCCAACATGGCTTTCACCAGAGCAGGTTCGTATCCTTCCTATCTCAGAGAAGCACCATGAATATGCAAATTCTGTACTTGCTAAGCTTAAAGCAGCGGGTGTAAGAGCAACAATTGATGAAAGAGCGGAGAAGATTGGTTACAAGATTCGTGAAGCTCGTCTTCAGAAACTTCCATACATGCTTATCATCGGTGCTAACGAAGAAGAGGCCAATGCCGTTTCTGTTAGAAAACGCGGTGAGGATGGCGATTTAGGAAGTATGCCTGTAGATAAATTTATAGCAGATGTTGTCAAAGAGATAGAAGACAAGGTAATAAGCTAGTTCGGAGGCAACATGAAAGAAACAAAAAAAGATAAAACCAAAGATAAGAACAAAGAGAAAATCACCATGAAATCTCCTGAAGGCGAAAGAGACAAAAAAATAGCACTGATAGTTGCGAGTATTGTTGCAGTTATAGCTTTGATAGTTTTTGTGTGGTATTTTGCTTTCGGAGGAAAATATAACGGTGAATATGAGTTAACTGCGGTTACAGTCATGGATATGACGGTTCCGTCTGAAAATTTTGATGAAGTATTTGGAAGTCAGGGATATTTAACCATGACTATCAAGGGAGAAAAATGTACCTTTGAGGGAAATCTCATCGACAGTCTCACTAGTGATGAGCATAAAATAATAATCGACGGTGAAAATATTACTATTGACTTAGCTCAAGGAGCAGATTTTACCGGTATTTATGAAGCTAAAGATAAGATGATTATTATAGATATGGGCGGAATGTATCTTGTGTTCGAAAAGTAGTTAGTAATAAAACCTGCTTCAAACAGATATCTGAAAATAAAAAAGAGATAGTATAAAAACAAAAAGGAATGACGCATATAATAAACAAACATTTTGCACTGCGTACTTAGCGACTGACGAAATCCACCAGCTACGAAGACTTAGGCTCGAAGGCATTCCTGAGAGTCTTAGTCGAAGTTGTTGGTTAGTTCGGCAGCGCGTTGCAGTATGTTTGTGGTTATATGCGTCATTCCTTTTTGTTTTTATACTATCTCCTTTTAAATCATCTATTCATACTTGAAGCAGGCTTTACTCTGCTACTGGAATAGCTGAATTAATAATGGCAGCATCTATTTCAAGAAAATCTTTGTCACTTATATAATAAACATTGTCGTCGATAATTATTTCTACTGTAACGACAGTTTCTTCTCCGTATGTCATGTTTAAGCAGGCGTTGTTCATGATTTCAAGGAAACCTGTTGAAAATTCTGTCTCGTACTGTTCCATAGTATAGTCGTTATAATCGCCGTTAGCTACACCTTCGTTGAATTTATTGATGTAGGCGTTGACTTCATCGGCGGTTTGGACAAATATATCTATAGGATATACAGTGACATCAACCAGATAAGCTGTACCGTCTTTATATGCGTTTGAAACCTTGTAGTTGACTTTGCTGTAGATGTTTTTTGCAAGGTCAATATATCCCTGTCTCATAGTTGAAGTGTTTGAAATGGTAATCCCGTAGTAATCAAGAATATTATCAGCTAAAAGCTCTATGTTTGCCTGATATAATGCATCGGCATCTTCCTGATTAGCACCGGTTGATTTTATGTAGTCGTCTGTAGCACCAAGATAATTGATAGCAATTAAGCTTTTTACGTAATCTCTATATCTTTTTTCGGATTTTTTATCGCGGCATCCTGTCAAAGAAAAAACTAAAACAAGACAAAGTAACAAACTTGTAATTTTTTTGATTTTATATTTCATGATAATATTCCTTTCGATTTTCATGTCTGTTTGATTATATCATAAAGGCTACTTAAATGCGATATAAAAATAATCTTTTGTTCATCAAATTTTAACAAGGAATGACAAAAAATAAGTGCATTGTCATTTATTATGTGATATACTATTAGCGATTAATATTTACAATAGTGTACTTGTTGAAAGGGGAATTAGTAAAAATGGATTTACAGATAAAAACAGCGTCCTTTGGTGGTTACGACAAAAAGGCAGTGGAAGCATATATTGATGAGTTGAAATCTTCGCACGAAAAAGAGGTTTCAGATCTTAAGGCAAATGTTCTTAAGCTTAGCGAGACAGTTAAAAACCTTAATACTATGAGAGAGGTAAATCTTAACGAGTCAAGCAGTACTATAGATAATCTTAAAAAGGTTAACGATGAGCTTCAGGTAGAGGTTACACAGCTCAGAGATCAGTTAGAGTCATATAAAGTAAAAGAGGACGAGTCGGCATCGAGATATGAGTCTATTTCCAGAACCCTTTTAGAGGCTCGCGAAAGTGCAGATGTGCTTATCAGAGAGACTCAGAGAGATTGTGATATGAAGAGAGCACAGGTAGAAGCTGAGTGTGAGCAGCTTAGTCAGGATACTACAAATGCATGTAATCAGATGATGGAAGAGACTACTGCAGAGTGCGAGAGACTTTCTACTGAAACAACAGCAGCTTGTGACAGACTCAATATTGAAACACAGAATGCTTGTGATGAGTTAAAAGAAACAACATATGCTAATTGTGAAGAGTTAAAACGTCAGACAAAGGAAGAGACAGATACATTGAGATCTCAGACAGAATACGAGTGTAGAACCTTGCAAGAGCAGACAAATGCATCTTGTGAAGAGTTGACTAACACAACTATTGCTGAGTGCGAGGAGATGCGCAATCAGGCTAGAGTAGAAGCTTATAACACACGTATGGCAGTTAAGCGTGAGTGTGAGAGTGTTAGCGGATTCTTAGCTCAGATGATATCAGCAGTTGATAATGTGTCAAAGGCTTGTGATGATGCCAAGGCCATAGCTGATCAGGCATTTCCGGGATTATCGAATTAAATTCTAGAAAAAGTTTGTAGCGATGTGGCTGTTGTGTGATATCATGCAACAGCCATTTTGATAGAGAAGATATTAATAAAGAAAGAGGGTTGTGATTATGGTGATGGAAAATAAATATCTTAAAAAAGCAATCGAAAAAGCAGGTTTCGTTGTCATTGTCAAGACCTGCAAAATAAATGAAAGAAAGAGTAATTTAGAATATATTTCGCCTAATGCGACTATGTTTGGAATGAATGTAGAAGTGTTAAACAAAGGTTTAAAGCTTACAGAGGATTACATTCATCCGGAGGATAGAGCTAAGGTAATAAGTACTGTCTTAGAAGCTGTAAAATCAAAAGTAACAGAATATGTACATGAATATCGTATGGTTGGAGATGATGGTACTGTATATAAGGTTTCTAATGAAATATGTGTGTCAGAGGTTATGGGAGATGAATTTAGAGTTGAATTTTACCTAAAAAACATAACTGGCAAAAAAACTAAAACAGAAAAGAAAAAGAACAAAAAGAATTCAGATATTGTCAAAACAAAAAATATAAATCTTGGCGATTTTGCTGAGATTAGTGATAAAGTAGAAGATATAATGCGTGTTGTATCTAAATTTACAAAGCTTTATTCAGTTTATGTAGATATGGATGGCAAAATGGTATTTCCACCAGTTGGACCGGCTACAAACATGGGTGATTTTTATGATTTGTTTGAAACGCCAGCCTATAAGGAATACTATAATTACATAAAACAAGAAGTTATAGAAAATAATAGTCCTATGGTCTTTGATAGAGAAGAAGGGGGCATAGGTAAAATTTCTGTTGCACCTTTCAAAATAAAGGACGAAATTCGAGGTATGTGGATTTTGGGTTCATACACTCAGGAAGAAACAGATACTTTGAAAAAGTTTAGCGAAGACCATTGGAATATTGCAGAATATATTTCTGAATTTGTATACAAGAGCCTTGTTGCTGATGTAGAGATGGCAAAAGCAAAGGGAGCTGGTAAAAAATTAAGAGAAGAGCTGGCAAAACAGAATATAATAAATACAGCTTTGTCAAAAATAAACAGTAAGCTTATTGATGATGTAGATATGGTTATATCAGAAACTATTCGTGATGTAGGCATACACATGAATATAGATAAAGCTCTTTTATATAAGTTTGACACAGCGGATACAGGAAGAAAGTATGAGCTTAGAAATTATTGGAATATCACAAGTGCGGCTGCGGAAGGCGATGTTTTAGATGATTTATCGGGCAAAATGTACTTAATAGAAGAGGGAATAAAATCAGAAGGCAAATATATTATAGACAGTAACAATATGACCGAAAAGTCAAAAATAAACCTTATGAAGTTTAATTTTATGGCTGTCATAGTACATCCTATATATATGAATGATAAATTATATGGGGCACTGTTTTTTGCTGAATCTAAAAACGACAGAGTGTGGACTAAAGAAGAAATACGTTTTACTGAAGGTATTTCGATTATTATACAAAATATGTTAGAAAATGCCGAAGGCGATGACAACATAAGAAAAGTGAATAAACATTTAATAGAGACATACAATAACTTCAAAGTAGGTGTATTTATTAGAGATGCATATTCTGGAGAAGTTTTATTCTCTAATGCAAAGATGAATGAGATGCTTGGTTATGATTTTAAAGGTGGAGACAGCAGGGTTATCCTGACAGACTTGCATGACAGATATGACAACATAACCGGTATGCGAAAACCATTTATTACAAAAGAAAAGGTTGTAAACTGGAGAAGCTATATTCAGCGTCTGGATGACATTATGGATATTACAGAGGTTCAGATAGAATGGCTTAAAGGTGAACCGGCTTCACTTATTATTTTAAGAAAAGCTAAGGATTTATAAAAATAAGACCGATATATCATATAGCGGGAAAGGAGTAACCATGGCAAGTTCAGATATAGGAATAGATTTAGGAACAGCCAGTATATTAGTTTATGTCAAAGGCAAAGGAGTGGTTTTAAGAGAACCTTCAGTTGTTGCGTATGATAGAGATACTAATCGTATAAAAGCAATAGGAGAGGAAGCTCGATTGATGCTTGGAAGAACACCAGGTAACATTGTAGCAATAAGACCGCTCAGACAGGGTGTTATATCTGATTATACAATCACCGAGAAAATGCTAAAATATTTCATACAAAAGGCAGTTGGTAAAAGCTTTTTTGGAAGACGACCACGTATCAGTGTGTGTGTTCCTTCGGGAGTTACAGAGGTTGAGAAAAAAGCAGTTGAGGATGCCACATATCAGGCAGGTGCAAGAGATGTGTATATTATAGAGGAACCAGTAGCTGCGGCTATTGGAGCAGGTATAGATATTTCGAGACCATGCGGAAATATGATAGTTGATATAGGTGGAGGAACTACAGATATAGCAGTTATTTCGCTTGAGGGAACAGTTGTGAGCTCATCCATTAAAGTCGCAGGAGATGATTTTGATGATGCAATCGTAAGATTTATGCGTAAGAGACATAACCTTCTTATAGGTGAAAGAACAGCTGAAGAAATCAAGATTAACATAGGAACCTGTTATAAGAGACCAGAAAACATCACTATGGATATAAGGGGCAGAAACCTGGTAACCGGATTACCAAAGACCGTTACAGTTTCCTCTGATGAGACAGAAGAAGCACTTAGAGAGGTTACAGCTCAGATAGTTGATGCTATACACTCTGTATTAGAAAGAACTCCTCCAGAGCTTGCGGCAGATATTGCTGACAGAGGAATTGTTCTTACAGGTGGAGGCGCATTGTTACATGGTCTTGAGGATTTGATAGAAGAAAACACAGGCATAACAACTATGACCGCTGAGGAACCGCTTACTGCGGTTGCTATAGGAACAGGAAAATTTATAGAGTTTATGAGTGAAAAGAAGTAGGAGTTGAAGATATGGTAAGAGCACTGTACACAGCATGGACAGGACTCCGCAACGAAGAAAAGCGAATGGATGTTGTTACAAACAACATGGCCAATGCTAATACAACAGGATACAAAAAAATAGAAGTAACATCACAATCCTTTGACAGACAGCTTGCTGTTAAAATAAATGATGTGACTGTTGGAACTGATACAGTTCAGGGTATCGGTGGTATGACATTGGGTGTTAAGATAGGTGAAACATATTTTGACATGAGTCAGGGAAGCTTTAAGCAGACTGAGAACCTTTATAATTTCGCTTTATCCGGTAGAGGATTTTTTACCATAAGCACAACTAACAAGGCTGGAGAAACCACCACAAGATACACTCGTGATGGAGACTTCACTATTACCAAGGACGGTTATCTTGTTACCAAGGACGGAGATTTTGTGCTGGGCGAGGGTGGAAACCCTATTCAGATACCAGGTGCAGATACTGCGGAGATTTCTGTTAATTCATTGGGAGAAATATATGTAGGTGGTGATTACATAGCTACATTGCAGATAGTTGATTTTGAGGATTATGCAGCATTGTCAAGCTATGGCGAAAATATGTATGAACCAGTAGACGGAGCGGTCATGATTGATGCGGAGGCTACAGTACAGCAAGGTTATTTAGAGATGTCTAATGTAAATATGGTTACAGAGATGGTAGATATGATTGCGGTGACAAGAGCCTATGAAACTAATCAGAAAATGATTCAGACCGTTGATAAATCATTAGATAAAGCGGTTAATGAGATAGGAAGAGTGTAATAGATAACAGTCGGGAGGTATAGATTATGATGCGTTCATTATGGACTGCTGCTTCCGGTATGAGAGCGCAGCAGGTCAATGTAGATACAATAGCAAACAACATTGCAAACGTAAATACAGCAGGTTATAAATCACAGGAGGCGAGCTTTAAATCGCTTTTATATCAGAATTTACAGTCCACTTCCACTAATAACGTAGGTGAACTTAAGCCTGTTGCAGCAGAAGTAGGATTAGGAAGCAGGGTTTCTGCAATAACAAGTATATTTGATCAGGGTGCACTCCTTGCAAGTGACAATGTATTTTCTATGGCTATTGAGGGCGATGGCTTTTATAGTGTAAGAGGAGAAGATGGTCAGATATTCTATACAAGAGATGGTAGCTTTAATATATCTCCTGTACAGGGTGGAAATATGCTTGTCACAGCAGATGGCTCACCGGTGTTAGATCAAAATGGTAATACGATAGTAATTCCTGAGCAATATAATGCAGCGAATCTCGAGGTTCAGCCAGATGGAAGACTTACATTTAGAGATCCGGAAGGAAATATATTAAATCTTATGGCAACAGGAGCAAATGGTGTTCAGTACAATCAGTATATAGGATTATATCAGTTTAGTAATCCGGCGGGACTTTCACATGAAGGAAACAACTTGTTTGGTGTAACGCCTGCATCAGGAGATGCTATGAATGAGTTCAACAACCCAAATCTTATAGGAAGTAAGGTGCACCAGAAATACATAGAAGGTTCTAATGTAGATGTTGCAAATGAGGTAGTAAATCTTATTGTCGCTCAGAGAGCGTATGAAATGAATTCAAAAGCAATTCAAGCCAGCGATGAAATGATGCAGCAGGCTAATAACTTGCGATAACTGAGCCATGCATAGCTAGTCGTAGACATGCCCGTCGAGCTTGCTCGTAAGGGGTTGATTGCGGCTGGATATATAGGGCGAAGCCCGACACCGACTCGGAGCAAAGCGGGCAAGAGCACATCTCTGCGGAGAGGAGGTAATCCTAATGACTATAAACGGAATAGGTGGCGAAGACTACGCCGCATATCTTACGCAAAACAATACATCAAGTCTGGAAAGTGCATTGGCAAAAATAGACAGCAATGAAATAATTGATGCGGAAGCCATGAAAGCATGCAAAGAATTTGAAGTATATATGGTTGAGCAGATGTATAAATCTATGGAAAAAACTGTTATGAAAGCCGATGAAGAAGAGAGCGAATACGAACAGTATTTTGGAGATATGAGAGTTCAGGAATACGCAAAAGCTGTGTCGGAACAGGGTTCGATAGGATTAGCGGAACAATTATATGAGTCGATGAAAAGAAATCAGGGAGTAACTATAATTGTTGAGGAGTCGACAGCGGATGCAGCTACAGAGGTTGCACAAGAGACCTCTGCCACAGCGAATGTATCAGAAGAATAACAATAAATGAAAGGCCTTAAAGGTATGACAAGAGAAGGCTACATAGAGAAAATAATATATAAAAATGAAGAAAATGGATACACCGTCTTTACCGTTTCAGGGGAAGACGGTGAAGAAATTTTTGTGGGTAATTTATTTGGTATAGGTGAAGGTTTATATATAATTGCCGAAGGAGAATATGTAAATCACCCACAATATGATATACAATTCAAATTCACATCCTGTGAAATCAAAATGCCGGAGGATACTCTTGGAATAGAAAGGTATCTGGCGTCTGGTATTATCAAAGGAATTGGCGAGGTTCTCGCTAAAAAAATCGTAAAAAAATTCAAAGCAGATACCCTTAGAATAATTGAAGAAGAGCCTGAAAGATTGGCGGAGATAAGTGGTATTTCTGAACGTAAGGCCAGAAATATTGCTACTTCGTATGCTGAAAAAAAGGAATTTCAAGAGGTTATTATATTTCTCAGCGAATATGGAATATCTGTTAATATGTCTCTTAAAATATATAAGGAATATGGAGATCAGGTATATGAAATATTAAAGGGAAATCCATATAAAATTGCAGAGGACATATCGGGAATAGGATTCAAAGCGGCAGATGATATTGCCAGAAAAATGGGAATAGCCCCTGATTCAGTGTATAGGCTTAGGTCTGCGCTTATATATGTGCTAAATATGGCAGTAGGCGAAGGGCATATGTATTTGCCTAAGGACATGCTGATAAAAAAAGCTGTTGAGCTGACAAAAGATACCACAAATACACCTTATGGCGAAGAGTATGGGTATGCAGAGTACGAAAGTGAGATCAGTGCTAAAACTGTATATGAAGAAGCTGTAGAGACACTGGAAGAACAGCTTATGGAGCTTGCCATAGAGGGTAAAATAATCGTAAAAACAATAGAAGATGTCACTTGTGTATATGCAGCGACAAATTATTATGTTGAGTTGAATACAGCGAGGATGCTACTGGATTTACAGCTTAGATATGAGATGCCTGAAAATGAACTTGAAGAGGCGATAGGCCAAATAGAAAAGGATTTAAGTTTGACCTTGGATGAGCTTCAGAGAGATGCGGTAAAATCAGCAATTACTGCTGGTGTTGCTGTTATAACAGGAGGTCCGGGAACTGGAAAAACAACAATAATCCAAGCAATTATTGAATATTATTCAAAACAGGGTATGGAGATAATGCTCTGTGCACCTACCGGTCGTGCTGCAAAAAGGATGACAGAATCAACGAATTGGCCAGCACAGACTATACATAGACTTTTGGAGTTCAATGGGGCAATTATGGAGGATAATGACCGCAATACTACAGGACCTAAGTTTGGTCGCAATGCGTCGAATCCGTTGGAATGTGATGCGATTATTGTTGATGAGATGTCTATGGTGGATAATTTTATATTCCATTCACTCCTGCAGGCTGTAACCTATGGAACGAGACTTATACTTGTTGGTGATGTAAATCAGTTGCCGTCTGTAGGTGCAGGAAATGTGTTGAAGGATATAATAAATTCAGCCTGCTTTCCTGTGTCGACTTTAAACAAGATATATAGACAGGAAGATGGCAGTGATATTGTATTTAATGCGCACAAAATCAATAGGGGTGAGCATCTTGAGATAATGAATAAAAGCAAGGACTTTTTCTTTATACCAAGAAATGGTTCAGCAAACATAATAAATGAAGTAAAAGAGCTCATATCAGACAATTTACCGAAATATTTAAAAATAAGTCCGATGGATATACAGGTTTTGACGCCAATGCGAAAATACGAAGTTGGTGTTGAGAATATGAATTTAAGATTGCAGGAGCTGCTTAATCCTTCGTCGGCTGATAAACCACAGAAAGCTAAGAACGACATTATCTTTAGAAAAGGCGACAAGGTAATGCAGATAAAAAACAATTATAAGCAGGAGTGGAAAATATACGCAGAAAATATGGAGACAGCCAGAACACACGGGTTTGTTATTGATGAGGGGGTAGGTGTATTCAATGGTGATATGGGAGTTATAACTGCCATTAATGACTATGATGAAGAGCTTACAGTCCTTTTTGATGATGGAAGAGAAGCTGTTTACAGTTATGCCGATTTAGATGAACTTGAGCATGCTTTTGCAATAACAATTCATAAATCGCAGGGTAGTGAATATCCGGCAGTAGTTATTCCGCTTCTTACAGGAACAAGAAAACTTCTTAACAGAAACCTGTTATATACGGCGATAACCAGAGCTAGACAGATGGTAGTTGTAGTCGGAAATATAGGATTAATAAATCAGATGATAGATAACACTGAGGAGCAAAAACGATTTACCTCTTTGGCGTTGAGACTCGGAGAAATGCTTGAACAGATATAAAATGAGGGTGATGGTTTGGGTAATAAAGTTCTAAAAAGACTTTGCGAGCTGGTGGTGGATTTCTTTTTCCCGCCTTCTTGTCCTATATGTGGCGAGGTGGTAGGAAAAAGTATTGAGCCGTGTGAAAAATGTAAAATAAAAATAGAATATGTTCGTCAGCCTGTCTGTTTAAAGTGTGGCAAGGAAATAGCTGATGAAGAGGAAGAATTTTGCAGGGATTGTAGGGAAAATCAAAGAAGCTATAAAAGAGGCTTTCCTGTTATGAAGTATGTTGAGCCAATGAAGGAAAGTATGGCGATGTTTAAATATCATAACAAAAGAAGCTATGCTAAGTTTTATTCGAGAGAGATAATTAAAAGGCATGGAAGAGAAATTCTTGATATAAATCCTGATGTGCTGGTTCCTGTACCACTTCACAGAGCAAAGCAAAAAAAGAGAGGTTATAATCAGGCGGAGATTTTGGCGAGGGAACTGTCATATTATTTAGAGGTGCCTGTAGAGTCAGATTTGATTAGACGAGTAGCAAAAACCTCTCCACAGAAAGAGCTAAGTGTAAAAGGAAGAGAAGAAAACATAAAAAAAGCTTTTAATTCATCTAATAAAATAGTAAAATATAAGTGTGCACTTTTGATTGACGATATATATACTACGGGAGCTACAATAGAGGCGTGCACAAAAATCCTGCATGAGCAGGGAATAAAGGATGTATATTATACCAGTGTATGTATTGGTGCGGGAGAATAAAAAGGAAGGTGTAGATTATGGAGATAAGAAACTGTCGTAATTGTAAAAGAATATTTAACTATATAACAGGTGAGCAATACTGTCCAAAATGCAGGGATATGCTTGAGGAAAAATTCCAGGAAGTAAAAGAATATATTTATGAAAATCCAAAAGACAGTATAACAGAGGTTGCTGAAGCATGTGACATAAGCGTTGGTCAGATTAAGAGATGGGTAAGACAAGAGAGATTATCATTTTCGGAGGATTCACTTGTTGGACTTGAATGTGAAAGATGTGGAAAAATGGTTCACAGCGGACGTTTCTGTAAGGAATGTGCAGGTGGGCTTGCAGATGCTATGAATGACGCGTTTAGAAAACAGGCGCCTGTTTCAAATATAAGAAAAACAGGGGCAGGAAAGATGCGTTTCTTAGAGTAACGCTATCATTTTATATAGTTTAGAGAAAGAAAAGCTCATGCTACAGGAAAGGTAGCGTGAGCTTTGTTAATTTTTTTTGTAAAAAGGGTTATGTTCTAGCAAATTATACCGATAAACTAATTGAGATACTTTTTAATATGCATTTTACAAGGAGGGATTATTATGCGAATTGGTACTTATAATATGATTAGCCAGATATATGGCACAAACAGTACTAAAAAGACTAGTGCTACAAACAGTACCAACTATGCAAGCTTCAAGGATGAGGTTTCGTTTTCTAGCTTAGGCAAAGACATGCAGGTAGCTAAAAATGCACTCGCTTCTACACCTGATGTAAGAGAGGCTCGCATTAGTGAATTGAAGGCCAAGGTTTCAAATGGCACTTATGAAGTAAGCAACGATGATTTTGCATCAAAGCTTATGGAGAAGTTTGCAGCAAAAACTATCTAGTGAGTGAAAAGGAGTTAGAATATGGCAAGTTTAATTGAAAATTTAATAACACAACTCAATGAGGAATATGCTGTATACGAACAACTCCTTGAGGTCTCTATGGAAAAAACGTCAGCCATTGTTTCTAATAATCTTGACAGATTAAAAGAGATGACTGATAAAGAACAACTGTTAGTGGATGCAGTTACAGGACTTGGGAACGTAAGACAGGAAACTATGCAAAATATAGCGAATGTTCTCAACAAAAGAGGAGCAGAGCTCAAAGTCACAGATGTGATTGAATTTTTAGAGGGTCAGCCCGAATTTAGAAATCCACTTATGGCTATTAATGAAAAACTGGCAAAACTTGCCAAAAAACTGAAGGATGTTAATACACATAATCAGATGCTTATTCAGGAGTCTCTATCAATGATAGAGTTTAATATTAATCTTCTTCAGAATCTTAATCGTGCGCCCGAAACAGCAGAATATTCAAAAGACATGTTTAAAGGTGCAGGAAATTATGCAGGCAATACTGTGCCTGTATCAGGTAAGTTTGATACGAAACAGTAACAGTATATTATTTAGAAATTATTATTCAAGGCAGGTGAGCATATGAGCGGAACCATGGGAAGGTTGTCGATAGGAATTACCGGTTTACAGACAAACCAGTATGCACTTAATGCGACAGCACACAACTTAACAAATACTCAGACACAGGGTTATACAAGACAGCAGGTAATGCTCACTGACAGAACCTATCGTACTATTGCAACCAATGGTACAACACATTACAAGGCGGGTCTCGGGGTTGTGACTGCACAGGTGCAGCAGGCGAGAGATAACTTTGCAGATGAAGCTTATAGAGCTGAGAATGGAAGATGGTCTTACTACAAGGCGCAATATGAGACCATCGCTGAGGTTGAAAATTATTTTGGTGAGCTGGAGGGACAGGATTTCAATACTGCGATGAATGAATTATGGCTTTCTTTGCAGGAGCTTCAGAAAGAGTCAAACAGTATTGTAACAAGAAGTTCTTTTATTTCCACAGCTCAGACATTTGTAGATAGAGTTCAGGGGATAAGACAGAGTCTTATCACATATCAGAGAAATCTCAACACAGAGATTAAAAATCAGGTTACCCGCATAAACGAGCTGGGAAACACAATATTAGAATACAATGAAAAAATATTAAGGGGTGAAGCATCCGGAATAGAAAATGCTAATGATTACAGAGATATTAGAAATCTGGCATTGGATGAGCTTAGTGGTCTTGTAAAAACAGAGTATGTTACTAACAAGGATGGAACACTTGAGGTATATATTGAGGGCAATTTGTTCGTAACAAGAGGAAATGTTTACGAGCTTGACACAATGAGAATAAATGAGCATGAGGGATACGTAGATAAATATGATTTTGCAACGGATGCAACAGATTTTCTTATGCCTATATGGAAAGATGACGAATCACCTTTGTTCAACATTAATAAGCTTCCTTCGACTGAGGCAAATACTGATGTTGGTGCATTAAAAGGTCTTATCATGTCTAGAGGATATTTTGTAAGTACATATACAGATGTCCCTCAAAAGCCTGACAAACCGCTGGCAGATGATTTTGCGACAGATGCAGAATATCAGGCTGCTATGACACACTACGAGGCCGACATGACAACCTATGTTGAGGATTTAGAGTTCTTCAACAAGTATGTGGAGCCATATACAGTAACTAATCTCTTGGCGCAGTTTGATGTTTTGGTGCATGCGATGGTTACAGGAATTAATGATATCCTTTGTCCTAACAAAGAGATACAGCTTGAGGACGGTTCGACAATAACAGTCCTTGATGAAGAAAAAGCTGGTCTTGGAATGGGTGTGGGCAATCAATATCCGGGCACAGAATTGTTTGTAAGAAAATCCACCCCAAGATATACAGAGCAGACGGTGGTTTTGGCGGATGGAACAACACAGACAGTTAAGGTTTTCAACGAAGAGAAAAAAGATGATTTCTACAGTTTATATTCGATAAATAACCTTGAAGTTAACGAAAAACTGTTAAAGAACCCATCGCTTTTACCGCTCACTACAGAGACTGGTGAAGAGGCACAAAAGGTCGTAGATGAAATGCTTGGGTTGTGGAATGAAACATTTTCTACTGTTAGTCCAAACTCTCTCATAGAATGTAATTTTAATGATTACTATGCAGGAATGATGGAGGAACTGGCGGATAGAGGTTATACATATAATGCCATGGCCACAACACAGCAGCAGACACTCACAGATATAGAGAATTTGAGACAGGGGGTTGTTGGTGTATCATCCGATGAAGAGCTTTCTAATCTTATCAGATTCCAGCATGCATACAACGCATCATCGAGATACATAACAACAGTTGCAGAGATGATAGAACATCTCATTAACACACTTGGAATGTAAGGAGTGAATTAATATGCCATCAACATTTTTAGGCTTAAATACAGGGTTGTCTGGACTCAACTATTTCCAGTCATCACTTAATACAACTTCACATAATATTTCCAATGCAAATACAGAAGGATATTCAAGACAGCAGATTTTGGCATCTGCATCTAACCCAATAAGCTATAATCAGCCATATGGTATGATGGGTACAGGTATCAAAGGCAATAGCATAGATAGATTAAGAAACAATTTCTATGACAATAAATATTGGGTTGCAAATTCCAAATACAGTCAGTACAATTCGGAGTTTGAACAGCTCTCTCAGCTCCAGACATATATGAACGAAATGTCTGGTGAGGCTGGATATACAGAGTGGTTGTCGAGACTTTCCTCTTCTTTGCAGGATATATCTGATAATCCGGCGGATTATACAACAAGAATATCCTTTACTCTCACAGCGGATTCATTTACAGATGTTATTAACGAATTAGCGGACAATTATCAGAAAACACAGAAGACTATAAATGATGAAATTGAGCTTGCTGTAAGTGAGATAAATTCTTTGTCAAAACAGATATATGAGCTTACGCAGGAGATTATAAATATTGAGTTAAAGGGTGCAAATGCAAACGATTTACGTGACAAGAGAGATGTTTGCATAGATAAGCTTTCAGAGTATGTAGATGTGGATGTAGAAGAACACTCTATTATGTATGGAATAGGCGAGGATGCAGTTCCTTCAGAGGCAGAGGCTATGTCTATTCGTATAAATGGCAAAGTTTTGGTTGATGAGATGGAGTTTAACGAACTTATTGTTGTTCCTAGAGCGCAAAACATCAATCAGAATGACGTAGATGGTCTTGTTGATATTGCATGGAAATGTGCGGATGGTACAGCAGGTGAGGAGTTTGAACCACTTCAGACAATAGGAAAGCTTTGTGGTCTGGTTCAGATTAGAGACGGAAACAATGACGAAGGCTTCGTGGGCGAAATAACAGGCAGAACAGACACACCACCTACAGTGACCGTTACACCTCCAAACCCAATACATGTAGATAAAATAAATCTTCCATACGAAGGAATCATCACCTTGAATGGACGAGATTATATGTATGACGGTTGGGAAGCTCAATATGACGATAAAGGTTTTCTTACTGATTTTACATTTAAAAATATGACAATGTACAATGAAAAGGGTGTTGAAATTCAGGCTCAGTTTCCAGGAGATTTAGTTGGACACTCTGCTCGGATAGGTGAAAATATAACAACCAAAGGTATTCCTTATTATATGGCTCAGCTCAATGAGTTGGTAAGAACATTTTCGAGAGAAATAAATAGTTTCACCACATCGGGCGTGGATGAGAATGGCGATGATGGACTTGATATGTTTACTGGGGCTAATCCGGCAGGTGGAGATTTTATATTAAAGGATACAATGCAGGGAACAGGAACACTCACATCTTCAGAGGTTTCGTATTATAGACTTACAGCTCTTAATTGGGAGCTTAATACTGCATGGAAAAATGATCCTGCAAAGGTGGTTGTATCTTATGCGGACGACATTGCACAGGGTAATGTTGAAGCTAGGTCTATCATAGATAAAATCATGTATGCCATGACTGACCAGACTTTGTTCCAGCAAGGTACTATTTCTCAGTTCATGCAGTCTATGACTACAACGCTGGCAGTTGATATATCTAAGATGGAAGCCTTTACAGCTAATCAGGATGATATAAGATACACAATAGATAATCAGAGACAGTCGGTTTCCGGCGTGGATGAGAATGAGGAAACGGCAGACCTTGTAAAGTTCCAGAATTTGTATAATCTGGCATCAAAGGTTATTTCAGTTTTAAATGAAGTTTATGATAAGCTTATCAATCAGACCGGTGTATAAAATCTGCTAAAATGCCGATATATATACTGATTGCAAAGAAGCAATAAAGGAGGTAACAACATGAGAATTACAAACCAGATGATATCAGGTAACTCTCTTAGAAATATGCAGAAAAGTATGTCAGCTGTTAATAAAGTAACTCAGCAGATGACAAGTGGAAAAAAGATTTCTCAGGCATCTGAAGACCCGGTTATTGCTATCAGAGCACTTAAGCTTAGAACAACAGTCAACCAGCTTCAACAGTTCAAAGAGAAAAACATACCAGACGCACAGTCTTGGCTTGATATAACTACAACATCTCTTGACAACATAGTAGCCAGAATAGAGGATATAGAGGATTATTGTGTACAGGGTTCTACAGATTCCTTTAATTCTACAGACAGAAGTGCTATTATTGACAGCTTAAAGCAGCTTCAGGAGATGATTTATAACGAGGGTAATTCAAGCTATGCGGGCAGATATATATTTTCTGGATATAAAACCGACAGAGGACTTGCCTTTACAGATACAGAGGATACCTCTAAATATTCGTATGATATTACTCAGCATTTTGATGCAAAAGCACTTGATACTAAAAATGTAGTTAACAAAGAAGTAGATTACAATCAGGTCGATGCATACATAGCGGATCCAAGTACATATGAGCAACCAGACCCAGAGATGGTATACAGACTTAATCTTGGATATGAAGGTGTAAGCGATATTAACAGTCAGGGTCAGAATGTATTTAAATTATCTGCTACAGATATAAATGGTAATGCTATAAATTTAAGTACCTTTTCATTTAATGTAAAAACTACTGCTGATAGTGCTACATATTATGAGGTGGGAGCTAATGATATAAATCTCATAGAGGAAACGGGCGAGATTATTTTTGGAGAAAATGTATACAATACATTAAAGCAGGCTGATGATATTCAGGTTACATACGCTAAAAATGATGTGGAGTCAGGTGATTTAAGACCAGAACACTATTATGATTGTGTTCAGCATGTGGTTCAGACTGACGGCAGCATAAAGGATATCACATATACTATGCCTGATGAGGGTCAAAAGATATATTATGAGGTTAATTTCAGCCAGAGCTTACAGGTTAACACAGAAGGTCGTGAGCTTGTTTCTGGCGAGATGGCGAATGATATAAATGATTTAATATATACATTGGCAGATTTGGAAGAGGCTGAATTGACACAGGCTAAGCTTAAAAGTA
Organism: Wujia sp.; assembly: GCA_045531735.1. Taxonomy (GTDB): domain Bacteria; phylum Bacillota; class Clostridia; order Lachnospirales; family Lachnospiraceae; genus Coprococcus_C. The sequence continues at coordinate 150,432 of JAZSEO010000016.1, read as the reverse complement.
TGCTTGAGGATGTGCAGTATTCTACTAATGATGCAGCAGTTAAACAGATTAATCAGATGCTTAAAGATGTAGATGTAGAGATAGCTGCCAAAAAACAAAATTTGCAGAAGACGTTTTCAAACAATATCACTAATTTCCAATCTTACATGGATAGAATATCTGCGATGCAGTCAGATGTAGGAAGTAGAATGTCTAAACTGGAGATGATTAGTGTAAGAGTTGATGAGCAGTATGCATCTTTCAAAGAATTAAAATCTGTCAATGAGGATGCAGAAACAGATGAGGTTATTATAGATTTTAATGAGGCGAGTCTTGTTTATGAATCTGCTCTTGCTGCAACAGGAAACATAATGAATACTACGCTGTTAGATTACTTATAAAAGCTTGAAATAAAGGAGGAAGGTACATGGTAGCAGAAACTAAATTTTTTGGAACAGTAGATATTGAAGATGATAAGATTATCAATTTTCCTATGGGTATAATTGGTTTTGAAAATCTTAAGAAGTTTGCGTTGATTTTTGATTCAGAGAGAGAAGAAAAATCAAAAATCAGTTGGTTACAGTCTATGGAGGAACCATGCATGGTGCTTCCTGTTATCAACCCTATTGATATTATGGATGAGTATGCACCGGTTATTGAGGATGAGCTCATGAAGATTATTGGAGACCCGGCAGATGCTGATATCCTTATATTTGTATCGCTCTCTATTCCTTCTGATATAACAAAAATGACTGCTAATCTTAAAGCGCCATTTATTATCAATACAGTTGACAGAAAAGCAATGCAGGTTATTGTTGAAAATCAGGATTATGACATTAAGTATAATGTATATGATGCAATCGAAAAAATAAAAGCAAAGGAGAGTGAGTAATATGTTAGCACTATCCAGAAAAGAAGGCGAATCAATCATGGTAGGAAGTGACATAGAAATCACTGTCCTTGAGGTAAAGGGTGAGCAGATTAAAATAGGTATTTCTGCTCCAAAGAGTGTACCAATATACAGAAAAGAGATTTATACTCAGATACAGGAGGCTAATAGAGAGAGCGTTAATACTCTTGATATAGAAAGTCTCAAGAAATTATTTTAAAATAAGCCTATATATGATATAATTTTTATACCTTTTCAAATTTTTATTTGTAAAGGTATAAATTTTTATAAGCAATTTGACGATATTATCGTTAGAAGTAACAAGTTGTGCCCGTCAAAGGATGAGAGAAAACACATGGAGGTGTATTTAAAATGGGAATTAACAGTATTGCTAGTTTAGGAACAATGAATGTGAACGCCGTACCTAAGCAGACTAAGGTAGTGGAGAGTCCTGAGTTGACTGTGACTCCAGTTGCAGTTTCACCACAGGAGAGAGTAGCTCCGGTTGCAGCACAGAGCGGTGGAGCAAATGCGCAGTCTCAGAGAGAAGACAGAGAAGAAGTTATGAAAGACAAAGAAGTATCTCCTGAGAAGGTTAAGTCTGCGGTAGAAGATCTTAACAAACAGATTAGAAGCACAAGATGTAGCTTTAAATATCATGAGGAGACAAACAGAATTTCCATAACAGTTATCGATAAAGATACAGATGAGGTTATAAAGGAGATTCCACCAGAGAAAACTCTTGATATGATAGCTAAAGCATGGGAGCTTGCAGGTCTCATGGTAGATGAAAGAAGATAAACTTGAACAGTTGGCAGGAGCAAGGAAGCGAACGCATTTGTTTAATAACATGGAAGAACTGCTTTGGGCAGTCGGTTAAGAAGGGAGCATTTTTATGGCAGGTATTAGAATGACAGGTCTCGTATCTGGTATGGATACAGAGGGCATGGTTCAGGAATTGGTTAAAGCCAGTTCTGTAAAAGTAGATGAAGTAAGAAAAGAAAAACAGCTTCTCGAGTGGAAGAAGGAAGCTTGGCAGGGGCTTAACACTAAAATTCTTGATTTCTATAAGAATGAGTTGTCAGCATTAAAAACAAATGGCTCATACAAATCAAGAAAGGCTTCCGCAAGCGATGAGTCTAAGGTTTCTGTTACTGCCAAATCAGGTGCTACAAACGGAACACATAGTGTGTCTGTTAAACAGCTTGCATCTTCGGCATATCTCACAGGTGCTAACATTAAGAATGCAGGAAAAACATTTTCTTCATTTTTAACAGCAGGGGCAACTACTAATTTTGAAGATATGACAGATGCACTTGGTAATAGCTTAGGCTTTAAGGGTCAGACTATTACTATTGGCAATGGAAATGCATTGGGCGACCTTACCTTTGAATTAGGTGGCGATGGAGAAAACGGTGTTGCCAATATTTCAGAGCTCAACAAAAAACTTTCTGAGACAGCAGGCTTTGAGGGTCTTAAAGCAAGTGTTGTTGATGGACAGATTGTTTTTGAAAACACATCACTCTCTACAGATGAGGATGGCAATGAGACAGGAATAAACTATACAATTACAAGTGATGCACTTGGCATATCAGGTGAACTCGCATATAAAGCAGATGAAACTACAGGTGCAGTTACAAGCTTAAAAGGTGTAGATTCATTAAAATACAAGAATGAGTTTACAAGTAATGCTATCAGTAATTCAACTAAGCTTGCTGATTTAGGAATTGCAGTTGGTACAACATTTACTATAAAAGGCAAAGATTTTGTGGTAGACGAGAAGACAACTATAGCAGATTTCACTAGTGGGATATCTAAATTTGGAGTATCTGCAAGCTTTGACCAGAAGCAGGGCAGATTCTATATCAATACATCTGGAACAGGTGAGGCAAATGATTTTGACATCACATCATCTGACACTACTGCATTAGAGATTCTTGGCCTTGGTTCAACAGCAACAAAGATAGATGCAAAAGATGCAATCATCGAGTACAACGGAGTAGAGTATAAAAACAGTACAAACACATTCGAGTTAAATGGCTTAAGCATAACTGCAAAAGGTGTTACAGGCCAGTATGATGAGGTTGCAGGTACATTTGTAAATAATTCACCAGTCAGCATTGATGTTTCAGCTGATAATCAGGGTGCATATGATGTAATTAAAAACTTTGTAAAAAAATACAACGAGCTTATTGATGAGATGAATAAGCTTTATAATGAAAAGAAAACAGATTATGAGCCACTTACAGAAGAGGAAAGAGCTCAGCTTTCTGATAAGGAAGCAGAAAAATGGGAAGAAAAAGCAAAAGAAGGCCTTTTAAGAAGAGATTCAACTATTAACAGCATGCTTTCGTCTATGAGAAGCATACTTAATCAGGGTGTTACAGTAACAAATGCAGATGGTACAACATCAAGATATACATTATCATCACTTGGTATAGTTACAGGCGATTACTCGGAGAGAGGTAAATTACATATCTTAGGTGATGAGGATGACCCAGCATATGCTGCAGAGGAGAACAAGCTTAAGAAAGCTTTAGATGAGAAACCTGAGATTTTTGCACAGGTATTTGCAGGAACAAAGAATGCACCTGGTATTGGTTTTAACCTTTACGAATCTCTTTCAGATGACATGTCCTTTAAGGCTAACAGAAGTAGTGCATTTACAGTTTATGATAATCTTTCTATGGATGACGAGATAGAAGATTATGATGACGAGATAGATAAATGGCAGGAAAAACTTCAAAAATTAGAGGATAAATATTATGAGCAGTTTGCCGCTATGGAATCAGCGATGGCTAAGCTTCAGCAGCAACAGTCTTATTTATCATCACTTATGGGTGGAATGTAAAATACATTCGAACAAAACAATATTATGCGGAGGGCATATAAGTTATGGCATATAATATAGCGAAAACTTATGGCAACAATAAAGTAAATACGGCATCACCGGCAGAGCTCACTCTTATGTTATATGAAGGAGCAGTTAAATTTTGCAACAAGGCAGTTGTTGCACTTGAAAAAAGAGATTATGAGGGTGTAAACTATAACATACAGAGAACTCGTAATATTGTGGTAGAACTTAAAACTACTTTAAATCACAAATATCCGGTTGCGGATGATTTTGAAAAACTATATGATTACATATTCATGCTTTTAGTAGATGCGAATATGAAAAAAGACATGGAGCTTTTGGAACGTGCGTTAGAGGAGCTTAGAAGTATCAGAGATATCTGGAAACAGATTATGGCACAGACAAAAGGACCACAGGTGGTTTTAGACACAAATTAATTTTAGTTGGTGAGGTGTAAAATGAATCAAACAGTTACATATGTTAATATATTGCTGGAATCACTTCAGAGAAAGAAAAAATATCTTGAAGAGATTCTTACACTCACTAAAGAGCAGGAGCAGCTTGCACATGCAAAAAAATTCGATGAAGATGCTTTTGGTGAGGTAATAGATAAAAAAGAAACTCTTATTAACAATGTAAACGAGATAGATAAGGGGTTTACATCTGTCTATGATAGAGTTAGAGTCGAGGTGCTCGAGGATAAGGAGATTTATGCTACAGAGTTAAAAAATATGCAGCTTCTTATTAAAGAGTGCGTAGAGCTTGGCATGGAGATAGAGGTTTTAGAGGAAAGAAACCGAGCTACATTGGAACAGGTTTTTTCAGTTGGTTTCAAAGGAATAAAACAGGTAAAACAGTCAAAACAGGTGGCAAACAAATATTATCAGTCTATGTCAAATGGCAATGTTAATGACTCTATTTTCTATGACAGAAAAAAATAATAAAAAATTTAAAAAAATTTATAAAAAGGGGTTAAGTATTAAAAAATTAATCCGATATATAAAGTGTAAGGGATAATAAATAAAACTTCCCTGCCAGATACGGTAATAACTCTTCGGAGTATTACATAAATCATATTAACGGTGGCATGGCCACTAGTACATGTCGCAAGGACGCGACATTATATTCAAGGAGGAATTATTATGGTAGTACAGCACAACATGCAAGCAATCAACACTAACAGAATGTTAGGACAGAACGTTAAGGCAGTAGCAAAGTCAACTGAGAAATTATCATCAGGTTATGCAGTAAACAGAGCAGCTGATGACGCAGCAGGACTTTCTATTTCTGAGAAAATGAGAAACCAGATCAGAGGTATTAACCAGGCAGTTAAGAACTCAGAAGACGGTGTATCACTTATCCAGACTGCAGAAGGTAACATGAACGAGATTCACTCTATTCTTCAGAGAATGGGTGAGCTTGCTACAAAGGCTGCCAACGATGTTAACGCATCAGAGGACCGTACAGCTATCAAGGACGAGTTAACAGAGCTCATCGCTGAGATCGACTCTATCTCTTCTAAGGCTGCATTCAACGGAACTAAGCTTCTCAACGGTGATTTCACTGGTAAGTACCTTCAGGTTGGTGCTATGTCTGGTGAGAACATGAAGATTTCTATCAAGACTATGAACGCAACAGTACTTGGAGTTAAGACTATCGCAGTTTCTAACCATTCAGTTGCTTCACAGGCTATGAGCGCTATCACTTCAGCAATCAAGACTGTATCAGCTCAGAGATCACTTCTCGGTGCTAAGCAGAACAGACTTGAGTACACAATCAACAACCTTGAGAACTACTCAGAGAACTTAACATCAGCTGAGTCTACAATCAGAGATACTGATATGGCTGCAGAAATGACTAACTACACTAAGACTAGCATTCTCCAGCAGGCTGCACAGTCTATGCTTGCTCAGGCAAATCAGTCTACTCAGGGTGTACTTTCATTAATTCAGTAATTAACATTATTGACAAAATATGGCTGGCTCGCTTGCGGGTCAGCTTATTTTGTTTAAAAGGGAGGTTGCATATGATAGAGAAAATTAAGGAGCAGCTTGAAGTTGCAACAGATATTTTATATAAGGGTGATGTGAATAAGGGCATGGCGACTATGACTGGAGTTATTCCAGATATAGCAGTAGTGGCTTCTTCTATTGAGGATGCTGAACTGCAGGGCAGACTTATGAATGATGCCCTTGCCCCTATTCTTACTGCTATGGAAGAAAAGGATGCGACCTTGTTGGCGGATTTGATTAGCTATGAGCTTGTTCCGATATTAGAGGAGCTTGAGTAAGATAATAACATGCATAAAGAGGATGCGTTTATGATATATGAGAAGAATTTAGAAGCGCTTAAACTTAGACGTGGTGATATTTATGAATATATGGTATCTCATAAGGGTGAGTGTGATAATGGAATAATTAAAATTGAACAGGCGAAAAATGGTGAGCCGATTATTATATATAATATCGATGGTAGCGATGTAACTCTTAATTCCACTTATAATCCCTCAAAGGAAGCAGAACGATTTTTGAAGGATGAGGTTTCTATGCCAGACGAGTCTATTCTTACTATGTTTGGTATTTCTAATGGTTCTTTTGCCAGGGAATTTATAAATAAAAACTCTAAAACAGCTACATGTTTAATTTACGAGCCTAGCATTGATTTGTTTACCTGTGTTATGCATAACATAGATATATCTGACATTATAATGTCAGATAAGGTTTTGCTTGTGGTTAAGGGGGTTAACGACGAGCTTTTTAACTATAGTCTTTCTAAGCTAGTACAGATACATAATGTAAAAACGAATAAGCATATTGCACTTCCTAAGTATGCAGAGCTTTTCAAACAGGATTTAGAGGATGTTGTAAAAACACTTAATGAGCAATATGACCGTATTAACGCGGAGTCTAATACTGTTACAACATATGGTAGAAAGACTTGTGCAAATAGTATATATAATATGAAATTTCTTCATGGTTGCAGAAGTGGAAGAGATTATGTAGGTCATTTTCCTGAGGATATGCCGGTTATAATTGTTTCGGCAGGACCTTCATTAGAAAAAAATATAGATTTACTCAAAGAAGCTAAGGGAAAGGCTCTTATTTTAGCGGTTGATACTGCTTTGCCTAAGGTTTTAAGAAGAGGTATTAAGCCAGATTTGACTATTTCTGTGGATTATTCAAAAGGTTGGCATCATTTTACTTTAGAGGGTACAGATGAGATTCCTTTTATTGCCGATATAGATACTAATTATGCGATTCTTGAAATGGTTAAACCTAAACATATTATATTTGATTCGGCGGATTCTCTGGTCTGGAGTGAACTGTTTCAAAAGGTTGGAAGTGATATATGGCAGATAGATGAGGGAGGCTCGGTTTCGACTGCGGCTATAGCGCATATGATGGCATGGGGCTTCAAGAGAATTATTCTTGTTGGTCAGGATTTGGCTCTTACAGGTAATAAAGTACATGCTGACGAAGGCGTCTCTGATGTGAATAATTTGAAGTGGGATACAACCTATGTTAAGGATGCCGAGGGCAATGATATTCTCACCCGAAAGGATTACTGTATATATATCCGTTGGATTGAGGATATGGCATATAAATATTCTGATATTGATATTATTGATGCTACAGAGGGTGGAGCTTTTAAGAGAAATACCAGAGTTATGACACTTAGAGAAGTAATTGATACATATTGTACTAAGGAATATGATGTAGAGTCGCTTGTTTTAGGCACAAAAAGGCTTTTTGAGGGAGAAGAGTTTGGACTTGTGTTTGATGCTCTTACAAAAATGAAGTCTAATTTTATTAATTTAAGGAAGCTTCTTAAAGAGGGTGCTGCGGATTGCAGAAAAGGAAGCATTATGCTTTCCGGTGGAGATTTTAATGTTAAAGAATTGAAAAAAATCAACACGTTTATAGGAAAACTTGATGATAAGCTTATGGATTCTAAAGAACAGATTTATCTTGCAAAATATGTATCGAATGCAGATGTTGATTTTGCTGATGATATTTTTGTAGAGGAAGAAGATGATATTAAAGAGTCAATCCGTATGTATAACAAAAGTGAGGAATATTATACTAAGGTAGCAGAGGCAATACCTGAGATTGTAGATATTATTGACAGGTGTGTAGATATTCTGGAACAAGAAATATCTGTTACGGATGAAAAGTAAAATGATATACGCATAAGGAGGGTCTATGAATATACTTGCTATAATACCTGCACGTTCGGGTTCGAAATCAGTTCCACATAAGAACATAAGGGATATATGTGGTAAGCCGATGATAGCATACTCGATAGAGCATGGATTAAAATCGAAATATATTAATAGAGTTATTGTTAGTACAGACAGCGAGCGGTATGCAGATATAGCAAGAAGCTATGGTGCAGAGGTTCCGTTTATAAGACCTGCAGAATATGCAACGGATACAGCATTAGACATTGATGTTTTCAGACATGCACTTTCATATCTTAGAGACAATGAAGGTTATGAGGCTGATATAGTGGTGCAACTTCGCCCTACCTATCCGATTAGACGAATAGAGGATATAGATAGGATGATAGAGTTATGTATGGGTGATGAAAGCATAGATTCGGCGAGAAGTATGTCACTTGCTACGGAGATACCCTATAAGATGTGGATAGAAGTTGATAGTGGGGTGTCTACAGATAATCCAAATTCGGAAAGTTTCAGGGTTAAACCTTTGATTGAAAGTATACCAGAATGTTACAATATGCCTAGGCAGCAACTTCCAACAGCATACTATCAAAATGCGTGTATAGATGTTTTGAGACCAAGAGTTATATTTGAGATGAATTCTATGTCGGGAAATGTTATAATGGGATATAAGATGACAGAGAATTTTGATATTGACACAGAGGAAGAATTTATCCGTGCCAGAGAGTATCTTGCAGGAAAATAATGACTCTAAAGAATAAGGAGGGGTACGAATGAGTAAATATTTCAATGATTTGTACATTTTTGAGATGGCAAACAGCCATCAGGGATCGGTGGAGCATGGTATTGATATTATTAAGGCTATGGCTAAGATTGCCAGAAAATACAATATCAAGGCAGCAGTTAAGCTACAGTTTAGAAATCTTGACAACTTTATTCATAAGGATTATAAGGGACGTACAGATGTCAAACATATTCCTAGATTTGAGAGTACAAGACTCACTTATGAAGAGTTTGCTCAGCTTGTAGATGCCATACATGAGGAAGGTCTTATTGCCATGAGTACACCTTTTGATGAGGATGGTGTAGACTGGTGTATGGATATGGGTGTGGATATAATTAAGATTGCCAGCTGCTCATCTCTTGATTGGCCGCTTCTTGATGCAGTATCTCAGACTAGAAAACCGATTATTATATCTACAGGTGGTAAAACACTCTCTGATATTGATAAAATATATAATTTCTTTTCACACAGATGCTGTGATTTTGCATTGCTTCACTGCATTGCGGAATATCCGGCACCTAAGGAGAGACTACAGTTAGATTTTATTGACAGATTAAATAAGCGTTATCCTGATATAACAATTGGTTATTCAGGACATGAGGATCCAGATGACAACACAGTTCCTATGCTTGCTATCGCAAAAGGCTCTAAGATTTTAGAGAGACATGTGGGCCTTCCTACAGATACTATAACTCTTAATGCCTATTCGATGAATCCAGAGCAGGCTGACAGATGGGTTGCAGCGGCTGAGGACACTAAGCTTATATGTGGAATGAAGAAAAAAGATAAATACGTAAGCCAGGAAGAGTTAGATTCTCTTTTATCTCTTATGCGAGGTGTATATCTTAAGCATGATGTTAAAGAGGGCGATGAGCTTAATTTAGAGGATGTTTATTTTGCAATGCCTTGTCATGACAAGCAGATGACAAGTGGTGAGTTTAAGGATGGAATGGTAGTAACTAAGGATTATAAGGCTGATGAGGCTTTATATGAGAAAAAGAAAGTTACTGATATTAATTTAGTTCGAAGTGTAGTTCATGATGCTAAGGGTATGCTTTATGAAGCGGGAATTGCATTAGGTAACGATTTTGAGGTTGAACTTTCGCATCATTATGGCATGAAGCATTTCAGACAGACTGGTGCAATTATTATAAATATTATTAACAGAGAGTATTGTAAAAAGCTTATTATCGTACTTCCGGGACAGAATCATCCGTCGCATGCTCATAGAGTAAAAGAAGAGACTTTCCAGCTTTTATATGGTGATTTAACAGTCACTAAAGAAGGCGTTGTAACTCACATGAAGCCGGGTGATATGCAGACAGTTCTTCGTGGTGAGTATCACAGCTTTACATCTGTAAATGGAGCTATTTTTGAGGAGATTTCTACTACGGCTATGAAGAGTGATTCTTATTACCAGGAAGCTAAGATTAGCAGGCTTGATCCTATTGAGAGAAAAACTATTTTAAAGAAGTGGTAGCAAACAGGTATAGGTTTATGACTATAAAGGAATTATACAATAAAAATATTAGTCTGCAGATTGTGTCGAATCGTATCGTTGACGCTGTGTATGTGCAGAACTATGATAGAGCGTTGCGTGATTTTTTGTGGCTTACATCTCAATTCTCCCAGTATATCAAGGATTTATCGGAGATAGCACAGGAGATATATGGTTCAACACAGGATGAATTGTTTCTTGGCAAAATCGCAGGAGTTGGCGGATTTTTAGAAGAAGTTATGTCGGCTCAGAGTGTCGGAGATTATATTTTGATGGCTGATTTGATTGATATGCAGCTTGTTCCTTTTTTGCTTGGTATTCAGGAGGATATTCGCAATTCCTGCGACACTTGTTTTTTTCAGGATAATTGGGATTTTAATATCAAGTTACTTAGGAAACAGGATGAAGAACTTGCAGTCTTAGTTGAGACCGAGATGGAAAAATGGTTAAAGGATGAACAGCCTATATATCAAATAGAACCTACAAACAGTGGACTTTTTACTCTCTCTGGGGAGGATGTTAAGGGCAGATATTATTTCCATAGCAATGTTAATCCGAGACTTGAGGCGGAGGCTTTTGCAGAAAGGTATTATACAGTTGCAGAAGATAACTACGCTGTACTTGGTTTTGGCCTGGGTTACCATTGTCTTATGCTTGCAGCTAAGGATGAGGGTGTGCGTGTAAATGTATACGAAAGCAGTTTGAGTGTAATTATGCAGGCGATGCTTGCTAATGAACTTGCATGGTTGTGGAATAATGACAGAATAAGACTTATATATGATAAGGATTATACTAAGCTGTCAAAAGAGCTCGCCAAAGGGGAGTCGGCATTCGTTATACATTATCCGTCTATGCGACATGTTAAAAATAAGGCTGTGAAAGAAAAGCTTAACCAGTTTTTTATAAGAGATAGTGGTATTAAGAATACCAGACTTCTTATGGATAGTAATTTCAAGGAAAATATCAAACATTATACAGGACTTGTGGATGAGCTTGAGGAAAAATTCAGGGGTAAAAGAGCTGTAATTGTTGCGGCAGGACCTTCGCTTGATAAAAATGTTAAGCTACTTTTAGAAAAACCAGATGACTTGATAATAGTTGCGGTAGAAACAGTCTTTCGTAAGCTTTTGGGACTTGGCATAAAAGTTGATTACGTCATTGTATCAGATGCTACTTCAAGAATTTGTGGTCATATGGCAGGACTATGGAACAGTCAGGTGCCTTTGCTTTATTTGTCAACTGCTTACAGGGCTTTTGCAAGGGACTATAGTGGCGATTGTTATATGATTTTGCAGAAGGATTACGACAGGTCAGAGGAGATGGCTGGTCAACTCAATGTTAATACCTATAATACAGGTGGCTCAGTTGCTACGGTTGCTCTTGATGTTTGTATACAGTTAGGCTGTAAAAGCATTGCATTTGTTGGACTTGATTTGGCTTATACTGATAATCTTGCTCATGCAGAGGGAACTGCAAGAAGAGTGGCAAATGACATTGAGGATGCGAAAAAAGTAGACGGTTATGCTTATTATTACGCAGAGGATGGAAAGTACAAAGTAAAAAAGACCACAGTGCCAACTAGCAATCTTTTTGACATGTATCGTGGATGGATGGAAAAAAGAATTCTAAAAGAGGATGTAAACACTTTGGTTTATGATGCCACAGAGGGTGGCTCTATTGTAGAAGGTATGGAGATTATACCACTAAAGAATTGGCTTACAGGAAAAGTCTGAAATAAAAAATAATTGAATAAAGAATTAGTATATCGGCAGGAAACTATAAACTTTTTGTGGTTTTTTGCCGATATAATTGTATCAGGGATGATTATTAAAAATGGATGTTTAATATAAATTATCATGGAGGGTACATATGGATGAAAGATAAGGCAATCAATGGCATTAAATACTGGGGGCAGTTATTTCTGCTTCCTATATATTGGTTGTCTTTTTTGTTTCCAAGAAGCAAGAATATTTGGCTTTTTGGTTCTACTTTTGGTAGGCGTTTTGCGGATAATCCGAGATATTTTTATTTGTATGTAAGCCAGCTTAGAAGAGATGGCATACGTGCCATATGGATTAGTCATGATAAAAGCATTGTGGAGTTTCTTACAGGCAATGGTTATGAGACATATTATTATCATTCGCTTAAAGGCATGTGGTATTGTTTAAGAGGTAAGGTTTATATTTTTGATAATTATTCTAAGGATATAAGCTTTTGGCTAAGTGGTGGTGCAAAAAAGATTAATTTGTGGCACGGCGTGGGCAACAAATGTATTAACTATGACAATAAACATGACAGGGTTAGACATCCTAAAAATGCGTGGGAGAAATTCAAATATTTCCCTAGAAGGTTGTCTGATGAAAAAACAAATCATTATATTCTTACTACATCGCCTGTCATGACTGAGATTTTTGAGAGAGCATTTCAGTGTAAAAAAGGACATGCCATAGAGGTTGGATATCCGAGAAATGATGTGTTGCTTCAGGATGAGGATAAGTCGGTTATTGATAATCTTTTGACTGACAAGGAGAGAGTATTGCTGGATAAGATAGGGGCATGGAAGTCGGGTGATACAACTGTAGGGTGTAAAAAAGTTATTGCCTACTTGCCTACCTTTAGGGCTTCGGAAACTAAGTTTTCAGAGATTGTGGACTTAGAAAGGTTTAACAAGTTTTTAGAAGAAAAAAATCTTATTATGATTTGCAAGCTTCATCCAAAGTCACTTGTAAAAAAGGAATTTGAAAAGATAAATTATTCAAATATATATAATGCATCTTCAGATGTGGATGTTAATTCATTTTTAAGAGAAGTGGATGTTTTAGTTGCAGATTATTCTTCTGCATATAGCGATTTTATGCTACTCGATAGGCCAGTTGTTGCATTTCACTATGATTATGAAGAGTATGCAGGGGATACCAGAGATGCATATTTCGATTTTAACAAGTATATGCCTGAGGTCAAAGCGACAAATATGGAAGAACTTATGCAGGGATTGGCTGAGGTGTTAGAGGATGATAGATGCAGAACTGAAAGAGCGAATTCTTGTCAAAAGATTTTTAAGTATAAAGATGCAAAGGCGAGCGAAAGACTGGTAGAGAATATATGCAAGCTGTTATAGAGATTTGAAGAAGGGTGAGTTTGAATCCAAACGATAAAAATTAAGAGTATGGAGGGTTAAATATGAATACAGATTATATTATTGTTCAGGCAGGCGGTAAGGGAACAAGAATGGAATATTTGACAACAAACAAACCTAAATCCTTGGTTCCGGTTCATAATTTGCCAATGCTGTTTCATTTGTTTAGAAAATATCCAAACAAGAAATTTATTATTATAGGTGATTACAAATATGATGTTTTAAATAAATACTTAAAGGCATTTGCGGATGTAAAATATTTATTAGTAGATGCCAGAGGTTACCAGGGAACCTGTGCAGGACTTTCGAAGGCGATTAAGCTTATACCAGATAAAGAAAGCTTTATGCTTATCTGGTCAGACCTTATATTGCCAAAGGAGTTTGAGATGCCTATAGAGGATGGAAACTATCTAGGTCTATCCGGTGATTTCAGATGTCGCTGGAAGTACGAGGATGGTGAGTTTGAGGAAGAACCTTCTGTAGAGCATGGTGTGGCAGGTTTATTTGTTTTTAAGGATAAAGAGCGGATTATAAATGTACCTGCTGAGGGTGAGTTTGTAAGATGGCTCAAAGAAACAGGCATGAAGCCTAAGGAACTCGTTTTATCCAAGACTAAGGAATATGGCCTTATATCTGAGTATAAGAAGCTGGTAACTGAACGTTGCCGACCATTCAACAAAATGACTGTTGATGGAGATAAGCTTATAAAGGAAGGTATCGATGAGCAGGGAAGAAAGCTTGCGGTAAGAGAGAAGGCCTGGTACAAATTTGTTGAACCACTTGGTTTTACCGATACACCTAAGATTTATAGCTATGAGCCTTTTGTTATGGAGAAGGTTGCCGGCAAAAACATATTTGAATACGAGCTTACCAGAGAAGAAAAAAGCATGGTATTAGAAAGAATAGTAAATATGCTTAAAAAGCTTCACTCGATAGGCGGAGAAGTTCCTACAGATTATTTCAGTATGCAGGAAGCATATGCAGATAAAACTTTTGATAGATTAGAGAAGATACGCGACTTAGTTCCATTTGCCAATCAGGAGTTTATAGAGATTAACGGTAGAAAATGTAGAAACGTATTTTTCTATAAGGATTTACTTGAGGAGAAATTGTCTAAGCTTGATGCAAAAAGTTTTGTGCTTTTACACGGTGATTGCACCTTCTGTAACATGATGCTTAGAGATGAGGATCTAGAGCCACTTGTAATTGATCCCAGAGGATATTTTGGATATACCGAGATGTACGGAGATGTCGCGTACGACTGGGCTAAGCTTTATTATTCGATAGTCGGCAATTACGATAGATTTAATATTAAGGATTTCAGACTTGGCATAGATGATAGTGGTGATATTGGTAAAATCACTTTAGAGATAGGCTCGAACGGTTGGGAGGAACTTGAAGAGGAATATCTTTCACTTATAGCAGATGACGTAACAGGTGAGCAGCTAAAGCTTATACATGCAGTTATATGGTTGTCGCTTACAACTTATGCATGGGAGGATTACGATTCTATATGTGGAGCATTTTATAATGGGCTTTATTATCTTGAGGAAGTTTTATAAAGGAGGATAACATATGATTAAGTATTTTGAGAAATTATTAAGCATAATTGATACATCGATACACAGTATAGACGAAAAGACTTTTAATACGCTTGTTGAGGATTGTGTTGGTGCACTTAAGAAAGGTAACAAGATAATTGTTTCAGGATTAGGTAAAAATGTACCTATTTGCGAAAAGTTTGTAGGAAGCATGTCATCACTTGGACTTAACGCACAGTTTTTGCATACTAATTCGGCAGTTCATGGTGATATGGGTATTGTTAAGGATGATGATGTTATTATTATCCTTACTAAGAGTGGAGAGACAGAGGAGTCGATTTATCTATCGAGACTTCTTAAGAATAGAAAAGCGATTCAGTGGCTTCTTACTTTTGAACAGGAGAGTACACTTACAAAAGAGATAGAAAAATGTCTTATTCTTGATTTGGAGCATGAGGGTGATATGTGGAATATTATGCCTAATAATTCTACAACACTTAACTTAATCGTGCTTCAGGCAGTAGCTATGCAGGTAGCGGAGAAGATGGGACTTACCATTGAGGATTTCAAGAGAAATCATCCGGGTGGACATATTGGAGAGTTGCTAAAATAATTGCATTTGCGAGGATGAGATTATGGGAGAAAAACATATTGTATCGCCACTTGGTAAAACATGGATACTTGATTTAGACGGAACAATAGTTAAGCATAATGGATATAAGATAGATGGTAAGGATAGCTTTCTTGAGGGGGCAGAGGAGTTTCTTAAAAAACTTCCAGAGACAGACAAGATAGTATTTCTTACATCGAGAACAGAGAATGAGAGGAAGCTCACTGAAGATTTTCTTGCTGAGAATAATGTTCGTTATGATGATATTGTTTATAATGCTCCTTATGGTGAACGTATTTTGATAAATGATGCTAAGCCGTCAGGACTTGAGACAGCGATAGCGGTTAATACAAAAAGAGATAAGTTTATGGAAGATGAGTTTGTGGTTGATGAGAGCTTGTAGCAGGTGAGAGATGGAAGATATAAATATTCTTAGAGAAAAGGCTCAAAGAGGCAGAGAGTTTTGGCTTGAGCTAGTTGAGAAATATAATATAGATGATGCTACATTTGTCGTGTTGATTCCTGATACAAATCGCGAGGCTAATTGCTGTGCGATGAAGTATTTGGATATGTTTTTAAAGCAGAAGTATGCAAAAAAAGCCTTGGTTCTAAGTCATGATGAGTGGGTTAAAAATGAGGGTATGAAGCTTACAGATAGTGCTGAATATGTGGAATTTGACAGAGAAAGTGCTGAGGCTCTTATGCAGTTTTATTGTTTGTATGAGTTTGCTCCAAATTTAGTTATTGCATCTCTTACGGAACCGTCGGGAAGACTTGGTGAAAAGCTTGTCGGACATAAGGAACCATCACTTAGTTATGAAGATGTTTTTAAGGCAGTAGTTTACAGATTGTGGGATTGATTTAGAGGTATTTTGTATGGAAGCAAATATGACTATGCAGATGAAACAAAATATTGACAGGCTTAGTTGTGATGGCAACTTTGATAATAAGCGAGTGGTTGTCTTCGGAAGTAATCAGGCTGCAGAGGAGATAGTGGATTATTTGCTCGAGAAATCTGTGAAGGTTGATATGCTGGTTGACAACAGTGAAAAAAAGATAGGAAGTTCAATGAAAGGGATTGATATAGCTTCTCCGGAGGAATATTTAAGACCTTTTCAGGATAACACGATTGTTTTAATTGCTTCCAAATATTATGCAGAAATGACACTACAGCTTAAGGCTATGGGGTATGAAGAGGGTGTGCATATTAGGAAGATTGTGGAGTATACAGGTCATAGCAGTAGCTCATTAAGTGATGAAGAATTTGACAAGCGTTTTGAGATAGTGAAGCAGGGCGAAATATGTTATAATAAGATATTAAATAGTTATCCTGATATAGAGAAAATATTTGCATGTCCACTCACTATATTAGGAGACACATATGTGTCGGTAGCCTGTATTCACGATTATGTAAAAAAAGAGAACATAAATGATTATCTTATTTTGGTGGTAAGTAAGCCTTGCTATAAGGTAGTAAGCTTGTTTGGATTTGAAAATATAATGCAGATTACTCCATCTGAGATGGGAGCATTGGTGCAATTTTCGATATTCGCCGATAAGGCTAATAAAGAGATAATTAATTTACATCACAGAGTTCCATATACCTGTGGTATAGGTAATATAGGTAATTACAGAGATGTAAGTTTTATGGATCATTTTAGATATTCTATGTTTGGTTTACCCGAGGGTACATTGCCGGAAAAACCAAAAGGCTTTAGAGGAACTAAAGAGAGCGAAGATTATGTTGAGGCATTGTTTAAGGACAATGATTTAATATATGGTAAAACTGCAATATTGATACCTTATGCCAATACATTGTCGCAGGTTCCGGTAGGAATATGGGAGAAGATAACTGAGAAATTGCTTGATTTAGGATATACAGTTTGTACTAATTGCGATGGTGACAGTCAACCACCTATAAAGGGAACAAAGGCACTATTTTTTGATTTGAGATATGGGCTTGAAACACTTGAGGCAGCAGGACTTCTCATAGGGCTTAGATGTGGTCTTTGCGATGTGTTATCTACTGCTGATTGTAGAAAGATTATTTTGTATCCTGATAGGATTTATGGTCCGGATACATTTATGAAGTTTTTTAGTATAAAGGGAATGCAACTTGCAGAGGATGTTGAGGAGTATTTGCTTTGTGATGAGGAAGAGTGGTTTGGATAAGGGGTATGTATGGAAAAGAAAGAGTTAGAAAATATACTTAATGATGAAATTAGAAAAATAGATGCTGCCAGAAGAGACTGGTTAGAGTATTGTGCAAGGCATAATGTTGATGATAATGATCGAGTATTATTGATTTTAGATAGGGATGAAAAATATGGCTATCTGGTACTAAAGCATGCTGAAGAGTATATTCAAAAGAAGAATCTATCGGGTTTGCATATCATGACAAATTCAAAAGAAATATTGAACGTTGCGGAGCAGTACGTTAAAGGTTTGAAATCTAAGGAGATGTGCTCAGATGGGCATATAGAAGGATTATTAAAATTAAATCACTTATATAAATTTACAAATCAATTAATTATATGTTCGTTACAAAATGTTGAAGATGTCGATGGCACTAGGTTTGAGGGTGTTCATGGAATAAGTGCAGAAGATTTAGCATGTACAGCAATTTTGGATATGCCAGATTATTTCAGGGGTGAATAAGCATGAGTTTGAACGAAATAGAGGTAGAAGTTAAAAAATTAATAGATACTGGTGTATTGAATGGCAAGACTATATATACGTTTGGGGCAAATCGTTCATCAATTAACATGATAAGATTTCTTAGACAAAATAATATATTTCCTAGAGGTATTATAGATAATAGCGAGAAAAAACATGGACAAATTATTGAGGGTCTTGAAGTAACAGCGCCTAAGAATACTGTATGTCCATATGATGAAGATAAGGTTATTTTGATTGCGTCAGAATATCACAAAGAAATGTGTTCTCAGCTTGAAGAATTTGGATATAAAAAGGGTAAGCAGGTTTTTGTAACAAGTGTAATTAGAAAATTTTATGATTTATCAGATAATATTTATGGTGAATACATAAATAAATTGAGAAAAGGCTTTGAGGTATATAGTAAGTTAACGCTAGATGAGAAAACAAAGGTATTTATATGTCCATACCCTGGTACAGGTGATATTTTTCTTATTGGGTTATATTTAAAAAAGTATATTGAAGATAATGAAATAAGTGATTATATTATCGTTGTAAAGAATAATACCTGTAAAAGAGTTTTTGATATTTTCGAATATAAAAATATAGTAATCGTTGATGATGAAGAGGTTGAGAGTCTCGTGTGTTTTTCGAGGATAATGAAAGATACTGTAAAATGCAGGATACTGAATGAGAGTTATATGCGAATTATGCACAGACGACTTAGAGGCTATAAGGGACTTGATTTTAATACCATGCTACGAATTGCGGTTTTTGAGCAGGCTGATGAATATGTACCTGAATTTCCTAAAGATAAGATTTCTAATGAAGAAGTAAATGAATTTTTCAAAAAAAATAATCTGATTCCTGAGAAAACTATTATTTTGTCTCCATATGCAAAATCTGTTGACAATGTTCCTGATTTTGTGTGGGAAAGTATTGCAGGGGATTTAATAGAAAAAGGCTACTTTGTATGTACAAATAGTGCCAACGACAAGGAACCTGCTATAAAGGGAACAACTGCATTATTTATACCTTTTAAAATATTGCGTCCTGTATTGAAACGAGTATATGGGCTTATAGCGTTGCGTAGTGGGCTATGCGATATTGTAGGTGATATAAAATGCAAAAAAGTTATTTTTTATCCAAAGGGAACTGTTTTTGGATCAAGTACACCTTTTCGGTATTTCAGCTTGAATTTGATGCAACTATGTGATGATGTGGTGGAAATAGAGTATGATGACCAACAGAGAGAAAAGATGCTTGAGAAGGTTTGTAAGGTGTTTTGATGTTTTACGAGAGGAGATGTATACAAGGTGTTTTCATTTACTGATGTTTTTGATAAAAATACATTGATTGATTTTGATAAAATTAAAAAAGTTATTGAAAAGTATGAAGGAAAAAAGAAGATTTTTTTTGGTAGTGGAACAGCAGCTGAGTTATTGATGGATAATCTTTTATCTAATTACGAAATAGAATGTTTTCTTGATAATAATAAGGCACTATGGGGAACTAAAATAGGTAATGCAGAAATAAGGTCTCCGGAATATCTTAAACAATTAAGCAAAGGTGATTATGTAGTATTTATAGTTAATAGATATATACAGGCTATAAGTAAACAATTAGAGGAGATTGGATTAGAATATAATATAGATTTTATAGATTTATATCAGGAATTTCTGCCATATTTTAGAGTTGGAAAATTTGAGAAGAGCACCGTTAAATTCAAGAATTTTATTGAAAGAATACCAGAAGATACATTTAAAAATATTGCTATAAAACATGAGCAACATATAGGTGTAATTTGTGGTGCATCAATGGCTGCTTTTCAGACGTGGTACCCTATGGCTATTTTTCTGCTACTTAAATATATGGGGTATAATGTATCGTTAATTATGGACAATATGTATTCTTTTGATGATTTGGTCTTCTTCAACAGACATTCTGAAATATTAAAACATTATACAGATTATATTATACAGATAATGAAAGAGCGATTTGTGGATATTGATGTAAGATATATAAATCCAGAAGACAAAGCAGAATTGGATGAAACAGATTTGCAAGAGATTGAAAGAATCATAAAATATAATTTAATCTGGCAGAATGCAAGAAGAGATGAGATGCTTCATATTGATGTAAAAGACAGGGAGGAACTTTATAGGACTATATTAAAGGATAATTTGACATCAATAAAGGCTTTCTTTGAGAAAAATAAGTTTGATTCTCTTAATGTTATATCTGGTATACATAAGAGTAAGGGGTTGTATACATGGGAAGGAAAGAGATATGGAATAAGAGTATCGAATTATGATGGTTCTGGCGTTGGTCATTCAACTCTGTGTGCAACTAATCATCCTAGTGGTCATCATTATGATATTATAAGAATGATCAAAGAAGACATGCTTGATGAAACAACTAGAGATGAAATAGTGGAAAAAGTAACAAAAATATTTCAAAATAGAATAAACGCAACGAGGGAACAAGGAGAATATAATTTTCAGCTCACATCAGAAGTATCTAAAAATCAAAAGTATTATGATGTAGTAATGCCGTTAAACATTAACTGTGATTCAGCCGCATTGGGTTTAGATAGAGTGTTCGCTAACGAAAAAGAATGGATTATAGAAACAGTAGATTATATTCTCAACAATACAAATGCGACTATTATTATCAGAGAGCATCCAAGTGTAATTACTGATATCTGGAAAAATACATGCATGGTGCGACATGGTGAGGTTATAAACAAATTATATAATACGGATAGAGTGTATTTTTGTAGTGGTAATGAAGCAATTAATACATATAGGATGATTGAAAAATGTAAAGTTGTATTACCATATACATCTACAGTGGGTGTTGAAGCTGCATTGATGGATAAAGCGGTTATTACACATACAAATGTATATTATGCAGATTTGGGATTTGTGTATAATGCGAAAAGTAAAGAAGAATATTTTTCATTAATAAAAGCTGCAGTTGAAGAAAAAATACAAGTGAAAAAATTTGATAAAGATATTCCTTATATTGCACTTTATGATATATTAAATTGCACAGTAAAAACAGAATTTTTGGAATTTTTAGATGGATGGATGGATTGTACATTGGAGGAGCTTGTTAAGTTAGATGGTGTCGAAAATCTCATAAAAATATTTGGAGATGGAACACCGACGTTAATTACAAAGTTAAGTTGATTATGGAGGAAAGAATATGCTAAACAAAAAAACAATTTTAATTACAGGTGGAACAGGTTCGTTTGGACATCATTTTGTGGACTATGTGTTAGCGCATTATAGTCCTAAGAAAATTATTATTTATTCAAGGGATGAGTACAAACAATTTATAATGGATAACGAATACAAAGGGCATAGAAATGTACTAAGATATTTTATAGGTGATGTTAGAGATGAGTCACGTCTTAGAATGGCAATGAATGGTGTGGATTATGTCATTCATGCGGCTGCATTGAAGCAGGTTCCAGCATGTGAGTACAATCCTAATGAAGCTATTAAGACAAATGTTAATGGTGCTATGAATGTTATCACAGCATCATTAGAAGCGGGAGTAAAAAAAGTTGTAGCATTATCTACAGATAAGGCGGTAAATCCTATTAATTTATATGGTGGAACAAAGCTTGTGTCGGATAAATTATTTACAGCTGCAAATGCTTACTCAGGAGCTGATGGAACTAAATTTGCTGTAGTTAGATATGGTAATGTTGCAGGAAGCAGAGGTTCAGTTATTCCTTTCTTCGCTGATAAAATTGCTAGAGGTGAGACTGCCCTTCCTATAACAGATTATAGAATGACTAGATTTTGGATAAGCCTTGAAGAAGGTGTAAAGCTTGTTATTAAGGCTCTTGAGGAATCAAGAGGGGGAGAAACCTTTATATCTAAGATACCGTCATTCAAAATTACTGATTTAGCTCAGGCTATGCTTCCAGGTTGTGAAATGCCAGAAGTTGGAATAAGAGAGGGAGAAAAGTTACATGAAATTATGGTGACTAGAGAAGATTCTCTTCATACATATGAGTATGAGAAACATTATATAGTTTATCCTCATTATAATTGGTGGGGAGAGAAGGATATTATTCCGGGGGGCAAATTAGTTAAGCCAGAGTTTGAGTATAGTTCTGGCACTAATACCGAATGGTTAAGTGTTGAGGATATACAAGAATTACTGAAGAAGGAGTTTTGTTAAAGAGCATACGATTTAAAGAGAGAAATGGAGAAAATATATGGAGATTTTTTTAAGTATTTGTATACCGACATTCAATAGAGCAGAAATTGTTTATAGAACAGTAAAAAAATGTTTAGAATATAATTCTGATAAAATAGAAGTTGTGGTAAGTGATAATTGCTCTGATGATAATACAGAAGAATTGCTAATGAAAATTGATGATAAGAGGTTTAAATATTTTAAGAACAAATATAATAATGGATTTAATAATTTGGTTTCGGTACTTACATATGCCTGTGGAGATTATTTATTACTGACAAGTGATGAGGACGAGATAGTTTTAGAAAATCTAGAAAAATTAATTGATGTATTAAATACTGAAAAACCAGCAATATTACTTGGTGGGGCTTTATATAATGGTGTGCCATATAAAACTCACAAAAATGGGTTATATAGTAAAGGCTACGAAGCACTTAGAGCCTATGGAAGAGGTTGCTCCTATATAAGCGGTTATGTTTATTGCAAGAGAATTATGGATATAGTTTTAAATGGCCTACATGGAACAGATATAAACAATAGGTTTGGTTATAGTCTTAGTTTTACAAATTTGGCTAGGGAGATGCTTTCACATGGACGATTATCAATGAGAGAAGAATTTCTTACAAATCATAGAGAAGATGGCATAAGAGACATGGAGTCTCATTTTTATGGTGGAAATTTGGTTTATTCACCAGAAGCTATGTTGCGTGTAGCGATGGATTCGTTAGATTCGTTATTAAGAGTTGATATAAGTGAAAAAGAAAAATATATATTATGTAGATATTATATGAATAAGATAGTGTTAGTTACATATGTGGGCGATTATAAATTTACTTTTGATGAAGAATTTCTAAGTAAGATTAGTAAAGAAAAGGGTTCCGAAAGAATTTATGAATACTATTTAGATAATAAATCACATATTGTTGGAAATCAATTTTATGATAGGCTTTCGCAGGGAATAAAACAATATAATGAGTATATAGATAAAATAGGAATGTTTAAAGAATCATACGATAAGTTGTCAGATAAATATCCGGATGTGCATTTTGAGTATTTAACTAAGGAAAAAAATTTTCTAGAGGAATTTAAAAGATATAAGGAAAAAAATGAGATTGATATTGTAAAGTAAGAAATATAATGTTGCACAAAAGGTTGCCTTTATGAATTATGTTGATTAATTATTAAAATAGGAGCTAATATATGAGTAATATTGCAATTATTACCGCGCGTGGTGGTAGTAAAAGGATTCCGAGAAAAAATATAAAAGAATTTTGTGGACAACCTATTATAGCGTATTCGATTCAAGCAGCATTAACAAGTGGCTGTTTTGATGAAGTTATGGTTTCAACGGATGATGAGGAAATAAAGGAAGTTGCATTAAAATATGGTGCAAAAGTGCCGTTTATGCGTTCGGACGAAACATCTAATGATTATGCAACTACGCAAGAGGTTGTAATGGAGGTTTTGAAAGCATATAGAAAAATGAATATTGATTTTGAATATGTTTGCTGTATATATCCGACGGCACCATTTATTACAGCAGAAAAACTTAAAAAAGCTTTGGAATTATTAGTAGATAATAAATGTGATACAGTATTTCCTGTTGTTCCGTTTTCTTTTCCACCGCAAAGAGGTTTACTTGTTGAAAGAAATGGAAAAACCACATTTAAATATCCTGATTTTTCACTTATGCGTTCACAAGATTTGGAGACTGTATATCACGATTGTGGTCAGTATTATTGTTTGAATGTAAAAAGATTCATGTGTGAGAAGAAACTTATTATGAGTAACACATATTCTATTATTGAAAATGAATTAGAAGTTCAGGATATAGATAATGAAATTGATTGGAAACTGGCTGAGATGAAATATCAACTTATTAATAGTTTATAATATGGAGTAAATATGATTAAGAATAAATCGCAAGAGGAAGCAAAAAAAGAAATATTAGATTTAGTGGAAGAATATTGCAATACATATCATAACAAGAAAAAGGAGTTTAAACCAGGAGATAGAATTTCTTATGCTTCAAGAGTATATGATAGCGAAGAAATGTGTAATCTTGTGGATTCTGCGTTGGAATTCTGGTTAACATCCGGAAGATACACTGTAGAATTTGAAAATAAATTTGCAGAGTATCTAGGTGTAAAATATTGTTCGCTTGTAAATTCGGGTTCTTCGGCAAATTTATGTGCATTTATGGCATTGACATCGCCTTTGTTGGGAGACAGACAGGTGAAGCCTGGAGATGAAATGATTACTGTTGCGGCAGGATTTCCCACTACTGTTACTCCTGCTATACAATATGGTGTTGTTCCAGTATTTGTGGATGTTACGATTCCGCAATATAATATAGATGTATATAAGTTGGAAGATGCTTTGTCTGATAAGACGAAGCTTGTTATGATAGCACATACTTTAGGAAATCCATTTAATATTGCTAAAGTAAAGGATTTCTGTGACAAGCATGATTTATGGCTTATAGAAGATAATTGTGATGCGCTAGGAACAAAATATTCAATAGATGGTGAAGAAAGATTCACAGGAACCATAGGTGATATAGGAACATCATCTTTTTATCCACCTCATCATATGACGATGGGAGAGGGTGGTGCTGTTTATACAAATAATCCGTTACTAAATAAATGCATTTGTTCTATGAGAGATTGGGGACGTGATTGTGTTTGTAATTCTGGACAGGATAATTTATGTGGACATCGTTTTGATAAGCAATATGGGGAATTACCATTAGGATATGATCATAAATATGTATATTCTCATTTTGGTTATAACTTAAAAGCAACGGATATGCAAGCCGCTATAGGTTGTGCACAGATTAAGAAATTTCCGGATTTTGTCAAAAAAAGAAGACATAATTTTGATAGATTATATAATGCTTTGAAGGTCATAGAAGATAAATTAATACTTCCTGAACCTTGCGAAAATTCAACACCTAGCTGGTTTGGATTTTTAATTACATGTAAAGAAGGCATTAACAGAAATGATGTTGTAAAATATATTGAAAATCACGGTGTTCAAACAAGAATGTTATTTGCAGGAAATCTGATTAAACATCCGTGTTTTGATCAAATGAGATATTTGCAAAAGGGATATAGAGTAGTTGGAGATTTGTACAATACAGATCGCATTATGAATGATACATTCTGGGTAGGAGTGTATCCAGGGATGACTGATGAGATGATTGATTATATGGCGAAAATAATAATTGAAGCTGTAAAGTTTAATTAGGGAAACGGTAGATTTAAAATGAAGGTTTTAATTACAGGAGCAACAGGTTTTATTGGTTCAAATATCTTAAAGAGGTTAATTGAAGAACATTATGAAGTTATTGTAATAAAAAGATCAACCTCTGATATAAGATTAGTTGAAGAGTATTTAAAGTTATGTGATGCTTATGATTCAGATATAGATCCATTAGACAAAATTTTTAGTAAGCATAAGATAGATGCTATAATTCATTGTGCAATAATGTATGATAGAACTGAGCAGAAATACGACAAATTATTAAGCGTAAATGTAAAATTTCCATTAGAACTGTTGAAATTAGCGGTTGAACATAAGGTTAAATTGTGGATTAATACGGATTCTTTCTTTCAAAAACAATTGGAGGAGGAGAATAATAGAAAGATTTATATGGAGGGATATGTACTCTCGAAAAAACAATTTCAAGAGTGGGGGAAAGTATATGCAAAAAGAAAAGAGATTAGTTTTGTTAGCTTGCAGTTAGAACATGTATATGGAGAAAATGATAGAGAAGGAAAATTTGTTTCTTATATACATGGTGCGTGCAAAAATAATGTAGATAAAGTTTCTCTCAGCGAAGGTTCGCAAATCAGAGATTTTGTTTATGTAGGAGACGTGGTTTCGGCATACATAAATATATTGAATAACATAAATTTTTTTGAAAAAAAATATTATTTTTATGAAGTAGGAACAGGTGTGAAACGTACAGTAAAGGATTTTGTTGAAATTATACATAAAGCCGTACATTCTACTACTCGTTTAAATTGGGGCGAACGTGATATGAATGATGGCGAAATGCTGTGTTCGTTTGCTGATAATAAAGCAATATGTCAGTTAGGATGGTGTCCTAAAATTATAGAGGATACTGAAATAGAACAAATATTTTCCAGATAAGATTTTATAATAGAAGAAGGTGTATAAAATGGATAGTAAGTTTTATAAAAATAAAAAGGTGTTAATTACAGGGCATACAGGATTTAAGGGAAGTTGGATGTGTCAATTGTTGACAATGATAGGAGCGGACGTAATAGGTTATGCTTTAGAACCACCTACAAGACCAAGTTTATATTCTCTTTGTGAGCTGGATAATAGGATAAATTCTATAATTGGAGATATCAGAGATTTACAAAGATTGAAAAACGTGTTTGATGAAGTGCAACCAGAGATTGTTATTCATATGGCAGCACAACCTCTTGTTAGAGAGTCATATAACAATCCAGTTTATACATACGAGACAAATGTGATGGGAACTGTTAATGTTTTAGAATGTATAAGACTTAATGCTTGTGTAAATTCTTTTGTTAATGTAACAACAGACAAGGTATATTTAAATAAGGAATGGGAGTGGGGATATAGAGAAAATGAAGAACTTAATGGTTACGACCCGTATTCTAATTCTAAATCTTGTTCGGAATTGGTTACAAGTAGTTACATAAAGTCTTTTTTTCAGGATAAGGAAATTGCAATTTCAACGTGTCGAGCTGGTAATGTAATTGGTGGTGGCGATTTTGCTGTTGATAGAATAATTCCCGATTGTGTGCGAGCAGTAACTGAGAAACGCGATATTATTATAAGAAATCCGTTTTCAACTCGTCCATATCAACATGTACTCGAACCAGTCGTGGCATATCTTATGATTGCACAAAGACAATATGAGGATAAGTGTTTAGCTGGGAATTATAATGTTGGACCAAATGATGGCGATTGTATTACAACAGGTGAGCTTGCTGATTTATTCTGTAAGAAGTGGAATGAGTATACAGGGGAAAATATAGATTGGATAAATAAATATGATGGTGGACCACATGAGGCTAATTTTTTGAAATTAGATTGTTCAAAAATCAAGAAAGTTTTTGGATGGTATCCTAGATGGACTGTCAGTCAAACTATGCAAAAAATAGTTGAATGGTCATATTGTTATATTAAAGAGGAGGATATTGTAGCTTGTATGGAAAAGCAAATTGCAGAGTATTGTTTATGATTAAGTGTTGTTTTTACCAATTTAGGAGGGGCGCAAGATGAAAGCAATAATATTAGCAGGTGGATATGGAACAAGAATTTCTGAAGAGTCACATTTAAGACCAAAACCTATGATAGAAATAGGTGAAAAACCGATATTGTGGCATATTATGAAAGCATACTCTAAATATGATATTAATGAATTTATTATTTGTGCAGGATATAAGCAACATATGATAAAACAATGGTTTGAAGAATATTTTATACATAATAGTGATGTTACATTTGATTTTACGAATGGAAAAGATGTGATTGTGCATAATAGATATTCTGAAAAATGGAAGGTTACAGTTGTTGATACAGGATTAGATACAATGACAGGGGGAAGAATAAAAAGAATTAAGGAATATTTAGGGAATGAAACATTTCTTATGACATATGGTGATGGTGTTTCGGATGTTAACATTAAAGAATTGGTAGAATTTCATAAAAATAAGGGAGTGTTAGCGACATTAACGGCTGTCAGACCAGAAGGTCGTTTTGGTGTTATTGATATACAAGAAGATTATGTATGTTCGTTTAGAGAAAAAAGCCAAGAAGATATGGGATGGATTAATGGAGGCTATATGGTGTTAGAGCCTGAAGTGTTCGAGCTTATTAAAGATGATACAACTGTATTTGAGAAACAACCTTTAGAGATGTTGGCAAATAAAAAACAGTTAGCCTGCTTTAAGCATTATGGCTTTTGGCAGTGTATGGACACGCTTAGAGATCAAAAGTTATTGGAATCTTTATGGCAGTCTGGTGAAGCACCATGGAAGATATGGTAGTTGTAATGAAAAAACGCCTATAGGA
Organism: Wujia sp.; assembly: GCA_045531735.1. GTDB lineage: Bacteria > Bacillota > Clostridia > Lachnospirales > Lachnospiraceae > Coprococcus_C. The sequence continues at coordinate 122,007 of JAZSEO010000016.1, read as the reverse complement.
ATGGTAAATCCAATCCTATAGGCGTTTTTGCTATCACTGTTTATGGTGTACTATTTGAAGAGTCTATGATGCTTCAAGAATCTCCTTGATATATTCAACAGGTCGATTTACAATATTTGCTATTTCTTCAGGTGTTTTCTTAATATAAGAGTATAATGTCTTGATTGTTCCAACAATTTCTCCTTCGAGTCTACCTTCGAGTCTGCCTTCACACTTGCCTTTCTCAACGCCATCGTTATACCAATCATCTAATGCTTTGCACATGTTTTTTTCCTCCTTTTCATCTTTGACTAAAATTGCATCAAGCTCAACATTAAAATTCATAAAAGCACTTACAGCATTAATGGCAGTATTGCTTATTGAACTAAAATAGCTTTCATTATCTTTAGTAAAATTGAAAAGTTTTTCCTTATCGTCTTTACATTTTAACATACCGAAAATAAGCTGTAAATCACTTTTAAACACAGATAAATCTTCTATTTTTGTGGGATTAATCAGATTAATATGATAATTTGGAACATACTGTTTTAGAATTTCGATATCTTGTTTATGCCTCATTGTTGCATTGCTAATATTAAACATGCTATGTAAATCAAGACTTCCATCCCAGTTATCACCATAGTAGAGAACTAATGTTATAACAGGATATATAAAGTCTTCTTTTCTGAAATGCGATAAAAACTCTTCACTATGGATATTTCTTTTTTCTTCATCAGAAAGAGAATCCCATAATTCATTAATTTGATTTGTGTAGGATAAGCTGTCATATAACATATTTCTGACAGGCATTGCATAATGGACATTTTCCTGCACTTCACAGGCTAGTATCGCAAGTGTTATCTGATTGTTCCAGTCCATTACAATGTCCCTGTAACGCTTTACAGAATGTTTTTTTCTGCGTTTATCCTGTAATATTGCTGTTTGTACACTATCCTTAAGCTCAAGCTCCTCTGGCAATATAAGCTGTCTGCCCTGAAACAAAGCACCATTAAATAAATCAGAGAAACGCTCTTTGTCCTTAAAGAAAGGTACAATTGCATCGTCTTTTTTGCCCATATAAAAATAAGGCCTCCTTCCACGATATAAAGTTAAAAATCTGAGATTTAGGCGATACCGCCAGAAAACAATATAAGAATTAAAGATAGATTATATTGATGTGGTAATTATAGAATACAAATTTATAAAAGTAAAGAAAAAGCAGCGTCTGATTTGTATACATTTTGTATACAAATATAGGTTGCATGAGGCTTTTAGTGGTATTGTGTTTGCGTATAAAATCCGATATAATAAATATGATTGTAACAACTTTTTTCAATTGTTGGGAGGATATATGAATTTATACAATAAAATTAACGAAGGAAAAACATATATCATAGCAGAAATGTCCGCTAATCATGCAGGTAGCATTGATAGAGCCAAGGAGATAATTCATGCAGCTAAAGATGCTGGAGCAGATTGCATAAAAATTCAGACATACACTCCTGATACACTCACTATTGATTGCGATAATGAATATTTCCATATTGATAATGGAACATGGGAAGGCGAGAATTTATATCAGTTATATGGTAAAGCATATACTCCATGGGAATGGCAGGCCGAGTTAAAACTGATTGCTGAGAATGTAGGATTAGATTTTTTGTCGACACCTTTTGATAAGACCTCTGTAGATTTTTTAGAGGAGCTAGGTGTTGAATTTTATAAAATAGCTTCATTTGAATTGGTTGATATTCCGCTTATTAAATATATTGCGTCAAAAGGAAAACCTATAATCATGTCTACTGGTATGGGAACCATTGAGGATATTTCAGATGCGGTTAATGCTATAAAAGAACAGGGGAATGACAAAATATGCCTTCTTAGATGTGCAAGTGCATATCCTGCAATAAGTGATAGTATGAATTTAAATACTATGGTTGATATGAAAGATAAATTTACTGTACCAGTTGGTTTGTCGGATCATTCAATGGGAACAATAGGAGCTGTTACGGCTGTTGCTATGGGTGCTTCTGTGATAGAAAAGCATTTTTGCATCTCCAGAGAAATTGAGAATCCTGATTCTTCGTTTTCGATGGAACCTCATGAATTTAAACAGATGGTCGAAGAGATTCGTACAGTCGAGAAAGCCAAAGGGATAATTAATTATGGACCGACAAAGGAGGAAGAAGGCAGCACAGTGTTCAGAAGATCTATTTTTGTTGTTCGTGATATAAAGAAAGGTGAAAAGTTTACTGAGGACAATATTAGGATTATAAGACCAGGCTATGGTATAAAACCGAAGTTTTTTGATGATGTATTGGGACAGGTGGCTTTATGCGATATAAAGTATGGAACGCCATTGAGATTTGAAATGATAGAGAATATAAAGTAGTAATGTCTGAGATAGTTGGCTATAGAGGTTTTTATGAACATATATTTAGATAAAACAATATTGAAAAATATTAATCAAGGTAACAAGGGTTTACGTGGAAATGTGATATTATTTCTTTCGAATAATAAGCAGACGCTATCGTTATATGAGTGGTTGTCTCGTACTGAAAACGTGGTTTTTTTTAGTGATTGTTTGAAAATTGAGCAGGTTGTGGAATTGCAACCAACATTAATTGTAAGCTATAACTATGTCCACATAATAACAGACGATATTATAGATTACATGAATGGAAGAATATTTAATTTGCATATATCATATTTACCTTGGAATAGAGGGGCAAGTCCAAACATTTGGAGCTTTATAGATGATACACCAAAAGGTGTTACAATTCACCAAGTTAGTTCAGGGTTGGATAAGGGGTTGATATTATATCAAAGGGAATGCTTCTTCGAAGAGGAACATGAAACATTTGCTTCAACATATAAGAAACTTAATGATGAAATTATAAGATTGTTTCAAGAACATTGGAATGATATAAAAAATAATAATTACATTTTGACTGAACAGATAGGAAAGGGGAGTTATCATAATAACAAACAGTTAGAGGAGCTTCAAAGAAAAATTCCTTTTGCGTGGGACGAGAATATAGCAAATTTTTTACAACGATATAAGTTGTTAGAAAAATAATCTGTTATTTAAAATGATTTAGAACAAATGCCTGTGGGATTGAAAAAGTAATTTTAATCCCACAGGCGTTGTTCTGATAACGATAGGTGTCTTATATTTTTATGTTTGTAAATTTGTACCCACTATGGAGCGTTTACAATAATTCCAAAATCGCTTTTGAATTTTCTGATTGTAAAGAAAAATGTGCATGAATTTGTATACAAATAGGGAGGCTTTGTGTTTTTGATGTTATTGTATTTGCAATTAAAATCCGTTATAATTACGTTATATTTGAAGCTTTTGAGGAGGTCGCAAAGATGTACATACCATACGGACGACAAACAATAGATGATAATGATATACAGGCAGTAATCGACGTTCTTAAATCGGACTATCTTACAACTGGACCAAAGATAACAGAATTTGAGAAAAAGGTAGCAGATTATGTAGGTGTAAAATACGCTGTTGCTGTTAATAGTGGAACAGCAGCTCTTCACATAGCGTGTTTGGCAGCAGGTATAAAAGAGGGTGATGAGGTAATTACTTCGCCTATAACATTTGCGGCATCATCAAACTGTGTGCTCTATTGTGGTGGTACACCTGTATTTGCTGATATTTATGCTGAGACATATAATATAGCTCCAGAGGAGATAGAGAAGAAACTTACTGATAAAACAAAGGCTATAATTCCGGTTCATTATACAGGTCAACCATGTGATATGGATAAAATATGGGCTATAGCTAAAGAGCGTAACCTTATAGTTATAGAGGATGCGGCTCATGCTCTTGGAGCATCATACAAAGGTAAGATGATAGGTAGTCAGTCAGATATGACTTGCTTTAGTTTTCATCCTGTTAAGCCAATTACTACTGGTGAGGGCGGTATGGTTGTGACTAATAATGAAGAGCTATATAAGAGACTGGTGCTGTTTAGAAGTCATGGAATAACCAGAGAAGAAGATTTAATAACAGAGAATCAAGGTGGATGGTATTATCAGCAGTTGGAACTAGGATATAATTATAGAATTACTGACATTTCATGTGCACTAGGCTGTAGTCAGATGGATAAGTTGGATGCGTTCTTGAAGAAAAGAAGAGCTATAGCCAGAAGATATGATCAGGCTTTTGTTGGTATAGAAGGTATTATAACACCGAAACAGATGGATAACTGTGAGAGTGGCTGGCATCTTTATATGATACAGGTTGCGAATCGTAAAGAGATATTTGATAAGTTAAGAGAGGCTGGAATAGGTGTTAACGTTCATTACATACCTGTATATCAGCATCCTTATTATCAGAGGAATGGTTATGATAAGTGTTGTTGTAAAAATGCGGAACTTTTTTATTCTAGAGCCATCAGTTTGCCTATTTATCCTACATTGACAGAGGAACAACAGCAGTATGTTATTGATAAAGTGATAGAATTTGTTTCAGAATAGGAAAAAACAGTATGTTTTACATTAGAGCAGATGCAAATGAAATAATAGGTACAGGTCATGTTATGCGTTGTCTTTATATTGCAGACGAGATGAGAAGACAGGGCGAAATGGTGACATTCTTATTTGCCGATGATAGAACCAGAGAATTGGTTGAAGGTAAAGGCTTCAATGGAATATGTCTTGATTCTGTATGGAATGACCTGGATATAGAGATAGAGCATATGAAGCAATTGATTGATGAGCTTGGTATAGATAAGCTGTTGATTGATTCGTATTATGTTACAGAGCATTATTTGCAAGAGTTAAAAAGTGCAACTAAGATAATATACATAGATGATTTGTTATTGTTTCCGTATCCCGTTCATATGTTGGTTAATTATAATATATTTGCTAATGATGCTAAGTACCAGCGTGTGTATGGGGATAGGTATAGGGAGATTCAGTTTGTGTTAGGATGTGAATTTGCACCTTTGCGACAGGAGTTTTGTGGATATAAACGAGTGGTGAATGACAAGGTAAAAAGTATATTTATCACATCTGGCGGAACTGATATTTATAATTTGACTGGTAATCTATTGAATTCTCTTGAGACACAGGATTGGTTTGATGAAACCGATGTGCACGTGATAGTGGGAAGATTCAATGAGAACAAGGAAGCTCTCGAAAAGAAATGGGCATCATATAAGAATGTGAAGCTCCATTATAATATTCCTAATATCGCTGACTACATGAAATCTTGTGATATAGCTGTTTCAGCGGGAGGAGTAACCACTTATGAGTTATGTGCTTGTGGAATACCTACTGTTATGTATACATTGGCAGATAATCAGATGGAAATAGCACAGGTAGTTTCGGAAAAGGCTGCTATATATTATGCAGGAGATGTTAGGGAAGATATGGATGCTTGTGTGAATAATATTATCACAAAGATTAATGCGCTACGGCAGGATGTAAATTCCAGACGTGGTATTAGTAGCAGGATGCAGTCGGTTGTCGATGGCAATGGATGTAAGAGATTGGTTAAACGGATAAATGATATATAATTTCAAAAAGAGCCTATGAAATAAAGTCTGTAAATTTATTTCATAGGCTTCTTTTTATCTTAACTAAAATAGCTTTCATTATCTTTAGTAAAATTGAAAAGTTTTTCTTTATCGTCTTTACATTTTATCATACCGAAAATAAGCTGTCTGCCATGAAATAAAGCACCATTAAATAAATCAGAGAAACGCTCTTTGTTCTTAAAGAAAGGTACAATTGCATCATCTTTTTTGCCCATATAAAATAAGGCCTCCTTTCACGATATGAAATTAAAAATTGAGATTTAGGCGATATCGCCAGAAAACAATATAAGAAACTGTATACAAAAAAGCTCTGACTAAAAGGTCAGAGCTTTTGCAATCAAGTAATTAACCTCTATTTATCATATCGTTTTGCTATTAGTAATAAATCGTACAATAGCTTTTGGTTATCACGTGATTCCGTATATAGTAACTCGTAAGCTTTGAGTGGAATGTTGTCCTCTGGTGCGATTTTTTGACTATGAATAGTGTATTCTGTCATTTGGTATTCATCGACCTTCTCAAGAAAGCTTGATACAGGTACGTCCAAACCTATACATATTTTAAATATAGTCTCTACAGATGGATTTTTCTCTCCACGTTCTAGCTGTCCGATGTATGTTGGATGTAGGTCTGCTAATTCAGAAAGCTTTTCCTGGCTTAATTTTCGTTGCTTACGAAAATACTTGATTCGTTCACCGATTACTTCTGGAATAGTTGGCACTTTCTTCACCCCTTTGATTTGTCTTTTGTAAATATTTTGTACAAATCAAATACTATAGTATGCAAAAAACTTCATAAACAGACCATAAGACCTAAAAATGAATATATTTGCACTGAAGGCTGTGAAAATGTTTTCTGTTGGTTATTTTTTAAGTTGTAGCTTTAACAAGTTCTTTTGCTTCAGCAGTAGTTATCTTGTATACTTCAACAAGCTTATCAGTAATAGCCTCATCTGTCCAACCAATACTTCTAAGAGTTGTAACTGTACCTTGTATACCCTCCTGAATCCCTTTCTGAATCCCTTCTTGAATCCCTTTCTGAATTCCTTCTTGAATCCCTTGTTTAATTCCTTCCTCTCTGCCCTGACGAAGCCCCTCCTCGCGATAATACTCGTTCATAGATTTTCGATGAAGCTCTTCATCGTATTCAAATAGACACATACTAATAACCTCCGCCTTGTTTTTCTTCAGAAAATCGGCAAGAATGCCATCTCTGATACACTCATCAACTGCTTTTTCAATCGCATCTTTAAGCGACATACACTTGAGATATTCACGTACCATACTGACATACAGAGTATAATCTTTGAGACTTTTACACTTATCAAGCAAATCGTCATTAAATCCCGGATTAATGTTTATCTGAGTTACAACAAGCTCAAGACTTGGATTTTCTTCCTTGTGAAAAAATGCATCAGAAAGTCTCATCTCCCTGATGGCAGGCTGCTTGGCTGTTCCGTTATAGAATACGATAAACTTCGGATTCGGAAGCTTGATAAGTTTAGGCGTGTAGATATCCTCATTTCTGCATAATGCCGAATATGTACGCGATACATAATGCAAATCTCTAAGTGGAATGTTTGGGTTAACTGACGATTGATGCTCATACATATCAAGTCTCATTTCGACCACACAGGAAATGTCGTTTTTAATGGACAAATAGATTGCGTTGTCAAGTGTGGCAACCTGTAGAACCTCAGGATTGATATAATGTGTGCCGTTAACCGCATTATAAAGTGCCAGCAATTCTTTTTTCTCTTTGAAAATAAATCGAAATACAGAGTCCTTGTAGTTGCGGTTTGCCGTAGCTGTGTCGACAGAAATTTCTGCTTCGTTGTTATACATATAATTCCTCCTATCCTTGGGGTAACCCCTTGTTTCGCAGGAGGAAACGTTACATCTATAGAATTACATATCCTCGCTGCTTGAATTTGTGAGATAAAGCATCGAAGTTCTGTGATTCTAAGAATGTAAGAATGGTATAGAAAATACCAAATAGAAAAAAGAATATTAATGCTTTATTTTATCGTAACATATCTTTTTTTTACAGGCAATAAATAAAGAGAAAAATTTGTATACATTTTGTATACAAATTGAGAAGCTGATTACATAAATAGCTTGTAGCAATATGCTTTGTTATGCTATAATATTTATAACTATAGACGTATTTTTATAATAAAGGAGGCGATACAATGTCACTTTCAATTGAAACTAATTATGCGAACTTATCAAGTGGATATAAGATTAACCATGCAGCAGATGATGCGGCAGGACTTGCTATTTCGGAGAAGCTTGAGAATCAGGCTAATATGTATGATGTAGCTACTCAGAATGCCGAGATGGGCAATGACATGCTTAACGTGGCAGACGGTGCGTTGGCTAGTCTACATGACTCGCTCAGCAGAATTAGAGAACTTGGCTTACAAGCATCTAACTCAGCACTCTATTCAAAAGATGAGTTATCTATGATGCAGATAGAGATAGACGAGATTAAAAAAGGCATTTCTGATATAGCTAAAAACACACAGTTTAACGGCTTAAAACTCCTCGATGGAAGCATGGCAGATATTAATCTTGCTACTAATCCAACAGGAAAGGGTCAGGAGATTAAGATGGTTAATGCATCTCTTGAAGCACTTGGAATTGCTGATTTTGATGTAACTAAGAATTTTAATCTTAAGGATGTAGACAATGCGCTTAAGAAGGTTAACGAAGCTCGCTCTGACATAGGTGCAAAATCTAACAGATTGGCATACACTATCATGAGCAATCAATATTCATCTTATAATCTTACTGCGGCTAACAGCCAGATTCGTGATACAGATATGGCTGAGGAAATGTCAGATTTACAGAAGAACACTATTCTCGAGCAGATTAGAATTAACATGCAGAAGAAACAGATGGAAGAAGAACAACAGAGAAGAAACAATTTCTTCGTGTAGGTTTTAATACATAATGAGTGCCGGGACACTTAAGGTCTCGGCACATGTTATTTGGAGGGGAAATGAGATTTAAGTTAAACATACCGGAAGACAGTATAAAAAACGATTTTGAATATACAAGTGATGTATTAAACCAGAACAAAAGCTTTCCTGTGCTTACTATTGGACGTGATAGCTATATTGAAGAAGTTATTGTGGAAAATGTACTTGATGAAAAACTCATATATAGTGTTCAGATAGGCAGACATTCTTCTATAGCACATGATGTGATTTTTATAGTAGATATGAATCATGACTACAAAAGAGCTTGTCAGGGGCGTATAAATGGAGTTGCATACAGAAGACCAGAGCAGGTTAAACGTAAAGGTCAGATTGTCATCATGAATGATTGTTGGATAGGTGAGAAAGCGACCATTATGAGTGGTGTAACTATTGGTAATGGTGCAGTAGTAGCGGCAAAAGCAGTAGTTACTAAGGATGTACCTTCTTATGCGGTTGTTGCAGGTAATCCAGCTAAGGTTATAGGCTATAGATTTGATGAAAAACAGATAGAGTCACTTAATTTAATAAGATGGTGGAATTGGGATAAGGATAAGGTGAAAAAGCATGCTAATGAGTTGTTTGGTGATATAGATGAGTTTATAGCTAGGCATATAGGTGATGCGACTATAGAGCTTTCTCAAATAGTTGGAGTGGATATTAATCCAATTGAAAAACAAAATTCAGGTGAGGAAAAAATCTATTTATATATTCCTGATTTTGAGCAGGCTTATCCTACATATCCAAAGGTCATAGACGCCTTTGCCAGAAGTTTTTCAGATACAAATACAGAGTTGCTTTTATACATTAGAGATGATGAGTTTTTAGATGACAAGCTTGCTGCATTGGATGAAGTTTTTGCCAACTACGAGGATGCAAATTGTTATATTAATTTATATGTGGGAAATCTCGATGATGAGCGTGGCTTGTTTGGGCAGGTAGACGCATATATCACCAATAGAAGCATTGATAATGTTGTTCATATGGATATGGCAGATTTGTTTGGAATTCCTGTTATATCGGGTGTGGATATACCGGTTTTTAATGAGACGGATATAAAATCAATAAATAAGATTGATGATAAAAACAAGGCTGTTAGTCCTACTGATACTTTTGATAATGTCGCAATTAAAAAGCTTGCTCACGCTGTAAAGTCACAAAATTCTAACATTGAATTTATCGTGGAGAGACAAGAGGAGATTGCGAAAAATCAGACTCAAATATTTACAAATCAATATGTGATGAACTGTACAGTAAACAATCTTAAATATGAGATTGTAAATAATCGAGAAGCACTGCAATATCCAATTGTTTTGTCTGGAGAGAAAGCGATAGAATTGATTATAAATGATGGTAAATCGATGTGTCGTTTTGGCGATGGGGAGTTTGCTGTTATGGCAGGTGTAGATCGACAGAAATTTCAGCGTGCAGATGAGAAGTTGGCGATTCGTTTGAAGGAGATATTATCTAGTAATGATGATAATGTTTTGTTATGTCTGATGGATGTATATGGCGACTTATCTAAGTATAACGATGAATGTAGATATAATGTAAGAGCGTATTTATCTGAAGATGTCAGAAAACAGCATTATGAGTTGATAGATATGGCAAGATGTTATTATGATACATATTTAACAAGACCATATGCAAGCTATTTGGATAACAATACAGAGGCACCTAAAAAAAGATTTGAGATGTTAAAACAAATATGGCAGGATAAAAATCTTCTTATTATTGAAGGTGAAAAAACCAGAATGGGTGTGGGGAATGACTTATTAGATAATGCTAAAGACATTATAAGAATTTTAGGACCTGCAGAGCATGCGTTTGATAGATATGAAGAGATATTATCAAAAACGATGGAGCAGGATAAGGACAGATTGGTGCTTATTGCTATGGGTGCAACCGCAACAGTTCTTGCGTATGATTTGTCAAAAGCAGGCTTTCAGGCGCTTGATATAGGGCACGTGGATATAGAATATGAATGGATGCTTGCAGGACAAGGTAAAAAAACAGCAGTTAAACATAAATATAACAACGAAGTTGATGGTGGAGATGTTGTGGAGGATGTAGATGATTCTGTATACGAGAGTCAAATTATAGCAAGAATATATTAGTTTTAGATAAAGGAGGCTGGCTATGATTACTATAAGCTTATGCATGATTGTTAAAAACGAAGAAAAAATATTAGCAAGATGCCTTGATACTGTAGCGGACTTGATGGATGAAATAATCATTATAGATACAGGCTCTACCGACAAAACAAAAGAGGTTGCTGCAAAATATACAGATAAAATATATGATTACAGGTGGATAGATGATTTTGCCGATGCGAGAAATTTTTCTTTTTCAAAGGCGACAATGGATTATATTTATACACCAGATGCAGATGAGGTTTTAGATGAAGAGAACAGAAGTAAATTCAAAGTATTAAAGGAATGTATGATGCCGGAAGTGGAGATGGTACAGATGAAGTATGTAACCATTTCAGAATATGGTAATCTCCTTAACGCAAAAAAAGAATACCGTCCAAAGTTGTTTAAAAGATTACGTACATTTACGTGGATAGATCCGATACATGAGACGGTAAGAATGGATCCGGTTGTTTTTGACAGCGATATTGAGATATTACATATGCCTGTTTCCAGCCATAGCAAGAGAGATTTTGGAATATTTGTAAAAACATACGATAGAGATGGCATGCTGTCTGATAAAGTGTATATGATGTACGCAAAAGAGCTCTATAAAATGGGGGACATAGAAGATTTAAGAGCTTCTAAACAAATTTTTATTCCTATATGGCTTGAAAATCCAATGTCAGACAGAGGAAAAGAAGCTGCTTGTGTGCTAGCTCGACTTGCACGTATGGAAAATAATCCATCAGACATACTCAAGTACGCGTTAAGAGATATGATGGAAACTCCATGTGCAGAAATATGCTATGAGCTGGGAGAATACTATAAAGCATTAGGTGACTATAACGAAGCGATAGTATGGTTTCTAAACGCAAGATATGAAACACAAAGCATAATAGATATATGCACAAGTGGAAATCTACCACTCGAAGGGCTAGTTTTTTGCTATGAGGAGCTCGTAAAGCAAGAAGAATGTGACATATATAAAGAGCAGCTTACCCAATATAAAGAAGAACTATCTAGCTGGGAAATCCCAGAAGAATTATAATAGTTTTGTGTTTTTGCGATATGGCTGGGTAAGAAATCAGAAATTAAGAGATTGTAAGCGTAAATATAACATGAAGCCTGCATATAAACATATAAAAGCAAACATTTTGACTGCGTTTTTAGCGTCTGACGAAATCCACCAGTTACGAAGACTTAGGCTCGAAGGCATTCCTGAGAGTCTTAGTCGGAGTTGCTGGTTAGTTTGTCAGCGCGTTGCAGTTGTTTGCGTCTATATGTTTATATGCAGGCTTCGTGTTATATTTATGCGTATTATTTTGTAATGCACATTGAGTTTATACAATCCCCGCCAGTTCAAACATTTGCTGTAAGCGAATGTCATATGTATGAGCCTGCTTTACCTTTTCGTAGCCATTCTTAGCAATCTGTATACGCTCGTCATCATGTGTTAAATAATAATCTATTTTGTTTAGCAAATCAGGTATACTGTCATATAGCACAATATCCTCATCTGGAATAAAGTGCTCAGGAATCTCTGCCTGATAATTTGAAATAACAAAACCACCGGCTCCCATTAGGTCGAATATTCTGAGTGGGAACCCTGTTTTAATAGGGCGGTTTGTCATGTTAAGATTAATTTTGCTACATTTAATAATCTTAGGCATCATTGTTTCTGAGTCAGCGCCGCCACGATTGTTTATTTTAGGTATCATAGAGGCGTCGCTAAGCGTCCATAAATCCATGTGGAAGTGTTCGCTTATGGCGTTTAGAGTTCTTATACGCTCTTGTTCAGTACATTTGTAACCCAGGTAAGTGTCTGCGACAATACCTTTAACATCCTCAATATAGTCCTCTGCGAGAGGAATCCAGTTAACTTGTTTTTTGAAATCCTCTGCCCATTCATCAGAAATAGAATCTTCTAAAAAATTGTATCCATATACGTTGAGTTGGGCGTTTATTAAACCGTCAACAAATCCCTTTGTATAATCCGATAAATCATCTGCAATGCCGTTATATTTACATTTTTCGGAGTACAATGAACCGACAAAGGAAATGTCACAGTCATACATCTTATGATCTTCAGCGGTAAGCTTTACACTATCCCATGTGTCTAAGTCACAGCCTAAAGGAAGATGAAAAATATTATCTGGATTAAGGGGTGAAAATTTAGCAGTTTGCATACGGTCTAACAGAAATATTCTGTTGGTAGGGTATGCCACTGTTTGAGAATACAACTGAAAACTTGGACAATCTACAGTCCAAGAAAGATAAGGGATTTTTAATACTTTGCAGGCACGTGCGATAATTGGCTGGAAATTCACGGACAAAACGCAGGCTGTATCAGGATTGTCCTGTACAAGCTTAACTAGGATTTGAAGATAATCCTTGTCATAATCTACGCTGTTAAAGCTGCGGTCTAAGGCCACCAATGTGTGTCCTAAACGTTTGATGGCGTTAGAAATGCCGTCCTCACATATGCTTTTCCATCTGCAAAATATTATCTTCATAAAAACTCCCTTGTATATAAAAATTCACATAAATTAATGTTAAATTATGAGTACATATTAATTCTTCTGATATGTCTTTCGTCATTTGAAAAAGGTGTATCAACAAAATAATCAACAATCATAAGTGCAAGACCAGGACCTAAGGTTCTTGCTCCAAGACAAAGAACATTAGCGTTGTTGTGTTCTCTTGTTGCTTGTGCAGAGAAGCAGTCTGCACAAAGTGCGGCACGAACGCCTTCAACCTTGTTTGCAGCCATAGACATGCCAATGCCTGTTCCGCAGACAAGAATACCAAGCTCACATTCGCCAGATGCGACTGATTCTGCAACAGCTTTCGCATAGATAGGATAGTCGCATGAGTTTGTGTTGTTGCATCCTAAATCCTTCATCTCAAAGCCTCTATCTTTGAGGTGTTTGAGTATCTCTAATTTTAATTCATATCCACCGTGGTCACATCCGATTGCTATCATAACTAATCCTCCTGATTACATTTATATAAATGAGAAAAGTTTGTGAGTTCCATAAACATAATAATTATATTTATAATAAAAAATTTAGTCAATATACAAATCTACACAGTAATTATGCGTTGTCCTGCAGCTTTGAGCAACCTGTTCATAATTGCACCGCCAAGCTCTCCTTTGTCAAAGGCTTCACTGTAAATATACTCTACATCCAGCTCGTCGCATTGCCTTAGGATACCGTATAGTTTTGCGGCAACGGTTTCGTTTTTGTCTGAGTTGCCGGCAATAAGGATGTTTTTGCATCTGTATTGCGACGAGTATTCCTCAGAAGCGATTATGGCAACTTTATAGCCTTGTAGCTCTTTTTCTTTTACAAGTTCGTTTATTTTATTTACAACCAAATGTGTAGCAGTAATGCTGTCATTTGAGAGCGTTTCAACTACAGTAAGCTCGCCCTTGGGTGCGTAGTGAGTATATTTCATTCCTGGTGCCTTCGGTTTAATATTTGGATCAGGGTTAACAAGTGCAGGGTCGATCTCAACAGGACCAATAATGCTTTCCAGCATGGTTTTAGTGATGAAACCTGGACGTAAAATTGCAGGAATATCACCTGTTAAATCAACAATGGTTGACTCAATGCCAATGCCAACAGCACCGCCATCAAGTATAACATCTATTTTGCCAGTCATATCCTCGACAACATGCTTTGCTTCCGTAGGAGAAGGTCTGCCAGATGTATTTGCACTAGGTGCAGCGATAAAAAGACCGCTTTTTCGAATAAGCTCAAGTGCTACCGGATGCGAAGGCATTCGTATTGCAACAGTATTAAGTCCGCCTGTGGTTCCGGCGGGTACAATATCTTTTTTATTAAGAATTATGGTAAGCGGACCTGGCCAAAATGCTTCCATAAGCATGACCGCTTTTTGAGGAACCTCTTTGGCAAGCTCATAAACCGATTTTGTGTCAGCAATATGAACTATCAAAGGATTGTCGCTAGGTCTGCCTTTTGCGGCATATATTTTTGCAGCGGCACCCTCGTTGAGTGCATTTGCACCTAATCCATATACGGTTTCTGTTGGAAAAGCAACCAAACCGTCGGACTGCAAGATTTTAACTGCTTCTTCTATACCTACATGGTTGTCGCCTTTATAAATTTTAGTGTTGATTATATTCATAAGTTACACCTGATATACATTAAAATAAATAGTTATACATAAGTTGTTTGTATTTTTACAACCATAGTATAACAAGATTATTTCTAAAAAACAATTTAATTATATGAGTATATTTTCTTGCCGAGGTTTGCTTTTTTATTGTGAGCATAAAAATATATATAAATAAGTAGTGAATTGTTGAAAAAAACCTTGGAATAATATATAATATTTGTTATGTGTAAACTCATGGTGGAGTGGTGTTTTTATGAACAAAGACAATAACCAGATAATAAAGATGATATATCTGATAACTCAGATTGGCTTTACGATGCTTATTACCATTTTTTTGTGTATAGGTTTAGGATATATTATTGATAAGAATTTTAATACAAACCTTATGGTATGGTTTATTATGCTGGGTGTTGTATCAGGTTTTCGTTCAGTTTACATACTTATTCGCAAATTTATAGGTACTGAAAATGACAAACAATAAAGCTCTTAGAGTATTAAAAGAATTATATATAGGAATAGCAATATATGCATTGATTTTTGCTTTAATAGGTATAATATTTATGCGTCCTATATGGATATATTTGCTTGCTCTTGTTGTGGGAGCTGTAGGAGCAGGGTTTCAGGCGTATAGTATATATGATACTTTGGATATTACATTAGAGCTTTCCGAAAAAAAAGCAAAAAACTTTGCAATGATTAAAAGCATGACAAGACTTGTTATATGTCTTGTACTAATGATTGTTGCAATAATAATACATTGGACCGCATTTGTCGGTGTCACTATAGGGTTGTTAGGACTTAAAATATCAGCATTTATGAATCCAATCATAAAAAAACTTACAACTAAGATTGATGGAGTGGAGGACACTCTTGATATAGAACAAAATAACATATGAAGGAGGGTGAACATATGGTAAATGGTGTGGCCACAGGATTTGATGTGGTAAATTTTGACTCGCCGGATTTCTACATCCATGAGCTTTATCCGTTAAATTTCTTTGGCACAACGGTATACATTACAACCACCCATATTTGTACATTTATAGTTGTCGTTGCCATAATGGTTCTTGCTGTATTTGCAAGAAGAAGTGTTCTTAAAACAAAAGACGCACCAAGCAAATTTGCTACAGGCGTTGAGTTTGCCATAAGCACATTACTTAATTTTGTTAACGGAACTATGGGTAAGGCTGGCAAAAAGTATATCAACTATGTTGGTACGCTGTTTTTATTCGTGTTTTTCTCGAATATATCAGGTCTGTTTGGTTTAAGACCACCTACAGCAGATTACGGTACAACTCTTTGTATCGCACTTGTGTCATTTATAATGATACAATATGCGGCCATCAGATATCAGAAGTGGGGTTACCTAAAGGGAATGTTTGAACCTATATTCTTATTCTTTCCTATTAACGTAATCAGTGAAATAGCGACACCGATTTCGTTGTCACTTCGTCTTTTCGGTAACGTTCTTGCCGGCACAGTTATGATGGCGCTTTATTATGGTATGTTGCCAATACTTTTCAAGCTTGGTATACCATCAGCACTTCACGTATATTTCGACTTGTTCTCAGGAGCGATTCAGACATATGTATTCTGTATGCTGACTATGACTTTTGTGGCAGATAAGAGAAATGTTGAAGCGTAAGCAAATAATATGCAAAAAGCATAAATATTTATAAATGGAGGAATTAAAAATGAATATTCATATTGACGGATTAATTGGAGCATGTTCAGCAATAGGTGCAGGTCTTGCAGTTATCGCAGGTATCGGACCTGGTGTAGGTCAGGGTATTGCGGCAGGTTATGGTGCCTCAGCAGTAGGTCGTAACCCAGGTGCAAAGGGTGATATCATGTCGACAATGCTTCTTGGACAGGCTGTAGCAGAGACAACAGGTCTTTACGGACTCGTTGTAGCACTTCTTCTTATGTTCGTTAAACCTTTTGGTGAATAAAAAGGAGGATTGACGTGACTGGAATAATTATGAATACACAGGCGGCTTTGCTTGCTGGTTCTCAGACACGTATCTTCGGTCTTGATGCTCAGTTACTTTTTGATATATTGGTACAAGGTCTCGCTGTATTTCTGTTGTTTATTTTCTTGACATATATTTTGATTGAGCCTGTTAAGAAGGTTATTTCTGACAGACAGGCAAAAATCGCTAATGACTTGGAAAGTGCAGCAAGAGATAAGGAAGAGGCTGCTAAGCTTAAGGCAGAGTATGATGAGAAGATTAAGAATGCGGAAGCGGAAGCTGGAGACATTCTTTCATCAGCAAGAAAAAAAGCAGTTAAAAATCAGGAGACTATTGTTGCTGAAGCTAAAGAAGAGGCTGCAAGAATTATTTCTGCAGCTAATCAGGAAGCTGAGCTTGAGAAGAACAGAGTTAAGGATGAGGTTAAGCAGGAGATAATCGGAGTTGCTACCGTTATGGCGGGTAAGTTTGTCGATGGTAGCATGGATGATGCAAAGCAGGCTGCATTAATCGACGAGACGCTGAAGGAAATGGGTGATAGTACATGGCTAAACAAGTAGATATAACCTATGGAAACGCACTTTTTGAATTAGCGCTTGAAGAAAATAAAATAGATGCCTTGTACGAAGAAGTTCAGGCATTGATTAAGTTATTAAATGAAAATATTGATCTGATTAAAATTCTTGAGCATCCACGTATTGATAAGGATGAAAAAAAGAAAATCGTTGAAGAGACGTTTTCTAACAGAGTATCGGATGATATTACCGGCCTTATGGTTATGGTGGTTGAGAAGGAACACATCGGTGACATAATTAATATTTTTAATTATTTTATCAAACTGGTAAAAAAACAAAAAAATATTGGTGTGGCAAGTGTTATAAGTGCGATTGATTTATCAGATAGCCAGAAGGTTGCAATAGAACAAAAATTAATAGAGACTACCTCTTATGACACTATGGAGATTGAGTATTCCGTTGACAAATCTCTTATTGGTGGTCTTGTTATAAGAATTGAGGACAGGGTTGTTGATAGCAGTATTAAAACTAAGCTGGATAAATTATCAAAAACTTTGTCTAAATCCTAGACGGAAATATTATCGAAAGAAGGTGTTCGTGTTCCATGAATTTAAAACCGGAAGAGATTAGTTCAGTTATTAAAGAACAAATCAAGAACTACCAGCAGAAGCTGGAAACATCAGATGTTGGAACTGTTATTCAGGTTGCCGACGGTATTGCACGTATTCATGGTCTTCTTAATGCTATGCAGGGCGAGCTCCTTGAATTCCCAGGTGATGTATTCGGTATGGTACTTAACCTTGAGGAAGACAATGTGGGTGCCGTTTTACTCGGTGATACAAAAAATATAAACGAGGGTGACATAGTTAAAACAACTGGTCGAGTTGTTGAGGTTCCTGTAGGCGATGCTATGCTTGGTCGTGTAGTTAATGCATTAGGACAGCCTATAGACGGAAAAGGACCAATTGAAACTACAAAGACAAGACAGATTGAGAGAGTAGCATCAGGTGTTATTGCTCGTAAATCTGTAGATACACCTCTTCAGACAGGTATTAAGGCGATTGATGCAATGGTTCCTATTGGAAGAGGACAGAGAGAGCTTATTATCGGTGACAGGCAGACTGGTAAAACAGCTATCGCTATTGATACAATTATTAATCAGAAGGGTCAGGGAGTTAACTGTATTTACGTAGCTATTGGACAGAAGGCTTCAACAGTTGCTAATATCGTTAAGACTCTTACAGAGTATGGTGCTATGGAGTATACAACTATTGTTGCTTCAACAGCAAGTGAGCTTGCTCCGCTTCAGTACATTGCCCCTTATTCAGGATGCGCAATTGGTGAGGAATGGATGGAGTCAGGAAAAGACGTTCTTATCGTTTATGATGATTTAAGTAAGCATGCAACTGCTTATCGTACATTATCCTTACTTCTCCGTAGACCACCTGGACGTGAGGCATACCCTGGTGATGTATTCTACCTTCACTCAAGATTGCTTGAGCGTGCGGCTAAGCTTTCAGATGAGTTTGGTGGAGGATCGCTTACTGCTCTTCCTATAATTGAGACACAGGCAGGAGACGTATCAGCATATATCCCTACAAACGTTATTTCCATTACAGATGGTCAGATATATCTTGAAACAGAAATGTTCAACTCAGGTTTCAGACCTGCGGTAAATGCAGGACTTTCAGTATCGCGTGTTGGTGGTGCTGCTCAGATTAACGCGATGAAGAAACTTGCTTCTCCTATCCGTGTAGAGCTTGCACAGTACAGAGAGCTTGCAGCGTTCTCGCAGTTTGGTTCAGAACTTGATGATGATACTAAAGAAAAGCTTGCACAGGGTGAAAGAATTAAAGAGATGCTTAAGCAGCCACAGTATAAGCCAATGCCAGTTGAGAAACAGGTTGTTATTATCTATGCTGCAACAAAGAAGTATCTTATTGATATTCCAGTAGATAGAATTCTTGAATTTGAGAGTGGATTGTTTGAGCATATATCAACAAAATATCCAGAGATATTCGAGAAGATTAGAACTGATAAGAAGATAACTGATGAAATAGAAGAAAGCCTTGTTTCTGCAATTAAGGAGTTCAAGGAAACATTTTAGTTTGAGAGGTGATAAGTCTTGGCATCAATGAGAGACATAAAGAGACGTAAAGAAAGCGTCCAAAGCACTCAGCAGATTACCAAGGCAATGAAGCTTGTTGCCACAGTTAAGCTTCAAAAAGCCAGAGGAAAAGCAGAGAGCAACAAACCATATTTTAATATGCTCTATGATACCATCTGTTCTATCCTTTCGATGACTAAAAATGTAGACCACAAATTTCTTCAGGAAAGTGATTGCAAGAAAAAAGCAGTTATTGCGGTTACCTCAAACAGAGGTCTTGCAGGTGGATATAACAGTAACATTGTTAAGGCAATTTTAGCTGCTGACTTTTCAAAGGAAGATACTTACATTTATGCTGTAGGTAAAAAAGGTATAGAGGGTCTTTCGAGAAAAGGTTACAATATTCACAAGGATTATTCAGAGGTTATTAATTCGCCACTTTTTGCAGATGCAACTCAGATGACAAAGGAGCTTCTTACACAGTATTCTCAAGGAGAAATAGGTGAGATTTATATAGCCTATACAAACTTTAAAAATACTGTTACTCAGGAAGCTAAACTTATAAAACTTCTTCCTATTAGTGCAGATGATTTTGAAGAAGTAGAAGTTGACGATAAGCTTCTCATGAACTTTGAACCATCGCCAGAGGAGGTTTTAGATATGGTTATTCCGAAATATATGTCTAACATTATTTTTGGAGCCTTCCTTGAATCTGTTGCCAGTGAAAATGGTGCAAGAATGCAGGCTATGGATTCAGCTACAAGCAATGCTGAAGACATGATATCGAGCCTGTCGCTTAAATACAATAGAGCACGACAGAGTGCAATTACTCAGGAGCTTACTGAGATTATTGCCGGTGCTGACGCTATAAGCTGACGCCTTAGTGAATGCGAGTCTGTGACGAAGCATGAACTTAGTTAGCGCAGTATTAGCTAGGCACAATTCATATAAATATAAGGAGATATAAGCAAAATGGCAGATACAAATGTAGGAAAAATCACCCAGATTGTCGGTGCCGTTATTGATGCGAAATTCCCAGAGGGAAAACTTCCAGAGATATACGATGCCATTACAATTGCTACAAAAAGTGGTGATACACTGTATGCTGAGGTTTCACAGCATCTCGGTGATGATACAGTTAGATGTATAGCAATGGGTCCTACTGATGGTCTTGTAAGAGGAATGGAAGCCGTTGGTACAGGTGGACCTATTACAATACCAGTTGGTGAAGCTACACTTGGACGTATGTTCAATGTACTTGGACAGCCTATTGATAATAAACCAGCACCTGAAGTTGATACTTATCTTCCAATTCATAGAAAGGCACCTGATTTCTCAGAGCAGGCAACTGAAACTGAGATTCTTGAGACAGGTATTAAAGTCGTAGACCTTCTTTGTCCTTATCAGAAGGGTGGTAAAATTGGTCTCTTCGGAGGTGCCGGAGTTGGTAAGACAGTTCTTATTCAGGAGCTTATTACAAACATAGCTACAGAGCACGGTGGATACTCAGTATTCACAGGTGTTGGTGAGAGAACAAGAGAAGGTAACGACCTTTATTACGAAATGATTGAGTCAGGAGTTATCAACAAGACTACCATGGTGTTCGGTCAGATGAATGAACCACCTGGAGCGCGTATGAGAGTTGGTCTTACTGGACTTACTATGGCTGAGCATTTCCGTGACAAAGCAGGTAAGGATGTACTTCTCTTCATTGATAACATATTCAGATTTACACAGGCAGGTTCTGAGGTTTCAGCTCTTCTTGGACGTGTTCCTTCAGCCGTTGGTTACCAGCCAACACTTCAGACTGAGATGGGTGCTCTTCAGGAGCGTATCACTTCTACTAAGAATGGTTCCATCACATCAGTACAGGCTGTTTACGTTCCTGCGGACGACTTAACAGACCCAGCACCAGCGACAACATTTGCTCACTGGCATGCAACAACAGTATTGTCACGTTCTATTGTAGAACTTGGTATTTATCCTGCTGTTGACCCACTTGAGTCTACATCAAGAATCCTTGACCCACGTATCGTTGGTGAGGAACATTACAAGGTTGCCAGAGGTGTACAGGAGATTCTTCAGAAGTATAAAGAGCTTCAGGATATTATCGCTATTCTTGGTATGGATGAGCTTTCAGAGGAAGATAAGACTGTAGTTGCAAGAGCAAGAAAGGTACAGAAGTTCCTTTCTCAGCCATTCCACGTTGCAGAGCAGTTTACAGGACTTCCTGGTAAATATGTTCCACTTTCTGACACTATTCAGAGCTTCAAGGAAATTCTCGAAGGTAAGCATGATGATGTTCCTGAGAGTTATTTCTTAAATGCAGGAAGCATTGAGGATGTTATTGCAAAGTGTAAATAACCTCATAAATATGATGCATTCATCATATTCGGTTATAGGAAAGTGAGGATATTATGGCAGATAAAACAATGCAGATAAAGATTATCGCACCTGACAGAGTATTCTATGAGGGGGATGTATCTTTTATAGAATTTAATACCACAGAGGGTATATTGGGTATTTATCCAAAGCATATTCCGATGACTGTTGTTGTTGCGCCAGGTGTTCTCAAAATTGAGGAGAATGGTGGCGAGATAAAAGAAGCAGCACTCCATTCCGGATTTGCAGAGATTCTTGGTGACTCTATCACTATCTTAGCTGAAAGTGTTGAGTGGCCAGACGAAATAGATGTAAAACGTGCAGAAGAAGCTAAGGTTCGTGCAGAACGTCGTATTCACGATGATTCACAGGATTTAAACAGAGCAGAGCTTGCGTTGAAGCGTTCTATTGTGCGTATGCAGCTTACAAAAAAAGTATAAAGATTATAGGGCTGGCAGTTTTGCCAGCCCTATTTTAGTTTGTTAATGAAAAAATATTGACAATATACATATTAATATTGTAGGATTCAGTATATAAGTTTCTTGCTTATTTGATATTTCTTTAATGTCTATAATGTAATTTCATTCATTATTCCAGAGTACATTGATAATTTAATAAGGCTTTACACCCAAAATTTGTTGTGATAGTATAATTATTATAGTGTAACAAAGGAGTGTGAGATACATGACAGATAGTCAGAAACTTGATTTGATTCTTGCAAAAATTGAGAATCAGGACACAACCATTAATACACTAAAAGATGAAATCAAATACCTACGAGAAGATATGACAGAACTCAAAGAGGATGTTGCAGAACTCAAGGAGGATGTTACAGTGCTCAAAGAGGATGTCGCAGAACTCAAAAAAGATGTTGCAGGTATAAATCTTCTTATTGAAAATGAATTTCGCCCCAATATTAAAATGATTGCAGAGTGTCATTTGGATTTAGCTGGAAAAATTAATTTTGTACAGTTATCTCGTCAGGAATTTGAAAAAATGTACATAAGAGTTAATGTGTTAGAATCTGAGGTAAAACAAATAAAAAGAAAGATATCTTAGTTTTCATGTGACAAAAATTATAGCTAGGGTGTAAGGTCGTATTAAATTATCAAGACCATACAACCTAGCTATTTTATTGTAGAAAAAAAGATTTATTAATGGTATAATAAAATAACCATAATTATGCGAATTGATGATGAATACAAAACGAGGAAAAAAGATGCAGGGGATTTTTATTTCGATGGAGGGACCAGATGGTTCTGGTAAAAGCACGCAGATTGAATTGCTTAAAAGATACCTTGAAAGCAAGGGATATGATGAGATTATCATTACCAGAGAGCCGGGTGGAACAGTAATAAGTGAAACAATTAGACAAATTATTCTTAACAAAGATTTTTCAGAGATGAGTCATATGACAGAGGCGCTTCTTTACGCATCTGCAAGAGCTCAGCTTGTAAATCAGGTTATTATGCCAGCCCTAGAAGCAGGTAAGGCGGTTATTAGTGACAGATTTGTTGATTCTTCAGCAGTATATCAGGGCATGGCGAGAGGGCTTGGAGTAGAGGAAGTATATAACATTAATAGTTATGCGATACAAGGGATTATGCCACAGCTAACTATACATATGGATTTGCCTGCTAAGGTAGGTATAAGTCGAAAAAAAGAACAGGCGGAGCTTGATCGTATGGAGCTTGAGACTATAGAGTTTCATGAGAAGGTTGCAGAGGGATACAGAGAGCTGGCAAGACGTTCGCCGGACAGGATAAAATCCATTGACGCAACACAAGATATACAAACTATACATGAGATTATAGTAAAATACGTAGAAGAATTATTATAAAATGCATATAGAATTCAGAAAAAATATACGATAAATTATATAACAGTATTAATTTATTGAGGAAAGGAGAGTAAGTATGGATATAAAGGTTAATCAGCTTCAGCAGCTTACGCAGATGGAAGCACCCAAAAGTACACAGGCTAAAAATGAAGATTTCAAATTTACTCTCGTTAAAAATATTGAAGAAAGTCAGTTGCAGGATAAACTCACCTCTTTGATGAAGGATATTGAAGCACAAGGGGCCAAGATTGCAAAACATATGGATATTAAAGATATGAAGAAATATCGTTCATCCATCAAGGAGTTTATGAATGAGATTGTGTCTCGTTCACATGAATTTTCCAGAGAAAATTTCCTGGATAGAAAAGGCAGACACCGCGTTTATGGTATAATTAGACAGGTGGATAAAAATCTTGATGATTTAGCAGAAGAGTTGCTCAAAGAAGAGAAAGACAATCTTGCCATATTAGGCAAAATTGATGATATACGAGGCTTGTTGCTGGATATTTCAACTTAAGGAGGTGTGGAATATGGGCTTTACAAATATTGTTGGACATGAAGATATAATACGACATTTTAAAAGTAGTATTGAGATGGATAAGATAAGTCATGCTTATATTATCAATGGAGAGGTTGACAGTGGTAAGAAAATGCTTGCTAACGCTTTTGCTGCTACCCTGCAGTGTGAGGCAGGTGCATTGGAGCCTTGTGATAGTTGCCAATCATGTTTGCAAATTAGTACTGGAAACCACCCTGATATTATTACAGTTACACACGAAAAACCAAACGTTATTTCAGTTGATGAAATAAGAGAGCAGGTTGTTGATTCGATAGGGATTAAGCCGTACAAAAGCAAATACAAAATATACATTATTCCGGATGCACAATTAATGAATGTTCAAGCTCAGAATGCGATTCTTAAAACAATAGAAGAACCACCTGAGTATGGAGTTATTTTATTGCTTACATCTAATTTAGATAAGCTTTTGCCTACAGTACAATCAAGATGTATGCTTCTCAATACCAAGCCTATAAGAGAGCGAGACATGTTGGGCTTTTTGCAGAAGAATATGGGATTGACAGAGGAAAAAGCATATTTTTGTCTGGATTTCGCACAGGGTAATCTTGGAAAAGCTATTAAGCTTGCAACAAACGAGGAATATGTACAGGTTATAGATTCAGTAGTGGATGTAATGAAGAAAATATTTGATTTGGATGTCGATGATTTGGCAATAGCAGTTTCTCATATTGAACAGTTTAAGATGTCGATAGATGATTATCTTGATTTGATGATGATGTGGTATAGAGATGTACTCATGTTTAAGGTTACAGGAAATGTTGATAAATTGCTTTTCAAGGGAGAATATTCCACTATAAAAAAGCAGGCAGCTATGATATCATATAAAGCTATCGAGGATAATATAAATGCAATTGAGATAGCTAAAAAGCGTTTGGATGTAAATGCTAATTTTGACGTAACAATGGAGCTTTTATTGCTCACATTAAAGGAGATATAAATAAATGAAAGATGTTATAGGAGTACGTTTTAGAGAGAACGGAAAAATATATTTTTTTGATCCACTTAACTATGAGGTTGAACCTGGTGCGTTTGTAATTGTTGAAACCTCAAGAGGTGTGGAATACGGAAAAGTTGTTCTTGGCAGAAGAGAGATTGATGAAGGTAAGATGGCATCTGCCTTAAAACCAATCATTCGCCTTGCCAACGAAAAAGATCATGAGCAGTATATGGAAAACAAAGATAAAAGTAAAAAGGCATACGATATTTGCCTTGAGAAAATCGGGAAGCATGAGCTTGATATGAAGCTTATTGATGCAGAATATACTTTTGATAATAACAAAGTATTGTTTTATTTTACTGCAGATGGAAGAATTGATTTTAGAGAGCTTGTAAAGGACTTGGCAGCCGTTTTTAAAACAAGAATCGAGCTTAGACAGATAGGTGTAAGGGACGAGACTAAAATAGTGGGTGGAATAGGAATATGTGGCAGAGAGCTTTGTTGTCATAAGCATTTATCAGAGTTTGTTCCTGTTTCAATTAAGATGGCTAAGGAGCAGAACTTATCTCTTAATCCAACTAAAATTTCTGGAGTTTGTGGCAGACTTATGTGTTGCTTAAAACATGAGCAGGATACTTACGAATATCTTAACGACAGACTTCCTAATGTAGGTGATTTTGTCAAGACGATAGATGGTAAAAAGGGAGAGGTTTCGTCTGTAAATGTTCTTCGCCAAAAGGTTAAGCTTATTGTTACCTTAGAAGATGACACAAAGGAGATAGAGGAATATAAGATAGAGGACCTTAAATTTAAGCCTAAGAAGAGAAAAAATGATGATAGAATTAGCGATGCAGAGCTTAAAAAGCTTGAGGCTTTAGAGCAAAAGGAAGGAAAATCAAAATTAGATGATGAGTAATACAGATACACAGTTGCTTAAAACAGGTGAACGTTTAGATGACTTACAGTGTAAAGGGTATTACATAATACAGAATCCCGATATATTTTGTTTTGGCATGGATGCAGTGCTATTGTCTGATTTTGTTTCTGCAAAGCCTAAAGGAAGAGCGATTGACTTAGGCACAGGAACAGGGATAATACCTACTCTTATGGAGGGACGAGGAAAATGCTTGCATTACACTGGTCTTGAGATTCAGGAATACAGTGCTGATATGGCAAAAAGAAGTGTTGTTTATAATAATCTTCAGGATAAGATAGATATAGTTCAGGGAGATATAAAAGAGGTTCCTTGTGTATTCAAGGCAGCCTCTTTTGACGTTGTAACATCTAATCCGCCTTATATACAGGAAAAACATGGTTTGGAAAATATTATGGCACCTAAAAATATAGCACGTCACGAGATTTTACTTGATTTGGAGGATGTTGTTAAAGCTGCGTCATATCTGTTAAAAGAGGGTGGAAATTTTGCTATGGTTCATAAGCCTTTCAGACTGGCTGAGATAATACGTCTTATGTCTAAATATAGAATTGAACCCAAAAGAATGTGCATGGTTCAGCCGTATAGTGATAAAGAACCAAACATGGTACTTATTGAAGGAACAAAGGGTGGTCGGACTATGATGAAGATAGAACCAGCTTTGGTAGTGTATAATAAAGACGGAAGCTACACGCAAGAGTTACTTTTAAGATATAATATGAATTGAGGGAAAATATGGCAGGAACACTTTATTTAGTTGCAACTCCTATAGGTAATCTTGAGGATATGACTTATAGAGCGGTAAGAATTTTAAATGAGGTAGATTTAATTGCAGCGGAGGATACTCGCAATAGCATCAAGCTGTTAAATCATTTTGAAATAAAAACTCCGATGACTAGTTATCATGAGCATAATAAATATGAGAAGGCTACAGAGCTTGTTAATAAACTTTTGTCCCAAACAGATATTGCTGTGATAACTGATGCGGGTACTCCGGGAATCTCTGATCCGGGTGAAGAGCTTGTAAGGCAATGCTATGATGCTGGGATTAAGGTTGTACCTGTACCAGGAGCTTGTGCTGCAGTTAATGCCTTGATAGCATCAGGATTGCCAACCCGAAGATTTGCCTTTGAAGCTTTTTTACCTACGGACAAAAAAGAAAGAAGGCTCGTTTTAGAGGAACTTACGAAAGAAACCAGAACAATGGTCATATATGAAGCACCTCACAGATTAGGTAAAACATTATGCGAGCTTTTTGATGTATTAGGTGATAGAGAAGCTACTATTTGTAGGGAGCTTACAAAAAAACATGAAACTTTCTATAAAACAACTCTTAAAGTTGCATCCGCGTATTATACTGATAACGAAGCAAAGGGTGAATGCATAATAGTAATAAAAGGTGTAAGCTTTGAGGCTATAGAAGAGGAAAATAAAAAACAGTGGGAAGCAATATCTGTACCAGAGCATATTAATATGTATATAAAACAGGGTATGGATAAAAAAGAAGCGACTAAACAGGTTGCTAAGGATAGGGGAGTTCCCAAAAGAGAAATATATGAGTATGCAAAAGAAATGTAGCACAGCAATGTGCTACATTTCTTTGTTATCTATATCAAAATTAAAAAATGGCTTTAGTGCAGGATCAGTCATAACCCAGTATTTAATGGCATCAATATTTTGTAATACGGACTCCATTGCTTTAAATACATCTTGTAAATCCTTTATTTCGGAATTATCAATCGAGCCATCCTGCGTAATTTTAACAAGTGTTTTTGATATTTCCTCCATGCTTTGGGTTGAACCCAAAAATTTGAGGACAAGACGCTCTATAGAATCAGGCTCTGTGGTTTTTGCTTTTTCTTCAAGTTTTCTAATTCCTATTGGACATATATTGTTGCAGTAATCCGTACAAAGATGAGGAGCGTCGTATGCTGTTGCCATTATATCGACTTCTTCAGCATAAGGCTCAATATGATCCAGCTCTATTCTTGCAAGTCTGCTTCTTTCTATACCAAGTTTAACAGCGGCCTTTTCTCTGCTGGAATAAGTTTCGTTTGTCTCTGCTGCTTTTGTGCGGGCTATGTAATAAATGTTTTCTGTAGCTTTAGATGCTTTTCGTCCCATAAGTAATCCTCCCTATAGAAAAGTTTTTATCCCAAATAAGTAGTATGTAAACGTAATATTTTTTGATATAATTATTATGGCTTTGATAGATAGAAAGCCTTACTATAAAAACTAGTTTACCATATAAATTTTAAATGTTAAAGAGTAAAAATGGAGGTTGCTATGAAATTTGCTCATACAGGTGATTTACATATAGGAAAAAGACTTCATGAGAGAAGTCTTTTGGAAGAACAGCAACAGGTTTTGTGGCAGATATTAGATATATTGAAACAGGAACAGGTGGAGTTGCTTGTTGTGTCAGGAGATATATATGATAAGCCTTCTCCTGGTGTTGAGGCAGTAAGACTTTTTGATGAATTTATATATGAGATTGAGAAAAAAGGCATTAAACTCGTTGCTATCAGCGGAAACCATGACAGTATGGAGAGGGTTTCATTTGGCAGCAGAATAATGAGCAAAAAAGGTATATATTTTCAAGAAAATTTTTCGGGGAGTGCTCAAAAGGTGCAGCTTTTTGATGAATATGGAGAGATAAATTTTTATCTTGTTCCTTTTATTAAGCCTGCTTATGTTGGCAAGGAAAGCTATGAGGATGCATTTGAGGCAGTGATAGAGGAAAGTGATATAGATTATAGCAAGAGAAATATTCTTGTTGCACATCAATTTTTTACCGGAACAAAAAAAGGTGTGACTATTGGAGAGGTTGAACTGGATAATCAAGATAGCTTGCCAGAGAGAAGTGAGTCAGAGGTTATTAATATAGGCGGACTTGATAATATTTCTTATGAATTAGTTGCGTCTTTTGACTATGTGGCATTGGGGCATTTGCATAAAGCACAGGTTGTCGGTGAGGATTATATAAGATATTCCGGCTCGCCATATAAATATTCCTTTTCGGAGAGTAATCACGATAAAAGTATAACTATAGTTGATATCAAGGATAAGGGTACAATTGATATTAGGAAGGTATCCTTAAATATGCCTAAAGATTTAAGGGTGATAAAGGGAAGATTGGATACGTTAGTTTCTAAAGAGGTTGTAGAGGCTGAGGATGTAAGCTCGGAAGATTACATATGTGCTATTATAACGGATGAGGAAAAGGTTATGGATGCGGCAAATAAATTGCTTCGCTGGTATCCTAATTTATTAAAGATAGAGTATGCGGGAGAAAGTAAGTCTGCAACATCAGAGGTTCCTGATTTAAAAGGAAAAACGCCGATGGATTTGTTTGGTGAATATTTTGAGATGATAAATGGCAGAGTGATGGAAATTGAGGAAAGAACAATCGTAGAGCAGATACTTGGAGGTGACAAAAATGAGACCAATTAATCTTGTTATTGAAGCCTTTGGACCATTTGCAGGAAAAGAAGAGGTGGATTTTACAAAATTAAATACCAATCTTTTTTTGATAACAGGAAATACGGGGGCAGGCAAGACAACTATTTTTGATGCGATTACATTTGCGCTATATGGAGAGGCAAGTGGAAAAAACAGAAAAGCCACAATGCTTAGAAGTGATTTTGCATCTGATGATAATGTGACAAGAGTAACATTTTCTTTCTCGTATGGAGACAAAGAATATAAAGTTGTTAGAACACCGTTATATGAGCGTCGCAAGCTGCGAGGTGAAGGCACAGTCAAACAAAATGCTGATGCTACTTTGTATGAGGAAGATAAAGCTATTGCTGCTGGTGCTGGTGTAGTGACAGAAAAAATACAGGAGATTGTAGGACTCAACCGTGACCAGTTTGTCAATGTATCCATGATTGCACAGGGGGAGTTTCTAAAACTCCTTTTGGCTAAATCCTCAGAGCGTGCAATTATTTTTCGAGACATATTTAAGACTGGGATATATAAGCATTTACAGCTTGAGCTTAGAGAGCGTGCAAAAGAAAAAAATGCACAGCTGGAGCTTTCTAAAAAATCGCTTATCCAATATGCAGAGGGGTGTCAGCTTAAAGATGAAGAAAAATATACTGAGTTATTAAAAAATAATAATATATATGTCATTCCCGAGCTTTTAACAGACTTAGAGACAGTTATAGTTGAAGATGAGATAGAAATAAGTGAGATAAGAAAGGAACTAAGTGCAAAGAAAAAGGAACATACTAAATTGTTTGAGAGCTATACGAAAGCTGTAGAAAAACAAAAAGAATATAATGAAATAAAAAAACGTCTTGATATATTGCTAAGAGATAAAGCTAAGGTTGTGGAAACGTTAGAACTTGCAAAAGAAGAATTACAAAATACGATTCAGCGAACTGAAGAAGTTGAAGAGTATAAGAGGAGAGCTACTGTTATTGAGAACACATTTTCTATGTATAGTAGAGTCGAAGAATTACAGGAGGAATATGATAAAAAAAGTACTGAATATGAAAAGCAGGAAAAGCTACTTTTAGCGAAACGAGAACATATTCAAGAAGTCGATAAGGAACTACAAAAGCTTGAAGAGGAAGTCCAAAAAACATCTGAGAAATATGAGAATCTCGAAAAAGAAAAGAATAGAGTGATTTGTGAATATGAGCAGATGTCCGATGCGTTTTTGAGATGTCAGGCTGGTATTATGGCGTCGACGCTTATTTTAGGGGAACCTTGTCCGGTATGCGGCTCGTTGGAGCATCCGAATAAGCAGGTGCTGACAGAAAATGTTTGTACAGAAGCAGAGCTTAATGAGAAAAAACAATTAAGAGATGCTTTAAAAGAAAAACAACTTAAATTGGCTGATGAAATTCGTAACAAAAAGCAGGCTCAGGAAAAGATAATTGCAGAAATAAATGTTTCTTCTAAAGAGGAGAAAAAACTTGAAGCTGATATCCAGAAGCAAAAGCTTGCACTGGCTCAGTTGGAAGCAGGTATGGAGGCTGCTACTAATCAGCTTGAATTTAAGCGTTTAAAGGAAGCCAAAAGGGAGGCTAAGAGGTGTATTGAAGAGGCTGATAAAATTATCAGACTTCAAGAAAAAAACAAAAAGAAGGTAGAAAAAATTAATGCTGAATTATTAGGAGTTGAAAAACAGATTAAGGCAGATGAGGTATGGCTTTCAAAAAAGGAAAAGCTGTTGCAGGATACTGAAACATTGAACGAACAGTGCGATGAAGTTAAGGGACATATTGATGCCCTTGATAAAAGGGATAGAACTCTTAGTTTGCGATATGATAAAAACAAAGAAACCTGGAAGAATATATTAAAAGCAAAAGAGGAGTATGCTATTGCTGAAGGAGATTGGAAGATTTATGACCAGCTTAATCAGACTGCGAATGGTGGAGGATATGGACGCGGAAAATTTGACTTTGAAAGCTATGTTCAGTCTAAATATTTTGAACAGGTAATTTCTCTTGCCAATATCAGACTAGCAAAAATGACATTTGGAAGATACGAGCTTGTAAGAAGAAGGACAGCTGATTCAAAGGCAAGTCATACAGGCTTAGAGCTGGATGTGCTTGATAATAATACAGGAAAAACAAGAAAGGGAGAAACTCTTTCAGGAGGAGAAGCTTTTATGGCAGCTCTTTCCATGGCACTGGGAATGTCTGATGTAATATCTGCAAATTCTGGCGGAATACGAATGGATTCAATGTTTATAGATGAAGGCTTTGGTTCTCTTGATGCGAATTCATTGGAGATGGCTTTGTCGATTTTGACAGATTTATCAGAACAGTCTGTGACTGAGAGAGGAGTAAATAGACAGGTTGGAATAATCTCACATGTGGATATGCTGAAAGAGCGAATTGATAATAAAATTCTAGTGGAAAGCGGTGTACAAGGAAGCAAAATACGACAATAAAAAGGGAATAAATGTCAAATAAACAATTGACAAATATTTTTAGTATTAGTATTCTATATGATAGTAGTGTTTTGCACTTAGAAAAAGGAGGATATTTTATGAACACAAAGACAACAAGTATTGTTAGCTACATAACATGGATTGGTTGGATTGTTGCTATTATTCTTGGCGATAAGAATGATCCAGAGGTCAACAAAAATTTAAATCAGGCACTTGTACTTAACATTGTATCGACAGCATCAGGTATTATAATCGGAATATTATCGCAGATTCCATTATTAGGTGTGCTTTTTGGTATTCTTGGTGGACTTATTTCACTTATATGCTTTATTTTAGCAGTTATGGGAATTGTAAATGCTGTAAATGGTGATGGAAAAGTTCTTCCAGTAGTAGGTGCTTTTAAGATTATAAGATAATTAATAATTAGCCGAGTCTGGTGGCTCGGCTTTTTATTTATTTAAGATTAATATCCATTTTTTCAAAAATAGTGTGTAACGAAACTTTAAATTGTAAAGACTATAAAAAGGTGATTATTATGAAAGAAAAGAAGCAAAACATAAAAACGATATTAGCGATTATTACTTTTACACTTTTGTTGGCATATCTAATAAATCATACAAGTGTAATTATAGGTGTAGTTAATAAGATAATTACATTAATTTTTCCATTCTTATTAGGTTGTGGTATTGCGTTTATTATTAATATTCCGATGAGAGGAATAGAAAATAAATTTTTTAAGGATAAAAATTCAAGATTATATAAGGTAAAAAGACCTATAAGTATGATTGCATCTTATGCACTGTTTGTACTTGTAATAGTTCTGGTAATATTTGTTGTTGTACCAGAGGTGGCTGATACACTTGTTGTAATCAAGGATAAGTTTCCTGCGTTTGTAGATAATGCAAAAGCATTTCTTATTAAATATACAGAGAAATTTCCAGAAGTAACAGATGCTATTATGAACATAGAGCTTGACTGGGATAAAATAACAGGTGTCTTCTTTGATAGCGGTTCATCAATTATAGAGAGTACTGTTTCTTTTTTCTCTTCGTTTATAAGTGCGATTATCAATGTGATAGTAGGATTTGTGTTTTCAGCATACATTCTTTCACAGAAAGAAGTGCTTGGCAGACAGGTAAAAATGTTCATATATGCAATGTATAAAGAAAGTACAGCAGATGAGCTTATGGTGTTTGGTAAAATCGCTAATACTACATTTTCAAAGTTCTTCACTTGTCAGTTTAGAGAGGGTATAATTCTTGGAACAATGATAGGCGTGACTATGGCGATTATTGGTATGCCATATCCACTTACAACTGGAGTGTTGATTGCATTTACTGCCCTTATACCAATATTTGGTGCATTTATTGGATTATTTATATGCGGATTCCTTATCTTGGTAGATTCGCCTGGCAAATTGATTTGGTTTATTGTGCTTTTCTTTGTTATTCAGTTTATAGAGAACTATTTCATATATCCAAAGCTTGTCGGAGGAGATATAGGTCTTTCTGCTATATGGGTGCTTCTTGCTGTATTAGTAGGTGGAGATTTGATGGGCGTTGCAGGTATGCTTATTTTCATACCTCTTGTGTCAGTGCTCTATGCATATATGAGAAGTATTATTTACAGAAAACTCAAGCATAAGAAAATTAATGTAGATGATAAACAGGTGCCAGAAAATGTCATGCCACTAATGGAGGGCAGAAGAAGATTGTTTAGACCTAGAGCAAAGAGTGTAGAGTCAAGTGAAGAAACTAAAGAAGTAACAGAGGGATAAAAATATGTACAGAGAAATATCTGGATTAGTTTTATATAGAGATTTAGCAGAGGATAGCATATTATATAAGCTTGCTGAGATATTTAAGGATAAGGATTACAAGCTTGCTAGTGACGAGGAACTTGTAAATCGAATTTATCAGCAGATAAAAAGAATATTAGATATTGCTACAAGCTATGGATTTAATAAAAATCTCTGGCAGGATTATTTGGCATTTTTATTGATAACAAATGAGAATTCATTTACGCTAACTTGTGAAAAAACTGGCGCAGGGGACGGAACCGTAAATAAATTTGCAAAAAATGATTATGCCATTTTTATGAAACTGTTTAATTTTGATTTTTCTAAAATTGAGGCAGATTTAAATATTGACTGTTTTTCGACTATAACAGAATATACATCTCTTCCCAAAAAAGAGCAGATGTATAATCAGAATGTCAGCGAAAAGGTAAGATATATAAGTGATAGCATTAGTGTCGCAAAAAATGTAGATGAGGTTTTTGAAATAATGACTGATTTCTACAAGAAATACGGCGTTGGCATGTTTGGATTAAACAAGGCATTTCGTATAAGACATGACGAGGGCAAAGATATTGAGTTTATTCCTATAAATAATACTGAAAAAGTTGTGCTGGACGATTTGATTGGATATGAGATTCAGAAGAAAAAACTTGTAGACAATACTGAAGCTTTTGTGAATGGAAGAAAGGCAAATAATGTCCTTTTATTTGGTGATAGTGGTACAGGTAAATCGACAAGTATAAAAGCTATTATTAATGAGTATTATGAGCAGGGGCTCAGAATGATAGAGATATATAAGCATCAGTTTAAGGATTTATCTGCGATAATATCTCATGTCAAAAATAGAAATTACAGGTTTGTAATATATATGGATGATTTATCTTTTGAGGAGTTTGAGATAGAATACAAATATTTGAAGGCTGTAATTGAGGGTGGGCTTGAGATTAAGCCGGACAATGTGCTGATTTATGCAACTTCAAACAGAAGACACCTTATTAAAGAAACATGGAATGACCGTTCTGACATGAATGTTGAGCTACATCATTCTGACACAATGCAGGAAAAGATGTCTTTAGTCAATAGATTTGGTGTGACTATTAGCTTTTCAAAGCCATCTAAGAAAGAGTTTAACAATATCGTGACAGAGATTGCAAAGAGATATCCGGAGATAAAGCTTTCTGAGACAGAACTTGTGGCAGAGGCGAACAAATGGGAGCTTTCGCATGGCGGTCTCTCAGGGAGAACTGCTCAGCAGTTTATTAACTATCTGCTAGGTCAGATTTCTGACTAGAAATATAATCAAGTTGCTATTTGTCTTGTAATTTGATATTATTTAGCTTAGTTACGATTGCGGAAGCAGATAAAGAACTGAGACCTTCGGCTTTGGTTATAAGCGTATCAATTTTATCTGTATCGCCGTTTCTAACATAAAGTTCAGCCAGATTAATATATGTGTATGATATATCTGAACCGATGGAAATGCTGTATTCTAAAAAAGTAAGTGCCTCAGTTTCTCTTGGTGGCTCGGCTTTAAGTAAAGCAGTGCTTATGTTGTTGAGGAGTCTTATAAAAAGAGCATAGTTTTCGTCGAATCGTGATAGCTGGTCAAGATTTGCAGGACCATACATAAGTTTTAAATCTGTGTTTGTATATTTGGACAGGTTGAGCATTTTCTTGTCAGAAAAGCTTTTGAATTCCTCTGACAAATCGTTTCTGCCGATGGTGATGAGACTATCTATAGGAAGATTTTCAGGAAAAATTATATAATCAAGGTTAGATATATCCTTGCGACGAACAGAATTAGCTTCCGACTCTCTGTTCCAGAAACTGTCTTTGTTTTCTTTTG
This sequence comes from Wujia sp., assembly GCA_045531735.1. Lineage (GTDB taxonomy): Bacteria > Bacillota > Clostridia > Lachnospirales > Lachnospiraceae > Coprococcus_C. Next base: position 86,389 of record JAZSEO010000016.1, on the reverse strand, counting down.
TTGCTTTATTGTTTAGGTATATGCCTCTTGCAGTAATGAAGCATACATAGGCAACGAGGACAAAAGAAATCCAACCTATATGGTCAAAAAAAATACTAATAATATTCATAAAATAATCCTTTCGGAGGTAAAAATAAAATGATGATTGATTTCAGTAACAAGAAAAAACAGAGAAAAATATCTATAATTATAGCTACAGTTGTAGTTTTAGCTATGGTAATAGGTCTGCTTGTTTCTTATATTTAATTACATATTATACTTAAAATAGGATAACATCAAGCTTAATATTTTTCAAGGATACCAGTAGGAGGTCTACCAAGCTATGGAGCAGGGCTCTGTCAATGAACGCTGTCTTACTCGTTCGGTTATAAAGCATATCAGAAAACATAATAAAGCTCTTGAGTTTGGTGCTGCTGTAGGCAATGATTACTCAAGCTTTTTTGTGGAAGATAATTCTTCTATAATATGGTCAGAGGGAGTAAGTGATGACCCATTTTTAGCCTGGACTAAGACTGGCAATAATTTTGCTGTTTCAGGTGGCAGGCTTATAGGTGCGAGAGTGGTAGTGTTATGCCCTGAGGACGCAAAGGAATCTCATGTAAAAGAATACATGAAGCAATTTAACTCTTTTGCGGATGATGACAAAATACAGATTATGGGTGGTCATACCCAGATAAGCTCTGCGTATAATAAGGCTAGCTTTGTAGTTACATTTATAGGTATGAGCGGTATCTATAGTCCAAAAATCAAGAGCATTGTCCCAGAGTATGATATAATTATGACAAAATATGCAGGCATCATGGGAAGTGACAGGCTTGCCAGAATAAAGCATGACGAATTATGTACCAGATTTTCGAAAAGCTATGTAGAAAGTGCTTATGAAAATAGAGACATTTTCTCTGTGAGACATGAAGCAGAGATACTCACATCGCTGGACGATGTGTATTACATACATGATGTATCTCATGGTGGAATATATGGAGCTTTGTGGCAACTAGGCTCAAGGATTAATCAAGGTATAGAAATAAAGCATAACAACATATTAATAAAACAGGAAACAATAGAAATTTCAGAATTCTTTAATATAAATCCATATATGCTTGAAGGAACAGGCTCCTTACTTGCTGTAGTGAAGGATGGGGAGCAAGCCGTATGTGAGCTTGAAAAAGCAGGTGTTCCTGCGGCTGTTATTGGTAAGGTTTCTTTGGGTAAGGAACGATTTGTGGTTATAGAGCCAACAGGTGAAAAAAGATTTTTGTCGCCCGTAAATGGTGATGAGATATATAAGATAATAGGAGGTATGCGTTGTGAATATTGATGTATTAAAGCTCTTAGAAAATGACAGTAAATTATCTGTTAAAGATATAGCCAGCATGCTTGGCTTAGATGAGGCCGCGGTCGCCGCGGATATAAAGGCTATGGAAGAAGGCAAAATTATTTGTGGATATCACACAATGATTGACTGGGATAAGGTATCAGAAGAAAAGGTAACTGCTCTTATCGAGGTTAAAGTAACCCCTCAGAGAGGTCAGGGATTTGACAAAATAGCAGAAAGAATTTATAACTATGAGGAAGTAAGTGCTGTATATCTTATGGCAGGAACTTTTGATTTCACAGTATTTATACAGGGTAAATCTCTAAAAGAGGTTTCAAGATTTGTATCAAGTAAGCTTGCCGTTATGGAGACTGTAGTAAGTACGCAGACACATTTTGTATTGAAGAAATACAAAGATCACGGTTTAATATTTGATAAAGCAAAACATGATGAAAGGTTGGCGATTATACCGTAATGAGAAATCCATTATCAAAAACAATAGAACAAATAAAACCTTCTGGAATCAGAAAGTTTTTCGATATAGTAAGTGAGATGCCAAACGCTATTTCCTTGGGTGTTGGTGAGCCAGATTTTGACACACCATGGCATATTCGTGAGGAGGGAATTTATTCTCTCGAAAAAGGTAAAACCTTTTATACATCTAACTCAGGTCTTCTCGAGCTTAGAGAGGAAATCTGTAAATGGTACAAGAGAAAATATGATGTAGATTATGATTATAGAACAGAAGCTCTTATGACAGTTGGTGGTAGCGAGGGAATTGATGTTGCACTTCGTGCAATGCTTGACCCAGGTGATGAGGTTATTATTCCTGAACCTTGCTATGTTTCGTATCTGCCATGTGTTGAGCTTGCAGGTGGTGTTCCTGTAACTATTTCTTTGAAAAATGAGAACCAGTTTAGACTTACACCGGACGAGCTTCTTGCTGCGCTTACAGACAAAACTAAGATACTCATTCTTTCTTTCCCTAATAATCCAACTGGTGCGATTATGACAAAGAAAGATCTTGAGCCAATTGCTAATATTTGCAAAGAAAAAGATATTTTTGTTATTTCAGATGAGATATATTCTGAGCTTACATATGGAGATGAGCCACATTGCAGTATAGGTTCATTCCCAGATATGAAAGAGAGAACAATTATTGTAAATGGTTTCTCAAAAGCCTATGCTATGACTGGATGGAGACTGGGCTATGCTCTTGCACCTAAGATTATTGCAGAGCAGATGACAAAAATTCACCAGTTTGCAATCATGTGTGCACCTACTGCCAGCCAGTATGCAGCAATAAGTGCGATTAAGGATGGCGACAAGGATATTGCAAACATGAGAGAGTCATACGACAACAGAAGACGTTATCTCCTTAGAACCTTTGAGGAGATGGGACTTCCATGTTTTGAGCCTTTCGGAGCATTCTATGTATTCCCATGTATTAAAGAGTTTGGAATGACTTCAGACGATTTTGCAACAGAGCTTCTTAAAGAAGAAGAGCTTGCTGTTGTACCTGGTACTGCGTTTGGTGAATGTGGCGAGGGATTCGTGAGAATTTCATATGCATATTCATTAGATGAGCTTAGAGAGGCTATGTCAAGAATAGAGAGATTTATTTCTAAGCTCAGGGCTAAGAAGTAAAGCTTGATGAATGAGATAAAAGAGAGGTTATGAAATGCTTAATATAGTATTACATGAACCAGAGATACCAGCAAATACTGGAAATATTGGGCGCACTTGTGTAGCAACAGGTGCGCGCCTTCATTTAATAGAGCCTCTGGGATTCAAAATAGATGATAAAAGTTTAAAAAGAGCCGGGCTTGATTACTGGCATAAATTGGACGTAACTGTATACGAGGATTACGAGGATTTTCTTGCCAAAAATCCCGGTGCAAAGGTATACATGGCAACTACTAAATCTAAGCAGAAATACACAGATGTTTCTTATGAAGGTGATGCCTATATTATGTTTGGTGCAGAAAGCAGAGGTATACCGGAGGAGATTCTTCTTGACAACAAAGAAACCTGTGTAAGAATTCCAATGATGCCGGGAGAACGCTCGCTTAATTTATCAAACGCAGTTGCGGTGGTTGTTTATGAGGCGTTAAGACAACAGGATTTTCCTGCATTAGAGGAACAGGGGCAGCTACACAGATATGAGTGGTAGTGTTATGTGGAGAGTGTCGTGAAAAGTAATATGAAAAATATAGATTGGCTTGGGAAACCATATTATTCTTTAAATGCATATTTTAAGCATGTATATGGGCAGAAAATATACAAGATAGCTGTAGATGCAGGTCTTACATGTCCTAATAGAGACGGCAGCCTTGATACAAGAGGCTGCGTTTTTTGTAGTGCTGGTGGAAGTGGAGATTTTGCTGAAAAATATAATAGTGAGCATAATATAAAAAATCAGATAGAAGATGGCATATCTCGTTTCAACAAAACGGTGGGCGATAAGTTTGTAATATATTTTCAAGCATTTACAAATACCTATGGTGATGTTGATTATCTTAGATGCATTTGGAGTGAGGCACTTTGTCACGAGGATGTTGTAGGAATATCAATAGCTACAAGACCAGATTGTCTAGGAGATGAAATTCTGGAATTGTTGGCGGAACTACAGGAGAAATATTGTGAAAAATTCATCTGGGTTGAGCTTGGATTACAGACAATACATGAAAAAACAGCAGAGTATATAAGAAGGCATTATCCGTTATCCGTATATGATGAGGCAACAGAAAAACTAAGCAAAATAGGTATTCCATATATAACACATATAATATTAGGCTTACCAAATGAGACAGAAGAAATGATGCTGAAAACTATGCGTTATGTAAACCAAAACAAATACAAGCCTTTTGGTGTAAAACTTCAATTGTTGCATGTGTTGGAGAATACGGATTTAGCATTAGATTATAGAGAGGGTTTATTTAAAACACTTGAATTGGAAGAATATATAGATATAGTAATAAAATGCTTAGCAAATATATCAGCAGATGTTGTAATTCATAGAGTAACAGGAGATGGACCTAAAAATATACTCATAGCACCAACATGGTCGGGTAATAAAAAAATAGTGCTTAATACACTTCACAAGAGGATGAAGGAGTTAGGGGTTAGGCAAGGGGATAAGACAGAAGAATTTGAAACTTATAAAGTTTAATTCGCTAGTGCCGAGTATCTGCCCAAAAAGGAACGGTAAATAAGATACGGGTAATTTACATCGTATTGGTGTAAATTATCCGTTTTTTTGCACATACAAAATTGTATAAAATTTACAAAAATGATTTTTCAAGGAGGAAATTTACAAATTTTTGTCTAATTTAGTTCTTTGCTTTAATTATATATTTTGTAGGGGTGTTTAAAAGGGCAAATTGTCTTTTTAATAAAAATATATAATGTGAAGGAGAGACTAAAGATGAGAAGGGTAAAAAGGTTAATGGCATTTTTAATGTCAGTGATAATGGTTGTTTCACTTATGGTTAATGGACAACTGTCAGGTGGTTACAGGGTGTATGCAGAAGAAGAGGTGGCAAGCGATACGGATGCCACAGAGATGACGGAAGATGCAACATGTGATGGTGAAGAAAATGTGCAGGATGTGTTTTCTACTGAGACAGAAATGTTTGATGTAAACTTTGATAACAGTACATATGTCGGTGACAATTACGAGGTTACCTTAACACTAGACAGTTATTGGGATAGTGGTTATAATGCGACTATTACGATTAAAAATACAGGTGATGCAGTTATTGAAAACTGGTGCATGGCTTTTCCTCTTGAACAAAATATTTCAAACATATGGAATGCAAGTATTGAAGAGGTTTACGAGGATTATTTTGTTATTAAAAATGCAGGCTGGAATCAGGATATAGCGGTAGGTGGAAGTGTTTCTTTTGGTATTACCTGCTATGAGGCATTTAGCGTATATCCTGAATATTATACACTGCTTGGCAACGAGGTTGAGCTTTTTGGTGGTGATTATTCGGTAGCTTATGAGATTACTGAGGACTGGGGCGAGGGATATAAGGCTCTGGTTACAATTACAAATAATAAATCAGTGGCTTTAGAGGATTGGAGAATTAAATTTAATTATGGCGATAATGTCATCACACAGATTTGGGATGCAGTTATAGTTAATAATACAGATGGTGTGTACGAGATTAGCTGTGAGAGTTATAATCAGAATATAACAGCAGGCGGAAGTGTTTCGTTTAAGTTTTTGGTTGAGCCGGGAAGTTCGGATGCAGAGATAACAGAGATTTTAGTGTCAGAGTTTATTTCTGGTGGTCAGTTTGGTTCGGAGGATGATATTTCAGAGCCATCTGATGAAATGTTGTTTATTTATACTATATTAGGTATTGATACAGATGAATTAGAACTGTATATGCTTCCGTCAGTAGATTGTTATTCGTATGAAATATATTCTGCCGTTGATGGTAACGAATATAAATTAGTTGATACGATTTCTGAGGATAGCTATATGTATTTGCTTGATTCTTCTTTCGCTAAAATTAAAATGTATGTGAGAGGATATTATAATAAAGGTGAATACGTTGATTCTAAGGAAATTGTTGTTGAGTATATTGATGGAGAATATGTTATTATATTAAGTGATACAGACGGTGATGGACTTGATGATTCGTATGAGCTTCTTTTTACGGCGACAGACCCATTTTTGATTGATACTGATGGAAATGGAGTATCAGATTCTGATGAGGATTTAGATGGTGACGGATTGTCTAATATACTTGAATATGAATATGGAAGTCTGCCTTATGATGTAGATTCAGACAATGATGATTTGTCTGATTATGAAGAGATTTATGTTTATTATACTGATCCTGTGAATGAGGATTCCGATAGAGAGGGGCTTTTAGACGGAGAGGATATTGCTTTGGGGTTTGACCCTAATTTGCAGGATACCGATGCAGATGGTGTTTTAGACTGTGATGAGAGAATTATGCAGTCGTATACGTATGATATTGTTGATGATGAGAAGAAAGAAATACTATCGGTTTCTGTAGAACTTGAATGTAATGGTTTGCTTGAAAATAATGTCTATGTTGAAAATATGTATAATCTGGATGTGCAATCATCTAATGTAGTTGGACTTGTAGGTGTACCTGTTGAGATTCAGGTGGATAGTGAATTTGATACAGCGAAGATTACATTTACTTATGATGAGTCTATGCTGGGTGATACTCCGGAAGAAAATTTATGCATGATGTGGTATGATGAAGTGAATGACAAGTATGTGTTACTTGAGGATTGTGTTTTAGATACGGAAAATAATAAAGTAAAATATACTACTACTCATTTTTCTATGTACATGATTGTTGACAAACAGGTGTGGTTTGATACATGCAGACAGGATATAAATTATAGAGAATCCGGTGAAATGGTATATTATGATATAATGTTTACTGTGGATGTGTCAGGCAGTATGAGTGGGAACAGAATAAAATTAGCTAAAACAGCATTAAATACATTTATTGATTCTATGGAAGTAGGAGATTATGCGGGTATAGTAGAATTTAGTGATTATGCATATATGATAAGCAAATTAACAGATGATAGGGATTTGTTAAAAGATAGGGTTAATTCTTTAATAGCTTCAGGTAAAACTAATGCGAAGTCTGGGTTGTGGATGTCTGCAAAAGAACTGGTGGCTAATTCTTCAAACAACGAGAAAATGATAATATTAATATGCGATGGAGATGTAAAGAGTAATACTAATTTTATTACATATGCATTAGAAAATAATATTACAGTTCACTGTATTAATGTAGCAAGTGGAACATCAAGTGTTATGGAAGATATAGCTTATGCAACTGGTGGTGGGTATTATTATGCTGCTACAACAGAGGACATAATAAAGAGATTTGAGGAGTTGCAAGATGATACAATAGACAATATTGACATGACTGACACAGACGGTGATGGATTATATGATGTATATGAGGTTAATGGTGTTAGAATAAGTAATGGACAGGTTGTTACTGCCGATCCAAATTTGGTTGATTCGGATGGAGATGGAATAAGTGATTATGATGAACTAGGCGGTATTCCTAATCAAGAGGCAGTTTATTTTAATGGTGACTTATATACTTGTACATTTAATCATATGAAGAGCCATCCGGGTAAAGCTGATACAGATGGTGATGGAATTCCAGATGCTGTTGATGAGAATGTAAATGTTAAGGATATGATAGAAATTGCATCTTTAGATAATGAAAAATTTGTTCCTATTGAGCTTAATAATGGAAGATATTATGGTGGTTATCAGGGATGGTGGGAGAATGAGATTACCGCTATAGATAAATATGGTTGTGGTACTATTGCTATGTGTAATTTGGAATTATATCTTGCATTAAATCATAGTGATTTAGGGCTTAACTATTCGGAAGAGATAGATGTGAATTCTAATGGAAATTGTACTTATGAATTTTATAAGAATTATGTTACAGACAGGTATAATGGTGTTTATCATTTTCCTTTATATCTCTTAGACTTTTCGTTTGGGCTAGCTCCTTGGGCAATGGAAGAAGGAATAGAGGAATTTTATAATTATAATGGTCAAGATGTAGATGTGGTTTGGGGTTTACCTTATACTGGAAATGATATGGAATTTCAAATCATAGATATGTTACAGGCTGATATACCTGTGGTGGCATCGCATCATGTTTATCTTAATGAAAATAAGCTTGTATATTATATTTTGGACGAAGATAACTATACCATGAAGAAATCTGGCGGTTGTATGTCACATTATTTTAATATTACAGGGTTAGTAGAAAAATATGAGAATGATAGATACATTAAGTATATTTGCATATCAACATCTGGGCAAAAGAAATATGCAAAGTTTGATAACTGGAATGATAATTTAAGTTATTTTGGAAATATATTGTATATATCATATTAGATGACTTTGTATTAGAAGTTATAAGAATTTGTGCATTATAAAGGGGCTATGTCAATGTTAAAAAGTGATATGAAATTGCGTGACAAAGAAACATGGATTTATTTTTTTATATATACTGTGGTTATTATTTTTAGGTATATATTTATTTATGGTGTAAAAGATATTAATCCGTTTACTTTGGATTATTCAAATGAAGGTTGGCTTAGTATATATGTTACTTTTGAACAGTTTGCGTGGTGTTTGCCGATTTTCTTTATTTTAGCAATGATATATGTACTAATTAAAAAGGTGTGTACTACAGAAGTTTTGATTTTTTCTAAATTATATTATATTGTACTGTGGATATATACAATTTTGTGTTTTTTATCATTGAAGTACAGTTGGGGAAATGCCATATATTGTGTTTTTATGTTGATATTTTTTATATCTATGATGAAACATTTAAAAACTTGGTATAGTAAAGTCAAAATTAGAAAAAACATAAAAAGAAAAAATATTCCATATGTGATAAGTGTTTTTTTGGTCGTATTAATTGTTAATGTAATTTACGTTCTTGTTCCAAGAGATACAATATATCTGTATGAAAAATCAGGCTGGGGAGCTTATTTAGAAAATAATCTGGATTCAGATTGTTTTAAAGAGATTTGTCGTTTTGATATATTGCCAGAAGATAGTGATTTTGGTGGGCATGGCTGGATTATTGAAGCAAAAAAGACTGGTGAATATGAGGTTAAAATATATGATACACCATATATAGTAGATGATTTAGAAAAGTTCATTCAGAGTCAGGAGATTGATAGTATATTAACGGTAAATGAGAATTTTAAATTTACAAATATTGTGGATTTAGAATACTTATTGCTGTTTTATCCATTAAATGTGTATTTGTTTATATATTGTAGTATATATATAATTTTATTAACTATAGAATATTTTGCTACAAAGATGAAGGAATGACGTATGAAAAGGAAAATTATTTACATTGTTTACATTTTTATAATATTACTTAATCTCATATATATCTTTTTGCCAAAGAGTACATATGTGTATTTTATCGAGGATTATACATATTATATTCATGGTTCAGATGAAAAAAAGACAATAAATTGTAAGATTGAAGATAAAGATACTGTTGTTTTACAGAATAGGTTTTATATCTATGATGATAATGGGAAATTAAAATACACAAATTGCTATTATCCATGTTGGAAATTTGAAGCAATATCTGAAGGAAGTACAAAAGTGTATTTATACCATGATTATGGATATACAAGACCAGATGATTTGTTAGAAAAAGATGCTATGAAAGAGATTATTCTCAATGTAGATAAAAACAACAAATTCAAGGTGGATTATACCTTTGAATTTGTGATGTGTGTGTATAGACATAATATTTATATTATACTTTTATGTATTATTTTAATGATATTACCCAAGGTTAGATATATTAATAATCCAGAGGATAAATTATACTTTTTGAGGTTGATGATTAGATGTTCATACATTATATTAGGCGTTAATTTGTTTATAAATAACAGGGGAGAATTAGCATTTTATCTTTTCTTAATTCCACTTGTATTATTATGTAGATTTTTTAGAAAAGCGTACATAAAATTATATGAGAAAAATGAACCAATATGGAATATATTGTTCTATATGGTTACATTGTTATTGATTGGTGTTTTGTATCTAATCATGATCATTTATATAAAGAGATACATAAAACCATTTTTTATATTTGTTATAGCTTGTGTAATTCATTGTTGTATTACGAAGAGAAGTTATAACGATTAAAGAGATATTACAGTAAACAGGTCAGTTCTTTTGAACTGACCTGTTTCATATCTATTTTTTTTTATATAATTACATACTAACCCTTATAATTAACTATATCATCGATAAGCTTTGGAAGCTGCTCGTCCATAGTCTCATTAGAGAACTGACAAGTACCAACCTTGCGGTGTCCGCCACCGCCGTATTTGAGCATGAGGCTTCCTACATCAACATTAGAAGTTTTGTTAAGAATGCTGTAGCCTACTGCTGCTGAACAGCCCTGGCCCCCTTTGCCGTTAACAATCCATACGGAAATGTTCTGCTCTGGATATAAGCTGTAAATCATGAATCTGTTGCCTGTGTAGATAGGATCAACACCTCTTAAGTCAGAGATGATAACGTCTTTTTCTACACGAGTATGAGCTTTAACCATCTCTTTGAACTTCTCAGTCTGCTCGTTATATACTTCGATACGCTCTTTGACATCAGGGAGATTAAGAATCTCATCTGTAGTCATAGTTCTACAAGCATCGATAAGCTCTTCCATGAGCTTGTAGTTAGGAATAGTAAAGTTTCTCCATCTTCCAAGACCTGTTCTTGGGTCCATAAGGAAACCAATTAAAATCCAACCTGTAGGATTTAAAATCTCGTCAATAGTAAGGTTACCGGAGTCAACCTTATCTACTGCTTCCATCATTTCGTCAAAATGAGCAAACTTCTCAGCTCCGCCGTAATATTCATAAATAATTCTTGCACAAGAAGGAGTAATACGGCTTTCGCCTTTATATTTGCCTTCTAACTGGAGTCTTTCGTGTTCGCTTGAGTGATGGTCAAACCATAGACCACAGCCTTCAACGTAAGGAACGTTAGCGAGACAATCGTTCTCATCAATAGGAACTAAACCGTCCTGTAAATCCTTTGGATGTGCGAATGTCCAGTGGTCGATAATGCCTGCCTCTTTAAGAAGGGCACCGCATGCTAATCCGTCAAAATCGGAACGTGTAACTAATCTCATAAGTATCCCCTTTCATACATAAAATATGTAATACGCCATATATTATAATAGTATATTATTTTTAAGGTTTTTTCAAGGAAAATCATATGCAGATAATGATTATAATTTCTCAATACGCAATGCCGGTTATAATAGGTTACATAGTTTTATATGGGATCATTAAAAAAGTTCCGGTATATGAGGCCTTTATAACAGGAGTTAAGGATGGATTTAAAATCGTAATAGATTTAGCACCAACATTGGTAGGCCTTTTGGTTGCGGTAGGAATATTCAGAGGCTCAGGCTTTCTTGATAGAATGTGCGAGCTTATTTCCCCAGTAACAGATGCTTTAGGTATACCTTCAGCGTTGCTTCCAGTGGCACTTATAAGAATGTTTTCGTCATCTGCAGCAACGGGAATGGTACTTGATATATTTAGAACCTTTGGACCAGACTCTGTTATAGGTAATACTGTTTCTATTTTGATGAGTAGTACTGAGACAATATTTTACACAATGTCGGTATATTTCCTTGCGGTAGGAGTAACTAAGACAAAATGGACTCTTGCGGGAGCTCTGATAAGCACCTTTGCAAGCTTTGTGGCAAGCATAATAATCGGAGGGTTGCTATAGCATCTTTTTATGAAAAAGTCAATACTTTTGGTGTAGACGTTTTGTATACTTTGTAGACGTTTTGTAACTTTACATTCTGCTTTTCTCGTGTTATAGTTTCATTGTAAGACGGTTACAGAGTTCTTCTGTAGACGGATTACATTCTATATGTGGTAATCCTGCATGATAACAATCTGTGATTTCCCAACCTATACTTACAATTGAATTTTTAGAACAAGATATATGCTTTTTTATAGTCTCTCTTTATAATCATGCGGGGTTATCTTTTTAGTCTGGAGGGATAGCTATATTTGAATTATTTAATAACTTTATAACATTGGTTTTTATTGACATGGCGGTTATATATGACATAAAAACTTATCGGATACCTAACAAGCTAAACTTAGTCGGAGGTCTCATGGGTTTGGTGCTTGGTTTAATAGCTTACGGTTTTAAAGGTTTCTTTAATAGTCTGGCAGGTATATTTGTTCCTGTAGTTCTACTATTTATTTTCTATTGCTTCGGTGCAGTTGGCGCAGGGGATATAAAGCTTCTTGCGATGATTGGCTCTTTTTTATCCACAGATATTTTATATGTTATGATTTTTGCATTCATATTTACTTCGATATTTGGAGTATGTGTGGTTGTAAAAAATGTGCTTAACATAGTAACCAAAAAGAAAAAAGCTTCAGATGTTAGCTTTAGGAAAATACATTTATCTATTCCTATTGCTCTAGGTACTATGCTGTATATGATTATTTCCACATAAGAAAGGAAGATTATTATGAGCTATAAGGTTGGCATGTGTGATAGGGATATAGGCTATGTTCAAGGAGTAATGGAGTATATAAATAAAAGAAATGATGTGACTCTGAAAATTGCAGCCTTCTCTTCTGAAAAAGCAATGGAGGAGTACATTAAATATAATGCTTTGGATTTGATTATTCTGGGTGAAAATATAACGCTAAACCAAAAGGAAATTCCGGTAGTACACATAAGTGGTAGCAGGCAAAAGGAAAATATACTCTATAAATATCAGAGTGGAGATGCTTTAGTAAAGCATATTTTGATGATTATAAAAAACAATGAAATTCAAAAGCAAAATGCAAGCTTTTTCAATGCAGTATATTCTCCACTTGGCAGATGTGGAAAAACTATGTTTGCGCAAGGCTTGTGCAAGTTTTCTAAGTCTGGATTATATATAAATTTAGAGGCATATTCGGGACTTGATGAAAACGTTATTCCGTATACATTTGAGGCGGGAGATAAGTTTATATATTATCTTGTGAGTAGAAATGTTCAGATTTTAGAGTTGCTGGATAATTTGCCGACGTGTAAAGATGGCTTTAAGACTATATCGGGGAGAACTGCCATTGATGTTGTATCACATATTACAGCAGAAGATATAAATTGGTTTTATAAGCTGCTATCAGGCAGAAGTGGATATAGCTGTGTGGTTTTTGACATTGGCAGTAGTAATATATCTGGCATTGAGATACTAGATGAATTTGAACGAGTGTATATCCCTGTTTTAAATGATAGTATATCAAGAATAAAGTTAAAGCGATTTGCAGATATAATTGCCATATCTGAGTCTTGTTTAGAAGAAAAACTGAAGTATATAAATGTACCAAATGTAGATTATGACAGAGAGGAAATGCTAGATTTCATTAGAAATATATTAGTTTGAGGAGAACTATATGGAACAAGGAATAAAGGAGCGATTAAAAAATAAAATAATGTCTGATATCGATATGAGCAAAGACTTGGACGATGAGGATATTGGACAGGTGATAGACCGCTGTATTTTAGAAGAATCAAAAGATATGTATTTGCCGTTAAAGGAAAAAGTACGTCTAAGAGTCGAATTGTTCAACACCTTTAGACGTCTGGATGTTTTGACAGAGCTTTTAGAGGATGAAGATGTATCTGAGATTATGGTAAATGGCTGGAAGAATATTTTTATAGAACGAAAAGGGAAAATAGAAGCATATCCAAAGGGTTTTGATAGTGAGGAGAAATTAAAATCTGTGATACAGCAGATTGTGGGCGATTGTAATCGAAGGATAAACGAGGCTAGTCCTATTGTTGACGCAAGACTAAGAGATGGCTCGCGAGTTAACGTAGTGTTAAACCCGGTATCTCTAGATGGTCCGGTAGTTACAATTCGCAGATTTCCGAAAAAGGAAATAGATATAAATACGCTTATAGAGCTGGGGTCGCTGAGTGGTCCTGTTGCTAAAATATTGGAAATTCTTGTTAAAGCAAGATACAACATCTTTATATCAGGAGGAACCGGTTCCGGTAAGACAACATTTCTCAATGCGTTGTCTGAATTTATTCCAAAGGATGAAAGAATTATTACAATTGAAGATTCGGCAGAGCTTAGGATACGTGGCATAAAAAATTTGGTACGGCTTGAGGCCCGGAATGCTAACCTTGAAGGAACAAATAGTATCAGTATAAGGGACTTGATAAAGACAAGTTTACGAATGCGACCAGACAGAATTGTGGTTGGTGAGGTGCGCGATCAGGCGGCTGTTGATATGCTTTCTGCGATGAATACAGGACATGATGGAAGTCTTTCTACGGGACATGCCAATTCTGCGGAGGATATGATTAGTCGTTTGGAGACAATGGTGCTTATGGGTATGGACATTCCTCTTTCTGCCATAAAAAAACAGATAGCATCGGCTGTAGATATAATCATTCATCTTGGACGACTGAGGGATAAAAGCAGAAAGGTATTAAGAATATGTGAGGTGGTAGGAATGGAAAACGGAGAAGTTAAATTAAATACTCTTTATGAGTTTGTTGAGACAGGAGAAACAAGGAAAAAGATATTGGGAAAGCTTCAAAAAATAAATGATTTAATCAATATACAAAAGCTTATGGATTCAGGACTCATGAGCTTATATGAGGAGAGCTGTGATGAATTACAATATGTATAAGCCTGATACAAGCTGGGTTGTAATTGAGATTATTAAAATAACAGCTTTGGCATTAGGAATAGGTTTTGTCTTCTATGACACATTTCTGGGTGCATTTGTCACTGCTCCAGCCTGGATGTATATATGGAGACGAGACCTTTGGAGACATGTTAAGAATTGTAAAAAAAAGTTAAGGGAGGAATTTAAAGAATGCATGTTACAGGTATCTGGAAATCTTAATGCCGGTTACTCTCTGGAAAATGCATTTGTTCAAGTTGTGAAAGAGAAAAGCATAACTGAAAGTATTTACATGATACCTGAATTAAAGCGTATATGTATTGGTCTGAGCTGTAATAGAAGAATAGATGATATGCTTATGGAATTTGGAGAACGAAGTCAGGTGGAGGAGATAAAAGAGGTTGCAAATCTTATTGTTATGGCAAAAGCACATGGAGGTAATATTATTCAGCTTATCAGGCAGACCGCTGCCAATTTGTCGGAAAGGCAGTCTGTTGAACTCGAGATAAATACCCTTGTGGCGGCAAAAAAATTAGAGGGAAATATTATGGTTGTAATGCCGTTTTTTATAGTTGTATTTATGCGAATGATAAATCCGGCATATATGATGATTTTATATAAAACAGTTTTTGGAAGATTGATTATGACAATTTGTTTGTTGCTGGTTTTAATAGCATGGCTGGTTATAAACAAAATAATGAAGATTAGCTAGGAGGTAAAATATGATTTTTATTAATCTGATAGTAGTGATTTTATACATAATGTTGGCAGTGTTTAGCAGAAAAAATCATAGTAAGTATAAGGGCAATGTAATAAAGGGAATAGCAGAATATATTTATGCGAGGTCTAAGGGCAGGATATGCTTTGATGGACTAAAACGTGGATTGCGTAAGGTTCAGGTTGTTTCGCCTAAAGGATTAGACATGATATTAAAAAAGCATATAGTAGACAGTATTGCTTTATGCTTGGGAGTGTTTTTGTTGTTTAATCTGATTTCCGCAGGGGCATATATAGTAGAAAAGTATTTTTCCAACAATGCAAACATTATTGAAAGAGAGGGTTATCAAGGTTATTCAAAGGAACAGGAGATTTATTTGAGTTATGACGATGAGGAGACGGTATATAGACTTGAAGTGAGTCAGTTGCAGTACACAGAAACAGAGTTTTTATCCATTGCAAGTAGTATGTTTGAGGAACTAAATCAAAGTATACTTGGAGAAAATGAGAATTTAAAAAACGTTTGTCACGATTTATTGCTTCCGGTTGAAGATGAAAAAGGTGTCTTTTCTATAAAATGGAAATCTGATTCGCCAGAGGTTTTAACTTCAAGGGGGGAAATAGTTTCGGAAAACATAAGAACGGATATGAATGTAAGTCTGACAGCAACAATTGAGTATCTGGAGTATGAAACCAGTTATACATATCAGCTTATAGTGTGTCCTTATATGGGAAATGTTGAAGAAAATCAAATAAACTCTATCGGTCTGATTTTAGATAATCTGGAAAATGAAAAACGCAATCAGAAAAATTTTGAAATACCACAGAGTATAGACGGAGTAGAGATAGAATTAAAAAAAGATTCTAAAAACAATGGTATGATAATTTTCTTTGTCGGTATCCTTGTCAGCATAGTACTTTTGTTTCTTGATAAAAGCAGGATAAGTGAAGATGGTAGGAAAAGAGATAGTATGCTGAAAAATCAGTATCCTGATTTTGTAAACAAGCTATGGCTTTTGCTCGGAACAGGTATGACAATTAAGGCATCTTTTACCGAAATAGTACGCCAGTCGGAGAAGGATGATTTTCTAATAAAAGAAATAGAATATACCCTTAATCAAATAAACTCCGGGATAGATGAAGCTCAGGCTTATTTGGATTTTGGAATGCGTATTGAGCTTTCTGCTTATAGGAGACTTATGGGACATATTAGCCAGAATTTAAAAATGGGAACAAAGGATTTGCTTAAACTTATGGAGGATGAGGTAAGGGCATCACTTGAATTAAAAAAAGAATTTACAAGAAGAAAAGGAGAGGAGGCATCTACAAAACTGCTATTTCCTATGATTATTCTTCTTGCTACGGTGATGATTATCATAATTGTACCTGCTATAGTCACCTTCTGATGGTAGTTAGGAGGATTAAATGAATAAATTGAAAAGTTTCATAAAAGACGATGATGGAATGGGTGTTGTTGAGGTCATTCTTATAATCGTGGTTCTTGTTGCTATGGTAGCAGTCTTTAAAGAGGAGATTTCCGACCTTGTTGATAGTATATGGTCATCTATAAACAAGGATGCAGGAGATATTTATCGTTAATATCTATTTGTCATTAAATACACTCTAAAAGATATATGTATTATATGTTATTTTAACTGAATTGGAGGAGAGTATGAATAATAAAGGTCAAGTAACGGTTTTTATTAGTTTGATTATCAGTATATTGCTTGTATTAGGGCTGACAGCACATAAAGTAATATGTATAAATCTTGTGCAGGAAAAATGCGTTATCAATACAAGAGTAGTTGTGTCAAGTGTTATGTCAGAATATAACAGCTATGTGTATGATAATTATCATATTCTCCTCTTTGATAAAGGCTTTAATGGTTTGACTGAGGAAGAAAAAGAGGAACAGCTCAAGGCTCTGTTTGAAAATAATATGGGCAACAATATAACGGTGAAGAAACTTGATATATTGGAGTATGGATATTTGCTTGAGGATGAATGTGCGGAGTTCAAAAACCAAATATCTGAGTATATGAAATATGCTCTTGTTGAATACTCGTTTGAGGAAATTATTGAAAAAATTGAGGGAGAAGCAACTACTGTTCAGCTTGAAACCTATGAGTCTATGGATGAGGCTCAAAATCAAGAAAATGCTGATGCGTATAATCAGGAGGAAGTTGAGGAAGAACCAGAGGAAATCCAAGACCCAAGAGAATTTACAGCGAGTATTAAACAAAGTGGAGTGTTAGCAGTAGTTTTGCCGGAGGATATGGTAGTATCCGATGTACATATTGATTTGTCAGAGACTCCTTCAGGGGGAGCGTCGACAACGTTCAATAGTATAGACAGCAGTTTTTCTGATATAGATAGTTTTAAGATGGAGTTGGATGCGAATGATAATTGGTTAGAGAAAATAAAAGGAGATGTGGAAGGAGTTTTGTATTCCAGAGCGGTTTTCAATTGTGCTACATCATGCGAGGTTAATTCTGATACGGTTTTTAAATGTGAAAGAGAATATTTGATTGCTGGTAAAGCCTCTGATAAAGAAAATTTAGAAAGCGTTGTCCTGAGAATAACAGCATTGCGATTGCCTGTAAACTTTGTTTATTTGATTACCGATACAGAAAAAATGTCATTAATTGAGCCTTTGGCGGAAGCTTTGTTTTTAGCAACGGGAGTTCCGGCACCAGTTTATCAGTATCTTATTGCTGGCTGCTGGTCATATGCTGAGTCTTTGGCGGAGGTTAAGTGCCTGCTCAAAGGCGAACGTCTAGAGTTTGTAAAGAACAAAGAAAATTGGTTTACAGATTTGGATAATTTGGCAGGTAGTATTGATGAAGGAAAAAACTCGGAAACGGGATTGTCGTATGAGGATTATTTAATGCTTCTTGCAGCGATGAATATGGAGGATGTCTATATTAGAATGTTGGATTTAATTCAGCTTAATACAGCCCAGCAAAATCCTGATTTTAAAATAGAAAATTCGGTTACAAGTATACACATACAGACGGATTGTGAGTATCAGGGTATAAGATATTTGAATGAATGTGAAGATGGATATTAATATTAATATTGTCAGACTTAATAGCTTCTGCTTTTTTGCCAACCATTAATAAAATCCTCTCCAGGTGCAGGCAGACTTCTTTTTTGAAGTTGAAGCAGAGGTTATTAAGTCTGATAATTGAAAGGAAGAAAAATGATTAGGAATAATAGGGGAAGTGTAGCGTTAGAGGCGATGTTGGGTATACCTCTGTTTATATTTGGAATGTTAGCCATATATGATATGGGTCAGGCATACATGGCTGAGGCGACGTTGTATGAGGCGGCAGCGGAAACAGCAGAATATATGGCTGAATACGGTTACATCTGTGAACTGGATGTGCTGCTACCATATAGAATTTTCGAAGATTATATCGATGACTATGATTTGATAGAAAAATATATGGAAAATGGAATGTCGGGAGTGGACTTTATTGGAACTTATTTTCAGGAAACAGAAAAGAATATTGTCCTTGTAGTAAATTATACAAAAGAAATTAGTTTGCCATTTTTGCCACCTTTGACAAAAGAAAAAACTTTTACGATAAAACAACGTGCTTATGTCGGAGATTCTGAATCTGCTGAGGAAGATACTAAAGGAGAAAGTAATATAAAAGTCTATATAGCGGAGAATGAGAGTGTGTATCATAAAGATTTTGAGTGTACGCATTTGAAGTTAAGTATTGTGAGTGAAGATATTTCTGAAGCGAGCAACTCGGGATATACTAAGTGCGGACTTTGTGGGGAGAATTGTGGCAGAGAAGTTTTTGTGACTACAAGTGGAAGACATTATCATTCGTCTACTAGTTGTAGTGGTTTAAAACGAACAATATATGAGATAAATATTGATGAGACAAATGGTTTAGTACCATGTAGCAGGTGTGGAGGATAATATGATTAAAGATAACAGGGGTAGCTCAACAATAGAAATGTGCTTTGTCATGCCTATAATATTGGGCATTATAATGTTATATGTTTTTGCATTTATTGATTCCATTAATAATAGCGTTATAAGAAGCAATTCATATACTACTTTGTATACATATAACATTGGTGATTCCATGCAGGAGGAAAAAAATAAATGCATAATAAATATAAACAACCATCTTATAGGTAATTTCTCAATAGCTGATATGAGTATAGCTGATGAAGATGGGAAAATAAGTTTACGCGCAGAAGAAAAATATGAAGTCGAGTATGATTTGCGTACAGATAGATTAAGGAGGTGGCAGTTATATGGAGATGTTGTACAATAGCAAAGGGCTGGAAACTTATCTGGATGTTGATATGGGAGATGCTTCGGTGGGAAACACCTTTGGGATTGAATATAAGATAAAGATGATACAAGAAAATGAGATTTCATATTTGCTTAAGCCGATATATATGGAATTGGATGGAAGACTGTCTCTAAAATATAATACTAATTCCTTTTATGTCATAGAAAGATTGTTTTCTTATGTAAGACCTGATGGAGAACTGTTGAAAATAATATTGAGTCAGATATGTGAGCTAATACGGGAGGTGGAAAAATATCTTCTTGTTCCTGACGAAATTGTTATTGAACCCTCGTATATGTTTTATGATGGAGAACGTAAAGAATTAAAGCTGATATACATTCCGGGATATAATAAAAATATTGCTGTACAGCTTAAAGATTTTTTAGAATTTGTGATGAAAATATTTGACCACAGAGACAAGGAAGGTATGACATTTATGTATCAGATTTATGACTTGATAACAAGGCAAAGCTTTTCTTTGGATAATATAGAGAAATGCCTTTTAGTGTGTCGGACGGTGCCTATTATACAAGATGAAACAAGTGTGAAGGAGTTTACTTGGCACGAGCCTGTAATAGCTATTAATGCTATTGCTATGATTTTTTTTATTGCTAAGTATTTTGCATTTGGAAAGCACGAAACAGATATTATTATCGGTATATTTTTGTTTGTTGCCATGATTATACATGGCTTATTTTATGTTGGAAATGACGAGTTTGATGCTGGCAGGGACATGGAAAGACAAATTGAAAAAAATGATGATTTAGTTAAACAAGGAGGAATAATAAAGGTAGATTATGTGGAGAATAAGGAAATATTTAATGACAACGAGGTGGGAAAGCTGGTGCCACTTACAAATGGTGCTTTGAAAGTGATAAGTCTTGAGGGACAAGGAGTGGAGGTTGTGATTGGCAGAGGGAAAAAAGATAGCAACTATAGATTGCCCACAACTCAGATTAGCAGAGTACATGCCTGTATATATAAAAATAAGGAGGGAGTTTTTATCGAAGACAGAGCATCTACAAATGGCACTTTTATTAATTCCAACAGAATTACCGCTTATGAAAGGGTTAAAATAAATAGAGGAGATATAATTTCCTTTGCAAATGAAGAATTTTTTGCCTCATAACAGGGGTGTATTTTCATGTAAAAATGTTCCTCTGGTAATTGTAATTAAGTCATTTTTTTGGTATAGTATTGGTATATACGTTTTGATGAGAAATAAATATACAAGAGGTGAAAACTTTGAAGGTAAATATATACTATGGTGGTCGAGGCTTACTTGAAGACCCTTCGCTTTTTGTCATAGACAGAATAATGCAGGTATTAGAAGAGCTTCGCGTTGATGTAACCAGATACAATTTATATGAAGATAAGTCAGGTATAGCTACACTTCCTAATACTCTTAAGGACTGTGATGGAGTAATTCTTGTCAGCAGCCTTGAGTGGTTTGGAATGGGTGGCTATATGCAGCAGTTTCTTGATATGTGCTGGCTTTATGGCGATAAAGAAAAGTTGGCGTCTCTTTATATGATGCCTATTGTTGTTGCAACGGCATATGGAGAGCTGGATGTGGAGATGTACTTAAAAAAGGCATGGAATGTGTTAGGCGGAATTTCTTTAAGTGGTATAGCAACATATGTTGGCTCCGCGGAGGATATAGAGCGTAATTCGGCATATCTTTCACTCATTGAGAGAAAAGCAGAGGATTTGTACAGAAGCATTAACCAGAAAACAGTGCAGCTTCCTTCAAGTAGTACGGCTGTTAAGAAAAAGATTATTAAGACTCGTAATATTAATCTGACTCCAAAAGAGACTGAACAATTATCAAAATTTGTTTCAGATGATGGTTATGTTAAAAAGCAAAAAGAAGATATTGAAGAGCTTGCAGCTATGTTTAAGCATATGCTTGGAGATGATGAGCCTAAGGAAGAAAATGTATATGAGGATGATATTGTGGAAGCTTTCTGTAATAACTATTATCCAGAGAGAGATTTTAATGCCACATATGTTGTTGTAATTCCTGATATCGGTAAAAATCTTATAATTAATGCAGGCGCGAATTTCTCGTGCGAATACGGCGAGGATAGAGATAGTGACGTCAAACTTAAAGCGGAAAGCACACTTATTAGAAGTATAATTTCAGGTAAAATGACGTTCCAAAAAGGCTTTATGTCAGGCGAGTTGACAGCTAAGGGAAACTTTAAAACGCTTAGAATGTTAGATCAGATATTTAGATTTTCGAAGAAAAAATAACTATTTAGGTTATGAGAGTGAGGTTGCCATATGTCGTACATGGCGTTGTATAGAAAATGGCGTCCTGATGAGTTTCAGGAGGTCAAGGGTCAGGAGCATATTGTTACCACCCTTAAAAATCAAATAAAGCATGAGAGAATAGGTCATGCATATCTGTTTTGTGGAACTCGAGGTACAGGTAAAACTACCATAGCTAAGCTTATGGCTAAAGCAGTAAATTGCGAGAATCCTATAGACGGAAGCCCATGTAATGAATGTGCAAGTTGTAAAGCTATTGCTTCGGGTAATTCCATGAATGTTATAGAGATAGATGCAGCATCTAATAATGGTGTTGATAACATCAGACAGATTAACAATGCGGTACAGTACTCTCCTTCTTCAGGTAAATATCTGGTTTATATAATAGACGAGGTTCATATGCTTTCTATAGGAGCGTTCAATGCCTTGCTTAAAACATTAGAGGAACCGCCGGAATATGTTATATTTATACTTGCTACGACAGAATCGCACAAAATACCTATAACTATTTTGTCGAGATGTCAAAGATATGATTTTAAACGTATTTCGATAGAGACTATTGCAGACAGACTGGCGGAACTGCTTGATAGAGAAAAGGTTAGTGCGACTAGAGAAGCACTTGCTTATGTGGCAAAGGCAGCAGATGGTTCTATGCGAGATGCACTTAGTATTCTTGACCAGTGCATAGCATTTAATTTGGGCGAAGAACTCACTTATGACAGGGTATTAGAGACCATCGGAGCAGTAGACATAGAAATATATATAAAACTATTCTTCGCAATTAAATCACAGGATGTAGCTACAGCAGTAGATATAATAGATAAAGCAGTATGGCAAGGTAAAGATTTAACCCAGTTTACCAACGAGTTTATAACGTTTATTAGAAACGTACTTATGCTAAAGCTAGATCCTGATATGGCTGTAGATTTGACAAGTGAAAATATAAACAGGCTTATAGAAATGGGTGAGGGGATATCAGAGGAGTATCTGATTACCTATATTAATATATTGCAGGAGGCAGGTAACAAAATAGCATATGCTTCCGCTAAACGTATTGTTCTTGAGGTGGCGATAATTAAAATGTGTAAGCCTCAGATGCAGGAGGGCTACGAAGCGTTGGAAAAACGTATGGAGGAGCTTGAAACTAAGCTTGAAAGTGCTCCTGTTGCTCAGCAGGTTGTATATGTTAATTCAGCAGACACTGTTCCTTCTGGGACAGGTGCTTCGGGTATTAATGCACCGGTTGGCATTGCAGTTACTGATGGTGAGCAGGTTGCGAATCTTTCTCCAGAGGAAGAAAAAGCTGCAAGTGACAGAGTAATAAATAATCTAAAACAGCGATATAAAGAAGCTGATTATAGAGAGATTATGACTATAGTGAGTATTTGGCATCAGGTCAAGAAAAATGCAATGAAAATTACTCGTAATTTCTTAGATCAGGTTAGTGTAACTCCGGGAGATATACCGGGTAGTATAGATTTGGTTATCACTAAAACGCCTGAAAACGCATTGGCTATAGATTATTTTGAGAAGAAAGTCAATATAGAAGCTCTAGAAGCAAGCTTAGCGGAACAGACAGAGCGTACAATTCATGTCGGGCTTAGAAAGCTAAATCCTAAGGATGTGGTGGAAGCCAAAATAAATGATTGGGATTTGACAAAGATCAAATTTGATAACATAGAATTTAAATATTAGGAGGATATAATAATGGCAAGAAGAGGTGGCTATCCAGGAGGAATGATGCCTGGTAACATGAACAATCTTATGAAACAGGCTCAGAGAATGCAGAAGCAGATGGAGGAGACAACTGCAGCTCTTGAGGAAAAAGAATATGAGGCAACTGCAGGCGGTGGCGTTGTTAAGGTTAAGATTAACGGCAAAAAAGAAATTACTGAGGTACATCTTGATGAGGAAGTAGTAGATAAGGATGACATTGAGATGTTAGAGGATCTTATTATGGCTGCTGTTAATGAAGCAATCAGAATGCAGGATGATGACCAGAAGAATCAAATGGGTAAAATTACCGGAGGATTAGGTGGAGGATTCCCATTCTAATGGATATTTATGGTGGACAGGTTAATAAATTAATAGAAGAGTTATCCGGACTTCCAGGCATAGGTGGTAAGACAGCACAACGACTTGCGTTTTACATTATTAACATGCCGGAGGACAGAGCAAAAAGTTTATCTGAGTCTATTATAAATGCTAAGCAGAACATAAAATATTGCAAGTCCTGTTATACTATAACAGACAGAGAGGAATGTCCTATTTGTTCTTCTCCGAAGAGAGACCATAAGCTTATTATGGTTGTTGAGTCACCAAGAGATTTGGCTGCGTATGAGAGAACAGGACAATTTCAAGGTGTTTATCATGTTTTGCATGGAGTTATCAATCCGGCTATGGGAATCGGAGCAAATGATATACGACTCAAGGAGCTTATTCTACGTCTGGAGCAGGAGGATGTAGAAGAGCTTATAATAGCAACTAATTCAAGTGTAGAGGGTGAAGCTACAGCTATGTACATATCCAAGCTTGTAAAGCCGTCGGGTATAAAAACTAGCAGAATTGCCAGCGGAGTTCCTGTTGGCGGTGATTTGGAATGTATAGATGAGGTGACTTTGCTTCGAGCCTTGGAGGGTAGAATTACTATATAGGAGGGCGAAACTATGAAAAGAATAGGAATGTTGACAAGTGGTGGAGATTGCCAGGCACTTAACGCTACAATGAGAGGCGTAGTTAAAGGCTTATACAACACATTTAAGGATGTTGAAGTATATGGTTTCCTTGAAGGCTATAAGGGACTTATATATGGCAACTACAAAAAGCTTTCATCAGATGATTTTTCGGGAATCCTTACAAAAGGTGGAACTATTCTTGG
The DNA here is from genome assembly GCA_045531735.1 of Wujia sp. Classification (GTDB taxonomy): domain Bacteria; phylum Bacillota; class Clostridia; order Lachnospirales; family Lachnospiraceae; genus Coprococcus_C. The sequence continues at coordinate 61,620 of JAZSEO010000016.1, read as the reverse complement.
CAGTTCAAGAACACCATTTAAGCAGATTGACGAGCCAACACCAGAGGGTTATGACAAGGTAAAATGTATGAAGGAAACCTACAAGAAACTCAAACTTGACTGCCTTGTTGTATTAGGTGGAAATGGTTCGCAGAAAACAGCTAACAGACTTAGCGAGGAAGGACTTAATGTTGTAGGTTGTCCTAAAACTATTGACAATGACATCTGGGGAACAGATATGACTTTTGGTTTCCAGAGTGCTGTGGATATAGCTACAAATGCAATTGACTGTATTCATACTACAGCATGCTCTCACAACAGAGTATTTATAGTTGAGGTTATGGGTCATAAGGTAGGTTGGATTACTCTTCATGCAGGTATTGCATCAGGCGCAGATATAATTCTTATACCTGAGATACCATATGATATTAAAAAAGTATGCAAGGCACTTGATAAGAGAACTAAAGCAGGAAAAGGCTTCTCTATTCTTGCGGTTGCTGAGGGTGCAATATCAAAAGAAGTTGCAGCGCTTCCTAAAAAAGAAAGAAAAGCAGCTGTTGCAGCTGCGGCTGAGAAATATCCTTCTGTGGCTTATGAGGTTGCAGATAAGATTAAAGAATTCTGTGGTATGGATATAAGGGTTACAGTTCCGGGACATACTCAGAGAGGTGGAAGTCCTGTGCCATATGACAGAGTTATTTCGAGCCGTTTTGGCGCGAAGGCAGCAGAGCTTATTAAAAACGAAGATTTTGGTAAGCTTGTTGTTATGAAGGATAATGAAGTTACTGCTATTCCACTTGCAGAAACAGCAGGAAAACTTAAATATGTTTCTCCTGATGACAGCATTGTAGCTCAGGCAAAAATGCTTGGAATATCATTTGGTGATTAAGAATAAAGCATCACAATAATTAAATATCCGCATATATTAACATAAGCAGACAATCAAAACAGAATATTTCCTGTTTTGGTTGTCTGTTTGTGACATTGTTAGTATATGAGGTGGAAATATGGACGATATTATGAGAGCGAGATTGATGCTACCGGAGCTACAGTATGTAGATGAAAGAGAATTGGAAGAGGACAGAGAATATTTGATGGCTATGTATCCGGCAAGAGCCAGACTTATTATGGTGCTGGTTGAGGATGAAGTGGATAAGCTGGAATATGAGGGGAGTCCTATGTTTGCTCCTTATCCTGATAGGGAGACGATACTTGGTATATCAAGAAAAATATATGATAGATTAAGCTACAAAGATGATGATGAAAATTTGAGACATCTTATAGAAGTAATGGTTTTTCATGAGTTTTTCGTGAGAAGAAGCAGATATAAAAGAAGGAGAAAATTCTTTTAACAATGATTAGGAAGATAATATTAAAGGTCATGGTGTTTATTCTTGTTGCGATGGCATCAGCCTTTATGGTAAATAAACTTAACAATAGTGATATAGATAGTGTTTCCAGAGAAATGGCAGAGCCTGTTTTGCCGGTTGTGTATTGCGAATATGAAGGAAGCACGATTAATTGTATGCAGGGCTACACACAGATTATGTCAACCAGTTTAATGAGAGATGGAATAGTTCCCTTAAATGAAAACTACGGTGTCGAAATATTAGTTGACGATGCATCTATGTATGGAGAAAGCTTTTCTTATGAGCTTAGAACTATAGCGGGTGATTCTCTTATTGAACATGGCGAAGCTACACAGAGCGAGTCGGTACAGGGCTTTACAAAATACGAAGTAAATTTTCGTATGGATATGAAGGAGAATCAGGAGTATGTTTTCGTATTTCTTATTACCAATTCTGAGGGAGAAGAGGCGAGATATTATACTCGTGTAGTTAAGCTTTCAGAGCAATATGCGACAGAGATTATGGATTTTGCTGTGCGTTTTCATGAGGAAACTATGATAAAACAGCAGAATCCGGAAGAGGGTAATCTGGTTTATGATAATTTAAAAACTACTGGTGAAGGTGAAGATAATAATTTATGCCACGTAGATTTAACTGCCTCTTATGATATGCTTACATGGGGCAATCTAAATCCCAATATTGTGACTCCTATTGTACCTACAATAACAGAGATAGATAAGGAGTATGCTGTAATACATTTATCTTATGTCGCAGAGACAGTGAAAGATGAGATAAGTTATTATTATAATGTCGATGAATATTATACTGCAAAATATGACAAAAACACTCTTACTACCGAACTTTTGGCATTTGACAGATATCAAGAGAGCATAATTAATGAGAACTGTCTAAACAAAACAAACAATTCTATAAATATGGGTATATCAGAACAGAGCAATGTAGAATATGTAGTGTCAGAGGACTGTAAAAAAATAGCGTTTGTGAAGGAAGGTCAGCTTTGGTATTTCGACTACGGTACATCAAATTTAACCTGTGTATTTAGTTTCTCGCAAGGAAATTATAATGATATAAGAACGCTTAATACAGAACTGGACATAAATATTGCAGATATGGATGAGAATGGAAATATATATTTTGCAGTATATGGATATATGAACAGAGGTGACCATGAAGGCAAAAACGGAATATCGCTATATCATTTTTCCTCAGAGGAGTCTGTTATAAGTGAACAGTTTTTTATAAATTGCGATGAACCATTTGCGGTTATGGAAGAAGAAATAGGAAAATTTACTTATTATGATGAAGAGGGATATTTTTATTATCTGTTAGATGGTTCTATATACTGTGTCAAACTTGAAAATGGAACACAGTCCACAATGGTGAGTGGAATACCATCGGACAAGTATGCTGTGTCTGAAAACAGAAATATAGTTGCATATCCGAACAGCGCAGTTACGGAAGATGTAACGAGTGTTATTATTCACAATTTTGCGACAGGAGAAGAGTATGTCGAATCGGGCTTGGATTCAGAGAGATTCATTCAGCTTGGTTTTGTAGGCAACGATTTGATATATGGAAGCGCAAAGCAAAATGATATTATTATAGCTTCGGACGGAGAGGCAATAATGCCCCTTAACAAATTATATATTGTTGAGCCTGGTGGAGAAATCATAAAAGAATATGCAAAAACAGGAATATATATTATGAGTGCTAAGGTTCAGACGGAGACAATTTATTTAGAAAGAGCGATTAAGCAAAACAACTTTTTCGTAGAGGCAGAACCGGATTTTATATCCTACAAACCAGAGCAGGCAACGGAAGGAATGGCTAATACTTATATTTATGACGGTGGAGCTATGAATCAGCTTAACATTGTTTTTCCGTCTAATATTTATATAAGTGAGAATATAAAGCCTACCATTACAAAAAACAGGGATTATGAAGGCTACGTAGAGCTTTCTGTAAAAACAAGCATTAATGAAGAAGCGTTTTATGTGTTTAATAATTCCGGTTATAAGGGTGAGTTTAAGAGTGCTGGTAAAGCAATTATGACGGTTAACGAAGAAGATGCAGGACTAGTTGTAGATAGTGACGGAAATACAATCTACAGAAGCCTTGAGGCGACTTCTTATAATACCGTTGCTTCTGAGATAAATGAAGTTCCGTGCACTAGTATCAGAGATTCACTGTTGACCTGTGCATATATGTGTATTGATTATATTGGAAGTGATGTGACTAAGGAGCAGATATTAGGGTGTGAGTCGTGGGAGGCTGCCTTTGAAGAATACACATATGGAGTTGGTATGAATGTGTCGGGAATAGATTTGCAGACCGCACTTTATTTCCTTGATAGAGATGTGCCTTTTGCGGCATGTATAGATGACGGTAGATATGTTTTGGTTATAAGTTATAACTCCACCCACATCAGATACTATGACCCGATAGAAGGTGGAGAAATAAAAGTCACCAGAAAAGCTTTTGAGGAGTCCTTAAGTAAGCAAAGTAACACAATATATACTTATACTTCCCAGTAGCCCTCAAGAGTTGCAAAATAATCCTCAGGAGTTTCGGCACGGCGAATTTGTTTAACTGTACCGTCTTCGCATAAGAGAAGCTCGGCAGATTTTAATTTTCCGTTGTAGTTATAGCCCATTGCAAAGCCGTGAGCTCCTGTATCGTGAATTACAAGATAGTCTCCTTTGTCAATTTTAGGGAGCTTTCTGTCAATTGCAAATTTATCATTGTTTTCACAAAGTGAGCCTGTAACATCGTAAGTGTAGTTGCAAGGCTCATTTTCTTTGCCTAGAACTGTGATGTGATGGTATGCACCATACATTGCGGGTCTCATAAGATTTACTGCACAGGCATCAACGCCAATATATTCTTTGTGAGTGTGTTTTTCGTGTATTGCCTTAGTTACCAGATGGCCATAAGGTGCAAGCATGAAACGACCAAGCTCTGTAAAAATACTAATGTTGCCGAGTCCGGCAGGAACAAGAACCTCCTCGTAAGCTTTGCGAACGCCCTCACCTATTGCCATAATGTCGTTAGGTTCTTTGTCAGGAGTATAAGGTATTCCTATACCACCTGAAAGATTTATAAAGTTAAGCTCTACGCCAGTTGTTTCTTTGAGCTCAACTGCTACTTTAAAAAGAATTTTAGCTAAAGTAGGATAATATTCGTTAGTAACAGTATTGCTGGCAAGGAAGGAATGAAGACCGAATTTTTTTGCGCCCGCTTCCTTGAGTTCAACATACGCCTTGAATAATTGCTCTTTAGTCATTCCATATTTTGCATCGCCAGGGTTATCCATAATAGTAGTAGATATTGAAAATGTTCCACCTGGATTATATCTGCATGAGATGGTTTCAGGAATACCGCAGGTATCCTTTAAAAATTGTACATGTGTATAATCATCAAGGTTAATTGTTGCGCCAAGCTTTCTTGCGAATACGAATTCCTCGGCTGGTGTGTCATTTGATGAAAACATGATACTGTCTCCAACGATGCCACATTTTTCTGACATAAGTAATTCTGTGTAAGAAGAACAGTCAGTACCGCAACCCTCTTCGTTTAAGATTTTTAAGATAGTAGGGTTTGGAGTAGCTTTGACAGCGAAATATTCTCTATATCCCGGATTCCATGAAAACGCTTCCTTGAGTTTTCTGGCATTTTCGCGAATCGCTTTTTCATCATAAATATGAAAAGGAGTAGGGTAGGATTTAACAATTTCCTCAACCTGCTCTTTTGTAACAAAAGGTTTTTTCATGTTATGCCTCCTTTGTGGTTAAATCAGCTTTTAGTCTATTGTGAAAACGCAAGTTTGTCAATAGAATTTGTGTAAACATGAACATTTGACGAATTATGTCAGAATAGTTTGAAAAACTGTAAAAAAGATGTTAGAATTGAGTGTCTGAAAAATACATGAGCTAGCATGTAGAATATATATTGCGAAAGAATAGGAGATTTTTATGTCAGCAGAAGGTTTTAACTATGACAATATGTTTATAAGATTACTTAACAGAATGGGCGACGCAATGCTTTTGTCTATTTTGTTTGTGGTTTGCTCAGTTCCAATTTTTACTATAGGTGCATCGGTTACAGCACTTTATTATACTGCCATGAAGGGTATAAAGGGTGGAGACGGATATGTGGCAAAATATTTTTTCAAGAGTTTCAAAGATAATTTTAAGCAGTCTACAATAATATGGCTTATCTGCCTTGTAGTATTTTTTGTTTTAGGTGTAGATGTATGGTTTTGGTTCCAACAGCGACAGGCTGGTGGTGGCATGATGATACAGGTTATGCAGATAATTAGCGTTATTATGCTTTCGCTTGCTGTAATGATTGCGATGTATGTATTTCCTTTGCAGGCAAAATTCGACAATTCAATAAAGGTGCAGCTTAGAAATGCATTTTTATTATCAATAAAATATTTTCCGACTACTATTCTTATAGCGTTATGCTCGGCGATAGTTGTATGGTGCTTTTACTATGCGATTATGTTATCAATAGTTGGATTTTTCCTTGTTGGTTTTGGACTTGTGGGATATATATATGCATTCTTTATGCTCAGATGCTTTAAACCTTATCTTCCAGAGGAGGAAGTGGACAATGGGGATGACTGGACACTTGAGGAAGAAGATGAAGACGATACTGCGGAAGAGAATGCTGAGGATGGTGTTGATGAAACTGCAGAAGAGTAGGAAATTAGCAATGTAAATTATGAATAAACATTAAAACAATATGAAGATATACAAAATATTGGGTCTACGGAAGAAATTTTCTTCTATAGACCCAATATTTTTTATTTCATATAAAAGTTGATTAATATTTCTCTGGTTCTGGATAGTCGACACCTAAAGTATCAACTGTAACAGACTGGATTACCTGATCCTCAAGAGGTCTGTCGCCAAAGCCTGTTGGAACACAAGCAAGCTTATCAACAATATCCTGTCCCTCAATGATTTTACCAAATGCTGCGTAAGAACCATCGAGATGAGGAGAAGTCTTATGCATGATAAAGAATTGAGAACCTGCTGAGTTAGGCATCATAGAACGTGCCATTGAAAGAACGCCAGGCTCGTGCTTTAAGTCGTTAGTAAAACCGTTGTCAGCGAACTCGCCTTTGATGGAATAACCAGGACCGCCTGTTCCTACTCCGTCAGGACAACCACCCTGAATCATGAAGCCTTCGATGATTCTGTGGAAGATAAGTCCATCATAAAAACCTTTCTTAATAAGTGAAATAAAGTTGTTGACTGTGTTAGGAGCGATGTCCGGATAAAGCTCGAATTTCATAACGTCTCCTGTAGTCATTGTCATAGTAACTATTGGGTTTGCCAAATTTATCATCCTTTCTTGAATTTTTTTATAAAAGATGTTACTATAATAACATTAATGTAAAATTACATCAAGTATGTAAATTTTTAAAATATTATGTAAACTAACGAGGTACAAAAACAGTGTCTAAATTAATAAAATTAGTAAAAAGTATAATATTAGTTGTGGCGTCCGTAGCCTTATGCACTATAGTCTTTGATTATTGCAAGGGTTATTACGATGACTACATGAGAGAATATAAAGGAACTTATAGTTATGATGGCGAAGATATAGAGGTTGTTATACCGGAGGGAGCCTCTGTAAAAGAAATAGCGGCTATACTTAAAAAAGAAGGTCTCATAAAATACGAGGGAGCCTTTACAAGACGTTTGCAGGATTCTGAATATAGAGGAAAGCTTCAGAGTGGTACGTATGTTTTAAATACCGGTATGAATACTCTTGAAATGATGGCTGCGATGAGTCCTATTGTAGATGTCAACGCACCTATTGATTATCTTGTAGTTCCTGAGGGCTTTACGGTTGAGATGATTGCAGCAAGATGTGAAGAACAGGGTATATGTACTGCACAGGAATTTTTAAATGCATGCCAGTCTGTTACAACAGAGGATTTCCCTTATTTAGAGGATGTCCCAGCGGGTGCAAATGTGAAATACAAAGTTCAGGGATATTTATTCCCTGCAACTTACGACATATATGAGTCTACCACAGCAGAGTCGCTTGTAGAGTGGATGCTTGAAACCTTTGATAATTATTATACATCTGATCTTCAGACCAGAGCCCAAGAGTTAGGATATTCGTCTTACGATGTAATAACCAGAGCGTCTATAGTTGAGAGAGAGGCAAAGGTTGATGATGAGAGAGCGGTAATAGCAGGAGTAATAAATAACAGACTTGCTACAGATATGGCATTACAGATGTGTCCAACTGTATTATATCCATTGACTGATGGTATGTACGATCAGAGTCAGGTATATTATGAAGATTTGGAGATAGATTCACCATATAACACATATAAAAATACTGGACTACCTGTAGGCCCTATTTGTAATCCTGGTATAGCTTGTATAAATGCAGTACTGTATCCTGCTGACCATTCGTTCTATTATTACCATGTAGGCGACGAAGATGCTGGTACACATATATTTACAGAAACATACGAAGAGCATGTTGATACTCAGATTATAGGTGGACCAAACGGTGTTCCGGCAGAGGGTGAAGATGGTGAGAGCGAAGATGGCGAAGGCAACGAAGAAGGAAATGAAGAATAAAAATTTCAAGCTCAAAAACATTATTACAAACGAAAATAAAGCAACGAATAATATAAATTAGGAGGGACATTATGAGAACATTTAATTTCAAGGCCAGACAAATAGGCAGTGAAAAATATCTGACCTACACTATGGGCGAAGAGTGTGAGTTAGACGAGGATGTTTTAGATTATTGTGAGGAAAATCATCCAAAGGAATTGTTGGATATTATATATGAAGAGGATGACGATTATGATTATCTGACATATGATATTACAGACAAAATTTCATTAGAAGAGTATATTGCAACAGAGATGAATTGTGAAAAAGTATTATTTGTACTTAGAAATATTGCAAGCAGTCTTATCTCTGTCAAAGAGCAGGCCATACCTTTGGGGTATGTATTACTTAACCGTAGCTTCATATATATCAGCGAAGAAGGATATGAAGTTACTTTCCTATGTCTCCCTATTGAAAGCAAGGCTGCTGTTGCGGCAGAGTTTAAGAGCTTTGTAAGACAGCTTTTAGCAAACATGAAATATGATGTAGAACAGGATTTGAATTATGTAGGAAAGCTTCTTACATATATTAATGGCGATAACTTCAATTTAAGAGGACTTATCGGATTATCAGAAGCTCTTATGGAGGAAGAAGGCTTTACATTTGAAGAAGCGGGCTCTATCGACGCAGATGGTGTTGAGGTTGTAAGTGCGGATACTACAGAGGATGAACCTGTCGAAGAAAATGTATCTGATTTTATGAGCAATCTTTCGGATTCGGATGAAGCATTGCCAGAAATTGGAGATGATGAAGATGAGGAAGAGGCTGATGAGGAGCTTGAGGATGAAGAATTAGAAAGCATACTTCCTGCTGGAATGAAAGTGAAACTTGATGAGGAAGAAAGCTCTGAAAAGATAGAAGAGATGGCAGAGGAGAATGAAGAAACATCTGCTGAGGAAATGCTAGAAGTACCAGAAGAAGTGCAAACAAAGGAAACAGCAGAGGAGGAACCAGTAGAGGCGCCTGTTGAAACACCAGCTAAGGAAGAACCAACAGAAATTCCTACATTAGAAACAGCCGTAGCTGCTGCTTTAAATCCTGATAAAGCTAAACCAGCGGCTGAACCTAAAAAGGAAGCTGACATAGATGAAATAAAAAATAAGATTAAACAGTTGGTGGGTGAAGTACCTTCAGCAAGAGTTACTCCATCGTCGCCAAAGAGCTTAAAGACGTTGTCGGATTTGGATGACTTCTTAGACAGTAAACCACCAGTAATCAAAAAGAACGTTGTTAAGGTTAATAGAGCAGCTATAATTCAGAGTGCGGCTGAGCATGAGGCGGACTACACAGAAAAATTAGTAGGTGAAGGAGCTCCTGAAGCATCAGCAGAGGCTGAGGACAAGCCAAAGAGTAAATCTATCTTAAGCAAGACTGCTCCTGAAACACCTAAAACAGCTAATCTTGCAAGCATGCCAAAGGCTACACCATATCTCATAAGAGTTAATACAGAAGAGAGAATAATGTTAGGAAAATTAATCTTTAAGATTGGAAAAGCATCAAGAGGTGTAGATTATACAGTCGATGGAAATGGAGCTATAAGCAGACAGCATGCTGTAATTACACAGAAAGACGGGGTTTGCTATATAAAGGATAACAAGTCTACAAATCATACATATGTAAACGATAAGGTAGTAGAGGATGGAGTAGAGGAAATTCTCACACATGATTCTATGATAAGACTTGGAGATGAGGAGTTTATTTTCAAAATCAGATAATTTTACATTTATGGGAAAGCAAAATGGGAGGTATTTATGAAAAAAACAGATTTTATTATAACAAAACAAAACAATGTTGAAACAATAAAATATGAGTTAAAGGTATCAGATGTATATGATGATAATGCGGCAGATAAGGCGAGTGCATTACCAAACATTTTATCCTTTGACTATACAGATGTTGATGGAAAAAGAGCAGTTTCAGTATATGCTCATGAGGATATTAATCTTGAGAGTATGTTGAAGAAAGTGCTCAACAAAAAAGATGTGCTTTGTCTTTTGAGTGGACTTGCATCTTTGTTTGAAATGGGTACTCAGGGAATACCTGTAAGCTATTTTGTAAAAGATTTTAACATGATATATGTAAATGCTGAGTCTTATGCAGTTAAATGTGTTGTTATACCTGTAAAGCAGGATGTCATGCCATTAGCAGAAATTCCTGCATTTTTCAGAGAAGCAATATCAAAAATGAGATTTAGCGAGGCAGATACAGATAACTATGTTGCTAAGCTTATCACAGAAATAAATGCTGATGATTTTTCGGTAAGTAAATTAAAGGCAAATATAGATTCACAGCTTGAGAGCATGGGATTGTTCATTAGTAAGGATAATGGGCTTGTGAATATGGCTGACAAGAATGCTCAGTCGCCTGTTAAGGATGTAAAAGTAAACAAATTAGGTGTAATGAATAATATGCGTCAGTCACAACAGATGATGGGCCAGCCACAGATGGCGCCACAGGGCCAGCCAATGATGGGACAGTCGCAGATGATACCAAAGCCAGTAGCACCAGAGGCACCAAAGCCAGTAGCACCAGAGGCACCAAAGCCGGTAGCACCAGAGGCACCAAAGCCAGTAGCGCCAGAGGCACCAAAGCCAGTAGCGCCAGAGGCACCAAAGCCGGTAGCGCCAGAGGCACCAAAGCCGGTAGCACCAGTAATGCCAAATCCATCAGTGCAGATGGCTCCCAAAACTGTAATTACAGGACAAATTATGGCAAACTCAGCAAAGCCTGTTGAGGAAGGCGACAATTCAAACATGACAGTATTGGTTAATAATGGACCAATTTCTATGCAACCGGGAATCACAGGACAGATAGGCACAAAACCAATACCACACCTTGTACGTAAAAATACAGGCGAGATTATAAATATTACTAAACCAGAATTCTCAATAGGAAAATCTAAAACAAAAGCAGATTACGCTATTGAAAATAACACAGCTATAAGTAGAGTACACTGTATAATTGTGCAAAAAGATGGAGTTAATTACATAAAAGATAACGGTTCAACTAACCACACATTTATTAATGGAATTCAGTTAGAACCAGGCAAAGAAGTTCTTTTGAAGAACAAAACAATAATCCGTATGGGTGACGAGGAATTTACATTCCTTTTAAGAAAGGGAGAATAATATGGAGTACATAGCAGCCTATCACACTGATGTTGGTACAACTAAAAAAACCAATCAGGATTCTTTGGCTATAAAAATCGTCAACACAAAGGACGGAGTAGTAGCATTTGCGATTGTATGCGATGGTATGGGTGGATTGTCAAAAGGAGAACTTGCGAGTAAAGAAGTAATTATGGCTTTCTGCCAATGGTTTGACAATGATTTAGTGGATAGCATAGAAAAAGGTGAGTTTCAAGAGACAACCTTGATTCAGCAATGGAACAATATAGTTCAAAATGAAAATAAGAGGTTGGGTAGTTTTGGAGAAGAAAACAACATAATGCTCGGAACAACGCTTTCTGCAATGCTTTTCTATAAGGAACAATATTATATTGTGCATGTAGGAGACAGCCGTATATATCAGCTCACAAACGATGTTCTTCAGCTGACAAATGACCAGACGTTTATTGCAAGGGAAATAGCGGCAGGCAGAATGACAGAGGAACAGGCGAAAACAGACCCTAGAAGAAGTGTATTACTTCAATGTGTTGGCGCATCGAGAGTTGTTGAACCTGAATTTACAAAGGGCACAATAAAATCAAATGCAGTATATATGCTTTGCTCAGATGGTTTTAGACATAAAATAACAGAAGAAGAAATGCTACAAAAAATAGGACCAGCAGTATCTGTTGATGAAGAAAAGATGAAGTTTGGCGCTATATATCTTACAGAGCTAGTCAAAAACAGAAAAGAGACTGACAATATATCAGTTGCGATGATAAAGGTTAAGTAATGTTAATCTTGGGAGATAATTTGGAAGGAACAAAGGTATGACTAAGGAAGGAACCATATTAGACGGAAAATACGAAATATGGAAGGAAGTTGGACGCGGTGGTATGTCTATCGTGTATCTCGCCAGAGATAACCGACTTAATAAGCAGTGGGCGGTTAAGGAGATAAAAAATGATGGCTCAAAGTCTGCACAGACATTGCTTAAAGGTCTGGAAAGAGAGGCGAATATACTTAAAAATGTTGACCATGCCGTGCTTCCTAGAATTGTAGATATCATAAATCAGGAGGGAACAATCTATGTAGTAATGGATTTCATCGAAGGTGAAACTATTTCTGACAGATTGAAGAAGGAAGGAGCACAGCCGCAGGAGCTCGTAATAGAATGGGGTATGCAGCTTGCGAGTGCACTCGATTATCTTCATAACATGAATCCACCTGTTATATATCGAGATATGAAACCTTCAAATGTCATGATAAAACCAGAAGGCGGAGTAAAGTTAATCGATTTTGGTACTGCAAAAGAATATGTTATAGAGAACAATGCAGATACAACTGCACTTGGTACCAGAGGATATGCGGCTCCGGAACAGTTTGGTGATGCTCAGGGTAGAGGTATCTATAATACAGATGCCAGAACAGATATATATAATCTTGGTGCAACGCTCTATCATATTGTAACAGGTATGAATCCATGTGAGCCACCATATGAGATAAAACCTATCAGAACATGGAATCCTAATCTTTCTACAGGACTCGAAAAAATCATTACTAAGTGTACACAGGCAGATCCTAACGACAGATACCAGAACTGTGCAGAGCTTATGTATGATTTGGAACACTATACTGAGTTGGATGATTCCTACAGAAAAAAGAATAAGAACAAAATGGCAGCTTTTGTTGCTACATTTGTGCTTGCGGTAGTTGCGGGAATAACCTCGTTTGTAGGATATAAAGGCATGAAGAAAATCGACCTCGAGAATTATAATTCATATATCGAGGTGGGCTATGAGTACAGTATACAGGGAGAGTATGAAAAGGCTGCTGCTGAATATAAAAAGGCATTCGATTTGGATGGCTCTCGTTCTGATGCCTACATAAAATACATGAATGTATACATAAGTGCTTATGGCGAGGAAACTGGTGATAAAGATTTAGACAAAGAAAATCAGGAAAAAATTAATTTCTGTCTCAATACGGTAGCAAACCGAGTTGAAGAAGGCAGAGATGGTGTGGATAAAAACGACGAAGTAATATTTGAGTTAGCGTGTGCATATTTCAATGAGGTTGATAATGGCTACAATATCGCTGCCAAATATTTCGGATATATAAGTGAAGACTACAAGGATTACCCAAAAGCAGAAGCATATAGACAGATATGTTCTATGTTGTCAGAGGGTATTTCTTATGAGGAGTCGGAGGAGTCAGAAGAATTTGTAAACACATTAAATGTATTTTATGACAAAAACATTGCTCCTTATGACAATGAGGTCGAGACAAAATATGTTAATTACAACAGCTTGGCAACTATATGTGTAGCTAACAAGAGAGTTCCGGGAGTAGCTGCCTTTGCTGAGGAAAAACTTAATAAAGCAATAGAGGATTTTGCCGGCTATACTGTAACAGACACAGACAAATATGATTATGAGTATGAATTTTATACAAAGCTTTCTGCGATATATGGTCAGCTTGCGATGGATGAAAAGGACGCTGAGGCGAAAAACCAGTATTATTTAGAGCAGATTGAGCAATGTGAAAACTCTGTTAAGAAGATACAAAAAGACATAGATAAAGGCTATGTAGAAGATGTATTAGGACAGGGTGGAACAGAAAATCGAAGTAATGTCAGATATTACAATATGATGAATACTATAGCAAGCAGTTATATGGCTATGTATGATAATTCGGGTGATGATTCATATTACCAAGATGCTATTGAAACATATCAGGAGATGGAATCGGTTTTTGGTAAGGACAATGACCACTACAGCAAGCTTGTTTATGGAAAACATATGGGCTGTATGGTTGAGCATTACGAAGAGGCTGAGGGCGAATATGATATGTCGAAATGGTCTAAAAATGCTAAAGAGCAGATGTTAGCCCTTTATGAAGAAGCAAAAGACGTGCCAGGCATAGAAGATGCAGATGGCTGGATTGATTCAGATGATGTCGAGGATCTTCAGACAGAGGATAAGGTTGAACCTGAGGATGTACAAACCCAAGAGGGTGCATCAGGTGCATCGACAGAAACTGATGAAGAGTCTGAATAGAGGGGAGAGTGATAGTGATGCGAAACGTTTATGAAGCATGTTTTTATGGTGGTTTGATACTAGCAATTCTCCTACTTGTCTTAGCAATTATACTGTTTATTGTTTTGAAGATACCTAGAGTGTTTGATGAACTGACAGGAAGAGCAGCTAAGAAAGCCATGCAAGGCAAAAAGGATGGCACGGATACTAAGAATAGTATTTCAAAGCAGGAACAGAAAAAATATTATAATCAATCTACAGGAAAAATTACAATTAGACAGTCTACCGCGGTTCCACAGTCGGTTAATGATGATAAAGCGGATTTGGATGATGAGGAAGCAACAGATGTACTGACATGGTCAGGTGATGGAGTTGCATCCGGTAGTGAAGTAAGAGCAGGTCATGACCCTGAGATTACAGAGGTACTTTCGGAGGATAAGTCGAAGAAGAGAAAAAAGGTAAAAACACCTACAGAATTCCTTGCAACACAGGTGGATGAAGAAGCGACAGATGTCCTTTCGACAGAAAATGATGAAGAGGCAACGGATGTGCTTGTAACAAAAGGTGATGACGGAGCGACAGACGTGCTTGCGACAGAGACAGACGATGAGGCAACAGATGTACTTAAGACAGAGGTAGATGAAGAGGCAACAGATGTACTTACAACAGCAGACGTTGAAGATGAAGAAGCAACATCGGTACTTAAATCAGAAGAAATAGATGAGGATGCAACATCCGTACTTATTGAAGCAGACTATGTTAAGCTTTCGCGCAAAGTCAAGGTATTATACAACGTAATAGTTGTACATACCGACGAAAAATTATAGGAGGAATGCTATGAAGAACTTATTAAAGAAAAACAAACCAGTTAGCAGATTGATTGCTTTGTGGCTTGTGTTTGTCATGATGCTGACACCTCTTATTTCTCATATGGGGACTGAGAAGGGGGCAAAGGCGGCAGGACCAGATGAACCTATAGAATTTACGCCACCTGCTATTACGGTGGATTTGACTGGTGTTAGTATAGAAGATAAGTCCATTGATGGTGTAGGGGGTGGAACTGTTACAGAGAAGTTTATAACGGAATTATCTGTTCAAAATAATACGTCTAGTCCATATTATTTTGACACAAGTGCTTTAGCAAAAGGTGTCAAGCTTAAAAAACCAGTAACAACACTTAGTGCAACACAGGTAAGTATTAATAGCACAACTTATGATGTGGAAATAGTGGGTGCTTATCTCGTGTGTGGCGATGCCGTTTTAGATTATAAATCTAAGGATACGACGAGTAATGAACAAATAGATAATATTGCTGATACAACAACTGTTAATTATTTTGTGAAGTTTAAGCTTACTAATACGTCTGATAGTTCGGTAATTTTAACTGGCTATTCGATGGTAGCTAAATATAAATTAGAAAAAACAGATGCATTTGCGGCTGATGCATCATGGAAAGACAGCACAGATATCGCAACAGACTCTGATAAGTGGTATAATGGCTCAAATATAAAGCTATATGGTGCAGTTGAAGAATATGGAACAAATGCAAATTATCTTGGCGTTGTAAAATATGCTTTTATAAAGTATGAATTAGGCAAAGATAGCTATGCGCAGTACGATTTTTCTAATTATAGTTATGGAAGCTGGAAAGCTCCTGATGCGACCAATCCTTTGACTGCTCTGAGTGAGGGGACATATATCGGCTTTGTGGGATATTTTGGTTCGTCAAGTGACACAGAGCCTATGAAGGTTGCGTCTTTAGGAACTGTTCAGATTGATAACGGCAATCCTTTGTTTGACAATAGTGCGTATTGTAGATATTTATATTATGAGGCTGATGGCGATTGGTCAGACTTCGAATTTAATGATAATAATATAATCAGCAATAAAGAAATTGAAGCTGCTGATATATCAAAATACAGATATTATGTTAGATTTTACGACTCTGAATCAGGAGTAAAGAGTGTTAAAATAAAACAAGGTAGTAATCCTGAACAGGGAATGACAAAACAGACTATTGGCGGTGTGGATTATTGGTATTGTGAAGCGAAATTCCTTAGTGCATCTGATAAGGTGTATGCATGGGCTTATGACAAAGCGGGTAACACCTCGAAGTATGGAGATGGTGAAGAACTTTTTGGAAAGATTTCTGAGTTTGTTCCAAGATATAACCTTACGTGGACATATGATGGGGCTGCTCATACAATGTCATCAAATAACACATTATATGTAGGTCCTGAGAAAAATCTTATTCTTGATTTTGATTGTGCATCGACTACTAAAATCAAGTATATTGCAGTTACAGCAGATGTTGAGGGTGGAAACAATGATTGGCCAATCGCTACTGTAAATAATTCAGATGGAAGCACAAGTGGACCATACACTTTTAGTGGAACGATAAATTTTGCTAATAAGTTAAACTATGCAACAGCAAAGCTTAGTGACATAAAAGTAAAATTTTATGACGCGGCAGGAAATGAGATAGTAGAGGGAAGTACAGATGTTACTACTCCTGTGTGGTTTGACAAGAATAAGCCTACGATTACATTTACAGATGCTCCGGAGGATAAGTGGTATAAGGAATTACCAGAGTTTGAGTTTACTGCAAAGTCCGGTTCGGGGACAAAAGAAACTTATATAGATGAGCTTAAAGTCGTGTATGAAAATACAGAGTATCCTATTACCGATTCTGAAATTGATACTAGTGCTTCGGTGACAAGTAATTTTACTAGTCCTGCTCAAAGTAGCAGTATTGATGGTTCTTCGATGAAGGTTATAGCTACAGATATGGCTGGAAATGTGGGAACAAAGGAATGTACAGTAAAGGTTGACACTACTAAACCAACAGTTGAAGGCTTATGGATTTCTCATGGTAGTTCGAGATTATCATATAATGAAACGGATATATCGGTAGGTAGTGATAGTAAGTTAGAGATAACGGTTAATGATAATTTTACTATAGGAAAACTTGAATTAAAGTACACCACCTTACCTTCAGGAACACAAGTGACGTATACAAAAACAGAAAATGTTGCTGCAGATGTTAATGGTTCAGACAAAACTTATTTTGTACCATTGACAGAGTTTTTAGGACCAACACTTACTGATGGAGCTTATAACGTAGAGGTTGCTGTATATGATAAAGCAGGTAATAAATGTGATACAACTTCAACTTTAGATATTGATTTTACAATCGATACTGTAGCACCTGAAATTACAAATGTTGAATTTTTTAAGTTGGACAGCTCTTGGGCAAATCCTGAAAGTGCTGAGTCGGACACACATAAAATTGTAGATGGCAAGTTTTATATTGATGCTGGTGACGCTACTGCAAATTATGCGTATAAGGTAACTGTTTCAGAAGATGTTAATTATGCTACTCTTTCAACTGTTAATCCTAGCTTTAGTCAATACGGTCTTACAGTTGAGCAGATAGATTCTAAAACATTTTGGTTAAAGGTTGATAAAAGCAAGCTTTCTAAGACTGTGCCTGTTGATTTTGATTTGATTGTTGAGGATAAAGCGGGCAATACATCTTTGGCAAAGGACAACGTTCCTGATTTATATGCTATAAATAAAGATGTAGCAATTTCAGCTACAATATGTAGAAAAACAGGTAATGAATATACAGAAATATCATCTGAAGAGTATGCTAATCTACAGTACGGAACAAACGAGCAGTACTATGTTAAGGTTAGTACATCAAGTAGAGATGATGTGAGTAGTATAACCTTATATAGAGATAACACCGTTGTTGTTGAGACAAAAAACACAAGCAATGGATGGAATGTACTTACTCAGACATATACATACGATGTATATTTTGAATTGCCTACAAATGAGAATATTCTTTTTGAGAATTGGTTTGCAAAAATTAATTTTGCTAACAGTTCAGCGGTAGATTCAACACCATTAGATAAATTACTTTATGATAAAACAATTCCTGTTGTTTTAAAGACAGATGATACTGCTTTTTCATCGGATGCCACATGGTATAATGCTAAAACTATTGACTTCAAGATGATTTCTGGTGAGACAGCAATTGAGTCGAAAATTTCAGAAGCTTATGTTATAGTATCTAACAGTAATGATGATGCAAGTGTGAGCCAGTATAACCGTGTGCAGACTCCTGTTACAGAACTTAGCGATTCGATTACAATACCTGAATCAAGAAGTGTTTCGGGTACAAAGATTCAATTTGCTGCAAAGGATATAGCGGGCAACGAACTTACTGTAGATGCTGCGGCATATACTTTCCTTGTAGATGCTTCGGCACCAACGATAGGAACAATAAATGTGCTTACTGACAATGAGGTGAGAGATATAACAACACCTGTAAGTAGTAAGCCGTCTATAAGCTTTGATGTAAACGATAATCTTGCACTTAGCAATGTGCAGCTTCAAGTAGTATATCCTGATGGCGTGACTGTAAAAACTATTCCATACAGCTATGATGGAACACAGGCCTTGGCTTCCGGATATGACGGAATAAGTATAAATTATTTATATGAGGTTGAGGCGATTAATGGTAAAGTCCCTGATGGACAGTATACTGTTTATGTTAAGGCTACTGATAAAGCGAATAATCCAGCGACTACTAAGGTTGCAACATTTACAGTCGATTCAACATTACCGGTTGTTACTGCAAGGGTAGCTACAGGTACTACAGCAAATAAATCCTCTGTGACATCTGCAGATGGTGATAAGTATGATTACTATTACCGCTCTGATGTAGGAGTTGACTTTACTTATTCAGAGACAAACAAGGGTACTATAACTGTAACAGATAACGGAAATCCTGTGGCAGTAGAGTGGAAACTTGATGCCTCTGGTATATATAAAGGCTCGTTAAACTTTACTTCGGAGGGTACACACGAGGTTACTATAGCTGGTACAGACCAGGCAGGAAATGCGGCAGTTAAAAAGACAGTCAAATTTTATATTGACAAGACAGGACCTTCTGTTACTGCAATATTAAATGGCGGTTTAGTTTATGCAGAGTCTATGGGAACTGTTAAGATGTCTGCGGATACGACACTTTCTGCATCAGTTTCAGATGTAGCAGAAGATGCAGGAGACTTTAATATTCAGATTGTTAAAGCTGTGCCAGACCAGCCAGTGTCTTCGCCTGATTATGTGAAGACATCAGCAAGAAGCTTTGGGTTTGCAGATGAAGCTGAGTATACAGTTAATCTTTATTCTGTAGATATGGCAGGTAACCAGAGTGCAATAAGAACTGTTAAGTTCCGTTTAGATAAAACGGCTCCTAACCTTTCAATATCGGGAGCATCGGGTGGAAAAACATCCTCTCAGACTACGGTTTCATTTACTATGAAGGAGCTTTTCTGGGCAGATGCTTCAGGAAAGGTTGATATATACAGAAAAGCGGATGATGACTCAACAGAACAGTTATATAAGACTATAACTATAACTCCTACTGGCTTTGAAACTGTTGTGACAGAGACATTGACAGAGACAGGTGAGTATAGATTTGAGTTCTCTGCAAGTGACTGGATTGGTCATCAGTCAGAGACTTCTCAGACTATTATAATAGATAGAGATGCACCTGAGCTTACAGTTACTGCCAAATTAAACAATGCTAATTCGACAGAGATACTTAAGAATAAGCAGAGTGTAGATGTGCCTGTATATGTATATGTCAATATAACAGATGCGTTCTATTTGAGTAAAAAAGTAACTATGACAGGTACTCGTGTTGAGAGCGATGGAACAGTTACAAACTTAAGCTTTGGAAGCCTTAAACAAAATGCTAATGGAACTGCTTACGAAAATATTTTTGATATAGATGGCCAGTATTCATTGACAATAGTTGCTACAGATGCGGCTGGAAATGAATCTACACAGAGTCTTTCATTTACAATAGACAAAGATGCACCTGTTATTCAGGATATTACCACCCTTTGGTCGGGAGCTATGACAAGCTTCGAGTATGTTGATGTTGCTTCATTAGTTTCAGATATGACAGACTGTGAGATTCACATGTACTTAAATGGTATAGAATATGACGGCTCAGAGGAGCTTGCTGACGGAGCATATACGCTTCTTGTTACTGCTGAGGATGAGCTTGGACATTATGTTGAGATGGAGACAAGCTTTGTCATCGATAGTCAGGCACCTACATTTATCGTGACAGGTGTTGAAAAAGATCAGGTTAAGGATGGTGCGTATGAGATAGTTGTATCACTTCAGCTTGAGACAGACACTCTTGTATCGGTTGTGTTAAATGGTGTTGAGCAGCCGATTGTCAATAATATGTGTGCAATCACTATTAACGAGAAGGGCGATTATACTCTTGAAATTACAGCTATGGATGAGGCTGGTAATATTTCAACTGATACCTACGAATTTAAATATGGTGAAGAATTTAATTGGTGGATAATAGTTGTTATTGCGTTGGCAGTTATTCTATTAGGCACAGTTGTATTCATAGTAGCCAAAAAAAGAAAATCTGATAGATAGATTTAAGAATTAGCTCCGGAGTAAAATTTACTTCGGAGTTTTTTCTTGTAGTTTATATTAATATGAGTTAAAATATAACAGTCTATGAGAGATATTTGGAAGGAGGTTTATGATGATAGATTCAGCATTATTTACTAATCCGGGTGGACGAGCAAATAACGAAGATTATGTTGCATCAACAGCTAATGGCAACGCAATGTGTTTTGTTTTGTGTGATGGACTTGGCGGTCATGATTGTGGTGAGGTTGCGTCTGAAACTGTTGCTGAGGCAGTTATAGATTTATTTAATAATAAGGGGAATTACAGTAGTTTTTTAGACGATGCCTTCAATATTGCACAGGAGACTCTTTTGAAACTCCAAAAGGAAAGAGAAATGGTTAATGCGATGAAGTCTACAATGGTAGTGCTTGTGGTAGATGAGACAGAGATGAAGTGGGCACATATTGGAGACAGCAGACTTTATCATATATTTGCGGATAATACGAGATATGAAAGAACCAGAGACCATAGTATGGTGCAAATACTTTGCGATATGGGTGAGATTACTGAAAATGATATGAGACATCATCCTGATAGAAATAAAGTACTTAGAGTTATGGGGGCAGAGTGGAGTACTAAATCATATGATAAAAGTGCTATTTTAGAGCGTGATGGAAAGCATGCTTTTGCACTTATGACAGATGGCTTTTGGGAGTATGTTCAGGAGGAAGAGATGCTTGAATTGCTTAACAAAGCTTCCTCAGCAGAGGAATGGCTTGCGTCTATGAGAGTGCTCGTAGAAACGAGAGCAGATATGACTTCGACAGATAATTATTCCGCTATTTGTGTTATGGTGAATTAGGAGAAAAATATGTTTAAAGCAGTTGTTTTTGATATGGACGGTGTAATAACCGATACAGAAAAATTATATAGAAGATTTCAAATGGAAGAGGGCTTGTCGAGAGGAATACCAGAGGATGTAATGACAAAGGCCTGCGACAGGATTGCTGGCGGAAATAAATATTCCAATAAAGCTCCTTTTGAGGAAATTGTTGGCCGTGGGATTGATTATTTCGAATTTAGAGAAAAGCTTATTGCTAAGCTGGATGCCCATATTTTAGCAAACGGTGTAGAATTAAAATATGGTGTAGTCGAGATGCTTGAATATTTAAAGAAGAAGGGTATAAAAATAGGTTTGGCGACTTCTACTGTCAGAGAAAGAGCTATCGGCTATCTTACTTCGCATAAAATATACGATTATTTTGATAAATTAATTTTTGGTGATATGGTTGAAAATGGCAAGCCTGCACCTGACATTTATTTAAAGGCCTGTCAGGAACTGGGAGTTTTGCCAGAGGAGGCTGTAGCAGTTGAGGATTCGATTAATGGTATAAAATCTGCCGGGGCAGCGGGTATGTATCCGGTTATGGTAATTGACTTGATTATGCCTAATGATGAGATAAAACATATTGCCAAGCAGGTTTATAAGGATATGACAAAATTAAAAGAAATAATATAAGTAATAGAGAGAGGTAGAGCATGAATTTATTAGTTGTTATTTTGAAAAAAGAGGAATTAGTTACTGAAATCTGTAAGGAGCTTGCTGAGGAAGGTGTGCACGGTGGCACCATTATTGATGCAACCGGTATGGCAAGTATTATCGAGCAGATGGACGATTTACCTATTTTTGGTATGCTTAAATCTATTCTTGCGGATGACGATGACAGTGAGATGGTAAAGGTTATGTTGTTTGTAATGAATGACGAAGAAATGGAAGCTGCAAGAAAAACAATCAGAGACGTGGTTGGTCTTGATGAGCCTAACACAGGAATTATGTTTGCTCTTCCTGTATCATTTGTAGAGGGATTGGGAGCATAGTGTCATGGATCTGAATATTTTTACTTATGTGGCAATCATGCTTTTTGCCGCTCTTGTTGCGGGCAAAATTGTTAAAAAGATGAGGTTGCCTAATGTTACAGGGTATTTGGTTATAGGTCTTTTGATTGGACCGAACTGTATTGGTCTTTTGTCTACAGAGCTTTTGGACGCAATGACATTTGTTACGGAGCTTGCACTCGGTTGCATAGCTTTTTCGATTGGTGCAGAGTTTAAGATAAGTTTTCTTAAAAAGATAGGAAAAGCACCTATTGTAATTGGTGTTTTAGAAGGCTTGGGAGCCGTATTAGTGGTTGATACACTTATGCTTTTGTTTGGATATAATGTAGAGTTTGCTCTTGCTATGGGTGCGATTGCATCTGCTACGGCTGCGGCATCCACACTTATGATAGTTAAACAGTATAAAGCAAAGGGTCCGGTTACCAACACATTGCTTCCTGTGGTAGCATTAGATGATGCGGTGGCGCTTGTCGCTTTTGGTGTTTCTATGGCTATAGCTAATGTTGTAAGCTCTCATGGCGAGGCTCCAATTGGAAAACTTTTATTAGACCCGGTTATTGAGATTGGTGGAGGTCTCTTATACGGTGCGGTTTTAGGTTTCATTATGGTATATGCTGTTAAGCTTTATACTGGTAGAGGAAACAGACTTGCCATTACAATTATGATGATTTGTATATGCGTAGGTATTTCCGATATGGTTGGCTTTTCGGCTCTTCTTGCATGTATGATGCTTAGTATGGTGTTTGTTAATTTCTCCAGATACAGAGAAAAGATTTATGAGCCACTTGATAGAATCACACCACCTATATACATGATGTTTTTCATAATTTCAGGAGCATCTTTGGATATTACTATTTTGACTACTGTTGGTGTGGTTGGTTTAATTTATGTAATAGGTCGTGTTGTAGGTAAGGTTATTGGTGCGAGTATAGGTGCCAAGATATCTAAAGCACCAAAGATTGTAAGTAAATGGTTAGGATTTACGCTTGTCCCACAGGAGGGTGTTGCGATAGGTCTCGCTACATCTGCAGCTAAGGCTTTGCCGGAATATGGAACAAAAATAAAAACGGTTGTACTTTGTGGAGTTGTTATATATGAACTCGTTGGTCCTGTTATAACTAAGGTTGCACTTAAAAAGGCAGGAGAGATAAATGAAATGACAACGCCGATTAAAAAGTCTAAAACTCCAGAGATAAAGAAGGCATAGTTGTCATAAACAATATTTTTTCTTCATATATTACTATAAGATGTAATAGACAATGTGCATATTTGACATGTTGTTATTTTGGAGGAAATATTATGACAATTCCTAAAAAGGTTCTGTGTTTTGTGTGGGCTACGCTGGCGGCCTATGTCACGACAGCAATAGTACTTTTCTTGCTTGCATTTATTATGTTTAAATTTGATTTAGATGAGAATGTGGCACAGTTTGCTGTTACTTTTGTGTACATTCTTTCGGCGGCTGTAGGCGCATTGGTTGTTGGCAAACAGCTTAAGAAAAACAAATATATCAATGGAGCAATAGTAGGACTTATATATGTAGGAATTATATTTGTTGTTTCGTTAGTTGCGGGAGATGGTAGCATACTTTCTGACAATGCTGTATCAACATTTTTATTATGCCTTTGTGGTGGGCTTTTAGGCAGTATAATTAGCTAAAAAATTTCTTTTATTTATCATATATGTGTGATATAATACCACTATTAATGGGAACGAGGAGGCGATACCATGAAGAGAATCAAAACTTTAACTGAGAAAACTTTAAAGAGTACAGTTGTTAAGGGTGGTTGTGGTGAGTGCCAGACTTCATGCCAGTCAGCATGTAAGACATCTTGCACAGTTGGTAACCAGAGCTGCGAGAATAAGTAATATCAGTAATTATTAGTAATACATAATACGTAACGACCAAAGGGGACATTCTCACGATAGTCCTCTTTAGTTGCGTTATTAAAAGGAGTAACACATGGTACATCAGTACAAGAATAACGGTTTTAATATAGTTCTTGATGTTTGTAGTGGTTCGGTTCATGTGGTAGACGAGCTTGTTTATGACATGATAGAAATGTACGAGGAAAAACCTCTTGAGGACATTGCGAAGGCAATAAAAGATAAATACCAAGATTTATATTCCGAAGAGGATATAAAGGATGCATATTCGGATATTACAGAGCTAAAGGATAATGGTCTTCTTTTTACAGAGGATGTATATAAAGACGTTATTATAGATTTCAAAAAAAGAAAAACGGTAGTCAAGGCTTTGTGTCTGCATATTGCTCATGACTGTAATCTTGCCTGCAAATACTGCTTTGCGGATGAGGGTGAATATCATGGACAAAAAAGAGAGCTTATGAGCTTAGAGGTTGGAAAAAAAGCTCTTGACTTTTTGATAGAAAATTCAGGAAACAGAGTTAATCTCGAAGTAGACTTTTTCGGCGGTGAGCCACTTATGAATTTCGATGTTGTAAAAGAAATTGTGGCTTATGGTCGTATGAGAGAAAAAGAGGCTGGTAAGAACTTCAGATTTACACTTACAACTAACGGTGTTTTGTTAAATGACGAGGTTATCGAATTTTGCAACAAAGAAATTTCCAATGTTGTATTAAGCCTTGACGGTAGAAAATGTATTCATGATGATATGAGACCTACCAGAAATGGAAAGGGCAGTTATGATATAGTGGTTCCTAAATTCCAGAAATTCGTGGAGCAAAGAGGGAACAAGAGCTATTATGTGAGAGGTACGTTTACCAGAAACAATTTGGATTTTACAGAGGACTTTAAGCTTATGGCAGATTTGGGCTTCAAGGAGATTTCTATTGAACCCGTTGTGTCACCTGATACCTGCGATTATGCAATTAGAGAAGAGGATTTGGAAAAAATTTACGCTGAGTATGATAAGCTTGCCTGTGATATAATAGAGCGACACAAGGCAGGAAAGCCGATTACTTTTTTCCATTATATGCTTGATTTAAATGGAGGTCCTTGTGTATATAAAAGATTATCCGGTTGTGGCTCGGGTACAGAATATTTGGCGGTAACACCTCAGGGTGCCCTTTATCCTTGTCACCAGTTTGTTGGTATAGATGAGTTTGAATTGGGCAACGTATACGATGGAATCAAGAAGACCGATGTTGTTGAAGAATTCAAATTGTGTAATGTTTACGCAAAAGATAAATGCAAGGATTGTTTTGCGAGATTTTATTGTAGCGGAGGCTGTGCGGCTAATTCTTATCAGTTCCATGGAAGTATTTTAGATGCATATGACATAGGTTGTAAGCTTCAGCAAAAACGCGTAGAATGTGCGATTATGATAAAAGCAGCTTTGGCTGACTTAGAAGAAGGAGAATGAAAATGAAAAAGACAAAAAGAAATGCCGTTCTTGCCATTTTAATATTCCTGCTTTTGTGTGCGGGTGGTGTTTATATGGCTATGTATGGTGTAGGAGAAAACAAGACAGGTAAAGCTGTTGATATTCCTCTTGGTTTGGATCTTCAGGGTGGTCTTAGTGTAACATATGAGATTACAACTCCTGACCCTACAAGTGAGGAAATTGCAGCTACAGTTGACAAACTCCAGCGTAGAGTTGATGAGTACAGCTCAGAGGGAGAGGTTTATCAGACTGGTGATGATAGAATTAGTGTTGAGATTCCGGTAGATACTTCAAAGGTAGATGCGCATGCTATTCTTGAGGAATTGGGACAACCGGGTCAGCTCCTTTTCTTAGATGGTGATAATTATCTCAAATGGAGTAATGGCGAAGCATATACACCTGCTCTTACCGGTTCAGATGTTAAAAATGCTGAAGGTGGAATTGCAGAAGAAAATGGTAGAAAAGAATATGTTGTAAATGTAGTATTCACAGATGAGGGCTCGCAGAAATTTGCGGCAGTTACAGCTGCGAATATTAACTATCCTGTTTACATCGTTTATGATAATGAGGTTGTAAGTGCTCCAACAGTTCAGGAGACAATCAATGGTGGTACAGCTCAGATTAACGGAATGGACAGTCTTGAAGAAGCAGAAATGCTTGCTAGTACAATCAAGATAGGTGCTCTTCCTCTTGAGCTTTCACAGTTGCAGTACAATATCGTAGGTGCTAAGCTTGGACAGGATGCTGTCTCTACAAGTATTAAAGCTGGTATCATCGGATTTGCAATAGTATGTCTTCTCATGATTATTATTTATCTCGTGCCAGGATTTCTTGCTGCACTTGCGCTTTGTGCATATATAATACTATTACTTCTTATCCTTAGTATTCAGGGTATCACTCTTACATTGCCAGGTATTGCCGGTATTATTCTTTCTATCGGTATGGCGGTTGATGCAAACGTTATTATCTTTACACGTATTAAGGAAGAAATTGCTGCTGGCAACGGAGTAGCTACAGCAGTTCAGAATGGTTTCTCAAAGGCTTTGTCAGCAATTCTTGATGGTAATATAACAACACTTATTGCTACAATAGTACTTATGGCTATAGGTACAGGTAGTATTAAGGGCTTTGCAAATACACTTATGATTGGTATTTTGCTTTCTATGTTTACAGCACTTGTTGTTACTAAGATGCTTCTCAATGCAGCGGTTAATTTAGGTATTACTAATATTAAACTTTATGGTAAGGCAAAAACACCTAAGGTTCACAATTATGTTAAAAATTCAAAGATTTGCTTTGCTCTTTCAACTATAGCTATTATTGCAGGTCTTGTATTCTTGCCTATAAATAAATCTAATACAGGAAGAATGCTTAATTTTAGCCTTGAGTTTACAGGTGGTACTTCTACTACTGTTGAGTTTGCAGAAAGCTATACACTTGACAGAGCAGAGGCAGAGGTTTTGCCTGTTATAGCAGAGGCAACAGGTGTTTCAGTAGGTGAAATTCAGGTTCAGACTGTAGAAGATACTAATCAGGTAATTTTCAAAACTCCACAGCTTGAGGAGGCAACAAGTGATACACTTGAAAAAACAATTACCTCTACTTTTGCAGGTTCATCTAT
Organism: Wujia sp.; assembly: GCA_045531735.1. GTDB lineage: Bacteria > Bacillota > Clostridia > Lachnospirales > Lachnospiraceae > Coprococcus_C. The sequence goes on along the minus strand of JAZSEO010000016.1, from coordinate 34,133 downwards.
TGTAAGTGTAGATACTATAAGCTCTACAATTAGTGGAGAGATGAAGAAGGATGCAATTATTGCGATTGTTATTGCATCAATCCTTATGCTCATCTATATTGCAATAAGATTCTCAGATGTTAAATTTGGTGCGAGTGCGGTTATTGCACTGCTTCATGATGTAATGGTTGTATTTGCAATTTATTCTATAGCGCAGCTTTCTGTAGGTAATACATTTATTGCATGTATGCTTACTATAGTAGGTTATTCTATTAATGCAACTATAATTATTTTTGACCGAATAAGAGAAAACATGAAACTTATGGATAAGAAAACTGAACTTGCAGAGGTTGTTAATACAAGTATTGCACAGACCTTTACAAGAACAATTTATACATCACTTACAACCTTTGTTATGGTTTTAGTTCTCTTTGTGATGGGTGTTGCATCACTTAAGGAGTTTACTTTAACTCTTATGGCAGGTATTGTATGTGGAGCTTATTCTTCAGTTTGTGTAACTGGTCCGTTATGGCTTTTATTAAAAAAGAAAAGTAAAAAACAGGCTGAATAATAGATTGTGAGTTTATAAGTAGCGGTTCTCTTTTGAGTGCCGCTACTTGTAATTTTATGAAATATCATGGAGTATAATCAAATGGAATCAAAATGGGTTGTTTATGGTAAAAAAGCTGACTTTAAGGATATAGGACGAAAATTTAATATTGACCAGGTTACAGCAAGAGTGATTCGAAACAGAGATATAATTGGAGATGACGCCATTGGTGGATATTTAAATGGTACTTTGAGCAACACACATAATCCTGCACTGATGGCGGATATGGATAAGGGCTGTCAGATTATAAGAGATAAAATTTTAGAAGAAAAGCATATAAGAATTATTTCTGACTATGACGTGGATGGTGTTATGTCCAATTATATTTTGCTTAAAGGTCTTATGGAGGCTGGAGCAAATGTATCGTATGAAATTCCTGACCGAATGCAGGATGGATATGGTATAAATGAACGAATAATAAGAGATGCGTATGATGCAGGAGTGGATACTATAATTACCTGTGATAATGGAATAGCAGCTTTTTCGGCAATTGAATTAGGTAAGGCGTTAGGCATGACCATAGTTGTTACTGATCATCATGAGGTTCCGTATGAGGTGAATTCTCAGGGTGAAAAAAATGCTTTGCTTGTCCCTGCGGATGCTGTTATAGATATAAAAAGGGCAGATTGTGACTATCCTTATAAGGAACTGTGTGGAGCAGGGGTTGCATATAAATTTATACGTCATTTATATAAAATTATGGGGCTGGCTTGGGATGATGACAGCAAATATCTTGAAATACTTGCAATTGCTACTCAGTGCGATGTCATGGAGCTTACAGATGAAAATCGTATTTATGTCAGGGAGGGTTTAAAGCTTTTACCGAACACTGCGAATTTTGGATTACAGGCTCTTTTGGAGGTCAATCAATTAAAGGGAAAGCCTTTGTATTCATATCATTTAGGCTTTGTGATAGGCCCATGTATCAATGCAACCGGCAGACTCGAAAGTGCAAAAAGAGGTTTGGAGCTTCTGCTGTGTGATAACAAAGAAGAAGCTCTTGCTTTGGCTGAGGAGCTAAAAGAGTTGAACATAACCAGAAAGGAAATGACAAACAAGGGTGTAGAGGAAGCGATTGCAATAGTTAATTTGTCTGAGAAAGTTGATAATGTTCTTGTTATTTATATGCCGGGATTACATGAGAGCCTAGCAGGAATCGTTGCAGGGAGAATAAGAGAAAATTTCTATAGACCAGTGTTTGTTATAACTGATGGTGAGGGCGATATGGTTAAAGGCTCCGGTCGTTCTATTGAAGGCTATCACATGTTTGATGCCTTGACTGAGTGTAAGGATTTGCTTACAAAGTTTGGAGGGCACGAGTTGGCAGCAGGTTTTTCGTTGGAAAAACGTAATTTAGAAGCGTTTAGAGAACGTTTACTGAAAAAACAGAGACTGACTGAAGAAGAACTCACACCGGTTGTTAGAATTGATGTTCCGATGCCGATTAATTATATTACATCCAGACTTGTAGAGGAGCTTGCCTTGTTAGAGCCTTTTGGAAAAGGTAATGAAAAGCCTGTATTTGCACAGGCAGGCTTGGGCATAAAAAGTGCAAGATTAATGGGTGCCGAAGGAAGATTTATAAAAATTTTCTTTCAGGATGAGAATGGTTTTGTAATGGAGGGCGTAGATTTTAATGCAAATAAGTTCTTAGATTGCATAAAAATGTGGTTTAGTGACGAAGAATGTGATAAAATGTTAAAGGGTTTGCCTAACAGTATCAAAATAGATGTTGCATACTATCCGGATGTCAATGAATACAACGGAAGATGTACATTGCAGATTAAACCTGTATTATATCGCAAATCGCAGAGTTAGTTTATTAATATACATAGAAAGGACGTATCATTATGAGAAAAGTAGAGGATTATATTACTAGTATTCCAGATTTTCCTAAAGAGGGAATTATTTTTAGGGATGTAACAAGCGTGCTTGAGAGTGAGGAAGGCTTTGCTCTTTCGATTGATGAGATGAACAAGCTTCTTGACGGGGTGGATTACACTCTCATAGCAGGAGCGGAATCCAGAGGTTTCATATTTGGTGCGCCTCTTGCATATATGAACAAAAAAGGTTTTGTTCCAGTTAGAAAAAAAGGAAAGCTTCCTAGAGAGACTGTAGAAATGAGCTACGATTTAGAATATGGCTCGGCTACTATTGAAATTCATAAGGATTCTATAAAGCCTGGAGACAAGGTTGTTATAGTTGATGATTTAATCGCTACAGGTGGTACTATAGAGGCAACTACTAAGCTTATTGAACAGCTTGGTGGCGAGGTTGTCAAAATAATTTTTCTTATAGAGCTTGTAGATTTAAAGGGTAGAGAAGTATTGAAAAAATATGATGTTGCATCAGTTGTGCAATTCGAAGGTGAGTAATGACAGAGGAAACTAAAGCGATAGGACATTCATTAAAAAAAGAAATAAGTAAGCCGGAGGATTTTACACCGCCAGAGGTTTTGTATGAGCAGTTGCTTGAGACCATAAAAAGGTATCATCCGTCTTCGGATATTTCTCAGATTGAAAAAGCATATAAGATTGCTTTTGAAGCTCACAAGGAGCAGAAACGTAAGTCGGGTGAACCATATATAATTCACCCTCTTTGTGTTGCAATAATTCTTGCTGAATTGGAGCTGGATAAGGAAACTATTGTAGCAGGAATTCTCCATGATGTCGTAGAGGATACAATTATGACTACAGAGGAAATTGCCAGTGAATTTTCGGATGAGATTGCTCTTTTAGTGGATGGTGTAACAAAGCTTACGCAGTTAGATTTATCTCAGGATAAAATAGAAATTCAGGCAGAAAATCTTCGTAAGATGTTTCTTGCTATGGCAAAGGATATAAGAGTTATTCTTATTAAGTTGGCGGACAGACTTCACAACTTAAGAACTTTGCAGTATCAGCCACCTCATAAACAGATTGAAAAATCACGAGAAACCATGGATATTTATGCGCCTTTGGCACATAGACTTGGTATTTCCAAAATCAAAATAGAGTTAGATGATATTTCTATGCAATATCTCTATCCGGATGTGTATAAATCGCTTAAGGATGAAATCACAACCCGACTTATGGCGGGCGAGGAATTCATCAAAGAGATGGTTGGCAAGGTCAGAGACTTTATGGATGAGGGAGATATTAAATGTGAGGTTGATGGTCGTGTTAAGCATTTATTTAGTATTTACAAGAAAATGATTACACAGAACAAAACTCTCGACCAGATTTATGATATTCATGCTATACGTATAAAGGTTGAGTCTGTTAGAGACTGTTATGCTGCACTTGGTATAATCCATGAAAAATATAAACCTATTCCAGGTAGATTTAAGGATTATATTGCAATGCCTAAGCAGAACATGTATCAGTCTTTGCATACGACTCTTATTGGACCGGGAGGAAGACCTTTCGAAATTCAGATTCGTACTTATGAGATGCATAGAACTGCTGAATACGGTATTGCAGCACATTGGAAATATAAAGAGGGCGAGGGTAATCATAAAGATAACGAAGAACAGAAGATGAGCTGGCTTCGTCAGATTCTTGAGTGGCAGACTGATACGGCAGATAACAAAGAGTTTATGAGTTTTGTCAAAACAGATTTAGACCTTTTCTCAGATCAGGTTTACGTGTTTACACCTGCCGGTGATGTTAAGAATTTACCTAAGGGTTCTACGCCTATTGATTTTGCATATATTATACACACCGCTGTTGGAAACAAGCTTATTGGTGCCAGAGTTAATGGTCGACAAGTGCCTATTGAGACTGAGCTTCACAATGGCGACAGAGTAGAGATTGTTACCTCTCAAAATTCAAAGGGACCTAGTCGTGACTGGCTAAACATTGTAAAAAGTACACAGGCGAGAACTAAGATTAATCAATGGTTCCGTCAGGAAAATAAAGATGAAAACATTCAAAAAGGCAAGGATGCGGTTGCCTCATATTGCAAAGCAAAGGGCATAGTTATGTCAGAGCTTATGCAACCTGCATTTATGGAGGTTATTCTTAAAAAATATAACTTCGGTACTTGGGATGCATTAATGGCTTCAATTGGACATGGTGGTCTAAAAGAAGGACAGGTTGTTAATCGACTCCTTGAGGAACTTAAAAAACATGAGGAGAGCAAGGTTACTGAGGAACAAATTGTAGACAAAATCAATACTCCTGGTCGTGGAACGGGAAATCCAAAGGGTGGTATTACGGTTAAAGGTATGGACGATGTGGCAGTTAGATTTTCTAAGTGCTGTGCGCCTGTTCCGGGAGATGAGATTGTTGGATATATTACAAGAGGTCGAGGGGTATCTATTCACAGAACAGATTGTATCAATGTGATGTGTATGGATGAATTTGACAGAGGAAGACTTATAGAGGCTGATTGGGCAGAGGGGCTCGTGCAGGAGAATTTATATACTGCAGAAATAATTATTTACTCATATGACAATCAGGGACTTATATTTGAGCTTTCTAAGATTTTCAATGAAGAGAAAATAAATCTTACAGGTTTGAATGTTCGTACAGGCAAAAATGGTAAGGCAACAATAGATGTTAAATTTGAGATTAAGTCTAAGGAACAGCTTACTAAGATTATGTCTAAGATACGAAATATTGAGGGAATAATCGATATAGAAAGAACAACTGGTTAATGATTTATAGGAGGTCCAAATGGCAAATTTAATTACAATTACCAATGTGCTTGGCGTTTGCGCAACTAACTGTTATGCTGTTGCAAATACTGATACAAGAGAAACTGTTATTATTGACCCTGCTGACAGGGGTACATTTTTGGTTGATATGTATAAAAATCAAAATTTAAAGCCAGTGGCAGTTTTGCTTACACATGGACATTTTGACCACATTGCTGCACTTGCGGATATAAGAAAAGCGTATCCGGACATAAAAGTATATGCAGGCAAAGAGGAAGAGGATGTTTTAAAAAGACCAGAGCTTAATCTGTCAGGAATGTTTGGTTCAGTTTTGAAAGAGGAAGCAGACACTTATGTTGATGACGGAGAGGTTATTGAACTTATTGGAACAAAGATAAAATGTATTCATGTACCAGGTCATACTAAGGGCGGTACATGCTACTTTTTTGAAGATGAGAAATTACTTTATTCAGGTGATACATTGTTTTGCTCGAGTGTTGGCCGTTCGGATTTTCCTACAGGAGATGGGCATTTGTTGCTCGAGAGCATAGAGAAGAAGCTGTTTACGCTTCCAGAGGATGTGAGTGTGTATCCGGGGCATGACAGTAGAACGACGATAAAAAGAGAGAAGGATAATAATCCGTTCTTTTAAAAATGCGTATGGTTTCATGGAACGTTTTTGTGATAAGGTTTTGTAACATGGTTCAGTATATTGTATAATCTTATATAAACGCAAACATACTGCAACGCGCTTCCGAACTAACCAGTAACTTCGACTAAGACGCTCAGGAATGCCTTCGCGCCTAAGTCTTAATAACTGGTGGATTTCGTAAGTCGCTAAAAACGCAGTTCAAAATGTTTGCTTATTATATGAGCTTATACAATATATTGAACCATGTTAAAAACCATGATGTTATATTTCCGTTCCATAAAACCATTGGTTGTAAATGAATTGTTTGATTAATAAATTTGTGTTGAGGTTTTATGATGATTTTACTGCTTCAGAATAGTCAGGAATATAATAATGATTTGCGTGCAATGATTATGGCTTTTTATCCAGGTGTTAAGATTGTTGAGAAGCAGGAAGAAGGTCAGGAGTATGAAATTGTCTTTAAGGCAGATTTTCGTGAGAATAGAACTGTAATCGAAATATATGACGATACTGAGTTTTCAAAACTTTTTGGTGATGTGTCCGAGCAAAGTATTCAAGGTATCTCGGCAGAAATAGAGGGTGATTATCACGACAAGCAGACTTTCAGGAACGATTTAAAGATGGCTTCATATCAGCTTCTTTGTATGAAGACTGGACGCACACTTCCTTGGGGTGATTTGACTGGTGTCAGACCTACTAAAATTGCTATGAGTCAGCTTAGAGCAGGGAAGAGCTATGAGGAGGCTGTGGAGAATTATTTAGATGTGTATGATGTGTCTCCTAGAAAGGCTGAGCTTGCATCGAAGGTTGCCAAAAATGAAATGGAGATTACTGCAGATATTGATTTGGATAATGATTATTGTCTATATGTTGGAATACCATTTTGTCCTAGCAGATGTCTTTATTGCTCATTTACTTCGTATCCTATAGCTTTGTATAAGGACAAAGCTGTGAAATATATTGAAAAATTAAAACAGGAGCTTGCCTATGTTGCAGATGCATATAAGGATAAACGATTAGTTGCAATATACATAGGTGGTGGAACTCCTACAGCTATTAGTCATGAGCTTTTAGAGGAGTTGCTTGATACAATAGATAGAGTGTATGGTCTAGGTAAATATTGTGATGCTGTAAATACTTTGTTTACTGATGATGATAAACATGATGTGACATATTATAAGAGTAGAGTTTGTCTTAAAGAGTACACAATAGAGGCGGGAAGACCAGATAGTATTACGGTTGAAAAACTTCGTGTTATGAAAAATCATGGTGTGACTAGAATAAGCATAAACCCACAGACTATGAATAATGAGACACTTAAAACTATTGGTAGGGCTCACACGTCAGCTCAGGCAAAGGAAGCATTTTTGATGGCTAGAGCGGAGGGGTTTGATAATATTAACATGGATTTGATTGCAGGTTTGCCAGGTGAAAATCTTGACAGCATGAGATATACTCTCGATGAGATAAAAAAGCTTTCGCCGGAAAGCATTACGGTTCATTCGCTTGCAATTAAGCGTGCTGCAAATCTTAAGCAACAGATGTCGGAATATGGAGAGAGTATACATCAGGATGTTGATGGAATGCTTGATATGGTTTCTGATGTGGCAGCAGAGCTTGGCATGGAACCGTATTATTTGTACAGACAGAAAAATATTGGTGGCAACCTTGAAAATGTAGGTTATTCGAAAAAAGGACTTGAATGTCTTTATAATATATTGATAATGGAAGAAATGACTGACATTATTGCAGTGGGAGCAGGTGCTTCTACAAAGCTTACCTATCATTCAGAAAATCGTGTTGAGCGAGTAGAAAATTGTAAATCAGTTGATGATTATATTGACAGATTTGATGAGATGATAGAGAGAAAGAAAAAATACAATATTTAAAATACTTAGGAGGATATAAGATTATGAATGGAGCACAGTTATATGATTTAATACCAGTTTTTTGTGGAGCGTTTTTTGTTGTTTATGGTGTATTAATGATGGTTTGTCCAAAGGTTATTCTAAAAAAAGAATTTAGAGATGATGCAGACAAAATCTCTAAAACGAAAAAGAACGGAATTATAGTTATTGTATGTGGCATGGTGGTTATGGCTTTACAATTGGTGTAATTTTAATATATTTGTAAAGAGGTATTTATGTATACATACAAAATTTCTAAGCGACATATATTGTTTTTTTGCTTGTTTTTCTTATCAATGCTTGGCTTTGGTGGTTGTAGTGGTAAGGAGCAAGCTACAGAGGAAGAAAAAAAGGAAATAATTAAAACCTACAGCATAGTAACAGATAAGACTTTGTCGGAAACTGAAATCGATAAGCTTGTAGCTGTTTTATCTGATAGAGTGTATTACTATGATATAAAGGGTAAAGTTTCTTTGAAGGAACAAGATGAAAAGGGTAATCCTTTTATAGAAATATCTGTTGCGTATGGAACTGATGAGGCAGCATTCGATAAGCTGACGTGTCAGGGAAAGCTTCAATTTATATCTGGATATAGTACAGAGACAGAGGAAATATGGCTGGATAACAATAATATAAACACTGTTGAGGCAAAAACAGTTCAGGATTTATATACAGACTATATAGTTCAGATTGTTTTTGATAAAACAGGTAGTGAGATGTTTGAGGAATGCACTACTGAATTGACAGGTGAGCAATTGTATATTGTGTATGACGGTGAGGTGCTGATTTCGCCGACTATATCTGAGCCTGTTCCTGATGGAGTGGTGATTATAAATAATTTTGAATCATTTGAGGCTGCTGAAGAGTTTGCGATGACTGTTGGTAGCGGTTGTTTGGATTATAAAATTGAAAATGTAGATTAACCAAGAAAGGAAATAAAGTAAATGGCAATGAAAAAAAAGCCTGTTACAGGCATGAAGGATATATTACCAAAGGAGATGGCGATACGAGATTACTGTATCGGTCTTATCAAAGAGACATATAAGACTTTTGGTTTCAATTCTGTTGAGACACCATGTGTTGAACATATTGAGAATTTAAATAGTAAGCAGGGTGGAGAAAATGAAAAGCTCATTTTCAAAATCTTGAAGCGTGGAGAGAAACTTAAAATAGATGAGGCTAAGGAAGAACTTGACCTTGTAGATGGCGGTTTAAGATATGACCTTACTGTTCCCCTTTCAAGATATTACTCAAACAATGCAAATGATTTGCCTAGTCCTTTTAAGGCTCTTCAGATGGGTAATGTGTGGAGAGCTGACAGACCTCAGCGAGGAAGATATCGTCAGTTTATGCAGTGCGATATTGATATTTTAGGGGAACCTACAATTCTTGCAGAGATAGAGCTTATCCTTGCAACTACAACATTACTTGGCAAGCTTGATTTTAAGAATTTTACAATAAGAATAAATGACCGAAAAATACTCAAGGCAATGGCTGCTTATAGTGGGTTTGCTGAAGCTGATTATGATACAGTATTTATTATTCTTGATAAAATGGACAAGATAGGTATGGACGGTGTTCGTGAGGAGCTTCTTAAAGAAGGTTATTCAGAGGAGTCGGTGACAAAATATCTTGGATTATTCGAGAAGGTTACAAATGATATCGCAGGCGTTAAATTCCTTAAGGAAACTCTGGCGGAGGTTCTTGATGCTCAGGTTGCAGAGGATATGGAAACAATTATTACAAGTGTAGAAAATACAAAGTCTGCTGATTTTAAGATGAGCTTCGACCCTACATTAGTTAGGGGAATGTCGTATTATACAGGACCTATATTCGAGATTTCAATGGACGAGTTTGGAGGCTCTGTTGGTGGCGGAGGGCGCTATGACGAGATGATTGGAAAATTTACTGGCAACGATACTCCAGCTTGTGGTTTCTCTATTGGGTTTGAACGTATTGTAATGCTTCTTCTTGAGAAAGACTTCAAGGTTCCGGGAAGCAATGCTAAGACAGCTTACCTTATTGAGAAAAATATGCCAACTGACAGGCTTCTCGAAATTTTAGATAAAGCTAAGAAAGAAAGAGAGTCAGGAAGACAGATTAATATAGCCATCATGAAGAAGAATAAGAAGTTCCAGAAAGAGCTTCTTATGGCTGAGGGCTACGAAGAATTTGAAGAATTTTATAAAACGGAGTTTAAGAACTAGGAGGAATATATAATTATGGCAGAATCAATGCTTGGACTTAAAAGAAGTCATAGATGTACAGAGGTGAACAATTCTATGATTGGTGAGGAAATCACAGTCATGGGATGGGTACAGAAGAGTAGAAACAAGGGTGGAATTATCTTTGTTGATTTACGTGATCGCTCAGGTATTCTTCAGGTTATTTTTGAGGAGGCTAATGTAGGTGCAGAGGCATTTGCAAAAGCGGAGAAATTAAGAAGTGAGTTTGTAGTTGCTATTACAGGTAAGGTAGCAAAGCGAGCAGGTGCTGTAAATGAAAATCTTGCGACAGGAGATATTGAAATTATTGCATCTGGTATCAGAGTATTGTCAGAGTCAGATACACCTCCATTTCCAATTGAGGAAAACAGTAAGACTAAGGAAGAGTTAAGACTTAAATATAGATACTTAGATTTAAGACGTCCAGACCTTCAGAAGAACATTATGATGAGAAGTAAGGTGACAACTCTTACAAGAGCTTTTCTTGCAGAGGAAGGTTTTGTTGAGATTGAAACTCCAACACTTTGTAAATCTACACCAGAGGGAGCAAGAGATTACCTTGTGCCTAGCCGTGTACATCCAGGAGAGTTCTATGCACTTCCACAGTCACCACAGATTTATAAACAGCTTTTAATGTGCTCAGGATATGACAGATATTTCCAGATAGCAAGATGCTATCGTGATGAGGATTTACGTGCTGACAGACAGCCAGAATTCACTCAGATTGATATGGAGCTCTCGTTTGTTGACGTAGATGATGTTATTGATGTAAATGAAAGACTTTTAGCTAAGCTTTTTAAGGATACAATTGGTGTCGATGTAGAGCTTCCAATTCAGAGAATGCCATATCAGGAGGCAATGGACAGATTTGGTTCAGATAAGCCGGACCTTAGATTTGGAATGGAGCTTAAAAATGTAACAGACATAGTTAAAGACTGTGAGTTTGTAGTATTCAAGGGAGCTATTGAAAATGGCGGAAGTGTTCGCGGTATCAACGCTGAAGGTCAGGGCGCAATGCCTCGTAAGAAAATAGATGCATTAGTAGATTTTGCAAAAGGCTATGGTGCAAAAGGATTAGCGTATATAGCTATTCAGGAGGATGGAAGCTACAAATCATCTTTTGCTAAATTCATGAAAGAAGAAGAGATGGATGCTCTTATTAAAGCAATGGATGGTAAGGCAGGTGATTTACTTCTTTTTGCAGCTGATAAGAACAAACTTGTATATGATGTGCTTGGTGCACTCAGACTTGAGATAGCTGAGCAGTTAGGTCTGCTTGACAAGAATGTATATAAATTTGTGTGGATAACAGAATTCCCACTTCTTGAGTGGAATGAAGATATGGGAAGATATCAGGCTATGCACCACCCATTCACAATGCCTATGGAAGAGGATTTACGGTATATTGATACTGACCCGGGCAAGGTACGTGCAAAAGCTTATGACATCGTATTAAATGGTACAGAAATCGGTGGCGGTTCAGTGCGTATCCACCAGAATGACATTCAGGAGAAGATGTTTACAGCTCTCGGATTTAAGATGGAGGATGCTTACGAGCAGTTCGGTTTCCTCTTAAATGCATTCAAATATGGTGTTCCTCCACATGCAGGACTTGCATACGGTCTTGACCGTCTTGTAATGCTTATGGCAAAAGAGGATTCAATACGTGACGTAATTGCATTCCCTAAGGTGAAAGATGCTTCCTGCCTCATGAGTGATGCACCAAACGTAGTTGACCCTAAGCAGCTCGAGGAGCTTAGCATAGAAATATCTAAGTCTGCTGAAGAGGAAAATGCCGAGGAGTAAATATTACGATATCAAATAATCAGATATTATCCGTAAAATGTTCAGAAATAAATATGGACATATGTAAAAATATCAATCAGTAAATGTAATTATTCAAAAATGCTGAGATAAATAAAAATATGAAGCTTTCATAAAAAACATATAATAAACAAACATTTTGAACTGCGTTGCAGTATGTTTGTGTTTATATGTTTTTATGAAAGCTTCATATTTTTATATATGCCATGTTTTTGTATGAACATTTTACGGATAATATCTGATTATTTGATACCGTAAAAATTACTCCTCGGCAATATCCTTGTCTTCAGCGGATTTAGATAATGTAAAGGTAAATTCGCTTCCTACGCCTTCAGTGCTGACAACGTTTATGTTTTCATTGTGTGCTTTCATGATTTCTTTGGTTATTGATAGACCAAGACCTGTTCCTTGTTTGTCTTTGCCTCGTGAGGTGTCGGCTTTGTAAAATCTCACCCAGATGTTTTTGATAGAGTCATTTGGTATACCTACACCCTCATCTTTTACAGAAACAAAAATTTTATCATTTTTTTCGGTAAGGGTTATGTATATGCTTTTTCCTTCTGGTGTGAATTTTATTGCATTATCTAATAGGTTATAGATGACTTGCTGGATTTTTGTTTTATCTGCATGAACATAGCTGGTTTCACAATGGTTATTAAGATAGATGGAAATACCTTTTTCAATGCATTTACCTTCAAAGGTGTTAATGGCATTTTTACATAGCTGAACTATATCAAAATCTTTGGTAATAAGCCATAATCCATACGAGTCGTAATTGTTTAACTCAAGCAGACTGTTTGTAAGCTTTGATAGTCTGTTAGATTCAGAGAGGATAATGTTTAAATATCTATCCTGCTTCTCTGGTGGAATTGTTCCGTCAAGTATTGCCTCTATATATCCTTTTATAGATGTAAGAGGAGAACGAAAATCGTGTGAGATATTTGAAATGAAGTCTTTTCTGTATTCGTCCAGCTTGGAAAGCTCGGAAGCCATGTATTCAAGTGTTGTTGCAAGCTGACCAATTTCGTCGTTTGTAGTTATGTCGATGGAAGTTTCAAAGTTACCTTTTGAATATTCCTCTGCAACTGAATTAATCTTTTTAATTGGTCGCATGATTTTTCCTGATATAAGTCCCAAAAGTGCAAAGGAAACAACAAGCATGACGAGGAAAGGTATATATATAGCTTGAATGATATCTCTCTGTAGATTTTGAAGTTGTGCCACAGTTGAGTGGATAAGAATCATTCCATTTGGTTCACCGTTAGTTGTTATCGGTATTGAAACAGAGATAACCTCGTCGGTAAATTTGCCATAGAAATCACCTGTAAAGGTTTGCGAGGTTGTTATGTCAAAATCTTTATTTACCAGATATATATTTCTTGGGTTATCAGGATGTCCGGATGCTTTTGCGAAGGCAATTACGATACCTTGATTATCGACAACCCAGATACTGGCATCCAGAGCCTGACTGTAGTATTCAAGATTTTTCTGCGTTTCCTCAATGGTAAAGAGACCCTGGTGATATCCTGCAATAACCTGTTCACCGATAAGCGTTGCCTCGTTTGAAAGCATTTCAGCTTTATCCTCGACAAGTGCGTGTCTTGTAGCATATGTAGAATATATTGCTACAATTGCAAATACAGCGAGAGATAAGACCAAAAAACCTAAAAATATTTTGTCAAAAAGAGAATGTTTCATTTATCTTACCTCGAATTTATAACCCTTTCCCCATACGGTACTAATTGACCAGCCGTGTGATTCGTTGAGTTTCTCACGCAGTCTTTTGATATGAACGTCTACTGTACGTGAGTCACCCATGAATTCATAGTCCCATAATTTGTCGAGTAGCTGTTCTCTTGTGAAAACCTGATTTGGCTTGCTTGCAAGAAAATATAAAAGTTCTAATTCTTTAGGTGGCATATCAAGCTGTTTGCCTTCAAAAATAACTGTGTAGTTAGTTATGTTGACAAGTAGGTTGTCGTATTCTACGAAGCTACCCTGATGATCTGTTTCAAGCGCCATAGTAGATTTGTCAGGGATAATAGTTGTTCTTCGCAACACCGCCTTTACTCTTGCCACGAGTTCATTCGAGTCAAATGGTTTAATCATGTAATCATCAGCACCGAGTTTAAGACCAAGAACTTTGTCGAAAACTTCTCCTTTGGCAGAGAGCATGATTATAGGTGTCTGCTTAGTTTTTCGTATTTCTGTACATACCTCATAGCCATCAATATCTGGGAGCATGATGTCTAAAAGAATAAGATGTGGATTAAAGGTTCTGACTAATTGTAGAGCATCCTGTCCGGTTAAGGCTATTTCCGCCTCGTAACATTCTTTGATTAGATAAAGAGATATAAGCTCCGCAATGTTTTCGTCATCATCAACAATTAAAATTCTTTGTTTTTCCATGTGTACCTCCCTTGGTTTATAATTCTACAATGGTAACACCGTATTCGCCCTCACCGTATTCGCCGGCACGGAAAGATTTTACGTGTTTTTGTTTTTTAAGGAATTCATGAATACCTTTTCTTAATGCACCTGTTCCTTTGCCGTGAATAATAGTTACTTTATTCATGTGAGTGAGACAGGCGTCGTCAAGGTATTTGTCTATCTCCATAATAGCCTCGTCAACTGTAAGCCCCATAACATTTATCTCAGGTGAAAAATGTTTAGCTTTTGAAACAGAGGTTCTTCCTTTGTTTTTGAAGTTGGCTGCATCAGTAGTGAAGCTAGGTTCATTGATAATAATAAGGTCAGAAATGTGCAGTCTTGAGTTCAGAATACCCATCTGTACGGATACATTACCTTTGTTGTCGGGGAGTGTTGTGATTGTACCCTTTGCTCCCATACTGATGACCTCAACCATATCACCGATATGGAAATCCTTAGGCTTGTGGTTAGAGGTTTTCTTAGGAGTGGCAGACTGGTTTTCTGTGTTATGACCTTTGATTTTATCTCGCAACATACCGCGTTTTTCTTCCATGGTGCGCATGTCTGCTTTGTTGGGATTACTTCGCCATTTATTGTAATCTCTTATGGTCTGGTCAGCGACATTTTTTGCTTCTTCAAGAATTTCTTGAGCCTCTTCGCGAGCTTTTCGTAGAATGTCAGCTTTCTTTGTATCTAACGTATCTTCCTTTGCCTCAAGATTTTTCTTTAAATCTTCGATTTCTTTTTTGTAGGTCTCAATAGCTTCCTTGTCAGCTTCAATTGCAAGCTTACTTTTTTCAAGGTCTGCAATAAGAGTTTCCATATCTACAGCATCACTGTCAATTTGTTCTTTCGCGGATTCAATTATGTATTCAGGTAATCCGAGTTTTTTTGAAATTGCAAATGCGTTTGATTTGCCGGGTACACCAATCATAAGCTTGTAAGTAGGCTTAAGAGATGCAACGTCAAATTCGCAGGATGCATTTTCTACACCGTCCTCGGAGAGTGCGTAGGTTTTGAGCTCACTGTAGTGAGTGGTAGCCATACATCTTGCACCCATATTTTTTAAATGATTAAGAATAGAAACTGCAAGTGCTGCACCCTCTATTGGGTCAGTACCGCCACCGAGCTCATCAAACAGGCACAATGTGTTTGGTGACGCGTGGTTTACAATATATACAATATTGCTCATATGTGATGAAAAGGTAGAGAGACTTTGTTCTATGCTTTGTTCATCACCGATATCTGCAAAGACGTCATCGAAAACTGAGAGCTTTGACCCTTCTAATGCAGGTATATGTAAGCCTGCCTGTCCCATAAGGGTAAATAGTCCTAAGGTTTTCAGAGAAACAGTTTTACCACCTGTGTTTGGTCCTGTTACAATGAGTAGTGTATAGTCCTCGCCAAGCTTTATGTCTACAGGAACAACAGTGTGTTTTTCTAGCAATGGGTGTCTGCCGCTTTTTATATCTATTATGCCGTCTGTGTTGAAAATTGGCTGGCTACCATTGTAGCTACGTGCGAATTTGCCTCTGGCAAATATAAAATCAAGATCAGTGAGGACAGAAACGTTATAAGCGATATCCTCAACAGCCTCGGCGGCCATAAGACTAAGATTTTCAAGTATCTGTTCTATCTCAATAAGCTCTTGGTTTGCGAGCTCTTTAATTTCGTTATTAAGGTTGACAATAGCCATAGGCTCGATGAAAAGTGTTGAGCCGGATTGTGACTGGTCGTGAATCATGCCTGGAACCTGTGAACGATATTCCTGTTTGACAGGTATGCAGTATCTTCCGTTACGCATGGTAATAAGGCTGTCCTGTAGCTTATCTTTAAGGGCGTCACTTTTTACTATTTTAGCTAGTTGTTGGTGAAGCTTATCATTAGCAAGCTTGATGTTTCGTCTCACTTCTTTTAAACCTCTTGAGGCATCATCTGCATATTCATTTTCTGAAATAATACATCTTTTTATTTCTGAAGAAATATGTTCTAGTGGTATAAGCTCGTTGAAACGAGAGGTAAGACTGTCAAATCGTGTGGAAGTTTCATCGCTGTCTGTGTTTAGTGCACTGTTTCTTGCAGTTACTGTATCAGCAAGGTCTGAACCATCACCGTATTGTTTGACATTTTTTGCGGTCATAAGCACAGCGGAAATATCCAGTAGCTCTCGGGATGTGAGAATACCTTTAACCTCTAATCGTTTAATAGATGCACCTATATCTGTAAGTCCTGTAAAAGAAACATTTCCCTGTCTCTGAAGTCTTACAAGGGCATCTCTGGTCTCTTCCTGTAGCTGATTAATTGTAGCTATATCACGCTGAGGCTTTAGGCGGTCGCAGCGTCTTTTTGCCATGCTGGATGTTGCAAATTCTGTCAACATGCTAAGTATTTTATTATATTCTAAAATTCGTAAGGTTCTTTTATTCATAGTGGTAATTCCTTTTGGCTGAGAGACAGTTGCTGAAAGCTGATTTCTGAATATAGTATGTCAAGTTGCGTATATACATATAAACACAAACAACTGCAACGCGCTTCCAAACTAACCAGCAACTGCGACATAAGACGCTCAGGAATGCCTTCGCGCCTAAGTCTTCGTAACTGGTGGATTTTGTAAGACGCTAAATACGCAGTCTAAATGTTTGTGCATTATATGTATATATGTAACTTGACTTACTATATTTAGAAATCATCTTTTCAACAACTGTCTTCTGCAAGTATGTATTTCAATTAACAATTTTATATATAAATTAATAATATATAATTACTTTTATATAATAAAGCATTACGACGAAAATATAAAGAAAAAATTAATAGTTTAATAGGAAAATAGTGGTTGATGTTATTGATTAAAAGAAATATAATATATAAAATTGTTTGTCTAGAAAGGATAGAATTATGAACTATATTAATGAGCTTCGTGACGGAGAAATGATTTCAGAGGTTTATCTTTGCAAGAATAAGGTTGTGGCTAAAACTAAGGCAGGTAAAAGCTACTATTCGATGCAGTTGCAGGATAAGACTGGCATTATTGATGCTAAGGTTTGGGAGCTTAATAATGCTATTGCTCATTTTGAGCCTATGAATTACATAAGAGTTGATGCACAGGTTACAAGCTTTAACGGTGCTTTGCAGTTGAATGTTAAGAGAGTTCGTGTTGCGGATGCCGGCGAGTTTGAGCCTGCTGATTATATGCCTTGTTCTGATAAGGATATTGAGAGCATGTATAAAGAGCTTTTGGATATTATTAATAGTGTTTCTGATGCTAATTTAAATATGCTTCTTAAATGCTTTTTTGTTGACGATGCAGAGTTTGTTAAAAAATTTAAAAATCATTCTGCTGCAAAATCTATTCATCATGGATTTATTGGTGGATTACTTGAGCACACGCTTTCTGTTGCAAAGCTTTGTATTTATATAGCAGACAATTATCCGGTTATTAAGAGAGATTTGCTTGTTTCAGCAGCTATTTTTCATGATATAGGAAAGATTGATGAGCTTTCCACATTTCCAGAGAATGATTATACTGATGAAGGTCAATTGGTAGGTCATATTGTTATGGGTACAATGATGGTGGGCGAAAAGATGAAGCAGATTGATGGTTTCCCTGTAACTCTTGGCAATGAGTTAAAGCATTGTATTTTGGCTCATCATGGCGAGCTTGAGTATGGTTCTCCTAAGAAACCAGCTCTTATTGAGGCACTTGCCCTCGCGCATGCAGATAACCTTGATGCTAAGCTTCAGACTTTTAAAGAAGTTTTGGACGATAATAAGGATAAGACAGACTGGCTTGGATATAACAAAATGTTTGAGTCGAATGTAAGGATTACAGAGTAATGTGTTTGAATGATGAAACTATGTGTGGGATTTTGTTGTGATATAAATGGGAGATTGCATGAAGAACGAAAACGGTATAGAGAAAAAGAATATTTTGGAATGGTATGGTTCTAAGCGAGAGAAAATGCTGGGGATTTTAATTGTTTTCGCGGCTTTTGTTTCTGTTGTCTTTTTACTTGGGATTTTTGTTGACGTTGATGCAGGTTTTATAACTGGAAAACCAGGTATGCCTGAATTCGACGAGTTCTATAAGTCTAATGTTGCAGACTTAGTGCATCAGGCAAATGTTATTGATGCTGTGATAGCAGTAATGATATTTTGCATGTTTAGATATATCAGAGGAGATGTATTTAATAAACGTATACGTGGAGTGTGGCTTTACAATATAGTGCTTATTGGTCAGATGCTTTTTATGGTAAAACACTTAGTAGTTGACCTGATTTTCTTTGGTAGATTTCCTTTTTTGGGAATATTATATGTAGCATTAATTATTGCAGATGCATTTGTGATTGTACTTAACACTATTGATTATAGAAAAAATAAGTCTTCATTTGTTGAAAGTGTTAGGGATGGTGGAGGACTTTTTATCATTATAACAGTGATTTTATCTGTATCAGTTTTAGTGGTAGGATTAAAAGAGTTAAAATCGGATGTTAGAAAGTCTGAGGACGATTATGCTGCCTATGTATATAGAGATACATATGAGGTTTTGAGAGTTGCGGGTGACGCTTCCATAAATGAACGTTCACAGGCTTATATTACACTTCAATTTGTAAACCTTTTTAATGATAGGGGAAGAATTTATACGCCAGAGGAAATGGATGAGGCAATATATAATTTAGTGTATTATGGAGGCAATTCCTATTATTGTGGTGACTCGTGGTATCCTATAGTGGAGTTTAATAAGGATTTAAATGCTATAGAAGAAAAGTACGATTTTTCGCAGTATTCTTATAAAGATAGCGTGGAACCAGATTATTTTGTGTTTAATATTTTGGTGACAAGAAGACTTGAATGTTTGGGGCAACGTGGTGGAGATTTTTATGAGGAATTTAATAAGGAAGAAGTAGATGCTGCTTGTAAATATGTTTATGACATTTTGCTAACTGGAAAGCCTATAGAGGAGATTGGAGAAAACGGAGAGGAGATAACTATCACAATTCCTAATAAGATAAGTGCCGGAGAAGAGGGACATTATGATATAGCTACAAATTATGAAAATGCCTATGCAACAATAGTTTATTGGAGTAAGGTGGATTCCGCGGGTAGCAAGGAAGCACTCGAGGGATATTCCTCACAGGACGAAGAGGAATTTATCTTTGAAGAGGGATGTACATACATGGCTAAAATAAATGTATACCCTGAGCTAACATATTGCTTCAATGATAATATGAAAGTTGTAGTTGAAGGATTAGAATGCGATGAAATAAGCTTTGAGTATGATGATAACTGGGCAGCAGGACCATTTTATTCTGGCTTTGTGTGGGTGACTGTAGAGGGTTAGAATGGTTTGTTGAATGGTAGTGTATTTGGATGTTACAGGAGGTTACTATGGAAATTTTAGGATGTTTAGAAAAGATTTTAGAATATATAGTTGAAGTAGGTATACTTCTTTTTGAATATATTGGTGTGGGTGTTATTATCTGGACAAGCCTTGTAAGTTTAACCAAATATGTCCGTCGCAAGTATGATACCAGAATATATTTAGCTAAGGGGCTTGCAATGGGACTTGAGTTTAAGCTTGGTAGTGAAATACTTAGAACTGTTGTTGTAAGAGAGTGGAAGGAAATAGCTATTGTTGCAGGTATAATCATTTTAAGGGCGGCACTTACATTTTTGATACATTGGGAGATTAAGCAAGAGGAACTGGCGGAGGAAAGAAACAAGGAGAACATTTGATGATATGATAAAATTAACTGAGGGAGATTATAATGTCTAAAGAAGAAAATATTTTCACGGAAACTGAAATTACAGAGATTGAAATTGAATATGACGAATTTGAATATAAGTCAGAGGATGAGCTTTCGGAGGAAAAATGTGAATCTTGGCATAGCTTTAATAAGTCTTTTTTTAGAATTGCATTATTGATAATTGATTCTTTATTTGCGTGTGCATTGTATGTTCAGGAAAAAAAACCGAAGGGCATAATGTTTCCAGGATTGATGGAAAAAGAGAGTTATTATGCATATTATTTTAATCCTATGAATGAGATTAACGATGCCATGGGCTTGTTTATAGTCGGATTAATTCTCTTTATGCTGGTTAGCTATATTTTTAGTTATAAAAATAGGAGAATATTAAAAATATATAATTTTTCATTATTGTTAAATGCTATATTTTATGGCGTATATGTTGCATGGTCTATGTATACTATGAAGTATTTTGCATATATCTATATTTTATATATTTTTCTTGCTGTGTTTTGTCTGTTTGCTTTTGTTGTCAATTTATTTTACTACAATATACATAAAGATATATTGGAAAGAGAAAAGAGTCAGACAATTTCGTGGTTGATAATTATTGTGGCTGTCGTTCTTTTTGGTAAATGGGCTATTTATTGTATCGGTGATATGCCTTTTAGACATATAAAAGAGGAAAAAACTAAGTATAGATCCTATATGATGAATTATAATTTTGATTCTATATATGTGTATCTTGATAATTTTGATGATGGAAATGATAATCTTAGATATGCAATTGTTCAGTATGTAAATTATTTCGGAGAGAGCGGAGAAAAGTATACTGTTGAAGAATTAAAAGCTTCAAAGGAAGCATTGCGAGAGGCTATTGATAATTCCAGTCAGGATGTAGGAATATGGTATAGGTTTTATCAATTTATGGAAGATTATAGCGCTATTTATTTTAAGTATGACTTTAGTGCATATAATTACTGGAACAATGAGTTAAAAGATGAGAATTCAAATGCTATGTGGTATGCTTCGTGTGTGGATGCCTTTTTAAGGGAGGACGGAAATTCCCTTGAGGAAGCGAATACCAGTGAGCTTGAAATAGCATGCAGGAAGGCTTATGAGTTTTTGAGTAATGCACAGGTGGAAACTATTGAGGAAGTTACGTTTGAGATCAAACAGCCTAAAGCTGGAGAATTGATGGATTATACAGTTACATGTAATTCAGAGGAATATGTGGCAAGATTTTCTTCGTGGGTGCATGGAAGTACATATTATTATGAAGAAGATGATAAATGTTTTGAAGATGGTAGAACTTATGAAGCCAATGTTATTATGCATGCGAATATAGGATATAAATTTTCTGATGATGTAAAGATAAATATTGAAGGTATTGAGTACAACAGGTATGATGTGGATTTTTCATATTCAAATAATATTCTATACATAAGTATTTTTGAAAATGTTAACTAGAATCGGAGATTTTATGAAAAAAAATGATATTTATGAGATTACAATTGAAGATATAGGAAATGACGGCGAGGGAATCGGTCGTATAGATGGCATGGCAGTTTTTGTTAAGGATACTGTAATGGGTGATGTGGCTAAGATTAAGATTATCAAGGTCAAGAAGAATTATACCTATGGCAGACTTGAGGAGCTTATAAAACCATCGCCATTTAGAGTTGAACCTATTTGTGCTAATGCCAGAAGATGTGGTGGTTGTGCAATTATGCATATGTCTTATGATAAGCAGCTTGACTACAAGTTGAACAAGGTTAAAAACTGTCTTGAGAGAATAGGCGGTCTTACTGATGTTGCTTCTATTATGGAGCCTGTTTATGGGATGGAGAAGCCTTATAATTATCGTAATAAAATGCAGTTTCCTGTCGGTTTAGACAAGGATGGCAAGGTACAGATTGGATTTTATGCTGGCAGAACGCATAGCATTATTGATTTGGAATGTTGCCATATCGGACATCCTGTAAATGATTATTTGGTAAAACATTTGCGAGGTTGGTTGCAGAAATGGCAGGACAAGACTGGCAAATTTATATATGACGAGGAAAAACATCAGGGACTTGTCAGACATATACTTACGAGAGTTGGATTTACTACTGGTGAGCTGATGGTTTGCGTTGTTGTAAATGGAGATAGTCTGGATATAGATGCTGGTTTTAAGAGCAAAAAGTCAAACATAAGTATTGCTGAGGTTGGAAGATTAGGATATAACGATACTTCTATGGTAGATAAGGAATTAGAAGTTGCAGTTAAGCAGGCAGTAAAAGAGTACAATCTTAATCAGGCGTACGCGACTAAGGATTATTTTTTGGAAATTAAATCTACCAGTTTAAGTATAAATATAAACAAGGACAAGACAAATCGTATTCTTGGAGATAAGTGTGTGATGCTCTATGGTCAGGATTACATATCAGATTATATCGGTGATATTAAATTTAACATTTCTCCTATGTCTTTTTATCAGGTCAATCCTATTCAAACTAAGGTTCTTTACGATAAGGCTGTTGAGTTTGCAGGACTGACTGGGCAAGAGGTTGTATGGGATATGTACTGTGGAATAGGAACTATTTCACTTTGTCTGGCTAAGAAAGCAAAGAAGGTATATGGTGTCGAGATTGTTCCGCAGGCTATAGAGGATGCAAAGGAAAATGCGAAAATAAATGATATATCAAATACAGAGTTTTTCTGTGGTAAGTCGGAAGAGGTAGTGCCGGAGTTTTATAAAGGATCCGATAATTCAGGCAAGCATCCGGATGTGATTGTAGTTGACCCACCTAGAAAGGGATGTGACAGCATACTTCTTGATACTATAGATGAAATGGCACCAAAGCGACTTGTATATGTGAGCTGCGACCCTGCGACGCTTGCTAGAGATGTGAAAATCCTTGTGGAAAAAGGGTTCGAGGTTGAAAAGGTTGCAGTTGTGGACCAGTTTGGACATAGTGGGCATGTTGAAACAGTCTGCCTTCTGTCGAAAAAAGCCCAATAAATCAAAGGTTTCTGCGATTTTGGAAGAAAAATGGATGTGTGTTTCTGTTTCCGTAGAGTGATGATATAACCGGATGTTTACCCCAGGGGATAGGCTTTGGGGAACGGGAAATATACATTTTGGCGAAAGGATACTTTTTTGTAAAAGAGAAAGAATCGATAGAAATAGAGAAAACATCAATAGAAAGTAGATATGAGGCGTAATAGGCTGGTTGGAGAAATCTGACCAGTTTTTTGCGGTTTAAAGTGTATAATACGATTTGAAATGTATTGACACAATACGATTTGCATTATATAATACAAAATAAATGGAGGAAATACAATGGAAGATTTGAAGAATAATGCTAGGTTAAGAGAACAACTTCGGCGTGAAAGATTTACTTCTAAAGAAGACTTATTAGTGTGGATTTTAGAGACAAAGAACCGTATTTTGAAAAAAGCGGAAACTGATAACCTTCATTCAGCTGCATTTTATCATGTATATGAAAATTTACTAAATAAGTTTGAACAAAAAATAAAAAAAACAGTATTATTTGAGTACTTAGAAGATTGTTGGTATTATGCGGTGAGTATTTCATATTCTGGAGCTCAATTATCATTATGTCATGCTGATAAAGGACAGATTGGAGAAGAGGGCAGGGTTGTTGTTACAGAAGATCAACAATTCAGACTTGTGGCAGTTGATACAAAGTTACTGACGGTTGATGACTATGCAAATACTTATGGGGTTAATACAGGAACAGTGAGGCAATGGATTAGGAGAGGGAAAATCCGGAATGCAATTAAACTTGGGAACGAATGGAGAATTCCTGAATTGACAGATATGCCAGCGAGAGGATATCAAACTGGAATTTATATGTGGATGGAATATCTGAAAAATTTGCCTAAAGAATATGAGTTTTTTAGAAATTACAGTACAGCTTTGTTTAATCAAGATTCGATAGATAAAAATAAATTTCGAATAACTTTTGTAGCGCAGGGAATAAAACCAAAAGACATTATTTGTGATACTCAAGAAAGAGAAAAAATAGAGTTATTTATGATATCTCATCCGCAAATACAATATTTTGGTCTCCCAGAAGATGGATTGAATATATCCATATCATGTAAAGATGAAACCGGAGAATTTTTATCCAAAAGGAAAATTTAACAGAAGGAGATTAATGGGATGAAATTGACAGCATCATTAAAAAAAGAGATAGAATCAGATATTGAACGTTGTAATCTACATACAGGTAGAGAAGGTTCAATGGCTTTATATAATGATCTGGTTGCAAAATATGTAGTGATTGATTCCGAATTTGAAAAAGGACTATCAATAATTGGAAAAGCTACAGTTCCTGGACAAGAGTTTGACTTTCGACCAGAACTTAAAGCTATTGCTAATAAATTGCATATGTGGATAATTTTGTATGATAGCCAACAGGAGTCTCAAAATTGTATTCAAGTAAAATTTCAAAAATTGCTTGAAAAAGGGGAGCGAATTGGTAAAGAAGAATATCATGCGGCATCGGGAGGCTTTCCGTATTCATATGTAGCTGGACCAAAATATGATGCGTGGATGGCGGAGATTAATATTTTGAATGAACGATACTTGAAAAATCATCCAGCTTATGAAAGTATACATATATCTTATGTTCAGCGAGCTAATAATCCAAATGCGTATGAAAATATAATAGCTCAATTAAAAGTGGTAAGTGCTGATGATGATTTTTGGGAAACCCTAAACAATAGCATATATGGTGGAAAGGAAAAAAATGCAATGAGTGGAAGTAATAAAGTATTTATTGTTCATGGACATGATGAAGCGGCAAAACAATCTGTAGCACGTTTTTTAGAGCAATGTGATTTTGAAGCAATTATTCTTCATGAGCAAGCTGATGGCGGTAGAACCATAATTGAGAAGATAGAATGCTATACGGATGTTGTATTTGCTATTATTCTATATACTCCTTGCGATATTGGTCGAGCGAAAGAAGAAAAGAAAGGGAAAGCAAGAGCTCGTCAGAATGTGGTATTTGAACATGGTTATCTTATTGGAAAATTAGGACGAGATAGAGTTTGTGCTTTGGTGAAAGAAGGAGTGGAAACCCCTGGTGATATTTCTGGTGTTGTTTACAAAGCTATGGATTCTGCAGGTGCATGGAAAACAGGAATATTAAAGGAAATGAAGAATGCAGGAATTGCAGTTGATGCAAGTAAATTGTTGTAATTTTTTGTAAACAAGGAGCGGGCTAATGAAGTGGTTACAAATATCGGATTTACATTTTGGTTATGGAGGATATGATATTGAGATATTGAGGCAGAACCTAATTGAATTTTTAAAAAAATATGGCCATATAGACTTTATTTTAATCTCCGGAGATTGCATGTATTGTAATAATGGAGACAAGTGTGATGAATTTGTATTAAAACTTGGCCAGGCATGCAATTGCTCAAAGGAAAATATTTTTATTTGTCCAGGAAATCATGATATTTGTCTTGAAAAACGAGATTTAGTTCTTTTTGAATTTGATGGAGATAAAAGGCAATATGAAGCACTAGCATCTTTTGGATATGAAAAATTTAATGATTTCTACAAAAGAATTACAGGGAAAGTATATTTGCCGTATCAAGTAACAGAAGGGCATATTGGTAGAGAAAAGTTTAGAATAATTGCTATAGATTCTTGTTTGTTTTTAGATGGAAAGGCTAGTCAACATAATTTATCAATAGTTTGGTCCGAATTGGAAAAATTAGTAGATCAAATAAGAAATGATGAGTATATTAATATTTTATCAATGCATCATGGCTTAGAGTGTTTTGAGCCAAATAGCAGAAAGCAATTTAAAAGATGGATTGAGGATAATTATATAGATATTATATTTTGTGGACACAGTGTCATTAATGAGGTGAATACCCATATTAGTACTCAAAATCAAGTGCAGCAATTTTCTTCAGGCATGGTACCTTTGGGTGAAAATGTAACCCCTAATTTTTGGATTTGTCAGTATGAAGCAGATACAGCGGTAGTAGAAATGAATTTGTATACATATGACCATAATGGGATGTTATTTAGATCTTGTTTATGGAATGGTGATTCTTATCACTATCAAATATTTAGGAAGCGAGAAAATACAACTGGCTTTTTGAAAAAATCTGAAGAAATCATAAAGACAAAAAAGGGAAGTATAAGTAGTGAAAAATTATTATATAAAGAAATAAATGCTTTTTGTAAAGCGATAAGGAGCATTTTAAACGAACCCTATGATATGCATAATTCAACAGCAAGACATGTTAGTCCAGATGGAATTTTATGCTATAATCGCCTTGCAAATAAGTTTAATCGTATTTTTCCAGAAGCTGATATGTTTATTTTTAGAGAAGATACAGCCCCCAATTTGGTAACTCATCCTAAAACACAAGAAATACTTTATCAATTAGAATATGCTTTAGATATTATCATTGATGATTTGAACCAAAAGAAAGAAGTTATTGATTGCGAACAGGGAAAGAAATTGGAATGTAGTATAAGTAATAACGAGTTTAACAAAAATAAGGTTTTTGTTGTTCATGGACATGACGAAGGTGCAAAACAAACGGTTGCACGGTTCTTAGAACAATGTGATTTTGAAACTGTCATTCTTAATGAGCAAGCTGATAATGGGAAGACCATTATTGAAAAGATTGAACAATATACAGATGTTGTTTTTGCAATTATTTTATATACGCCATGTGATGTTGGACGTGATAAAAATATTAAAAAAACTAAACCAAGAGCTCGGCAAAATGTAGTATTTGAGCATGGGTATCTTATGGGAAAATTAGGCAGAGAACGTGTCTGTGCACTAGTAAAACAGGGAGTAGAAACACCGGGGGATATATCAGGTGTAGTATATAAAGTGATGGATTTAGCTGGAGCGTGGAAAACAGAAGTGTTAAGAGAAATGAAGAATGTGGGTATAGCAGTAGATGCAAGTAAGTTATTATGAGTTATAGGAAGTGAGAAAGTCTATTTGCTTCAGGGAATGGTATCAAGGTAGAGGGGGGTATCTTTTTACCCACCCTTAAATATACATTGCATACTTTCGCTATGCAGTATAAAATAAGTGTTCAGGGGAATATTGAAACCGTTTGTCTGCTTTCGAGGAAACCTTGATTTTCTGCGGTTTGTGGGATGATAAAGAAAGATAATGGACGTGTGTTTTCTGGTCTTTTGAATGAAACATTTGAATATTGAAACAGTGGGGTGGTTTGAAACCTTGCTGAATAATGGGCTTTTGCTAAAAGGTATCACTTTTGCGAAAATGTATGATACCTTCTGGCAGAAGCCTTTTTATATAAAGATAACTTGACTTATAAATCTTACGGGTGTAATATTTGAGAGGGTATATTGTATTGTAAAAAAATTTTTTTTTTTAAAATCTTACAGATGTAATAATTAAAATGCTGCACATTGAAAATCAGGATATTACCATATTAGAAAAAAGAACGGAGGTCTATATGAAAGAAAAAAGGAGAGGCATGGGAATGAGACTATACATGATACAAATACTTCTGAGTTGTACTATTTCGGGGTGCAGTGATACATCCTCGGAAGGAACACAGGTTAATGAAACCATCATTGAGGTTCAGGAGGAAACAGAAAATTCTCAAGAGAATGCGGAAGAAATTATAGAAATCTGTGTGGATCTTTATAAAGAAGCAGCAGAACAAAATAATATAGCTGATTTGGAAATGATTCGAAGTATTGTTAATCGCCTTGGAGAAAATGGATATCCGGCTGTTGACAGCAGAAATCAAATTAACATGACAAAACCAGAGAAGGTAGTGGAATTTTGCGAAAAAGTAGATGCACAGGAAGAAGCAGAAGTAACTATCCTTGAAGTTGATTATTTTGGTGGATTTGTAAAATATGATTTGCACACAAAAGACGGAAATGTAGATGTGGTCAGAAGCTATTATAAGTACGAAAACGGATATATGCATATGGAGGCTACTGGAAAGTATAAGGCAGAGTATTGGAATTATACAGAAGAAGGTTACCTGATGTTTTCTGGTGTTTGGTTTTCAGAAGAATTGTATGCTCTAACATTGAGTGGAGCAGAGGATTATACAGCATTACGTGTACAGCCATTGGATGAGACGTATAGGGAGTTGAGTCGGAAATATATAAACTCAATCGGCTTTGAACTAAATAACATGTTCATTATAGATTGGAGTGAGGATGATTTTGGGGATTTGAATTTCTATGATATGTATGACATTCTTTATTCCAAAGTGAATGGTCAAGATGTTCCCTATGTTGCTGATGACAACTTATCAGTTAGTGCAGTTTATCAAATCCCACAAGAGGAGTTCGAAAGCGTTATTATGAAATATTTCAATATTGATAGTGAAACTCTGCAATCCAAAACGGTCTATGATTCGATGAATTCGATTTATGAATATAAGCCGAGAGGCATCGGAGAAGTAGAGTACCCAGAATATCCATATTCAGAGGTGGTTGGTTTTACGGAAAACAATAATGGGACTATTACCCTTACAGCCAATGTAGTATTCCCTTTCGCAGGTGATTCTAAGGTATATGCTCATGAGGTTGTAGTCCGACCTTTAGAGAATGGAGGTGTACAATATGTATCTAATAGAATTATACCATCTGACGACAATTATAAAGAAACTTGGCATACGCCAAGATTGACGTTAGAAGAATGGGAAGAATTGTATGGAGGAGAGTAATGGAAGATATGAAATGGCGGATTAGAAGATTTGTACTTTCGATATTACCGTTATTTGTTTTCGTGATAGTTGGCGTAATCTGTTGGAGAAAAATGTATGAGGAAGAACAAGATGTGGAAGAAGAAATATTGTGGCAACCTGTAGAAATGGAAAACGGTGAAGAAACAAAAAGTGCAGAGGAAGAGGTGGCGAAACAATGGGAAAAGGGTTATGACCTTCCAATAGTTGAACTGGAAAGAAAAGAAGCTGAGATTGACTGTAAAAAATTGATGGAACTTTATCTAGATATTTATGAATCAGCAGATAAAGGGATGGCGTCTAATATCGTTTTAGATGATGAAGTAGTTCTTGAAATACAGGAGAAATTAGCACATGAAGGATGTCCGGTTACAACGGTGATAATGTATTCTAACATGGAGAATTATGAAAGTATAGATGGCTTTATTAAAGAATGTATGGAAGGGAAAATCGGTTCTGCGATAATTTATGAAGTGATGGACGATGGTGGGCTTGGCAGAATGAAATTTATTTTTGACGGAACGGATATGTATGTTCTGAGTACCAGAGGAACCTGGAATGCTGACAATACGCCGAGGATTTCATATATTTCCTATACAAGACTAAAAGAGTGGAAATATACAAACAAGGGATGGTTTTGTTATGAATTATGTGTACCGGAACCACCAGAAGTCAGTGAAATTATGGATGGAAGTTGCCTTATTAGAGTAAAGCCTATGACAGAAGAACAGCGAGAAATGTCCGAACGTTGTGTGATGAAACTTGGATATCAGGGACAGAATATTTTGTGTTCTAACTGGAATACAGAAAATATGAGTAAATTGGATTATAACGGAATGTTTGAATACCTGTATGGGATGAAATATGAAGAAAAGGTTATTTCTGAAAATTATACTAATGGCATACCAAAAGAAGAATTTGAAAGTCTAATTATGGAGTATTTTCCGATAACAACGGAACAGATACGAGAGTATGCAGCATTTAATGAGGAAAATCAAACGTATTTTTGGACGGAACTTGGGTGTTCCAATTACACTCCGACTTTTTTCGGAACGTCTTTGCCGGAGGTTATCGATATCAAAGAAAATGACGATGGAACAGTAACATTAACCGTCGAAGCAGTGTGTGGCATGGTTATTTGCGATGATGCGGTCATAACCCATGAACTCACAGTAAGGTTTGACCAGGATGGCAGTTTTCAATATTTGGGAAATGAAATTTTAAATGATGGTATTAAGAGCATACCTGAATATCAATATCGAGTGAAAGAAAAATGATTTGATAATAAAGGCAAGTTAACATTTTGTTCTAGAGTGTCGATAAAAATAATAAGCTAAGGATGGCGTTATGATTTCATGGATGAGCAATATCTATGGAAACATAACGCCGTTTTTATATTACGAATATATATAGCCACTTGGTCCTTTCGGAGAGTGGTGCAGTCTCGACTGACAGACGGACTGCAGAAAGGAGAAATTATGCAGGTAAGTAGTAGCGTCAATATTAAATATTATGCACAGTACCATAGTAGTTCGTGTGCAAAAAAGAATGCAAGCACTTCGACATTTGAAAGTAGTTATCTTTTAGATGAAACAACAGGGTATCCAAGAAGTGTAGAAACAGTGGACTATCAAGAATATTACAAAGCTTGGATGTCGCAGGGAAATGCAAGCAGTATCGGATATTACGGTAGTCTTTCAGGTGCAGATGTGTTTTTGAATGAAAGATTTGATTGGACATCCATCATGGAGAAGATGCTACAGGTATACAAGGACGCCAGAATAGAGAATCAGGCAGAGGATTGTAAGGCACTATTTGATTTTTTTGCTACATATACAGAGAATGATGAAGTAAAAGATAATACGGCAATTGATTTTTCAAGATTTGCACCAAATGCCCCAGAGGAAGTAAAACAGGCATTTATGGAAGCTGCTGAAGAAACCGGGTACAACGAAGGTGAGAGAATGGATTACCTTTCACAAGTTTTTATACATCAGGTAGAGAATAGACAAAATGGTGTGGCAGATTACACGGATGTATTTGGTGGTTCAATAGCATCTGCATTACAGGTAGCAAAAGAGATACTTTATGACTTGGAAAATCCTCTTATGCCAGTAAGCCAACGTGGAGAAAATGCTGCTAAATACATAGAGCAGGAAATGGAATTTTACAGGACATTTATTGAGAAATTGGAAGATTTAACAAGTACAGATAATATTGATAAAGAGGAAACAGCTGATTATGCAAAAATTCTGGGAGAAAAGATAAATGAGATTTTTGGAAAAATCCAAAATGGTGATACGGAGCCAACATATCAGATTGGCTCACGGTCTTTCACAGAAAAAGAATGGGAGGCGTTCCTTGATAAATTTGATTCCGTCCAAGAGGCAATTCAGGAACTGATGAAGGAAGAACAGGCTAGAAAAGAGGCAGAGGAAGCCCAAAAGGAAGATGTGTTTACTAATGATGCAAGCACTTTATTAACCACAGAATCCACTTCCTGTGTGTATGAAACGGCAGATCCGGATGATGACGATATCCGTTATATCACATGGTATACCGAGGAAGGCATTTTCTGTAGAAAAGCTGGACAAACCGAAGGCTATGAGTGGTCTATCATTTTTGAAAATAAGGAACAATATGACAAAGTTATGGAATTTATCGGACAGTTCCCTTCTGACTGGAATATGCGTTTTGCAGCCCATGAAAATTTTTGGAATGATTTTCTGAATGATGAGATTGACATGGAAGGTTTTATGGAGTTTATTAATGGAACAAATAAGGGAGTTCCTGATTATTCCATTATGGTAGGTGATTCCATGTATATCGACAAAGACAAAATGCAGTGGGCGAAATATACCAATCCCTTAGGAGCCAGATTCTATACAGCAGAGGAAATGCATCAGATGCAGATGGAGATTATTGCTGCGAATGAGGAAAAATTGTAAGCATAGCAGATTTCTTATAAGGAGATGTATAAGAGAAGTAACTTGCTTTCAAGATTAGCAAAGAGAACCGTACCGATTGGAAAAAACAGGGTACCAGTCTGGGGATGTAATCAATGCGTCAAGCGGATACGCATGCATATCCGCTTGATGACTGCCATATGAGTCACATACCAAAGTTATGTGATGTCCAGATATTCATGTCCGATAAGATAGACATGGTTATTTCAGTTGCGTTGCCTCCAGTAGCATCGCTGTCAGCACCAATGTTGGTAGCAAAAAAGTATGTATTATCTGCAGTTTCAATATAGCCGATAAACCATCCGTTCACATCCTGGCCATCCACACGTCCGGTTCCAGTTTTTCCGTAGAATGCTCCGGCATCGGAAGAGGAAAGGCAGATGGCATCTTTTACTGCATTGATGTTTTCTGGAGCAAATCCAAAACTGTTATCTCGCAGCTTGGTTAAAAGTTCGATTTGCTCTATTGGAGAAATTTTCAAGGAAGATTCCATCCAATAAGTGGAGAAGGCACCACTCATGTTTTCGTTGCCATATCCAATTTCCTCAATATAGTTGGAAATGTCAGCGGCTCCAAGCTGTTCGTCTATAGATTCAAAATACCAATTTACAGAGGAATTCATTGCTGACTGTAAAGTCTGGTCTGCATTCCATGCTTCAAATGGATAAGTTTCGCCATTCCATGTAATAAAGGAATTTTCAGGGGTAATTATATCTTCTTCCAGTCCGAATAGGGCATCATATATCTTGTAGGTGGAGTTTGGAGCAACTCGTAAAGTGGCATGCTCAATGTCGTGTATGCTCCATGCATCATTTTCTAAATCGTATAAAACAAAACTGCCTTCGTAATCTACAAAGTATGTAGAAAGGTCTACATAGGATATATTTTCTGATGAGGAATCCCATTGGTAGTGGTTTTTATCTGCTGCGTATGTAGAGATAAAAGGAGCAAAACCTAACATGAGAACAGCAGTCAGTACAAATGCCGTCATACTTTTTAGATTTTTTATAAATGTTGGCTTCTCATAAGAGGCGATGTTGATAATTCTTCGTTTCATCTGCTCCATGTTTCCACCAAGGCCAGTGGCAAAAGGAAAAGGAGTAAGTGAAATCTTTTCTGCGAAGTTAATCAGTGTATTGCCATAATCTTCATAATCATCCTCTTCAAGCATTTTCAAAACGGAAGTGTCACAGGCAACCTCTCTGTCGTTACGCATTTCTTTCAGTGCGTACCAGACAAGAGGATTAAACCAATATATTACTCTAGCAAGGTTCATAAGATAACTGGCAATAGCATCTTTGTGCTTATAGTGTTGAAGTTCATGTAACAGCATGTACCGCATATCGGATTCGTTGCACCCATTTGGGTATCCCGTAATACACACTCCTTCGGAGTTGGCGCTACGCGACAAAGTATAATCAGAGATCAGATGAATCGGCAGATAAATACACGGTTTCAAAAGTCCCACAATAATCGGGAATTTCAAAAATACAGTACTGTAAACAGGGATATTTCTGTGAATTCCTATTTCCTCCAAACATCGATGGTATAGTCTGTGTACTTCCGGGTTCTGAAGGGGAAGTGCAGATTTCTTCAAAGTGCGTAGGCGGAGCGAGGATTTGATTACTAATATAATCATTGTAATAATACCTACAATCCATATCCCTAATAATAAGTATCCAGCAATGGATGGTGTTTCACTATTTACAGAAAGTGCGAAATCGTTCATCCAGTATGTATTTCCAGCTAGATTAATTCCCTCAGCTTCTCCTATAGCGGTTGTGGTACCAGAAGCAGGAGAGCATATTAAGCTACCAAGCCACGAGAAAATTTGTGGAAATCCGATGAGGCGAAACGGTATAAAGGGAACTGCCAGCAACCCAAGGAGCAGGAACCACAGATTATACTGCATCCGGCTGGACAGGTTGTTTTTGAATATCCGCTTGGCTATCAAAAGAATTCCGATGATACCGCTGATAAATACATTGCATATTAAAAAGCGTATCATAAAATTAGCCACGTTAATTTCCTCCTTTTTTTGACCTCTTGGAAAGAAGGGAACGGAGGGTGTCTATTTCTGTTTCAGACAGTCTGTCGTTTTCAATATATGCAGACAGCATGGCAGTGATATCCCCGTCATAGTATCGTTCCAGAAAAGAGTTGCTTTCCTGGCCGATGTATTCGCTTTCCTTCACGACTGGGGTATAAACAAACACTCGGCTCTGTTTTTCATAAGTCAGAACGCCTTTTGTTACGAGACGTTTGATTAAAGTCTGTATCGTCTTAGGACTCCAGCTTGTGGTCTGTAATAATTTATCTGTTATTTCATTGGTACTGATCGGCGCATGTTTCCATACGATTTTCATAACTTCAAATTCAGCTTCAGAAATCTGTGGTAAATCGCTCATTTCAAAT
>JAZSEO010000066.1:0-2747 GCA_045531735.1 Wujia sp. | reverse complement strand
GCTTCTGCTAATTCATCACGTACGCGTTTGGATGAACGAGATGTTTTTATGACCCAAGTACGAGCAAATAATTTTGCCCAGTTAGGGTAAAGCTTTAAGCGTGTGCTTATTTTAGGATAGGATTCATCGGAATTATCTAATGTATATGTGACGAGATAAGTATTCATTCTTTTGATGCTTTAAAATAATAACCAACAATAAAACCAAGAGGGCCAGATAGTACTCCAGATACTGTTACTAGCATATCCTTATACTCATCAACTTTGAAGCCATTACAGCATCCCAAAATAAATACGAGTAGTATAACTACAAAAAATGCTATAACATATATCATAGCAATTCTACTTCTAGTGTTTTCTTTAGGGTCGGAACTTCCCTTGGGTCCAATCTCTGGCTTATCCAAATCAGGCTTATCGTTATTTTTCATATACTTATTTTTTGCAAAAATAGAAATTATTGTCAATATTAGTAGGGTAAAATGACGGTCTGGGCTGAATATGTTAGAAATAATGGATATTGATGGATACTTAATATGCCTTATATTACGCTAACAAAAAACTTAGAAAACTACTAATTTGCTGTATGTTGTCCTATACTGGATTCAATAATACGGAGATTAATGTAATATTAAACAGTAGTAATAGTAAGATCTTGCGTTCATGTTAAGTTTAATCGGATTATGAGAATAAAGGATATATCATTTAAACATCATCGTGTTCTAGGTTCTACTACTATAGAACTAAGTTCTACTCTAAAAAGATCAGAAAGTAGAGAAGGGGTAGGGCATGATGATATGGATATAGCGATAGCTTCTTCGGAAAATAATACCTATACGTATTTAATTGGTGATAACGGCGTGGGTAAAACAGTCTTATTCAAATCCATCGTGGACTATTCCAATTCTTTTATATGGAATAAAAATTCTAATGTAGATCAATACTATAGTCTTATCGATGATGGACAATTAGCTTTACGTAGGAGCAGAGGATTCAATGAGCTATTTTATGACTTTAACATCTTGAATTTTATTGAGGCAAAGAACTTCCTTGAGAGACACAATATGTTTCTTGTTCATGTGAGTTCGGCAATTAATGAGGATAAAAGAGAGTTGTGTGGGGAATCAACGAGGTACTTCAAAGTAAATTATGCAGATAGGTTGCAAACTAAAAGGATGCTGGTTAAAGCTATAAGGCAGAATTTGGACGATGATTTGTCTTTATTGTCAAAACATTTGGGGAAGGAGAATGCTAAATGGGAACTTGCCGTTTGTATTTCTTGTATAGCATGGAGTAAAGAACAGAAAATTATACCAATTACTGAAGGATATACGATTTTTGACTTTTTTGCCTTATTTAGAGAATTGAATAAGCATGGTTCTGTAGTCTCTAATATGGACAAATCTTATATGTCCTTATTGAAGCGCCTACTTTCTACAAAATCTATTAAGGAGTATGTGTTGTCTAGAGGCGAATCTGTATTTGACCTTTTGAAAAATTTTGGTTTGTCTCCGTTCTATAAAAGTATTGAAAAGTTTATGAAGTTAATGGGATATAGTCAGTATGCCCTTGCCAATCATTTGCATCAGGCTTTTGGTTTATCCCTTGATTCAAGTGAGGATAAACCTCCAATTATTGATGATGTAAATATCAAACAATTATCTGATATTGAGTTTACTATGCTTCTAGCTTTGATGGAACTTAATATGTTAGACTGCGTTATAGAACATGATGGTGTCTTGATTGATCGAATGAGTTCAGGTGAACAAATGTTAATTAGATTATTTGGGATATTTGCTTGCTTGCCTAGTAATTTTGAAAGAGAAAATCTGCTTGTCTTATTTGATGAGCCTGAAAATTCCCTTCATCCTAAATGGCAGCAATCTTTTCCGGATTTGTTTAAAACAATAGTTGAGAAGGTATATAAAATTCGTTCATCTCATTTTGTATTTGCCACCCACTCACCTCTTATCGTGATGAAGTCGAAGATTGGCAATGATAATGCTTATGTGATTAAGTTATATAAAGATGATGATGGTAATACAATGAGTGAGCAAATTTCGGATATACATAGTTATAGTGTCGAAGAACTTCTTATGGACGAGTTTTCGTTACAATATAGATCTGACCCGATAGAGTCAAAATTAAAAGAGATTTTAGATTCGGAGAATGCAAGACGACTTGATGATAGATCAGGGTGCATTGTGGACTATGATAGTTTAAGGTCTCAGATTGATGAATTATATAATCAAGTAATATCTGATTGAGGATGAGATATATCGATAAAGATTTTGATCAGGATATTGTAAGAGGTACGGATCTATTGCTATCAAAAGCTAAGTCTTATAATAGCGACCAGCAAGTTAGAGATAATCTAAGAATTATATATTCTGGGTGTTGCGCCTATTGTGAATCATCTTTTGAGGAAGGAGCATATTTTCAAATAGATCATTTCTATCCTAAAAGTATAAAGAAGTATCGACGATATGCTAAGGATATTAGAAATTTACATTATTCATGTCAGAGGTGTAATAATATTAAGGGGGCAAAATTCCGTGAAGTACTATCGCCAAACTGGTATTTGAATGGAACTCAATGGGAGTTGACTCGCAAGGAAAAGATAAATAATGAAATCTATTATGTCGGTCATTTACTATACTCTAGGAATTTGTCTGAAGATAGTCTAAATAGAGGGGAGAATACAATCTCAGTATTCAATCTTAATAATGCTAATGCTGCAATAAGGGGCAA
>JAZSEO010000076.1:0-1678 GCA_045531735.1 Wujia sp. | reverse complement strand
GCAATCGGTTTTATACTTGGATTTATGTTAGCGACTATCGTTATCGTTATTATTGCACTCAGTGATAAAACAATCCATGATGAGGATTATCTTCTCAAGGCTGGTGATTATCCGATTCTTGCTAAAATTCCTGATTTGTATGATGACGGAGTGGGTAAATACGGTTATAAAAAATATGGTAAGTATGGTAAATATAGCAAATACGGATACAGCTCAGCTAAAAAAATTGGAAAGGAGAATGATAAATGAGTATATTAAATAAAAACTCACAGAACCTTCCGATTGAAAGAAGCTTCAAAAAGACGCTTCACAAAAACCTTAAATTCAATGCAACAGAGCAGTATAAGTTACTCAGAACAAATATTTCATTTACCTTACCTGAGGATGTTAAATGTCCTGTTATCGGTGTAACAAGCTCAGTTCGTGGTGAGGGTAAAAGTACAACTGCTATCAATTTAGCTTATGTTTATGCTGAAAGTGGTAAAAAAGTTTTATTGATTGATGGTGACCTTCGTCTTCCGTCAGTTGCAAAAAAGATGAATATTGATGGTTCAACAGGTCTTACAAATTTCCTTATGGATAGTAATAAGATTATGATTGAACAATATAAAACAGCAGTAAATGATAAGTGGTATGTTGTTCCCTGTGGTCCTATTCCACCAAATCCGTCAGAGCTTCTTGCATCTAAAAAAATGGAAAAACTCCTTAAGATGCTTTCAGAACATTTTGACTGTATCATCATTGACTTGCCACCTGTAAATATCGTTTCAGATGCTGTTGCTATTTCAAAATATCTTACAGGTATGATTCTTGTTGTCAGACAGAATTACACCGAAAAGGATGAATTTGAAAATTGTAAACGCCAGTTAAAGCTTTCAAATGTTAATGTTTTGGGACTTGTAATGAACGGTGTTAATAACGGTAGTTCTTATTATCGTAATTACAAATATAAGCGTTATTACAAATATTATGCTTCACACGAATATCAGCAAAAAAGTAGTGAGGTAAAATAAATGGTTGATTTTCATTGTCACTGTCTGCCCGGTATAGATGATGGTAGCCGTAGTATTGAGGAGAGTATAAAAATTTTAGAAATGCTTTCGGGACAGGGCATAAATTCAGTCGTTGCAACACCGCATTTTATTGCTAACAACGAAACGGTTGATGTCTTTCTGGAAAGGCGTCAGAAATCTTATGAATCTCTGTCAGAAAAACTTCTTGATAATTTACCTTGTATAAGATTAGGTGCAGAGGTTGAGTTTTATGAGGGTATAAGTAATCTGACAGGGCTTAATAAGCTTTGTATTGAGGGTACGGATATTATTCTTCTGGAAATGCCCAATGTAAAGTGGACACAGGGTGTAATCAATGAACTTTACAGACTTGTTTCCCTTGGTAATATTCAGATTATGTTAGCACATATTGAGCGTTGTCTGTTTTTACAGGATTGGGAAGTTGTCGATTACCTTTTAAGAAATGACGTTATAATGCAGTCAAATGCATCAAATTTTATTGGTTTTTTAACTAAAAGAAAAGCGTGTAAATATCTGAAGGATAATATTATTCACGTTTTAGGGTCAGACAGCCATAATATAACATCAAGACCACCACGGATTAAAGAAGCACTTGATGTTATAGAAAAGAAACTCGGTAATGATGCCGTTTTACACCTGATAAG
>JAZSEO010000033.1:0-1608 GCA_045531735.1 Wujia sp. | reverse complement strand
TCACAGTCAATGGACATATTATTCATTACACTTATATAAATAATTTTTTGTCCATTTTCTTCATAATCCGAAACTGACTTTGCTGCCTCCGCCATTGATTCCGTAAAAACATCCTGATTCGTAAACAGACTTCCAAAAGTTATCGGTGGCTTCGAAAAAACTCCGCCTGTATGTATTCTGACCTTCCCTTCACTTGATGCTATACCGATTGAAATATTTTTAAGTGCCCCACCAAATCCGGCCATTGGATGTCCCTTAAAATGAGTAAGAACTATCACATAATCATAATTAGCCAAATTCATTCCAACCCAGTTTTCCTGTAAATTTGTACCATCTGTTACAGGGATTTTCATATAACCGTCACGGTCCATAATATCTACATCTGCAATTTCAGTAAAACCGTGATCCTCTGCAACCTGCATATGCATTTCCGTTTCAGCTCTTCTGGAGCCGGAATATGCTGTATTACACTCAACAATTGTTCCATCCACACTTTGAACCAAATCTTTGATAAGATAAGGATCCAGGTGGTTGGGATTACCTGCTTCACCTGTTGATAACTTTATAGCTACATTACCTGTAGGAGTCGCCTCCAATGCTTGGTAGACCTTATCGAGACCTTCAGGGCTAATATCATATGTCATATATACAATCGATGAATCATCATAACTTCTACCTTCAGATTGCAAAGTTTCCACATCATAATATTCATGTGCCTCTATATCATAATGCATATGGTTAGTGTACCAGACAAGAAATATACCAATAAACGCTACAAAAATACCTAAACCAATTAAAAATTTACGAAGTCCTCTTCTGTTTTTCTTTGCTCCTTTTGAATTACTCTTATCTTTATCCCTCATATTTATACCCAAACCTTTCCTTAATCCCGTTTAATCCAAGATAATGATATGAAATAAGCATCTGTAACCTATATCGGATTTCATCCTCTTCACTGTACTTAATAAGTATGTCTTTCAGTCCCATTATTAGAAGAGATACTATCTGAACCTTAAATTCCCTATCATCTATCGGACAAGTTTCAACAAAAAAGCCTTTCATCATTTCCGTAAGAATAACTTGGTCTTTACTTCCGACAGACTTAAGCATTATAAGTATACCTTCACGATACTGACTCATTATCCTTGCAAGAACTTCTGAAACTTCTTCTATCTTATCCGCAGTATCATTACCGGCATAATCTGAACTACCAAATCTATTGATTGCATCTATAAGACTTAACCTAGCCTCACCTACAAGTGTTTCATATATTTCTTCTTTAGAACTAAAATATCTGTAAATATTGCTCTTACTTATAAAACATTTATCCGCAATCATATGCAATGATGTTTTATCATATCCGGCATTTGTAAAGAGTTGTTTGGAAACAGCCAAAATCCGTTGTTTTATTTCTTCCTTCTTTATCTGCATGTTTCTTCCTTCAGCGATTTTATATCTAATAGCGACCAAAATATTGTAATAAAAATACCACATATGCATCTTGTTTTCAATATAATTTCAACAAAAGCGACCAACGCACAATATTGTTCATTTAAGACATATGCATACACAGAACACACAAAATTTTATTTATCGCTTTATCATATC
>JAZSEO010000061.1:0-3155 GCA_045531735.1 Wujia sp. | reverse complement strand
GACAGGTGTAAACTACCTTTACACGGGTTCTTTGAGATGGAGACTGCAAGGCGGCACATTGGTTCCCGAGAGTTTTGCCATTATCGGCGGCAGAGTAATCTGTAACAACGGCAGTTGGCAAACCAACTACTACATCACCGACCATCTTGGCAGTGTCAGGACAGTTACCGATGCAAGCGGCAATGTGCTGGCCGAGTTCGACTACACCCCCTATGGTGAACTGCTCTCGGCAACTGACGAAACAGCCGGTGGCACCGACTACCTGTTTACCGGAAAGGAAAGGCAAGAAAAGCTCGGCGTGGGCGAACTTTACGACTCCGGAGCGCGTTTTATGGGCACTGCAGGCCGTTTCCATTCCATCGACCCCTTGGCCGAGAAGTACTACCACCTCTCGCCCTACGCCTATTGCGCCGGCGACCCTGTGAACCTTGTAGACCCGGACGGAAGAAAAATTTATTTTGCAGATGGTGTCCCTGAATGGTTCAAAGAGCGTTTTGCTGCGACAATACGATATATGAACGAAAGAGGCACATCCTGGATATTTAAAAAAATTCAAGACTCTGACAATATTTATTATATCGATTATGTTGAGGAAATGACAAAAGACAAACATACAATGTATGATCCTAACGAAAAAACAATATATTGGAATCCGAATTTATTTGTGAAAACAAGTAATGAGGTTGTTTTGTATCCAGCAACAATACTTGCCCACGAAGGAGCACATATCTTGCAAGATATTAAATATAATAATAGTTGGAATGAACAAGCAACAACAAAGGATGCAGAATATGACAATAAACTTGATAGGGAAGTGATAACAACTATAGAACAAGATGTGGCTATAAAGCATGGTGACATTTACAAAGGAGAGGTAACACGTAAAGATCATAGTGGTGAATATAAAATATTATCTGAAAATGATTATAAAAAAATATTCGGAAATGTCGTACCGACTGAAATACCAGAGATAAATAGGGAACTTATTGACATTTATTTATATAATACAAGATGGATAAAAACATACTAACAATATTAGTAATAGTATTTATGTCTGTAGGTTGTGGTAAAAACAGGCATAGCAATGATATGAAAATAACTTCTGTTGCTATAGAAGAAAAACATTTTGATGTTTATAAATGCGATACAGAACTTAGGGAAATATCAATATTTTTTGTGAGCGGTTCCGGAATTTCTGAAGTTGGATTTAGCTCGAATAGCATAATTGATATGGTCAAAACGGGAAGAGGAATTGATACACTAAAAATTACTGACAAAAATAATAAACTGTTTACACAGTTGCAGAAACTGCTTAAAACTGCAATAATTGATTCTACTTCGTTTATTGGACGTCCTGATACTATCATAAAGTATGAACAAGTAAAGAATGTCGCTGGGTTAGGTTTTGTCATTAAACGTGAAGATATAGGAAAAGTTGATACCGTAGCAATAAATACTTATAGATATAATAAACTTCAAAATGGAAAATATTGTGATGTAAAGCCAGGAAAGACTTTTATGTTCTTATATTACCCCGATGAAAATGACATAGCTGCAGATTGGATGATATTATACCAATATAGAGACAGTAGTATCGCAAATGACACATTGTGCTGTGACCAATTTTTTGCTCCTACGGTACGCTTAAATTCATATGTCGCGACTATGGATTCTTTACTTCTTGAGATGGTTGTTGATAGTGTTAGAAAGAAGATTACATATCTTAAAACTGAAATTTTGCTAGAAAACAATTGGGAGCATTTCATAAATAATAGAACCAATTTTAGGCGTTATGTGAAGAACAATGAAATTATCTTGTATAAAGATTCGTGTTTGAACTCAGAAATTTTGCTTCGCACTAATGATTTTAATGAAGGAAAACTCTTTTCTCACAAAGGAAATTGGCGGCGTGTTATGTTAAGAGACTATGAGGGCAAAGAAATATATGGTTGGATATACCCCACAGATAAATAACATGACTATCCCCATCACATAGCGTCCATAGTTATATTGAAGAAGAAGAAACAACAAGAACCGACCATAAAGGAAAAATATTTGTAATGGATGAATATTCGTTTATGGATGCTTGCAATGAATCTTATACTGCAATTCCTGAAAGATTTAGAGAAAATATATTAGAATATTTGCGTGTAATATGGAATATTGGAGAATGACAAAAACATTGATGCTAATTGGACTACTATTTATCGGCTGCAAAAACAAAGATTCCCAAAGTAGTAGTAAGGATAGTGATGCTATAGAAGAGAAATTACTAAAAACAGAACAAACAGGTTTGCAAGAAACGAAATATAATGAAATCGAAAAGATCCTGTTGTTATTCTCTGAAGAAGATTGGAGATTTCAATCATTTTGTGATATTAATACGGATGATGACATAATCAGTTTGATTCGTGATGGTAAAAATGTTGACACGCTTGTGCTGAACAATAAAGAAGATTCTCTTTTTATAAATCTGCGTAATCTGCTTACAACTGCCAGAATTGACTCAAGCTTTGTTTTCGGATATGATAAGTGTATATGTGATACTATCTATGTTTGCTATAATGTAACAAATAATCCAGAAATTGGATATATAAAAATAAGAACATTGGGTAAAACTAAGACCGCAGTCTTGAGGACAGACACTGATACAATATTTAAAGACACTCCTTTATATGAGAAAGTAAGCGAAGGTCTATACAAAGACATTGCTTTGGGAGAGACTATGACAAAAACAGTTTTTGATCTAATATTCAGTGAAAATCGGAAATATTTTGAAGGTAAATATATGATAATATATCTACGTAATAATGATTGTGTATCTAAGGATACAATTATTCTTGGTACATCTAATCAGATGGTGCTTAATTCGTGCAGAGCAATAAGTGATTCTGCGTTGTATAAAGCAGTTGTGGGTTCAATTGAGAAAAGGCTGTCTCTACCTCGCTGAAATAATGGCGTAGAATAGCGATTCAAGGCTTTAGACCTAACATAAATATTATAGAGTAATTTTATGAATAAGAAAATAGTATTAATGCCATTTGTGTTGTTGCTCTTTAGCGGATGTACTTCGATTTTATATTTTACATTAGATGATGGGTATGTAAATGATAAATATAAACTTGAAGATGTTGTTGAAGAGAGAAACTTGATAA
>JAZSEO010000110.1:0-7838 GCA_045531735.1 Wujia sp. | reverse complement strand
ATACAACACACGCAGATAGATGCCTATCGCCACTGTGGGGGCACCTTTCTCTATGCGTGAAACCGTAAGTGGCGAACAAGTAGCACGCTCCGCCACCTGTGCAACACTCAAATTGCGACGCAAGCGGGCAAGCCTTATTTGCTCGCCAACAATCTGCATCTTCTGCTCTAACTTTCTGGGCAATTTAGTCCCCATTGTACTCTTTGCCATAGCCGTAACATATCATATAATATGCAAATATAATACTTTTTATTTATTTTATGATAGGTTG
Organism: Wujia sp.; assembly: GCA_045531735.1. GTDB lineage: Bacteria > Bacillota > Clostridia > Lachnospirales > Lachnospiraceae > Coprococcus_C. The sequence continues at coordinate 7,567 of JAZSEO010000110.1, read as the reverse complement.
AAGGCAAATTAGCACATTTGATCATTATTTGATTGAGGAGTTTGAGTATTGCCCTATGTCGTCGACATATCTTGTTAAATAAAGAACATTAGATACATTAAATGTTTATAATTATATCGCCGTCAACATCTGTCCTATATATGTTATTATTACACAGCATACTTAAATAAGAAAGCATATGTTTACTAGGATGTCCGTAATTGTTATTTGCGCCAACTGAAATTATAACATCCGTTGTTGGAGTAGAATATACACGATGTTTAGGAGCATTTTCACCTCCATGATGCGGTGCTATAAGAATATGATTATCAGTTGCTATATTTTGTTGTAATTCTTGATCATAAATATTCTTTGCTTGTATTAATCTTATATCCCCAGTAAAGTTCACACTGCTTTGCATTCCTTTAACAAACATACATAATCCGCAATAATTTATATTAGTACTCTTTTCTCCAATATAAATAGAAATATTCCCAACTCTTTTCCATAGATGCATAGATATGCCATTTGTTCGATAAGTTGGTTGTATGCAATATACATTTCCTATACCCAATGCATTACAGATGTTATTATAAATATTATGAGATGTCAACGATTTCATTGCATCAACACATACAAATTTACTAAAACAATCTTGTATTGTCTGCAAATTTACATATCGTAGGCAATGAATATGATCCATATCCCAATGTGATATAATCAAGATTGGCTTGTCTCTTTCCAAGGTATTCTTTCTAGTGTCAAATATTGCTTGTATTTCATATTTACTAGCATTTAGCGGAGCACCCAAATCATAAACTAATTTGATTATACCATCTTCTAATACTTCATTCCAGTTGGCTTGATTAACATCTCGAACATTTAGGGTTAAATTTTTATTTGATAAATCTTGAATAATTAGTTCATTAGGATTATTATTATGCAAAAGTTCTGTAGGGTCTAATAGCCCATGGGATTGCAATAACTCTTCCTGATCAATGTTAGGCCACTTCATTGTTTCGCAATTATAAGTTCGCCCTATAAATAAAGACTCTTCGTTTTGGATAAATTGTAGTTCATTAATCAATGCAAGATTAAGTTTATAATAACATCCTGAACGTAATCGTTTATTTGTTTTAACATTGCATAGTTCCAAATAGGTATTTGTTTCACCAAAGTTCTGATTATTTTCACTTGAACTCACAAAAAGGGTTAAATCTTTTTTTAAGCGAAAATCAATATAAACATCGTAAATGCTATCACCTTGCTTTTTCATATAATCAAGGTACACTATACATTCTCTTCCGAACCACATAGTTGTATTTAAGACTCTATAATTATTAATGCAACAGAATGATTATTTTGTAGAAACTCTTTATAAATGTATCAAGAACATAACAACTTAAAACTGAATATTATATAGAACTCCTGTCTATATAACTCTATAAATATTTGAGTTTATGTTTCTCAACCAACCCAATAGTAATTTTTATGTTCTTGAGAATCTAATAAATTAAATCCTTTATCCGTCAATTGATACTTCTGATTCCTGCTGTTAGGTTTTTCTGGCATAGTCTGCTCCAATATACCAGCCTCCAGAAGTGGATGAATATATTTTCTCCTAAATTTAGTTCTATCGGTAAGCCCCATAAATGCTAACATTTCACCAAAAGAGCGTGCTTCAGTACAGAACACAATCAGTTTATCGAGGTTTTCAACATCTGGAATTGACTGGGTGCCGACTGGGTGCCGACTGGGTGCCGACTGGGTGCCATCTTGTACACTTATCGGCAAAGTTATACGAATAAAGTTATCTGTAAACTTGAAACAATCCTCACCGTATGCTCGCAGAATACGTGGAATGCCAGAGCCTAACGATTCTACTAATTCTACATCACGATAGATACGCATCAATTCTTTGTTGCGTGGGATAGATATGCCATTGAAGAACTCTTCTTTTGTGAGAGATTCGGGTAAACGGCCTGCTGAGGTTATCTCAAGTCTATCGGGGAATATTTCAAACTTGGGTGGTACTTCAAATGAGTAGTCATTATGTACTATGGCATTGATAACAGCCTCACGCAAGGCAACTTTATTCCACAATGGAGTTTCAATACGCTCCATGGGAGTTATCGTTGCAGCAACTTTATTCTCTATATCTAGCTTTGATAATACACTCTTGGTCGCTTTGATGAGAGAGCAATAACCATACTCGTTATTCTCTACCAAATCGCAACGATCGAGGCTTGAATACTTTGCCACTTTGATTGAATTGCCATTCTCATCAGCCAACAGATAAGCAACATAGTTGTACTTGCCATCATCTGTAAGTAACTCCAGTGTACGCTTGAAATTATCATTAAGCCTTTTACCTCGCTCATCGTAGTAGATACGCAACTGTTCAAAACTCAAATCCTGACGATTGGATACAATGCGCCCGATAGAGTTGCGTGTACGCATAGCGAACAGACGGTCGATCTGCTCCTGTGGCATAGGCTCGGCAGATGTCCCCACACGCATATACGCACCTCGCGGAGTCATTCCATACTTCGTTTTGAAATATGGTTTCTCTATTCCACTCGCTACCGTCACTTTGATAATGCTGCGTCCATCCTTTTGCTCCTCGGCAATATCAAATAAGCCCATAGCAGAAGGTGAAATGTTGTGCTTGATACGGTCTTTCAACCTCAACATACAATCATCTACATCACTGACGCCCACAGTTGAACCATCCTTATCAATGCCGATATAGATGTATCCACCCTCCTTGTAATTAAGGAACGCCACAACCTCCTTTTCGATATCAAGCTCCGAGGTTACTTCTCTTTTGTATTCTATGCGGTTGGTTTCGGTCATATAAGAATAATATTCTTTATTTGTTGATTATTCCAATTGTTTTCTATATACTGAATCTAAAGTATTACCATCTTTATCTTTCCATACAAGCCATCCATTATTTCTGCTTCCGATACAAAAGTCAGCTGCAGTACTAGGACTGGAGAAAGTCTTATCTGAAGTCATTACAAGTTTATCACCATCTATGGCGGTATATTCCAGTAATAATCCCTCTCGTTTCTCCTTCCAATTGAATGAAGGAACCATTGTTTGGGCTATTACGCTGCCTTTCAATACCGTAAAGCCATTAGAACTATAAAAGCCACTTGCAACGCAACCACGACCTTTGGTATAGAAGATATGCTCGGTTTTTGGCTGTGACACCTCAAAGATGTTGCAATCGATAAACGATGCCAAGAACTTAACATCCTCAAAGAATTCATCCATTGAGTCCTGCTGATACTCGGGCAAGTTTGGAGCCTTGGGTGTCTGTTTATTGTCGCTCAACACAAAAGCATTAGCTTTCTTTGCCTCGGCTATTGCCTTATGCTCCAAATATTGCACATCGGCTTTGGTCATATCTGCATCCTTTGATACGAATATGAGAGCCTTTGCCAAAACGACTTCTTGCTATCGTGATTCTTCACACGCTCACGAAAATTCTCGGTTTCTCCAATATATGCTTGTGGTTTAGTTGCTTCGTCTTCACCTAACAAAATGTAAAACGCAGGCTTATGTAACTTCTCTTGCGTATTGAGGTAAGAGAGGTTAGAGCGTGGTTCAACAAACATCTGACAAATTTTGTTGCTGATAAATGCATATTGAGTTCCCTTCGGATCTCCATCAATTAAGTATGTGGTTATGGTTTTGCCCATATAATTATTTAGCATTAATAATTATGTTTTCAATTTTATCTATCTCGTCTCCGAGAATTCTATTTGCTTCAGCTTTCATTTTTTCAGCGGCTTTTACTTTTTCTGCAATTTGTTTCTCTTTCTCGGGAGATAAACGAGGGATAGGAATAGTTGATACAAATTGAGGCGATATATGATCTACTACAGAAGCATATATTCCTTTGCTTAATAATTGACGGCCTATTTTGTCAGAGGCTAATATGGCATAAACATAATATGGATCTATGATATTAGGATCGCATATAACTCTAATGACATGCTCTGTTACCATTTTGCCTGACATATTATCGTTGACCATTACAACACGACCGGTTGTTCCAGAACGAGTTATTAGAATCCAGTCTTTTTCAACAAAATGGTTGCGTGCTGGGTTGTAATTCTTTGGTTGATATTTTATATCAAAAGGTCTAGTTTGTAATATCTGTGAACCAGAATAAAACTCAATACTATCTTTGCTCTTTTGGACATAGTTCCTTGTATGTCTTCCAGGATAAAAAATACCATGTTCAATAACGACATCTCCTAAATTTACGACTTCTTTTATTTCATCGCTTGACACCTCCATTAGCTTCTTTGCTAAATCATTCTTTGAAGGATCCCAATACCAAGCGTCTAGACGACAACTTCCATCTTCAATAATTTGATTTGATTCTATACTAAAACAACTTGGATAGCCCTCTTTTCCAGATAGAGGATCTATATCTAATCCACTACAATAGTTCTCATATTGTTTTAGAATGTATGGTAGATCATTCCATATGATCTTTGCTCCAGAATCATCTAATAACCAAGAACCTGAAGAATCTTTTTTGAATAATGCATTCCCTCTTCTATCATGCCCGACTGCTTCAGATACTGCCATAAATATTTTGTGATTTTTGGATGGGTTCTTTGTTTTCTTACAAAATAACAAAGATGTTTTAGTCCCAGTATAAGGTTGAAAAGCCTCTCTAGGCAGATCGACCACGGCAAATACTTCAACTTTTCTAAGAAGCCACTTTCTTAGTTCAACACTACCCTCTTCGGCTCCAGATAAATTTTGTTTAGGGAGAACGATAACCATTCTTCCACCATCTTCATTATCATGTGGTTCCTTTAGATATTGTATATCCCTCTCTAAAAACAACTTATCAGGATCCTGACCATCTAAAAGTTCCTCTGTAGGTTCGCCGTCAATTAATTTGTGTCCTAATTCATATAGCTTTAAAACATTCTGGTCTGTTATATCTATTTTCGTTCCAAAAGGGGGATTTGTGGTTATAATATCAACAGAATTTGGTTTAATTTTCTCATTAAACCGAAGAGGGAATTTGCTAATATCTTGCAGCGAGTCATTGTGGTAGATATTAGTTTTACCATCACCTAATATAGCCATATATGACTTGGCAATTTTAAATAATAAAGGCTCAATATCCATTCCATGGATATATTTACCTGCATAATCTTTAAGTAACAATCTTTGTCCATCTCTATTTTTAGATGGATATAATAATTTTATTTGCCCTAGAACTTTTTCTAATGCTACGGTCAAAAATCCTCCACTACCACAGGCTGTATCAAGAATTAGCTCCTTTTTTCTATAGTTTGGATTTATTATATCAATAGCAAAACGCACTACACTACGAGGTGTGAAAAATTGTCCACTTTCACCTTTTAATGAAGATGGTATTAATATTTCATAAGCATCTCCTAGTGCATCAGTATTGGTTTCAGGATGTGTTAGCATTATACCCTGCATTTCACTTACAATATATGTTATCCATTTGTCATCATACAACAAATCATCGCCTGAAAAAAGTTCCCCAAAATCAGGATCTAACAACAACTCTTTGTATAATTTTCTAACTCTATCCCCTACTTTTTTTTGTCCATTAACTGTACGTTGTTCTGCTGGCGTTGCTCTAAATTCACAGAGTTCATCTGGTGAATATTCATCTTGAATTTTACAAAAAAGAAGTTTTATAATCTCTTTGGCAACATTCTCTTCTCTTTTGATAGGACCTTCGCCGTATAGTTTATAGTGTATGCGTTGAAACAATAATTTTAGTGCTTTTGCAGGTTGTAAATTATCTTTTCGATATAAGCCTATTGTGTCAAAATCCTCCCCATATCTAGGTAATGTTTGAATCTCGATAAATGTAGTCGGATCAACTTGCATATCTCTGTAATGATAGAATGGTCCCTTGCTATTTTTTTCATATCCTGCAAACCAAACACAATAAGGTGCAGTGGTAGCAGTTGTATATGATAAAGCTTGTCTATCATATGATTTTTGAGGAGTTTCAATTTCTATAATTATATATGCATTTTCTTGAGAGTGATCACTATTTTTATATACAACAATATCTGCCTCTTCCGCATTCCTATTAGAACCACGTTGTATTGTTACTTCAATGTCTATGTGCGATTTAGGATAACCTAAATCATCAATTAATATATGTTCAAACTGCTGTCTATATTGTTCTTCAGGTGTTGAATTAATTTCTTTACCAGTAGCGTAATCAATAATCTTAGCCATATTTTTTAATGTATTAGTTCTTTATGTTTCACATTTTACCACCTTGCAATGCAGGGTGTCTTAATTTATTAAATCTTTGGTTGTTACATTGAGAGTCTTTGCAATTTGCGACAGTATTTCCAACGATGGCTGCATCTTGTTTGAGCACCATTTGGAAACAGTTGAGGGGTCTTTGCCTAATTGCTCGGCAAGCCATTTGCCAGTTTTCTTTTGTTCAACCAATACTACTTTTAGTCTATTTAAGTCTTTCATCATTTACAAATTTTATTGGCGTATACCGCAAATTTAGTGATAATATGCGAAACTGTGTCTTTTTGAAGTAACTTTTTTACAGCATGAATTGTAATTTTTATAATTCAAGAATGAAAATTTCGATAGTGTATATGATTATTCGGGGTATAAGATTTGCGTATAAAGTGACTGTATTTGCAAAATAAAAGCACCATATCCACCCGACTTTGGAGGGTAGGATGTCGATAGGTAGTTTTGGGACGCCGAAAATATTTCGGGGCCCCAAAACACAACTTGCTATGTTCGCTTAAGCATAAACTTTCAGGCACAACGGGATTTTGCCATACCGCCAACTGGGTGGAAAAATTCTCTATCGTGAAAGCGATATTGAACGAGTATTGCAAAGTTGCTATAGTGGGCGGTTTTAGATTATACCCGATAAGGTATAATATGGGTTGAGTATTTGTGTATTATATCCGATAGGGTATAATGTAAGTGCAGATACGGTGTTTAGGGTAAAATAAAAAATCCTGACTTTCTGTGAAAATCAGGATTTTAAGTTTTTGTGGTGCCACCAGGAAACGAGTTTCATTTCTAAATGGCTCTATATCTTCGCGTTAAAGAATCGCAACAAACGTAATCTCCCGCTATTGCTCCACCTATATTCTGCACCATTTTGCAGTGTCTCGCAGAGTCGAGTTCCTACTTTGATGCAAAGTTACTGCTTTATTTTGAAATGCAAGTATAAGAACTACCTGTAAAATGCAATTTTTTTATATCGGGATTGTCAATAACTTGTGTTACATACTTTGAAGGCAGGCATAACCCATACCCCATGATGTCATAACGGCCACTAGCACTACCTCCTTGACTGTCAAATGGCGTTTCTACGACAGTACCTATTACCTTGCCCCATTGGCTAATTACTGGACCACCACTATTACCTCCTTTGACCCTTGCATTAATGATGAAATAGTCTAATTGGGAGAAGTAATTCTTTGCAGGAGCCACCACTTCGCCTATAGTGCTTTTTTGTTGTGGAATTACAGCTCCAACAGTTGCTGTTTCTACGGTTTGTATTGGAAGCATT
>JAZSEO010000036.1:0-250423 GCA_045531735.1 Wujia sp. | reverse complement strand
TGCTTTCAACAGGTATTCGTGTAGGTGAATTAGTTAGACTAAATATTGATGATATAGATTTTTCAGAACGAGAGTGTGTTGTCTATGGAAAAGGTGATAAAGAGCGAAAAGCATATTTTGATGCCAAGACTAAAATTCATTTAATGAATTATATCGAATCAAGAACAGATAATAATAGTGCATTATTTGTTTCTTTAAATAAGCCACATAATAGACTTACAGAGAGTGGTGTGGAATTGCGTCTGAGGGAAATGGGTAAGAAGGTAGGCGTAGAAAAGGTACACCCACATAAGTTCAGAAGGACTATGGCAACCAGAGCGATTGAGAAAGGCATGCCCATAGAACAAGTTCAGAAAATACTCGGACATGAGCAGATAGACACCACACTCAGATATGCTATGGTAAATCAAAATAATGTGAAATTGTCTCATAGAAAATACATATCATAAACATGTGTGTAATGACAATGTATTGACGAATGGTAAAAGAAGTGTTATGATGTAGAAAAAGTGAGGAGGTATGTTTTATGGATACAAATTTGAATGTTGCTATTGCACCAAAGGATTCAACGTTTCAAGTAAGAATAAATTCAGAAATTAAAAGAGCGGTTGAGGATATTTATGCAAAAACCGGAATGACATTGACAGATGCATTTAACACCTTTATACAGCAGTCTTTAAATGTTGAAGGTCTTCCTTTTATCGTTACCAAGAATAGCAAAGAAGCGTTGAGGGAACAAGCGGTTGCCATGCTGATGCTTGATTTGAAGCGAGCAGAGGAACGAGCTGAAATGGAAGGTTGGATTGATGCAGATGATTTGGAACGGGAATTGGGGGTAATTGATTGAAAAAGATAAAATATACTCCTGATGCAGCGGATAAACTACGTGCATTAAAATCGGCAATATCTGGGGAATATGGCGGGGATAAAGCCAAGAAAATTATCAAAAGCATTACAGATGCAATAAGAGGGCTTTGCGATTATGAAGAAAAGGGTCCTGAAGTATCGAAAATGTTTGATGTGGTGTCAGACTATCGGTATATATTTGTGTCTAGAAATTATGTGTTTTATAGGATAGAAGATAAATACATTCGAATAATTAATCTTTATCATGTGAAAGAGGATTTTATGTGGCAGTTGTTTGGAATTGATACTACACCTCAAGATACGATGGATTATTGGGATGAATAGAACGGAAACTTTGGATTTTATAGCGAGGTAGATTATGATTATTTTGATAGCAGGAGCTTCACATACAGGCAAAACAGCATTGTCACAGAAACTGCTTGAAAAATATAAATATCCATATTTTTCAATAGACCATTTGAAGATGGGATTAATAAGAAGTGGCAATACGGAACTTACCCCAACAAGTGAAGATTCAGATTTAACAGCATACTTGTGGGCGATTGTTCGTGAAATGATTAAGACTGCAATAGAAAATAAGCAGAACTTGATTGTAGAAGGCTGTTATATTCCATTTGATTGGGCGAAAGATTTTGAAAAAGAGTATCTTGATAGTATCAGATATTATTGTCTTGTAATGAGTGAGGATTATATTAGAAATCATTTTGCAGATATAAAAAGCTATGCAAGTATAATCGAAAGTCGTTTGGATGATGATTATTGTACTTTGGAATCTGTAATAGAAGATAATAGGCGGGTCTTGGAACTCGCTATTGCACACGAAGTTAATTATATACTTATTGATGACGAGTACAAAATAGATATTGATTTAGAGAGATAAATTTCAGTTTACTGAATTATTGAATACTTAAAATTACGATTAAGAGCAGAGCTAACAACTCTGCTTTTCGCATTCTACACGATATATTAGATAATGAGTTTCTTCCTATTATAATACAATAGTAGAAGAGGAGAAGTGTCGAAGTGCCCAAATTGGGAAAGAATATTTACTGGAACTCCTTGCCCTGCTATGCCATGCCGACACTCACAAGCTTGCGCTTGTTCGTTGTCGCGGCGTTCGCCGTATGCATCTTCGCTCAAATATGCCTGATCATGTGCAAGCACCTGACAGTCATATTCGGCTAATCTGCGCATGGCTCATTGCTCGCGCAAATGACACGCCTCGGTAATAAAAAAAGTAGGATGATATTATCCTACTTTTTTTATTGATGCGGGTAACAGGAGTTGAACCTGCACGGGTGTTCCCACTAGAACCTAAATCTAGCGCGTCTGCCAATTCCGCCATACCCGCATATAATATAAAAAATTTCAGATATAAATATCCGAAATCTTTTGTGCTATATATAATTTAGTGAGTCACGGGGGAATCGAACCCCCGACAACTTGATTAAAAGTCAAGTGCTCTACCGACTGAGCTAGTGACCCATATTTTTTTGATAAGCTGGGCTAGTTGGATTCGAACCAACGAATGCAGGAGTCAAAGTCCTGTGCCTTACCGCTTGGCGATAGCCCAATAGTAAACTTGCCTCTTGCAAAGCTTATAGAGTAGGGTGGATAGAGGGATTCGAACCCTCGGCCTCCAGAGCCACAATCTGGCGCGCTAGCCAACTGCGCCATACCCACCATAATAGCTTGTAAAAAATAATGTGCCCGAAGGGATTCGAACCCCCGACCCACGGCTTAGAAGGCCGTTGCTCTATCCAGCTGAGCTACGGACACATTTTGTTTTCGCTAATTGCGAAAATAAAGAGCGGGTGATGGGAATCGAACCCACGTATCTAGCTTGGAAGGCTAGTGTTCTACCATTGAACTACACCCGCATAATTAATGCATATAAGTGTTTTATAAGTCGGGGTGACAGGATTCGAACCTGCGACCTCCTGATCCCAAATCAGGCGCTCTAGCCAAGCTGAGCCACACCCCGATGGAGTAAAAAAATAAGTCTTACTATGTGGTAAATATGTACCCCATCGCTTAACGCAAGACTTATTATATAAGAATGAGTAGTTATTGTCAACAACTTTTTTAAAAAAAATTAATATCTTTTTTTATTGCTAAAATTCTTATGTTTTACAATAGTTTATCTTTGTGCTAAACTTAGTAACATGTTGAAAAGAGGTATGAGTTATGGATAATTTTATTTTTAGTTTGAATGCTACAATTCCTATTTTTTTGATTATATTATTAGGTTACATATTAAGAAAAGCTGATTTTTTTACTGATGAATTTGTAAAAGTGGCAAATAAATATGTGTTTAATGTTGCACTTCCTGTTATGCTTTTTGTTGATATAGCAGCTTCTGATGTTAAAGAAAAAATGAATGTTAAGTTTTTTCTATTTTGTTTTCTTGTAACAGTAGCGATGTTTGCATTGACATGGATAATAGCTGTTATATATTTAAAAGATAAAACTATGGTTGGAGCATTTGCACAGGCAAGTGCAAGAGGTAGTGCAGCTATATTGGGAATTGCTTTTGTTCAGAATATTTGTGGAGAAATTGGTATGACACCACTCATGGTAGTGGCATCAGTACCGTTTTTTAATATGTTTTCTGTTATAATTTTAGTGTGCAATGCTAATAATAATGAAAAAGATTATAGCAAAATCAAAAATTCAGCCATTAATATAATGAAAAACCCTATAATTATTGGCATAGTTTTAGGACTGGTTGCATCATTTATAGATATTGAATTACCGGTTATTATTGATTCGTCTATGGGATATATTTCGAGAACAGCGACACCTATTGCACTTTTAGCAGTTGGAGCAGGTTTTGATACAAAACAGGCAATTATAAGATTAAAACCGGCATTGGTGGCAACTTTTATTAAATTAATTGGTCTGCCTATGTTGTTTTTGCCTATAGCATATAAATTAAACTTTGCTCCTAGTGAAATGGTAGCAATCCTTGTGATGGTTGCAGCACCGACTACTGTAAGTAGCTATATTATGGCTAAAAACATGGATAATGATGATATCCTTACTTCAAATGTAATAGTTCTTTCTACACTTCTCTCATCAGTAACTCTTACGTTATGGATATTTGTTTTAAAAAGCATAGGATGTATATAGCAATAATGGGGATATAGGCTGTTTATGAAAAAGTAAAAAAAAAATAAAAAAATCTCTTGACATTTATTGGCTTTGCCTTTATACTAACAAAGGTGCTGATGAGCACAACATGGGATCTTAGCTCAGCTGGGAGAGCATCTGCCTTACAAGCAGAGGGTCACAGGTTCGAGCCCTGTAGGTCCCATTTAAATTTAATATGGCGGGATAGCTCAGTTGGCTAGAGCATACGGTTCATACCCGTAGTGTCGAGGGTTCAAATCCCCCTCCCGCTATTTCATAATAAATAAAATAATAGTCCATAAAGCTAGAGTTTATCAAGGTTTATGGGCTATTTTTAATTTCTATAAAGTATTAATGAATTTCGCAGGTAATCATACAGGTAATCAAATTCTATAGAAAGGCAAGTATAGTAGCTTAGTTACTGCGAAATTAAACCTAATATTAAGTTTATTCCCTTTATTATAAATTAATAAAAATAAGGGGGTGTTATTATGGTAAAATCAGGTAGCAATGGAAGATTCATAATTAGTTATTCTGTAGGAGGAAAGCATTTTCAGAAGCCTATAACAGCTTCTAGTTATGATTCTGCTTGCAAAATTGCGTATGCGTGTCAAGGAAACTATAAAATTGAATCTGTAGAAGTAGCATGAAATTAAAGCCTATTAGCAATAAATAACGCTAATAGGCTTTTTTGCGTAACAATAAGGAGGTGCATTTATGACAGTAGAACAGATTAATAGTAAGAATATGGAGACTTACGAGCAGTTTGGACACAAAACTTCTAATATCGCTAGATACATTTGTACACAATGTAAGGAGCATGTTAGTCTCGATAGATCTACTTCAAATAAAGGTAATAATCTGGTTTGCAATAAATGTGTGCACAGCGTCTTTGGTAGTCTAGCTAAGACATTTGATTTTGCTTACGAGAAAACTAAATAATGTTTGGAGGTGTAATTATGGGCATAGCGTTAGGCTTTTCTATAATTTCAATTATTGTTATGATAATTAAGATTATACCAATCAGAAATAATATAAAAGTTATTCCTGATTTTGAAGATGATATTCACGATATGTAAAATGATGATACGAGTAGGTGTGTTTAATGAGATATGTAATCAGTGGTTTAAACGGGGAGTTGAAAACTCTCCAGAATATAATTAAACGAATACAGGCTCAGGACAAGGATGCTATATTTATTCTATTAGGGAATCAATTCAGAATTAATTTTTCTTGGGAAATGTTAAATTGGCTAATGAATAATATAACACCCAATGGACGATTCCAGGCGGTACTAAATAAAGAAGGTCACGTTATATTAGATTGGTACTACAATAAGTTTTTAGCATGGAAGAGTGGAGAAATTCTTGAGTATCCCAATGTGACTAAGGAAGTTTCTAGTATTTTATACTATGCATCTTCTTTAAATGAAAAAGAATTAAAAAATATAATTGATTATTATATGAGCTTGCCGGTTTGTAAATATTTACAGCAACACAGGGATGACATACAACACGATTATTATGTTGTAGAATCATGGATTGATTCTACTTTGATAAAATTATTACAAAGTAGTTTACATTCAAGAAGTGATTTGAAATGTATGAAAGAGTATTGTTTGTTTTATCCAGGTGATGGTTCTGATTATACAGACACTGGGAGATATTATGTTGTTCGTGCTAATTATGATGGCAGATGTTATTCAAGAAGAAACACTATTGCACTATCTACAGAAACAGTATGTTGCTATTGTATCGATACAGAAAAGTTCATAGAAGAGGAGGTTTGCATTAGTGTCTGAGCGTGCAGTTTGGTTGGAAGAACAATCGAAGCTTTGTCCAGAGAGTCGTGATGAGATAATGCAGTTTATTGCAGATTTACGATTTCGTAATGGAATGAAAGAAAGTAGATTAATACAAAATTTATGTACAGCTGGTTGTTGCTATTATTTTGCGAGTATGTTGCAGGATATATTTGGCTTACAACCGTATGTTATTTATGAAAGTAAACATGTCATAGCACTAGATACAAATGGTGTGGCGTATGATATAAATGGTGTTTATGACATACACAGTTGTAGCTTAATTAGCACAGAGGATTTATCAGAAGAATCTTTGAATGAAATAAAGTGCGGTAGTCCGTACTAGAAAGAATGAGGTATAAAAATGAAGAAAGTTAAAGAAACAAAGGTGAATAGATGGTTGTGCGTTTTACCAATCCTGGTACTTTTTATAATGCTGCTTGTGATAGCGTTGTTAACACAGAAACAAAATGGTATTTACCGCTCTGCTTTATATGCGGACATGGGTATAGAATTATACTTAGATGTTAGCGGAGAGGATTGTACTGTTGTTGCAAAAAGTGTAGCAGAAGATGGTTCTGCTATAGAGGAGCATATGAATGGAAAGATAATCATTGATAATGATAAAGTTACTTTTACTTATAAAGAAGAAACCATTAAAGGTTCTTATGATGCTGCTAATAATAGTATAACATTAAGTGGTGTTGTTTTCACAAAGGAGTAAACATGCGTATAAGAAATATAATGTGTATCATAGCTTTATTACTTCTTACTGGATGCGGCAAGGGTAATGATGCTGATGTTTATAAAAAGCAAGTTATAAACTTGGTAGATAGCAATATAGAAGAAGAGTTCAACTATGTTTCTTCTGAAGTTGTCAATGCTAAAGAAGGTCGCTATAAATATTATTTCAACTCTAGCGAACGAAATCTTAAAATAGAAGTAGAATCTTATCTGAGTAACGATAAAAGATTATTCGTAACTAACTATTTAGAGGCTATAGAAGAATATTACTCCGCGCAAATACTCGTATATCTTAGAGATAACTTAGAGTATTTTGATGAAGCTTCCCAGACAATAACAGTGAACAGTTGGGAAGAACTAGATAAAGTTATAGAATGTCTTTACTATTGTGAAAATCTCTATGCACAAGAAAATCAATTTCAGGAACCTTATTTCACTTTAGAGAATTCAATAATGAATATTTCACTTGTAAACGGTTCAGGCACTATTGTAGCAACTTATAGTGTATCTGGGTATTTTACGCAGGATGAGATTGCTTATGATTTATATACAGTTTTTGAAGCAGAAGGTATTGAATAATGGTGAGATATTTTAAAGTCACTTTCTATAAATGTATTATGTATACACCGATAGTATTTGGAATAATAGGCATTCTGTTTATATGGTTTATACAAGTTCCCTATACAAGTTCCCTATACTATTGTAACGCAAACGCATTTTGTTATGATTGCGATATTACACTAGGTACAGATTCGAAATTCTGTCCGGTATGTTCCAAGGAAATTGAAATGATTGCAGCAATTAAAACATTTGCACACTGTGATTATTGTGATAGTAACGCATTATATAAAAACGAAATACCAGAATTCTGTAAGAATTGTGGTAACAAAATTACAGAAGGTAGTAACAAATTATTAAAAGAGTTGGGCTATAAAGATATCAAAGAATTTCGAAATGCACTATACTTGGAAAATCTAAAAAGATTGTTTTCCAATAAGATTTTTGCTACAGCCCTGTTAGTGATAGTAACTAAGCTATCATTCAGCGCTGTATTACAGTTTATGACATATTTAGCTAGAAGAAAGATATTAAAAGAAGGGAAGGACAGATTTTAAATGACTGTCCTTCTTTTACGTTAGGAGCACTAGAAACATGGTTAATAAAATGTATGATATAGCCATAGTTGTCCCTTTGTACTACAAGATAGTACACGGTAATCGTAATTTCTTAGTATTAAGATATAATGATAATTTAAAACCCGGAAATATGATATGTTTACGTGAATTTGACGGGGAGAATTATACCGGTAGATTTAAAGCTATGGGAATTAAGCATATTGTAACAGGTAATAACGTAGAAGGCGTAGCACCGGGCTACTGTATAATTAGCTGGTAAGGAGGCACTATGACAAAAAGAGATGAATGGTTGTGGGATGGTAATTGTGATAATTGCAAACTGCAGAGAAAATGTACAAAACCATGCATCGCGCACAGAAGAAAATTTACGCAGCAAGAAGCTGTTAAAAAGACAAAGGAGACCTTAGATGTTTTCAATAAATAAACAACCTGCAAGTACTTTAATATCTCAGAAAGTTTATAAGAGTGGTAGACAAAGTTGCTCTAAATATGGTTTCGATTTTAATAAATTATTAAAAGCCGCAACAAAACCAGATGCAAATATAGAGGAATATGAAAATCTTATGCGTATAGAGCTAGACACTAATTTTGACAGGATAAATAAAGAATTGCAAAAACAAGGTGCCATTACGCCACAACAAGTTGAATTAAATGTTAACAATATAGGCAATCTATTAGGAGCTATGTACACTTTCCATAACAGCAGGAGATTTATTTATGATACAAAGTGTAATAACTATTTGGAGTTTCTAAATACTGATTTACCAGAAGTAATTGATAAATTTGATTTTATGGATTGCTTTGATGATATTGATGATATCATTTTAGACTTTGGTTGTATAAACGGTTATTTTAATTTAATGGCTCGCTTATGTAAAACAACCTATACTATTAACAGCAAAAAATGTGTAAATGCTACGGCCTTTAATTTGACTTTTTTAACATTGATAAATGAGAAATCGGTAGTATTAGGGCAAGTAACTATCGTAAAGGATATTTTTCCGAGCTTATTACTCGATAAAGATGGCACAGTTATGCCATGTGTAACTGATGGAAAATGTCCTCGTTGTGTAGTATTTGAAACCGAATTAATCGAACCGGATAACTATGCAGTGTCAAAGAATTATTGCTATATGACACCAAAGAAGATTTCAGAACACGCATGTACTATTGATATTTTACAACCTTATAAAGTTTTAAAACTTATGGCTTATGTTTGGGATATGTATAAGAACAGACACACTCTAGAGAGAAAGAACTCTAAGAGACAGAATTCTTATAAGATACATGAGGTATCCACTATTTCAAGAGAGGATAATATCATTAGACCTTTACATAAATACTATAAATATGAACGAGAGCATAAACCTTGGCAGGGTGGTCATCATCAGTCACCAGTGGAGCACGAACGAAGACCTCATGAGAGGCGCTATTTTGACGAAAATGGCAATTTAAAAAAGGTAGTTAAGGTAAAAGGCTCTGTTGTAAATAAAGGAGGCAAAAAAGCGATTTACAAAGTTGAGAGGCCTGACGATAAGATGGATTTATTTTTAGGAGGTAGTAATGGGCTGCAAAAAT
This sequence comes from Wujia sp., assembly GCA_045531735.1. Taxonomy (GTDB): domain Bacteria; phylum Bacillota; class Clostridia; order Lachnospirales; family Lachnospiraceae; genus Coprococcus_C. The sequence continues at coordinate 241,165 of JAZSEO010000036.1, read as the reverse complement.
TGTAAATATCATGTACCATCAGAGAGTCCTTACGAAGGACCTTTTGATTATGTTTGTAATAATGGTATGACCAATAAACGTAATGCAAATAAGAAGGGTATATGCCTTTATAAGTATAAAATAATAAATTTAATATGTAGATGTTTGCTACATAGGTTCATTTAGTGTAAAAGCTAGGTGAACCTTTTTTATGAGAAATGGAGGTTCATTTATGTGGGATAAAGAGAGAACAGACAAATTTAGAGAAAAATTAAGGGTGCAACTATTAGAGTGTTTATTATTTATAGCTAACGATGATTGTGAAGACCCAAATGTAAAATACTCTTTAAAGAAAATAACACAATTAGACGATTGTACGTACACAGAAGACACACTAACACTTCCAAGTAAAGTAGCGTCTGTAGTTTGTAATGTAATACAAGCTGAAATAGATGACATACGTATAATGCTCGCAATTATCGATGCCGGTGAAGGTGCTCCTATCACAGATGTTATAGATATCTTGGGGAAAGAGTATTGCCGTTTCAACTTTAGCTGTAGCGATTATTTGGAATGTACTGAAGCAGTTCGTCAAAATACTTGCTACAGTAGTATTAGTTGTAACGCTTGTGGTTCTAATAGTAGTTGCACAAGCTGTGCTAATTCTGACAAATGCGATTATATTTTCAATTATGATTTAAATTGTTATGTAAAGAAAGCAGATTATAAATCTGCAGAAGATATATGTAAAAATCACTATCGCGGTGACAGATATAGCAATTGTCAGGAGTGTCCTCATTACAAAGTTTGCAATTTTTATAAGTATGCAGGTGAATATATTTACAAAGATGTCTATATTATGGATAGATACAAGAAGAAGTGGAAGAACCTTATCGCTGTGGTTAATACAGCCTGTGAGAGTGGCGAGGATACATTAAATAAAATGTTGAGTTTTTAGGAGGTTGACTATGTGTGATAAAGAGAAAGCCAATAAACTAGAAATGGATTTACATGAAGAAGTACAAGAATATTGCAATAGACAAGACCATTGTGAGTTATAAAGATTGTAAATATTATGTAAAACTGAGGGCCCTTATGTAGGACCCTCTTCTTATATTTGTAATAATGGCATTAGTTCTAGGTATGTTGTAGATATACTTAAGAAGAACTTATGCTTTTATAAATATAAAGTGATAAATTTAATTTATAGGAGGCTAGTAATGAACAAAAAATATGTAACAAGTATAACGATATTAGGTCTAATCTGCTTAATACTATTAGCCCTAAATTATCAATCTGCCATAACGAATGCAGAGTCAAACAATTTAGAGATTGCGACTGCTACGGACACTATAACGGAAGAGGTGTTGGAAACCGAAGTATCTATTATGGAAATTGAAATGTTGTCTATGCAGGAAGATGTTATCTCAGAAGAGCTTAACGCAAGTGTAGAACAACCTATTTTTGTTGAATCAGACATCATAACTCAAGGTAATGCAGCTGTTAATAGTTATGATATAAATTCACAAGCTGATTGGGATAATCTTTTTAATGGTGTAACTGATAGTAATAATTGGACTTATGATAACTCGACCGGAGCTACTTATACAGGAACACTTCCAATAGTATTAAATGTGAATAGCACAATAAGTAGCATAAATACTGTCAATTTACCAGCCGGTCTCACTCTTACACTTAATTTTAATGAGAACAATTGGAATAGTAGTACATTCACTATAACAAGTGGTACATTACTTGTTAATGACGCAAGTGTTATTGATACAATTATACAAGCTAATGGTTGTTCTTCAGTGGAAATTAATAATGCTGATGTTGATATGAGCAACAGTGCTAGTAGTTTTATTGAAGTACTTAATACAACGAATATAAAACTTACTGATAGTGAATTCAATAATGTTAACAATTTAGTCATAGGTGGCTCTGCCATAGATAATGGTAATACAATAGATGTTGTTGGTTGTGATTTTAATAATGTTAGTGCAAATGTATTGAGAGTTCCACACAGTGGGACTTTTTCTGTAGCAGAAAGTACGTTTAATGCAGCAAGTGGTTCTTCGTGTACTGCTATTGATATGAATAAATTATTGAGTAATAGTACTATTACTCAAAGCAGTTTCACAGGATTTAATAAAGCACTTGCCACAAATTCAGAATCTTATAGTGGTGCTGTAACATCTGGTGTCATTACTATTACTGGATGTAATTTTGTTGACAACTTATTAGCAATAAATGCTGTAAACGGTAGAGCAGCTTACTTTCAAATTACAGACTGTAATTTGAAATTAAATAATGTTCAAACTGGTTCAGAGGCAATTACAACTAATAATTGTTGCGCAACTTCGGAAAATTATTTATATAAGGATTTAACTATTGAAAATTATGATCAAGCTTTAAGTGTTGCGTATGGTTCTTCTGGTTGTAAAATTACAATAGATAATTGTGATGTTACAAACTGTTTAAAGGGTATTTACTGTATGTATTTTTCAAGTAGTAAAATACTTGTACAGAATTGTGAATTAACGGGTAGAGATAATGCAGATATTAATACGTTTGGTATACAGGTTAATGGTACAGGTGTAATTAATCCTGGAAACTTTTCTACATTAGATGATTACACAACTACAATCTACACAACTATTAAAGATTGCGAGCTAGCTGGTTTTTATAAGGGTGCTATAACAACACAGGGAACTGTCTATCTAAATAATGACACTATAACAAACTGTAATACAGGAATAGCCAATTCTATGGGCGGAATGGTTTTTGTTAATGAATGCAAATTAAGTGCAAAACAAGGATATGATAACAGCTCCTATGGTATTTATGGTGATTCATTAGGTGGAATTGTGATTAACACACAAATAACAGGATTTGGTACAGGAGCTTATAATCAAGGTGGAAGTTTGCATGTACTAGGTAGTAAATTTAGTGATAATGAGATTGGAGCTAATTTATATTGCAGTGTTTTATATGCAACGGAGATCATAGGTAGTAGCACTGCATTTAAGGGTAACTCAGATTCTCATGTAGTTTGCTGTAAGTTTACTGGTAATGATAGTGGTGTGGGTGCTGACCTTAGCAATTCTAGTAATACTATCTCTGGTACAGGATACGCAACATGGTTTAGCCGTTATTGGAATAATATAAGCTGGTTGGCGGATCTTGTAAATCTTGTAACACCTTACGAAGTAAACGAAATTAGTAATTTCGAAATAGGTATTTCGAATAGTAATAACAGTGGTAGTGTAAATGTTGCTGACACTCATGTAACTGAGTGTACATACGGTATTAGTTCGGGTTATATCAATATTTATGATAATAATGAAATTGATAATTGTGATATCGGTATTTTTGCGGAAAATGCTAGTGGTACATATTTTCCAAGTAATACAGATTATGTTACAAATAAAATACATGATTGTATAACTGGTTTTTATAATGATAGGCTAGTATCTGGTACATATCAGCCGAATGTAATACATGTAAAGATATATGATTGTACTACCGGAGCAAAACTTGATGGTAATGTAACAGGTTCTTATCTTGAGATATTTGATTGTGAAGATGGTTATGTTGCTTTAAGTGGTAATCACTATACTCCGCTTAATTTACATGATAACTCTAATTATAATCTTATCGTTAAACCTGCAGTAACTGCATTCCCTTGCTATAGTATGACTAATGGTACTAGTATTAATAGTAATGATGACGATAAAAATAACGCATTTATTGAAACAGCTGGAACCTTTAGTATAAGTAACGCTAACTTCGTAACCGGAACATCAAAATACTACTTAACTGAAGCAAGTTATGTGGGGGTAGACCGTATAGATTTTACAGGTATAATGACTTTTGATGTTCCTGATTATAATGACGGTCGTATAGTTGTTAAAGCTAAGAATTTTGATGTTGCAACCGAATTATACAATCAGTATAGATTATATGCTTTTGCCGAGGGTTGGGTTGTAGCTTATGATTCAAATGATAGTACTACTGGCAAGAAGGATATGTGGTTGACACCTGGTTGTAGAGTTACATATGACTATGCAACAAATGGTGGAACAAGTATAACAGGATTAAATGATTTGAATGGTAACCCTGTTGTACCAATAAGAGCAATACCATATAAAGCTGGAGATACAATCGATTTAACTCCTATAGCTTATAAGGAGAATTATGAGTTTATTGGTTGGAATACAGATAAAGATGCTACAACTGCTCTTACATCTTTGGATGCTGCAACAAATGATATTACTTTATATGCTATTTATAAGAAAGTTTCTACAGTAACTTATAAAACATACGATGAAACAAAAGACTTTAGCGCAGAAATAAGCTTTTATAATAATAATACAACGGCTACATTAGAGCTGGCTACATATTCAATAGAGACTCCAACAGAATATGTTTTTAGCGGTTACTCTTTAGGTAACACTAAATACAGTGAAGGCGAACAAATTTCATTAAGTATAAATGATAATATAATTTATTGTTTATACAATGTAACAGGTACAATAATTTATCTGGATAGCAATGACACAGAGATTAAATCCAATACAATCACTAATGCGTATTTAGCGAGCGATGTTAAAAATGCAGAGTTTACCTACACTTTAGATACAGCCCCAGCTAAAAAGGGTTATTCTTTTGTAGGTTGGCAGTATAACGATGAGATTAAGCAGGCTAATGATTCTATTAGTTCCACAGCTTACACTATTACTGTAAAAGCTTTATACGATGCTATCATGATTACATCTTTAGAAGTCATTCCGGAAGAAGTTAAGATGCAACCAGGAGATGATACATTATTAACTGTTAAAATTTCACCAGAGGATGCTTTAAATAAAGTGGTTGCTTGGTACTCTGAAGACACAGATATTGCTACAGTAGATTCATTTGGTAAAGTTTGTGCTAAAGCTGATGGTGTAGTTAAGATTTGGGCAACTACGACAGACGGTAGCGATTTATCAGATTATAGTTTGATAACAGTGGAAACGCCAAAGGAGCGTACTGTAACCGTTAAAGGTGTATTAACATATCCTGATGGTCAAGCAGTTGCCAATAAGACAATTAAATTACAAGAGGTGATTGATAAACAGTTGCCGTACAATGTAATAGTGCCTGCAGAATATACAACTAATACTGATGATGCTGGAAGTTATGTAATAAATGAAGTACCTGTTGGTAATTACTTATTCACAGTCATGGATGAAGATTTATTATTAGCCAGCTGTACAGTCGCTGTTGTTGATAAAGAGAACACTTCGGGGGATACAGTAGATGTTTTAGAAACCGATGATAACGCTTCCGTTGATTATAATATAAGTAATGATGTAATAGTAATAAATGTTGATGTTGTGAAAGAGGAAGTAACTACGACTGAAGAAGTTACTACTACAGAAGAAATTATAACACCAGCAGCACCGAAAACAGGAGATAATTTTGAATTATTACCTACAATAGTATTAATGCTGATAGCCATTTCGGGTGTTATAATAATAAAGCGAACAAATTAAGTAGGTCCGTCTAGTGTAACAGCTAGACGGATTTTTTGTAATTTATGATGGAGGAAACTAACTATGAGTAGTAAAGAAAACATGAAATTATTAGAACAGCAGTTGAAAAATAAAATCACCATGTATACACATTTTATACAAGGTTGGACGGAAAATGATTTTCCAGTTGAGCTAAAGAGTAAAGGCACTACAATACAGATTGATGCTACATTAAAGCTTGGAATACTGAATGCATTAGAGACAGCTAAGCAAGAATGCGAACTTATGTTAGCAATCGTACAAGCAGGTGATAGTGTAACAGATAGAGAAGTTCTCTCTAAGATGATGCTGAATTATTGTATAAATAATTTCGAATGTAATCATACAGGTAATTGTGTTCAGGAAGATGGTACTGAATACAGTGTAGAAGGTGTTCATGATTGTAATAGCTGCGGGTGTCATAGAACTTGTGAGGAGTGCAAGCATAATGAAGAATGTCCGTACATATTCAATTATGAAAAAAATGATTACGAAAAGAAGGCTATACAAGAAAAAGCTTTTTTATTCTGCTCAAAGTATGCAGAAACCGGATATGGTGATAAAGGTATAGGAATTACCTGTAGGAATTGTGTGAATAATTGTATCTATGCTATGTGTGGTGACACATTTGTAATTAGTGAAGCAAAATTATTATCAATGTATAAGAAAGCTATAAACAAGGCTAAACAAATAGTTAATAACTATGATAACCAGACATTGATGAATGGCGATATGGACATATTTTAGGAGGCAATAATGACATTTGCAATTTTAAAAGAAATAATTAAGGAAAATAGTATACCGGAGGATGCTGTGTTAATGAGTGACAGTAACTGGGAGTTGAATGCAACTCATATGGATGGTGTATTTTATAACGAAGAAACTAACACTATTATATTTACGCAAGAAAGTGAGTATGAGGATAAGTATAATGAAGCCCCTTGGAAGTTATTGTACAGTAAAGGAGCGTTAAAGTCTCAGGAGGGTAATAAAATGACATTCAGAGAATACTTAACGGAAAACAAAGAAGCCGAATTCGATATGATAATTGGTGATGTTGAGATGCCTGCTACAGTAGTGTGGACAGAAGATATGAAAATAACTGAATACTTTGAAGAGAAGTACTCACAAATGTTGAACAGTACTATAGAAATTCATGAAGACTCTAAAGGTAATTACACTACGAGTATTGAGCTTTTAGATGAGAGTATATCACCTAAGAAAGGCGAAGAATTTGTTTGGGCACTCGCCGGTTATTGTAGTACAGAGGAATATGATAAGTTAGTTGGGGAATAGGAGGAATTAATTGTGTGGATTATAAGCAATGACCATAAAATATTAGTACATCTTACTGGAACTTTAAATGTAGCAACCACAAAGGAATGTTATGTAGTTATGCATAATGATACAGAGCTTGGTGCTTTCAAGAATATGGGTGAAGCTACAGATATTATTGTTAAGGTTGCAGAGTTACTAGATAGTGGCGCTAGAGAAAATCTTGTTTGGGAGATGCCAGAGAACACTTATGGTAATACTCAAAAAAGTTTACCTATGGATGTGTTTAAGTAGGTGATAACTATGTTAATAGCTAATACATATTGTGGAGGCATAGATTTGTATCATGGTATACCTGATTTACAAGGAGCCATAGTATCAAATGTGACTCCTATAGAGAGTAAAGATTATTATGAGACACAACTTGAATTAACACGAGTTAATGGAGAGAAATTTATCATTATGATAAAACAGGAGAGATAATAATGGAAAAGAGAACAGGAAAAGATTTATGGGAGTTATACTTTTACAATATGCCCGTGTGCGTACATAAGTTGGTGCAAACAAATGCTATGAAACGATTGCAGAATATTTCAATGCATTGTGGTTGTAATTACACGAAATTCCCTGTGCAGAAATCAAAGTTTTATTATAGTAGATTTGACCATAGTGTGGGTACAGCTTTACTTGTATGGAGATTTACTAAGGACTTAAAACAAACAGTGGCTGCTTTGTTTCATGATATTGCAACACCAGTATTTTCTCATGTGATTGATTTTGTAAATGGTGATTATGAGAAACAGGAATCTACAGAAGTATATACTAGGAAATTTATAGAAGAATCGCAGGAGATAATGTTAATACTAGAAGAATACAAACTTACTGTAGATGATGTTTGCGATTATCACAAATACCCTATAGCAGATAATGATTCACCTAAGTTATCCGCAGACAGGTTAGAGTACACATTGGGCGGTATGTACTCATACGGTATAGCGGATTTAGATACCATAAGTAAAATCTTAGATGATTTGATTGTATCTGCTAATGAGGATGATGAACCAGAGATTTCATTCAAGTCATTAAGTATCGCAATAGAGTTCTTTAATAAGTCTCTAATGTGTTCTAAGATTTATGTAGCTGATGAAACAAGACTGGCTATGGATTATCTCGCAGAATTAGTTAATTTAGCTTTAGCATCTAATGCGATAGAACTTGATGATTTATACAAAACTGAGAGCATCGTTATTGAAAAACTATTGCGTAATGAGAACACAGCAAAGTGCTGGAAAGATTTTACTAATTTTAAGAAATTAGGTAAAGGCAGAAAAGTATTTATAACTAATGTCACTGCTAAGAAGCGTTATATTATGCCATTGTGCAATGGTGTTAGAATCGAAAGCAACTCTGCAGATATTAGGAAAGCCAAGAGTGAGTTTTTGAAACTCGATTTTAACAAAGACTTAATAATAAAGTGTAATAACTTTTTAAGTGAAGCTGTATAAGGGGGTATTGATATGCAATATGCTGTAACTACATCATTTGGTTTTGTTGCAATTAATAAGGGTGTTTATAAAGGAGTAGTTGCTCGTGTGACTATAGATATAAAAGATGTTATCAAAATACATGCCCTTTTACGAGAAGATTGTACTGATTGCTATTCTTTGGTTTGGCCTAAGCGAAGCTACCCTAATGAAGGGATGGATGTTATCAGAATAACTGACCATAAGCTATACGATAGACTATTGGAAGCAGCTTTAGAGTCCAGGGATAGGCAGTGTGATACTATAATTGTTGAAACAGAATCTAACATCAGACCTCTAGATGAAAGTATACTATTTTCAAAATCGAGTATAGAGCCAGGACTTTTTAGCATCTCAATTAGCCCAGATTATAATTCAGAGTTGCGTATAGATGGCTTGTTCATAGCGCATCGTGAGAGTAGTTATCGTTGGTTTGGTAACTACTACACCTTGGCCGGAATTAATAATATGCTACCTTTCCAGTTTTATGAAAGCTATGTAGAGAATCTTAAGGACTCTATTGTTGCATATATTGAGGAGCAATTGTCTTCGAGCGGAGTGGAGAGTAAAGACATTAGTCATAAATCAGATATACAGAATACAGCAATTCTTGAGCAGATATCAAATATCGATAAATGTTTAGAGTATCTCGGAGACCCATCCTGTATTGTTACTTTAACTATTACGCGTTCTAAAGCTAGATTAGAGACTTTGCCAAGCAAAGACTTATACACAGTCTTTAGTAAAGCTTTACAAGAAAAGCGTGTAGAGTTAGAGGAACAGTTAGAGAATACAAAACAGATGAAATTATTTTAGGGAGGTGCACACTGATGACAGAACAAGAGTTTAAAAAAGCGCGACAGCTTCAGCACAAAATCTGTGACGCTGATAGCTTTTTAGAGAAGATAAATAATAATAAGCTCAAGCTTTTTATGGCTACTCTAGAAGGTAAACATTATGTGTGGGATATTGCTAATAATGTGGACGTTAATGTGGAATTGTTTGATTATATTAAAGCGGCTATTATGGACTATAGGAATTCACTGAAAAAAGAATTTGGTGCTATAGAATGTACTTTAGATAAAGCGGTTGTTGAAACAAAGTTCAACAAGGGAGACAGAGTATACCACAAGAATTTAAAACAATACGGCACTTTTATTGGGTATGCTTGGGAATCTAATGATGAGTGCGATGTTGAATTTGAAGCAGAAGATGATTATGTAGAGTCCAAACATGTTTCTGTTAATCAATTAATATTAGCAGATAGTCTAAAAAACATGAACATACTTTAAGCGGATTACTATATTGTTACAAAGTAAAAATACATAATCCATTGTAAATGAAAATAATTGGGTGCAAATGAAAACCTTTATTTCATTGTTAAGCAATTATTAATAATTGTGAATAGAAAAGAAGATAATCTTTTTTATCTTTCATTTTATGGACTCCGTGTGCTACACCGACCCGTAGCACACATTAGATTATTTGTGCATAAGCACTTATAATAGCCCATTTTTTGTGGCAGTGTAGTAAACTACACAACTCCTTAGTATTTCAGTGTAAAGGTGAAAACCCATAGTGCCACGCTATGCTGAGAAAAGTGGATTCCATTGTATGGGGTTACCCAGTGTGGTAACCCTTACAATAGCAGGTTATACTTCAGTAGGGAGTACTGTCAATGACAGGCGGGTTCGAATCCCGATAGCCTGATTAAACAGATTATACATAAAGTTACTGGTTTTTCATTATTCACCCCAACGACGATGAAAGTATAATCTGTTAGTTTTGGGCTATCGCCAAATGGTAAGGCACGGGACTTTGACTCCCGCAGGTACTGGTTCGAATCCAGTTAGTCCAGCTATGCAAGTACTGTCTGGTGTCCGGACTTTAATTCATCATTGATGTGCTTTGCATACTTTGAATGATGTAGCTCAGTGGTAGAGCACTGTGTTCATAATAGATTAGGTTGATGCTAGATAGATTTAATCTATGTACAATAACAATTGTGTGAGCATAGAAAGTCGTGGGTTCGAATCCCATCATCATACTTCCTGCCAGGAGAGAAACCCAAGTCTCGCAGTGAGGGTTCTCGGGAAACTTCTTACAGTTGGCGTTACTGGATTGCGATAAGAGTGACAGGGTATAGAACCCCGGCCAGTGTAAGTGCGTCGGAAGTAGAATTATCAGGGTAGTCCTAGTTATAGGCTGGCAGGTTATAAGACGCATTGAAATTAAGAGCCGCTGGCAGTATAACAAGGGAAACTGTGCGGTAAGTTGTAAATCGCATTGAAGGGTGTGCGGTTTTGTCCTTCGTTGGGTGCATTGTGGTAGCACTTTGTGCCTGACGATAAATCCCTTACTAATAAGGAATAACAATGGGATAGCCAAAAAGGTAAAATTCGTAGCCATGTGCGAAATAGTGGGTTAGAATCCCACCCCATTTGTTTTATGAGGGTCTTTATGACCCTCAATTTTATTATAAGGAGGCTATTGTAAAAATGGGAAATAATGGGACTTGTCCAATTTGTGGAGGTAATTTATATGATAATAATGTATACAATCGTTATGAATGTGATACATGTAGCTACTCATTAGATTATAGTGGTAACGCTGCATACTATAGTAGAGGCGTTCAGGTAAGGATAAAGGCAGTTAAGGAACCACCATTAGTACACGGATTGGTTTATCCTGTAGAAGAGATAGATTATTTAATAGAGCAGATAAGAGATGGTTCCAGAGAGAATGATTGTACTATATTACTATTTAATGAAAGATTATATGAGATAGCAGCTACCGAGTAATTAATTTTACTAGGTAGTTTTTATTAAGAGGAGGGAATAGTTATGGGCAAATTAAATGGTCATGCTCCTAATACAAAACATTTTACTGGAAAGAAAGGTAATTTTTCTCGAAATATGAACAGGAAGAAAAAGGTTCGTACAAAATCTACACATGTTAATAAATATGCTAACGCTAAAAAAGAAATAATAAAATGGGTGGATGAAGGTAAACAAGAGAATACAGCACAACTGAACATAGTATTTCTAGATGTGGATGGTGGATTAACATACAGTAACTACAGGAATGAAGAAACTGCTAATATCGATATTGAGAAAGTAAAGCTACTTAAAGAGATTTGTGATAAGGGTAATGCTAAGGTCGTTGTTAGCTCTAGTTGGCGAGGTTATGGAGATTATACACCCAAGATATACAATGTACTATTAAGTATACTGAGTGATCATCAGATAGAAGTAATAGATAAAACACCTTATTTACCCACAGAGTTTGAAGAAGAAACAGCATCAGAGGGTGTAACAGTATCATTAGTGGAATTAGACAAGTTGCATGCTAAGTTTGGGACTGGGAGAGCTGCTGAAATACAGCAATGGCTCAATGAACATGATGTTGCTAACTTTGTAATACTAGATGATGAGGATTGGGATTGGCGTGATTACGGTTTTGACACAAATTGGATACAACCAACTTGTTTAGGTGATGGTGGTTTAAAAAGAGAACATGTAGACAAAGCAATAGAGATTTTAACTAAATCAACTACCGAGTAATTAAGTTTGCTCGGTAGTTTTATTATGAGGAGGAAATAGTTATGAAGATTATAACAATTGCCGGTAAGGCTCAGCATGGTAAGGATACAACAGCAGAGTTGTTAAAGAATAGGCTTGAGGTTTGCAAAGAAAAGAAAGTATTACTTACGCACTACGGGGATTTACTCAAGTATGTTTGTGAGAAGTTTTTTAATTGGGATGGTAAGAAAGATGAAGCAGGTAGAAGTTTATTACAGTATGTGGGCACTGAGGTAGTTAGAGCAGCTGAGCCTGATTATTGGGTAGACTTTATAAAGAGCATTCTTACTATGTTTCCGGATAAGTGGGATTATGTGATAATCCCAGACACACGTTTCCCTAATGAGATTGATAACCTTAAGGATGATTTTGATGTTGTTGCTGTGAGAGTAGCAAGACCTGATTTTGATAATGGGTTAACAGAGGAACAGAAGAATCATAAGTCAGAGACAGCTTTAGATGATTATGAATTTGACTGGACTATAGATAATAACGGTAATCTTAATCAGTTAGCTGCAGAGGTTATGAAGTTAGTTAATTGGTTATAGGAGGGAATTTAATTGTTAAAACTTAATTTATGTGAAGGGTGCGCTGAGGCTTTAAAAGAATATAATCCTTATGTTGGTAAGGATGGTAATACGATTCCATTAGACCAGCTAGAAGTAACTATTGTGCCCCCAGGAGCAGTGTCGTAATTATGTGGTTAATGGCGAGTTTGTTAATATGCCAAAGTAGGATTGGGGTGATTATATGCTAAAAACTGATAATTGTGTTTTTTGTGGAAAGAAAGCTGCAGGTTGGTCTGGTAGTGTTATTGGTAGAGAGAAGCGCGCTTTGGGCTATGTTCCAATAAAAGTGGCAGCTGGTAAATGCGAAGAGCATAAAAATAAGACAGTACCAGATAATATGAAGTATGAGCCTGGATTGATGGGCGCTTGTTCACCTTTGTTTGGGAGGTAGATGTTTTTTATGTTTATAAAAGAAACTATCCTAGTTGTTATTAGTAACAGTGATGATAAATGACAGAGCTCAGAGAAGAAATAATAAATGAAACAATGTGTGTAGTAGTAAATCTATTGTTACGGGCACATGTTTACCATTATTTTTAAGAAAATAATAAATAGGAGGTCTTTGCTGCTATGTTTACACTAGCACCTATAGGCGAGGAGAATGCTAGTCAAAATCATTTATATGATGTCATACTAGATAAAGAATACACTCTCATAGAATTTATAAATGAAGTTATGAAAACTAAACCGGAGTCTACAGGAAATTTCTTCGTAGAAGAAATAGGTACAGTAGCAGCATATAATGGTTGTCAATTAAAATTAGAGTCTAAAATGAAAGGTTTGGAAAATAAGATTGTGACAGCAGCATTAGCATTTGGAAGCATTGCTAGAGCAAATTATTCTATTCAACTAGAATCAACAATACTCATAAATTTAAAAAATGGTTTACAGCCATTTAATCATAACGGCTTTATAAAAGTGAGGAGTAAAGATGAAAAAGGTAAATAATACAGAAAAGATAATCGAGGATACACCGAAAAAAATTTCAATCGATTCTTGGTGGGGTTCTGACCGTTGGGATTTCTTACCAAGAGTAACCTTTACAGATTATTGGAATTGTTGTGAGGTACATATTGGTTTTCTGGGATGGCTTTGTATTATAACTCTCAGGAAGCGTGGTTGGTAGGAGGTATAATGTTCACTTTAGAATTTACTGGAGAAGTAGGTGCAGACTATAGTCATTCCTACAATGTAAAAATGGACAGAGAATATACAGTAATGACTTTCATAGAAGATATATTGAGCACTAGACCAAATGATTCAGGTTTAATTGAAACAGAAGATGGTGATATCATAGCAGAATACCGAAATGGTGAGTTGGAACCTACGTATAAGTTAAAAGATCTCGGAAATGAGACAGTTGTAGGTGTTACATCTTCCGGTTGTTATAATTGTATGAACTACACATTACAACTAGAGACTCAGATAGAAAAATACTTGAATGGTAAGTTGCAACCAGTTAGAAGAACTATCAAATAATTAAATAGAACTTAGGAGGCATTATTATGGGAATTAGTAATTATGAAAAGCAGTATATGACTGCTCTACAAAAAATATATTATACTGGTTTTGCTGACGGTGAGAATGAGCGTACTGGTAAGCAAACAAAGAGATTACCCGGTATAGTTATGCAGATTGATGTTGAAAAGGAGTTTCCAATTCTCAAGTCAAAGTTTGTAGCAGGTAAAACTGCTTTGAGAGAGATTCTTTGGATTTGGCAGTGTCAGTCTAATAATATACATGATTTAAAAGCTCATATCTGGGATGAGTGGGCGGATAAGAATGGTTCGATTGGTAAGGCATACGGGTACCAGATGAATAGACCTGTTTGTATTTACACTGACCCTGTAAATAAGACACCGGAATCTTTTAGAACATATGAGAATCAGGCGAAGTTTATTATAGAATACTTAAGAGAGTTTCCTAATGGTAGATGGGGTGTTTCAACTATTTGGAACCCAGAGCAATTATCTGGTATGAACTTGGTGCCTTGTTGTCACACCTCAACTTGGAATCTAGATGGTGGTAGACTTAATTGTTTGCTCGACCAGCGTTCCGGAGATATGCCATACGGAGTACCATTTAACACAACTCAGTATGCCGAGTTAATGATTTTATTTGCAAGAGATTTAGGAGTTAAGCCAGGTATTTTAACTCATGTTATTGCAGATGCTCATATTTATGATAATCAGATGGATGGCGTTGAAAAACAATTAGCTTACTATGAGTTGCTTTGTGCAGTGGATAAGGTAGACCGTCATATTGTGAAGAATGATAGTACTGTAATATCCACAGCCAAATTGGCTTCATATAAATCACATGATGAGCGAGGACTTATGTCATCACCGGATGCCTTGATTGAAACAGCAATGAAGGCTCTAGAGTCAGAGCCTATGTTTGTGATGTCAGATACAACTGACTTCTTTGCTGTAAATGGTGATGATTGTTATGTGGATAATTATGAGAGTATGGGAAAGATTGACTTCGGCGAAGTTGCAGTTTAGGAGGAACTAAAATGGCTAATAAGAAATCAGCTAAAGATATAGCTTTTGATAAAGAACGTGCTAAGTTTAGACATGAGATTAATGAACTTAAGCGAGATGTAAGAATCTTAAGCAAAACTATTGAGAAGTTAGGCACGGATATCAATGCTTTAGAGGAAGAGAATGAGCGCTTAACTAACGAGAATAATGCTTTAAAAGCAGCTTCCGAAGTTTCGACAGAAGAGCTAAAGTTGCTTACAGCAGAGGCTAAACATAACGCAGATTTACGTGAGAAAATGTCTAATTTATTCTCATTAGGTAAGACAGTCGGAGTCGTTGGAAAAAATAGAAGTATCTTTAGAGATGAATTATGTTTGTGTATTGATGAGGGTAGACCATTTAGTAAGAGAATTAGGGAGAAATTCTAGTTATGTCAGATATTACAATTATTTTTACAAAAGAAGAAGCCGATGCAGCCTATACACAGTTGATAGGCAGATTAGATGCATTTGATGAATTGATTAAGGAAGAAGGTAAGAAATCTAATCCAAGTGCTAACAATCTAGCAGAACTAGGCACAGCTAAAAAGAAAATTCAAGCAGCTGCTGACAAGTTACTTGCTGGTGGTGCCGGTCTCTGGTGTTAGGAGGTGATCACCCATGAAAATTAAGGGTATCTTTTCTAAAAAGGAAACCATAGATGAGAATGATACATGGATTCAAGAAGATGCTGCTCAACGGACATACTTACGACTTTTAAATGAGTTTCGTTGTATGGAGTTATGGTTAAAAATTATTCCAAGGGATTTAACTCAGATACGAAGAATGTTTGAGAGAGCTGATTTAGAAGCTTTTGGAATAGCACCTTTCGATACAATTAGTTACAGGACTACATTTAATCTAATAAATGATACTATAAGATGTAGACAAAATGTATTGAAAGATTACTCAGCTAACGAGTTTCATGAATACTGTGAAACATCTAAGATGCTCGGCCCGATTTGTTCAATATTCCTAAAAGAGGAATTAGGCATTGATAGTATCTTTGAGTCAGTGATAGATATGAGTTTACAGGGTAGAGGTACACCCTGCCATTATTACACTGCTAGTTTAAATACTTTGAGTAACGGTTTTGTTATAATAGATGGTCTGAATTTTAAACCACTTTACCAAATAGAATATTTACATGAGTTTATACAAGCAGTATTTTGTTTACTAACTGCAATTAACACTGAGAAATTAAGTTATGAAGAGCATCACAAATTTCAGATTTGGTGGACATTTTTCGACGATGTCGATCAAGAGTACAAAAAATACATAAAATGGTGTGGCATAGTTAACAGAGAGCTTTTAAGAAACCCACACTACAGATGGGAATCCGTGTTTATCATAGATGAATTTTGGGAGTACAGTTCAGGTGACTACGAAACTTACTTAAATAATGTATTTAATTGTATTGCTGAGTTGGATATAACAAAAGAGAGAGCATATGAATTGTGCGTACAAAGAACTAGAGAGTTTCTAACTAATGCAAGTAAGATTAATAGAAAGGACCGAAAAATGAACTTATTCTAAAGGAAGTATGATTATGTCTAGAGAAGAATTTATTGAACTAATTGGTAAAGACGTTGTGGTTGATTATCCATTTGGTAATGAGATACAGAAGTGGAGTATGAAAAACTTTAGCATTGATAAGAATGGTGTGATCAAGCATAATAGAATAACAACTTTGATTGTGGATGTTTTTATCAAAAATGCAAGAAATCCACACAAGGGAGTTGCAACACATGGTTAGAAAATTGGGAGAAGTGAAAAAAGCTTCTCCCAGTTTTTAATCTAGAGAAAGGGGGTTTACTGATGCAAGATATGAATGTTTTTAATGGTGAAGAAGTTGCGAAGGCTAATTGGAAGTGTATCAAGTGTGGTTGTACTAGTTGCGAAAGCGATCAATTTCAGGCAACAGGTGGCGGACTTGCTAAAGCTTTTGATGTTCAGAATAAGAAATTTTATGTTATAAGCTGTACAGAGTGTGGTTATTCTGAATTATACAAGAAGCAATCTTCAACTATGGGTAATATTGCAGACTTTATGTTTAACCAATAGCTGCATGTTGCGATAAAAGTAAAAATAGTTAATTGGGAGGAGTGTAATAGCTCCTCCCACTTTTTCATATTTCATAATTTATCCCTATAGTATCTCAGTTCAGTATTTGTCTTGAAAAGTAACACAAATTTTATGAAATTAATAATTGACATTAATTTATTTTTGTGTTACAATATCTTCAACGCGAAGCAAATTTAAGTAGCTGCTAAGTCAACAAGTTCTAGAAGTGATATAGCTGACTTATAAGCAATTATGTTAGACAAAGTTACCCTAATAACTTATCCAGGTTGCACAAGGCTACAACAGCTTTATGTATAGCGATAGTCTCGTCTTTAGTATTAGGTGCTACTTGTTGGAGTTCTGTTATAGAGTCAATGATCGCGTCGATTTTTCTAGAGATGTTGTGTGGGAGTTTCAGGTCTTGCCATATTCTTAGTTTGTTATAAATACCTATAACAGTTTCACGTAGGTTTTTTGGTTCACAGCTGTTAATGGTATTTGTAATATTAATTGTACGGAGCTCAGTCAGGAATTTAGCTTTATTAGCTTTCTTGATTCTACTCGTACTACTTATGTTGCTAAAAAATTTGTTTAATTCTATTAAATTTTGCAACATAAATATCACCCTCCTTTGTATTGCTATGTAGCAATGAAAACTAGTCAGCAAGTTACAAAATACGAAGAATGTTATAAGCAACCACTCTTAAAGAGGATTATACCATATTTACAAAATTCAGGCAAGTGTTCTGTGAAAAATTTCACAGAATTTTTTATTTTATAAATTCACTATTGCTTCCTTATTCTTTATTACTGTATAATAATGTGTAGTATTGTAATGATAATTTGAGCTATTCTCTTAAATTGTCCAATAATCGTTTGTAATTGAGAGTAATTTTCAGAATTTGAAAACCTTGAATACTTAAATTGACCTTTATTAATAAGTACAATGGAAAAAGAAAATAAAGCTGAAATCTCAAACTATTTTCAGCTTGATAAGAAAAAGAGCAGTTCAAAAACTGCTCTGATTTCGTATCAGTGTTAAAAGATTAACACTTGCATAGTTGTAATTATCAGCTTAATAAGTATAGCGTAGAACACTATGGTACTTACAAAAGCTTTGAGTAGTAAGAGTAAATCTCGCATACATTCACTTACACTTATGTTACAGAACACTTACAATTATACGGATTACTAAATCTCTTGTCAAGTTGAAAATAGTTTGAGGACAGTGACTAAGGAGGTAATTATTATGGATAAAAAGAAGAAAAGAATAATAACAGTAGCTATGGTTCTTATAGTTCTTCTCATAGGTTTAGGAGCAGTGGTTGTATTAGCTGGTGAGAATGACACTGAGTCAACAAAGACTACTGAGCAGGTCACTACTACTGAGGCTGTGAAGGAAGAGAAAGAGCCTACAACAGAAGCTAAGGAAGAGTCTACTACTGAGGTTATGGCAGAAGCTGAGAATACAGGTGCTACACAGGCAACTACAGAATCACCAGCTAAGCCAGAAACTACTGAAGCCCCAAGTGTTCCAACTCAGTCTGCAACTACAGAGGCTCCAGCATCAAGTGCTCCTACAGAGACACACACTCATAATTGGTCATGGGTTGAGACTAAGGCTGCATGGACTGAGACAGTGATTGATAAGCCCGCTTGGACTGAGACAGTAGAAGTTAAGCCAGCATGGACCGAGACAGTTGAGCATCCAGAAGAGTATCACTGGTTCAATGGTTTTGCGTGTCATTACTGTTGGCAGGAGTTTGCTACTAGCACTGAGGCTAAGGCTCATCAGGAGAGCTTTGGGGGTATTGATCCGTATCATTTTTGTGCAGGTTATGGTACAGTTTCATACAAAGTAGTTGACAAACCAGCATGGACTGAGACTATTAATCATCCAGCTGAAACACAGACCATAGAGCATCCAGCTGAAACTCACACAGTAAATCATCCAGCGGAAGGTTACTACAAGTGTTCATGTGGAGCTACGAAGTAATAGGAAAGACGCCTTTAAGCGGGCGTCTTTCTTTTTGTGGATGTATGAAGATTTAATCGTAAACAGGTTACCCACCAATTAAGATGGACTAACCCGCATTTGTTATCCAAAGACTAAGCTAATAGCCAGAGCAATAACAAATATGTTAATCAGAACAAACAAGATTGTTCCAATCAAGCCTTTGATTAAATCTCTCATACATTCACCTTCTTTCTATAAGGATTTTAAGATTAGAAATCTAATCAAATTATAAGTATTATACTTGAAGTAATTCTATAAGTCAATCACACAGTGAACCATCTAGCAGAAGGATACTACAAGTGTGATTGTGGTGCTACAAAATAATAGGAAAGAGGACCAAGGAGTATAAATACTTCCAGGCTCTTTTGACAAAGAAAAAGGACTACCTTGGTAGTCCTTGACACTAAATCTATAGTGTTGTAATAATGTGGTCGTTTATAGACCAAAATTCATAGCCAAGAAGGCGTCTATTAAATTGACTGTTATTATTGCACTAATAATAAAGACAATCACTAGACCAATGATGGCTTTAAGTAGATTTAGAAAATCTCTCATAATGCCACCTCCTTTCTCGAAGCTTAATGCTTCAAAAGACAAATTCCTGTTACAGAGTATTGTCCTAGGCTTGGTAGGAGTATAGCATTATGAGAGAACTTTGTCAAATTTAGCAGAAGGATACTACAAGTGTGATTGTGGTGCTACAAAATAATAGGAAAGCCGCCTTTAAATGGGCGTCTTTCTTTTTGGGGGATTTAATGAAAAAAGAGGAGTGCGCACTCCTCCTAATAGGTACCCTATAGTTTAATCTTGAATGTGTGTTATGATAAGGTGTAATTGACAAGGGAACAGCCATTATCTATTGTGAGGCTGATATGACAATTGTTTATCATAACTTAAATCGAAGTTATTACTATGCAGACAGCTAACTAGTATTACTGTCTCTCGAATAAAGTTTTAACTCTTGATTCACTAGCATAGATACTATTCAAATCTATTCGAAGGGATACCTCATTAAAAACTTGAGAAGTTTTTTCATAGAAAAATCCTCCTTTCGTTTTTGTTATGGCATTAATGCCACAGTGCTATTATAAACATTGTGGCATTATCTGTCAAATTTGTAGACCACTCAGTAGAAGGATACTTGTAGTATCCTTGTGGAGCTACGAAATAAAAGAGAGTTAATGGGAGCCTAAAAACTCCCTTTAATTTTAAAGGGGTGTAATAAAAGAGCCTGTGATTGGTGCACAGGCTCTTTCTTGATTTGCTGTTATCTCATTCAGTGTCTAGAAAGTTATTAGTGAAACATTCTCACCGTAATTATCTATTGTGTACGGAATAGTTTCGAATGATACTTTGTAGTTATGGTACTAAGTTGGCAGTGCAGATTATAGTGGCATTTAGTCTGCGTGAATAGGCTATTACGGCTAACCTACTAGCATAGATGCTATTACGGTCTATTCACCAAATCGTTAAAACATATTTCGAGTATCTTTTCCAAGAAAAGCACCCCCTTTATGTTTTATTATGGCAGTTGTGCCACGGAATAATTATAAACTCTGTGGTACAATGTGCCAAATTTGTAAACCATCCAGTAGGAGTATACTACAAGTGTGGTTGTGAAATGAAGAAATAATAGGAAAGACACCTTTAAACGAGTGTCTTTCTTTTTTGGCAAAAAGAGAAAAAAGGGGGACTGCTATTGTCAGTCCCCAACACAACCAAGTGTTCCAATATAATAAAAACAAATAGTACTCCTGTGCTATTGTGGGCATGTGAGATAATATATCAATGCCATTAAGAAAACAAAGAAGAGTACTCCAATGAGTATGTCTTTTATTTTCTCCATGCAAGCACCCCCTTTCTTAATCGGAGTAAACCTGATTATGCTTACTCAGCAATACGCAGGTGAATGAAAGGGTAACTTTATTATAACGGAACACGCTCTTTTTGTCAATTTAGTAGAAGCTTACTACAAGTGCAACTGTTTTGATACAAAAATAAACACTAACTCCAGACAGATTAATTTCTGTTTGTAGTTTTCAAGTGGATAAGAAACTTGGGAGAACGAAAATTCGTTCTCCCATTTGTAGCTCAAAGATAATACTAGAAATTGTATTGCGTAATTTGAACAACTAAATTAATGTAACGTTTTTTGAGGATTATACATAAATATACTATAAACTACATAAAATTAAATTATGTATTGTAAGCTCTAATAATTAAAAAAAGGCCATAAATACAATAAATGCTTATATTTATTTGACAACTGAAATTATTTGTGTTAAATTTTTCATAGTAGCAGATAGGGCATTTTACATTTCACAATAAGCAAACAACTAGTTATAGTTGGCAGTTTTATAATTATTTTGAGTTGTTAAATTTAAAACATGGCAAGGAGAAAAAATATGGAAAAGAGAGAGATATTGTTTGTAGACTTTCCTCCTGTTGGAGAGATAACAAGCGAAGTGAAGAAGAAAAACGTAAAACGGTTTTTTACTGGTGGTGTAAGAATCAATAATGGTAATTACAGAACTGATAAAGAAACTGAAAGATATAGAAAGGAATCTTTAAGAAGAGCTTACCCGTAGTATGAGTGAAAATGATAAGAATATAAATTGGGAACAACTCATAGATCTTTTTAAAGAGATTAAATGGTTATATGCTTTATGTGAAGAAACTGACCCTGATTTGCGCACAAACTTACAACCATTAAATGAATTTCGTGCAGCTCTAGATCATATGATGCGTATAGCTGCTATAGAACATCTCGCAGAGTATGCAGATAAAAATGCTAACGATGAGGCTAGAAAACTAAAAAGTCATTTACGCAGAGCATTTTTTGATATATGTGATATGTTATCAATCAATTACAGAAACAGAATTATAGATGTTTTACAAACATTTAGCTTAGAAGCGATTAATTCCGCTTTACCTACATATTATTCTGAAATAAAGCCAAGACTTTATAAGATTGATGAAGAAGTTGCTACTTTACGAACATCAGCACGAACAAATCCTGATGCTGAGCCAGATGCTATAAAAACATATGCTGCCATTATACAGGAATTAAAAGGTTATAATGATATTGTAATAAATGCTTTACCTTCTTTAAACGAAATTCATAAAAAAACTGCAGCAAAGACTTTAATTACGCAATGGATTATCCCAATTGGCGGTATAATTATTGGAGTAATAATTAGTTTACTGTAAAAAAGAAGACACTATTTTAAATAGTGTCTTTTTTAATGAACACTACAAAACCTCCCAGTAGAGTATAGTGTAACAACCATACTCTATTTTCAAGTATGTTGAGCTTGAGCTAAGGTCATAGAATACCTTAGCTCTTTTTGTAGTTTAACTACTATGTACCAGAAAACAATAATTTTTAAGGGAGGAGTTAGTTTTGAAGACTAAAAGAGAAAAACTACTTATGCGATTAGTAGCGCTTTTAGGTGCGACAGCTATGGCGTTACTAATGATTTGGTCTGCACATTTTGTTAAGGCAGACGAAACAGGAGTCCCCGATGACACAGTAGCTACGTTAACGGATGCTACTGACACAGATGTGGGAACTACAGAGAGCGTGACTCTTACTAGTGATGGGGGTGTGGCTTATATTGATTCAGTTATATTGCCAACAGTTGATGTGGATTATAATGTGTATAGATATATTGTAAAAAGCTTTAAAAAGCGAACAGTCACCACTACAGATGAGTCACAAAATTTTGTTAATTCTGAGTTTTTAATAACTGATACAGTAACAGGCATTGATTATTGGACACAGTGTATTGATACCAATAGAGCAGCATTAGACCCCAATAAATACTCGGGTGATACTCTACGTGTTAAGTGTGAAGCTTGGGATGACGCCTACGTCAGAAAAGTATTATACTACAGCTATGTTAATAATGGATACTATTGGTGCAGAGGCGGTCTAGGCTCTGCATCTTGGGGTGATGCATCTGAAGCATCTATTGTTGCAGGTGCTATGATTTCTAATTATCAAACAGGTAAATCAGATTATGATACATCAGTGGACTCGTCATACACTAGTCCAAATCCATCAAATTCTAAAATTGAAGCACTTGGGTTCAATACATTTATACAGAATGCCCCGGCTGCACCAACTGGAGAAATTAGCGTAACACAGAATCCAACAACCAGTGTTTCTAATGGAATACAAAAGACTTCTGATATAACTATTTCTGGTGATAGTAATCATACTGTGTATTTATATGTAGGTGCGGATATTAATGTATACGTGAATGATAGTACAAATGCTGCTACGAAAACTGCAGATGGGAGTGAATACTATGTGACTATGCATGGTGGCGATAAGTTCTATTTAACTGCGCCGGCTAGTAAAAATGAGACCTTGTCATACAAAGTAGAGACTGCTGTTTATATAACAAATGTATGGCATTGGATTCCTGTATACTGGAGTGATGGTCTTCAGGATATGGTAAGTTTTGACACTGGTACTAGCGAAACTTCCTTTAGTGTGACTTGGGAGGGAACTGGTTCGTTAGAACTCTACAAAGTTTCAGGCAATGAAAGAGTAACAGTGAATAACGCTTGTTATTCACTTAACGGAGCAGTATACAAGTTAAAATGTTCCGATGGTTCATACCTGAAGGATTCCTCTGGAAATGATGTAACGTTAGTTACTGATGCTAATGGTTACGCAAAAGTTGATGAATTACCTGCAGGTGATTACACACTTGTGGAGATAACAGCATCACAGGGTTACACTATTAATCTTCAACCACTTGATCATAACGTTACAATTACACCTGGTAGTGTTACAACAGAGACTACAGTAGAAACACCTGGTACTGACCCTGTAGCAGTCGTTCTTATGAAGAAGAATAACGCTAATAAACCGCTTCAAGGTGCTGTATACAAAGTAACGTACTATAAAGGTATACAAACTGCTAACACAGCTATACTGAGCCAGCAAACTCCTAGCGACACTTGGTATCTGGTTACAGACGCTAATGGTGGAATACTAATGGATGACGCACATTTAGCAAACAGCCTTGGGTACAGTTCAAGTGCTTTTTATCCTGATGAAAATGGCGAACCATCATTCCCATTAGGTTCTGTAATGATTGAAGAAGAGCGTGCTCCTCTAGGATACCAATTAAGTACTGTTAAATTTGGATTTAAGGTTGTCGAATATACAGGACCTGATGGAAAACAGCACGTAAAAGCGGTTGGTGCTGATGGTCAGGATATTTTTGACTGGAATGAAACTACAGGTGCTCAAGAGGATGAGCCATACCTAAAGGTAAGGGCAACATTACAAAAAGTTAATGCTGACACTAATCCAGAGCAAGGTAATGTTGGTGATGTTACTTTGAGCGGAGCAGTTTTTGCATTATACGCTAAGAGAGATATTATTGATATTGCAGCTAACGAAGTTGCTGTAAAGGGCGGACAGACTTACACAACAAGAACTGCATTAAAATTTGCAGACGGCACTCCGTTATTGGATGCATACGGTAATCAAGTATATGCAGAGGTCGGAGACCCTATACCAATAGCAATTTTTAATCCTACTGACGAGACTGGCAAAGCTACAGTAACTGACGTGATAGCCGCTAATAATGTTGACGATTATTATGTTAGAGAACTCGTAGCTCCAATAGGATTTAAGAGAAATACAAGTGATATTCCAGTTGACCTACGAGATAACACAGATAAAAATATCACAGTACCTGAAATAGAATACACTTACACTGTATCTAATACACCAGATAAGCAACCAGTGCAGGTGTATAAATATGAGTTAGTTGAAGAGAACGGTGTACCTAGTATAAAGACAGTTAATGGTGTCGAGTTTCAGATATACTTAATCAGTGCATTGAAGAATAAAGATGATGCTGTTAAGTTTGTCAATAGTGATGGTTCAATAGTATACGATTTTAATAACTATGACTTTAGTGGAGAGACACCGATAGTAGTTAAAGTAGATGGTTCCACTAAATTAGTAACTGGTTCAACAGGTATTGATGGATACGATGAGACTATAGATTTGTACTACGGTGAGTATGTATTAGTGGAAACAAAGACTCTCGATAGATTAGAGCCAGTATCACCTAAAGTATTTAGTATCCCTAAATACAAAACTGACGCTAATGGCGAGGTTTTACTTGATAGTAACGGAGA
The DNA here is from genome assembly GCA_045531735.1 of Wujia sp. Taxonomy (GTDB): domain Bacteria; phylum Bacillota; class Clostridia; order Lachnospirales; family Lachnospiraceae; genus Coprococcus_C. The sequence goes on along the minus strand of JAZSEO010000036.1, from coordinate 215,910 downwards.
CCCACAAAAATTTGCTTATTGTGATTTAAACATACTTAATATACCAACAGAGAAATACTTAAAGATTGACAAAGTTAATGAAGAAGGTGAATTAGTTCTTCACAATAACGCAACCTTTAGTATTTGGGAAATCTCAGATTTAGATGCTTCTCAAGTAACAACAGTTGAGGATATTAAGGCTAATGCTAAACAGATTACACAATACCAGCAGACAATCACTGGTATGGTTCCTGTAACAGAGTTTAGTACTAACGATGAAGGTTTTTTAATTTTATTTGAAGCTTTCAAATATGGCGATTATGCTATAATCGAAGAAAAAGCTCCTACAGGATATTCTTTAGCAAAAGAGCCTGTTCTCTTTAGGGTAAGGTCTGAAGCAGTGTACTTAATGCTGAACGGTAATTGGGAAGAATGTACCGTATACAAGGATGCTACCGATAGAGAGTACTGGGAAGTTGCTGTCACTAATGTTGATTATGAAATCAATGCAGCTAAGGTAGATTATGATACTGGTGATTTTGTTCCGGATGCTGAGATGACTATCTATCGTGCAGTTGATGCAGAAGGTAATATAGCTTTAGACGAGAACATAAACCCTATAATCTTAGAAGCAGAAAACGAAGCAGGAGAACTGGTGCAGGCTGTATGGAATACATCGGATACTTGGGTTCAGTTTAACGCAGTGCCAGAAGGATACTACCTGATTAGGGAGACCAAGACTCCAGAAGGCTATGCTACAAGAAATGATTTAGTGATATATGTGGGAGAGAATCCTGACGTTACTACTAACGGAACTATCACTGTAACAGGCGATAGTACATTATACTATAGTTTTACTAAACGTGATGGTGGTGTTGATTGGATAGCTACGGATAGTATTGATGTTGATACTGTTAAGGTTAATGTCGCAATTCCTAATAAGGAAATAACAGTAGAGATTAGTAAAATTAATGCAGCAACTGAAGATGAGTTGCCTGGAGCTGAATTAACATTATATCGAATTACTGATGATGGTGATGAAGAGATAGAAACTTGGACAAGTACTGACGAAGCTCATGTGATTAAAGGACTTACTCCGGGTTGGTATAAGCTATACGAGAACACTGTTCCATTAGGATTCTACACAGAGAAAAATACTATTGAGTTTGAAATTCTTGATACAGAAGAAGTACAAAAATGTGAGATGATTAATCATCCGATAGTATTAGATGTTTCGAAGGAAAGCTTTAATGCAGGAACTCCAGTTGAGGGAGCAACTCTTGCTTTATACAGAGTAAGTGAAGGCCCTTGGGGTAGCGATGAACTAATGAATACTATTAAACCATTAGACAAGGCTACAGATGCTGATGCAACTGCAACAAATGCTACGGAAGGTTTACAATTAGTAGACCGTTGGTTAAGTGATGGTGAGTTACACACAATCACAGGTTTATACCCTGGAGAATACAGATTAGTTGAGGAAGCAACTCCTCATGGTTACACCTCTGCACAGAGTATTGACTTTACAATTACAGACCAATCAAGTTGTTTACCGGTAGTAATGTATGATGAACCAATTGAATGTAAGATAAAAATACATAAGACAGGAGAATCATTAATTGCTACGGAGGTAATTAATTGTGAGTATGGTGAATACAATAAATTAGTGTGGGAAGACACTGATTTAAAGGGAGTAAAGTTCGATGTTCTCGATGAAGAAGGTAACTTGATTACTACAATAATTACTGATGAATATGGTATTGCTGTTACTGAAGAACTTGAATTTGGTAAATACATTATAAAAGAGCATGTACCAGCTGGTATGGTAGATGATGACATTGTATACAAGGTTGAATTTACTTGGATGCAAGGAATGTCTGAAACTTCTCTTGTCGCTTCAGTTGAAATCTACAATGAGAGTTGTAATACACAGATTAACATTAGCAAAGTTGGCGAAAGTCCAATCTTTGTTGATGGTCAATATGTGTACACACAAACTCCTTTAGACGGTGTTCTGTTTGGTGTTTATGCACAAGAAGATGTACTCAATTATTATGGTGAAATAGTAGTTGAGGCAGGTACTTGTGTGGGATACGCAGTCACTGATAGTAATGGTATAGCATCAGTTAATGAGAAACTTATTAAAGGAAGATACTATTATCAAGAGTTAAAGACTGCTGGGGTACAATACGTAGCAGATACAACACAGTACCCATTTGAGTTAATACTTGAGAATTCTAAGATTGATGTATTTAATGTTAATACTGAATTCCCCGTAGTTAATAAGTTTGTTCAGGGTGAAATACAAGTTTACAAGATAGCGCAAGATGGTAAAGTACCATTAGCAGGCGCTGAGTTTGACTTGTATAATAGTGATGATGTTGTCGTACAACATTTAGTAACTGACGGTTCCGGTAAAGCTACTTCAATGAAGTTACCTTATGGTAAGTATTACTTAAAAGAGACAAAAGCTCCTGATACATACCAAAAGGTAAATACTAAGTTTGAAGCAGCTGTTACTAAAGATGGAGTTACAACGATTGTAACCATTGAGAACAGTAAGACTCCTAAGCTTGGTGCAACAACTATGATAACAGTTGCTGGACTTATTATAGTACTGCTAACTTCATTAACAATACTTTATAACAAGCTTAGAAAGAAGGAAGTCTAATTTTTATGGAAAGGGTAGCTTAAAAACTACCCTTTCTTTTAAAAGTGTGATAGAATGGTGGCAAAGGAGTTGTATTATGCAGAGTATGAGTTTATTTAATGAAGTGAAAAGTTCTGAATGGATATTATGCTTTAAGGATATAGCAGTTTGTTATATAGATAGAGACTCGGGTGAAGTTTCTATCGCAGAGGAGCGTTTCTTACCCTTCGATTTAGCTTTAACTGGGGGTGATTCTACAGCAACTAGAGTAAAGAATGTAACTAGTTTTAATGCGTGGTGCGCAAAGAGAATCCTCAGCTTAGACAGAAAGTATGCAAAAGAGATTTTGAATTATTATGGATTCGAACAGGCTTATGATGATACAACTCGTGCTAATATTGCATTAGTAACTAGATGCTTATCGCTTAATGATAGCTTCTGGGTTAAACAACCTCATGAAGATGTAACCTGGGATACTGTTAATTTATTCGATAATAGCTTAAAGGATACTGTTTTTGATATAGCGCTATTAGGTAGAAGTTTTACCGTGACTAATGAAGCACTCAGAATTCCTGATATTAACACTGATGGAACTGCACCAAAAGCTTGGGTACGAAGAGATGATAATTTCTATTTATTGAAGGGTGATAATAAAGACTCTGTCACGAGAGAAGTGGAAGCATCTATTATACTCAACAGACTAGGAATTAGTACTGTAAAATATGTTGAAAGTGCTTTCAAAGGTGTAAGAGTGTCAGAGTGTGCCTGCTTCACTAATAAGGATGTAAATTTTGTTCGAGCTGGCAGATACAAGGCTTGGTGTGAGCGAAATGGCAAGTTCTTCTATCAGGAGCTTAAACGCTATAAGATGAATTTTGATTTAATGAACATTGCAGATTTTATTATCGGTAATGCAGATGAACATCCTGATAACTGGGGATTTCTGTACGATAGTAATATGAATATATACGGGATGAACTTGTTGATGGATTATGACCATGCATTTGAAAGTTCACTGAGCACAATTTGTACACCAGCTTTGATGACTCGCGGAACTGTGAGTCAACAGCAAGTGGCAATAGATACAATAAACGATTACAAGAATCTGCTAAACTGGGACATAGATTTGAGCGTTTTCAAATATGGAGAGTATGTGAAAAGACGTTTAAGTATCCTAAAAAATGTATTAAGTTAAGAGGGAGAATACTTGTTTTACATCCAAACAAGTTGATTTTTGAAAGAGTGGCTAACAACTACTCTTTCTTTTTATGCAAAAATAATGCTGTAGGAGGTAATTATGAGAGAATCTGATAATAAGAAATCTGAAGATGTTATACCCAATGAAAGGCTTATAGATATTGCAAGTAGTACATTGCGAGTATTAGTTGATGCAGACCCAATAGAAGCTGAGATATATTTTAACGAAGTGCTCGAGTTAACAAATGAGGAGCGTACAGCTCTAGGGTTGGATTCAATGCAGTTATTTTAGGCAGGAGGTCTTACGGAAGATTTAAAGAAAATAGCCAAGATTATAACGGCAATAGCTATCGCAGGAGATTTATTCTTCTGGTATGCTTATGATGGTTTAAACAAATCTGATTTTGCAGTTATGAAGCAAGTATTTTCTGAGCAAACTGCTTTACTTATGCTTAATATAGTCATGATAGCTATGTGGTTTATGTTAGGTTGTAGCGAAAAATGACAATAATAATAGAACGCTAAAATAGAAGCTAGTGGGGTAAAAACCCACTAGCTTTTTTGCTGAATAAAGTGAAAGGGGATGATAGGTTGTACTGCAAAAAATGTGGTAACCAAGTCGAGAAACAAGACAATTTTTGTATAAAATGTGGTACAGAATTAAAACCACAAAATGTTTCTTTCAATCCTATTCCAAAAAACTATCGCATAATTCAGCAAAATAGTAATGAAATGATACGAAATTATTTCATTAATGAATACAAATAGTTAGGAGAAAGAATTATGGGTTTAGAAAATCATTTAGATGCTGTGAAGAATGAAGCATTTATGGAATCTTTTGATGATGCCATGAGAGAACTTGTAAGAACAATAAATAAATATAAAGTAACAGAAGACGTTTTTATACAGGCTTTCGCTAATACATTTAAAGTTGATAATGTTATGGCTAAGCAATTGTATGATGCTGTAAGAGAGTAGGTGTCTTATGACAGCTAAAACTCACGTATTAGGCGGCATGACATTAGCATTAGGAGGTTTTATGTATTTGGATAAAAGTGGTTTGCTTTTACCTGATGTTAATGAAGCCCTTCAGATGGCTATAATTATGCCTTATGCCATTTGGTCAAGTACAGTTCCGGATTTAGACCAAGACAAGGATTCTACTGCACAGAATAGTCCTATAAATTTTATCATACAGAAATTCTTTAATCTTATTGGTGCAGGACACAGAAGCCCTAAGTCTCATATTGTTCCAGTAATTGTTAGTCTTTTATTGTATTTTGCGATGGCATTTAATCTCATTTGTAAATCTTTTAATGGAACGGAAACTACCATAATAGGATTGATTACGCTTGGTTTATTCTTAGGTTTAGGCAGTCATATGCTTTTGGATATGATGACTAGACAAGGATTAAAGTTAGGGAATGTTATATTGAGATTGGTTCCTGATATGGATATGTTTGGAACAGGAACTTTATATGAGAGTATTGTGCGAAGAGTGTTATACGCTATTGCATTTATGCTTATTGTAATTTTAATAATATAGGAGGTTATAACAATGGCAACTGCTATCACTTTAGAACAGGTAGAGATACTAATGTTTCTAGATGAGGGTTTAGATAATGAACCTTATGATATGATAATCAGGTCGATATCTATACAAGGTATCACAGACGCATTTAGGGATGACCCAGACAGAACAACATATTCTGAAAATGTCATTAGAAGACACGTTGATGGATTACTCAAAATGGGTTATGTAGGATTGGGCGTAAAACTTGGTAATACATTTACTCATTATATTACTGCTAGCGGTAAGCAATTCTTAGCTGAGGCTACTAGTCGTCCTAAGAGCGGAAGAAGAAAATAATGAATTGAGGTATTTATAATGAAGAATGAATATGGATTCCTTTGTATTGGACAGGCGGCTGGTAATATAGGAAGTCTGTTCGAGGAAAAAGGTTATAATGTTGTATATGTTAATACTTCAGAGGAAGATTTAAGTCTTTTGAAGAGTGCTAAGCACAAGTACCATGTTGAAGGTGGTGAAGGTTGTGCTAAAGACAGAGATAGAGCAAAGTCTCTACTTGCTAATGATCTCGACACTATAATCGACCTAGTACGAGAGAAGTTACCACAGAAAATGATTTTTGTAATTTTTGCTAGTGGTGGTGGTACAGGTTCTGGGCTATCTCCATTCCTGTTAGAGATTCTTATAGAAGAGTTTAATGATGATGAGTTTGACCCTTCTAAGAGATTTGCAGCTATCACAGTTTTACCTAGTGACAAAGAGCCTTTACAACCTGCTATCAATAGCTATAACTGTTGTAAGGAGCTGCTAGATATTGAGAATCTTGGAAGTATTTTCTTCTTAGATAATAATACAAGAGATGATAAATTTAAGATTAATTTTGAGTTTGTAACAGGATTGGATAAGATTCTTAATATACCTGTAGAGCATAGTAGTAAGAAAGGTAATGTTGATAGGGCAGAGATTAAGAAAGTGCTTTTTGAGACTAACGGTATGGCAATCTTTACTGTAAAGAGTAGAGAGATTTCCAATGCACCATTACTCATTAATTCTTTGAAAGATAATAGTATCTTCGCACCAATTGATATGATGGGCACTGTATTATACTATGTATTTAGTACTACACAAGAGGTTGATAAGAATGCCATAATGTCAGAGTTTGGAGAGCCTCTTGATACATTCTCGACATACAATGAGAGTAATAATATTGTATTACTAACCGGAATGCAGCCTCCATATCAGAGAATGAAGAAAATCTCTGATAGAGTGCAAGATAAAACAGCAAAACTAGAGAACAGTTTTGACAACTTAGCTGACAACAAGTTAGGCGACTCTATTGGTATAATTACAAAACCACGAAAAAAGAGAACTGTTACTAAGGAAGTAACTAACAAAGAAACAGGGGAAACTACTAAGGTAACAACTCCTAAAGCAAGTGCTAGAGAGATGTTGAACCGTTATAAGAGGTGATAATATGAAGAAAGCTAATATTTGGGATAATAAGTCTGCTAAGGAAAAGGATAAGATACTCCGAGAATCTTATAAGCGTATGCTTGGTGTGCGACTGCTTAACTGTTTTATTGCTGCCCTTATAGTGAGCTTTATGTTTACTGTATATCAAAAGGAGCCAACAGTTAGTAGTGTTTACGTAATTTATGCTTGCTTTGCTATTTACTTAGGAGCAGGTATTTGGTTCTTTTATCAATTACCTTACACAATATTGCTTATTGCTAAATGTTATATAATGTCCACAGAGACTTTATTTATCTTCTCCAAGAAGAAAATTAAAAGCGATAAATACTGTGTCAAAGGCGGGTCTGTAGATATTCACTATTTAGTAGGACCATATTTCCGAAAATATTATTTAGAAGAGGTGCCTCATGCGTGAAAAAGATACATTAAATTTGTTGAAGATTTCAGCTGGTAAAAATTACAAGATACAGTCTAAAATTGAAAAAGGTACTGTAGAAGTATTACACAGAAAATGTGGTAATGTTATGAGACTTCCTGTAGCACAGTTAGCTTTACACGGTTTTTGTTGTAACAGATGTGATGAATTATTAATGCAGTCATTTGCGGTTGTAGCGCAAGAGTGTAAATCTAGAGAATTATACAAGAAGTGTAGAGAGAAATTACCTACTGGATTTTCAATTTATGGTAGTACTGTATCAGAAGATAATCTTATCAAGATTAGTTGGCCTATGGGTGAAGACTTTGAAATAAAAATCAAAGATTTATTAGAAGATAATAATTTACCAGATTGTCTATTACATAGGAGTCCTGATTTAGTACCAAGTGTTCAGTTAAATTTACTTGATATTATTATAAAAGATGAACAGGAAGTGCTAGATGATTTTAGTTCACTTGATGATACTATCCGAGTAAAGAACAATAAAACCGGTACCGTTATCCGTGGTTCAGTACGAGAAATAGTGAAAGGATTGATTGCTGAATATGATTCGTATAAAATCCCAAGTTTATGAGGAGAATCGAGACTTAGAAATTAATACAACAATAACAGATAGTAAAGCCGAATCAGTAGTTTCGACTTATACTAAGAGTGGTCCACAGACGTTATTATCTAAGAAACATGATTCTAGAGATATTAATGTTATAAGTTATTTACATGACCAAATGATCTCAGAAGTGAAATAATTTAGAGAGATAGACTATAAAAGGTCTATCTCTTTTTAATAAATTAAGAAAAGAGGTATAACTTATGATAAGTACCAAAACAATAATGCAGAAAGTGCAGAGAGATTTATCAGATAAGGGTTATAACACAAATATTTCACTAAAGGGAGACTTTTTATGTATCAAAGATAATGCAGGTTTCTGCGGTGTTTTTAATTTAACACCATACAGTAAGGTCGAAGACGCAAGAAAAAATATTGTGATACAGTTTGAGGATATAAAGAAACAAACAAGTCACAATCAGGCGCCGAAGGATATTGTGCTGGGTGATGTATACCCATGCTTAACCAATAAGGGAAAAGCGAATATATTCTCAGGAAGCTGGAACTCTTTTAGAGTAGAATATCACTTTAACAGTGACGGTTTAGATAATGCCATAACACCGTTAGACTTGGCTAAGATGAAAATAGATAAACTTAAGTTTAATAAGATAGCACTAACCAATCTATTGCAAAAAATAAAAATACTAGATACAGCAAGTTTGCTAGAAGAATATGTTGGTAAAGAATTTTCCGAGTTGTTTATGGAAACACAATCAGCACAGCAACTTGCAGGCTGCTGTTATCTGCTTGTTGAAGACGTTGTTGATTTCTCTGGTGTATTTTTAATACCAGATATTTTTAAGAAATTGTCAAAGAAGTATCAATCAGATATATTGTTGATACCTATTTCCGCAAACTTTCTAATGATTGTTTCAATAAAGCAATTGGAGCATTTAGGTTTATCCAGACGCTCAAAGAAATTTAAGGAATATTTAAAAGAATTAGTAAAGGAAGTTAATGATTTCAGTAATATGGACTCACCTTTAGCTAATACTTTTATTTATAAAACTCGTAGCAGTGCAGTTGAATTACTGGAATTGTAGAAAGACTACCTTGTATTTGTTGCAGTCTATTTGGACTGTAATAAATTATAAGGAGGTTAATCTTATGAGAGATTACCATTCAATTTTTAACAAGTGGTCTGACTATTCAATTGCAGACCTGCAGCTACAAAACGAGGTTGGTGCTAAGATTGAACTAGCTACCAGACTCAAGGACCCTGCTTTAAGTGCTAATGCAATTAAAGCTATGGATGATGACACTTATAATATTATAAGTGCAATTAAGTTACTCGAGGGTGATAACTTTGCAGAGAATGTGCGACGCTATGAGTCGGTTCTTGTACCAACTCTTACAATAGGTCGTACTATTGATTTGCAGTTTGAATCAGATGTCTTATTATATGCTGTTAATAAGCTACTGCCTGTGGCACAAGGTTTATTAGGTAATATTATTAAGCATTTGAACATACTTCAGAACAAAGTTATCAATAAGAACAGTGTAAATTTTAAACAGTTAGAGGTATACCATTATTCAGAGTTTGCTATTTGTTTGCTTAACTATAAATGGTTAAGAACAAAAACAAGTGAGAATAATTTAAAGCAGCTTCAGACAAATTTACTTACTGTTATGTTTGCAAAAGAAGAGCCTTTCCTAGATGATGATAAGATATTAATCAGGGAGATTCTCAGAGACCATAATGTTCAGTGGGATAATGTAAAGTGGACACGTAGTTTTGAATGTGGTCCTGTAAAGAACACTGACAACTGGTTATGGTTACATTCTCTGTGTAAGGCTAATGAATTAGCGATTGAGTGTATAAAGGTTGATATACTACAGAATGAATATACTGAGAGATTTAATTATCTTAATAACTATGATAAAGTGACTTGCTGTAATTATGCATTAGCCAGAGCAAGAAGTAAGGAAGCTTTTGAAGATGCGCTCGAGCGTGTAAATTTTAACGATTATAATGTGTATATCAATGAAGATTTAGACGGTGAGATATTTAATCACGCTGTTGATATTGGAGTAATCGATTTAGAAAAATATTCCATTGATGTTCAATTACGTTATGTTACTGGTATCAAAAATAAAAAAGCTTTTGAGTTTTTTATAAACCATCCAGATGTACAGCAACTAGATGTTGTGAAAAAATATTGGAGTATTTGTGCAGATGATTGTTATAAGACATTCTTAAATGATGAAGAAAATAGGAAGTTAATCAGTACTATTTTGAATATTGTTTATAACAGGGCAGAAGCCAAGTACGTTGATACTGTGGGTGATTTGTTGTGCGAGTCAAAAATTACAAAATTATACACTCCAGAGCTTTTAAAGCCTATAATACAGATGTTGCGCGAAACCTTTAAAAACAAGGTTTCATCTTATAAATTAAATAAGATGTTAAGAAACGTTTTGGGTGATGACGAATTCGAAATTATCCAAAAACAGCTACATGAGGAGGAGGAGCTTTTAAGACTACAGCAAAAAGAGGAGCGTACTGCTGAATCCATAAAATTACTTAATGAGAGTTTCAATGAATGTACTTCATTTGTAGAGCTTTTTGCAAAGTATAGTGAGTTTATTAAATCATACAGATTTGAGAATGAGCTAGTTAATAAGATTTTATTACAAACTATTGAGAAGTATGATGATAGCTGGGAGCATGACGATAGTTACACTAAGCTATACTATAAGTTATGGGAAAACAATAATATAACTCATGAAACATTTTTACAGATGGTTAGTGCAGAAAGAGAGGTAATGTAGTATGGAGAAAGTTTTACAGAGATTAAAGGAATTAGCTGACGCTCAGATTACAATAGAGGATGCTGAGTATTTAACAGACTCTGTTGATGATTATGACGACGAGTATGATGATTTCGATGATGAAATATAATTAAAATTAAATAAGGAAGGAGGGACTTTATGGGATACTCTAATGAATACAAAGAGGATTTAAAAGAAGAATATAGATACTTAAAGGGTTTATATGAGAGGGTTCTCAAGGAAGCCGGCGATGGTCCTTACACTGAAGAGGAAGAGCTTATCATTTCTGATTACGGTGAAGTTTGTTCAGAGTATGAGGAAGTGTTTAAGAATAAACCACACTATAAAGTCCCTCTATTAGAGAAAGTTTATAAGAAGAGAGAGTTACCCGCTAGTAAAAGAGAACCTATTTATTGTGATACTGCAGTACAAGAAAAGCGAGTAATAAATTTAGAGGACTATGTTAAGTTAGGAGGTGTCTCTAGTGAGAACTGAGCGAATGAATATTTTTGGAGACGACCTTGATGAGAGTATATTTAATTCTACTGATGAAGATGAACCTGTGTTTTATTCTGATATTGTAAACGACAATACAACCACTAGCAGAAATAGCAGAACTACAAATGCTTCATCTAGACAATATGGGTACACTGGTAGAGCGCCTCGTAATTATAAGGATTACCAAGATGATTATGAGTATGAGGATACTCTGAAAAATGAGAGGGTTTCTCGTATACCTAGATATGAGAGACCAACAAAAGTTAAATCTCACGAGAGACCATTAGAGAACTATCAAGTATCTCGTGTACCTAAATATGATAGATACGATAGACCTAACAGATCCCCATACAATAACTATAATAGCAACACTCCACAATTTTCAAAAGAGCAGAATGATAAATTTGTATCGCAGTTTATAGCGTTTGTACTAGTTACCTTAGCAGTGATATTTATCATTAAGGGTGATTCTGCTTATGCAGGAGTAACCGCTGTAATTTTAATTATTTATGGTATGGGTGCTTTAAATAGTAATAAGAAAGGGCATAATAGGAAGTGATTTAAGTATCACTTCCTATTTTAATAAAGGTATGGATAAGTTAATTTTAGTATTAGTCATTAGTATAGTTATTTGTATACTGCTTATTATAGTTTTCAGCGTTTCAGATGCTATAAAAGCTAAAAAAGATAAGGAACTTGCAGAACCTAATGTTAAGCAGATAACGGAATCAACACACCAAGATTTGGAAGAAGTCTTAAATAAGGCAGATGCTCCTACAGAAATTCTGTGCAATAAAGCTGGGGATAAAGAATTAATTTCTGAAAATGAGATTGATAATCAGACAGAGATTAAGGAAGTAACAGCACAAACTGAAGAATCAAAAACTGAAAATGATGTTAAGTTTGCTACTTTTGCAAAAGAGATATCAACTATTAACTTAAATCCTCCAGTAAAAAGCAGAATTAATCCACCGATTAGAAAAGTTGAGGAACCTGTAGAATCAAATGGCAGTACAGCAGTTGGTTTCTTAAAGAACACTGTATTTGCAGAAGAATATAAGCAACTACTAGAGACTATCACTATGGAGTTACAAAAGAAAGCGAATTCCTCTGGTGATTTTATCATCAATTATTTAAATAATAATTGCAAAGATATAGTTTTTAAGGGTGACGCTTTTGTATTAAGAAATGAGGAGATAATCTGCAATGGTATCCTTTTAGAGGATACCGATAAATTTGCTTTAAATGCAGGAGATCGTATTACAATTAGATTCTGCGTTAATTTTACTATACCTGAGGGGTATGATATACAGGTTGTAGCAAAAACATTAAAGCTACAGGAAATAGGACTAGTTTTAAAAAATGTTATTAATGCACGAGATGATAGCACAAGTATCAGAGCTGTGCTTGGTGTAAATAGGCCATGCACTATTAGAAAAGATGATGAACTATTTAGCGTTAAGGTGATAAAGGAGGTCGTTATATGAACATAAAAATTACAGGTTCTAATTACGCAGTTAGTAATGTCTTACACAGCATAGAAGATTATTTAAAGCGTAATGAGTTAAAGTATTCATTGATATGTGCAGGCGGACATTATTCTTTATCAAAAACTGAGATTCTTATTGTAATCTCCGGTAGTCCATTTACCATAATGTCATATTTGGAGTATAGCAATGTTTGCATCGAGGTCGTCGAAGAGACCCCCGGTGCAATTTTTATGTATATGTCAGAAAAAGGTTCAACTAAGTTTACGAGAAGTTGCCAAGATATTGATATCGACCAAGACTTCGATGATTTTGAAGATGAAGAACACTACTGTGAACGAATGAGAAAGATAGGTGTGATGGTTTAATGTCCAAAAATTTATTAGTTGTAACTATTACTGCGATAGTTAACTTGTGTGCTTTAATAGTGCTTCTTATTATTGATATCAAGATGGATAGTGATCAATTAAGTTCAGATGAAACTGCCTGTGTTATTACAACTACGGAGTCACTTGATAATCGAATGGAGGATTATCTAGGACAAGATTCAGCTGATACAATGGTCTACAATAACGCTATTGGTTATTTACAAGTGTATGATACAACAATCAATTATCCATTAATGTATAGTTCGGATTTAATGTATTATACAAAACACGACAGTAGTAATAAAGTTAATAATAATGGTGCCATCTTTCTGGATTCGCGTATAATTGATTTTGACAATGAGGTGCTATTAATCCATGGTTTAGTGACAGATGATAATACTATGTTTAGCCCTTTACGTAATTATGTAGAACAGGAATGGGCACAACAACATAATAGTTTAACTTTAACTATTAATAATTATGCAAAATCTTATAAACTTTTTGCAGTACTTAAATTAGAAACTGAAGAACCAGTTGTCTATTTAGAACATGCTGATGAAATGGCTTATGAGAATTTTTATAATTCATTATTGCTACAATCAGAGTATCAAGACTCTTCTATAGAGTTTAATGCGAATAAGCGAATAGTTATTTTGAATACAGCTGATAATGGCACACACTATTTAATATGTTTCTTGGAGGAGCAATGAGACAATTAATTTTAAACTACGTAAAATCATTAGGCATTAAAGCAGTGCTTAAAAATAATACTATTGAGGGAGCCATTAAGATAATCCAGATAGATTTTTATGGGTCTGACGATAAGTATCATTCGATTGCAGTTGGTTATAATTCAACTAGAATTTTTAATATACAGGGAAGCAATTTACTAGGAGATTGTAATAATGATGCATTACAATTTTTAGAAAACAATCACAGGATTTTTGATACCAGAGAAGATTGGATTAGTGGCAAATTCCCTGATGTTAATAAAAGATACTATGATTTATATTGCAAAAGTCTAAGAGTTGCACAGAAGCAAGTCAATTATAATGAATTTGTTTTAAATAGGATTGAGTTAACGCTTGACCCTATTTTTGCGCATATATTGTTTTATTCATATAAGGGAGTTGAACAGAAAAGTTTGATTTTGGTGTCTGACCAAATCACAGATTGCTCTACTTTATTTGAAGATAGTCACGAGGACTTTATAAACTTTATAAAGTTATGTGGATTTGAACATAACATAAGCACTAGCAAACAGTTAAAAACTTTGGAGGTTTTTGATAATGACAATTGACGATTTAGTGAAACAAAATAAATGGTTTCATATCTGGGTACTAGCCCGTTATTATTATCGAATAGGTGAGGAGCCTCTTCTATCGGATGCTCATTATGATAAGTTAACTGAGCTGCTTCGAGAGAAATGCTATGACTTAGTAAAGGATTATTTGAACCGAACATATGATGATGACCCTATTCCTGTAGATTTTTTAAGATTAATAGGAGAAGAACCTGTCGAATTTTCTAATTTTGCAGATAGGTCCGAGTACTTAAGTAGTCTCGATGAAGATAAATCTTTAAGTATAAATAGTGTTACTTCATATGAAGAAGCGTTTGCTTTTTGTAAGGATAAGCGCGATAAGAAATTGGATTTAATAGCATCTTTGAAGATGGATGGTGTTAATCATAAAGATTTATACGTAGGTGATAAACTCAAATTATCTATGAGTAGAGGAAGAGCTGGCATAGGTTTTGACTTTACTGAACAGATTTGTAATTGTTTGCCTTGTAATATAAATACCGGTTTACAGGAGTTAAAAGTTACTGGAGAGTGTTATGTTACAAAAGAAGGTTTGCAAACACTCAGAAATAAATACAGAAATGATAAGTATAAAACATCTAAGTCATCTGCAATAAGTATGTTGAGGGTAAAACATGCGTCTGCAGATTATCAATACTTGAAGGCTAAGGTATTTGCTGCTGAAGGATTGGCTACAACACTAGAAGAAACATTCCTCAAATTAGATTCTATGGGATTTGATGTTGTACCTTATATAAAAATTCTATGGGAGTCAATACCAGAATCTTTCGATGAATTTAAGGTTTGGTTTAAAGAATCAGTCATGGATGTTATACACGCTGAACAAATGGTTGATGATATGCCAGCCGATGGCATGGTTTTAGAAGTTAACGATTTGCTCTGGAATGATACTATCTCAGGACAATATTCTAATAAGCAACTGGCTTGTAAATTTGAATACTGGGCATTTGATGTATACAAAGCGGTAGTAACAGACATAGTAACTACACAAAGAAGAGTAAATGCATCAATCAGAATTAAGATACAGCCTCTAATAACTAATGATGATTGTGAGGCTAAATGGATTAACGGCTTTAATCCAGAAATTTTAATAAGAAATAATATTCGTGAGGGAACAGAAGCATACTTTGAGAGAAATAGTGGAGCTGTTAATATTCTGATTCACGGAAAGCGTTTAGATGATATTCTAAATGAATAATGGGAGGGGGTTGTACCATGCGATTATCAAAGAATGGGTTGTCATTGTACAACCCAATTTTGTATTCATCTGGTGAAATTACTAAAAACAGTAATTGCATTTTACTAAACATTTTTAAGGATATAAGTACATCAGATGACCTCGAAGCTTTACCAAATTATCGGTTGAATTATTCAATACTTGTAGAGCAATATAAAACTTTGTGTATTTTAAATGAATACGCTGAACAAGCTGAGAATAATATAAAAAATTACGAAAAATTATTTATTACTTTATTAAATGATTTATTACTTAATAAAGACAACGAGATATTCTGGGACTATTTATTTATACTTGAAGAGTTTTTGATGAAACTCTCTATAGTTAGTGAATGTCGACAATTAATAATGAATAATCTTTCACAAATACTAGAAATACTGAAGCTAGCTGTTATGAAAGAGCAGACATTAGTAAAAACTGGTGCTATAAAAGATACATCATATAAATGTAAATACAGTATACTTTATTTTTTCGTTGCCAATAAATTTAAAGTGAACTCTGTATTAGATGACGATGTACTCTTGCAAGTCGCATTAGAAAAATGTATGACTGAATTTGATCCTAAGATATTTACCATAATAGCTGAATATAGTAATTGCGATAAATATGATTTATCACCGCTAGACTTGGTTGATGAATATAAACGGTGTCAAAGGTTCAATATAAATTATTTTTGGATATTTTCTCAATATGTCGTTAAGTATAAAAATGTGCTTGAAGCATTACTGCTGAAAGTGCTTGGTGAAGATATCTACGCATTTTGGTTAAGCTATATGATATCCGATGAATTTAAAGAGGATACAGAGAATCTAAGTTTAGAATTTATACAATCAAATATTGAAGCGGACTTGAAAACGTTTAGAGATGCCAATATTTGTGTATATGAAAGTGAGAATATTATTAACAGAATAGCAAAAGGAAGAGGATAGTTATGATAACGAAACTTATAGGAAATAAAGTAGTTCCATTAAAAGGCGTCCATCTAGATAAAATTGATATGGATGTATATGTTGCTACATCTACTAGAACAAAACATGAATTTGATGGTGATTTAGTGAATGTTGTTCCAATAGATGATGCAGTTACTAAGTATGCTGAACATGATAATACACTTGTAATGGATTTGTTTGGGGGTGATACACAATGTTAAGTATTTTGCTCCAAGGAGATTTTTTGATTTTTGCCCCTGGTAACCCGGATGTGTTTGTATCGAATAAGGATTTTAATAGAATCCTTAGAAACCCTAGCTTAGCAAAAGAGATTAAAAAGGGTCTGGGTGTAGATAAAGATATCATCATAGGCAGATTAGGCATTTTAGATAATGGCGTTTATAGAGATAATAATGTTTCTGTAAATGATGTCGTTAATAAAAGAAAGGAGTTGCATTTCTATGAGTCTCTCTAATAAATTATTTGAAGAGTTCAAACAGATTAAGCAGCAACAACCCGACAGACAGCTATTATTATACTCTCCTAATTTGATGAGGCATATTTCCAGTAATAGTATTTTACTTGCTCAGTTTAAATGGTGTCTCAATAATAATGTTGAAGATGCTTGTTATAAAGTATTGCGAAAACATCTAGACGATTTATACGGAAAATACGAGATAGATTTATTAATTAGGAGATACAAGCAAGTAAGATTAAACGAAAATAGATTGTGAGGTAGGTTATGGGTACAATTACTGTGGCTGATAAACAGCGTACATCTTATAGAGAATTACTTAATCAAGTAATACCGCAATTTCTACAGAACTCTAGTTATGTAAAAGACAATAGATATAATGTTTCGTTTCGATTATATCCAATAGACAGTATCAATACTATCGAAGAGAATGGATTTGTATATACAATCCTTAAAACATTCTGCAGAATAGAGGATATGGATACTGGTGAGTATCAGGAACTTATAATTGATTTACTTAAAATTCCAGTTTATCAAGAATTAGGTTTTATGATAGCCGGTAATTATAAGCAGGTTCTTGATTTATATGATAAGCCTGCAGGTTGGAGCTTCTTTAAAGAAGTTCGTTATCATAATGAGGAACCTTATGACTTCAATGAAGCTAAATTATTATCAGCAAATTATAAGACTTTGACTTTTGCTAATGACAAGCAAGCACCTTACTTTAAATGTAGTAAAACTGCTAAGTCTAAATCAGGGTCTAAGGAAGACAAAGATAAGATCCCTATAGCTGTATTATTTAGAGCATTAACAGGCTATACTTTAGAGGATTTATTAGAATTATTTGGATATGATAATCCATTTAACACACTTACCTTTAGTGAAAATCCTTTTATGTCAATTGATAATAATAGGAATGCTTTAAAGACTGACACAAGAACTGATTGTATTAATATACTGTACAATACTTTGTTCAGTAGCGTAGATGCTGTTGGTAAAGGTGTTGAGGAGAAACTAAATAGAATTAAGAATTGGTTTTTCAAGAAGTCTTATATGAACCTAGGGCCTGGTAATAAGAAGAGATTCGATTATATACAGTCTTTTCGTAATAGAGCTTTAAATCAATTATTAGCAGAGGATATAGTTTTAGCTGATACTACACTAAAGGCTGGTACTATTTTAACTGCCAATATACTTACACAGATTGATAATTCACCGATTACTTGTATAAAAGTAGAGGTTAATAAGAAGATTCATAGCTTACATAAGTTTTCGGTATTTACATTTAGAGCATTAGGGTACTATTTAGCTGAAAATCTAGATGTTGATGATGCGCGTTTTAGCGCAGGTCAAAAATTGACGTTAGATGATTTGAAGATTTTAAATGAATCCTCATTAGACAGTATTACAGTAACAGCTAAAAAGGGTGCTAACCAGAAAAAGATTATTATGACAAGAAATGCTGACGGTTCTGTTCTAACTATAGAAGATATGTTCACAGCATACAGTATTTTTGCTAATAATATGAATGGTTATAACTATGTAAGTGATATTGATGAACTTACTGATAAAATAGTTGTACCTTTTGACCAAAAGGTTCTTTCATTAGTCAGCACTAATATTAATAATTTCATCAATAGGCTGAATGATAGACTGGATATTATTAAACACGGGCAAACTAATAACAATAAGATTATTGACGCCTTAACAGACTTTAGTGATGTATTGAATAAGAATAGTTTACTAGAAGCTGTTTCTAATGTAGACAATACTGAATCACAGCTCTCGGATGTTAATAATGTTATTTCTTTCATTGCAAAGGATTTCAAAGTAACTAATCAGGGTAGCGGTAATACTACAACTGATAGTTTAATTGGAGTACATGGTTTACAGTTTGGTAGACTTGACCCTTATGATTCACCAGAGTCTGGTAAGATTGGTAAAGTTCATCACAGAACTATGTTAGCAACGGAAGATGAAAATGGCTACTTACTTACACCATATGTTGTAGTACAAGATGGCATTGTTACAGACAAAGTAGAGTACTTATCTGCTACAGATGAAAAAGATTTGTATATTGCAGAGTGGAATGAAACTTTTGTTAACGAAGATAGCACTCCTAAGGAAAGAGTAAAGGTTAGATATAAAGGCGAAATTCTTACAGTTGACACAAATGAAGTACACTACAAAGAATTCAGCCCATTACAAAATCTTTCGCCTACAACAAGTTGTATACCATTCCCTAATTTTGCTGCAGGTAAACGTATTCAGATGAGCTGTAATCAGCAGAAGCAAGCAGTTTCTACTATGAAGACTGAACGTGCCTATGTTTGTACAGGAGCAGAGAGTCTATTAGGTATAGGTGTATATAAAGCAAAAGATATTTTGCTGAAGTATTATGAAGAGCAGGTATATGAGTGTCCAGAATTGAAGGCCCATAAAGATACTATTTTACACAGTGATATGCAGCTCTTGCGAATAATGTCAGCAGGTGAAATAAGAAAACTGACACTTCTTGTGGTGGAAGCTAAAAAATTGAATATTTCTAATTTAAGTGTGGAGACATACTTAGAAATACCATTTGCACAGCACACTCTAAAGAGCGATATGTTTTCTTATAATATTAATGCAAGCAATGGCGGTTATTTTAAGTGTGACGATATTGTAGCTTACAATACTTCATATGATAAGAATGAATATAAGTTATCCGGTGTTATGGATTATGGTGCACTAGAAGTGGCACCTGAGCAGTTACAGGGTAGTGTTGCATTAGGACATAACTACCGTGTTGCATTTAAGACTATGGAAAGTTCATCTATTGATGATGGTATAGTCATTTCATCAGCGTTAGTTGCAGATGATACCATTACTTCAATAATGATACACAAAGAATCAATAGAGTTACTTAACTCTAGCACAAAGACGGAGGTATTTGAAGCGCCTAGAGCTTACGCTAATGGGCCAGCTATTGATAAATTCAACTTGGATGGTTTACCTAAGTGTGGAGTTTATTTATACCCAGGCGACCCTGTTGTGTATAAGAAGATTACTGAACAGGGACCAGCTAAGAGAAAAAATGCACAAAGTTTCTTACCAAAATGTTTAGGTAATTACACAGAAGGTCAAGTTATTCGTGCAGAGATTGTGAAGAAACCAAATGGTACATTCGCAGAAGTATATTTAGCTTGTAGAGTATCTGGCGAAGTGGCTGATAAGTTTGCTGGAAGAATAGGTAACAAAGGAGTTGTTGCTAAAATAATTCCTGAAGAAATGATGCCTTATGACCCTATAAGTGGTAAGAGTATTGAAATGATACTCAACCCATTGGGAGTTCCTAGCCGTATGAATATTACACAGTTGTTAGAAGTAACTGTAGCGGCGGCTGCATCAAAGAATGGTGAAATTGCAGTTATAAGTCCATTTCACCCTAACAGCCTAGACTACGTTTTGGAGTCTGCTGAAAAAGCTGGCATTAAACCTATGAAACTTATTGATGGTAGAACCGGTAAACCATTTGAAAGAGAAATAAATGTAGGTTATCAGTATATGTATAAGCTAGTGCATATGGCTAAAAAGAATATACACGCAGTTGGTTTACAGCATGGCGTTAACCAAGTAACATTACAGGCAAAATCATCAGCAAAATTGAATGGTGGTCAGAGTTTCGGCGAGATGGAATCTTGGTGTCTTGAAAGTATAGGTGCTATGAAAGTCTTACAGGAATTACAGACAACTTTATCAGATGACCGAAATGCTAGAAATAAGTTAGAGAAGAGCTTAATAGAAAACCCTTATGAGGTTTCTATCAAAGGCGAGAATCATAATGATATTATGATGACAACTCTATTAAGATTACTTGGAACCAATATCACAACAAAGACGGACGAAACATCTAATAAGTATTATGAATTTAGCCCTCTCAAAGATAGCACAATTAGATCATTTTCCACATCGAGTGTTAGTAAAGACTCTTTACACAGTAGTAGTATTTTTGGAACTAACAATAGCATTAATGATAAGTTGGTGGATCGTGAAAAATGGGGATGGATTGATTTACACACAGAAATAGTGCATCCTACTTGGATAGAAAAAGGTTCTTTATCAAAATTATTTATGGTAAGGGAAGCTTCAACTACTAAGGTTGCTACAACAGACGCTGAAATAAAATGGTCAAGAACTGATAACTTAGCCAAAAATTCACTTCTGTCTAATATAAAGGATTGCGAGATTTTTGTTAGATGTGTAGATGGTGCTGATATGGGTAAGCTTCATATTATTAAGAAGGATTTATATAATTGTTTGGATGAAAAATCTAAGCAATTATACCTGACAGGCTTTGCAGCTATCAGTTACATTTTCCGTAATTATGATATGGAGAAATCTCTTATCAATTTAGAGATGCGTATTATGGATAGAAATTCAGAAGACTCTCAGAGAAATTTAACGCTAGCTGAGATGCAAGCAATTTCTAGAAATAAGTCTCTAGAAGAAGCTAGACATTATAACTATGATAACTTCTTAAAAGGTTTACAGATTGATACAACAGACCCTTCAAGTGTATATGAGTTTTGCGAAGATAATAATCCTAAGTGTAAGTTGATGGAGCACTATATAACTGTAAAAGAGTTCATAGAAAGTGGTTCCACCTTAGAGGATTATTTAATAACTTCGTATCCAGTTATGCCTGCTATATACAGAGTTTCCGTTGAAACCTTAGGTAGACCAACGAAGAACGATTTCGATGTACACTATGAAGCTATACTTAATGCCGTAGAATATGCCAAAAATAATGATTCACAAAGTGCAAAATTAGCTATTTATAAAGCTATTTGTAATTTCATTGGTATAACATCTTCGGCTCAAAAAACAAATAAGAAGTCTTACACAACAGTACTTGAGTGGTTTGTTGGTAAAAGCCAAAAAAGCTCGAGTGCTAAGAATCATGGTAAAATTAGAGAAACTGTTCAGAAGAAAATAATAGGTCGTTCAGGTCGTTCAGTAATTATACCAGCAGATGACCCAACAAGAAGTCCTATTTATATTGGATTACCATTTTCAATGGCAGTTAAGATGTATGAAGAACAGTTAATACCTCATTTAATGAAGTACATTGTAAAGAATTCGGACAATGTAAAATTAAAGGTAAAAGACTTTAGAGCATTGTTCTTGGCAATGGCTTCTAATAACGCCATAAGATTCAATGAGCTATATGAGAGTAAGTTTAAAGCTTACTATGGATTACCTAATATAAGAGCTCGTGTGCAGTTTATTGAGTGGATTAGGTTATTCATCGAGGGTACTGATGGTGAACCTATTGGACCTAATAGTGCTATCCTGGAACCACAAGTTGTTATTGCTGGTAGACAACCTTCATTACACAGATATTCCATTAGAGCGTACTACCCTAAGATAGTGTTTACTAAGGCAATTCAAGTACATTCACTTGTTTGTAGTGGTTACAATGCCGATTTTGATGGTGACCAAATGTGGATTGCTGCATTAGTATCAAAAGAAGCTATGGATGAAGCTATGGCATTGATGAGTGCTAAGAGCGATATTATCAATCCAAAGAATGGTGATATTATTCTGACACATGCGCAGGATATAGCCTTAGGTTTATATTGTATGACAATGTTAAAGGATAATGCTTTAGAGTTAGACGATAAAGATGTTAAATATTACTACAGTAGTATTGATTTACTTAAGACAGATATCCTTAATGGCGAAATACATTCTTATGACCTAGTAGCTTTTGCACAGGGAGGTAAGCATTTTGTAAGTACCGCTGGTCGTATTATGTTTAATGCTTTATTACCGGACGGATTTAGCAACGAAACAGGTTCTTTCAAAAATAAGCTTGGTATTAATATACAAAAACCTGAGCGTTATGCTGAGTTAAAATATGATGGTCTTATTACGACTGGTAAATCAGCTGATGGATACAATAGTTACAAGTTGTCTAATATTTGTAAGGAGTTATACAACCGTGTACTCGAGGATGCGTACCCATTAGATGATATGTTGGATGTATTCCAGAGTTTTACTGAGATGGGATTCAAAATGTCTGATAGACATAGTGTATCTATTTCAATTTTTGATTTAAGAGCAATAGCGGATAAATCAAATAAGAAAGGTATACTCGCTGAAGCAGAAAAGCTTCAAAAGGTAGTTGAAAAAGATTATCAAGAGGGATTACTATCAGATTTAGATAAAGCTAATTGTATACAGAAGATATATAAGAAAGCTTTTGATTCTATTGAGGAAGATATTTTCGGTAATGCTAAGAAAAATATCATCGGAGCACTAGAAAGAAATAATAATATCTTCATTATGTTTGATTCTGGTGCTAGAGGTAGTAAGAGTCAGATTATGCAATCAATTGGTGTAGTTGGTAATCTTCAGAAGACAAAGGATACTGATTTGGAAATGCCAGTTATCGCAAACTACTCGGAAGGATTATCAAATTTTGACTTCCAAATGCTAGCATACTCAACTAGAACTGGTATGGCTTCTACACAGAACGAAACAAAGAATTCAGGTTATGCATCAAGAAGAGCAGAACATTGTAGCTCAGGTTTAGAGATAGCGGAACTGGATTGTGGTAAAACAGATTGGTGGTATGATGTAACTTGGGGTAAGCGCAGGGATGAATTATCAACTCTCACGCCTACTCATAAATGGTTTGAGAACAATCTTTTGGGAGAAACTGTTGATACAAATGATACACAAACTATGGAATTATTTGGAAATACACTCAAAGATAATATGATAACTGGAGAATCTTTCGATTGTATAAAAAATGGTTTCCATTCCATTAAGTTACAGAATAAACTAATAGAGATTTCGCCAGAGATGCTTATTGGAACAAAGACATTAGACGAAGAAAGTTCTAAGTATTTGAAATATTACAAGCAGTCAGGATTTTTAACTAGAGAAGCTCTTAATATTGTTAATAAGCGTCATATGCGTAGCATAGAAACTGACATAGGTGTTTTTCAGTTTAGATACAGCTTAAGTGAATTAAGTCGTTCTTTATTGGAGAATCGTGAAGGTCGTGATATGCCAGGGCTTGTTAAGTATACAGGACCTCTATCGAGAAGACTTAGAACCGATATGTATATTATTACAAATGAAACTTTAGACTGGATAGAAAGAACCGGCACAGAGAGAATTCCTGCTAGAATACTTTTGGATTGTAAGTCAGGTAGGGATGACAAAGGTCTTTCTAACAAAACACTTCATAGCTGTTGTGCTAGATGTTATGGTCTTAAGTATACTTCTAACACTTTACCTAAGGTTGGAGAGAATATAGGTATTGAAGCAGCTCAGGCTGTTGGAGAGCCAGCGGCTCAGCTCACTCTTTCATTGGTAAATAAAGGTGGTGCCACCGGAGAATCTGTTGCGAGTGGTGTTGATATACTACACAAGCTTTTAGATGGTTCAAATATTTATACTGACAAGACTAAAGTAACACCATTAGTATCAAAGATTAGTGGTTACCTTAATATCGAGTTACTCGATAAGAAAGTAAAAGTTAATCTTTTAACTGAAGATGGTAATATACTGAGAGCTAATGAATTCTTAAGTAAAGCCAAGGTTGTCAAGCGTATTAATGCAAAGTCCCTTATCTGCAAAGATAAGGAATGGATTAATGCCGGAGAACCTATAACATCTGGTTATGTTTTACCTGAGAATGTAGTAAGAATACCAGAAAATGATTTGAAATATTTAATCAGAGCTAAGCAAATTGTTTGGTTAACCAATTGGTTTAATACATTCTTCAATAGTAATATTATAATTAATGCTAGACATTTTGAGTTATTTACAAGAGCACAGGCGTCTGACATGACTGTAAGATTTTCGAATAACCCAGCTTATCAGGTAGGTAAACGTTATAAAGTAAGTGATGTTTTAGAAGCAGATGGAACAGTATTAGGTACACTAGGCATTAATAACTGTAAGGACACAATTCTAAATAGTAGTGGTGCACTAGCAGTATTATCATATGAAGATATAATGGGTTCTTTACCTCTATTAGCACAGCAACATTACAGAAGTTACAAGAATTCACCTACAGGAGCTTTAAATCTTGGAGAAGATTTAGTAAGTAAATCTAAGAAAGATTTAATCGTTTTTGAGGATACTATGCTATATGAAACATCAGAAGGTGCTGATAAGGTTGAAGATATTGTGTTTACACAAGCCGAAGAATCTAATATTGATTTAACAAATATCGATTTATTTGGCTCTATGGGTGATATAAATCTTATGGATATGACATTAGATTTTGACGAACCTGTTGGCAATAATGAAGCTGATATGGATAATCTGTTGGAAAGCTTTGATGCTCCTGAAGAAATTGTAGTTACTCCTGAGATTTCAGAGCCAGAAATTTCTGGTTTTAATCCTATAGAAAGTAAAGATATGAATTTGTTTGGTGATTCTTCTATAGAAGAGACAACACCTCGTTTATTTACACTTTCGTATGCTTTTTTACAGGAGGGAAGTTATGAACCAGTCGAGAATATAGATGTAGCGTTATTAAAGGCTGGTCAGGTAATAGCTAATACTACAACTGATTCATCAGGTAATGTCATATTTGATAATATCGAGGCTGGTAATTATGTTGTGAAGATATTGTCAGATAGAGTTATTGGTGATAAGGATAAGTATGTTAAGGTTGATGGCTTAAAAGATTTAATAGACGGTGGTATTTGGGAATTACAAATACAGTCTGATGATAGCTTCTTTAACTATGATTCTGACAATGATGCAGAAGAAATAGCAGACGAAGAAGAATATTATGATTATGATGAAGTATTAGACGAAGATGATGACAAAAATTATAATAAATTTATGTCTGATTATAACCGTACAACTAAATCTATGAATATGTTTTAAGCGGGAATGGGTGTGTAAAAGCACCCATTCTTATTTTATTAATTTAAAAAGTGAGGTGGTATTATGGAAAATGTGCGACATTATAACTATCATGGTAGGCATCACAACAAACCTACAAAAAGTCAGCGCAAAAGAGAAGCTTTTAACTATAGAGCTGCCTATTTCAATAAAAATCCTGGCTTATTTGGTTGTATTTGGTTTTGTTCACAATGTGGTATACCAATGTTTGGTAGGGAAAATGTACAAGTAGACCATATAATACCGCTTGCCGGAATGGGAATAAATAGAACAATTAACACTGTCGCAATTTGCCCTAAATGCAACAGAGAAAAAAGTGACAAAGGTGGTAAGTACATTGTTAAGGGAGTTTTTGCTAAAATAATTGAAGCGACCTTATTCACTGTGCAAAAGATTGGATTAAAATTACTAGTCATGATACTGAGGATATTGCATGCTATCTTCACTACCATCTTAGATTTAGGCAAATTTATATTTTATTGTCTAAGCAAAGAAGTAAAAATTATATTAGTAATAATTATAATTGTGTATCTGATTAGTAAGTGTTAGGAGGCAACATGTTAACGAGTGATTTCAGAGCTTTAGGTCAATTAAAGTTAGAAGAAGTACAGTTCATCACGGCTATCGCTTTAGACAGTCTTGGAGAATATGAAGCCGCAAAAGAAACTCTAAATCTTTTCGCAAGAGAGAAAGAATTAGAAAATGGTTTGAAACCAAGTGAGCAATTAAACAACGCAATTATAGCGTCTGGTAAAGGTATGGTTAGAGGATTCTTAGATTCGCTATATACAGAAAAACTAGTCAGCGTTAGAAAAGATTCTTATTATAATAAACGAGAGAAGAAAAAGATAAGTGATAGCATAAAGGGTACAAATTACAACAATTTATATAATCACGTTATGATGTTAATAGCTTCATATAATAAGAATGATTATCTTGTATTGTATATGAAAACGCATATGTGGACAAATACTTTCAAAACAAGGGCTGTCCCTAATGGTGCACCTGAAGATGTGATTACAGCATTGCATAATTACTTTATACAATTTGTTGCTAATTACTCCTCAGAAGGTAAATACGATATGAAAACTCGTACACCTAATGCGTTCCTTATGAATACTTATAACTCTTTTGTTAAAGGTAAGTCTGACTATTACCGAATAATAAACACTAGAAGTGTATTAGGCGCAACTAGTGATGAGGACGCACGTTCACTAGTTGATAGATATTCTGATGATGACCGCTATGACGTGGCAGACAGCAATTATTCTAGAAGTGAACCAATTGATTTTATGAATATAGCAAATAAAATATATAAGGCTAGTTATTGTTTATTTAATCATGGCGCTGATAAAGGTATTGCTTATTCTGATATTGTAACTTGGTATAAGCAGTATATTTCATCTAGTTTAAAAGACCAATACGCACAAACACTAGCAGGCTTAGGAAAGATATATAAACTAGATTACGAGGATACTACTGACGGCCTATGTCAGGAAGCAATGGTTAAATGTCGTATAAGGAATAAGACATGTGCATTTATGTATAATAGTATGCGTAATGGGGTCGCTATAAATGACATTTATCAATTGTTCGAAGAAGTAGCTGCTTTTTCGACTAGACTATCTAATGGTAACAGTGGTACACCGTTATTTACATATGGCGGTTTAACTGCAAAGAAAGGTTCAAATCAGTATAAGTTCCAGAGTATATATGAGGGATTCTGTGCAATGAAGGAACTCATAGCTTTTTTGAATTCACCTAAGAATAGTACTGGTGTTGATATCTTTAATTTTCCTGTACAGATATTTAGAGACAAGAGATTGTTGAATAGATTTAACGGTTTGCAGGATTATATTTTATTATATCAGGATGTAATCGATTTAATACATGATATAGATGCTAACCCTATTAGGCAACAAGAATATAATGACACGATGTTGTTCAGCAATGAGGTTATATATTCAAAAATGCTTGAACTTAGTGCACGCAATAGTGATATTAATACGTTATTAACTAAAGCGCGTGAAATAAATCTGTCCAAAGGAGCAATACTGGCTTTAGAGAACAGCGATGATGCTTTTAAGCGTACAGTTGAAGAACCTTTAAATGATTTTATAACAAAAGCTCAAAAGGATTCTGGAATTACTCTAAATTTCCAAAATTATAGTTTACTTGTGAAAAACTATGATGATAAGCCAGCACAGTTCATTTTACTAGCTACAGTACAGCGCTTAATCGGTTGTTATAATACTATTAAAGATAAGAATTCTTCTGACATTTGCTTAAAAAATGTTGCATTATCTGTAATCAATTTAATTGATGTTATGTGTACCTGCCTGGGTGAACCAATAGATGTAAATAATGTTTCAACTATTTCAGATATGACAATAGATGAAATATTAGACCGCTGTGGAGTACCTAGAGGTGAACAAACTATAACTCTTAGCGGAAAAGAGTTAACCTTAGATTGTTTCGGTTTAATAAAAACTCTATATAATGTTTCGCTACAAATACTGGGTATAGACCAATTCAGTTTGCAGCCTTCTGAATTACCCTTTAATGTGGCTCGCTTGTTGAACGGCGTTGTTAGTGCTTTAGATGTGTGCAGAGAACAGTTAGTAAAAGAGATACAAGCATCAAAAGAGAAAAAAGAAGATCAAGGTAATATGTTCTTAAGCTACGCCAAGATGTTAAACAGATATGAGATACTAGCCTTAGAGTATCCCATAAAAGATGTATCTAGCTTATTACCATATTTAAATAAACCTTACGTGGTCGATATAAAACAGCTAGAGACAAAAGATTATACAGACGCTATGGCCGAAAGACAGCAATTATCTGAAGAATTGCTACAATTAGTTAATGAACATTTACAATATTATGAACAATTGTTTTTAGTATTTAAGGAGTTTAACGGATTTGCAAAAGACACTTTAAAAGTAGTTGGTAATGCTTCTGGTGTATCAGCAGCTAAGCATAGGATGATGACCATGTTAAGTAACAGAATACATGCAGAGTTGAGTAAGACCAAGCACGCAAGTGATCTTGAGAAAATCAGCCATAGCTTCAACTGTCATTATGACGCAAATCATTATTTAATGAGACATAGAAGTTATGTAACACTAGATAACGATAAATATTATGTGCATGAGGATGGTTACAAGGTATTACCTGGTATAGCAGATGAAGTTTGGTTTGTTAATGTTGAGGCAGAAATACTTGAGTTAACCGACCAAGATATAAATAATATAGAAATTGATTTAAGAGGAAGATAAAATGTTAACAATGTTAAAAAATCAAAAAGCATGGGTTACTATGTATTTTGATGATAATTCTGTGAAGTGTATACAGACAACATTAAATAAAGACATTTTAGCCAGCTTTGGGGTAACACCTAAAGCTGGTTATTTTTACGATTTAATAAGAGGAGAATACGTGGCATTTAGGAAAGATGCTATAAAAGTTGATGTATCTACCGAAAAGCCTATTTTTGAAGACGAGGTGATAAATTTTGCAAATAGATTTATTTAAAGACCCGGCTGTTTATAAGGACTTGAATAGATTACTCGCGCAAGTAGAGACTCGTGCGTTTCATCTAAATTGTAGTAAAGAAGATTTAAAGAATGTATGTGACAGTGATATTAACTTTTACAAGGAACTAGAGGAAATAATTGATAAGCCTAGAGTATATAAGCAGGTATACGGCTGTAGTTATGATTCACATTTCCTATTAGAGGCTATGGGCGTTGGCACTGATTGTAAGCGCTATACAGTTATAGTTGACTTAAGCGATAAGCTTGATTATGTATTACATCGATTAACAGGATGCCCTAGTGAAAAAATAAGAGCTATACCAAATTATCTCAGTATCAGTAGAAGTTTGCTATCACTAGATTATGCAGCTTTAACAGAAGTTAAACTAGGCGATTTCTTGTCGATTGATGACTCTATTATAGAATGGATGAGTAATTTAATCGACAATATTGTTACAGAATCTAATCTATGTGATACAGAGATTTTGAACTTACTATTATTGAGATTTATTAGAGCAATAATACAGGAAACCAATAGAATCAAGAGCTATATTATTATGTATTTGCGTCTGCATTACTCTGCTGTTGTCAGGAGTAAATCAGTAAGTAGTATACTTGCTACGGTAAGCGAAGATATTGATACAGATTGTATTCTGATAGAATCCGATAGACCTGATGTGGAGCAATGTTCTTTACAAATATATAAGTTACAAAAGTACGAATTTTTCACAGGAGGTGCTTATAATGTTTTTAACTGGTTATATAAAGGTTGATGGGCAGCTATTCTACTTAGGCTGGAAAGATATTAAAGCAACCGAGTGCCTGTGGGCATTTAGTCCTTATCATTTGGATGAGGCTTATGATGTTGAATTGGGAGTTACCCCTAAGCAACCTGTTATTGGTTCCCATATGGCTTTGAAAGAATTCTACAATAATGAGTATCTTTTGGGCATTCTTAAAAGAACTAAAGTAAGTGGTAAGATTTCATGTTATGGTCAAAACCAATATAACGAACTGATGTTAGACACATTAGCTTTTGCTAGAAATTACACATTTGATAAAAACGATGTGGATAAAGATGTTGTTGCTACAATGGGTTTGTCAGTTATATATGATTTCGAAGCATCCGATAGAATTCTAAGTTATAGATTTACAAAAGAGGGCGACTTCTTTACTAAATTAGACATTAGACACGCTGGTGTAGAGATTCATATGGAAAAGGCTCCTTTTAGCTTGAATGAAAAGTTATTTGAACTAGAAGAAGCTAGTGCACAATACTCTAAGAAAATCTTGACTAAGACTATTAAGGATATTGATTATTATACATTATGTGAAAGTCTTGATATGTCTTGGTATAGAGATGATGATGGTGACAAAAAGAAATATGACAGTATAGAGACAGTGCGTGATTTTGAGTTAAGAATCATGACACCTTTGCTAAAGGCGATTGCTGAGGCTATGGAGAATGATACCGTAGTAGATGTATCAGTCGATACGGAGACCACAGGCCTTAATGTCTATAATCTAAGACGCGATAATCCTGATAAGGACCATGTTGTTGCAATACCAATAACTTGGATTATAAATGAAGGATTTGTTATCTTTACAGACATGGAGCATTTCCAGAATATAGATAACGATTATGCTGTAGGCAGACTAGCTGAGATATTTGAGGATTTTGAAGGGGAAAGAGAGATTGAATACTGGGAAGAAACTAGTGTGTGCACAACTGTTGCTAATCTCGAAAATATGAACTTATTTGGAGATACAGCTCTTTCAAATGAGGTCTCTGCGAAATCTATGAATGGTTGTATTAAGAAAAAAATTAAGATTGTAAGAAGATTTATTAACTTAATTGGACATAACGTAATGTTCGATAAAAGAGCCTTTATTGACTCTAATAAATATTTTTATTTTAATAATGATACTATGCAGATGTCATTCAATCTGTGTAGTAAATTAGTAAAAGGTTCAAATAAATTGAAAGTCTTAACCAGAAAATTATTTGGACATGAAACACCAGAATTATCAGATATCCTGGGAAAAGGAAATGAAGATAAATATAGGTTCCTCACAGATAAGGAAGTTGCTAAGATATACGGTTGTGCGGATGCAGATTATACATTGCAAGTTTTTAAGCACTTAAGAAAGCTTACACCAGATGCTATGTATGATAATTATCAAGCACTGGATGTTCCTTTATTAAACATACTACCACATAGTGAGTACAATGGATTGGCAATTAAGGAAGATGAAGCATTAGCATTAGGCGAGGTTGTATACAATGATATTAACAGATTAAAAGAATTTGCTTTTAAGTATGTAGGTATTTTTATAGCTTATAATAAGCAACGATTTGCTATAGAGGCTAAAAGATCTGCAGGTATTTTCACTGAAGAAGAATATGAAACAGCCTTAACTAATATAAACCCAAATACTGATTTAGTGCATGAGTTTGAATTTAAACCTAGTGAATTAAGAAAAGTATTATTTGAGATTCTGAAATATCCTATAAAAGCGTGGACCACAGGTGATAAACCACAGCCTAAACTTGACAAATATGCTATGAAAAAACTTATTTCAGAGAAGAGAAAATCTGATGATGCTAAGTTTAATAGACTAGAGAAGGATATTATCTCAAGCGGGATTACACAGGAAGAGTACGATAGCCTAATCGCTAAAGGTGATAAGCGTTCCTTAAAGAAAGCAGATAGTATGGTGCTCATTAAAGCTTCTGATTTTAATAAGTGTAAATACCCATTAGCGCTGATTTTACAAAAGTACGCTGAGCTTAATAAAGAGTATACAGCTTATTATAAACCTATGCAAGAGACTAATATGGAAGGCAGAATCTTCAAAAGTTATTCACTAGCAAGAATTGAGACTAGAAGAATTCAAAATGCTGCACAAACTATGAAAGGTAATCTCAAGGCTTTAGTGCAATCACAAAGCGATGATTATTATCTATTAGATTTTGATATGTCACAGGTAGAGTATCGTATAATGTTAAGTCTTGCTGGGCATATGATGATGATAGACAGAATGAAAGACCCAGAAAAAGACTATCATACAGAAACAGCGAGTCTTATTAACGCAATACCAGCACATAAGGTAAGTAAATCTGTTAGAAAGAAAGCAAAAGGTGTTTCTTTTGGTGTGCCTTATGGTCTAGGTGAGAGATCATTATGTGAGAATCTCTTCGGTACAATTAATGAAGAGAATCTCTTTGCAACAAGACTACTATTAGCAAAATGGGAAAAGGCTAACAGACCTATAATGGATTTCTTGAACTCAGAAAGAGATAATGCTCTATTAGCAAGAGCTATGTCTGATGAATTGCGTGACTTCATGGATGCTTGGGAACGTGACGATAATGGCAATTATGCAAAAGATAATACTGGTCATAGAATTCCTAAGAATGTTGGTTTTATTTATGATAAATATGGTTTCTACAGAACATTTGATTTATCAGACGTAGGGCAGGATAATGATGCTATTAGAAGAAGAAGTAACGGTAGATATGATTCAGCTGAATCAAAAATCAGAAGACCTGCTGGTAACTTCCCTATCCAGTGTTTTGCAGCTGAGTTATTTAGAATAATCTTAATCAGATTTTACAAAAGATGCGTTAAAGAAGGCATTGCTGATAAGATTGTGTGGCATATGTTAATCCATGATGAATTATTATGTAGTGTACATAAGAGCATACATCCTTTCTTTATCTATAAAATTGTAAAAGAGAGTTGTATGGTTACTATGAAAGGGCATACTAAATATTTCGTTGGTATAAATATTGGTAACACTTGGGGCGAGGTAAAAGATGATGCTAGAGAAGCACCTGTATACTTTGTTGATAGAATAATAAAACGTTGGGATGCAGGTGAGTTTGGTTCAGGTCCGTTCTGGTTTAATGACCCTTGGAATGAAGTTATAAAACCAGAAAGAGTAAAATACGTAGGCGAAAGAATTAATGAAGTAATTCATCAAGTACAACCTAATATAGACAATGAACCTATAAATGTACCTTTGATAATGGAAAAGTTTGATAACTACACAGTTAGAGCTTATGTTGGGGATTATGCTTATAATTCATTTACTGATGCAGGATTATCCAAAGAGGATTTAGATAATCCAGAGATACAAGATAGATTATGGGCAAGTAGATTTGAAACCTGGGCACTTGACTTTTTCTCAGAAGGTAAGCCATTAATAAACTTCGACGGCAAACTGACTGTGCTTCGACGAGTGGCAGAAAACAAAAAAGATGAAGTTATTCTAGATGATTTAGATTTAAGTTTAATGTTCGAAGACGAGGATAGTTACAATAGTTCAAATGACTATTGGAGCTTTGATGTCAGTGAATGTAGTGATGCATTTGATGCAACTGTAGTGGATGATTCCTATGAGGATGATATATTTATGTATGAGATTGATGACACAGTGACGCATGCTGATAACATAGCTGATATGCTAAAAGTAAAGACTCGTTATAAGAATATAAATGTTATGCTCGAGCAGGTTATGGTTACAATACCAAAAAGTCATCTACAAGAAGTGAAAGATTATCTGAAATCAAACTTGACCAGTTCTGGAAAGAGTGTTGTTTTTAAGTTTTCTGAAGGTGGTGCTGAACGCTGGCTCACTGTTAATGAGAACACTGATTGGGATAGTTTTGATAATTTTATCACTGATATTTGTAAATTTGAATCTATCACAAAAGCTAATAATAAATATTTGCCTAAAAACTTCAGAGTTGTAGGTTCCACAATAATCATAGAACTAGCAACTGTGTATAAATTTACTAACTGTGAAAACTGGTTAAGACAATTTGAGGTAAAGAAGGGTTATGGTGTAATGCTGAAGACCCCAGTAGGAAACTCTAGAAAACTACTATTTAACGTTAGTTTAACTTTTGAACAAATAGATAATTATTTAGCAAAGGAGTTTTAATATATGGCTATAGGAATGAAAGAAGATAATACCATCTTAGAGGAAAAGAAGGTAGTGAGTTCATTAGAAGATGAAGATTTAGATTCACCTAGAAGTAATAAGAATAATATTATTACAATTATCGTAGTGGGAATTATTGTACTTATAATTATAGCTATGCTTAAGTCTATCAATAGTAAAGAGGATGAAATTACTATGAGTCCAGATTCAGCAGGCAATACTTCAGCTCAAATATTGACAACAGAAGGAACAAATACAGGCTCTTCAACAGAAGAGCCTTCCCTTACAACCGAAATAACAGTAGGTTTACCTGAGTTTGATCCAAAAGAAAATGGTACTACCTCAGCAACTGTGTATAGCGCAAGTGATTATATTAAAGACTTAAATGGTTATGATATACCGGCAGTTTATGAAGTCTCTAATAGAACATATTTTAGAGATTTTGTAAACTATGAAGCCAAAAGAGCTATACTAGCTGATGGCATGGAAATGTATTGGTTAGAGATAGTGTATAAAGAGAAACCTTATAGATGTCAAGTGCCTTACTATATTTTCAAAGACTTAGAAACAACTGGTATCTGTGTCGTGGAAATAGAGTTGCTTACACTAGAAGGCGGAGAACAAATAATCAGTTTTATGCAGGTAGTATCAAACTATGCTGATTTAATAAATGAGTAGGTGTAATTATGACATTTAATGAAATGAAAATGAAATATGATAAGTTTAATGCTTTTCATGATTTTACTACTGTAGAGGAAGCCGAAAGTTGCGATTTAATTCCTAAAGAGTATGTGGGTGTGTTTCCTAAATACTGTACTTGTGGTAGCGAGATGCTTATAAACTATGCAAGAACTCGTATAACTTGTTGTGACCCTAGATGCTACGTAAAGCAAGGTTTAGCGTTAAGTGAATTATTTAAAAGATTCAACTATAAAGGCATTGCTGATGCAACATGTGCTGATGTATATTCTATGCTCATGAATGTACATAAAGAGAAATTAGCTGAAACAGGAAAGGGTATTTTTATATCGAATTCCTATGTGGAGATACTAGCATTACCGGTAGATGTATATCCTAAATATTTTACGCAAAGTGCGATTGGATTGGAGTTCTTGAATGGTGTGCATTATATAAAGCAACAAACTTTAACTTTTTCACAAATGGTATCTTTATTGGGTTTACCGGAATTTGATTCAACCGCGTATAAATTATTTAATGATATAAACTCTGCAGAGGAACTTATTAATATAATCAAGTCTGAGGGCGGAGTTGCTAATTTCTGTGACCGACGTGGAGTTTATTCGTTACAGAAAAAGTATTGGTTGCTTGCCTCTATTGATGATATTGTTATTGGTTCCT
This sequence comes from Wujia sp., assembly GCA_045531735.1. Classification (GTDB taxonomy): domain Bacteria; phylum Bacillota; class Clostridia; order Lachnospirales; family Lachnospiraceae; genus Coprococcus_C. Next base: position 180,183 of record JAZSEO010000036.1, on the reverse strand, counting down.
ATATATTTGCGGATAAAATGAAGATGCAAAGTTTACAAACTCTGGAAATTTGTATAACTGGAAGTTTACAGTTTGGTGGTACCAGAGTGACAAAGAATGATTTTATTAGCATCTGCAACGAAAAAGGTGTATCAAGACCAATAGCCGATTTGCTTGGTGATGTATTCGAGGGCACTAGCACAATTACACTAGGGCAACTTAAACAGTTAAACAGTTTGCTAAACGGTGATTTAGTACCTGCAGGTGAACAAAAGGATTGTTATACATCAGAAGATGTTATTAATCATGTTTTATCATTGAATTACCCAGGAGTTCCTGTGTTAAATATTCGCATGACCACAGCTAAGAAATCTGTTCCTTATATACTAGCTGACTATCCTTCTAATAGTGCTAAATATCTAGAGGGTTTACGACGAGGAGAGGAATATGATGGTGCTGGTAATAAACACAAAGTGCTTGTAACATCTACAGAATTCTTGGATATTGTTATAAATGAAGTTCATAAATGGGAAGAGGAGTTGATAAATAAATGCAAGAAAACTTTGACAGAAAGCTTAACGATGATGCAGACCTTCTAGACCTTCTTGAAGATGTTTCAGATGATGTGCTGGAGTATTCCGTAGAGAAAGATGATTTGGATTTAACTGATTTATTGGACTCAGCTTATGAAAAGCAACTCGAGCCTAAGGCAAGTACATTAGAGTTTACATCAGATTTTGAAGATCATTCTTATCAGAGTATTGATTTAGATATTGATATCGACCCAGCTGATGAAAGTTCATTGTTTGTATTTGACACAGATGAAGACATATCCTCTGATGATATGGAATTAATTAATTCCATGAGAACAGAGTTAGCAAATAACGGTTATCGTCATGTAGAGTTATATGATTATGACAGTTTGTTAAAATTGAGGAACTTAAATGCTGAATTTATAAGTCCTGAGATAATGGAATTACAGCGAAATTCCCTCATAAAATCCTTTAAGGATATAAAGAATTTTATACAATCCAGTAAGGCGACTCTGAATAGAGGCAAGGTTGGTATCAAAATAGAAGAAGCTGTAATGCCAGAATCTAGTATTCTTGATAAAGAGTTCATAATTCTTGTATGGGAAACTGTACGTAAATGTGTGAATGAAAATAGAGACCGCGCTGATATTCATAGTGTAGTAACAGCTAATACAATAGTTACTCGTTTATTGGATAACAGACTTCCAGAAAAATATAATTATTATATGTCTAATTATGATTTTTTCAAATTCCTAGAGGATGCTATTCCAGTTGCAATTACTGCAGCGCAGTCTAATTATCAGCAGTTGATGGAGACAGAAAGACAGAGAGAAAAGATAGCTTCTTATCTGCTTAAAAATGAGCAAGACACCATCACACAATTAGAGACCTCTGATTGTTCTTTTATAAAGCAGTTATTCTATCATAATGATAATTATGTTTATTATTGCGCAGACTGTCAGGAAGAGGTTATTCTGCAGGAAGATATTGTGTCTTATATATTGTATGCGGCGGAAAAAGATGATTACGCTAAAGTCACTATACCAAAACTAATAAAGTGTCCAAAGTGTGGTAAAGAACATCTATTACCTTTAATATGGTATTTAAATATTGCAGAACATTTACAAAAAGAGTATATAAATGGTGCTAATGAAGTGTTTAAATTTTTGAGTAAGGTATCTACTGGTACAGCTCTAACTAAAATAAACCCAAGCCTTGAATTGTTAATGGAAGGTGTGGATACGGTTGTCACCTTAGAAGGAGATAATGAATTCAATTTAGATACGGAAAAATCAGTAGTAGAAGCAAAGCCTATTATTTTCTCGGATGCTGAGTATTATGCAGCTATTGAAGCTTTCAGTAAAAAGCTTTTGCTTTTTGATGATAAAGATATCACTAGTTCAAATAATCAATTAAGTACTACTATGGATTCTATAGATGACATAGAGGAATTTTCTTTTTCTAGTCCAGAAGATACTAAGAATATTGATTCCTTAACCTTTAAGGAACTAGCAATTTGTATGGCATCTGAATTATCATTAGACTATAAAGCTACAAAGAATAAAGCACTTTATTCATTAGTTATGTCTTTAAATGAATATGATTTTGCTAAAGAGATATTGGATAAGTCCACTGTTTGGGATTTACAAAATAGATTAATCATATTAAGTAAGCTTGATAAGATTACAGGTAATGATAAGGAATTACTTGCAATTTATAAGGGCATATATCAGGATATAAGCAGAACATCTACAGATTCTAATGAGGAAATGATACAGTTGTTAAGAGATTATCGTGATAATCTACCTACCACAATAGCCAAATTAGAGGAAGACTATTCACGATTTGTGGAAGAAATCAGACGAAATATTGATTTGTTTGCGCACACAAGGATTCTTAATATAAATCAAATCAGCTATAAATTATTGTCATTGTATGTAAATGATGCCAGTCTAGCAGAATTGTTAGATGATATTACGGATAGGATGATAGTGAATAATTATGCTGAGCAATTTGCTCATACATTATTTAGAAGTTCTGTTTTAAACAATTCAAGTATAAGAACAACATTACTAGAAATAGCAGATGGTCATATGATTGCAACAACAGTACTTAATCATTTATCAAGAAAGTACGGCTATGATTTACCGGGAACTGTATACGACAGACTGTGTTATATAACTGCATCACATTTAAACCCTTTAAAAACTGCCGCAGACGCTATGAAGGGTTGTGAGTATTATAATTTTGTAGAAGCGCTAGCGTCTATACAAGAATGTAGTACCTTGATTTCCTTAACGGCGGACGAAAAGCTCAGGAAGGCTGTACAGTTAGCGAAAGATGAGTTAAGCTCATTTAAAGCTAAATCATATCATGAATTTTATCTCAAAGAATTTTCTCCAGAAGAAATAAACGACTTAGACCAGAGTTATCGAGTACGTTTGATGAAGTTTGAGTTTGGTAGATATGTACCAAAGCGTTTAACTGGAGAAACATTAAATGCATATATTGAGCGATATGAAACTCTTGAAAGAGATAATCATTTGAGCATTGTAGAGAACTATGATTATCTACAAGAATTTCATAAATTTGAGGATTATTACATGATTATCATGAACGGTCATAATGTTTTAGATCTAGCTAGAGATAATTTTGCATTGGCTAATTTTGCTAGATGCTGGCTTTACCTTTGTGCAAATAATTTTAGCAGACAAGAAAGTTTATTCTTACTAGGTTACGATGAAAATTATTTCAGAAGATTAAAAGCTTTATGTACATACAGATTTTCAGCGGGATACTTTAAAGGTATGAAAAATCTATACAAAGTTCTAACAGGCAGTTATGCTGGACCAACTGGTGAATTCGTTCAACCTTATTTAACTGCATATGAAAATCGTACATTAACAGAGCGTGATGACTTAAATAAGTTCATGTATGAAACAGTTGATTCTATATTGAGCACAATTGACGCCATGGATGATTCAGCAATACAAAAGCTGGAACAGGCTTATAACACAATAAAGAAAACTAATACAAATTCATCAGAAATACTCACAGATGAATTAGACTTTACAAGAGAAGATTTAGTCAATGATATAGAGATGTATGCAGGGAGAATAATTTTATGATAATTTTATTACTTGAAGCCGAGAATAATTTAATCAATCCTGTAGTAAATAAGTTAACTCAAAATGTAAATAAGTCTTGTGTTAAAATGCTTAATAACAAAATCAAAGTAGAGGAATTGTATGAATTTAGGAAACCACCCTTGTTTGAACTTGGGTGGTTTCTTGTATATGCGGGTGCCGATAAGGGTGTTATAAAGGAACTAGCTTCTGTAGAGAGCAATGTTGTAATTTTCCATGCTTATTCTAGAAATAAGGGTGAAGCTATCACAAATGTTCTAACAGAAAATAAGCATTCTTTTAAAATCATAGATAATTTGAAGATTGGAAAGCCGCAAAAGGTAGCGTATATTAAGAGAGAGTTATGTATCAGCGATAGTGATGCAACCTATTTGTATAACAGGACTCGTGGCTATCTAAGGGATTTGACTAATGGTGTATGTGCACTAAAAGGAATCCCCATAGTCTCTAGAGCAGATATTAAAGCGCTTGTACCAAAGACTTCGAAGTATGGTTTAAATGATTTATATAATTTTTTACTAGGTTTACCGTCCTGTGAGTTAAATTACGCAGAGGCGGTTTCTATAATATATAAATACAGATATGGTATTGAATATCTAAAGGAGTTTTTACTCCACAAATTAGAAATTCAAATGATTATTGCCGAGCTACTAGCTTCAGGCGAGCTATCTGTAGACAATTATAGAGAATTTAAGCATAAAAGATTAACCGATATAACGGAGTTTCAGTTATATAAGTTAATAGAACAGAATAAAGAAATATCTTACGATTATTTATACTTTCTGTTCATAAACATTAGTAAGATTGCTGCTAACCATGCAGGTTTATTGATGTTTTTAAATATGTTTCGTTTACGAAAGGAGAGAAATGATGTTTGAAGTAAATGAAGTACTGTTATTAACAAAAGATGCCGCAGTACCAGATAGTTATGTTATCGAGGTTTGTGAAAACTTTGTACCAGAGCTGGCAGGTTTTTATGTTTGCTTAACTAAGGAGTGTATGGCGCAAGTTAGAGAGTATATTAACACACTACCTTTTAGCTCTTTTATATTAAAGACATTTGATGATGATGCTGTAAATGGATTACAGCTGTTACTTAATCAGGAACGCTTATCTTCTTATACAGAAGAGTTTGTTAAGGTATACGGTGGCATTGATAATTTATTACTAAGCTATAGTGCCTTTGTGGGTGTAGAAGAGACATCTGTAAATACACAAGAGACTCAGGTAGAATTTACTGGGGATTCAACAGAAGACGTGAGTGATTTCGTGGATGATTCTATTTTCGAAAATGCTATGGTTTCACAGGACAGCGTAGAGGACGTAACTCCCAAGTTTGAGAAAACCCCTAATTTAAAAGAGACTCCTGCAACTGATGAAGAATCTATAAAGGCAGTTGAGGAAGCACCTCCTATGTGGAATAATCCGCCCGAAGAAAATATACCTACTTCCAATACACCAGCAAATACTGGTAATGCAGAAGAAGTTTTCTTAATGTTGAGAGCCATAGCAACCAAATTGGGCGTTATGGATTATGACGATGAACAGGTACTGAGTAAAGCAGACATGCGTAATGCACAAATAGCAGTGAGGTCGCTAGCTCCTATAATAGTACAAGAAGCCATGATGGGTGCATTAGGCTTAGCAGAGTCAAAAGAAGATCTCGCGGCAGTCACAAGATTCTTAGAATTATTTTACTCTTATATAAAAGAGAACAATCTTAGTTAGGGGGTAAATCTTATGAATAAGAGAGATAAAGACAAGTTACTTATTTTATTAGTGCTTATAGCTTATATAGCCATCACAGTAGGTATGATTGTGGGCACTTCTTATTTGGACTGGAAAGCGATAATAGCTATTACTGTAGTGTTGGAGTATTTTATTATACAACCTAGATTGTGTAGACTATACTATGAAGCTAATAATAGTAAAGCTGGAATCGGTCGTTTTATACCATTTTGGAATGAAATAATGATGTTTAAGAGTAGCGCTGCAATTGTTACACTAGTATCTTATGCAACGCTTGCTCTTTCAATTGTAGTATTCTTTATACCAATTGAATTCATAGGTAATTTATTTGGCGATAAAATTATGTTGAATTTTGGTGTATTAATGATAAGAGTCATTGCTGTGCTAATAGTAGTGAATTGTATTTGTGTAGGCATTGGTTTTATGAATGTTGGAACGAAAATAAGAAGAATGCATGCAGAATTTACTGATGGTGGTCATCAATTTGCTACGGGGTCATTGGCAACTATATTGCTTTTTATACCTATTGTAAGAGTAGTTACGTTGGCAGGCTACATGAATATATTAATAAAACTTGTTGTGTTTAATAATTATGCACAGGGAGTAAAGAATGCGGAACAATTAGTAGAGGAGAATTAAAATGGGCAGAGAACAGGTTTTTAATGTAAGAGATATTATTACACAGGCAGCATCTGAGTCAGAAAATAGCGATATAAGCACAACAGAAGACTTCACAAAGAGAGTACTTGAGATGGCTGATAAGCGTGAAGAAGTTTTAAAGGAGAGCGTAGTTATAGCTGAAGCATCTGAGATATCTGATGTGCAGGGGGAGTTGTATGAGTGGGAAGATATAGCAGATAAGGTTATAACTATACCATCCATTACAGATACCCAGGGTTATTTATCGCAAAAAGTACAGGATGCCATGGATAAGTATCACGTTACAACCATTCCTATAAGTATTGTTGGTATTTTACAGCAGGTAACTGAGTTGCAGAATCATACCTTACTTGAGTTGAATGGTGTTAAGTATGCAATGGCTAATGAGCTAGATAGAGAAAAACTCGTGACTTATCGTGATGCAATCTATACATCTTTAAGTTCAGGATTACCATATAAGAAATCATTATTTGTTGAGATTAATACAGAGGATGGTAGCTTTAAGACACTCGACCTGATTAAGACTGAATGGGATTATATATGTTCCTTATACAAGCAGTATAATCCTAAGCTTATTATTACAGAAGATAACGATTTTATTTTGACGGTAGGTTAGGCCTATGGATGAACTATTAGAATTACAAGCTATAGATGATTTCGTAGAAATCAAGAGAACTTCAGTTAAATACCCCCATGTTTTAATCGAGGGTATTGCGACTGAAGAAGAAGTAACTTATTTTAATAAAAAATTTAATGATGAAGAGAAATCTTTACCATTATATTTACAGTTTGAGAATGTATATAAATGTATTGGTGCATTTGAATTAACATTAGATAATTTAATCGTAGTCCGCAGTATAGCTGATTACAAATTAACATTACTAATTGAGGAAGGAAATGCGATTCCTATAGATTTAAATGACCCTGTCAAATTGTTAAAGTTTATAACATTAATTTCAGAAAAGGAGGATTAATTATGGAAACAGGAACTGTAATCGTACTTGTAGTAATACTTGCACTTTGTGTTGCTTTTGGTGGAGGTAATGTATTTAAGGATAAGGGTGGACAGTCAGGTGGTTCTGGCAACAGCTCTAACTCTAACTCATCTAACTCTAATGGAAGTGGTTCATAATGTTCCTTATTCTTATAGAGTTTATAATTATCATCGCTATAGTTGTAACTTGTGATTTCACACCTTACACTTTAACCGATGAAGAAAGAGCTTTGTTGTATAGTGACGAGACATATAATGCTAAAGAGAATGATACTATTTTTGGAACATCTACTATTACTGGGGAGATTGACACTAGTGATGTTATATTATCTGATAAAAAACAACAAGCAGAAGATTTGTTGAATAAAATATATAACGGGTAGGTGATTTAATGAACAGATATGAAGCTAATATTATGGTGAATACTTTTGTTATGAAAGTATTGTATTGTATACTGTTAATTGTAAATATGGCTCTGCCCTACTACAAAAATTGGGTATGGCATTTTAGCATAATACAGTTAATTATTGTAATCATTTGGTTTTTTGGTTTATTGGGAGGGCTGGGTTATTTTAATCAATCCACACCGATATTACAAATAGGCATTGTCCGTATTTTTCAGTTGGGAGCATACTTTTTATTCAAAAGGTCTATGATTAATTGGATAATTATTATAGTGTATCTAGCATTAGATTTATTCTTTCTGCTATTCCTGCTATTTGACAAGGCTAATTATTATTATGAGATTGTAGAGGTAGATGAAGATGAACATAAATAGTATGACAAGTTTTGGTGATGTAGACACAGTTAAGTATTTAGATAGTACTAAACTTATAGAAAATAATGATTATGAATGTGTTGCATTTGTAGTTAATTCTACTTCTGGTATAACAAAGAGAGAAAGTGGTTATTTTACTTTCTATTTAAAGAGTGTTGATAATACAATTCTTACAGCACAGTTATTTGATGTAGAAAATTTTATAAAGAATGGTTTTAATGCAAAGTATTTGATGCATAAACCGGTAATAGTTAAATTTACTGCTCAAATATACTATGGTAGATGGTCACTGATTTTAAGAGATATAAAGGTATGGGAAGGTACCTTCGATAGATCATTATTTTTAGGTAAGGTGTCTGTAGATACATCTGAGATATTAAGGTGGTCACATAAAACTGGTGTAATAGTTCCTATTAATGAATGGGAGTGCACATCTTTTGCAGAATTGGCAGACGGTAATGCAGGCGCTTTTGCAGTATTAGCAGGAGCCACACTTAATCATTTAGAGGCATATAATAACTTATGGGGTATTGATTATATTGCATTATCTGAGATTGCTCTTTGTACTTTAAAAGCTTTATTTAATCATTACAAATTAAAGGAAGAATTTCCGGTTGTGTTAAGAAGTAAGCTTTTAGATATTTTAACAAGAAGCAATTTAGAAAATGACAAATCACCAAATTCTGCTGTAATAAATGATGCGTGTGCCAGCATACTAGGATTAGGAACTCCGCAACATTTGTACAGCAATCTAGTATGTAGAAGTATTATAAATACCATCAAAGATATGAAGCTGATATACTTGTATAAGAGTATGCCATTAGGTGCAGGGACTACTACATTTGACGGTATCGAGTTGGTGAAATATTGATGAAATTTATAATAATTTGTTTTATTATATTATTACTTACAGGATGCTCTGGCGGTGATTACTATGTTGGAGAAGAGTTTGGCACAACTACAGTTACCGCTAACTCAGAAAAAGAGTCTGATTTATTTTCAGTATCTTACGGAGATAGTGCTCTATTTAGCGTTGTAAACACCGATTTAAATGTTTCTTTTGTTAATCCTGTACAAAGTAATTATGTAATTACAAGTAAATATGGTCCCCGCTGGGGAAAAATACATCAAGGGATAGATATAGCAGTACCAGAAGGTACTGCTATTTTTGCGTCCACGCAGGGATATGTAAAAACAGTGAGTTACAGTGATACTGGTTATGGCATCTGTATAGAAATCGAATACTGCTCAAGTAATGGAGATACTTGGATGACTAGATATGCACATTTATTCGAGATAGTGAACCTATCAGAAGGGGATTATGTAAAAGCTAATGACTGTATCGCCTTTAGTGGTAATACAGGTGATAGCACAGGACCACATTTACATTTCGAAATATTTAAAAATGGTATAACAATTGATCCCGAAATTTATATTGATTTTTAGGAAGGATTTTATGAAGAGAAAAATATTAACCACAATTTTAATTATAAATAGTTTACTGCTATCGGGTTGCAACAAGGAAGATATGTTCGGTGCGGGTACATCAGAATTATTATTCAAGCAACCTTACGCTAACGAGAATGGTTACATATTAGTTAGTTATGATTTAAAGGAAGTTACCCCTAGAGAGAATGATATTCTTAATGAATATGATTTTTCTGGCCCTATGTATGATATGTTCTCTGGCAATTCTTCCAACTCAACAGTTATAGAACCAACAACGCCAACAGTATCACCTGGAGTTACTGAAGGTTTGCCGCTACATGCAACGAGTGGCTTTGTAACACCAACAACTCCGAGAATTATAACCAGTTTTTATGGAGCTCGTTGGGGTAGGACACATCAGGGTATTGATATTGATTGTGATACAGGGGATCCTATTTATGCAGTGACAGACGGTACAGTTGCTTCAGCTGGTTGGAGCGATTCAATGGGTTATTATGTATTATTAGATCACTCGGATACTGCAAACGGAATTAGTCAGAGTATTTATATGCATAATTCGGAATTATTAGTAAAGAAAGGTGATACTGTACAAAAAGGACAGCAAATAGCTAAAGCAGGTTCAACAGGAAATAGTACAGGTGCACACTGTCATTTAGGAATAAAAGACCTTTCTGGAACTTATGTGGACCCTTATCCTTATTTTAATTTTAAAGATTTTCCAACAGGAAGTAATGCAGAGAATGTACCGGCAGATAGACAATAATCTGGATAGGAAAGAATAATGTAACAGTTATTCTTTCTTTTTTATAATAAGTGGAGGTGATTTCTATGTATGATAACTATAACTATTGTTACATGCGGAGCATATTAACAGATATAGATAACCGAACTAGGGGGTTTTGTCTAATTTTTTGTGACAATAAGTTTAAGCAGATAGGTGTTTTAAATACAGATGTGGAAGGCTTAAAGAAAATCGCAACAAACACAGAATTAATAAAAGATTTCTCTATAGAGGATAATTATTTAAAATGCGATAATGTATCTAGAATGCCTATTACTAGTGAAGATTTAAAAACATTTGGTAATCTAATTGATTGCTCTTCTTATGAGAAGACATTTTTAGATTTTCTTGAATTCGGTAATGATAATAATTTCTTTATTGTTGATAAAAGCATTACAGAATTACAAGATTATACAGGTGTAAGCTTTACTAGCTTCAGAAACATAGAGTTTTCTCAATCCACAATGACAATTTATTGTAAATTAATAAGTAATGATACGATACATAATCAAATGCTTGTAGCATTGAATGGTCAAAATTTAGAGATTACTCAATTCTATTTTGCAGTACCTATATCAGTAAAATTACCAGATTGGCTAGAAACTTTCTGTGTAAAGGAATTGCATGAGTGTACTTTGAATAATATGGAATTTGTTTTATATGAGATGCAAGGAATGCCAATTTATATTTCTAATATGCTAAAGTCAAGTGCTTTAATTAATAAGGCGGCTACACTCAAAGTAAAATATAGAAATATAATAGAGGTTATAAAAGGATTCAAATCAGTATTACACACTATGTTAGGATATCAGGGACAAGAGAGCAAATTAGAATGGACAGGCGGTTCCAATTCTTACAAAAGCGCCTATGGTGTTTATTTAAAGTCCTCTTGGCCATTCTTTAATAAAGCTTCTGTTTCCAAATGTGTAGATTGGTATGTAGAGTTACTGGAAAGATATGCATCAGAACCAGATAAGGTGGTCCAAATAATAGAAACAGATTCAGTTAACGAAATGACAAAATTAGCACTATTAACAGTACATAGACTTATGTTGTCAGATTTGGATTTAACACAGGTATTACTTAACTGTGAGAATACCATAAATGATTTACAGCAAATGCGTTTGAGTTGTGACATTTATTTATACAAGATGAGGGTTTTTGCTTATTTTAAGGGTACTAGACTAGCACCTGCGGCAAACTCAATTCTTCAAGGTAGTGATGAAAATGCTTATACTATAGTTGAGCATAAATTAAGTTATGGAATGGAGTAATTAAATGGGCATTGAGATAATCAGAAAAGCAATAACAGATGCATTAACAAATGTCGATTCTAGAGAAAAGACACTTGTTGTTAATGGTAAATATTTTTTATATAAACAGAAGAGTGTTTATGTAGAGTTATCAGAATTAAAGCAAATAGAGTTTTTTATTCGAGTAAAGAAGCTTGACGATGAGGGGAACCCTACTGATATTGTAGAGAAACAGTATGTGACAGATACTATATTGCACAAATTATTTAGTATTATAACGAGTACAACGCTCGGTAATTTTGAATATAACGGGAGTGTACCTGTAAGTCGTCACAATATTATGGTAGATAGTTCATTAGATTTCTTACTAATTGAAGGGGCTCTTTATAATATTGCACGAAAGGCAATTCTAAGTGGTGTAGCTAGACAGGAGTTACATCTCCCTGATATACACTTAAGCGCAGCTGAATTAAGAAGTCTTATGAGTGCTTTTAAGCAACTCAGCTATGATAATTATAACAAGTTTATCTTTAATAAATCCCATAGAAGGATTATTAACAGGTGTTATAAGAAGAAGCAGTTTTTTAATATATTACATGCTTTTATTCCAGTTGCAATAGCGTACAGTTATGTATATAACCCTCTTTTAGATGATAAGAATGACACAACTTTTCTACAGAGTAGATTGATGCTGACAGCAATTAAGAAAAATAGAAAGATTGAGGTTAATGACAATTTATATTGTTATATGCTTACCCATCGAGAGATTTGTGAAGCATTAGGTCTAAAGCGTTTTATGCGTTTTACACCAGACTTTTTATATAAGTTTATTGTAGGAGCGTTACATCCAGAATTAATCAATTTCCCTACAAAAACAACAAAGATTTATGTTAAACCATCGGATATTGACGGTGCAACTAAATTAAGTAATTCATATACAGAGACTGAGTTTACTGAAGTAGTTACAACTCTAGCTCAGAAACTGGAAGGTGCTACTAACGAAGAAGAGAGAGAGACTATAAAGACTGAGATAGCAGCATTGGAATATTATAAAAATGTAGATACGTTGTACTATGAGATAGAGCGTGATAGAAGAGCTTTAGTTAGTATTGGTGCCACACATGCTGAACATGGTATTACAACCGATATTTTATATGATATTCTGACAGAAGGCAGTCTTTTGTTAGGTGGTGAAATTTAATGGCAATGATTATAGAAAAATTCAGGAAGACAGATTTGTTTATTTGTTTTGCCATAACAAGCGCATTTAGCCGAGATTATAATGATGTTCTGTACTTAAGACATAAGACATTTTATAAGTTATTATCGCAGCAAGGTAAAACAAAATTGGATTATCTTTATAAGAGATATAAACTGGATTTAACTTCTACAAATGATCCTTTATCATTTGTAAACTATTTAAGTAGTTTAAGAAATTCAGATGATTTCATGATTATTAGAATGGAAGTAGATTCTATTATAAATTCTTTAATGCAAACTAGTAGACTAACTGGTGTGCTTGAAGCGGATTTAAGATACGTGGTGCGTTGTTACTATAGAGAGGATGATAATGCAGCAGTTTATAGTATTTTTGAAGATACACACTTTAATGCTTTAACTAAAGCCAATATAACATTCACTGATTTACGTCATAATGAAAATATTGTTAAAATACTAAGATATTTGAAACAAAAAGATAGCTATGATTACAATTCTTTGAAAGCCTGTGTTAAGAAGGTGTGTAATAATGACAACAAGGCATACTTTGATGCTATGTCAGCTTTGCTCTCTTTAATGATTTATGTTGTATTTTCGGCTTGCAAAACAAAACCTAAAAGATTTACATGGTCGGATATAATTAATCAGCTATATGGAGAGAGCAATCTATTTGATCAGGAGGTGTTCGATTTATGTTACGTGTAAGATTGGTGCAGAATTATTATGAGTTACGTGGCTCTTTTACTGATATACAGTTTACAGCTGTTGGTGAATTGATTACACAGGTGGCGAAAGAAAATGATATGCCTTTGGAAGAATTATGTTATACCCTATTGGGTTACAAACCTTGCGATAATGTTACTGCGACTCAAATGTGCGCAGTTCGCACTTTGGCTTTAAAAGGTCACGAGCCTAGTATACAAATTATTAAAAGTGTCGATTCTGATTTCAATGAAAATATACTTGAAATACCAGATATAGACTTTGGGGATAATCAGATAGTGTTTGATTTATGTTATCGTTACTATTTGGACTGCTATTGCGGAGAAGTCCCTTATAAGAAGGAGTTTGTAGAATTTTCTCGTTCCATAAATCTACTCCGTACAGATACAAAGTGCTTAAATAAAGTGTTTAAGCATATGAAGGATACTAACACTTCTCTTGTGTATCAAAAGTCGGATAAAAATGAATATGCAGTTACTGGCAATGTGGTGAAAACTCCATTAGATGTCAGTGTGAGAGATTTCACTAAGATTAGCAAGAAAGCTTTGGAATGCGCATTGTTCGGTAAGAGCGCAAACTTATCTTTTATCACACCAAGTATCGTGGACGATTTACCTTATATCAGTATTACCAGACCACAAGTATACCTACAGCTATTAGATATTGCTAATGCAGTAGGAAAAACTTATAAAGAGTTACTTGCTGAAATTGGTGTTAATGTAATTGACCAAGTTGCCACATACGATAAACTAGGCTTTGCAGTGATTTGCAAAGAGTCTAATGATTTATATTTAGCTATGGATACTACCAGTACAGTAGAGGATCCATTTAAGAGAAAGGTGGTATACTGATGTATTTTATGATATTTGATACAGAGACAACTGGTTTAAGTCCGAAGGATGAAGTAATACAATTCGCCGGGTTACTGGTTAGAACAACTACTCGCGAAGAGAAAGAAGCTATGAAAGCTGCTGGCAAACCAATTAAGGAATTAAAGATGGTAAAATTCTATAATTTTTATTGCGATACTATTAAATCCATTAATCCAGACGCAGCTAAAATACATGGTATAGATAAGAAGAAATTAAAGGAATTATCGCAGGGATACACCTTCGAAGATAATTTCTTACCAATAGTTAAAGAATTAGAGGAATTCAATGTTTGCTGGATTGCTTACAATGTAGCTTTTGATAAGAGAATCATTAATCAGACATTGAGTAACAATGGTTTACCAACTTTTGATTTTGGTAAGACTAAGGTCACAATCTCTGATGATAAAGTTATATCTAATTTCTGTCTAATGAATGCTATGACAAGTTTGAACACAGTTGGTAAACGCAGAAAACTATCAGAAGTTGTAGACGAGTTAGGTTATGCTAAAGAAGCTATTGATAAGTCTTTTGCTATATTTGCAAAACAATGTGGTTTAGACCCAAAGGGTTCTTATCATGATGCCACTTATGATGTATTTTGTACATACCTTGTTTTTGAGAAACATTTCAATAAATTGAGGGGATAGTATGACTTATAATGAAATAAAAGCTTGTATTGATAAATGTCGTAAAGACATTATGGCTAATAAAAAAGCTCTTAAGACTAACGAAGATGAATACGAGAATCTTAAGAATTCTACGCATAGTGTGGAATCTTCATATCAGTTAAATTTGCGTGAAGAGAAAGAAAAAGCATTGCTACAGCACATTAGTTCCTGCGTCCAGCAATATGAACAAAGTCTGCAAAAATATCAAGCAGACTTAAACGCAAAGCAAGAAGAATATCAAACAGGTTTAGCCAATTTAGAACGTAACGGTGTTGCTGGTAGCTATTCTGATGAACAAGCAATGACAGCAGAAGTGCGTGCTTCATTAGCTGTTTTACAAGAGCAGCTAACGAAATCAATCAGTTTGCGATTTCAAACAGAATTAGAAGGACAATTAGAAAATCAAGCTTTGAATATACAAGCGTCTGATGTGGATTACATTGTCAGATTCTTTAATAAGCAAAGTAGAATGATAGGTAAATTATCAAAAAGCTCAACTATAGATAGAATAATTGACACTGTCCTAAGAACTGTTAGAGTTCCCGTACCCGGCGAAACTGATAGTAACAAAGGTAAAGTGTCTCTGGGTATACTTTCTGTATTATTAATAATCTTATTTTTCTATGCGGCAAAATTAGTTTTTCCTATTTACGTTGTAATTTTATTTATTCTTTTGTTATATAATATCAGCAAGAATTACAAAATTTTCAGTGCATTAATTGCACAAAAGGCTGTTAAAGATAATCTTGCGGTTATTGAAGGGTCTTTAAAAGAGAAGGCTGTGCAACAGTTCGAAAAACAAAAGTTAAAATTACAGAAAAAGTATGATAGTGAATTGCTAGAATTACAGAATAAAATTAGTGATGAATCGCAGAAAAGACAGCAAGCAGAATTAGAAGCAAAAAATTCATTTGAATTTGATGATAAAGCTTTGCAAGCTCGTTATCAAAATGCAATGAAGATTAATAACAGTCGTATGCAGGCACTCGAGGCCCAATCAGCAGAATTAAAGAACAGATTAGAACAATTACAAAAAGAGCTATCTGCTTTTGAAACAGATTTATATAATATTGCGGGCAGTGTACAGGATGAATATCTGAATGTAGATAGAATAGGAACAGACGTGATTTTCAATAGTAAATTTATTGTTGATATTAAGAACGCCAGACCTATTTATTTTAATCATCCAAAAAGTAGTATGTTAATTCTATATGACAATTTAGAAGATTGTAATGATTTTATCAAACTTATTTGTTTACAACTAAGAATAAAGTTATGCCCTTCTAACTTATATTGTACTGTAATAGACCCCGACGGTTTAGGCGTTGAGTTTTTACCATTTACTTCCGATGCTGAAGAAGCTGATGAAATAATTCAGAATTTATATAAAATTGTTACGGACAACGAAAGTATAAAAAATACTTTCGTGAGCTATAATGAGACTCTGTCTAAACGTATTATGACTATCCGTAAATCATATGATAATATCGATGAATACAATAAGATTATGGTCGAAACGGATTCCTTAACAGAGACATATGACTTTATTTTTGCAATTAATCCAAACAGTACATTACTGAATGATGATAATTGTAAGAAAGTATTCACAAATGGTGGAAATCTTGGAATTTACACTCATTTATTTATTAAAAGTGCAGATTTTTATAATATGAAAGATACTGCTAAATCACTCATAGAAAATGCTGGTGGTATTTTCGTATTGAAAGATGGTGGTATGCAGCGAAGAGCTAAAGAATTTGCACTCGAAAATTTAATAAAACCCGAGACATAAAAACCCAAAAAATTGGGTTTTTGTTTTATTAAAAAGTAAGAAAAAAGAAGGGAGGATACGCGTATGTCACAGAACATGAATTCGGAGTTTATTCCAAAAATCAGTAACTCTATTGAAACTTTAGATGCCCTTAACGCTAATGTTAAGAAGGGTCTTGAGAATACAGTAGAGATGGCAGAGGCTACAGGTTCTGCTAAGTTTGTTAAGAGCGCTCAGAATCTTGAGGCTGGTGTGACAGAGCTTCACAAGGCTGGAGAAGAGCTTAAGGGCATCTTAGAGAATGTTAAGAATCAGTACGCTAAAGTTGACGGTGTACTTAATTAGTGCGAAAGGAGGAAAAATACTATGCTAAAATTAGATCAGGCTGCTGTTGAAAATTCAATTGGTAGCTACCAGAAAGCTTTTAATCAGGATGTTCTTGAGGTATTTACAGGTTTAGCTGGAGTTCTTAAGGAAGAAGCTGCTAATGGCGGTAACGCATTAGTTGAGCAGGCACTTGAGGCTTGCCGTAAGTATCAGGAGCAGTACAATGTTTGTCTCGATTCATTCCGTGGATTCGTTAAGGATGCGCAGGGAGTGGCTGCGATTGCAGAGTACGTACAGAAGGTAAGCATGGGTGAATTAAGCAACCATGATACTTCATTTGCTAACCAGGGCATCAACGCTGATGACGTTAGAATGTAATCAAGAATGTTGCAGGCTAGTAGAACTTAAGTGTTCTGCTAGTTTTTTACGATAAATAAATTAAAAAGGGAGTGCTTAGGCACTCCCTGCTTTTATTATAAAGGGAGGTAATTAAAAATGTTATTTTATGTACAGAGGGATGTTTTGATGCCTAACGGTACGACACAGCCTGTGAAGATTTTAATAGGAGCTAAGATTGCAGGTAGCACCACAATTCTCGAAGCTACTGAATTGATGAAAGATGCTTCTCAACTAGAGTTAATTAGTTCCGAGTGTGTACCTAAGATTGCTGCATTTTCTAAAGATAGCTTACTTTATGTAACAGCTGATGAGATATATGATAATTCTGTTGCTGTTGATGTTGTAGTAAAGGCAGTCGAGCAGGTATTAAATTCAGCAGAAGGTGCAACACTTAAGCCTGCACAGTCTACAATGTTAATCAATAAATTAGTTAACATGACACAGGGTGCAATAGATGAGCAGACAGCTACTTGTATAGTTTGGTATGCTTTGAAGTTTGTTGAATATGAAAAGAACAAAGCATTAGCTGGACCAATAAATGTTGGTCCAAGTTATTACGACCCAAGATTTATTGTGCAGACACAGATGATTGTGAATGAGATTAACTCAGCATTGGCGTGGCCTTATTCTGAGCTATCTCCACAGGATAATGAAACTAATTTCCAGAATACTTGCACAGATAAATTATTTATTGAGCTTCCTAGTAGAAATCAGTTCATGCAGGAAGATTTTAAGATGTCTAATGTCTTACCGACCATAACTTCTTTGTGTGAACCCTATAAAGGATTACAGATTGAGGATATTACAGAGTACAAAAATGACATACATGTACCTCAGTCAATGTATCCGATGTTTGAGGGTGTTACAAAGAATAACACCTTTAAGTTATATGATAATGAGCAACTATATTATAAATCACTTATAGAATGGGTTCAGTTTAATATGAAGAACTCAGCTTTAGGGGACGTTGACCTTTCTGTGACTAACCCTAATATTGATAAGCTAAGTCAATCTTATTTAGAGGAACTTGCTAAATTATTATACACAAGACATTGGTATCATAATATTAATATCCCAATTTATAATCCACTTGAGTCTTCCGATGACGATATGATGGATTTAGTTTCTGATAGCTCAGGGGATTCTGTTACTTCCGACTACAAATTCAGAGCAACCGCTTCTGAAAAGGATGCTATAAGAGCAGGTATAAAGGAATTCACTATGAGCAGTTCAACAAGAGTTAATGCTCTAGAGCAACTTATTGAGTTCTTAACAGAAGCATCTTTAAGTGCTGGCTATATAGCTTATATTCAAGCTATCATACAGCTCGCTCGATGGGGAGAACGTAAGCCAACATGTATTATCATCGAAGGATACTCTCTAGTATTCTCATTAGGAGATAACAAGATAAAGCCGTATATGGGTGATATTGCTGATTATACACTTGTTGAAGTTGATGGATGTCCAGTTAATGCAACAGCTGCTTTGTACAATGATATTACTGTAAAATGTAAGCAGTTCATGCAGGATAATAATTATAGCGGCAACTCTATTACTGCACCTGTGGGATTAACTGTTACTAAGCGTTTACAGAATTCAACTAATCAAGGCCCTCGCGAGATGGTCACTGTATTAAACTATTCTATTATTGATATCGTTAAGAGCTATGTTGATGGTAACCCAATAAAGATAGCTGGTATTAATTATGAGAATGGTAAGTTCGTTACATCAGATGCTATTCTGATGGATGAATCAAATACTTTCTTCTCTATGCAACAGTCAATAAAAGAAGAAGATAATCTTGAGATGCCTTTCAAAGTTTCACAGGATTTAGAGGATTTACTACTAGAGTTAGATATACAATCTGGTAAGATACTCACACATTTTGATATTCATAATACTTGTGCAAGATATGAGGATATTGATTCATTAGCAGAGGCTATGAAGTTCAGCAGTAAGGAAGACTTTATAGCTAAACGAAATTCAAAAGCTATTAGACAGCCTTTAATGGCATTTATTATCAGATATGGTATAAAGCTGTTAGAAGTATACTTTAAAGTTTCTTTAAAACTGAATGAGTTGCGAGAAGAGCGTACTGTTAACTTTGGAGATGTTTTGAACATTTATAAAGATGTACTTTCTAGAGTAGAGATTGATGTTTTTGATAAGGCTACATCAGTATCAGATAATTCTATGCAAAGTATGAATATGTTTGGTGATACTACTAAAATTGCTGATACAGCATCTCAGACTTCAGTAAATGCATCAGCTTCTGCAGCTCCTCAGGTTACAGCTCCTGCAAATAATACTGTTGCAGCACCTATGAATACCTCAATAGCTGAAAGTAGATTCACATTTATTAAGGAAGCTTCACCAGATGCTACATATGTTAGATTAATTGATAATGCCGGTTCTTGTGTGGGTTGCTACGCAAAAGAAGCTTATACTTTAAACACAAAGGCTGGAGCAAGAACTATTGAACGTATGATTTTACATACACCTGCTCAGATGTCTGCTATTCCGGTAGAGCGTATTCAGGCTGAATTACCTATAGCTGCCATAACCTATAGATTTTTATTTAATCTGCATTCCTATGAGAGCAATGCTACAAACAAAATAGTATTATTCTTCTCTGATATGGAATGTATGGCTTATTATACTAAGTTATTTAAGCAGTTGTATCTTGAAAAGAGGTTATAATAAATGATAAAAGTGAGTAATGAGGACATACGAAAAAACCATAATTTATTCTTAGAAGCTTACAAAGCTTCAAGTACCGCATTTCTCGAAAGTAGTTACATCCAAAAGACTTTTCCTATCTTAGAGTCTGCATCGAATAGACAATATCCTTATCAGGTTAAACTACCTAAGTCAATACCTGAATTACTACAGGGTGATTTTACACCATCAAGGATATTGACTGTAAACCAGCCTGTTCAGGGAATCTATAGTAACATGTGGTTTGGTGATGCGACAAGTAGATGTACTTTACGTTGTGGTTATGTGGATGGAAATAGCTCTAAATTATGTCAACAGACAATTGGCGGCGAAGATATCCATATGATTTTAGGTGGTGCAACAGGACAGGGTAAATCTGTCACACTAAACTCTATAATATTTGGTTTATGTATGGAATTTGCTCCTTGGGAAATAGACTTGACACTAGTAGATGCAAAAATTGTCGAGTTTAAATCATATGCTTTACAGCATCCTATGCCTCATATACGGAGAATTGCTGCTACGGAAGATGCTGATTATATTATCTCTGTTTTGGATACTCTAAAAACAGAAATGTCACAATGGTATAGTATTTTCACATTAGCTGGAGTAAAGAAGATTGATGATTTCCGTAAAAAGACTGGTTTGATGATGCCACAGCACATCATTATTGTGGACGAATTTCAGACTATGTTCAAAAACGCTAAGAAGAAATTACCAAAAATTCTAGATATTCTGGATGCTTTTGGTCGTTTGGGTCGTGCTACTGGATTTCATCTAATCTTCGCTTCACAGGAACTAGGCTCTGACTTGCCAAAAGGTCTTCTAGCTAATATTAAAGTACGCTCAGCCATGGGTTGTGACGCCAGTGTCTCTGAGATGATTTTAGGAAATGATGAGGCTAAGAATAATAAGGGCAAACGTGGTAGATTAATAATCAATTCCGAAATAGAAAAAGGAAAAGAAGCTAATACTACCATAGTAGTACCTTTTATGCCAGATAATGAACGATTGGCCATAGGACAGAACATTATAGATGAAGCTAAGAAACTAGATTACCATACTGTATTATCATTTTATGATGCACAGGCATCAATTAGTGAAACAGGCTATAGTAACTATTTGAAAAGTTTCAAGCAAACTGGAAATCGTTTCATTTTAGGTGAGCCTTCATTTGTTAAGAGTGGTGAACAAACAGTTACACTAGATTTTACTGGTAAAGATATCGAAAACTTACTAGTATTAGCACCAGCTGCTACAAATCAACAGCGTTATTTTACGATGCTAAAAGAGAACATTAAATTATTAGATAAAACACAAAGTCTTGTAATAAGTTTAAGTGATATTTATACAGAAACTTGTAATGCTCATGAGATTGTATCTAATAACATGTTCTCCGACAAAAAATCATTTGATAATGATGTTTTAAATGCATCTTTTACATTAGTAGCTAGAAGAAAATTATGTCTGGCTATAGACAAATTAGTTTTTGGCAGCTCTACAAGTAAAAATCATCCTAATTTCTACAATGAATTCGAAGAAGGTTCTGTTCGTGACACAGAGCTTAACAGACAGCGATTTGCTGCCGGTATGTATTTATTAGGTACAGATATAGAATTAATCAAATCATTCGGATTAGATGATATTACAGGTTCTGCAGATAAGGAACGTAAATGTACAAAAATTGTAGGAGCAGCTGTAGACACAATTAATATTTATGGTTGTGTTGAAACTATGATTGAGCCTAAGAATATGCCACCTTTATTTGTGTGGTTATTAGGTATGGATAAAATGATAGGCCTGGGGCGAGACCCTAAGATGGCTAATCTAACAAAATTTAAGAAGAACTTACAAGATTGTACAGACTTAAATATCAGATTTGTTGTATTTTCAAATACATTAGAGGATATGTCAGAGCTGAAAACTTGTTTTCGTTGGGTTATCACTGATGGTGCTTCCCCAAAAGATTTACAGACTCTGCGTTTATCTGATGATTACCCAGATCAAGTAGGTTCTAATCTAGGTGTTTTATCGGACACTCTAGCCGTGGATAATAAATGCGTGAAATTTAAGAAGATGCGTTTAGAGGGTGAGATATTCACAGATTAATGCAGGTCCACTAAGTATAAAAGCTTAGTGGATTTTTAAGTAAGACAAAAAAGAAAAGAGGTGTGTGGTTGTGTTTAAGTTCTATAAAGGAACATCCATTGATTTTGATAAGTATGAACAGTATCTTAGATATCGACCTTATATTGTTTTCGATAGAGAGAAGATGTTGAAAACCCTCCAGTATGAAAAATGTCATGCGGACACTTTTGCAAGCTTAGCTATAGATACTATGATTTATAAAAGTAATGGTAGCTGTGCGGAGTTAAGCAAGAACGCTATACTTACATATCTTATACAACACGAGAGTTGTCCTGAAAGATATTTTTATAACCATAAAACAGAAAGTGCTTCTTTAGATGCAAAGAAGGTATTAAGTAAACTTGTTAATAATGGACATGCTGAAGAATTTTTACAAGATTATATGGCATATAAATCATTGGTGGCTAAGAATGGTAAAATTTCAGGTATTATAAATACTAATACGCAGGATGCCGGTTTTAATAAAGATGAAATAAAGCTAACTAAACTATTCTTTGAGGTTAACCAGCAGAAGAACTTTAGATACAATTACAAGAATAGTGATATCATCGCTATTCCAAAAGAATATAATGATTGTATTTCAGTTGAGGATGGTTATTTTCTGGCTTGGGGTGACTTCGGTCAGTCAGACTTTAGAATAGCCTATAATCTATTTATGAGAAGCCCTGAAAACGATTTAATAATGAATGCTTATGAAGATAAGTATGAAGCACTCGCTAGAATGGTTGCATCATTTGAAGGGCAGGTATTTGATTATGATAAGTTTAAAGAGGAGCGTCAGTTATATAAGCGCTTAACTCTTGCTACTGTATACGGAACAAGAGATTCTATAATTGCATCAGAACAACCATTTATAAAGAGATTGACTGATTTCTTGTATAAATGTGAGAAGTATGTAGAATATGAGAAACGTATAAAGGATAGGATAGATCTTAATCTACCAGTATTAGTTGATAGCTATTTTGGTAATATGCAGAGTATCAGCGGCAAATATCGTGCAGTTGATTTATTGAACGATGCACTTAATGCACCAGTCCAAACGGGTACTTCCGAGATTGTTGCATTAACTACAATGCAGATATTAGAAGAGTTTTATAAGCTAGGCTATACTCCGGAAGATATTAGTATTTATTATGTACGACATGATGAACCGGTATTTAGAGTACATAAGCGTGTATTAAAGGATGCTTGGATATTTAATCAGTTTAATCAAATTCTAATAGATGATTGGACTCCTCTAAAAATGGATTTTAATTTTGGTTACTATTATAAGCAAGCTGATGCAGTTTTAGAGGAATCTATACATAAGATATATGAGGATAATCTAGATAAGATTGAACAGATACCTGTTGGTAATACCATAAATGATTTCTATCCAGCACCACCTATTTGTACAATCACAATAACGAAGATGCAAACACCGGATAATAAGATTATCTATGGTTTGTATATGCCGGACAAAGATGCTGTACAATATAATCTATTACAGAGTATTGATGTAAATGAGAATGATTATGTCTTAAGCATTATAGATAAACTAGAGCCAATGATATACGAAAAAGGATATCGTGGTATAAGAATACTGACAGATTTTCTGGAAGCTGGTGAATCTTTTGTTGGTCAATCTTATGTTGGACTTAAGTTTATTAATGATAATTCTTTATCAAAAGTAAAAACATTAGTTCGTTACATGTATTGTAGATATTGTAAGTCTAACGGTTTATCTTATAACGAGAATATAACACCTTTACAGCATGATGCAGCTTTTATTGAAAATGTTGCAGATTTGCAGGAGATATTAAAGTAGGTGTTGTTATGACAGAGACAGATAAGAGAATATTGATAATAATAGCTGCATTCGTAAGTGCTTTTGCTCTGTGTGTGGGTAGCTTTATAGCAATCTTTAGATTACTTTTGGGTTCGCCGGAACACCATAAGGAAAAAATTAAACAGCAACTAGAGATACAAAGCGCAATAGATTATCTAGAAACAAAATATCAATTAGAATTTGTCGCATTAGCTGATGGCAATTCTGTTTATTATAGTCCAATGAAAAATAAAGATATTGTTGTTACTGTTATTGTTAGAAATAATGATTATTCTGACAATTACATAGAACAAAAGATGCGCTATGACTTAATTGATTTATTTGATAGGACTTTAAATGTAAGTACGATAATACAATACAGTGAAGCAGATACTCCCGAATTAAGTATATTCTATTATGAAGATATAATAAATTTAGCAGACATAGTCACTGATATTGAATATGATTATACTTGCTACTTTTATAAAATTTCAAAAGAAGATTATTTTAATATCAAAGCAGATATAACATACGAAGTTATAGCTGAGCTAGAATATAGAATAATCAATAAAAATGCGGAAAAAAGTATAACAGATTATAGGTGGTGAGCTGATGAAAGATATGCACTGTTATGATGAGAATGCGGTTACTATAACAGAAGAGAATTATAAAAAATTATTGAAGTATAAAGATAGTTATAATGCTCTAATACAGGATATAATAACATTCTATGATATTGACAGTAAAGGTAATGTTGTAGGCGTAGATGCATACGCATTAGCAGACCATTTAGAAGTTTAAATTAGCAAAGTTGTGAATAGGAGGTAATGATAATGGCTCAGATAGAACTAGACGGTGAACTAGTTATTTATGATGAATCATGTTTTGAGGTTGCTAAAGGCCCAGAGGATAAGATTATAGGAATACGTTATAAAGGTGTTGGAGGTAAAGTACCTCAACCAAAAGGCTTAACTAGTTATGTTAGTTTATTCTTCTGGAATACCAAGATAAGAGAATTAGACTTGAGTGATTGGGATACTACAGGAGTTCGAGAATTTGCTTATATGTTTGATTCTTGTACAAACCTAGAAGTAATAAAAGGTATTGAGAATTTTGATGTAAGTCTTTGTAGTGACTTTACTGGCGTTTTTAATGAATGTACACATCTAAAGAAACTTGATTTAAGTAAATGGAATATGAATAAAGCTGTATCAGTATGTGGCATGTTTATGGCTTGTACAGACTTGGAAGAAATAGATGTTAGCACATGGAGAATGCCAGAATGTGTTGATTATGACAGTTTTGTAGATGTTTGTAGCAAGCTTAGAAAGTTGGACGTATCTAAATGGGATACTTCTGGTGCACAAACAATGGAGCGTTTTGCTTGTTCTTGTATCAATTTAGAGGAACTAGCATTAGAAAATTGGAATGTATCCAATTTAACAGTTTCTACAGGTGCTATTGCAAACTGCCCTAAATTGCGCGCAATAGATTTTAGCAATTGGGAAATTTCAGATTTCACCATAGCTAAAATGTATGAGCATCCTGAAATGAAAAAGCTCAGTGCAAATAAACTAGTTGAAACTGCAGAAAACTCATGGTTGCCAAAAATGTCTATGTTTTAAGAATGTCTCTTATGAGCTGGCTTTTGCCAGAAAGGAGATGTTGTAATGATAGAATTAACAACAGAGCTGGAAAATCAGTTCAAAGAGCATTCAATTGATGCATTAAAAGACAAACTTTGGGATAATGAGATTTTAGTAATGTTTTATTATCCGGCAGGAGATGGCACCTGGTTAATAGTGGGAGCAGAACAGCTAGGCGATGATTGGTTATTGTATGGTTACTGCCATATAATGAATTGGGAATGGGGTAGCGTTTCTTTAAAAGCCTTATGTGACCTAAATGTGAAAAACACTTCTATTTGTTATACTGTCTTTAATACTAGTATAACTGTGCAGCAGTTTAGGGATAATTTTATGCAAGACCATAATATGAATTATGCTTATAAAGATTATTATGATAAGTTGTATGAGTATACCAAAATATATGTCCCTCTAGAGCTATCTTCTGGAGTGATACGATCACAAATTAAGAAACCCAATTCAACGTATGATGGAATATCGCTACCATTAAAGGAAGCTCAGTGTATAGTGATTAATGTTCAACAAGCTTATAATGATTATATAACTGGGTCTTTGAATTTTGTAGAGTATTGTAATTGTTTATTAAACGAGCACAGTAATCTACCATTAGACTTTGATGAAAGAGAGCTTAATCTGGATAATGACAATAATACTAATAAGATAAAAGGATTTTTTATAAACAAGCAGAAAAATTATGATTTTTTGCAAAATGTGCCACATAGAGACTTTCTAGATTTAAGCCTTGTTTACTATTTAGATTTCCCTAATCACAGGATATACATTAACAACAAACTACAGGAACGTTATAAAATGTCTGAACAGGAATTATATACGCAAGCATTGGCCGGACTAGGTGATTATCAATGTAACCCTTTTTATGATGTACCAATGCTACAGGGTATGATAAGTAAAGAAGATGAACCAGAGCTATTTTTATTAACAAATAGCTCATATACTCTAGGTAGCTTAGTGTTATTGTCTGATAAAATACAAGAACTAGCCACAAAATTAGAGGATAATCTTTATGTAATACCATCCAGTATCCATGAATGTATAGCTATTGCAGTTAATGCATTATCGTTGTCTGAGGTTTTAAATATGCATAGAGAAATTCAGGCTATTCAAGATAGCAAAGAATATTTATCAGATAATATATATTTTTATGATAGAATATCAAGAGAATTAAGCATTGCCAATTAACAGCAACAGTAACAGTATCTTTAAAAGGATACTGTTATTTTTAATTAATTAATTATGCAGGTGGTGATTTTTGAAATGTCATTCAAGGATAAGACTAATGAAGTTTTATTGGAATTATACAATAAAGAAGGTTTACAAAATACGATAGAAGTTGCTCACGCTATGTTACAGTCGGCAACACATAAAAACAATAAGCATTTTTTAGCACATACACACGGAGAGATATGTGAATCTATACTAGAATGTATAGTGCTGGATTATTTTAAATCATTTAATTTAAATAAATATGGTTGGTTTTATAAAAAAGGGCTTATTCTTAAAGATATCAACAACCCTGATTCGGGCTACTTTACAGAGCTAGATTTAACGGTGTTTACACCACAGCGTATTTTTGCTTTCGAATGTAAATCTTATGGTGGCAATAATAGAATAACTGATTCTTGTACAATCAGAAGAAAAAATGGTAGCTCATTTGATGTATATGAACAGCATAAGAAACATTTTATGGTGCTTGCAGACCAGTTAAAGCCATTTCGTATAATAAATCAGCAGAATGCCTTAAGCACACCATATCAATTAGTATTATTTGACTTTAGTGAGGGTTCTACTACAGATGAACGAGATACTAAAAATAAATTATTAATGCCTTGCTTAAATGAAAAGAACGTTTTGAATATTTTTAAAACAGTTTATGATGCACCTATTATGTGGGACATTAGTAGGGTGCGAAGAGCTATGGATATTATAGAAAAACACTCTGACGCAAATAGAGACAAGCATTTAAAATATGTGAGTCAATTAAGAGAAAAATAGGAGGAAAGCTATGTCTAAATTGAAGTATATAACAGCAGTATGGAACAATCTAGAGGAGAGTTATGAGAAATTCTGCAAGAGTAATCCTATAACCAAGAGAGAATACTTAAAGCAATTAGTAGCTTATAAAGATAATTCAAATGGGTCAACCATACTAGAGAACTATTTAAGTGATGAAGTCGAAAGTTACGATGCTAACGAATTTGAATTATATGATAGTTACCGTAGCTTATTTAACAAAGTGTATGAAAAGTTAAGGAGTACTGGTACCCGTGAAATTAATTCCTTTAATGATTTTTTGGAAGAGCAAGCAAAGAGTTATTATGAGGAAGACTTTAATACAATTGTCGGAAGAAATCCTATAGACCCAGCAATTTTATTAAAAAAGGGTTATTTAATGAGTACTACACTTGTAGAAGATGGCCAAATTCATTCGTACTGTGTAGAAAATTCTAAAGATTATGTCATTTTGAATGATGCTGGGCAGTTAACTGAATTTCTGTATAACGATGATAACATTCAAACTGATTTTGGTAAGATTGCTTATGCAGCTTTAATGACATTGGCGAAGTCGGGTAAACTTACAGTGCCTATTGTTATAATGAGTAATAAATATTTTGAGACTAGAGGAAAATATGTTGTTGCAGGCGCTATAAGACATAGCTATATTCCAACAGATTTAGGTAAGGTAACATTTGAAACACTCAATAAAACAACATGCGAAACAATAGGCCGTTTTATTTTATTCAAAACTAAAGTAGCCAATAAACAATGCACCGTAATAGGAGTACAAGATGTCAATTAGTTCAACTTGGAAAAGTTTATATAATAATGTTATTCAGAATGATTACGATAGCCAACAGTACTATCTAAAACTAATAGCTGAACAAGTTCGTAATATTCCATTAAGTTATTTGATGGATGAACAAGCTTTATTTATCCCGAATGATGATTACGTTAACGCATTTGCTGGCGACGCTGCTTTATTTGATGAAAATGGATTTTATTATGGTGGCAAATCTATTTGGAGTGATAATGTTATTTTTCCTATAAGAAGTTTAAATAATGATGCACAAGGTATAGGCGGATTTAACCCAAGGCTTTATCTATATGCTAGAGAGACACAGGATTATAGTGTTCATTATTATAGTTACTCCACAAAGAATTTATTCAGCAAAGGAGATTATCTATTCTGGGGAATAGATGGTTTTCAAAAAGCCTATAGGGACGGTTATGTTATATTAGTTGATGGAATTTTTGATGCAATTCAGCTACGCGGATTGGGTTTTAATGCAGCCGCGCTAATGGGTTCTACTTTAACAGAAAGTATCATTGCACAATTAAGATTTATAAAAAGAATAATAATAATAAGTGATAATGATGATGCCGGTATGAAACTAGAACAAAAATTAAAGAAGTTTTTAAAATGCTGTGTTGCATTACATCAAGGTTTTGATAAGGATGTTGACGGTGCAATTAAATCTGGCTATGACAATAACATTATTAATGAATTAAGAATTATGATAAATGAGCCTGTTGCATTAGACCATACTTTAAAAAACAGATACTAAATAAAAGGTTTTGCTTTAATTTAAAAACCTAATCTTAATAAATATTGCCTTATTAACAATTGTCAAAAGTACGGATGAGTATACTTGGAAAGTATACAATAGTTGCCTGAAAAGACAGTAGAGAAAATATTTTTAGGAAAAGGAGAACAAAATTATGGCACAAGTAACAAGTTTAGAGGACTATTTAACAAGTCTTCAGGAGAGCGGAAGAGATGGTACTTCAGCGTACAATCTTAGAAACGAGAATGAGCAGACAAAGTCTAGAGTTGCATCTATTGGAAGACTTAAAAAGGAGAAGAAGAAGAAGTCAAAGCTTCTTGTAGTTATGGAGTTAGCTATTCCATTTAACCCTACAACTGGTAAGGCGGATGATAAGTATAACCCAGACAGAAAGTTCAGACCTCAGATGTCAGCAACAACTGTTGCTCTTATGCTTAAGCAAGAGGCTGCAAAGAATCCGGATGTCAAGGAGGCATTTCTTAAGAAGGCTGGAGTTGATTCATGGGATGTTTCAGATGTTTCTACTCTTACTAAGGAGGATAAGGCAATCTTCCATAAGTTTAGAGTTCCATCAGTTTACACCTTCCCTGTTATTAATGTTAATATCCCAGTTATGACTAAGGAGTATGGTAGAGATTATCTCATAAAGGTTGAGCGAGATCCTATGACTAATCAGATTGTAGGTGATAAGCCACTTGCCATTCAGGCTAATGAGTTTTTCCGTGATGTTGCTTATGAGGAATATCGTAAGTTTATGGAAGACTGTACTTCAGGAAAGATTAACCTTACAGAGAAGCAGCAGAAGGAAAGAATTAGTAAGATTTTCCAGGCGCCTGTTTCAGATGATCACCCAGTTAACTACCTCATTGCGATGGAGTTACCACTGACAACAACATATAAGTTGTCAGAGACTTATGACGATTTGGAGGTTAAGTCTTTTAAGCCAACTCTCATACAGACAAAGAGAACAAAGGCTATGGACGAGAGTATCAAAAAGTACCAGACCGGAGAATGGGGTAAGTATGACAAGCACTTTGATTTTGTTGAGATAGATATGGTTTGCCCAGCAGAGGGCGAAAGTCCTATGGAAATTGGACAGGGTACAACTTACGAGAAACCAACTGAGACTCTTGATGAGACAAATTATGATGATATCATCACTAATGTATTTCGTGAGTATTTTGATGGCGAGGAGAACATGGAGAATGTTATGATTAACTCCGTAAGAATCGCTAAGTATGATGAGAGTATTGAGCGTCAGTTATGCTCAGCTTTATCTTCTGTAGTTAACCCAGAGAATGAGTTTATTACAAAGGCTGTTATTGACAGACATAAGGAATTTATCACTATTGCATTAGGTGATGTCGGTTCCGAGTTATTGCTTGCGCTTGATATGGATGATGAGAACAGAGCAGCTGGTAATCTTGATGCTGAGGATGCGGCTAAAGTTGCTCAGGGTGTATCTTTAGAGGGTATGCTCGAGGACGATGATGTTACTGATTTGGTTGATATGGAGACTATCGATTAATCTGTAATGTGTATCTTGGATAGGGGGAGTAGCACTCCCCCTATCTGTTTTAAAGGAGCTATTATGTTAGAAGCTATAAGATTTGTTAATTGTCAGTCATTTGAGGATGTAACAATTAATTTTGCTACTGATAAAGCAAATATTTTGGTGGCTGATAATAATACTGGAAAAAGTATCTTGTTTAAGATGCTGAAGGTTACAGCTAGTCCAAACTATTATACAGCTAAGAAAAGAACACAGTTAATAAGGAGAGGTGCTACTAATGCCACTATGGTTTGTGGATTTTCGGATGGTAGCATAGGTATGACAGTAATCTATTCCAATGTTGTAATATACAGATACAAAGGAGCGGATGAAACTCAGTTTACTAATTATGCAGAGCCTCCTGCTGAATATCTGAAAGCATTAGGCTTGATTGTAGATGACCGTACTAAGTTTATCGCAAATATTGTAGATACTGACCAGGATATGCTTCTTGTTAATTCTGACCAGAAAGGTAATGATGAGCTAATAAGTTTACTGGCGACTAACTCTACATTACTTGAAGTAAAAGAGAAGTTGTCAAATTTAATAAAAATGCACAGACAGTACAATTCTGAGCTTATCATGAAACAATCTAATATTGCGCAAACATTAGCTAGTCTAGAAACCGAAGATGTAGCTACATTAGAGTTTAGCTATAAAGCTAGCCAGCTATTATACGAAATTCTAGTGATTTTATCTGATGTGGAAATTCAGTTAGACATTATAAGTAATTTCTGTGCTGATATTTTCAATTACAGTCAACTACTAGAGAGTATCGATATAATAATTGATCTACAGAAGGTAGAAGAAACACTGAATAAAGTATTTACCACAAAGGCAATTGATGACAATTTATTGGGTATAATAGAGTGTTTAATGATAAGTCAGAACTTGCTCAATGCTATACAAATAGAACCTGTAAATGTTATTGATGTTGATTGCATTAATTTATTTATTCAAATAGCAGATACAATCAATTCTTTGGAAGTTGTTACAGATAGTACAGATATTGCTGCTATTGAGTGTTTAATTTTGAGTAAACAAAT
This sequence comes from Wujia sp., assembly GCA_045531735.1. Lineage (GTDB taxonomy): Bacteria > Bacillota > Clostridia > Lachnospirales > Lachnospiraceae > Coprococcus_C. Next base: position 148,382 of record JAZSEO010000036.1, on the reverse strand, counting down.
ACTAGCTAAGTTGTACAGTCTACAAAATAGTAATTCGGAGCAATACTTTATAGAAAGTGATTGCACTAGATTATTAAGTATGATAGCCACATTAGGCAAAAACGTAAAATGTCCTATTCACGGGGAGGTAATTTATAATGGCAAAGAATGCATACCTTATAATATCTGACCTGCACGATTTTTGTAAAAATTTAGATAACAGATATGATTACCCGGGAGAGATAAATCAAGTTAAAGAGAAAATTATTGAAATAGGTATGCTCTATAAGGAGCGTGGTTTTAATGTTACTGCATTATTAATGGGTGATGTTAATAATAGATCTTTTAATAACGTCAATGGTGCAATTTTAAATAATAATTATTGGATTGTAGCAAAGAAGTTATTCAATAAGATTTATAGCGTACTAGGTAATCATGAAACAACCTATTACAACTCAAACCCATTCTTTACATTAGTTAATAAGATTGAGTCTGACAAGGTAAAAACTTTACATAATAAAGTGTGGCAACCAATTGGTATGTTAAATACTATAAATGTAGTGGATAAGATTGATGATGGAGATGTTGCATTTCATTTTAATCATTATGGTTGTCCTATAACTTATCCAGAAAAAGGACAGTTTAATATCGGTTTATTTCATACAGATTTTGTTTTCTCGGAAATAGCCAAAGCTTCTGAGGATGTATATCACATGAACGCCTATACGGGAAAATCCATCAGTGCAAAGAATAATGAACTATTAGAGTTATACGATATTTGCTTTTTTGCACATCATCACAAATTATATGGTTGCTGGAATGTAACAACTGATACTAATCATAAGTGTATAGTAAGTCACCTTGCTAGTCTTGGTCGTCCTAACGTAACAGAAGTTGATGATAATTTTCTAGAAAGGAATATACCAGTTGTAATCGTGGAAGACGGTAAGTTTATTACAGTTGAAGACAATAAGTTTAACTTGCCATCAAGGGCTGAGTGTGTTCGTGAAGATATTGTAGAATTAAATCATGTTGCTTATGAAAGAACCAAAGCATTGCAGTTAGCAAGAGATTATAGTCCTACATCAGATGACCCGATTGAAAATGTGAAAACTTTTTGCAGCACTGATGCATATTTGACAAAGATTTTTACAGATTTAATAGAACATGATAAGGATGGTTTGTCACAAGAACTAGAAGAAGAAATAAGAAGTGAGGGTATCACAATATGGAATTAAATGTAACTGAATTAGGAAAGCTCAGAGACCAAGTGCTTGAGAAGCGTGCATTACAGCAACAAGCTAAAGCTGATTCTGAGAAAGCTATAAAGAGTTTAGAGCCAATGATAGAGAAACTTGTTTCTCTATATGGTAATAAGCTTAGCGCGATGGGTGTTGATATAGGAATCATAACATCACTTGATTATGCTAAGTTGCAGAATGATAATAACTATCTTAATGAAGTAAAGTCTAAAGTGAGTGAGATTTCTATGAGTTTACAAAAAGAGATAGAGGTTCTATTAGATGTTCAGAGTTGAAATAAAGGAAGAAACTAATCTAAAGACTTTTCTCAGTCTTAATGATAGTGAGTATATTGATGCCATCTTAGATAAGAACAGGTCTACATTTATCAATAGCACTAGGGAGATATTTGCAACTATATCACTAGAGACTATTGCGATTGATGAAACGGAATCAAAGTCGATAAGATTACCTAGAAAACATTTGTTAAATTTACTGGCTATAGGTTATTTATTAATCGACATTAGAGAAACAGACGTTTCATTAGATTTCTATGAAATACAGAAAGAGAGTATTGTAGAAAAGACTTGTGGTATGAAATTTGCAAGACAACAGATTTGGGCCGAGGGCTATTTAGACAAATTACAGCTAATTACTGATTTATCTATTGACACAGTTTACGATTTATCAAATCTAAGTGATTTAATAAAAATTGGTAATACACATAAAAGCATAATAACCTGTGACAATGGCGTTGCTTGTGTAATAATTGATAATAATTGTAGAGTATACAGAAAAATTGACAACTCAATTCTGTTTTCTATGGGTGCTTACACACTATCAATCTTAACTAGAATTTCTAGTAAGGTATTTAACTACCAGAATTATCTAGGTGTTATAAAGGATAACTTAACTATAATTTGTACAAAAGTCCGTCATAGTTCTAACGAAGATTATAAATTGATTATGCAGGAAAAATCATCTTTTAAGGCTAGAATTGATATGCGTTATTTACAGAGATTTTTAAGTAAAATAAAAGTTTCCAATGATACAATTCAGGTGAGTCTAGAATCACAGAATTCTGTGATAGAAGATGGTTCAAAACTTTATGAAATTCCGGTCATGATTAGAGATTTACAGAAATCTGATGCTTGTAAAGAGTGTAGATTTAATATCAATGTAAAGATACTTGAAATTGTGGATAAAATACTTAAGCACAATATTGTAAGCTTAAGTAATAAAAGAACTTTTGTACAATTAGATAGTGAGGAAACGTCAATTATTTTTAGAGGATAGTATGGATAAATCAAAGTTGGATTTTTACAGAAACAAAATTCTTGATAAACGAGCAGCTTTAGAGAGAGCCAGAGTTTTACAAGATGAATTTTTAAAAACAAAAGCTAAGTATAACAGTGTAACGAATTTAGAGATAAAAAGTCACAATCATTTGGTTAAACTGGAACAGTTATTAAAGGTGTTAGAAAAAGAAGATGCTGATTTCAGAGAACGACGTATCAGATTCCTTAGCGAACATATTACACAAGAACTGTTAAAGATTTTTCCTACAGAAGGCTATCAAGCAAGAGTTGATTGTGATTTTAAGAGGGGCGCTGGTCGTGCAACTCTTACATTAATAGATAAATATGGTGTTGAGCGAATCCCTGAAATAACTGAGGGTAAACTATGTCAATATCTTATCAGTTTTGCAAGTACAGTTGGTGCAGTAAAAGGCTTAAACACAAATAATATCTATGTCGATGAAGCATTTGGAGTATCTTCTACTGATAATTTGCCGAAGATTGGTGATATTTTAAAAAGTACTGTAGAAGATGGTATGCAACTAATACTCATAAGTCAAAGTGCAGAGTTATACGCTAATATACCGAGAAGAGAAATTCATTTAAAGTTAGATGAATTTTGTGATGCTTCGACGGTAGAAAATGTTATAGATTTTGAATAGGAGGTTTACGCATGGCTACAAGAATAAAAGCGGAAGATATTTTATTAGATAATGTACAAGCAATGTTTGGCGTTTCTGATAAAAAATTTCTTCAGCTATATTATTTCTTTAAAAAGTACAGTCGAAAAGACACATATATTGTAGAAAACGTAAGTGCTCCTTTGGAAGATTCTACAATAAAATTATTTAGAGAATATGGTATTTATTTTGATAACTATGCTCATTTAAACAATGACTTTGTTGTAGAGAAACAGTTTATAATAATTCCGCCTGAGTACCTAGCGGATAAGGGTCTGTTAAGTGAATACCTAACAAATTATTGTATTGATGATACAGTACCGGGTATTTGCATAATAGAACAATCTTATAAAAATATAGAAAAAACAAAACTTGAAGCAGATTTTGCATTAATTAAAGAGTTTCTTCCGGGTTGTACGATTATTAATAATCGTTACGAAAAATCTAAAATTCTTGATAGTGCAACTGCTTTTGAGAAGTTAAAGAACTCAATAAATCCTGTTACTGGTAATAAATTTACTCTTATTGAAATAACAGATTTATTTGAGGATTTTAATAAAGTATCTAACGTTAATCAATATTTGAAGTGCTCTACTGATATTATAAATAAAATACTAGGAATGCACTATAATAATGATTTTATTTATTATGTTGATACTACAAAAATCAATAAAGCTGTACTAGATGCTTATTATGCTATTGCAGCTTATTTGTTATTAGATTCAGATGTAAAATGTTACATTCCGCTGAAGGACTTTGAATATTTCGTACACATAATTAATAGTGCAAGAAGTCAGCGTTATATGTTTTTGGATGATTATCTATACAGTCTGGCTAATTATCCAGACTTCTCAGTTTCTTGTAGATTAAATCAGTGTTACCTCTGGGTAAAAGATTCTGAAAAGATGAATAGGGCTAATCTACGCAAGAAATACAATATTAATTTGACGATGTTTAAAGCCAGAGTTGATATAGAAACATTCGAACTCTTAGAAGATTTTCCTAAGATTAGTAATGTGGTTCCACTATCTTCTTTGACAAGTATCAAGAGATTTAGAGATTTTTCTGATATCGGAAGCACTGACACAGTTGCTGCAAAAGAAGCCTATTTAAAGTTAAATAGATTGTTTTTTAATATTACGAATAATCTCATGGAATCGCGAATTCTGGGTAATGAGGAATTTATTACAATAAATAATGTTTTGTTGTTTGAACAGGGCGGTAGTCATTATGTTGCATACGTCGCTGATATAAATGGTATTATACCATTTGTTGTATTTCCTTTAATACAGGGATATGACCCATTTTCGGTTGATTTTGATATCAAGAATCTGGAGCGTTTGTATGATGTGAAAGCTTTTTACGATATGGATAATTGGAGTAACCAGATAAAGAAAAAATTAAATCGAAAGCAGGTTAAAGTCCAGCACTATGACAAGGATACTTTAAAAGGTATTCTATTTATGGGCTATCGTGAATATAACGAGAAAATTGCAATAGATTCACCACTGACCTTTGCACAGATTGGTTTATGGGCACATCAAACTGGAGAATTCAGAAGCTACAGAAAAAACGCTTTTGCAACTCTTTTTAATAAGAAAGCTTTATTACAGGAAAATCTATTTTCCATTTTCGGATTTAAACACCCACAAATTTCTAATGAGTTCACAATAAAAGATGAGTATTGGAGGTATTCAAATTGTTAGTTACAAAGACTCCAGATAATATAAATTCTTTATCTTTGAATGATGTAATAAAACTTATTCCAGTTGATATTGATAGTGATTTACCGAAACCTATCAATCGAATGAAGGTTATTCGTGTAATATTTCAGATACTTGGTTATGACTTATCACCGGACTTAGCATTAGCGTTATGCGCCGAGCCCTTAGCACAGTTAATAATAGCTACAGCAGGTGGTGGAAAAACCACCGGTGCACAGATTAATGCTATTCTTCAAAAGATTTGGAGAAAGTCTAAGCGTACTGGTAAAAAGATTACTGGTGATAAGATTCTATGTCTTGTATATAACAAGCATAACGTAAAGCCAATGGAAAACAAGCATAAAATGTTAGTAAATAGATTAAGAGCTTCTAACATTAATGACTTGAATATCGATGATGAAATAAACGCTGCAACTATGCATAGTTTTTGTGACCAGATTAGAAAAGAACATGTTGCAAAAATGCAACTTGTTGGTTTTCATCTTCAGAAAGAAATGGAAGCTAACAAGTTAATTCATATGGTAAAGAATAAGATATTAGCTAAATATAATATAAGACAGAATCCATCTGATGATGATTTACTTTCTTTGTACAATTACGCAAAAGAGAGTATGCAAGAGGTTGCTGACTTAACAGAGACTGATAAATTTCAGGACATCCGCCTAAGCGTAGAAATAGTAGAGCAAATTTTCATTTACTACGAGCGTTTGAAGAAAGCTAAACGTCGTTATGACTATGTTGATCTTCTAACAAGTGTATATACTTTATTAAAAGATGATGCTGAAGCTTTGAGAAACACTCAGCGTTATTTTGAGTATATTATTGCCGACGAGATTCAGGATTTTACCCCTATTATGATGAGTATTCTTCAACTGTTAGTAAGTAATGGTACACCTTTAATGTGTATAGGTGATGAAGACCAAGGAATTTATAATTTCAGAGGCGCCGATATTTACAATACTTTAGATTTCGATAAGAAATTTGAAGGCGGTGAAGTTTATTCATTAACAAGAAACCGTCGTTGCCGCAAAGCCATACTAGATACAGCAAAAGAGGTGATTAGCGAAAACAATATAAGATATCATAAGGTTATCACAGGTGTTAAAGATGGCGGTAATATAGAATATATTCCTTATTCTTCTACTGAAGGAGAACATATTAAGTTAATGAGTATGCTTAAGGAATTGCCAGAAGAGGATTTGAATGATTCTGTAATATGTTATCGAGATAGGGCATCTTCTTTAATGTTAACGGAGATGCTTGCTGAAGAAGAGATTCCTTTCTACGTTATTAGCGGATATGAGGCTTTCTCGCATCCACTATATAAAGACTTGATTGCTATTTTCAATGCATTGGAGTCACCATTTGATAAAGTACTTAGTATTTCACTATACAAGGTATTGCCAATCAAGAAAGATAAGATGTATTCAATTTTCGGTTATGAGGCAAATATTCATAGATTTAAAGATGATACTAAGCAGCATTTTGCGGCATATAATTATGATTCTGTTATGGGAGTAAATGGTTTTGCTGAAGCCATGGATACTTTAAAGAAAATGTCCCAGCTCATTCAGACAGAGACTATGGATAAAATATTCCCAACTATTTTCAGAATGTTATGTAAGTATCATTGGAAACTACTAAGAACAGACAGAGAAGCTTTAGCAGTTTATGATGATTTTATGGAGACCCGCGTTGATAGAATGTTTAATCAGCATAAGTCTTATACAACCATTTCAGAAATTCTTGGAACAAAGATGGAACGCTGTAGAAGAAACAGTAATTCAAAAACAGGGTTGGCAATTTCAACCTTCCACGGCTTGAAAGGTTTGGAATTTAAAAATTGCTATCTGCTAGACCTAGACAATAACAAGTTTCCAAACTTCTCATTAATTGATAATAAGCCTTATTCTCCAAATATCAAGGCTGGTTTAAAGGAATGCGAGACTCGTCTATATTATGTTGCCATAACGAGAGCCAAAGATAATTTATTTTTATTTTACAATGAGGATAACCCTTCTCGTTATGTATTACCTTATATTAAATCAAAATATAATGTGCCACAATTTAGCGAAGAAGAGAATACGTTGGAGGCAACAGAAGCGACCATGTTAATTGAAGAAGACGCCGTCATTATGGAACCGGACGCTAATAATAATCTTGATGATGCTGATGATGATTTACTGGAACTCCTAGATGATAACACTGATTATTTAATGGGAACACAGGAACCTACCGTACAAGATACTGATGATTTTCTGGATTTGTTAAATGATGATTGTACTGCAATTAATATGGAAACAAGAAAAACAGATTTACAAGAGTTAGATATTGATGCGCTAGCTTTAAATGCAGAAACCCAGTCAAACTCAAATAAATCGTACTTAAATAATTTAATTAGCAGTTTAAGGGGTTAAGATATGCAAACCGATTTTTATAATGCTCTGGAAGATAGAGGATTACAAACACTTTTGAGAAGAGTTGAGTATAAACCTCAACTCTTCCATAATTATAACAAAATGCGTGAGGTTTTCGATGAAATAATGGGAAACCCCAATTGTAAAATATTAATCATAGGAGATTATGATGTTGATGGCCTAATGTATGTTTTGGAAACCAGAGAGTTTTTGAAAACGTTGGGTTGTGAAAATTATGTGGTATTTCCTTATTGGAGGAGAACTCATGAATTGGATAAGGAGGCTGTACGATATTGTGTACAAAACAATTTCGATTTCGTCCTGATTGGAGATACAGGTTCCTCGGATATAAACACATTAGAAGAAATTACCAAGTATGGTATTAAGGTTATAGTTATTGATCACCATGTATGTGATTATACTTATGAAGAGTATCCAGAGAATGTAACCATCATCAATTCCTATTTAGAGAATCAAATAGAACAGCATACTAAGTACGCTTATAGTGCGGCAGCGTTGGCATATGTTATTTATGATTATTATGCGCAAGAGCATATGTTATATTATGACAATGCAATAAGCGCATATGCTCTAATCAGTCTATATTCGGATTGTATGGATATGTCTAATGAGCTCAATCGTGCAATCTATTATAAAGCTTGTTACACTGAGCGTGAGAATTTACCTTCTTACGTATTACATTTCTTAAATGAGTACCAATCATTTAATGCTCGTTTTATTGGGTTTTGGTATGCTCCACGAATAAATGCATTATTTCGAGGAGAAAACTTTGAATTGCTAAATGAGTATTTTTTTGATGATACCTTGGATGTTGTTAGAAGAGCCAAGTGTATAGAAATGATTAATGCTTATTATAAAACGAGTAGAGAACTCACAAAACAACTAGTAGATTTAATTGATGTACGAGAGTATGAAAATTTTGTTGTGGCTGATCTTATGAGTGCTGTAAATAAAAATAAGCATCTTGATAAAAAAGTATATAATTATACAGGGCTTGTAGCTAATAAGTTATCAGAGCGGTACTGTAAAACTGCTATTGTATACTGCCAATATAATAATTTTTATAAAGGTTCTGTACGTGATTTATATGGTAAGAATTACCTGAGCATCTTTAGACATATTTGTTACGCGGCAGGCCACAACTCAGCATTTGGTATAAAGATCAATCTCTTGGATATGCCATCGTTTCTCTCAAAATTGGAGAGAATTGATAATAGGTATAGTATTACTACTATACCAAATGAACCTATAGTTATACTGTATGAATACGCTAGCCCAGACTGTACGACCATTGAAGACATGGCGCTGTACAATGAATTTAGTGGTAACACCATACCAGTTGTTTATTTATGTAAGAAACTGATAGGGGCTATGAAAGAGTCCAGGAATGCGTATTATTATAAGTATGATTGGGGTGATTATTTTGTACAAAGTGATTATGCAATTGAATTTGGTACTAAAATGTTAATAAAACCAATAAGAAGTGGTAGAACAAAATTATTGTATCAAGGATAGGAGGCCTTTTATGGTAAACTTGAATGAAATGGAGCCAGATGTTCGTGGTTTTTTTGAAGACCTTGGCTTAAAGTCAGATGAAGAGATTTCAGAAGTAGTGGAAGTGACTATGGATGCTTTTGATATTGCAGACAGTGATACCCTCTTTGAGGAAATGAGCGATGCAATCGACGAGGAGAATTTAGAATCAGAAGATTATTCCTCAGATATTTTGAATTTTATAAGACAAGCTGCAGGAGAGTAATATGAAATCAATTTTTATGGTAAGTCCAAATTATTTGGAGAAAAGTTATAATGAAGCTTTAAAGTATGAATTTACTTTGCAAGGTTATGGTTCCTGTGAGAACGGCTCCAAAGGTTTATTAAAGATTAATGTGACAGATATACTAGGTTACGTGTACTTCGCGCAGAAATTGCCAGCAGATTTATCCTCATTAGAGGAGTTTATCTATCGTTGTAATTTGATGGGCGGTAATAAAAAGTTTATTTTTGCACTACTAGATTCTTCTCGAATTAATCAATTGAATTTGAAGAATTACCATAATCTTAGATTTGGTTTGATAAATGTAGAGGAGATTGTAACCGATACTCTTATTAATAGAGATATTTTCGGTACATTGCTATTGGATAATTATGCACCTTATTCAGCAGAAGAATGTTCTAACGGTATACCTGAAAATCAGTATGTGTATAGATTAAGGTATAAACCGCTATTCAGTTCATACATTTTAGACTGTTTAAGAAAGATTAACAGAGCAGAATCTTTTGAACAGACTTTGATGAATGATGAAATTTATCTAAAGTATTGTAAGGATAATTCAATACTTGCTAAATTTCGTGAGTATTATATTAAGACCTATTATCAAGCCAATCTGGACAACACTCACCTGCAACAATTAATACAGGATAATCTCGATAATATTAATTATGGGGTTTATACTGCTCTACTAGCTTTAATAAGCCCTATAAATAATTAGGAGGATTTGAATGGAAATCTTTTCATTATTCAGAATTAATAATTTGGAAAAAGAGGTGTTTTCGAACACCTCTTTTGACTTTGATGAAATGTTATTTCAACTTGAGCTATATAAGATAGTATTAAGGGAAGAATTAATTGAAAAATTAAAGCCTTATAATGCTAGTTTATGTGAAATCGAGGATGTAAATAGACAAGACGAGTTTCGTGACATAGAGAACACATATAATGTGATTGTTGATGTAATTTCAAATCGAAAAATTCGAATTATAAATGCCTATAGTAGCACTAAGTTTGACTTTACACCTATAAGCATTAAGTTATGTTCCTATGATTTAGAGTTTTGTACTGTGACAAAACTCAATTATGTAGAATTGAATGGTACATTTGGTACACATCTCTACGATAATGAGCTTTTATTGAAGCGTATTATTATTGAAGCTGTAAATTTAAAGGCCACGGATATTCATTTTTCAGTAGAACACAATGCAAATGGAGTGGAATATCCAATTTATTATCGTTCGGGTGGACGATTTAATAGATTGGATTTATTTAATATAGACGCTAGATTAAATAAGGAAATGATACGAAAATTTGTAGAACAAAAATCAAATAGTAATTCTATAGATATTTCCGATTCAGCTGGAGTCATCACTAGCGTAAATAATTTATTTACAACGAAACCAATCGAACTTAGAGTTTCTGCAAACACAGTTCTTGATGGAACGAGATGTGTTATGAGAATACAGGAGAAAACAACAACGAGTTTACAAATATATGAACTGGGATTTGCAGAAAAAGTACAGCATGGTTTAAATATACTTGCGACAAAAAGAAATGGTATAACTTTTATAACAGGTGCTATACGTACAGGTAAAAACACAACAGCTTTTGCTTTGGCGAATGATATGCTTAAAGCTGAAGAGAAGTTAAGTTTAATAAGCTATGATTCTCCAATAGAAGTATTGATGGCATTTCCACAAGTAGATTATAAAGAGGACCCACAAAGACTTCTAGATTGCGTCAGGTTGGCAAAAAAGCAAGATATCGATATAGCATTCTTGAATGAGATACCTTCTCAGAATGTAGCGTTTGCTGTAAAAGATCTTGTAAACAGTTCAATAGGTGTTGTAACCACTTTGCATTTAAATAGATTATGGGATTTACCATATAGATTATTTGAATACTATGGTACATCCTATAAAGATGTAATTTCACAAATAAATGGTATTGTAAATCAGAAAATGTTTGGAGTCACTTGCGGTGAATGCAGAAAAAGGATAAAAACATTTGAGATTGATAACGAAACCATTAGAAATTTTTTACAACAAGAACAGATTTCAGAAGTGTTTGTTAATAGCGGTTGCCCTAACTGTTATGATAATAGAACCGGAAATCATGGTACTGTTATAGGAAAAAATCAGCCTTATGCAGAATTCCTTATTTTCACTGATGAGATAAAAGAAACATTATTAAAATGTGAAGCTCCTTGGGAAATGTCGCAGTATCTAAAGAAGATTACATTAGAGAAAGAACAAAATTTGGAAGTTTTTCTAGTGCAAGCTATTCGTTCTGGTGATTTGTCTTATCAAGCACTTACTGCTGTTTTATAGGAGGCGATAATGTGAAAAAACAATCATCTACTTATAACATAGACGGTAATAAAGAAGTAATTAATAGTTTACAAAATATTAATTTAACTTTTCAAGAAACTGAAATTGATTATCTAAGTATTGTTTCTTGGTTAAAGGATAATATTTGGCTAGATAAGGTAAAACCGCTAGTAGTTAAAGTTGCACAACCTGAAAATATCGATAGTGCTATTAATCGCGTGATGAATGTTTTAAATGGTATTGGCATAAATGGTACTTTAAATATAGAAAAGAATATTGTGAATGATGTTCCCTCTAAAACGAAAGTGGAGGTGACTTTGTTATGAGAATAAAAACAGTATTACTTATAGGCGTGCTGATATTTATTGTAGCCTATGGTTGGCGACTATACCCTGAAGCGTACGCTTCTTATCAGCACAACAAAGACTGTGAGAAAGCTAGTGCAGATTCAAGTACACAGCTAGTGGAGCTACAAAAGGATTTAGACGAGGCCTTAGTAACATATTCCGAAAAATACAATTGTCCAAGAAAAGGTGCATATTATGATTTTTGTAATCAATTCACTGAATCTGGTTTCACAATTAGTAAGATTACTGCAAAGAAATTGACAGGCTCTACCAGTACTACTATTGCGTCATATGATACCATAGACGACACTCATAGTATAACTGATGCAGATTTACTGGAAATTATTTTTATTACGGAAGATAACGAGATTCTTCTAAATTATTTAAATTCCGGTAATTTTGCTATAGACAAGATTGTGGTTTATCCTACAGATAATGCTGTTATTGTTACATTTGTTGTAGGAGGTGAAATATAATGATTGAAGCATTTTTAGATTTAGATACCTCTGCTAAATTGATGTTAACAAGCAGAAATAATATAATACTTTTTGATACATTAGAGTACGATAACCAATTTCTTAATAAACTATATAAGATTTTATCAGAGATGGCTGTTGATAGTGTCTTAGTAGTGACACACGCTATTTATGACAAAAAACCTTACAATAATGTTTATCATACTGAAACCTATCAAATTGGTGACAGTATTTACACGGGTGTGTTATCACAATTAGATATAAATAAGCTAATGTGCGTTTTTAATGCAGTAAAAATTAGCAATATCCGATTCTGCGATAAGATGGTTATGTATGATTATTTTTTAAAGAATGGACAGTGTCTTGTCGACTCTACTAGTAACACTAATATAATAGTAGGTAAAAACGATTTAGGCATAAGTAGCGTTACTTACGTAAAGACAAACTCGTTAGAACAGTCATTACTACAGATATGTAGAAAACATGCTATTTACGATACAGTTAATTTTAATACATTTATAGACTATGATTGTGTTAAATGGTTTGAAAACTTTGTAAAAGTACAGGAATTAACAGTCTTTGTTACTTTAACAGTCTTTGGGTTTTTTAAGTTCATAAATACTGATTCTCGTGTTGATATTAATCAGGTAAAATTTAACAGTAAACTTGAGACTGTATCATACAGTACACACACTGAGAATACTGATAAAGTTTTACGCGGTCCTGCTATACAAGAGAACTCTGCTAAAGTATCTAAGGCGCCTATAAAAGAAAAATCTAAGAAAGCAGCAATACCGATTAAGATTAAGAGTAAATCTCACAGGTCCATACCAAGTGCACTTATTAATCTAGCATTGATTTTAAGTATATTTTCATTAATATTAACATTTATTGCAGATTACTACTTTACTAATAAGGCGAAATATCCAGAAAGTTTATTAAATCAAAATAATAGTATAATCAATCATGTAACACTCAGATTAGATAAACTAGAGGAAGCGCCTGTACAGAATAGTTCTGTTATTGTTATTGATTTAATGAGTAAGTGTCCTGTAGATGTTAATATAGGTAGTATAACAATTTCGGATAATATAGAAGTGGTTTACTATGTTGCTGAAACCGGAAATATAGAAACTGTAAAGGGAGCTTTGAGTGATTTTTATAAAATCAATGGAATCTCTGAAAGCGGTATTGTTACACTGAATGAAATTATCTATACAAAATATACAGTCTCACTTTCGACAAAATAGTTCTTATGGGAGTAACTCCCCCATAAGAATTTTTAATGCATAAAATAAATAAGGAAGGTGTTTATCAATGAGATTAGGTGGCTTTTATGGCTTCACTGCTCCTATGCTATTAATGGTATATAATGATGAAATCAGAAATACCTTAAATACTTTTAATGTAAAATTAAATAGCACTACTGCAGTTGAGTTAAAGAAAGAGTTGTGGCATTTCAAGAGGGCAATACAGTGTATAAAGACCGATATTACATTAAAGGATGATAATCTAAGTTTATACACTAATGCATGTATGATAACTAACGGAGAGATTACAGGGAGTCAGATAGACGATTTTGCTAGAAATGAAATTATGGATATCTTGTGTAATCACTGTGCTATCAAACTGTATGAAAATATAGTCAATGGAAAATCGTATAATTTACAGGGACTAGATAATGCATCATCATTTAATCAAACATTATATCAGTTAACTGAAAAGGCACTAGAAGGAAAGACATTTGCATTAGCTAATATAAATGTTTTACAAAGAGCTTTTATTAAGTTATTAAAACATGATACAGGTATTGGTGATATTGATAAAACCTTACAAAACATAAGAAGTTTTTGTAATATTGATGAATGTATACCTAATCAGATTTATGTGAATGATAGTGTAATTAATCTTAGCGAAGAGGAAATCAAGGTAGTAGATTATTTCAAGAAAAACATAAATAAGTTGGATGATGCCGACAGTAATATACATCTAGTGGGGTTTTCAGATGATAACATATTCAATATTTCTTTCGTAGACTTTCTTAATAGAAAACCTTCTTGTTTGTATTATATGATTGTACGCCAGTTTAACCATTTAAAAAATTCAGATATAAGACTTTTCCCTAATATATTGGCTAAGGTTCAAAGTGAGTTTAAGCATTGTAAGGAGCTGATAAAAGAACGCTTATTACAGGAATCTGTAGATTTAAAGTTTATCAACAGGGATGAGCTAGAGACAGTATTTGAAGATGCTGATGTAGATTTAATAAGTTTTCTGTCAGAATTATATGACACCCTTGCAATAGACGAAATAAGTTTAGACGACTTAATAAAATTAAAATCATTATACTATGCCGCATGCTATCTATCATTACAAAATCTCAATAGCGCTTGGGGAACTTCTTTCACGTATGAACAGTTTAATCAAATGGTACAAAAGTTAAACAAATTGGGATTAGGCGGAATAAATTTGTTCACAGACAAATTATATCGAGAATCTTTGAAAGAAATCATCTTTACTAATGGTAGTAAGATTAATAAGTCTGCTGAATATATGGAAGAACTTTTGCAGATATGTAATGATATTGAAGCATTTCTTGGAACATTTTTAGAGATAGGGGGTGAATTGAATGTTCAGTTTACATTTAATTGATGTGTCAGCTTTACTGCATTTTGGTATGAACAGTACTAAATATAAAGATAAAACGAGTTATACATATAATGTTGGTGGTATTCATAAGGTTATGAGACATATTGCAATCGCAATTGCAAATAATGATGATGTTATACTAGCATTCGACAGTTCATCTAATTTCAGAAAGCGAATAATGCCAGAGTATAAAGCTGGAAGAATTCCTAATAAGTTTGTAATTTCGCAGGCAGAACTATTATGGGAACGTTTACCTTCTACTGGAATTACCTGCTACAAATTTGATGGTTATGAAGGTGATGATATTATATCATGGTGCACTCAGATTGCTCCAAGATATAATAATGTTTATATTCATGCTAATGACAAAGATCTTATTCACAATGTAAGAAACAACGTCGTGTTCCATAGCATTACCTCCACTATAAATAATGTAACAGCTGGTAATTTTCCGTTTGCAATTGAAAAAGGTATACAAGTACCTTTTAATTTTGTAAGTGTTAGGAAAGTGCTTACAGGATGCACTTCCGATAAAATTGCAGCATTTAGATCTGACGCAGGTTATACAGGTGCAGAGATATTCGACTGGTATCTAAAAGCTTTAGATTATAAACAAATACCGTTCATATATGAAAATACAACAAATCGAAATTTATTTTTAAAGGTTATGGAAGCCTTACCTGGTGTCACTGCACGAGATTTGGAAGAGTTACGTAAACGAGTTCAAGTTATTTTTCCAGCTGAGGCTCCTGCTGATTTTGTTGTTGAACCTACTATGACTCGTCAGATTAATAAAGACAAATTATCCCAGTTTTTATCATTTGTGAATGATTTTGAAACTATTAAGGCTTTACGGCTATATAGAACTGACCTAAATGAGGAAGAGCGTCAAATACTGAAAGAGCGTCAGAATAAATTACTAAATGGCGCTTTTGCTGTTGATAGAAATATGACAGTACACGATAATTATGATGATAGTTTATTAACATTAAAGGAGTTTTAGTATGGAAAGTGTGGATGTGTTATATGAGAGAATTGACCATATAATAGCAATAAGTTCCGGAAAATTTCATAATACCTTAAGTGTAGAGCCTACCAAGGTTTTAAATATAGCCTATTCAGATTATGTTAAAAGTCAGTTACATTTGAATATTGTAACTGACTTATTTAATAGGTCTGTTATACAGTATAAAAAAGCAAATGACTTCCTTAATGGTGATGTAAGGTTTAAGAAATCGGCGTTAAAAGTACTAGAGTATTTTTATGAAGATATTATAAACTTCCTAAAATACAATAAGTATAATATTAAACTTACATTGTGTGTTGATGAGAGTGTTACTTCAAAGACCCAGCAATGTGATTATGACGAGATTAAGCGTGGATTAATAGAACTGTCTGAGAGAGATTTTAAATCTTTTGAAGGCGCGTTGGATTTTTTAGACACACATACAAATTTGCAAAAAGTTATTGATTATATATCTGCTAAAGATAAGATTAAACAAAAACTTGATTCATATTGTGTTATTGCTATTTTGCTAAATCGAAAGATTGGCAAAAATCTAATATGGGAGGTACAGTAAATTGAAATTTAAGATTGAAAAGGGGCATGGTCAGCTTATCGGTAATTTCTTGCGACAATGTTTATTAACCAGAGTGGATGTTTGGAGACCAATAGCTTATACAATAGGCAATAGCTCTAATGTAGTTACTTCTGGTGATAATATCTTGGAAGATTCTTCTGAGATTGCAAATAACATTTGTAAGTATCATTATGAAATTACATCGAATAGTGATATTTACAAGATTACTTTAACTACGAAAGAGTTAAAGATTTCTGATATTAATAATGGTTCAGTAAAAGTTATGGATGCAGATAGTGCATCCATTTTTCATGCACTGAATCAAGAAGTTTCTGTAACAATTTACTTCAGAAAAGCTAAAGGTAAGATGTCTTCGCAGCAAAATCAGGCTGCATTACAACGTGAGGGTATCAACCCGGATAATATAGTTGTATTTAATTCGCGACATTCAAATCTGGACGCTGTATCCGTTGTAGTCTCTGAGTACGATGAATTAAAGGACGAAGTTGAGATTACATTAACAGAAACTTGCGGGATAAGTGATGAAGATTTAGTACAGATTTGTTGTAAAGATATAGTTGATATTTTTACTAGTTTGTCATAATTTCATAGTTTGACCTTGGATTTTATGACCTTAAAATTTGTATTAAATTTTTATTAATAATTAAATAATGAAAGTAGGGGGTTCGAGGTGGTAACTCTAAAAAAATTACAAGATATCGGTTGTATTTCATCGGCTTACAAAGAAGTTGATTACCATAGCCGTAAAGCTATTAGTATCACAGAATTGAATTCTTGGTCTGATGAAAAGAAAGCTCGATTTGACGGAGTTGTTGTTGCAAACAACTGCCTCTGGGCTGCTACTCTTGAGCGCATTCCACTCATAAATGCTACAAAAGTATACACAAGTGATGGTGAGAGCATATGTTGTTGGGACAAGTCTAAGAGAATACTTTTCATTACAGAATTAGTTGGAACAAAGCTAGTTACAACTAAACAATTATTATTGCCAAAGTATGAAGAAAACAAGGAGGATGTTAAAATGGCAGGAAAAATTGATTTAACAGATGCATTAAACGACATGGATCTCGGCTTAGATGGAGCAGCAGTAGTTGCACCACAGCCTGTTGCAACTACAGACGATAAAGAGTCTGCACAGTCAAAAGCTAATAGAGCTTTTATGGAGAAAATGAATAATCAGGGTATTGTTCTCAACAATAACTCTATTGTTATGCGTGCTAATAAGCAGTATGGTAGATCATTCGGTTTTATCACTAGAACCGATAAGGTAGTACGAATTGCTTTAACTAAGATTGTTAAGACTGATGCACAGGGTAGAGGTATCCTTCAGCCAAATGCTTCAGAGGCTGTTAAGAAACAGTATAATGATTATACTAATGGTGTTGCAGGTGTTAGAAAGCCTGCTGCTAAGGAGTTTGTACAGGAATATGATTTCAAGTTCCGCCAGGCTAAGCCAGGTAAAATCGTTGGTATGATTATCGGTATGCCAGCTAGCACAGCAGGCCTTGATTATGAGCGTATCATCAATGGTAGTGCAGAGGTTGATGAGACTAAGGGTAATGACCTTGTAATTAAGGTTCTTCCTATCGAGCAGGCTTATGATGTAATCCTTAATGCATTTGATGGACATATCAAGGAGTCAGAGGCTATCCTTGGTAACAGAGCTGCATTCCTCGAGGTATGTGGTAAGGTTGATTACAAGGCTCAGGAGGTAGGTGCTGTTACAGTAGATAGTATCAGATACAGCCTTAAGCTCTCACAGAAGACAGACACTAGAAAGACTCTTCTCACTGATGGAAACTTTATTCCAGCTAAGACTTACAAGACTCTTTCACAGGCTGATATTTCATCTCAGGCAGATGCAGACGCTCTTAACTACAACATTGCTCAGATGTTTGCTGGTAATGCTGAAAAACTTAATCAGCTTACAGATGCAGCTAAGAGTATCGTTAACGCTGATGGTACAGAGGCTAAGTATTTCTCTCTTTCTTCAGACAGAGTAACTATTGAGCCACCTGTATCATTTGATGAGAACGGTAAGGTTAATGATGTACAGATTGCTACAAGAGCTAAGAAGGTTTCTGAGACTAAGGGTACTATTACTTACCCATTCGTATACGAGGATGACTTCGCTGTAATCGCTGCTAAGCCAGCTGTTAAGTCTATTATGGATGCTACTAAGTTGACAGCAGATCAGCTTAAGGAAATCGTTAAGAAGTTAACTGCTTCTACTAAGACTTCTACTGGTACAAGAAAGAGAATCAACAATCTTGATCTCGATACTCTTAGAAAGTACTCACAGACTAAGAGATCTGATATCTCAGCTATTGCTGATCTTCTTGCAGGTGGCGGTATTCAGTAATACTAACACAGTATGTATAGAACAGTCGGGTGTGTGTAAAAGCACACCTGACTATTAAAAAGAGATTTATAAGGGGTGCGAGTTTCGCACCCTATTTTGTATTTAAGGGGGTATTTTCAATGAGACTATATAGTTTTGATGATGTAGTGGGAAATAGTAATATTATTCCTGTTATACGACAATCTCTCGTAAATAAAACATTTCCGCAAATAACAGTATTTAGCGGTATCTACGGTACTGGTAAAAGTACCTGTGCTGAAATAGCAAGTTTAGCATTAACTTGTGATAATACAAATAATGGTAACCCATGTTTAGTTTGCGATAAATGTGTTGGTTCAATAAATGCTTTACAAAAAACCGGTGCAAATACAAGAATTATTAAAAAGAACGTAGGACAGAAAAATACAAAAGCTGATATTGATGATATGATAAAAGATATTTTTATCTTAAAATCATCAGAAGAGGCAGTTGTTTATATAATAGAGGAAGCTCATTCCTTATCTGATTCGCAGCAAACAGCACTATTAGAAGAATTAGATAAGATACCTAGAGGAGTTTATGTGATTTTTTGTACAACTAAGATTACCAGATTACTCCCGGAACTTAGAAGCAGAGCAATAAACTATGCATTCTCTAGAATCTCAGATGCAGAAGCATCCATTCTTTTAGACAGACTTTGTGTTAAGCGCAAGTTCCCATTAAGCCTGGAAGCTAAAAAGATTATAATTGCGCACTCAAGAGGTATACCTAGACAGTTGACTAATTTATATGAATTTGTAGCTAATGGTCAGTATAAGACAGAAACACTTGCAGCATTTTTAGGTGTTATCAATGAGGGCGATTTTATTAATCTATTTGAAGCAACTATTTCAGACGATATGTTTATTTATTCTAATACATTAGACCAGTTCATAAAAACATATCCTTTGGATTCTTTTATAGAGCAGCTAAAGGAATTTATACTAAAAGCAGTATTCCTACTGGAAGGTAATATTAGGGAAGGTCTTAATACAGATGAAGTTAATAACATTAGAGCCATTTTCAGCAATGTTGATGTTTTAAAGATTGCAACAGCTATAGGCAATATACCTAATAACGCTAGTGAGGCAGACTTCAAGTTTGCCATGCTAAGAATTCGACAGTATATGCATAATAAGACTATGGCTGATGTTATAAAGGATAAAGCCATTGTAGCAGCAGTTCAGAAGACAAAAGCGAGTGCCATGTATTCTGAAAGTACACTACAAAAACGAGAGGAGCAAAATAATACTCAAATGAAAGGTTTGAGCATGTCATTCCTTAATCAGTTTGGGGGTGATACTTAAATGCGTGTAAAAGTACGAAGTGTATTAGATACTGACAAACCAATTAATTTACGTAGGTTAAGTGCTAAAGATAAAATCATAGCAGGTATAATTACGCAATGGAAAAGTACTAATATATATAAAAATAATAGGCAGAGAAAGAAAGAGACTGAATATCTTAATCAATTAAAGAGAGATGAGGATTTAAAAAATTTTCTTCTCGCTATTATGTATAGAGAGCTTATTCAGAATAAGACATTAGGCAAAAAAGATAAAGTTTGTGAGAGTATAGTAATTGAAGTTAATCATCAGTATGAATCTAGCTTACACAGATTGTTTCCAAATTTATTTAACAAAGGTGAAGAGCCTAATAAAGATTTTTTATCCTACGAAGTAACTAGAGTGGAAGAAAATTCCGATATCCGTAGAGCATTTAAGGATATGCCAATAAGATTATTGTGCTCTAAGAAACATTTGTAGGAGGTGTAATATGAAAAAGCTATTTTATAAAATCACACTAGTCGCAGCTATTATGACAGCAACAATTACTTGCTTTGCTGAGAAAGTTATCGAAGAGCGTGACTATGCAGGCATAGTAATTATTAATAATCAATTTAATAATATCGATTACAAAATAACCGCTAGCGCAACAGACGCAATTAGACAAGAGATTGCACCAAATACAGAAATTGAAGTCTTATATCAGGAGGGTTATAGCAATCTGAATGAGCTTGGTGTAGAAGAATCTTGGTTGATAAGTAATGATATCATGACCAGACCTTTTCAATTGACCGATAATAATTGCATAAGTAGCGGTTTATCTTTGTCAGATAATTGTAATAAGACAGATTTATATGTAATGCTTTATAAAGCCTATTTTGGTGTATTAGAATCTCGTCCAGTTGTTATGAATTATACATCCTTCAGGAATGGAACTTATGTAAATAAAATAGATAATTATAAGGAAACTAATGATAGCATTATTAATGCAAGTTTTCCGTACGGTGATTACTATGTTTATGTAAGTTCTACAGTTTATGAATTATACTTGCAAGAATTGATGAATAAAGGTTATCTGGATGCAAGTGAATTTAACTCAGTAAATGGTGCTTCATTTTTAAAAGATTATAATCTTTTAAATGAAGTTCTTCCTGAAGAGGCTAACATTGCTTGGGATAATAGATTACCTTATAAGGTTAATGCTATGGGCGTATTGGGTTACACTCATAATTATTCCAATGTAGATGGTATTTCAATAACTGAGAGTAAACCCAATTATTTTGTAGCAGAGAAGCTTATTACAATAGACGCATTATCTATCATAGCCGATTTTGTAAGATTATCGGAGAAAGATATGTCAGATTTAGAAGCCAGTATGGTGTCTTACAAATATGGTGTAAATTATCTAGGTAAAGTAACAGACGAGCAAAAAAGAGATATAGAATTTTTAATAGCTAAGGGTATACTTGATTTTGAAAATCCTAATGAATATACGAATTTATATGGTGAATTTACATATGAAGAAGCTGTGAAGATTTTATATCGTGTTGCCAATGCAGACGCCAGATTAAATTTTTCTGAAATGACTTTAACTGATACAGATTCCTTCTGGATGGAACAAGGTTATTACGAGAATAGATTTTCTATAAAAGCGGTTACGGAATTACCACACGTAGAAACAATTACAGAAGAATATTGGAACACTTTGATTGAAAACGACAAGAGCTTACAAGATACAACCACAACAGCTCCAACTAATACAGAAACGCCAAGCAATGATACATTCATTGATGATATCCTAGAGACTAATGTGTTTCAGGGTGTATACATTTATGCTGATTCTGATTTATCTAAGTACACTGTCGTAAAAATGTTCGACGCATCATTTAGTTATAGATATAAGGGCATTCTCCTAACTGAATTAGAAGAATCTACTGATAAACCCGAAGAATTTGTTTCTATAGAGGGTTATCAGTTTAAGATGATTGATTCTGAACAGAAAAAATTATTTAATAAGGTAACTTTTTCTGTAGAAGCTACCGATTACGAAACAGCTGTTTTGTATGTCGATAATAATATTACGATAGATAGTTCGGTTAATAATAATGATGTAATAGGTTATACAACTGTTATTGATGGTGAAGAGGAAATAACATTAATCTCAGCAACTTCGCTACGAGATGGTATTTCAGACATTAGTATTATAGAAGACAAAGTGCTACTAAATAATGTTACAGGCACTCAGGCTATTATTTTACCAGAAGAAGGTTATGCTTTGGTGGGTAATAGAATAGTTCGCTCTAACACATTAATGATGACAGATACTTCGGATGAAGTATACTACAATCTTGATGTTATCTGTGTTTTATTAAGTAATACTTATTTGAGTAATTTAACTGACAGAGAATTGTATATTTGTACAGACCTCAATAATGAGAGGGTTACACCAGTGTATGGTAATTTAGGGAATAAATTATGTGATACATATACAATTGACGTTAAAGGTGTATCTAAGGAACATGTAGATGATAACACTCTATACCTTGAGGATGTCACATTTTTTAATGTAGACAATATACAGGAAGGTTTAAATATACTCACACGAAGATTTCCTGTGAATGTTGCCGGAGAAGTGCAATATGTAACAGTAATTGTGGAGTGGGAATATATTGTGCCAGATGCTGTAGTACTAGCGGATACAACGGACAGTTTATTGGATGGTACTAATCAGTTAACTATGACTGAAGTTAATGAGGCTATTTATACAAGGCCTATTGATGCATCTCTACAGGAGTGGTGGGATTCTAATATAAGTATTTCTAACTCATTAGCTAATTTCATGTATGGTACACAAGGTGTCGACTATATCAAATCTGGGTATCTGGTACCAAATTTAACTATTTTAAGAGATAGTAATATATCCGATGCGGCAGTTTCAGCAATATTCACTAGTAATGGTTTTAAACTTGATAGTATAGGCTTAGAATATTGCAAATCAACCACAAAATGGTGGGAAACTTACTATAGTGCAAGTATGATGGAAGACTCTTATGCAAAAAGTCTGGCTTTAGCTAATAGGGGCTATTCTATGATTAATGCTAAAGAAATGACAGATGGTAAGATATATGATGATAGCTATTATGTTACTAATGCTGGTGTTGTATATGCTAATGTCAGGGTCAATTCTCGCATAAATTATAGAGATAATAAATTGACTATAACAAATAGAAAGATAACAAATAACAGAAAATTAGGACCAAATACGGAATTTCTTTATAATGGTAATCCATGGTTATATATTGGAACTGAAAGAATCGGAGAAAATGTATATTTTGTTATTCAACCTAATTTTGAAGTATCAGACTTTAACGCTATAGCTTTTCGTCACACAGAGGAGCTTGGTATACTACCAAAATTCACAAACTTAGATGAGGCGGCCACTAATATAGATTTAAGTACGCAAGCGGAAGCTAAATTAAAAGATTTTTATGCTAAATACTTTCCAGAAGTTACTACTTGGGCCAGCTATGCAAAAAGTTCTAATATGTTTACCGCTAATGCTTTTTGCATAAAACAATATTTTGGTGAATTATATGATGAAGATGCTTATTATGTCGCAGATGATGTATTAATTGATAGCTCCGGTCGTAAGGTAACTTTAGAAAAGGGAGTTGATTATACATCTTATGGTGATAAGAAAATATACTGCATACCTAAGATTTATATACCTGCCGATAGTTTTCACTTTATTTCGCATGAAGGTGTTTATATGATGTTAAATAGTACACCGGCAACTGCTTTGAGTATGAATAGTGTAATTACTAATAGTATCTCTAGTTCTGTTATTGACAGTATCATCTATCGTTATACAAAGACAATACCAGTAAATTCTTTAATTAGCGGCCAGCGTGTTTTGATTGGTGATATAATGTTCACAAAAACAACAGATGAGAATGGAAAAGCCATACTATTATCAGACCCTATACAAGACCAAGCATTAGTGAATTCACTAAAGTTTTGTAATAAAGAAGATGAGTTATCAATAATTAAAGGAGCTCTTTTCAATGGTATAAGGGTTGATTATAATGGCTCTTCCTATTACTTAAGTAATTTCATTACTATGGGTAACGTCGGAAACATTAGCAACCCTTCAGATAATATTGGTATACTTTATAGTAAAAATGGTAATAAGTATGTTTATAATACAACCACCGATAGTAGTAACAGTCCAGAAACTAGTAACCCTAGAGCAGTTTGTATTGCTATACAACTAGATGATGGTCTTCTAGCTAGGCCCACTAACGAAAAACAGAATACATATGTATTACTGATGGTTAGTAATACAGCGGCGGATAAAACGGTTGATGATATACCATTTTTTACAGAAAGTTTGTCATATGGTGATAGAACCAGTGACCATATAACAATACAGAATTCTAAATTTAAACCATCTATGTTATATACTCAGGCGAGAGATAATTTTAAAACTATGATGTCTCAGGCAATTGCGGGAGATTTGGTTACTATAGTTTGGATGTTAATTTTCTATTTTGCGGTTTATATGGCTATAATACCTTTCGTCATGTATGCAATACTAACAAAGGGTTACGGTAGAGTATTATTTACAGCGTTTACTTTACCAGCGCATAAAAGTAAGTTTGCTCATAATGGAATTGACTTGATAAAGTTTTTCTCATTCGGCATTTACAATATTGATTCAGAGCCTACATTAGCCAGAACTTTTGTCTCTAGCTTTGTATGTTTCTTTATCTCATATGCCATAGTATTTTGGCAACCATTTTAAGAGGGACGAAGGGTCCCTCTTTTTATTGTAAAAATTAAGAAAGGGGGTATTATCATGGAAGTGATAGTAAAGAGTATTAGTACTGTTGCCTACAGTGGCAACTTAACGGATTTGTTCTACACACAGGCCTTTTCTGGAGCATGGAAAGTGTTCTCTAAGTTTAATTGGCTTGGTTCATTAATGCAGTTTATTATTTCTGCATTCTGCTTGATTGGAATTTGTATGACAATGTATCAATTACTGATAACAATGTTATACTTAAGTTCTCGTCCAATGTGGGATAGAATACATGAGTTGAAACAGGCAGGTAAGGGAGGTAAAGCTCTTGGTCTGCCTAATCTATTCAAAGATTCAATAGGCACTGCAAACAATGGTACAGGTATGGATGCTATAATTTCATTCTTATTATCATTGTTACCAGATGTGAAGTCATACTCAGATTATGGTGAGGGCAGAAGAAGTTATAACTTACAGGATGACGACACTATAACCACTTATCTGTTGAAGAAAGCACTACCTACTATAATGATAGTTTTCTTTTTCTCAATTGGATTTAATGGTGATTTGTTCAAAGCTTATGGTATGGTTGTAGATGCGATGGCAACTGCAGCTAATAATGTAGTTGAAACAGATTTAACTAGAGTGGTTAACAAGTGGATGAATTCCGGTTCAGCGTATAAGTTTGCCTATGATGCGGATGGAACACCATACGGTGAGTTTAAGCAAGATTTAGCTGAAAGTATGTACAGTAAGATTCTTGCAAAAACGGATGATTTATCAACTAACGGTAAGCTTTATATTGGACAGAAAATAGAAGAATATATTAACAACAACATCTCTATTGCAGAGGGTAGCAATATGGTTGGTTCTGCCGAAGTGCCTGGTTTTAATGGTACTGTTGCTGATTGCGCTAATTTGGAAATTTCTATTGTTATTAATGGAACTGCTTCGTATGGGGACACAACCTCAAAAGCCCAATTAGGCGGAACTGGTATTTCTATGGATAACTTTGGTATTAGCGGAGAAAACGCGAATAAATATTATATGCATATATTTATAACTAAGAAGGCTAACTCAGTTGGTACAGATTACTTTAATGTCGATGAAGATGAAGCTACTGATAATGTAGATAATCCAACAGGTGGCGGAAGTGGTGGTACTACTGGTGGTAGTGATGCTCCGACTGGATACTAGGGCTCAATAGTTGTTTATGTGACTATTCATTATAATAAGGGATGCATGGTTTAAAACCCATGCATCTTATTTAAGAAATAAAGAAAGTATTAAAGGCGCAGTTTTGCGCCTTTTTTAATTATTAAAGGGGGTTATGCTTTGCGACCAAAAAAGACAATCATCTCTATTTTTCTAGCAGTAAGTATTTTACTAGGTAATGTAAGCTCCTCATATGTTACATATGCAGCGCCGGTTGAAATACAAGAGGAGTTAGCACAATATAAATTGGCAGTTACTTCGAGAATATCAGAGATAGAGGCTAATTTAGCTAACACTTGTAGTAATTTTAACAATCAAGCTGGATTACTATTCTATATGTATAATCTGTCAGAATATATGATGTATTACCAGCATGCTTATAGAAATGCCAGTGATCTAGGATTTAGTGTAACAGAGCTGGATTATTACAAAGACAGAATAATACAGTATTGTGAATTGTTTAATAATCAATATAGTGAAAATACTGATTATTTTAAAGGAATTAAAATACAATTAACTTCTGCAGAAGTTAATACTACAGAAAATTTTTTAAGTGATTGTAATAAGTGTTTAATGGAAACAATTCCTAATTATTATGATTCAGTATTAGCAGATTTAAAGGCTAAAATGCCTTCTAATGAAACAGAAAAAGAACAGTATCTATCCAAGAATGGTCAAGTGTTAGCAAATTTGTATAAAGGTATTATTATATATCAAGATGTGCCAATAGTTTTGGGTAATATTACACCATTACAAGAAGGTGAATCTTCCAGACCTATTTATTCTATAGATGGTAGTGGTAGTAATAATACAATAAATACAAAAATAACAGCAACAGTTACAACTTATGAAGATCTACTACAATATGGTAAAAAGTATGCACAAAAGGTTGATAATGTGACTTTGGATATTAACCCAGAGGATGATATTGTAACAATGTTTACTAATATTGAGCTAGACGCTAACGGGGAATATGTATATCCAGAGACAGTTACATTAAAGCAGTCTTATATTGCAATGTTAACAACAAGTAGTGTTTATACACCGTTAATTAGTTATGCGGGTAGTCCAGAATATATTAATGCACTGGCGTCATTAGCGTCAGATGATAGACAAGCCTCTGATTTAATAAAAGCTTATAATAATGCAAAGGATTATCGAAAGCCATTATATAAAAGAACTGTTGCTTCTAATGGTTCAGTAACAGGTGTCGCTGAATTAATAACTATCGAAGAGTTTATAGAGGATATTCAAGAAGGTTCCGCTGGTGCTCTTGTTACAGTTCAAGGTGATTTTCATTATAATAGTGAAGCCGGTTCTTGGATTTATTCACAAAATGAGTTAACGTATGATTATAGTATAGGAACAACTGTAAAAGAAGGAGAAACTTCTTCTAGTACAGAGGAAGCTCCTGCGGAATCTATTACAGAAACAACAACTGAAGTGCCAACAGCAATAAATGATTTGAATATGTTCGACGTCGTTGAAACTAATGCAGATACTGACAATACTGTTGACTTAACAAGTCATAGCACAATGGTAAAAACACTTGAAAATGTTATCTTTTTAGGAGATTCTCGTACAGTTGGTCTAAAAGCTGCATTCTTAACTAAAGATGTTGATGAAGCTTATTTATCAGATAATAATGTACATTTTATAGCGGACACAGGTGTCGGATTGGAGTGGTTGAAATCTACGGGTGTCCCTAAAGTCAATGCGATACTTGCTGATTCTGATGTTACTTACACTATTATTATAAATTTAGGTGTAAACGATTTAGCTAACAATAAAGATTACGTTGAGCAGATAAATGCATTAGCCTCAGGTGAATGGTCTTCTCATAATGTAGTGTATCAATCAATCGGAGCAGTTGATGAAGATAAAGCTAAAGATAATGGTTATACTGTTACCAACGAGGATATAGATACATTTAATACATATTTAGCTGGCCAATTATCGCAGAAAGTTAATTATGTGGATATTACTACTGATATGAAAAACTCAGCTGGTGATGGTTTAAGTGATAGTTATAGTTCTTCGGATGGTGTGCATTACACGAGTGATACTTATTTATCATTATGTGATAAGGTACTACAAAAAAGTGTTGATGTAAAGCAACAAGGTCAGGGGACTACAGCCCCAGAGAATACAGAAGAGCTGACTGAAGAATTACTCACAGAAACTGTAACCGAGGAAACAGAACTAGTTGCAGATGACTTAGAAAATGCTATTTATGCTTATGATACAATAACAGATGAAACTTTCCTAACACAACCAGTTTTGTTTTATGGAACTAAATATAAACGCAGTATTGATAATACTACGACAGCCGTATTACAAAATATATTAAACAATTCTGTAAATCTAGATAGTATAGAAGACAAGGGTTCTCGTTATTTGTACATTAATGTATTCGGCGATATAGTTACTGATGATAATCTAATCATTTTGCCGGGTTTTTGCAATCCTTTGATTTATAATAATCAAACGGCGTATAATCCATACTCGGTCGGTTTCATGAATTCATATCCTAGCATTACAAATAGAGGTTTGTATTTTCAAACATCTTCAGAGAACGCTATAGGTAAATATGTATTATTATCACAGAATACTAGTGAAGACTTATCATCTGCGACATTATCTTGGGCACTGATTACAAGTAATAGTGATGTTGCAGAAACAAATTTGTATATGTCGAAGTACATTGAAGATACATTCTACACAAATACAGTCGAAGAAAATAGCATACTTACAGGACAACGCTGTGTGTTCGGCTCGTATAGTACTTGGAAGAATTCTGAGCTAAGTAATTATAATGTCGTGATACAATCATTTAATCCAGTTATAGATGAAAAATCCTTGTTCCCTTATAACGTTAAAGATGATGTAAACTATGTTATAGCAAAAGCTATTGCCCAAAATGCTTATAATTATGTAGCATATGACAGAGACAGTAATGTTTACAGTAATACTTTAGCACTGCATAATAATTATATCGCGCATAATTTTGTAATATCAGGTTCATTCGGTAATAAAAATCCTAAGGGTTATTCAGATGATAATTTTCTTGAATATAAGAATCTAGCACAAGAAAAGTTCGCACAATTTAATGAACAGGTTATCAACCTCAGCGATAAATTCATTAATGAGCTATCCGACGCAACAGGTGTACTTGGTATGAATGCTTCATTAGAAGATTCTATATTAGGAAAGTTCGTACAGATAGCCAAGGAGAACTTTTTAATACTAGCAATAATAATCTTACTAGTACTAGTGGTAGCTTTTATGAAATATCATAGAGACTTGTTTGAGATTTTAATATTAAGCGGTCTATCGATGTTAACAGTGTTCTTATTTGTATTTATCATACCAACATACTTACCTATGTGCTTTAATTTTTTAGTGGATTACACAAGTGAAGAGACTGCCTTTAAGGTCCTTGGTATGAATACGGATAAAGCTTCTGTCGAAAGTACATATCTTTTACAAACTGATGAAGATGGAAACTATAAATATAATTCTACTAGCATCACTTTGTATAAAGTTGATTTGAAAGACCTTGATATGTTTTATAGCAATTCTGGTATAACAATGTCAGATGTTACTGCAGGTAATACTGAGATAGTTAATCAAGAAGCCGGAATCTTTATTGAAGGAGATTCTATTAAAGTTAATACCAATATACTATTCGATAATTTACCAATAGCCGGTTATTATACCACAGTAAATGGTAGCTATTGCTGGCAAATCAAAGCATCAAAAACAGTTAGCAATAATATGGATTACTATACTCCGTATTATTATTTTGTAGATAATTTTATAATAAAGTTGAACACTCTTGCACAAGTGTATGATTTACCTCGTACAACTAATGTATATAGTACAGGTCAGATAAAAGATAATTATCTCGTATACACTTACGTACATTCACCTGTGTTCGTATCTCCAGGTCAGTATGGTACTGTATTGCAGGAAGATGCCGAAACTTATATGAATGACTATGAATCTTATGTTGCAGAATCAAACGAGTTAGAGGCACATCTAACAGCTATGTTTGGTTCAAACACTGATTGGCTCGGCGTAGCTCCTGTATTTACTAATTTATCAGAAGATGATAAGAAAACTTTGTGGGCGCAAACAATGCAGCAAAACGGTTACTATGATGAAAACTGGAAGCCTAATGTAGAGAAGATTAACAAGTTAATTGTTTATATTAATGAACAAACTAGAGATTTTGTCTACGATATGGAAGGTAGTATTGGTAGTTTATCTGACGAAACAATGATTAAATTGATTTCATTAAGAGCCTTATTAGCTTTTAATCAGGAGGTAAGTCAATTCGGTCATTGGTTATATCCGTACAGTTTGGACTACTCTGAAATTACTATAGGTGAGTTACTTAATGCCGTTTTCATGAGTAATTATCAAAAATATGTGGCTATGGATATGAGCATAGCTGAGTATATTGGAACAGAACATGGCTGGTTTATTTTAGTTCTGTTTGATTTGCTTGTACTTATGATGTTCTTAACTACTAATTTAGTCAAAGTAATGGTACCAGTGTTATATATTTTATTAATGCTGATTTTGTTTATCAGGTTCATTTCGATAGGAGACATCAAAGTTCCTATAAAAGGTTATTTGAAAACTTCGGGTTCTTTGATTATTGCATACACAATTTTTAACCTAACTTTCTGGTTTGTAGAGAAAGTTGAGAGTGTACCTGTGAAAATTATTATAGCATTGGCTATTTCAACATTAGTACTTTATGTAACAGTAAATGCCATATTAGCAGTATTTATGAATGTATTAGATTTTGGTGATAAGGAAATATCGGCTAAGATAACAGCTGTGGGTGATAAATTAAAAATCGGTGATATGTTTAATAAAATCAGATTTAATACAATCAATTTACAGCAAAACAAAAATAGAGTTAGTAGCTTAAATAGAAATCGTCAAACAACATCGCGTTATGGATTTGATTCATCAGTAAATAGTATCTATAACGACAGGAGATTGAATTAGGAGGATTTATGGTTTTTCCAAACAATGTGCATAAGCGTGCAGCTAATGCAAGAAAATTATTAGCACAAGACCGAAATTCTATTATTGTTCAATTATTTTTAATAGCAAATGTAATTTGCTTTTTCGTTTTGAAATTCTTTTTTAATACTTTTCTAGGATTAGGTACCAGCTGGGCTTTAATGGCTCAGCTGGTATTATTCTTATCAATAGGTGTTCTGATTTTCAGAGTGGCTATCTTTAAAGAAGATGAGAAGTTACAAGAGTATCAAGATAGACAAAGTGATTCTTTTGCCAGATACCTACAGGTGCGTAAGGATAATATTGAACAAGCTGAAATCCAAGATAGCCTTGTGCATGTTTTTGAATATACTAATGGTTGTGTAACTACAACCATACAGTTTAAATTTGGTAGTAATAATGATACAGTTGCTAATAATACCAAAATGGTTTTAGAAACAATCTACGGCTTAATCTGTAGTTATAATTTCGAATTTCGAACAGATGCGGGTCCAGAAATATTCTACAACTCAAGAGAATATAAAATGCACCTTAAACAAATAAATTCTATTTCGAACAAGAAGTTATCATTACACTTACGAAGACTTTCCAAAGAAGCGGCTGATATCGCAGACAAAGAAAGTAATACTGATGCTTTATATATAACATTAAAATCTAAACTTCCGGGCGAAAAGGCTCAGCTAGAAAGTTTGTTGGGACACATTATAAGAATTCTGTCGGAAAATATTACTTGTTTTCGAAGTGTTGATTTTTTAAGTATTGACCAGTTAATAGAATTCTACCGTGAATTCTATAATATTGCTGCGATAGATATAGCTATGATGAAAGCTATTGAATTATCTTCAGTGATAACTCAAGATTACACAGATCTAGTTAAGCTATTTAGCTTGCAATCTAATGATGGTAAAGTATACAGAGTTACGAACGAAATAAATGACCCATTTAGAACTAAAGAGCGACAGATGTGATATCTCCTTTAAGATTAATCTCTTAAGGGAGATTTTAAATTAATAAAGAAGAGAGGTTCTAGTTATGATTAATGTTATGCTTATTGCAGGGGACAAGACAGAAAAACTGTCAAAGTTCTTGCAACAAAAGGGTACTTTTGATATTGAGTATGCCTATAGATCTTTAACGGAAGAGATAGTTTCCATTAAAGATAATATAGTTAATGTAGACAAGTTAGTTTATTTATTAGACAATCAGATACTAAATATTAGGACTGAAATGCAGTTACTTAAGGAGTTATTAACTACTGAAGGTTTCTTTACTGCTAGAGAAATCATCTTCATTGTCACTGAAAATGTAGACACAGATAAAGCCATAAAATACTTTAAAACAGTAATGATAGAAAGTGATTTCCAAAATTATTCTATTAATAAAACTAAGAATAAAGTATCTTTTGCTGACGTATTTGATTATATTATTGGAATTACACATTCTGATAATTATAAGAATACTTTCAAGGAAGTATATAGAGTAGAGAGACATAGTGACTCAGACGTTGCCTACATTGCTCAAGATGATTCTGATATGCTCATAGAACCATTTAGTTATGACAGACTAAAATCCTATGAGGCAGCAAAAGAGAACTCTCGCAGGACAGAATCTGGAATTTTACATAAAGACATTGATACAGGTATCAATGTTTCAACTGCACCTAATGTAGATTTAGGAGATTTACAGGTAGTTGATTCAGTAAAGCGGATAGAAACTATTATCGTTACAGGAGAAAGAAAAACTGGCATTTCAACATGGGCATCTGCATTAGCTATTTCAGCCATAGCAGCTGGTAAGACTGTAACTTTAATTGATTTCACAGATAATTTTGATATTGCAGATTTATTAGAAGATAACAATCAAATGTTTTACCCAGTACGTATTTTAGAAATGCTACATAACTATAAGTATGTTGAAAATAGCATAAATCTGGTTTCAACATTTAATGAGCAAGAGCAACAGATAAGGACTGAATTTTTACAGCATGTATTTACCAATAGAAATTCGCTTGCACCTGTTTGCATTATTGCAATACCTGAGAAATTGTTTGAGACAGTACAGGCAATTCTAGTACAAGATATTTCTAGAATATTATACTGTATAAATCCTATATTTCATGATGTTATAGCAAAACAAAGTTGTCTTGCACATTATTCTAAGTTACGTGATTTTTTCATTGTATTAAATGACAGAATAACCTTAATGGACAGTACTACTATTATAACAAAAGAGGAATTAGAAGGCCTTCTTCCGTTTGGGTTACCTATCATACAGTCAATAAATTTTGATAATTTGAATATTGATGCGAGTTTATTTAAGAGTTTAATGGAGATAAAAAATGACTAAGAATATTATAGCAATTTTATTATTAGATTCTGTTAGTCGAAAATATATTAAAACGAATATAACAGAATTAGGTTTAATGGGTGTCATTATTGTAAATAACTTTAATGAGATTACAGATGAAATGCTGAAAAGTACAAATAATGTCATTATCCTAGAAAGCTATTTACAGAATGTTAACAGCTATTCGGACATTAGACTATTCAAAGGTCTACTAGATATAAAGTTAACTTTTATGGGGGTAGATGATGTTCTATTGGATACATTAAAAGAATATGGAAATGTATTTAGAGCGGATATAACTATGTTGGATTTCGAAATGTTACAAGCTGCTCTTTTTCAAGATAATGCACTAGAAAGTACTTCTGATACTAAGTATTATTACAACGATAATGTTACTTTTGCAAAGAATGTCTTGCAAAACGAAGATGTTTTTGACGCACAAATTCAAAATCTTGCTCATGAATTTCTTTCAGTTTATACAGAGATGCATAGATTTTCGCAAGATTTAAAAGAATTGCGTGAAAATCATTATGAATTACAAGATATTGCTGCTAAATTAAGCAAAGACCATGCTTTACTTACTGCAGATTATGCGGCTATGCTGAAAAATGCTGTGAGTTTGAATAAAGGTTTACGTGAGTATGAAAGGATAATGTCACAGGATATCTATAGTAAGATACCTTTACATAATTATCCTAATAAACCATTAATTATTTACTTAAAAGAAGTTGAAGAATTAATCCACCAAAATTCTTTTATAGAAACTTTATTCGAAATGTTACGTTTGCAGGGAAGACAGTCTGTAAAAGTATTAAGATTATTTGACGGTAATAATTGCCGTAAGATAAAAGCTTTACCGGACTATTATCATAGAATAAGAAATCAATTTTTGGTTTCAGATATTACTACAAATGATTTCATAGCAAAAGTAGGCGATTACACAGATATACTAGATATACTGTTAACTAATAAAACTGGTTTAGACATTTTAATCATAGTAGATTGTAAATCATATGATGACACTATAGTAAGTGGTGCTTCTGTTTACTTAAATCTATGCAGAAATCGTAATAATATTATGGCGTATGATTTAAAAACTGATAATACTATTGTCAATGGTGCCGAAGATGGAGGGCACTTAGTATGGGGACATTATACTGAATATGATGAACTCATGAGTAAAGAAGAGCGTTTTCTATTCCTATCATCCAGACCAGTTATGCAAACAGTATTTGATTTATATCGATTAGTCGCTACTAGTATTTAGGAGAGATTGATATGAATTTAACAGATTTATATTCAGAATATTTTGCGAATTGGATTAGTGGAGGTAATCTTATAGCCCGAGATAAGATATCGTTACTCGGCATTAGACCTTTATACGATAGATATGTTACAAATAGTTATATTACAAAGGTTTGGTGCGTTATAGGATTACCTGTAAATTATTCAAATAATTTATCGCAGGCAATTCGTAATGAGATGTTCTTAAATTGTAAAAATGTTAAGACAATAGTTAGTACAGTTAACAAGCCAGTACAAATTAACCCTAAGAGTGATATTTTTCAAAGACAACTAAGGAGAACCGCTGAGATGTATAATCAGTATAAAGAAGTTTTTGATAACCTCAGGGAAGATGAGCAATTAACTGGCACGGTTTCTTATGATAATCATGGTAGACGTACTTATGTTAATGCAGATACATTAAATCTTATAAAGGATTTATATGATTCTTATGTATATGTTTTTGATAAAAGTACCCATAATATGGAGTTCACAGAAACTTATTATTTTATACAAGCTTCTGGAAAATCCAGAAGGGAACTTCGTGATTACAAAAAGAAACTTACTAATTTCTTAACAGGAGAAGGTGTAGCTTTTGTTGAGTTAAAGGGTAATATAAATCAATATTTGAATAATTATTGCCCTGCAACTTATGAGAAAGAGCCAATAAGAAAACTCCAACCAATGTTACTATCACAGGAGAATTTAGCCTCAATCACCAACTACAAGAGCAAAGGTCTAGTTGGTGACAGAGGTGCTTTAATTGCGCAAGACCGTCAAACAAATCTACCTTATATGCAAGACTTTTTTCATAGTGGAGCAGCCCAGGTTATTATGGTAATGTCCAAGTCTGGTTGGGGTAAAACCATACTTATGTTTAATGCTGCCCTAAGTATCTTAGGTTATCATGATACACATGGTAGTGTTATAGATATCAAGGGAAATGAGTGGAACAGAATACTAGAGTATGTGGACGGACAAGTTATTGATATGGATAAGGGAGCTTTTGTTAATTCCCTTAGATTAGACGATTTAAAAATTGATAAGAGTGAAAGTATAGAATATTTTAAGTTAGCAGTTAAAGATACAGTGCAGTTCTATAAGTTAATTATTAACTTACAGATAGAAGAAGGTAATGTACGAGATTTAGAAGATATTCTTAATACAGCTGTTATGAAAATGTATTATAAAAATGATGTAAAAGCCGAGGAATTGCACTCATTTAGTAATACAAAGAATATGAAATATGCAGATGTGATTGAAATACTTGAAGATTTAACGGCAACGGCTTCTTATACTGAGACTCAGAAAAATATATGTAGAATAGCCAAAACTAGACTATCTTCATTTTTCTTGAGTGAATCTGGTAAAGGTTCGGAGATGACTAACGAGATAACAATACAAAGTGTATTGGAAAACCCATTTACTATATACGCTTTTAACAAGAACAGTAATACAGAATTAGACTTATTAGACTCTTTAAGGGTATTTCAAGTACAGATATTGGATAATAGAGTTGCTATGATAAGAAAACGCAAAGGTTTGTTTACAGTAGCGTTTTATGAAGAATTACAGCGATGTGTCCATTCATCTGAACTTATTAATTATATTAGTGGGCGTGTAACTGGTAGCCGTAGTGATAACTTAATCATTTTCTTAATACTTAATGCAGTCAGTACTTTCGACGAATCAGCGTTAAAGCAAATTAAGAGTAATATTACTACTTACATGATTGGTAAGGTCGAGCCTACTGATGCTCAGAAAATTGTAAATGATTTTGACTGCAGGGATATCGCAGATTATATTTCCTGCATAAATGAATCGGAAACAGAATATTATAGAAATTGTTTTGCTGTAAAGTTTGATACTGGTTATAAGGTAGATAACTGTATTATTAAAGCAATACTACCTCCTAAGATGGAGAAAACTTTACGAACAAGGGATGTGTTAGAAGATGAAGAATAAATTATTAAGAATCATTCTGCTAATTAGTACTTTGTTTTGTGGCTTAATTGTAATTTTTGCAGCATCTTCTGTTTTGTCTGATGAAGATTATTTAATTTATCTTAAGCAAAGACAGAACTTAAAAAATGCAAAGTATACTATTAAAGAAGTTCAAGTTGGTTTCAGCGGAGAAGGTGGTACAACACCTGCTACAAATGGCTCAGGTTTGAATTTAATGTTAATAGATGAATTACAAGAGTCTTACGCAAAAGATGTATTAACATGTTTGCGTAATAGCGAAGAGGGTAAATATGATAGTTATTCTATTAAGTTAACTGTGGAAGCTTCCTGTGGTTTATCTAGTGCAGAAACAGGAACTTATCCTGGGACTAAGTTAATAAAATCATATTTACCTTTTGTTGATAATACTATCATCTGGAATACCCCGCATGGTACTGCAACAGCGTCAGAGATGACATTAGAAAACTTCGATTATACAGTTGCTGCAAAAGCTGGTTATTATACAGGTTTTGGTGGTTCATTAACGCCTTTTCAGTACGATACATGGTCTAGTAGAGGTGTCAAAGCTTCTATTAATGGAGCTGGTAATGCAACGAGAGAAAAGGGAGATCATTACTATTACCCAGATATCCTTGCAACCAATAATAGCTATATAACAGGATTTGTACAAGATTGGTTGTGTTTGACTGATGTTGCGCAAGACGATTTATCTAATTCATGGCTCAGCTTTATGTATGCTATGGCACATAATAGGGGCGAGAGTGGCGCTCTGAACTATATGTATGGTTGTAAATATAATACAGGGACTAGATTTAAATCAGTCGATTCTGATGATGCTGAGCAATTATTAGCAATTACCAATAGTACCGTCTCATTATATACGGACTATAGGGCAGAATATCCAGATGCCTATGAGATTGCTAATTATGATTTGACTGGCGGTGGTGTAACTATACCAGCCGCCATTCTTGCAGTCTGGAATGATGAATGGTTTATTTCAGCAACTATGGCTACTCATTTAAAAAATAATATAAACACTAGTTTGAATTTCTGGAATGTACTATTCCCAGATGAGCAAATTACAGCAGAAGAATTGAGCGCCAAAATAGATGCCTCTGTTTCGACATATTCTGGAGCAATAGAGCAAGTTACAGGTAAAAGAGTAACATCTACGGAATGCATAACTGTGTATGGGGCAGATGATGCAGATACATTGGATGTATGGGGCTATAGTTATAATGGTATTTTATTTAAAGTAACGGATATACAATCAACTGCTTATAAGAATACATATACAGATGGTACAACTCCATATGTTATACACGCTATGGATGTTATTTGCGCGAGAGAAGCAGTTAGTGCCTGTTTTGGGGATATTATATATGCAAGAATGCTTGCATATGCAGGCTTGGCTAATGTAGACCCTACTAACCCGGATACATACTATGTAGACCCAACCACATTAGTACCTACTGGTGATATGGCTTGGATGAAAGCTTATGGTATAGACACTACTAACCTTAACGCTAACCGAAGAAATCTGTTACAGACTGGTTATAATATTGTTCAATTAAAAAATTGTTCATACTGTCATTGGACTAATCTTGAAGAATTTAATGCAATGGATTCAGAATATCGTAACAATCTAATACCAACCGAATTAGAATGTGCAGGGTTTGTATGCCGAGTTTTTAAAGACTCAGGATTCTCAGGATTTAGTTCTAGAATGTCTTGTAGTGGATTAATAGATAACAATGGTAATATTTGGGAATGTATAAAACCGGAGCAGTTACAACCAGGTGATGTATTGGTTTACATTTCGGCCGATGGTTCTAGTGGACACACTATGATATATCTTAGCGGAGATGCTAATTCCGGCAGTCCTGTAACATGCACTGTTATGGAAAGTAATGTGTATATAAATAATCAATTTAACCGTGATGGCCCAATTATAAGAACAACCAATGGTTTACATTCTTTCGCAACAAGTACTAACCCAACAAGGGATGGTACTTATTATTGTTTGCGTCTGAAAGAAATGAATACTGCAGAGACAGTCATTACGACTTATAAATAGGTAAGATGGTGTAAAAACCATCTTACTTTTTAATTGTTTTGTTAAGAATCTAAACCGAATTTCTTCCAACAGGTGCTTATAAATAATTGTTAAGTAAAGGAGGAAAATTCCAATGGGATATAACGAAACAAGAAGTTTACAACGAGAATTGTTGATTCAATTACGTGCATCATTAGTAGGCAAGCAACATACTTTGCCATTTACTATTTATAATGATGTGACAATCGAAGATTTGTTGAACGTTCAACCTAAAACAATCGAAGAACTAACTAATATTAAAGGATTTCCAGTTAATGGAAAACGCGTAAAGGGCTTTGGAGAAAGCATAATTCAGATTTTTAAAAACCCAGAAGCAATCAATCAAATATTAGTTAGAGTTACTAACGATTCTGAACTTGTTATCGAACCAGAATTGAAAAATATGAGTATGTTTTAGGAGGAACTATGAAAACAAAATTTAAGATTACAATAGTAACAATGGTTATGCTTATGTTAACACTGATAACTGTGGTAATTTTCTCAAGAGGGACCAAAGAGCCCTTAGCTGATACTCATGAGCCTGTGATTAACTTGGCTTTAACTGACAGTGTTGGTATGCATTCACCTATAACAGTTGATGAGACTTTCACGACTACAGAAGAGACAATAGAAGTTATAGGTATGACTTCCTTATATGAAGTGGAAGTAATAGAGACGCCAGTGGAAATGGATGTTAATGTCGAACCTGAAGTTTATGATGAAGTTGTTTCAGAAACTACAGAAGTTGTCATGGCACCTGAAGATACTAGTGACTTACCGGTTGGTCAGAGGTCGTTAGGATATTTTACAATTACAGCATACTGTGCTTGTAGTCAGTGTTGTGGTGTGTATGCTGAAAACAGAGGCGATGTGGTGACAGGAGCATTGGGCGTTGAATTAATCCCAAATTATTCAATCGCAGTTGACCCTAATGTAATAGGCTTTTATGATGTGGTTTATATTAATGGGCAACCATACGAAGCACACGATACAGGTGGTGCTGTAAAAGGGAACCGCATAGATATTTATATGGGTGACCATCAATCTGCTATAAATTGGGGCGTTAGAACAATAGAAGTTTTCTATTAAATCATGGCTTAGAGGTATAATAGCCTCTAAGCTGTTTTATATTAAATAAGAAGTTGAGGTAACTTTATGAATTTGAATAGAACACATCTGGAACAACTCGGTGAAGAGTTTGAGTTAGAAATTTCGAGTTATTTACAATTAAAATATCCTAAAAGTGAAGTGTTACACAATTACAGTATATACTGTGAGTATCTGAAGAAAGAAACACAGATGGATTTAATATTTATAACTCAAAAGAATGTATATGTCATAGAAACAAAGAATTGGATTGGGTTTATTCGTGGTAATTATAATGATAAGCATTGGGAAGGCAGAAGTCGTAGTAAGACTACTATGACTGTATTCAATCCTGTCAATCAAAATGCTTTACATATAAGAACTTTAAGAAATGCTTTAAGGATGCGAGGTATGAACCCGCCTATTTTCAGGAATTTAGTAGTAGTTCCGGATGGCACTGAAATAAAGTCCGACTGTACAGAAGTTATTAATCAGTCTCTATTATTACAGAAGATAACTCATACAGAAAATAATAGTAGTTTATCATTAGATATAGCTTCAATGAGAAATTCAATAAAAGGGGTGTGTTTATAGTGGCGCATTGTTTTACGTGTGGAGGTAAAGGTTTCTCTGATAGAATCTGTCCGGAATGTAAAAGAGAACCTGTACAAGAATCCATTAATTTAGATAAAGCCGAAAATGTTGGAGAATTTGTAAAGAAGATTAATAACACCATGATACCTAGTAAGTACCATGGTGTTTTCTGGAGAAAAGAGACTCTAGAATTAGATAATGCAGCTAAACTTTCCAAGTATAATGGTATTGATTATGATGATAGGCTGTTTATAAGATATACAGACCAGCTAGAAAAGATTAATGCAATCTTCGCTGATAATCGAATACCTCATAAGAGTGCAATTATAATAGCACCTGCAGGTTATAGTAAAATTACGTTTGCTTACTCTTGTATGCAGAGAGCGTTAAATGCAGGTTTTACTGTTGCACCTCTATTAGATACTGGAGAAGTTAAGCGTGCTTTAATACTTGCATCTGAAAATACAAGATATAAGATAAATGGTTATTTAAGTTATGATGATTATATTATGGCAGATGTTATGTTTGTAACTGTAACTAAATTATATACACATAATGAAGCATATCAGATAATACAAGAACTCATTGACCGAAGATCGAGAAAAGGTTTAAGTACATTTATTCTTTCGAGATTTAGCTTGGCAGAGATGTCAAAAGCTGATAGAAACCAGAGTTTTGAAGCTATAAAGAAAGAGAGTACTGACGAGTTTAAGTATCCTGCTATAATTCAGTATAGGGAGGGACGATAATGGAATTAACCATACAAGAGGTTAGAGAAAAAGAAGCTTATCTAGTAACTATTGACAACGAGCTAGCCGAAGCTTTAGTACAGCAACAAGAAGCCAAAGCATTAGGAGACTTTAGTGAAAATGAAGAGCTTGCTAGTGCAACTAAGAAAGTTAAGGAATTACAGAGAACCAAATCTGAACTACTAGACCAGTTATCAGATTATACTATTATTAAGCCTAATAAAGGCCCTCGTATTTGCATTGGTGATTTTGTATATCTCACTAGGGTTAATAATAGCAATAATGCTATAAGTGAACCGAGAAGGATGCGACTCGCGGCAGAGGGGGATACGATTGAGAAGATGACATTAAGTATTGAGTCACCTCTAGGCGAAGCAATATTAAACGGAACTGATGGTATTTATAATATCTCTACGACAGGGGGTGTAATTCGCTATGATATCAAAAAAGATTTCGATGCCTATGAATCCTAAGAAACGTTTCCTACTAGCCGGCTTTCTAATTATAAAATATGTTCTGGCTTGGATTGCTCTGATAGTATGCTTTTTATTTATAGGGTTTTGTGTGTGTTCTTTCTTCAGCGGGAATAGCATTAATGATTATACTGGGAATAAAGTTAACAAAACCGAATTAGGCGAAGAATTAGTAATGGCTATGTATAATTTTGAAACACCTTATCAACTAGATTCTCAAATGTTGATTATACAAACACTTACTACAGCAGATGTGTTTAATGATTTAACTATTGATAACGAACAACGTACTATAACGACATATTTAAAGTTTAAAGATTGCGGTGTCAAGGCTGAAATAATTTCATCTGGCGAAGATTATGTTTATTATAAACTGGACGCAGAAGTTATAGAAGAGAATAGAACGTTTATTATGTTTTTTAGGGTAAACGAAGATGGTTTAATTGATTGGGTCAAGGAGGCAGAGTGCATTGAATTTATTGATACTATCTATTAAATTGATTGCTCTTATTTTATTTATGTTTATATCTGCTTATGTCATGCTTTGCGGAAAGGGTAAAACTGGTATAAAGATGGATTACACTTGTACTGCAATCATACTAGTAGGGGTTTTGGTGATTTTATGAGGTATACAGAAAAAGAATATGATTTTGAATATGGGGATATGAAAGAGTGGCTGCAAAATATTGCAGCACTTTTTATTGTTGCTCCATTACGATTATTCAATGAGATTAGTACTAAAATTGTATATTTAAATCGTTCATTGATTATTAAAGTACTAAATCTGGCTGTGGTGCTAAACTTACTGTTTGTTGGTGCAGCTATTGGAATAAAGATTTGGTTGGGTGAATTGAATATCTGGCTAGGCAAAGTTCCAATAGTTTTACAATTGGCAAGTCTAGCTATAGTAATTGTTATTAATCTATGGTACAGATTTTATGATTTTATAATTTATCAGCAACTTGATAAATTACTGCCACTGAAGAAGAAATCACCTGCGGAAGAAGAATCAATAGAAGAGGTTTCGATAGAAGATAATTCTAAAGAACTTAACTTATTTGAGGAACAAACTAAAAACAACACTTTTGCAGAGTTTGAGGATTCTTTATTAACGGAGCTTACTGAGTTATCAATACCAGA
Organism: Wujia sp.; assembly: GCA_045531735.1. Classification (GTDB taxonomy): domain Bacteria; phylum Bacillota; class Clostridia; order Lachnospirales; family Lachnospiraceae; genus Coprococcus_C. Next base: position 105,388 of record JAZSEO010000036.1, on the reverse strand, counting down.
TGTTACACCTATGCAAAATACAACTGATATTGATTCAATTGCAGCAAAATTGGCAGAGGAACCATTGATAATTAACAGCTCTGATAGTACTACAGAGGAGCAAGTAGTTACACACAATACTATAGATTTATCAGAAATAGATGATACGTTACTAGAGATACTTAATGAAGATTTATTAGATGATAGCTCTGCGATTGAGTATCAACATATCATCGAAACAGAAATTGATAATTTGGCAGTGGTAGATGATACAGAGCTTGAACAAGAGATGGATGATTCAACAGACCCATCTAAATATGTTTCTGAAGAAGGGTTGTTTAAGTTCTTAAGCACGATGGGATTAGACAGTTTCGGAAGTTTAGACAACTTTGGAAACTGGGAAACACCTGAAAGTTTTAATTTAACCAGTTAGGAGGAATATTATGATAGTTAAACATAATTTTAGTAATGTTATAACTAATCCGAAACGTGAGCATTTCTTTGAGTTTTTTATGCAATCAAAAAATGCTATCGATAAATTAGTGGAGACTTTATCTATCGTTGAAGAAGCGGAAGATGAATTTGAGGAACTTGATGAATTAGAAGGACAGTCTTTAGAAGATATAAAGGCTATTGGCTTCTTTGCGACAGGCGGCTTCTCCGTTAAGCCTGCTATGTTTATTTGTGCTAGGGATGTTATGTTACATATAACCAAGTATAACAAATTATTAAACGAGCATCTTGGATTTGGTATATTTTTTGATGATGAAAGTCATGCCAACCTTAATAAATTATGCACACAAATTATTTCGGAGCTTTGTTATCTATTATGGTTTGAATTTGATATGGAATTACAGCTAGAAAAGTTGGATGCTAAAGAAGAGTATGTTGACGAAATCGTGAAAATGTATTGTGATAGTTTTGGTATAACACAAAAAGCTATCCTAGAGTTTGTGAAAGATACTCGTGCAATCTATCCATTCCACTTATCTATCTTTGATGATTACCCAGAGTTTGAAACTGAATTTGAAGCTATAATGGGTCCATATCTCGGAAGTCTTATTGAGAAGGATTTAACCTTAAAGCAGATTAAGGATGTTATCAACGGCAATATGAAGCCGGAAGAGTTAATAGAGAAACTCAATGGGCAGGAGATTGATGATATGCCTGCTTATGAGGAAATCAAACCTATGAATAAATTTTAAATAATCTAGGAGGAGTTATGGCAATAAGAAAGGATAATTATATTACAGCTTTAAGCGAAATACTGTTAAAGTTGGAAAACGTTTATAGTATGCGTACAGAGGTTAACGGTCAGCGTTTACTAGAGTTACCTGCAAAAGATGTCATAGCTTACTATAATGATTATGTTAAGTCTAGGAGTAAGGAAGAGTTAAGCAAAGTAAACAGTCAAGCCGGTCGTGAGGTTGTGCTACTTGCTTATTTAACTAGAAGAATGTACTACTTCAAGAAGAAGCGTTTAGATTATTCGAAATATTCGAATATGAAGACTATCACAAAAGTGTTAGTTTCTTACTCCAAGGCTGCTACTGTCAATGAAACAAGTATTAGGGATATTAATAAGATAATAGCTCTACTTGTGGATATTGATAGAAAACATGTTAACTATAGGAATTCTCTAGGTTATCGTTATCTAAGAATTCTTGCAATTATGATGATGTGTGGTAACTACTGTAACGCTTCAGTAGTTGCTGACTTCATTCTAAATCAGATTATAATTCGGGAGGATTTGAGATGAATATAATTTCAATTCTTGAAGATAAAACGAATCAAATAATAAAAGGTCAAGATTCTGTTGCATTATCCGGAGAGGAAATGAATACATTGTGCGACCCTAAGCAGTTACGAGCTTTTAAAATATATCAAAGTTTGCCAGCTAATTATAAAGCAGCAAAGGACATCATAGAGTGTTTAGAGCTAATCAGACAAGGAGATTGTTTATATAGAACTTTAGAATATTGTGTAATAACAAACCGTGCTTTGGGTGTTGTTAATGACCATATCAAGTTTGCAGGTGATGAAGATGCTGATTGATGAAATATGCAAAAGAAGAAGTTATCATGCACTGAGAAATGTTCTTAATGATGTTGAATTAATAGATTTACAGTGTATCGACATATTAAAAATGCTAGCGCAGGAAAAAGCGGTCGTCATTTACCCAACCGGTACGGGGAAAACTTTATTAGCTGCTGGTGTTATGAAATTACTACTCAGAGAAAAACCGGATAGTTTATTTCTAATGTTTGTTAAAAAAGATCAGATTGTACAAACACCCGCAAAATTAAAAGCGTTTGCAGGTTTATCTTGTATAGTGACAACAGCTGATAGCAAGGAGCTAGCACGTAACTTTTTACCGAAAAATTTAGAAGCTTATAATGTAATAATGTTAACTCATGACTGTTTACACAATTCTGCTGTATTAAATGCAATATATGAAATAAGGGACAAAGTTACAGGTGTTATTATTGATGAGGCGCACGAATATAATAATTTCAATAACGCAGCTTCTGCTAATGTGTTGAAATCAATGGTTAAACGCTTTAAATATGTTTGGAGTTTAACGGCGACACCTATAGTAACTGATATAATGCAACTAGCTCGTATTGCTAATCTTACCGATAGTGTACGTTACCCAGACGCTAAAAAATTACACAGAGATTTAGAAAATGGTAGTTTTCGTATTTACTATGACGAGGGATTTTTTATTAATAGAAATGACGATGAACTTGGACGTGTCGGAAAACCTAGAGGTTTTATTATTAGTGTTGAACCAACTGAGTATCAGAAGAAAGCCAATGTTGGCGGTGTAGAGTTATTTCAGATTTGTAAAGGTGATGGGGCTATAAGACAAGTCTTAGCCTTAGAAAAGTTAATAAAAGAGAATTGTCAAACAAATCAAAGAGGCTTAGTTTATATAAGCCAGGGTACTGTATTGAAATGGGTTTGTGATAATTTGGATGATACGGATATACGGTACACTTGTATAAACGGTAATACTCCTATAAGTGCTAGGTCTGTGATAGAACAACAATTTGCTAATGGCGAATATGATGTAATCCTTACTTCGATAACGACAGCAGTTGATTTAGATTGTGATTATGTTGTATTCTATGAATTCACTGCATTAGTAGATCAGATGATAGGCAGAGCTCGCCGTGGATTAAAACCAAAAGAGCTAAATGTTTATTTTATAATAACTAAAGATACCAATGAAGAGGACTATTTCATAAATAATATAGCGGCTCGCTGTGCAATAGTTCGTGATATATTGGGGAAAGGAAACAGTGCTGTCGAGGACGTGGCTGAGCACTTGGGTTATTAATGTTAAGCATAAATGTTATTGAGGATGAGGAATTACAGGAAGTACTAAAGAAGTTCTTAAGTAGTTTACTTCCACACAAAAATTTTGATAGTGCTTACTTTAGCACTAATCTACAAAGTGTTTTCAAGTATGTTCACTTGGAAGAACTTACAATGGAGTTTTATATTCTTTTTAAAATCTTAAATGATTTAAATAAGATTAAGAGTTTACATGCCGACTTTGTACCTAGTTTGACTAAAGATGTACTAGATAATGTTTTGGTAACATCTCTTGGTGATGATATTAGAAATCCCAAATTAGGCGTTAAAGAATGGTTGATATATGAGCACCTTGAATCCAACTTAGATATTGAAACAGTTAGACAAGAAGCTTGTACTAAAGTATATGCTCGCTGTATGGAGTTATATGAAGAGTGCTTTGGATTAGCTGAATCTAGCGTAAATGCAATAAATCACTTACCTGCTTTAAAGGCTAGTTTTATTTCGCATTCTTGTAATCAGGCTCTAAACACCCAGGCACGAATTATACAAGGTTCATACCGTTTAGGACGTCGTGAATTCTCAGGTTATGATGATTGGTTAAAATACACCTCAAAGATAATCGCAGAAATCAATAATAGAATAACTGATGCAGATGATGACAGCATCATACATTTAAATACATTAGACAAATCTAGTGTGTTGCTACAGACATTAAAAGAAATGTTTGTACCTTTAGCTAATTACAATATACCAGAAATTGATGGAGAAGATATATACTCTGGTACACCTATGATGCGACATAGATTAGTCACTATAGTGGGTAATGAAAATATAGGTAAGTCTATGTTTGGTAAAGATAAAGCAGTTGATCTTATTCTTGCTGGTAATCGCGTGTTGTATATGTGCGGTGAAAATGCGGCTAATAAAATGTACTGCGAACTACTAGTTAATTATGTGTATAAGAAATACAACAAGTATATTACACCAGCACATATACAAGATTTGGAATCCTGTCCAGAGCAGATAGCTAAGATTATTAAATTAGCTATGGCTGAGTTAATTGATAGTGGAGCGCTAGTTCTTCGAGACAGTTATTCATATGATAATTTTTACACCGAGATGGTTACAGATTATGAGAAGTATAAATGTGATGCTTTCATAATCGACCATAGTTTTGCTTTAACTGGTGGCTATGATGGTGATAACGGAAAGCGCAATATTGACAAGTTAGCAAATGATGCAAAATTATTCAGAAAACATTACCCGGTATATGTAATGATATTATCGCATCCGTCGACAGCTGCAAAAGAAGCTATTTCTAAGGATAAGATTATTGCATATTCTTCAACAAAAGGAAGTCAGAATCTTTCAACCGACTCGGATGATGTTTTTGTATTAAGAGATAATGAAGTTTTACGAAAAGAAGGCTTAATTGCTATAGAAAATGTTAAGCGTAGAGATGCTGATAGGATTAATGAACATATTATTCTGAAAAAGATGTTTGATGTTAGTCATTTTGAATACAATGAGAAATATCAAGCGAAATCTGCTAGTTTATCGGTAGAAGCTGATGCCGCTTTACAGAACTTAGAAGAGTTTTATGGTTTGAATAGTGATGAATTTAGTTTGGGGTAGTGATTTTATGGGAATAATATTGGTAAACAAAATAAGATGTAAAAAATGTAATGATGTTATAGAAAGTGTTGATACACATGATTTTAAATCATGCAAATGTGGAGCAGTTTCAGTTGATGGTGGAAAAGATTATATAAGACGATGCGGTAATTGTGAAGATTATGAGGAACTAAGCGAATATGAAGAGAAATAATAGTAGAGGTATAAAAGCTTCTACTATTATTTTGTGGATATCTTAGGAAAAGATAATACACTTAGATAAATAAAAAAAGAAAGAGGTGAAAGTATGGCGAATGTTACAATGTTAACAATTGTACCACGTTCTATTGCGGATGGTCTTGCTGCCAATACGCGTGTGGAAAATTTTAATAATCTTCCACAGTTAAGAAAAGAAGTATTAGAAGTACTTAAAGAATATGTTCAGCAAGAGATAGGATTTGAGTCTGTTCCATTAGCAGGACTTTGTCAGAGAAGAGACCCTAAAAATGGTAATCTTATGATAAAGACAGATTTTGCTGAGTATATACCTGTAAATGCTAAAGATAGTATTTTGCTGATGTTAGAGATACCGGAAGACCAAATTATATCTATCAATTATAAGACACTGCTGGATATCTCGGCCTCTTTTGATGATACCAATGGTGATGCTTATGAGATAGAATATCTCAAAGACACTTTACGTGATGCAATTAGTTTGGGACCTAGCACAACTGGGAATTATATTTCATTTATACCTTTCCTTGATAGAAAGAAGTGTAAATATTTTGCAACATTTAATTCACAGCTTGAGGCTGACCAGACATTAACTATTCCTGGTGTTAATAAGATACCAATGCAGGAACTTACAACATTTACAAATTAGTAGATAGAGGGATAAAACCCTCTATCTATTTTATTAAGTACAAGAAAGTATGAGGATTAAATATGTTTGAAAAATTGAAAAAGATTATAAAGTGGTTTAGCACCGTGGAAGAAATAAATAGCTTAGATTTTGAATATGAAGATAATGAGTATTATGATGCTTATGTTTATGACTTTAATATGCAGTTCGAGGTTCCTGCTGAAGAGGCAGAATACTTGGTTAAAGAAATAAAGGAGTTTATTGAGAATAAACTCCGTGATAGATTTGAGTACAGGGATTGTTTCTTTAATAATATAAAAATAAGTCCAATTGATGTAGCAGGTAATTATCCTAATGGGCTTGAAAGTCTTACAGAAGAGGTACCTAAAATCGATTTACCTGATAATAGAACCGCTTAGCATATTGATTATTGCGCAAGTTTAGTTTATTATAAGTTATCATGGAGGTATTGAATATGAATTCTACATTAGATTATCCGATAAATGTCTTAGAGGAAGCTTTGAATTATTTTGAAGGTACACCTTTATCTGCAAAATACCCGAATGGATTGAATGATAAACAGATAAATGGGATTTACTTTACAATAAATAGATTACAACCACGCTATCGTGATTTAATACATAAGCATTACAGTAATAATGAAAGTTTTGTGGATATTGCAAAAAGTATGTCTGTTTCAAAATCTAGGGTATATCAGCTATTACACAAAGCCTTTAGTGATATACTATCAGAAGCAAATTATAAGTATATAAGAGATGGAATTGATGCAACTTTTATTAACGGAACGAACGCTATTGCAATAAAAGATATTGGAGTTTCCCAAAGAGTTAGTAATGCATTGGGAAGAGCTGGTATTTTTACAATAGGCGATTTAATATGCTTTTTTGAAAGTCATACAATGCGTGAGTTTATGTCAATAAGATGTCTCGGTAATGTTAATTATGCAGAGTTACATAATGCATTATTAGAGTACGATATAGACTTAGATAGCTATCGGGAGGATAGTGTCAATGAAGAAAATAAATGATTACTTGGTAGAGTTAGAGCGTACATATGTTGCTTCATTAATAGTAGATGATACTAGTAAAGTGAAAGGTCATAGAGCTTTCAACGAAACTGGAAATTTTGTAGGACTATATGATAAAGAGAATAACACTCTTTGGAGTGTTAACAAGACAACTTTGCTGCGATTGAAATAGAGGGTTTAAGTACCCTCTATTTTTAGTTTACGCTATGAGGTTATTTTTATGGTAAGTAGAAGTGGATTTTATGTAGAAGATGATTCTATTATACAAAGAGTTGTTTCAATTAACTGGGATTTAGGCTTCGACAGTTTTGCTAAGCAAAAATATATCGAGCGTATTCATAAAGCTTTTGGGAAAGACAAGGGTGCTCTATTAGATGTCACTTCAGCATCAAATAATGATGCTGGTAGAACTCTTAGTCCGCTGTTTGTTAGGATGCGATCTAATGATTGCACCGTTGAAGATTTTTTGCAAATGCATCCGGAACTTCTAGTTATGCGAGGTATGTCAGATTATTTATATTTAAACAATTTAAGAGATTTTCATAAAAAAATAATAAGTAATTATGATTGTTTTTCTGATGTGTTTCATAATCCTGATAAACAATATGGTAATACTCAAGCATGTAGTCTTGCTGTATATAAGTTAATGCAGAAACAAGATAAATTAGAGTTATTAAAAAATTATGAAACCTTTAGAGATTTTTACGAAACAATCGATTTTAGAAAAGAAGAGCGAGGCACTTAAATGAATAAAAGACAATATAAAAAAAGAATAAAGACAATACAGAATTTTATAAATCGCAACTATGATGTGCTGGATTGTAATGGCAACTATCACACCATTCCTGTAAAGTGTTTTAATTGTACATTTTTTGAATCTGCTGATGAAACAGTTGGTTTAGATGCTGTATGTGATCCACCTGTTATTTATAGCGAAGAGGGTAATATTGTCATAGCTATGGAAGACAAGGTTGCATTTCACAGAGAATTATTGGGCTACGCTTGCCCTTATTATAAAAGAAAGTAGGTATAATTATGGTAGATAAAAATATGAAGTTATTTGATGATGTAACAACTAATGCAAAAGATACTACGCAAGCAATAAGAGATGGTTACACTAAAGAGTTGCCTCAGAAGGAGTTACGATGGAATAAAATAAGCTGTGTAATGATTAAGTTGGTCAATGGTAGAATAAAGATTGTTAAATTTAATGATTACAATTTTATGTGTGGCGATGTTAGAGATTTAATGATAGCTAATAATATTGAGGGAAACATAGTTCATATTTTAAATTATGATAGTGAGCAGGAAAAGAAATACTATAATCTCGATAATTGTTGTTCAATGTTTACTCAGGATACTGTAATACTTACAACGGCTTATGTGAGTACAGAGGAGTTTCCCGAAGATGAATGGTATTTAGATAAACCAGAACCGGGTTTAAAGAAGATTCCAGTTGATGATGTTATCAAACGTGAGTGTGATTTATTAGAAGCTGTTGGTTTCATCAATATAAATAAACTTGTCGGTTATGAAAGCAAAGAAGCTTATGTGTATGGTAATACTATTGGTAGAAAGATAGCTAATATAGCTAATAATTCATAGGGCAAAGTTAGGACTTATAAGTCTTTTTAATTAATAAAGGGGGGAGGACTATTATGGAAGAAAAATTACAAAAATTAATAGTAACAGGTACTTATAACTCTGAACAGCTAGAAGAAATAAGACTTGGCTTGGAAAAAGGATTAGACGTTTCTATCTATGTCAAACCAGAATTTAATCATTATCAAATGGAAGAAATAAGACTAGGCTTAGAAAAAGGATTAGATGTTTCTAAGTACGCGAAACCAGAATTTACTGCTCTTCAAATGGGAGAAATAAGATTAGGACTGAAAAGTGGCTTAGATGTTTCTATCTATGCCAAATCTGAATTTAATACATTTCAAATGGAACAAATAAGACTTGGCTTAGAAAAAGGATTAGATGTGCCCCTCTACGCAAAACCAGAATTTAATTATTATCAAATGGAAGAAATAAGACTTGGTTTAGAAAAAGGATTAGATGTTTCTATCTACGCAAAACCAGAATTTAATAAACTTCAAATGGGACAAATAATACTTGGCTTAGAAAAAGGATTAGATGTTTCTAAGTACGCAAAACCAGAATTTAAGCATTATCAAATGGAACAAATAAGACTTGGCTTAGAAAAAGGATTAGATGTTTCTTGTTATGTTGAAGCTGAATTTGAAGGATGGCAAGTGAATGAAATAATACTTGGCTTAGAAAAAGGATTAGATGTGTCCCTCTATGCAAAACCAGAATTTAATCATTATCAAATGGAACAAATAAGACTTGGTTTAGAAAAAGGATTAGATATTTCTATCTATGCAAAACCAGAATTCAATTGGTTCCAGATGGATGAAATAAGACTAGGCTTAGAAAAAGGATTAGATGTGTCCCTCTACGCAAAACCAGAATTTAGTACACTTCAAATGGAACAAATAAGACTTGGCTTAGAAAAAGGATTAGATTCTATGAATTTATTTTAAAGGAGGACTTGTAAGTGTAAAAGCTTATAAGTCTTTTTAATATTAAATAAGGGAGGATTAAGAATGGAGAACATGCAAATATTTGCTCCAGCTAATCAGAAAGAAAAGCAGGAGATTATCAATAACTTAACCAAAGGCACTGCAGCTTTTGGTATAGATTTAGGTACGACCAATTCAGCTATTTCGGTAATACCTAGAGGAACAGCTCCTATCATAATACCACTCAAGAATGGTAAAACCACAATACCATCTTGTGTTATGTGGACTGGTAATGCTAGAGAGTTTATTGTGGGCAGAGATGCTTATGAACAAAGATACAAAGAGAATTGTTGCTACTCAGTCAAGCGTTTGATGCAGGACCCAACAGCCACAGTTACTTTTAGACAAGACGATAAAGAGCTTATTATGACACCAGCAGAAGTATCAGCGGAGATTTTAAAAGCTTTAGTCAAAGAGACCAATGGTTATTATGGCGATATAAATGATGTTGTAATCACAGTTCCTGCAAAGTTTAATGAAATTGGTCGTAAGAATACAAAACTTGCTGCAGAATTGGCGGGATTAAACCTTCTAGGTATAATTTCAGAGCCAACATCTGCTTCTATGTGCTACGAGCTTACTCCAGCCGATAATGGTAGCCGTGATTTACTGGTATATGATCTAGGCGGAGGAACTTATGATATTTCACTAGTAAGAATAACTGGCGCACAAGATTTTACGAAGTTTGAAGATTTATATAGTATTCCTGAGAAAGAGCGTCGTAAGAAAACTGATGTTACTATAAGAGCCCTTGATGGTGACGGTAATGTAACATTAGGCGGCGACGATATTGACAGGGAAATTTATAATAATTTTATGAAAGAACTTGTTGCACGTGGTGTTGACATTAGTAGAATACCTAAGGAAGAAGAGAACAGAGTAATACTACTTATTGAACAGATGAAGAAAGGAAATCCAAATGATATTACTATGGTAAAAATTCATTTGGATTCTATAGATTCTAATATTTATGAGACTGTAAGTTTATCCTATGAGCAGTTTAGAGCAGGTTTAATGTCTATATACGAGAAAACCAGATTACTCATGAATGAAGTTCTTAAGCGTAATAAGACAAAGGTAGATACCATTGTATTAGTTGGCGGTTCAACAAAGAACCCTATTCTTAAGGAATTGCTGGAGCAAGATTACCCGGGTTATGAGATTAATGATGCCTTTCCGCAAGATGAGGCTGTTTCACTGGGTGCAGCAATACATGCAAGATTTTTAAAATTCGGAGATAACAACATTAGCGTATTTGACAACTTAGTTGACAGTATTGGTGTATGTAATGGTGATATGGTTTCCGTGATTATTCCAAGTGGTAGTCAATTTCCTGTAACAAAGTATAAATTATACGAAACAACTGAGGATAATCAGGAAGCTATCGAAGTTGAGATTGTGCAGGGAAATACATCTATAGCAGCGGAGGCTAATAAGTTGGGAACCCTGCTTATAGATGACTTACCTATGGGCGCCAAGGGTGAAGTTGAGATAAAGATACAGTTAGCTATAGATGTCAGAGGTCTATTGAAGTGCTCAGTTGATATCTATAAAACGGTTACAGACGAAAGCTGTGAGCCTATACATAAAGAACTTGAGCTTAAGCTTTCCGCTGGTAATGTTCCTACAGAGAAGCTATCACGAGACGATAAAATGCGAATTCGTTGGAGGAACTTTGCAAAAACATTAGCAAAGCCACATAGTGAAAGTTTTCTTGAGATGATTGAGCAGTATCCAGAAAAATATTCGTTACAGGATATTCAACTTAGAATGAGGGAATTAAAAGATGCAAGTGAATAAAGAACGAGCAAATGAAGTTATAGACTTCATGCGAAAAGTTAACCAAGAGTGGGTTAGTAAAGGTGTTATGACTAAAGCGGGCGCACAATCTGACGAAAGAGCAAGATTCAGCTTCATTAGATTCCTGGCAGACAATAATTTGTTACAGGATGCTGAAGAAAAGAATAGTGATTTATGGATACCTTGTCCTTTCCATGATGATGCTAGTCCATCATGCTCTATAAATGAACATAAGTATGTTTATAACTGTTTTTCCTGTGGTCGTCATGGTAATCTAATAAGTTTAATCAGAGATTACAAGAACGAATTTGAACGCTCAAATGCAAATTACTATCAAGTCTTAAATGATTTTTTAAGACTTGATAAAGAAATGCAGGCAACTCTTGGCTATAGTTCTATATTTTCACAAGACATTGATAGTTATAAGTTTGAGGAAGCACTTACCAAATTTAGGTTTAACCCACCTAGAGGTACAGTACTTCCTTCATCTTATACGGAATTAGCTGATTTATTAATTAAACAAAAAGCTGATATAAAAATGATTTCATTATTCATTGTATTAATGCAAAATCATGTTGATGTGAAAGAAATCTATCAAGAGTTATATGGTAGTAATGATATAAGTTTAAATTCAGATTCAAATACAACTAATGTTTCACTGGATGCTTTATTAAAAGATGATGATAGTGAAAACACTTTGGAAAATTTGAATAGTTTCTAGGAGGCAATATGGCAAAAGTATCGGCGACTTATTCCATAAAGAGTGTAAATAAGTCTGGAATTATAATTCCTATGCAGGATGATATGTTTGAGTTAACTCTGGCTAAAGGCGTTGCTTACGATATAGGGATAGACCAATCATCTACTTGCACAGGTATTGCTATAAGTAGTATTGATGATAATATAAATGTTATTATCGATGTACGAAACGACTCTTTTAATAAGGAAACCTTTTATAGAGAGTTGCGTAGTTTACTAAAACGGTTGGTGCACGGAATGCAGATAAGATTGGTAGTTTGTGAGGATCCACCACCTGTTAAAAATAAATATTACTCTTCAGCGGTATTATTAGAGTTACGCGGTAGAGTTTCAGCTTGGATGACTGAAATAGAAGAATTGTCTCAAGCTGATTTTAGAAGCATATTTCCACAATCTTGGAAGCCTTTCATTGTTGATAAAAGCAAAGGACCTAATCGTTCAAATATCAAGAAGTGTATAGCAGAAGATGTGTGTGCTATTATACCTGATTTTGAAAAATATATGGTATATGCGCCTAAAGACTATGATAGTTATGACGCTTATGGTATTTTAGCTGGGTATAAAAAATACGCTTTTAATGAGAAAGGCCAACCTCTCATTTGTGGAAAAATTGAGAAGAAGCATAAATCATTTGTGGGTTATCGCTATGTCCCTATCAGTGAAGTCAAGCCTGACACAGTACATAATTTTATGGGGACTGCTGTTAAATTATTAAAACCTGTATTCCTCAATTATAATGAAAGATACAATAGATTTAATAATATACGAATGGCAACATCTAATTGGGATTGCTCTTATACAATCTTACCAGATAGTTGTCTAGATGTTTTAAAGTGGGAGTACGACTTGGAAGTGAAAGATGATTACATACTCCTAGCATACTTATTCAATAGTTCTCATTACCCACAGATGACCAGAACATCTTTAACTAGGATGTTCCCTATGCATGAGGAGGTAACAACTTGTTAGAGAATATAAACAGTGAACAAATAATCAGTAAGCTAGATGATAAGATAGACAGTCAAATTAATTCATTATTAGCAATAAATAATAATTACGATTATACTATTGCTGATTTAAGCAAGAAAGTAAATGAAGATGAAACTCTTGAAGAGTATATTAGGGATACTGAAGAGAGTTTTTCTCTCCCTAGAAGAGAACTGTCTATTCTATCAGATAATGAGTTGAATTCCTATGTAAAGAAATTAGATAGCTATTGGGGGTGTTAATAATGGTTATATTATGTTCTATAAAAGATCTCACAAAATATAAGAGAACTAATAATGATATAAATTTTGCAATTGTTCGAAATCTAAAAGAGACAATTGTAGGCGTACAGCAATTTACCAGACTGGCACCATCTGCGGGTTTATATAGTTTCGCTTTAGATAACAAAGACCGCGAAGGATTTTGGGAATTATACCATAATAGCTTTAACAAAGAATTATTGACACATGAAAAACAGGTAGGACTTGCAATTATAGAAGATTTAGTTCAAACAGGTCATGAAATAAATTTATTATGTTATTGTACGGAATATGAAAAATGTCATCGTTATGATGTGTACAATGCATTGAAGTCTAGAGGAATCGAGTGTGAAATACATTGAAAATCATAAGAAAGTTATTTTTTAAATTATTACCACTATTATTAATATTAGTGGTAATATTTATTGTATCTAGTTGTTTTAGGGCAATTATACCTAGTTCTAGTATGTACCCTTTATTAGAAAAGGGAGATCAATTACTTATAAAAAAGGTGGACGCTTCTGAAATTAAGAGGGGTGATGTTATCGTTTTTTATAAAGATAATACACTTTATATTAAAAGGGTGATTGGATTACCGGGAGAGACTATCTATATTGAGACTGGAAATGTATACGTGAACGGTTGTTTGTTGCAAGAAGATTATGTCATGAATAAAGATACATACAATGGTCAATTTATTGTGCCAAATGATTCTTATTTTGTATTAGGTGATAACCGTGCAAATTCTAAAGATTCACGCTACTGGTCTGATTCTTATGTAAAAGCTGATGCCATTATGGGAAAAGCTATTATAAAGATTTACCCTATAAAGAATATAGATATTATAGAGGGTGTTGATTATGAGATATATTAAATTTATTTTATTACATCTATTACTGGATATTTTCTTTACGGTTGGTATGGTTTTTATTTATATAAAAGGCTCAGAAGGTTCTATTTTAATAAGAGATTTTCCTATACTTGTTATCGTTATAGCTATTATTTTGATAGGTATTAAAAATTTTGGTAGTAGACCCACTTTCGGAATCATAGGTGAAGTTGCTATTACTATTGCATTTTACCTTTGGTATATGGAATCTACTAAAGATGCATATGATATACTAGCGTCTAATATTTGGTTTGTCAACATTATTAGAGGTTTAATACTACTAGCAGGTTTTTATTTCATTCTCGATGTTATAAAGAGATACTTAAACGCTTTTATTAAGAGTGCTCAAATATTCTATACGGCTAACTCGAAAGAAGATTTCAGTATCCTAGAATGTTTTATTGGAGCAACACTTCGATTTAAGCACACATTAGCAATACCGCTTTTTAATAAGATTGTAAGAAATTGTGCAGACGAAATAGTCGAAGGTATCAAAAAAATCGATAACGAACCTGATGGAAAAGTCGATGAATTTTTAGAAAATCTAAAAGATACTAAAGTTGTAAAAGCCTCGAAATGGATGTTGAAGAAATATACGGATTATATCGATGAATGCGTTTTAGTTTATTGTTATGTACATCCTGAAAAATCAATGTTACGTTCTACGCTAGAAGCCATTAGTATTTTCTTAAAAAATGGCTTTAAAATCATAGAGCAGATGGCTGTTGTTATTATTTTACAAGTATTGCTGAGGATAGCTTTAACCGCTGTAATAATAATAGCTCTAGTATCTATGGCAAATTTAACAGTTACAAAAATATTAATTGGCTTTATAGTAATTAAAATTGCGGAATTTATAATACAGGATGCCCTAATAGAACCTTTATTAATGCAAAAAATATTAAATGTGTTTGTGAAGCAGGAAGCTGAACTAAATAGTGCACGTTCATTATTAGAAAAGTTTCCAATTTTAAATAAAATTCGCGGACTACAAAATAGTAAAGAGCCTGATGATACCGATGACCCTGTTACAACGCAAGAAGTTGATTCCCAAGAGGAGAAACCGGAAGAGTCCATAAAAAGTGATGTTCATCAAACGACAGAGGAATCAAAGGCCGAATCTGAAACTGTTAGAGAATCTATAAAAGATGCATTTGAAAGAGAGAAAGAGCAACGTGAAAGGGAAACTATTCTATAGCATTTGTTTTATATTACTTGCAGCTATTATAATATTATGGTTTGTAAAGAATAGAGTGGAAACATACTATGAAGAGGATTATGATGCGTTAATAGAAGCATATTATGATAACCAAAGTATATATAGTCCCACAATATCTGATAACGCTAACACCGATTTATATGTTTGTGAGCAAGAAAGCATTGAGGCTGGAACTCAAAATTATTATAATAACGTTGATAGCATATTAAGAGTTACAGATTTAGGAATCGAATTGCCCGTATGTAAGGGAAACTTTAAATATGATATGGAAGCTTACAGACTGTCAGTATATAGTAATTCGATGAGTTTGGGAGAAACTACCTACACTATTATGGGGCACCATTCCATAGCGTTAGATGTTGCTTTCGGTTGGTTAGACAAAATAGAGAAAGGCACACTTGTTACGCTAGAGCGAAATTCGGTGATATATGAATATGTTGTTACAGATATAACCATTGATTACGCAAGCGAATTATCATATTTATTTAGCTTAGAGGACAAAGATGTCGTGTATCTTGTCACATGTGATTATTCATTGGGAAAAGATAGCAGAATTGTTTATCGTGCAGTAAAATGTGAAAGACGTTCGAAATAACCAGAGTTTGATTTAAATGATTAAGCTTGCGTTTAAAAACCTAAAAATTCATGGTTATAATTTATAAAAAAGTAATAGAAAAGAAAAGAAGAAATGTACTACACTGTAATTACAATTTCTACTTTTTGCTGATTCTATTTATTCCTCAGTGCATTTATTGTACTTAAAAAGGGCAGATTTCTGCCCTACTTTTGCTAATTATTAATTTAAATTATTAATTAGATATAGATTAGAGCGCATAGCTCGGGTTCTACAAAGAAGTAGTAGAGCCCCCACACAGGGACAGCATTTAGCTGTCCCTTTTTAACGATGATATTTTATGTGAAAATAAGTTATGTCCACGGATATTTTATTTTTCATAACATAAAAGAGGTTCTTGCGGGAACCTCTTTTATACTTTATACCATACAATTCAAAATAAGACATTTAAAACAAAATATTTAATATAGGAGGTAAATAAAGAATGTTTTGTACATATTGTAATTGTAATGTGTCTAAAGATACAATAGTGTGCCCCAACTGCGGCAATCAGTTAGACACTACAACACGAGCTCTGAACCCAAAACCGCAATCAATAGTAGAAGAGGGTACACCATTATTGGGAGAAGTTATAACAAATGCAGCACTTGTACAGGAGACTGTCATTGGCCAGTCGGCTGTTGTAACTGGTGAAGATGTAATTGATATTGCTAAAGATACTGAAAATGCTACGGTACAATCAAGTGAGTCTGAAGCATCATTGCAGGATATTGAATCTGCTCCAAATCAGTCAAAAATATATGACTTCAGTTCTTCAGTAATTCAAACACCTAACACAGAAATAGATACACAGATTACAGATGTTGAATCAGTAAATACTACTCCCCCAAAAGAGAATATTGCAAAAAGCAAGATGCCTGTTGTCTTATTTATTACGTTATTACTAGCCATAGCCATTTTTATTATTTTTTATAGAAAACCTGCACAAGACAAGTATGTCACTGACAAAATTATAGATACAACAGAAGTGATAGATATTACTGCTACAGCACAGGATGCTATAGAAACTACAACAGAATCTTTGAATGATCTGCATACTGAAATACTGTCTGAACCAGTACAAAGTATTACGGTTGGCGAAACTACTGTGGAACCTGTTACAATTGAAAGTGTACAGGTAATTGACACAGAAACGATTATAACAAAGAGTACATATGAAATCACGGCTGAAGAAGCTAGGACTTATATAGACGAACAAGAGGTTTTATATCAATTAGAAGACTCTTCAATACAAGATGTTGCCTATGTGAAATCCGCATATAGATACCATTATGCTGATTATTATCAATACGGTATTTATCATGAAGGTACTTTATTAGTATTCACTATAACTGATAATGTGCCAGTTGATAACGCAAATAATTTTGCGTGGGAATACTTTACAGAAATGGGGGTAGAATAAAATGAGATATAAGATTCTGGTTTTCCTTATAGCATTCGTTCTAACCTTTAGTAATAATACAGTTATTACAAATGCTAGTAATACAGAAGCCACTGTAGAGGATTATGGTAGTAGTTCTGGGCATCCACTAGAAGTTGAGACAAATGGTAATTCATTTACTGCCTATAATCCTTCATACAAGAATTTGGAACCTATTGAAAGTAGTTCACCTACATTATTCTCTATGTTTATTACACCTGTAATAAATGAGACAATATATACAGATGTTGATGCATTAATTATTGCATTAAGAGAGTTATGTGTTATGCGTGAAGGTACTGTTGAAGTAACATGTTATTGTAATGAAGATGATGTACCAGATAATTTAAATAATTACATATTAGCGCATTTATATGATGAGACTAGTAGTCCGAAGCTGGGTGATTATTTATATTGGAACTCTGCGGGAATAGAAGGTTCTGGTATAATAAAGAAAAATACTAATGGGGATTGGTTATATACGATTTCATTAACATTAACGTATCGTTCTACCGCTGCACAAGAAGCTGCAATAGATGAAGAGATTGCTGATTTATTAAGTTCAACTGGAGCCATTGGTTCACAAGATTTAAAAGATAATTATAGTAAGGTTTCAGCTATCTATAATTATGAATTGGATTATTATGAATATGTAACGGGTGCTGATAATCATTCAACCTATAGCGCTATTATCAATAATGAAACAGTGTGTCAGGGTTACGCAACAGCATTTTATAGATTATCGAGAACATTAGGTGTAAACTCCAGAGTAATCGCTAGTACAACACATGGTTGGAATATCGCAAAGATTGACGATTATTACTATTTAGTTGATGCTACTTGGGGAGATAATCCAGGTTATAACGATGTTTTCTTTTTAAAGGGTTCTGATAACTTCCCAAGTACTGGAGACCATGAACCAAAAGGAGCTTACACAAGTGCTAACTTCAGAGCAACATATCCTATAAGTACTTCTGATTATGTGTATAATCCGACAACAGAGGAAACAACAGAGAATACTACAGAGGAATCAACTGAGGATACTACAGAAGTTACTACGGAGGATAATACTACTTCTGAAGATAATACCACTGAAGATATTACAACTACAGAGGAAGCTGATGCTGAGGAGAATACTACAGAGGAATCAACTGAGGATACTACAACAGAAGAACCTTCAAACAGTACAACAGAGAATATCGGGTTAGATGACAGCAGTGTTCTTTATGAAAGTGATAATATTGTAATCATAAGAGAAGATTACGAAAGTACCACTGAAACACCATACGATAATGATGAAATAGTTTCCACTGAGTCTTGGGAAGAACAAGAACATGAAGACCCTACCTATACAGTTGATACAGAGGTACAAGTTCAGACCTTACCCGGCAGTGCTACTCCTACAACAGAAAGCCCTATAGTAGAAACTGAGCAGGAGACTGTTGTGCAAATCAAAGTAAATACTGTGGATTGTTCCGATACTTTAATTTATGAAAATGAAGATGGTATAACTCAAGTTGAATTAACAGGTTATGATAATTGTGCTATTGATTTTATCAATGAGACAGGTTTGAAAGAAGTTGATAATTCAGTGGCTTCAAAAACAGTTATTCAGGCAATACAAATAGACACTAACAAAAAACTATACTATGCTGTTAAGACTAAAGAACTTGGCTGGCTCGATAGCACTAATAGTGAGATGACAGGTGTTATAGGTACGGATGATTACATTATCGGCATACAATTTTCTGATAAACCAATAGAACGTGAGGATAGCTTTACCATTATTGCAGGCGATTGCAGAGATTATGTTGATTATGATAAAACGCCTTTATACTATACGTTACATACTGATGATGATTGGGATGGAATAATTTCTAACGGAGCTATTAATAATAATAATGGTGTAAAGTTCAATGGAATACGTATAAGCTGCGATTCAGAAATAAGATATAAAGTACAACAGGGAGGTAAGTGGTTAAGAGAAGTAACCAACTGGGTATTAGCAGGCAATCCATTCAGTGATGAACCTATAACAGGCTTTAGTATAACAGGCGATGATATAATTTTCCGTGTACAATTTAATGATGGTACATGGTCAGATTGGTATCAGTCTGGTCAGAGTATAGAAAGCGTCAGTGACAGTATAGTTGATATTCAGATTTATAAGAAATAAAAATAGGATGATTGAGTGTAAAAGCTCAATCATCTTTTACTTGCTATTAAAATTACGAAAAGGGGGTTAATCAATGAGTTTAAATAAAATTCCGCAATTGGTTAAAGAAGAGTTAATAAAACTAGGTTGGTTTTACACTGAACAGGAAAATATTATAACCAAGAATGACTGTTATCTAAACTTAACTGGTGGTACTTACAAGGTAAAGCCTATTAATGCATTTACTTATACTGAGGCTGAAATAAAAGAAATTATAAGAAATGATTATAATGTGGCTTTACCACAGAAAGCTCTCTGTGCAAAAGACTCTTTTATTGATTTAAGCAATCAACAATATTATATGGAAAAATATGGTTGGTTATTGTGTAAAGGGCGCTATAACAGTGGTATGGCTTATGCTGATTATAATAACCCGGATGATAAAAATTTACAAATGCTTATTAATTTTGTAGAAGAAATCGATGCAATAGCAAATAGGGATTATTTAATGTTACGTGGTGTGAAGCAGAGCTTAAGACCGATAACCAGGAAAGAATCAGTCTTTAAACCGATACCTAGCTCAAAACCATTTGACATAAATAGCATTATTCAAATAAAAGAAACATCAACTAGATGCGACTTGTTTAAACAAGATGCTTTATTTAAAGTAAACTTCATACTTGAAGATATAATTGTAGTTACAATTATTACTAGTAAGGGGATGGAAACTTCAAAGCACTATGAACTAGATCTAGCAGTTGTTATGGCGGAGATAAAAGATAATAATGTACAACTAGTAGAATTAACCCCTGCTACGGTGGACACTGAAGACTTAGTATGGTTACCGTTTAATGATATTGATGTTGCTGTTAATTTACCAGCGCAGGTAGAAGCTTATGTAAATAATGATAAACAAAAAGTGGCTATAATGGAATGTTTCAGCAAATACTTGAACTTTAGTGTATTACTAAACAAGAACATTTCCGAATTTGCCTATCCTGTCATCATTGATATGTTAGAAAATAATTTCTTAATAGATGAAATGTTTACACAAAAGATTAGGGAAACGAATGCGGTAATCTTAAATAAGTATGTAAACATGGGACTAAACCCTGAGAGATTTTTTGATGATACTATAGATTCATTGACACTAGAAGATTTATTAAGAGAGGCTTTATTGGAGGCCGATAACTATAAAGCTGAGCTCAATAAGTTAAATCTAAATGAAGATGTTATAGAATTTTTGTATCATTATAGATTTGCACGTGATGCTGTGCTAGATGTAATGTGTGATGAATCGACTAGATGGCAATTCTTGTTACCTTATCTATATGATAGATATTTTGATATTGAGTTAATTAAAAAATTTGAGCAACTTATTAAAATGTATGCAATAATGTCTTTAAATGGTTGTTCTTTAAAAGCTACGTTTCTTGACGCTCAAACAAAAGGGGCTCTCTTAAATTATTTCAAAGTGCCGCAAGCGGTTGAACTTTTGGGTAAAAGATGGGAAGACCTCTTACTTGATTTGTTAAATAAGGATACTATGATAGAATTTACAGAAAAGGGTATTAAAATAAAAGGTAGTATTTATTCTATTGCCAGAGATATCAATAGTATCGCTATACTAGATTTAGTAGGAAAGGCAGTGTGGCGTTGTGTATTTATTAATGAAGAAAAAATTATTATGCATAATGGTAGCGATATTTATTTTTAGTACGGGTTGCAGTCAATATGATTACAGAACAGACACACCAGTAGGGAGTTATAAATATGAAGAACTGTTACAAGATGAAGTTAATCTTAATACTTATGATGGTTCTTGCGTTTTTGTAAAATCAGAGCCAGTAATTAATGATGGTATTATTTATAGTGATAGTAATATTTCAATAATTAATCTTGAGCAGCGATATGATAGAGCTATTCTTACATTATATTTAAGTAGTATGAACGTATTGGATAATTTTACTGTAACATTAGCGTATCACAAAGATAATGATATAATAGCGCAATATACATCAACACCACAGATATGCTTAGGAGGATTTTATGCTAGCATACTCATAGAAACTCCGAGTGAGTATGATACTATCCAATTACTGAGTTACCAAGGTGATAATTTAGGACAACTAAGTAGTGTTACACTCTATGAGTTATCAGATTCTAGTGACATAGAACAAAAATCTAACACTACTTATTATTGTTCCCATGATTTAAAGAATGTAATATTTTTAACTGAAGATAATCGTATTGTCTACGGGCAAACAGATTTACAAAAAGGTGATTTTACCATAGGAAGAAATTATATTAGCCGTTATGCAATATGGGAGGTGAAATGATTGGATGCAAATAAGTTTTATGAGATGTGGAATGACAGTGTTAACACACAGTCTGTCGAGAAACCTTTAGAGAATCTCGACATGTTTGATGATTTAGATTTGTTAGAAGAGGATTGCGAACCAATTGCAATATCACCAGATACAGTAGATTCAATGGTATGTGAAACTTGCATACCAACTAATTATTTCATTAAGAATATAAACTTCGATAAAGTAATACAAGAAAAGCAATCCATAATTCATTCCGACTTTCCATTAAAACAGGCAATTAAAGTCTTCTGTGAACAGTATGATTATAAAGATCTAAAGGATTTTCTAAAGAATGAGACTTTAACAAATGAGGATGCAGTATTATGTTGGTTACAGCGATTGTACAACATCATAATTGATTGTGAATATGATGAAGTATTGCTACAATACAGCAAACAAGATTTAGACTCAATTTGCAGTCTTTATAGAAATATATGTTTAAGTGAGCTAATTTTAATAGCACCTCATTTAAAGAAGGATTATTTCGATAAGACAGTAATTCGGGATTATTCACTGGAAATGCGTGACACTGGTCTATTATTAGAGTTAATGCAGAGTAATTGTTTTAATCCTGAAGAGGCTATTTTATACACTAATAACTTAGATACTTTTAACGCTTACCTATTATTAAAAACTTCTGGTAAATTTGAAGCAGCTGTTTTTGAGTCTGTAAAAGACTCTGATGAAAATCTGAATTCTTATGCTAAAACTGTATTGTCTAATAATCCATGGGCATTTTTAGGAAGTCATAAAAACTTTGGTGAGATTATACAACTCGTGCAATCAACAGAAATTCCAATAGAATTAGCAGAGCGTTATAAAGATAATGATTATTTATATCAAATTTTATTGGCATATGCACGTGGATTGTATTCAAGCGCATTCATAAATAATTATTTAGTCAATGATAACTTGTATAGTACAGTGATGGCTGAATTATATGCAAATTGTGAATTAGATGCACAAACATTAGCTGGTACTGATGGTAATTTTTATTTGGCTAAATTTGTGTTTGATGTTAAAGCCCATAAAATGGATAGTAAGTGTGCGATTAACTCTGCAGATAGTAATCTAGACATTTTATATAATTTTGCAAAAGTATTACTTGATGCTGTATTTGAGCAGAAGTTATCAGAAAATGAATGGCGCAAATTTGTATGTTATATTGCTTATAAAAAAGAATTTATTGTTTGTGAGGAATATTTACGTTATAAAGAAATACATGGCGTTATAACTTTTAATCAATTCTGGTATTTCAAACTAACAAGTAGTCTTAATATATCAGCGAGAATTCCCGAGAATGTTGGAGAGCTTGTTATGTACCAAAATGGGACAGCCATATCTTATTTTAATGTACAAATGGTGTGGGAAGCTTTTGATGTATTATTAGAATCAATTAAAGATAAACTAGATACTAATCTAGTAGTTAAACTGTTACCGGAACAGCGAGGTATTATTATTTGTCAGAAAGATTATAATAAGTTTTCTGATGAACGAACAAAGTTCCAAAAATTTACTAATTGTAAATCATCTTTAACCTATTCTGTTGAATCTAACAATACCGAAGAAATACTTAGATACAATAGTGTTAAGATGATACAGCTGGCTAAAGATATTCACGCTGGTAGTATTTCAGATAGTTTTAAGTGTTTAACAATGATAAGCCCTGAAAAATATCTTGTATACGATAATCTATTAAGCCTGATTTGTACTTCTTACCAAGAATTTGCTGGTTTATGTATGAGCTCTGAAGCTATACAATGTTTAAAGTTATTCAATAATATGTTAAAACTTCCTACTAGAATAGAAGTGCAGGTAGGTTTCCTTAAAGCATATTTGGAATTTAAATTTAAATATCGTATAAGATTCGAAAGCTTTAATACAACTCTAATGCAGGAGATAAAATTCATTGAAGTAAAGAATTCATATTCATATAGTGATTGTAGCTTCGCAAAGGTAATTAGCACATTAGACAATTTTACTAATGAGTTAAATAAAAAGAACACTATTATTTGTAAGTATGATGGTGTATCTAAGATGATATTTGAGGGGGCGTGATTATGCAGTATATGAATTTATTTGGTGATATTTTTTCTGACGATGAAGCAGAATTAATAATCACTAGTCAACAAACAATCTCTGACTTCGAGAATGTTAAACAGCAACTTATAAATACTAAATATAAAGCAGCTAGTGCTTATTTGCAGGATGTAACTTCATTAGGCGAACTTGTGCTTATAGCAAAAGCCTATGATTTAGGCCCAGAGTATGCAGACGCGTTAAAAGATGGTTTAACGTTTGAAGAACAAAAAGTCGCTTTATTTGGATTCCAGCAGGGTCTGAATGTAATGGAACAAATTAAAGGTGGCGAAGAATTGGACAATCTTGTCCTTTTAATAAGAGCAAGTAAACACAAAGACTTTAAATTAATGGACTATTTTGATAGTACAGGGTCTTACATTAATTACCCAAAAATTACTAAATTTTTACAAAATTTGTAAAATAAAGGGGGATTTACTCATACTTAATCTACATAAATGTAAATAAAAAACCATGGAGGATTAAGTATGAGTAATGAAGAAATAAGAATAATCAATTTAATACAGCAAAATGATTTATCTATGAGCTACGATTTAATAACGCGGAATCGTAGCTTTTTGTATGGTTTGTATAAAAAATTACATATTTGTGGTTACTATTATGAAGAGTTTGAGCAGATTGCTTATATTGCTTTGATTAAAGCGGCACAAAATGTAGATTTTCAAAAACTAACTTACTTTAATGGATATTGGAAAAAGTATATTTTGCATGAATACTTGCAGGAGAAATTACGAATACAATATCAGTTCACAATCAACGTTGCAGACTATCAACGTTGTAAACGAGAAGGCTTAGACCCCATAGAAATCTACTATAATAGCCCTTTTAAAGAAGGCTTGATTATAGAAGATAGGTTCGAGGATGTATATCAGGCAGAAGTACGAAAGATATTATGGTACGAAATTCAACAAATCCTTGATGATAAGAATGCATATATCATTTGGGAGATTTATTATAATCAGCGAACTATGGTGTCATTAGCTAAAGAGCTAGAGATAGGAGCAGAAAGAATTAGACGCCGAAAGGTTCGTAGTTTGAACAAGTTGAGAGCAAATTTGAAAATTCAAACTATAGCACGAGATTATTATAGTATGAAAATATAAATAAAACCTCATATCTCCTAATCTAGATTTATTTTAAAGAAAGTATATTAAGGAGGTATCGTTGTATGAATGGTTATGTTAATGAATCGTCTGCTAATGATGGTTCAAAGAGTTTGTTGGAGCAGTGTTGTATCCTCGAGAAACAATATTATGCAGAACTCGATGTTGCTGAGGGGTTAATGCGCTCAGATGAGAGTGCCGGTCTTAAGTATATGCGTAGTGTTATGGATAAATATTCTGCGCTTTTTGATAAGATTACCAATAGTTACTTGAAAGAGAAGCCGCTAGGGCCAATAGAGACTAAGGTAGATTTACCAGCCTTGGTTAATTCTGATGGTACTGTGTCTATCGATGATGAATTATTGGATTATGTTCTTAATAACAGTGATTATCTTCGTCGTCAGAGTCGTGATGGTCGTTACGTTATTGAGGATTTTGATAGAGATGCGTATTGCTTAATATGCGATTGTAAGATAAAAGGATTAGGCTTAATGGATACTATTGATGCTGGTGTTAATGCAGTTTGCTTTAAGTGTATTGATAAAGAGCATCATTATATTGGAGGCGGTATTTATTTTACGAATTTCGTGTAAGTTGTTACTGGTCTGTGTGTTATTATTGCTAACTGGATGTGATGACAATACAGATTATTTTAATAAAGTAACAAGTGAAGAAACTATAACAATACCAGATTATGTACAGGATGAAATAATAACAACAGAAGAGAGTATAGCTACTACAGAAAGTATACAGATTTTCCCAGATAGTGTGTATGATTATGATGTTGAAGATACCATCTTAGTACCTAAAGAATGAGAGGTTTGAATATGAAGAATATGGATATTTTTGGCGATTCTTTGCCAAAATCAAAACAAAGTTTCGAGGAAGCTTTAGAAGATTTTTATAAAAATATAGTACCTTCTCACGAAGATTTCGAACTAAGAATTAGAGTGCTTGACCCTTATTTAAGAAATCTTTGGGAGAACGGTAAACTTGTTCGAACACCAGCACTCGATAAATTAGCTAGATTATGTTTTTCTCGTTGTATCGATGAATATGATACTCAACAGATATTCTTAACTGGTGCTATGGAATGTTTAAAGTATGGTGCAACTCCAGAAGAAGTAATTGAGCTAGACCTATGGGAGGCGGTAGCTATTACGCGTTTGCACGAATTTGAAACTGTGGAAGAGATTGATATACACAAAGAAATTGCTGTTGCAAAATTAATTCCTAGTGAGGCATCTGCTCTTGCAAGGCTTAGCAAAACAGCAGGTAAGAATCCTCAGTATTTCAGTAATTATGGTTTAATCTTACTCAAAATGCTTACAAAGATTAAACCATGTTATGATGTTATCATGGAGCAGGTTAATGATAATCCTGAATGGGATGCCTTTGATATACTTAATTTTGCATACTTATTGAATTCTGACTTTGCGAAAACTGGTCAATATGATGTAAATAAAGCTTTATTGTTATTACAACCTGCTATCGGTAAGAAGTATACTGAAGATGTATTCGCAATCATGTTAAAGAGCTACGGAAAGATAGTAGACAATCTGCCATGCGATAGATTATCGTATTCTATTATACTTAATGAATGTTCCGCAGGTATTGGGAGTATGGACCTGTTGCATTTATACGGTAAGCTCAAAGAATATGTAGGTAATAAGAGCAAGGAACTTGGTTGTGAACCAGAGTACATAATAGCTGTGATTAAATCTGTTTATGATGCCGGTTTCACTGCACAGTTTATAAAGAATGAAGTTGCTCATGTATTTATAGAGTCTTTTATTCATTTAATTGATGGTGCCTTAAAGATTAATCAAGCTGCTAGAAAGACTCATAATGCTACAAACTTTAATGGCAAGATAGAGTATTATAAAGATACTATCTCTGCTTCATATTATTTTGATAATATGCGTGAGTTCTATGTGTTAAAGCCAGAAATAGTTCTCGAAGAGCTACGAATACTTCTCGCAAAGCAAGGCTTTAGCACTGACGCTGATTATGGTTATCTTAATATCCATTGGAGATATTCGCAGGCAATGATATTGCAATGGTTAATGTCAGTATGTTCTACTAGCATTGCTATGAACAAAGATACTATTAACAGATGCATTAAGAGTGATTTTACAGAGATACAGATTGCTTATAATGGAGAAATAATTTATCAATTTCCAAGCGATTTCTTCTTAGAGTATGAGCAGGAATTCACAGAATGGTACTATAAGAACGCACCTGTATATTATACCGTTTCTAATGTGCCAGGAGTAAATAAAAGTTCACAAATGTTGATTTTCTCATTTAGCGCTGACAGAAACACTAGTGTAACCACGAGAACAAATCCACTGGCAGTTACAATAGGGTTAGAGATTAAGAAAGATTTAATTTTCAATAAATCTTTCAGATACGATATGCCTATTTTAAAAATGATGCTTTGTGATTACTTTGAGACTCATGGTAAGGATGTATCCATTGTAGATAAATTGGATTTGCAGACTGTTGTGGGTATGATACAAGTTTTAATTCTCCAGAATTCTAAGGACTATGAGACCTTATTTAATAGACCTGATATGTTCCTTACAGGATTCCAGGCATTGAAGTATTGTGTAAGATCCGATGATGATTTTAATTCTGCTGTATTACGTTATGTTATTAATGCAAGTGGTATCTACTCTAAATTCTTTAATAACAAATTTAGTACTTCATTGCAGAATTACGTTGTTATAGATAATAAAGAGTTACCAATATTAGGCATTCTGATGAAAGACCATTCACTTGTTGATTGCTTACGAGAGCAGAAAGGTAAGGGTGTCATTTCTATAGAAATTAAAGAGGATGTGGTGCATTTTGATTAGATTAATAGCAATAATACTATGCACAATCTTTTTAACAGGTTGTGGGAAGGATGCTCCAGAGAACACAACAGAGCCACCAATAAAATTAGCAGAGAGTATTCCTCTAGAGGAATACTCTTTTCTTAATTCAGAACCAGTTATCATCAGTCAATATAATGAATTACCTATTATGAAAGATGGTGTATTATATGGCACTTTACATATTAACTATGTGGAGAAATTAGGGATTTGGGACATAAATAATTATGAAGTTAGCCAAAACGGTGTACGATTTAGTTATGCTATCAATTGCACTATTAATATGGAACAATATGTTTTAGACAATGAGATGATAAATGTTTATGTTACACCAGAACTCGAAAGTATTAATGGTACTTGTATTGGAACTACTGGCTATGTTGGATGGTCTGGTTTTTATGATTCTATAGAGTTGTATCAGAATACTACTAGTGGAACCTGTGAGGTTGTACTACAACCAGTAGTTGATAAAATTGAACAGTATAGATACCTAAAGTTAAATGTAACAGATGCAACTAATCAGGTTGTATTTGATACTTTGTATGTTGATGTTGAATGTCTAAAGAATGCACCTGATGGAGCGCAGATTAAAACAATAGACGATATAACAACTATTACTAGTGTTAATGGTGCCGTATACTCAATAGGTTTCCACGACGTTTATTTAGAGATGCATAAAGTAAAAAATGATCCAGTATTACGAACAGGTAATTATAAATTTTATGACTTTATGTATGATATAAATTATGTGAGTGGTCCGACTAACGATAAAGAAGTTTTAACATATGACTCATTTAATGATAATGCGTTAGTAACTCCACCGATATTAGAAGTATACAGCGAATTAGATGGCACTAAATTATTAAATGAAGTGATAACAGCCGAACGATTACTATGGTCTAATCGTACTACGACAGTGCCATACGTTCAGGGCTTTCCTAAAACACTCTTTACCGGAGAAACGGCAACAATTAGTAGTAATAGATTAATACCAGATACTACTACGACACAGCCAACATATGTGAGAATAGTTTTAAAATTTCCAACAGAAATAAAGGGCTGTAGTATTGAAGAAATTCGCAATTTCAGTGGTAGATATTTGGTATACCAAATACCATTATCGGTAAGAAAGTTAGAAGAGGAACCGCGATGAAAAAGATAGTATTATTAGTACTTTTAATTCTTCTAACAGGATGTAAAAAAGAACCAGAATTTAGTTATGATGATACGCTAAATTCATTAATAAGTACTTTTAATTCAACACAGGAATGCTTCATTGAAGATTACACTGAAGAATTCTATGCTGATAAATCATCAAGTTATAGAAAACTTATGGAATTAATTTATAACGAATCCACAATTAAGCTAGATAATTATAATAATTCTATAATTACAGTGGAGTATTTGTACTGGGATTATGCAGATGTGTACAATAGTGTAATTAGTGATACAGATGGTTTTATATACGATATTCAAAATTTGGATAAACTAGGTATAGCTCAGTCTGAAATAAACGATTATGTCTATGACTATTTATCGTTAATGATTACACAGTGTAATAAATCAACTAGAGAGATTACATTAGAGTTAGAGCAGATTACAGCTGCTCCTTTTATGTTTATCTCGAACAAAGAATTATACAATAGCCTTGAAGTAGATTTAAGTAAATTAGTTTATGATGTTGAACAATATGCCTTAGGTTATGAAAAGATAGAAGAAGAATTTGAGATGGAGCAGGAAATTAAAGTTCTTGAAAAAGATCTTATCTATCTTCTTAATTATTCTCATGGGGGAGAGACTATACCAATAAGTATAAAAGTCCTGACAGTCTTAAAAGGAGAAGACGCACAGAATAAATTATTAGAGCTAAGCCCTAATAACGAAAATTTGTCGTATGATAACTATGTTTACATAGAGTATGAAGTTTGTAATTATTCGTTGAATGATATTGTATTCCAGAGTAAGTTTTTCGAAGCTGATGCTGAGATGCGTGAGTTGTTTACAGATAATATACAGCTTGCAGGAATTAGTGAATCATATGCTATTGCACCAAGCTCAACTATTGTAGTTAGAGATGTTTTGCTTTCTAATTATGGTGATTTAGTTTGGTATGATGAGCAAGCTTTTGAATTATACATTCTAAATCAGGAATGATTTGCTAAGGAGGTACTCTAATGAGTAAAATTTTAATTTACGTGGATGCAGAGAATGTGTCCCAGGCACAGGTAATGGCTTCTCTCTCAGAGGCCAAAGAATTCGCCGACAACGAGGACATCATAATTGGGAAATTCTATGGTGTAAAGGAGACACTTGGGGCGATTGTGGATAATTATATCGGACTAGGGTTTGAATTTGTTGATACAGGTATTTATACGGATAATCATAAAAATACCACTGACATGAAATTAATTACAGACTGCCTTTGGGAAGTTGTATCAATTTATCAGGGGGATATAAAAGCAATTTATATCCTAAGCAATGATAGAGATTTTAACCCCTTAGTTGCGAAACTAAAGGGTTTTAATTTTATTTTAAATGTTGCGTCAGCAAGTGTTTTCGGGGACCTAAGTTCCATAGATGGTTTAACGAGAGCTTTGCAGATACGTAAATTTTTACCAGTTAAAAAGGATATTCTGTTTATATGCATTTATGAAAGTATTGTTAACTGCTTGCGTGATGTAGAAGTAGAAGAACTTGTTATACTGGAATATCTAAAAGAGAGAATAGGAAAATTACATTTAGCGGTTGAAACTTTATATGGCATTAAGCTAGATTGCCTGACAGAAGAATATGTGAAGAGATTTTGTTTTGATAATTTTAACAAAGCTATGATTGCACACGGGCAAGGCAATTTCGAGATTAATGTAAAGTTATTTACTACTAAATTATTTGGTGTAATGTTATCCAAAAAAGATATGATGGAACTACTAACTACAATAAAAGAATAGAGAGAAGGTGATACTATGTCAGAAAACTTCACAGATTTCTTGCAAGAGTTTGGTGATGTTAATTTAAAAGAGGCTACCCCTGAAGTAACAGCTATGCAAATTAGGGAACCACTAGATGATTTAGAGACAATTGATTTCGAGAATGAAATGGTGGTTTCTAATAACACTACAGAAGATATTGAGGAACAGACTACAACTGTAACAAAAGACGACTTCAGCGGATTTGACCGAGTTTGTGTCGGAGCATCTGAATTTACAGATAGGTTTTCTGAGATATCATCTACAGCAGGCGTTTCTCTGGGGATATTAGCTAATAAATGCTTATCTACTTTTACAAGTAATAAGAACTTACATGTTTTTCAAAAAGGGAAGATGGTAATATACAATGACTTTGTATTCCTTATGAGAGACAACCAATTATTATTACTTAAGTACAGAGGACATGAATCACAGGTGATAATTCCAGATTCAGTAGGAGGAATTCCTGTAACTTTTATTCATGATACCGCATTTAAGAGAGGCAAATTTTCAACAACTGTGAAGTTGAAGAATATCATGCATGCTCTGAAGAAGGATGAAGCATCTATTTTTACAATAGATAGTCTTATTAATGCAGCAAAAGGTATAACAAAGATACAGTTACCAATAAATCTACGATTTATACCAAGTAATCTATTAAAGTATTGTAAAAATGTACAAGCACTAGAAATCCCGGCATCTGTTACAAGCATAGCGCCAAACGCTTTTAAGGGATCCAATTTGCAGCATTTAGCATTTAGCGGACCTTGCGTAAAAAATATGAAGTATGTGGCTTTAGCTACTGATGTAACAATATACATCAAAAAAGATTTCATAGAAACTTATGAGGGGGTGCTATTCTAAATGAAGTTTAAGTTATTTCTTGCAAAATATGGATTTTGGTTAGTAGTTGGAGGAATAATTGTAGGCGTATACGGGTACGGAATGTATGTTAGGCATACTGCAGCACACACTCTGGACACATTAATTCAGAATTTTTTAGGTGGCGAATGGTTCTTAGACACAATCGGCGTGGGCGAGGATATAACAGCGTGGGTGAATAGTATATTCGACTCCGAAGAAGCCTTTAGCGATTTTAAGAACAGTGAAGCCTATGCCCTGATGGACCTTCCGCAAAAGATACAGTTTAACTTAGCGTTTCAGACTAAGAAGACAATGCCCATCGCTATTATAGCAATTATTCTAATAGCACTTGTAATGCGAACTAAGTTTAGCGCTACAGTTGATATTTATGCGGCTGAAAGGCAGGCGGCATTGGATGAAATTAGAGGAGTTGCTCCTATTGACGTAGAGGCTAAAGTTATTGATGTTAAGGAAGGAGTTCCATCAATAGAGGCTAACCCGACTTTAATAGAATCAACTGAACCTAAGTCTAATAGTATGGATATTTTTTAGGGGGTGAATTGATTGGAAAAGATATTGGCTAAAGGTCCAAAATTTGTACTTATTCTAGTTGATGTGATATACGCGTTGTTATACTGTGTTTATAGTTCGTTAACTAGTTTCTCTTTTTCAGAGGGAAGTAATTTTATTACAGAGTTCTTTGCTTGGTTACTAAATACTATTATTGGCATTTTTCAGTGGATACTTTCTAACGTACTATTGGGAAGGTTTTTATTCTCAAGCAGTGTTATTGTAATCCTAGTACTATGCAACTTCTTTGTATTCATTTTTCCTAAAATATGGGCAAATAGACAAGCTATAAAAGAAAGCGCACAGCGAGTTAGCACTAAAATACAACAACAGCGCACTATACAAACGGCACAGAATAGTGCAACACAACAGCAAGTGCACACTCAGGTCCCAGAAATGAAAAATGTTCCTGAAGAAGTTAATGAAACTAAGGGTCAGATGAATTTATTTTAGGAGGTGTTTATATGAGAAGAAAGAAAGTAAGTATTATTCCGTTATGGTTGATATTAGCGGATGTAATTACTATAGGATTATGGGTTTTCAGGGATAAGGTTTTCGAAGTACTTATGAAATATACTATAGGCAATTTCTTGTCAGGCAATAGTGTTAATACCGGCTTGTTGAGTAAATTATATGAACTTATCCCAGTAGTTGCTATTATTGCTATAGCAATAACCATTATAATGATTCTTGCTAATCTAGGAAAAAAGAAACAAGCTGCTTTTATTAAAGAAGCTATGAGTGAGTCCACAGTTACAGCACAGTCAGTTCCAACTGTTATAAGTGTACCAGCAAATGCAGCAACACAAGTTCCTTCTGACCCTAACGAAGGTCATATGAATTTGTTTTAGGGGGTATTTCTGATGAATAAAGAGGACTTACAAAGAGAATTGAGATTTAATATTATTATAACAGCACTGCTTGTAGGTAGTTTTATTATATGCTGTTTGATACTGAATTTTGCCAAGTCAATGTCCACATCAACTAAATTTCTCTGGGGTTGTTTTGCCTTTTGTATTTTTTTCGAACCCCTTTTTCTAGTTTGGTCAAAGTCCACAGTTATAAAGGATTTGAGGGAAGAAAAGCTGAAAATGCAGCAACAGCTAAATAAAAAGAGAAATAAAAAAGAAGTGCACACTAAAACGCAGGTATCAAATACAACGGACGAGCAAAACAACGGAGAAATGAATTTATTCTAAAATAGTAACTATCAGTATAACAGCTGATAGTTATTTTTATAAAAAGAGGTGATAAATTATGATAGTGACATATGATGAGCTAATTAGAATGCCTAACGCTGAAGATTATAAGGAGACTCTTACTATAATAGGCTTCGATGTAAATTATTTTTATAATATGTTTCCCATTTATAAACCTACAGGGTTACGAAAATATACAAACTTTGTACGTTTTATATTAGATGAAAATAATACATTAATTGGTTATTTTATATATGGTATCAATCCTAATATTGATATTAACTTACCCGAAAAAGGCTTACATCTTATGTTATATCTATCAAGCATAATAAGGAAGAAGAGTATATATTACCAAGAACTAGAAGATGAATTACAGCAATATGGGATGAAAATATACGGCTTAGCTAGGTCATCCCGGGATATCGCAATATACAATAAGTTCTTTTCAAAGAACTTAGCGATAATAAGAGTAACATATTAGAAAAGGAGAATTAATTATGATTATATATTATGCAAAAAATGGTTTGGCAACAGTTGAGGTATACAATGGACTCTTGGAGTTTAAGAAAGCTTTAGAGACTATAACACCATTCGAAGATTCAGATAATTTAGCACTGCGTTCCGGTGAATATTTTGCGTCAGGATTGGCAGGAAAGCAGGCCCTTATTAGATTTTGTGATGATATGGCTATGGAGATTCAGGCCTCTAATATGGTAGAGGTGTACTTTGCTCCAACCGAAGGATTCATTAGTAAAGAAGCCATGACTCAGAAGATAAAGTCAGTTTTACCTGATGTTAATGATGCCATGTGTGGTTTTATAATGTTTTCTATGTATCCTGACACGTTCTTTGGTAAATTTACCGAGGAGCAGTTACTAGAAGAGATACAGAATGCTTATAAAGTTGTTCTTGAGCAGCTTGAGGAGGAAGAGTAGATGATAAATGTTTCCATAGTTGGTACGAGTGGAATGACACCACTACCAAACAGACACCTTAGCTCCTGTCTCGTACAGTATAATGGCATTAATTATCTAATAGATGCAGGTGAAGGTACACAGGTAGCTCTCAAGAAATTGGGAGCTAGTCTTAAGAAGATTGATTATGTTTTGTTAACGCATTATCACACAGACCATGTAGGCGGTTTAGCTGGATTATTTGCAAGTATGGCAAATAATGAGAAAGACACTATGCTTACAATTATAGGACCGAAAGGCCTTAATCGTGTGGTAGAAGCGTCAAAGCGATTAGTTTCAAAATTACCTTTTACGATAAAGATAATTGAGCTTATAGATTCTACATCTACACTTAAGTGTAATGGGCTTGCTATAACACCATTCCCTGTAGAACACAAGATTGCTTGTTTCGGATATAAGATAGAGTTACCTAGAGATGGTAAATGTGACCCCGAAAAAGCAAAAGCAAATGACGTTCCAATGGAGTATTGGAGTGCCTTACAACAGAATCAGATTGTAAAGTACAACGGCAGAGTTTTAACAAAAGATTTAATAATGTCTCCTACGCGAGCAGGTATTAAGTTTGTTTATACAACAGATACTAGACCTTGTAGAACAATAGTAGACGCTGCCAAGGATGCTGATTTATTCATTTGTGAGGGAATGTATGGAGAGGATGAGCAATTAAGTAATGCAGAGAAAAATCTTCATATGACTATGCAAGAAGCAGCCAGTATTGCGGCAACTTGTGGGGTAAAAGAAGTTATCTTAACACACTTTAGCCCAAGCATGGTTCACCCAGAGAGATACTTAGATGAATTAAAGTATACTTTTAATAGAGTTACAATAGGTTCTGATGGTATGACAAGAGAATTAACATTCGGGGAGGAGTAGATATGACTAAATTAGTTAAGAGGGTAATTATTGCTATTATCATCATAGCAGTTATTTATATCATAGCGATTAATATCAAAGGTGTTAAAAAATCTAATACAGCTACAACTACAGAAGACCCTAACGCTAATCAGCCTATGGGAGTTACTGTAACATCAGAATATGAAATAGGTGATAATTAATGGATGATAGACAAAAGTTACAAATAGAAGCAAGAGGAAAAAAACTCAAAGCTATAGTGGTTACAATAATAGCTTTAGTTTGGTTAGTATTTCTAGACCCTACAGATGTCTTTCCAGTAGTTGGCTGGATTGATGATGGGGGTCTTTTATATTGTGCTTATCGCTGTATCGTAGCTGCTAAGCAACATAGTGCACTCATAAAAGCAACTTATTCACAAGTTGAGTCAAATGTTGATAAGGTTGCTAAGGAGTTTAAAACAATAAAAGAGCAAGTTACTACTAATGAGTCCAGTGTTGTAAAAGAGAACAATCTACCAAAACTCGATTCATTAGATTCATTCTAGGAGGTATTTGATGAGTTTCTGGTTTTATAACATAGAGATGCTAGATAATTACAAGGTTAGATGTATTCAGAAAACTGCAATGATAAAAACACTTGAACAATTAAGTCAAAGCCGTATAGAGATTCTCCCTGCAGAAGCTCAGAACACATTAGGCAAAATAAAATGTCTTCAGCAGTACTTGTTAAATACACG
This sequence comes from Wujia sp., assembly GCA_045531735.1. Taxonomy (GTDB): domain Bacteria; phylum Bacillota; class Clostridia; order Lachnospirales; family Lachnospiraceae; genus Coprococcus_C. Next base: position 69,235 of record JAZSEO010000036.1, on the reverse strand, counting down.
CCCTACTATAATAACAAAGGATTTATATTGTGGAGAAATACGAGTTATTCTAAAGGACTCTTATAATTTCTGCTATGTTGATATGCTTGATGAAATAATCATTATAAGGGGTATCTTGTATAAGACTTACATTGAATATGAATATAATAAAGTAAAAATGACAGGTGATTTGAATATACATACTTTGTGCTCTGACGAAACCGGCAATTTTGATGAAATTAATAGTACCATTTTTACAATCTTAGAAAAGATAATGAATAAGCATAACATTGTTTTTAATAGAATGGAAATGTTCTAGTGATAGTTCAGATTTTAATAAACAATTATGGTGTTCTACGTTCAACAGTGGGTTGATAGTTAGTGAATTTACACTTTAGAACCAGTGAACTCTCTAATAGAGAACATTTTCGTGAAAATAACTTAGGAGGAGCTATGAGTAAGAAAAGAAATTCTGAAAAAACTATGGACCAAAAAAGAGCTTTTAAAGGACTATTAAGTACAATAATTTACTCTATAGGGTTAATAGTAATTTATATTTTTGCATGGAATGTGTTGGATAATCCTAATATAGATGGAGAGGTTCTGCCAGCTTGGGAGCTGTTTTGCCAGCGTTTGATGTGGGGATTATTTACTGGCTCAATTATTATAGTTCTGTTTTTGTATTGTGATTATTTCAAAGAAAAGAAAGCAGAAAAGGAGAAAAGACTTCGAAAATTACAAAAACAGGCACATAAGAATAACAGTGATTATGGGACTAGTGATAAGCAGAAATCTACAGAGCAGACTAACCAAGCTAATGAAGGTAAAATGGATATTTTCTAACGGAGGTGTCTAGATGTTATTTGAACAAAATAAAAAGTTAAATAAACACAAAGATGCAATGGGATTAAAGGTGAGTTATTCCCTAATAGTAATTGATGTGTTTTTAATAGCAGTTCGTATGTTCAATAAAAATGCGGCTGAAGCTTGTATCGCAATTAATGATGCTATTTGGGGTAATTTAACGGATTTAATCTCAGGGTTGGGTGACACTGTTGGACAAATTCCTTATGTGGGTGATCCACTAGAATCCTTTATTGACATTTTTGCTGATATTTCCAGTAATATAGAATCTTTATTAAATATCTTACCATTAACTTTGTATAACTTTTGGGAGATACTATTTTGGGTATTTATACTGATGACAGCTTCTACAGCGTTGCCAGTTATTATCGGAAAGTACACAGTAGAAAGGCAGTATATTAAAGCGAGGATAAATAGACGCTGTGAAGAAATTAAGTCACAGCCTGTTATAGAAGTGGATACTGTGGAACAGAAGCCTGAAAACCCCCCACTAATAGAAAAGCAATATGAAGATGCCCCAGTGATTAGTACAACAAAAAATGAAATAGAAGAACGTATGGAGGTTTTCTAGATGGTACCAGGTGAAGAGAAGGCTTTGAAATATTTACAAGGTAAGGGGTTTTCTGTTGGAGCTTCTTATCTTATTACAGATGCAATAAAGAAAGATCTCGATGTAGATTTATTTGCATCATTAGATAATGACTATAGTCAGATGCGTGTAATAAAAACTGCTATGGAGGATGGAAAAGATGTTTCCATTATAATAGGGAGAAACTACTCAGCGGCACAGATGGAAACTGTATTAAAGCTATTAGATGAGGGTCTATATGATGTAAATGCTGTGAATCCAGAATACACTTGTGCTCAGATGCGTGCGGTAGCCCGAAGTATTAAGAGTAAAATAGACCATAATATTTTTATTCAAAACGCTATAGTAGCAGATTATTATGATGTTGTTTTTCCTTTTATACAATTACATAGTATGAATGATTTCTCATGGATAAGACCTGATATGAGTGAAAAATTTGTACAGCTTATACTTGAAATGATGGTTACGGATATATACAGTCAAGACTTATTAATTCTTTCAGAACATGAATTAATTAGAGAATATGAACGCTTAAAAGCAGAGGCACGTGATCGTGAAAAATTTAACAAGAAGAATTTATCGAGGTTTAAGATATTTTCTGATTATAAATAGGGGATTTTTGTTACCTCCTTTCACATTAATAGTGCGAAGGGAGGTTTTTTGATGACAAATGATGAATTATTGCAATTTGCTCTTGAAAATGGTATGCTTGATATAGCTACTATACAAGAGCAAGTAAAAATGAAAGAAGATTTAAGACTATTAAAAAGCCATTCATTTAAGATATGGCAAGGTAAAAATGGATTGTTTTATACATATCTTCCTGATGATACGAAAAAAGATAAAAGAAGATTGATTAAGCGTAAGACACTAGAAGGTTTGAACGAAACAGTCATAGAATATTATCGAGCAGTCGAGACTGGCGAATTTTTACACGCAGAAGATATTTTTTATTTATGGCTTGAATCAAAATTAAATTATGGTGAGATTGAACAACAAACTTATGATAGATATGAAACAGATTTCCATAGGTTTTTCAATGATACAGCTATAGCCGATAAAAAGTTTTCCGAAATAACAGAAGAAGATTTAGAAGATTTTATAAAAATTTCTATACATGAGAAACAGCTTACTTCGAAAGCCTGGTCTAATCTAAGATTAATTATTAATGGTATGTTTAAGTATGCGAAAAAATATAAGTTGACTAACATCAGTATTTCAGCATTTATAAGTGATTTAGATTTATCACAAAAAGCTTTTGCAAGAAAAAAGAAAAAGCCACAAGATGAAGAAGTATTTACAGATGAAGAAGCTACGCGCATTATAGATTATATCTTAGCTAGGAAGTGTACCGTAATAGAACTAGGTATACTTCTAGACTTTGAAACAGGATTACGATTAGGCGAATTGGCAACATTAGAGTTTTCTGATATAGAGAAAAATGCTATAAATATAACAAAAACAGAAATACGCTATAAAAATAAAAATACCAGAGAATATGTTGTAGAGGTTCGTGATTATCCTAAAACGGATGCAGGTGTTCGTACGGTTGTATTAACTGATGATGCAAGAAGTATTATAAATATTCTAAAAACAGTGAATTCTAATAATGAAAATGATTTTGTGTTTACTTATAAGGATGATAAGATAAAACCAGATAATACAAGAATAAAAGGTAAAGCATTTACAGATAGAATTAAGCGTATTTGTAAAAATCTGGATATTAAACCGAAATCTATTCAAAAGGTTAGAAGAACCTATGCAACAAAATTAATTGATGCTGGCGTTGCAGATAGTATTATTATGGATTTGATGGGGCACACAGATATCACAACTACAAGGCGATATTATTATAGAAATAATAAAGTAACGAATGAGATTATTAATACAGTTAATAATGCTGTAAAATACTGCACGGGGTAATCAAAGGTAATCATACAAAAATCAAGAGAATCTAGCTATTTGGAGATTTATGGTAATAGCGCGAAGGGTTCAAATCCCCCTCCCGCTACTTTTAAAGAAGCTTTTGCTTCTTTTTTTTGTTTCATGCAGATTTTTGTTTGCTTTTGTGGATATGATAAATTATTATATTTTTAAGGAGATGAGTATATGAAAAAAATAATAAGTATATTATTAATTTTTATATTGTTTTTATATCCTGAAAATATGGTAATTGCAGAAGAAGATGGTTTATATCAGGATATAGTGTTCGTTGGTACTGAGGAAGAACAAAAAGAGATGCTTCATCTATTGTTTGCAAAACTTTCTTATGATTATCTCGACGACTATGAGGGAATGTCTGTACAAGAGTATGTGGAGGCTAATCCAGAACTTTATAACGGAGAGATATGGAAAAATTCTGGTATCTCCTATGAAGCATTATATTCTTCTATTGTTGGAGAATGGGAAATATTTAAAGTGTATAATTATAATGACACTAGCGGATTTTATGCAGTTGCCTTTAAAAAGGAAACAGAAGTAGTTTTAAGCTTCAGGGGAAGCGAGATGTTTACCGAAGAGTTTGCTTTGGATGAAAGCAATGACTGGTTGGGAACAGATTTTAAGTTTGCAATTCTCAACGAATTAAGTGAACAATTTGAAGATGCTGACAAATGCTATGAGGATTTAATTGAGACTATAAGAACAGAAGGACTAGAGTGTGAGATAACATTTACAGGACATTCACTTGGCGGTGCTTTGGTTGCGTATGAATCTATTGTAGCAGGGTGTTATGGTTATTCCTTTGATGGAGCGGCTGGGCATGTAATTGATTTGGTATATTATTACTGTTATTTAGAACTTGAGAATTTCACTGGTATAGATAATGTAAAATTCTGTAATTATACAGATGATACAGGATATGTTCTTGCAGATTTAATACAGCATAATTATGCAGAAACCATGTATCAGATAGACAGAGAGACTGATGTGGAAGACCTTAATGAAAACGATTTTATGATTAGTTCATTAGATGCGTCATCTCATATTATATGGTCATACGTAGGTCATAAAGATAATACAGTATTTTTGAATGGTGCAATACATGGTGAGAATACACCGACTGATGCTTTGCAATACACATATGTGCCAGAACAAAAGGTGTATATGGATATTGATGAAAATATTATTTCCTACAGTCTTGATACCTTTGGTTTTTGTTTGCCTTGGAATAATCCTTTAAGTATGGAGTTTGACTATGAATATATGTTAGGTTCACTTGTCGGTGCTAATATTGACGGTAGAGTTGTATTGGGTGATTCTAAAGGTCAAAACATTTTGGGCTACAAGGGTATAGGCGTAAGTGGTGCTTTTGGTGTAGATATTGTTATGTATGGAGGATTGGGAAATGATACACTTTATGGATACACAGCTGATGACGTGCTCATTTCCTGTGGCGGCAATGATGTGTTAGATGGTAATTTAGGCAATGATACTTATATAGTAGATGAGTCTGCAAATAGTAAAGTGCTTATTAGAGATGTGGCAGGAGAGAAAACCACAATTATATTTAGGAACATGAATATTTCTGATATTAACCAGATTTCTTATAGTCATGAAGATAATATATTATCTTGTATGGAACAGGAAATTAAGCTTGAAGTGAGTCAATCTTATGAGAATGTCACTTTATATAGCTACGATGGAACCTTAAAAGAACTTGGAACGTTATCTGATTTAACAGGCACAGATAATGAATATATAGGTAGTGATTACAGGTACATTGTTATTTATGAAGGAGAAGGTACTGTAAAGTTATATAGTGAAACAGGAGATGAATATTCTTATTCAAATATAGATGATGGCTCATATGAAGGGATATATTATGAGAGAAATGAGTTTGGAGATATTTATATTTGTGGAGATTCTGGCGAAGAAAATATAATGCTTATTTTATATGATGAATATCGGGTTGAGGTGACAAATGAAGATGAACGTGTAGATATGGCAGTTGGAAAATATAGTGATGAAGAAGGCGTTTTTTGTTGTAAGAGAAGATATAATAGAAATTTCACCGATTATATGATTGATTTTTCGGAAAAGGCTTTGGATGATGGAGCAAGTGGAGATATAAATTGGAGTGATATTTTTAATCAGGATATCAGTTTGATGGATTTGTTTTTACAAATATTTGGTATAAAATAGAATTTGAATAACTAAAAGATGCCTAGTGGTTTTTACCGCTAGGCATCTTTGGTTTTATCAACTACTGTGTAGTAGAGTTATTTGTATTGTTTGGGTCATCATATTTTTTAGCTAAGTCATTGATGTCTGAGCCAAATGTTTCGAGAGGTGTGTTTAATGTTCTCTCTAAGTCGGCCTGCTCTTTATTCTCCTGAGCTTTTTTAGCCTTCCACCATTTGTAGAGTACATTGACAACTATTATAAGTACGATACAAATAATGACTGTAATAATGATACCTTTGTACTTCTCGCCAAAGCTTCTTTCTTTGAACATGATTCTGTCAGCAGCATCGTAAAGACCTTCGCCGAAGATTGCTCCAAGATTTTCGCTATCACGAGACCATTTCGCTTCTACAAAGTCATATATAATATCGATTGCTTCGCTGTCGATAGTAGTTTGGATTTCATATCCGCAAGCATCATACATAGTAGCATTCATATAATCGTATAAAAGAAGCAAATGTCCTTCATCGTCAAAAAGCTCTTCATAGATAGCAGCAGCTTCTTCTATACCGTCCACACCAGGCTCTAACTCTTCAACAATGTATACGTAAGCACATACACCTGTTTTTTGATAGAAATGTTTTAAGCCATTTTCGATAGGCTTTATCTCATCATCATATAAAAGACCATCAGGGTCACTGTAGTAACCATTTAAATGGACTTTGCCAGTGAATTTTTCTCTTTCGATGTTTGAATATTCATGGTTGCCATATTCTTTGAAACTAGGATTATTGTTACGGTAAGTAGCGAAGCTTGATAATATAGCAAAAACAATTATTATTGCAAGGAATGTTGTGAGGCATGAGGAACAACCCATTCCACTGCTTCTTCTGTATGTGCGACCACCATAGTATCTGCCACCATAATATGAACCATGATGATGATGGTGGTGATGACCATGATTATGATGGTATCCGTGATTGTGGTTGTGATATCCTGAGTTATGTGAATGACCTCCACTTAAACCTGGATTTCCATATGAAGAACCGCCACCGCTATAGCTTCTTCCTGAACCTCTTGCTGAGCTTCCACCTGAACGACCTGTACCAAATGTACGGCTTGAACCACTGCGGCTACCACCTATTGAACGACTGGAGCTACTTCTTCCTGCTCCTGAACGACTTCCGCCTGAACGACCGCTTCCTCGACCGCCGCCACCTGAGCGACCACCGCCTGAACGACCTCCCATTGAACGTGCCATAAAATACTCCTCCTTATATGTAAATATATTTCCATAATGCATGGGAAATGAGCAATAATTGCAAAACAATTCTCACCCAATATAACCATTTTACTATGAAAACTCAAAACAGTAAACAGAAAAATTCCTACAAATCATTTAAAATTTATACTAGTGATAAAATATTTCAAAAAAGAATAATATAAGAAATTGAAACAATTATATAAATGTGATAGATTTAGTAGAAGATATATAGTTCAGCTTAAGAACTTTAGAAAATTATGTTAGAGGTGTAGTTATGAGAGTTGGTATGGGATATGATGTTCATAAGCTCGTTGAAGGAAGAAAACTTATAATTGGTGGTGTAGATATACCTTATGAAAAAGGATTACTAGGACATTCAGATGCAGATGTACTGGTTCATGCAATTATGGATTCACTTCTTGGGGCTGCAGCACTTGGAGATATAGGTAAGCATTTTCCAGATACTGCTGAAGAGTTTAAGGATGCGGATAGTATGAAACTACTTGAAGAAGTGGGTAAACTGATTGATAAAGAAAATATGATTATTGTAAATATTGATGCAACAATTATAGCCCAGAAGCCTAAAATGGCGCCGCATATTCAGTCTATGAGAGAAAATATTTCAAAAAGATTAGGAATAGACTTAAATCAGGTAAATATTAAAGCAACCACAGAAGAAGGTATGGGCTTCACAGGTGAAGGCAAAGGTATAAGCTCTCAGGCTATATGCTTGCTCGAAACTGTAGATAACTTTGATTATAGAATTAATTCTGTAGTGGATAATTCAGAAACAAAGTGTTCTGGGTGTAAAGGATGTCCGCATAACAGCTAGATGGAGTGTAAAATGATAAACTATAAGTTTTATAATGGCGATTTGTCAGAAATAAAATCTATATGGGAAGATATTTTTAAAGACCCAGAATGTTTTACCGGGTTTTATTTTAGTGAGCTTTGTCGGGATAATAAAATATTTGTTGCTGTAGATGATGATGTGGTTGTGGGGATGGTGCACCTAAATCCATATACCGCTATATATAATGGGCGTGAGGAAAAGGTATATTATATAGTTGGAGTTTGTGTTAAGGAAGAGTATCGCTTCAAAGGTGTTATGCGGGAAATGATGAATCGGGTTATGGATTACATGAGAGGTGAAAACATGCCTTTTACTTTTCTGATGCCTAAGGAAGAAGTCTATTATAGCGGTTTAGGTTTTGAAAAAATATATAATAACATAGATATAAAGTTTAACAGTATTGTGCCAGACGATAAAATATCAGGTGTTAGTATAAGTGATATAGCAGATTTTTCTGACGATGAGTTGGCTGTTTTTGCTAAAAAAACAAACAAATTACTGTCGGATAAATATTTGTTTTTTTCACAAAGAGATATTTTGTATGTGAAGAATCTTATAAAAGAGCATAAATGTCAACAAGGAAGTGTTTTTGAGGTATGTAAGGCAGACCGATTCATAGGATATTTTTCTTATGATATATATGAGGATGAGGATGGTTGCTCGAACAATATGTTTGTCGAGCGTTTTTGTATAGAAAAAAATCATATATATGACATATTGAAGGTTTTAAAGAGTGTTGCCATAGACAATAATTGTAAAACTTTAAGTGTTACTGTACCGTATGCACAAAAAGAAGATTTGGAATGGAAGAATGCACTTGTTGAAAATGAACGAGGAAATATTAAGCTTTTTAAAGGAAAAGGTATAATGGCATATAGCTTTTTAGGACAGGAAGAATTGGATCTTATGAAAAATAATTCTTTTTTTGATGAAATAGTATAAATATAAGTAGACATTTTAAGAAAATTGTTTTAAATTTAGTTTTATTATGTTATAATAAGTCGATTTGCGTAAGCAAAAGGTAATTAATTTGAATGGGGGACAATCTCATGTACAAAATTTTGAAAAAAGAAGTATTAAATTCAGCAGTTATTATGATGGAGGTTGAGGCGCCTTATGTGTCAGCCCGTTGTGAAGCTGGACAGTTCGTTATCGTAAGATTAGGTGACGATGGCGAAAGAATTCCTCTTACTATCGCTGATTTCGATAGAGAAAAGAATTCAGTAACTATTATTTTCCAGGTTGTTGGTTACTCTACAGAGCAGTATGCAAAACTTGAAGAAGGAGATGCATTTGATGATTTTGTTGGTCCTTTAGGTCAGCCAGCTCCATTTGGAAAATGGAAGAGAGTTTTAGGTGTTGCAGGTGGTGTTGGTTCAGCTCCTCTCTATCCACAGCTTAAAAAACTTACAGAGCAGGGTGTAGAATGTGATGTAATTATTGGTGGACGTTCGGCAGAGTTTGTAATTTTAGCAGAGAAGTTTGCTAAGTTCTGTAAGAATGTATATATTATGACAGATGACGGTTCTCTTGGAGAACAGGGCGTTGTTACTAAAAAGATTCAAGAGCTTCTTGATGCAGGTGAAAAATATGACCATGCTATTGCAATTGGTCCACTTATAATGATGAAGTTTGTTGTTGCAACTACTAAGCCTGCTGATCTTCATACAACAGTTTCTTTGAATCCTATTATGATTGATGGAACAGGTATGTGCGGTGGATGTCGTGTTACTGTAGGTGGCGAGACTAAGTTTGCATGTGTTGATGGTCCTGATTTTGACGGTTTCCTTGTGGATTTTGATGAGTGCATGAAGAGACAGTCATTCTATAAAGAAGAAGAGCATGCATGTAGAATGAAGCACGCTGCGGAGAATGTATAAATTTAGATATAGGAGAGAAAATATTATGGCAAATATGAGTCCAACTAAGGTTCCTATGCCACAGCAGGAGCCTGACATTAGAAATAAAAATTTTGAAGAGGTTGCTACAGGCTATACAGCGGAGATGGCTATGGAGGAAGCAACAAGATGTATTAATTGTATTAATAAGCCATGTATGACAGGTTGTCCTGTTAATGTGCCAATACCTGGATTTATTGAGCAGGTTGCCGCAGGTAATTTTGAGAAGGCTTATGAGATAATAACAAGCGAGAATGCACTTCCTGCTATTTGCGGTCGTGTTTGTCCACAGGAAAATCAGTGTGAGGGTAAATGTATTAGAGGCATCAAGGGTGAGTCTGTTTCAATTGGACGTTTAGAGCGTTTTGTTGCTGATTATCATATGCAGAACGGTAAGAAGGCTGAACTTAACATTGAGAAGAATGGTAAGAAGGTAGCGGTAGTAGGTTCTGGCCCTGCTGGTATTACATGTGCAGGTGAGCTTGCTAAAAAAGGTTATGAAGTAACTATTTTTGAAGCATTACATAAGGCTGGTGGAGTTTTAAGCTATGGTATTCCGGAGTTTAGACTTCCAAAGTCACTTGTTGCAAAGGAATTAGAAAATATTACAGATATGGGAGTTAAACTTGAGACTAATGTGGTAATTGGTCGTTCCCTTACAGTAGATGATTTGTTTGAGAGAGGCTTTGATGCAATATTCCTTGGAACAGGAGCTGGTCTCCCTAACTTCCTTAGAATTCCTGGTGAGAATCTTTTGGGTGTATATTCTGCTAACGAATTCCTTACAAGAGTTAACCTTATGAAAGGCTATAAGAAGGATGAAGTGCCAACACCTGTTAAGGTTGGAAAGAGAGTAGCTGTAGTTGGCGCCGGTAATGTTGCTATGGATGCGGCAAGAACTGCAAAGAGACTCGGTGCAGAGGAAGTATACATTGTATATAGAAGAGGTGCAGAAGAGGTTCCTGCTAGAGCAGAAGAGGTTGAGCATGCTAAGGAAGAGGGCGTAATCTTTAAACTTCTTAACAACCCTGTTGAGATTCACGGTGAAGATGGATGGGTTAAGGGTATTGAGGTTGTTGAACAGCGTCTTGGTGAGCCTGATGCATCTGGTAGAAGAAGACCTGAACCAATTGAAGGTTCTAACAATATTATTGATGTTGAGACTGTAGTTATCGCAATCGGTCAGTCTCCAAATCCACTCATTCGTCAGACTACAGAGGGTCTTGAAACTCAGAAATGGGGTGGAATTATCGTTCAGGAAGAGACTAACGAGACAACTCGTAAAAATGTATATGCAGGTGGTGACGTTGTCACTGGTGCTGCGACAGTTATCCTTGCCATGGGTGCTGGAAAGAAGGCTGCGAAGGCTATAGATGAATCTCTTAGTCAGCAGTAATTAAGTAGGTGTAATTATGGATAGTTTTACAGAACAGATTTTAAAAGCGAAACCTACAGGCAAACAGACCCTTGCTCTTGTAGGAGCAATAATGGTTACGATTCTAGGTGTGTTTTGTCTTTTGTTTATCTCTGGTAGTATAGGTATTGCTGTTGTGGTTATTGGAGCATTTCTTATATACTATTTTAAGATGAATCAGAACATCGAGTATGAGTATTCGTTTTTGAATAGCGACTGTGATGTAGATGTAATTATTAATAAAACAAATCGTAAGCAGGTATATGAGTTTTCGGGTAGTGACGTATCCTCTGTATTGGCATATAATTCTGAGAAATTTCAAAATGAATTAGATGTTAATGCAAAGCTTACAGTTAAAAACCTAACCTCAAGAAATAGAGACAATACTGATAACTGGTATGTTTTTATGGTTAATTCCGGTAATGGTACAATAGGCGTTGTGCTTGAACTCAATGATAAATCCTTAGAGCATGTTAAGGCTGCTTATAGCAAAACAAAATTACAGTTGAATTAATATAAGCCGATACTAAGAAACTTCTTGGTATCGGCTTTGCTTTTAATTATTTTGTTTTTTGAAATGGAATTTATATGCGAAAATGCACAGTGCAATACCAGTAAGAATAAGTAGAATAATAATATATTTTATATTGGAAGAATCGCCTGTGGAAGGGGTTATTTCCTCTTTTGGAGTAGTTCTAATATATAGAGTTTGCTCATTGCAGTTTATATCTGAGTGCATTGCTACAAGCTCATCTCCTCTATATAATTCTTCAAAGATAACAATATCTGTGTTGTCTAAGCTGGAAGAATCAAAAGTGAATGGTACATATATTTCGCCAGAGGTGTTTTCGGGAGTGAAGCTTACAATGGATGTCGCTTCTGCTTGGTTTTGTAAAAGGATTTCTCCAGTTTCTTTATTAATTAAGGTTCCTTTTAAAGTATATTCTTCTCCGACTATAAGGTTTTCAAATAAAATTGTATCAGTCACAGAGCATGATGTTGATATTTCACAATATTGAGTTTTTGATACATCATCTAAAGCATAAGATGATATCGCAGGGATTATAAGCTGGTTCTCTATGTTTAGCTTGCATTGTGAAACGTATCTGAGATAGTTTTCTTCCTTAATTTCAATCAATTCATCTTTTTCTGTGAGCTCGATTTCTATATCGGAAGCTTCCTGATAACCTGATGGGGTATGTTCTCTTATATAATAAGAACCGAGAGGAAGTAAATCTGAAGTTTCTGCATAGCCATCCTTGTTTGTATAGATAGAACATACATATATATTGTCTTTTGAAAATATATCGAATTGTATGTTTTCTAATGGAATATAATCTGTGATAAAATCAGATGTATTTGGGTCCCATGTTTGTGTTTCGCCAGTTTTATAAATGCATATTTGTCCTGTAACAGAAGAGGTGTGCATTATATCAGTAACATATATAGGAGATAGTGGTTCGTATGAATCTGCAGTTATGTCAATCAAAAAATCATCTACAGGCAGATAATTAAACGGTACGGTGGTTTCTTTTATAAGGTATGTGCCATATGATAGAGGAATGCTTTTGGCGTGTCCGTCTTCGTCTGTGAACAGCTCTTTATCTCCGTCAGGTGTAAGTGGAATGCACTTTGTTTCATCCCAGACATAGTTACCATTATTATCAATCTCTAGTTCTTTTATAGGACATGCCATAAATCCTGCTCCGGATAAAGGTATTTCCTCATCATTTGCAGTTGTGCCAGTTTTTATTATCTGAAAAGGTTGTTTTATTTCGCTGTTGATAAAAACAGGAGGGGAAAATTCCTGATATATGTTATCAAAGGATAGAGGTATTGTATATACATCGGTCGTTGGTTCAAAGCGCTTTTCTATAAATATGTCATCTTTATAATAACCGTTTGGGGCAGTTGTTTCTTCTATAGTAATCGTTCCTAGTGGTAGGCAAATATTGTTAGAGCTATCATAGAAAAAACTGTCGCCATATAAAAGATAATCAGGGTTTAGTTTAGCAACACCATTTGAATCTGTTTTGATAGTCCAAGTTTTATCTGGAGATAATCCAGAAGAGGCAGGATTAACGTCGCTTATGGCAGAATAATATTTTACTGTAAATTCGCCGTTAGCTAAAGGCGTTCCTGTTTCATCCTGTTTTATTAATATGGTTTCTATCGGTAAAGTGGGGTTGAGCTGTATTTTAAGATTAGAGGAAAGGGGATTAACAATATTGTTAGGTGATGATGCCACAATGTTTTGATAATATGGTGCTTGAAAGTAACGCATTCCAAAGTTAGAAACACCATCCTTTTCGCCGTCCCCATATGCGGGTGTCATACTTGCTCCTGTATCTGTAGAAAAGCATATATCGAAGGTCTTGCCACTTTTTATTTCATCAAAACTAAATGTGATAGTGGCTTCTTGACAAAATTTTGTTCCTTGATAATCAGAAGATATGTTTTCTGGTGTGAAAGAATCATTTGTCAGTGAACTGTAATATATGTTTAGGTTTATAGTGTTATCGGAACCCTCAGTTATTTTAAAATAATCATAATAGCCGGTTTTTTCGGAGTTAAATGATGCGTATGTTGAACTTTCGTGATTATAATTTATATGTCCTTGCATCCCTGCTTTTATGGCTGGTATTAGTTTGTTTTCCATGTAGGATGATTGATATATAATCTTTATTTTGATTTCATCGTTTATGGAAAATTCGGATAGAGCTTCTGGGGTGCTAATGTCTGGAAGTGGTATCCAGCCTTGAGAGGGATGAAGTATTTTAGTGTCAAATGAATTTTGGTGTCCACAGCATGAATTTAATGCATCGGCGGCAAACCACAAGCTTTGATGTTCAATTCCTTTTTGGTATGTCCAATTTGAGATTGTTTCGAAATATTTTGCCGCCTCCTTCACGTTATTGCTGTTTGATTTATTACTTCCGGTTATTTCTTCAATATATGCACCATTTGTTTTGTGGATTAAAGCTGCGGTTAAAGCATATGCCTCATCTGCACTCATTTCGAAGAACACACCATTAATTAATAGTCCTTTTTTTATTTCCCCGTTTATAACATAATATCCAAAGGTGCCTCCGTGTTGAGCGTTTTCCTCTGCGTTGTGAAGATAACTATTACAGCTTGATTCGTTTGCTGAATATCCATATACCAGCATCGGCAAAGTTTTAGCCTGGCGGATACCGTCTTCGGTACTCATATCAATGATATAGTAATCCGAATATGAGGTGTTTGTTGTGGGTGCAGGACGAAATGGTTCAGCACAATAACAAACCATAGAATTGCCGGATGCATCGTTGCAACGTAGAAATGAGTTTTTGTTATAAAAATAGTTTCCGTTGCCAGAGATAACATCTTGAACATAATGCAAGTCGTCGCTTAGTGGATTTGGATACACTGTTAGAGTGGATGCGTCGATATCACTTTGTGTTAAAGGGATATCATCTGTTGTTACTTGTGCATGGGCTGTGTGAAAAATAGACATAGTACTTAATAAAACAAACACAACCAATGTCTTAGAAATTAGTTTTTTGTATTTCATTTCGAAATACCTCCTTTTTATTTTTTTTATATATTAACCGTTAATACGGATTGTTTTTAGCTTTATGAAAATAATGGATTATTTTTTTAGTATGAATAATGAAGTATAGACAAAAAATAGTGTTATAAAAATAAATTGGGAGAAAGAGATGGAGATAAAAAATAAAGAGAATATTAGTAACGATTGGATTATGTGGATTACAGGTGGAATAGTGTATTATTTTTCGGAAATACTGTGTAGAGGATATTCGCATTTTTCTATGCTTATTTGTGGAGGGTTTTGTTTTCTTTTTGTTGGAAAAATAGGAGTAAAAATTCTTTTTTCGAAACCCATAAGTATTGTTAGTATATTAAAAATAATGCTTGTTGGCTCCATGATAATAACAACGTTCGAATATATAACAGGTATGATAGTCAATGTTATGTATGGATTAAAGGTATGGGATTATTCTGATATGAAATACAACGTGAATGGACAGATATGTCTGCTGTATTCTTTTTTTTGGGCTTTGATTAGCCTGATATGTGTATGTATATATAATATATTAGAAGAATATTTGTTTAAAAAAAACCAGACTTAAAATGATAAGTCTGGTTTTAAGTTTGTATAAAATATATGTACTGAATTATGGCTCTAATGGTTCCATCTTAAGACCTTTGTACATTTTTGTATAAAGACTCTTTTCATCTGTATAAAGCATATAACCACGTGCACCGTCTTTTACAATGTAAGCGTATTTGTTCTTCTGAACATTCATATAAAGAACTTCGTCAACATTAAGCTCCTTAGCTTTAGCCTTAGCTGTGTAAACGTTAAGGGGCTCCAATTTGTATTTTTTTACAGCCTGATCTACTGTCATTATAACTACCTCCCGTCTCAAATTCATTTAAACAACTTGATTAGATGAAAACAAATTATTATAATGAATTATACGTTTTTATCTAAGAATAGTATATTGTATATTTTAGACAAAGTCAACTGTAAAAAGTTAATAAAAAATAAAAAAATCAACTAATTTTTAATAAAAATTATTAGCGAAAATGCTGAAAGGGATAAATGATGAAGCTTTTATTACATGTATGTTGTGCACCCTGTAGTTCACATGTTTTGCAATTATTAGAAAAAGAATATGATATAACTGTATTTTTCTACAATCCAAATATAACTGAGGGGTTAGAATATAAAAAAAGAGTTGATGAGCTAAAAAGATTTGTGTCGGTAGCTGAGTTTACTAAGAATGTTAAAATTATTGAGGGTACATATGAACCTGAAGCTTTTTTGGAAATGTCAAAAGGCTTGGAACTCGAACCTGAAAGAGGAAGCAGATGTTATAAATGCTATGAGCAGAGAATGCGAGAAACTGCTGAATATGCTAAACAAAATGGCTTTGACATTTTTACAACTACATTATCTATCAGTCCACATAAAGATGCGGGGTGGCTTAATGAAATAGGTGAGAGATTGTCTTTGGAGTTAGGGGTTTCTTACCTGTATAGTGATTTCAAAAAGAAAAATGGATATGCGAATTCAATACGTCTTTCTAAAGAGTATGACTTGTATCGTCAGGATTATTGTGGCTGTGTATATAGCAAAAGAGCATCAGAAGAGCGAAAAAAGAGTAAAAGTAACCTTGTAGATAATAAAAAAATGTAGTAAAATTAATATATCCTAGTATGTATTTTGGAGAGGAGGGCTTTTTATGTATATTGGTGGCATGAGTAACAACTATACTATACCTATTAGTAATGTACCAAGAGTCACATCTGTTAATACTGATAATTCAGTAGATAGTGCATCGAAAGTACCTCAAACTACAGAGTGTCAAACCTGTGAAAACAGAAAATACGTAGATGGTTCTAATGAAAACGATGTTTCGTTTAAAACACCTGGCGTTATTAAGCCTAAGGAGGCGTATGCGAAGGTCAGCGCACATGAGAGACAGCATGTGGCTAATGCTATTGCAAAGGGTAAAGAGCCGGGAGCGAAGCTTATAAGTGCAAATGTCAGATTAAAAATGGAAAGGTGTCCTGAGTGTGGACGCTCGTATGTTGCTGGTGGTGTTACAAGTACTGCGATAAAATATACGGAAGAAAATCCATACGAAAAAAACAGAAAAAGTTTTGAGGCAGAGGCGTTCTTGGGTAACAACATAGATATTGGTGCTTAAAGTATGTTTATATGTTGAAGTGTTGAAAGTAGCTTTTTGTTGCAAGTAGCATATTCTGCTGGAATATTATTTGTAGGAAGATAGAAGTCTGATATATATTCAGACGGTATCAAAGGTGCAATTAAATCCAATGGATTAATTTTATATAAACGTGCTATTTTTAGCAATATATCCATTGATGGAGTTCGTGCTCCTTTTTCGTAATGATTATAAGTGGAACGGGTAATAAAGAGCAAATCAGCAGTCTCTGACTGTGTATAGCCAGCCACGTTCCTTTTTTCTTTTAATATTTCGGGGAGTGATTTTTTTGACATATGTACGCCTCGCTTTCTTTTTGTTTGAAAATAGGATTAATTAACAAATTTATTTTTTCGGATATAGTTAGCTTTGAGTAAAGATACATAAGTGTATTGTATTCGTCTTCTGTTAGAGAAGAAGATATATTCGTTATTTCTGAGGATATTTCTTTTGAGGATATGTTCTTGATAGCTTCGAATAGAAAAAAATTGAATAAATCAGTTTGTAGAATGATAGATAAGGAAGCAAGCACGTTGGGGGTTGGACAGCATCTGCCTTGTTCATAATTGCTATAAGCTTGCCTGGAAATATTAAGTTTTTTTGCAATTTGTTGCTGGGTGAGTTTGTTGTAGCGACGAATATTTTTTAGATGAAGCCCGAAGTCTTCCTGAATCATAGATGGATTCACCTCCATAAGGTTATATTAGCATAAATTTATTTTTTTTCAATAAGTTTTTTATTACAAAAAAAGAAAGGGGATATATATGAGTAAAGCAGATGAATTATTTATAAATATGTGTAGAGATATTATAGATAATGGGTTCAGTACAGAGGGAGAAAAGGTTAGACCTAAGTGGGAAGACGGAGAATATGCTTACACTTTGAAACGCTTTGGTGTAGTTAATCGTTATGACTTATCCAAGGAGTTCCCTGCCATAACTTTACGAAAAACTTATGTCAAATCCGCTATTGATGAGTTGCTCTGGATTTGGCAAAAAAAATCTAATAATGTAAATGAATTAAAAAGTCATATATGGGATGCGTGGGCAGATGAGGAAGGCTCTATCGGAAAGGCATATGGATATCAGCTTGGTGTAAAACATAAATACAAAGAGGGTATGATGGATCAGGTAGATAGAGTTATTTATGATTTAAAAAATAATCCATATAGTAGACGAATTATGACAAACATTTATGTGCATCAGGATTTGTCTGAGATGAATCTGTATCCTTGTGCGTACAGTGTTACTTTTAATGTTACTGGCGACAGATTAAATGCAATATTAAACCAACGTTCTCAAGATGTGTTAGCAGCTAATAATTGGAATGTTGTACAATATGCGGTACTTGTTTATATGCTTGCACAGGTGACCGGTTTTAAACCTGGCGAATTAGTACATGTTATTGCGGATGCTCATATTTATGACAGACATATTCCTATCGTAAAAGAGTTGATTGAAAGACCAACATATCCAGCTCCGAAATTTTGGATTAATCCTGAAGTAACAGATTTTTATGACTTTACCTTGGATGATTTTAAAATAGAAGATTATGAAACAGGACCACAAATAACAAATATACCAATAGCAGTTTAATATAAGGAGAATAAACATGGAATTAATTGTTGCTGTAGATGAAAATTGGGCAATAGGTAACAAGGGTGATTTGCTTGTTTCTATACCTGAAGATCATAAATTTTTTAGACAGACTACTATGGGAAATGTAGTTGTTTTAGGTAGAAAAACTTTGGCGGGTTTTCCTAATGGAATGCCACTTAAAGGAAGAGAAAATATTATTTTATCAACCAATAAGGATTACAAAGTAAAGGATGCCATAGTCGTACACTCAAAAGAAGAACTTTTGGAAAAATTAAAAGATTATAAAGATAAAACAATATTTGTTATTGGTGGAGGAACAATATATGAGATGCTTCTACCATATTGTAAATATGCTCATGTAACAAAGATAAATTATAAGTATGAAGCTGATACATATTTTCCAAATCTCGATAAAATGAAGAACTGGAAAATTGTTGCAGATAGTGATGAACACACATATTTTGATTTGGAATTTTATTTCTATAAATATGAAAATATATCACCAATAGAATATATTTAAGTTAAATTGCACAAAAATGATTGTTGAAACACAATAAAATATACAAAAACACTTTAAAACATGGAACGATTATGGTATAATTCTTTTATTGTTGTGTGAAATAAAATTAATGGAGGATTTTGATTATGGGAGACATTATGTTGACATCGGGTTTTAATTTTGAAGGATACGATATTTGTGAGTATTTAGGGTTTTTAAATGCTCAGACTGCACTTGCATCTAATATCTTTAAAGGTATTGCATCAGGTGTGACAGAAATGTCAGATGCAGAGAGTGAAAAGCTCACTAGTAAGCTTGAACAGGCAAACGAACTTGCTATGGAAAAATTAAAGAAAATGGCAGCTAAAGCAGGTGCTGATGCGATAATCGGACTTCAACTTAATTATACGCAGTTTGCTAATAATTCAGTAGGTACTGTAGCATCTGGTACAGCAGTAAAATTAGCAAAAAAAGAGGATACAGTAAAGGTTGTATCTAAAGAGTTATATGTAAGTAACTATTATAACAGACTTGTGCCAAGACCAGTAAAAGTTCATTTGACAGGTGTTGGCAATGAAGTTTCAATCGCCACAAGCTTTTTCAACTACAATATGGATGATATAAAAGCTATTAGAGCGGATGTTGAACTTACAAATCTTTACGAAGAAAAATTATTACTTAAGAATTTAGACTTTGTATTTGAGAGAGGTAATGTAACACTTATTACATCTAATGATATAGAATGTAAATTACCTGCAAAAGACATTCTTCTTATAAAAGATTCAAAAGTTACTATTTCTAAATATGTGACAAGCAGAGGTGTATACGCATGTAACGATTTACCTATTAATGTTACAATGCCTTTACATAGACTTGCAGCTCTTAAAGAAAACAGGGGTATTGATGCTGTTGAAAAGTACAGAACAGACGGTATGATTTGGACATGTAACTGTGGATATGTAAATGAGGCAGGTTCTGAGGAATGTATGGTTTGTGCACGTAAGCAGGAAGATATGAAGAGTACATCTAAGTTTAATCCTGATGAGATGATTGCTAAGATGCAGACTAAGGAATATGTTATCGAGATAAAAGATGTTCTTATGGAATATATTAAGGATATTGATAATCAATATAGAATGGAGCTTCTTGAAATTATGGAATCTGGTTTACAGTATGAGAAGACAAGAGGTAACATGAAAGACACAGTTATTGAGAAGGTAGAAAAGGTTTTTGAAGGACAATAATTATTGTAAAAGACCTAGCTGTGTGATAAACTTAAAATATTGATTTGTTTGAGGTGAAAAGTATGGGCTCAGGTCTTAGTATGTCCAGTGTAAATAAAATTAAAGAATTAGCAAACTCGAGAGAGTATAGTCTTGCGTTAGAGATTATTGAAAGTCAGGATTTATCAAAATCGCTTAATCCACAATTCCTAAGAGTCTGTGGAGAGGTTTATATGAAAAACGAGCGTTATTCTGATGCGAGAAAGGTTTTGCTTATGGCACATCGTATGGCACCAGAAGCAAAGCGAATAATGTACTCTCTTGTGGAGCTTTACCTTACCGTAGGATATTTTGATTTAGCTAAAACATATTATGACATATATATGCATGATGCTGATGAACTTAATGAGGAAGCAATTCAATTAAAATACATATACAACAAATCACAGAATTATGATGTAGAAGTGCTAGAGGATTGTCTGTCACCTAGATATGTTCAAAATCAGGATTATGATTGGAGCTTTGAGCTGTATTTGTTATATAAAATTACAGCCAAAGAGGAAGATGCAGAGGCTTTAGCTGTTGAATATATGGCTAGATTTAAAAATTCTGATTATGCGTTGCTTGTTGAGGATATTCAGGCAGGGAAGATTGAAGAGAAATCTCTTTTCTTTGTATATTCATCAGAACAAAAAAATGATGATGATCCTGAACAGGAATTATTAAGAATTGAAGAACAAAAGCTTTTAGAGGCAGATGAGTTGAGAATCCATCCTAAAGAAGCAGAAATCACAATAATGGTTGATGATTTTGAGGAAGAGGAGCTTGGCTCAAAAAGAAAATTAAAAAAATACCTAAAAGAACAGGAAAAGCTCGAAAAGAAAAAAGAAAAAGAAGCGAAGAAGTCAGGTGAAGAAGGCGAATCGGCAGATAGCGAAACTGATGGATTGGAAGAAGTAGCAGATGGTTCCGAATCAGAAAATGAAGAGGGAACTTTGGAAGAAGAAAATATTTCTCCTAAAGAGAAAAAAGGATTCTTTAAAAAAGTTTTTGCGAAGAAAAACAGAGACATCGAGATAACTGAAACATCTGAAGAAGAAAACAGTTCAACAGAGTCCGAAGAGCAGACTAAGGAAGAAGATGTTGTAATAGAGACTAAAGAGCTTGCTGAGGAAGAAGATGCTGTAACAGAGACTAAAGAGTCTACCGAGGAAGATGCTTTGGAAAAGATGGAAAATCTTGTTGAGAGTGAAGAATCTGTTGCAGAAGTAGAAGAGGTGCCTGATAATGAAGGTGTCGTTAAAAATAACAACGAGTCTTCTGAAAAAGAGGAAGAAATGACTGAAAAAATCAGTGATAAACTGGATTTTGAGTTATCGGATGCTGTTACAGAGTATGTTGAAGATGAGTCAGAAGATGTGTTTGAAGACGTTTCAAATATAGACGAACAATACAAACAGAAGTCAGACTCTATTATTTCGTATGAATTTGAGGATGATGGTTTTGAAGCTGAGGCAGACACAATAGATGATTTGCTTGGTGAGAAACGCGACAATAATTCTGTAGTCTTTGAGTATGCGGATATTTCATTAGAGGATAACGAGGAAGAATATGAAGTAGATGATTTCTCAGAAGAAATAGACGAAGAATTTGGCGAGATGGCGCAAGAAACTTTTGAAGAAGAACCTGAAGAAGTGCCAGAAGGAACTGCTGAGGAAGAGCTTGATGAAGAGCCAGCAGAGGAAATTGCTGAAGAAGAGCTTGATGAAGAATCGACAGAGGAAATTGCTGAAGAAGAGCCAGCAGAGGAATCTGTTGAAGAAAAACTCGTTGTAGAACAGGAAGAAATTCTTGATGAAAGTGTTTCGGACCCAGAAGAGATATTTGAGGAAGCAGAGCTCGTAGAAGAAAGTGAAGAGTTTGAGGTAGATGATTTCTCGGAAGAAATAGACGAAGAGTTTGGCGAGATGGTACAGGAAGAAACTTTTGAAGAAGAATCTGAAGAAGTGCCAGAGAAAATTGCTGAAGAAGCGCTTGATGCAGAACCAGCAGAGGAAACTGCTGAGGAAGAGCTTGATGAAGAGCCAGCAGAGGAAATTGCTGAGGAAGAGCTTGATGCAGAACCAGCAGAGGAAATTGTTGGAGAAGAGCTTGATGATGAGCCGGCAGAGGAAATTGTTGAAGAAGAGCTTGATGAAGAGCCAGCAGAGGAAATTGCTGAAGAAGAGCTTGATGCAGAACCTATAGAGGAAATTGTTGAAGAAGAACTCGTTGTAGAACAGGAAGAAATTCCTGAAGAAAATGTTTCGGACTCAGAAGAGATATTTGAGGAAGCAGAGCTTGTAGAAGAAAGTGAAGAGTTTGAGGTAGATGATTTCTTAGAAGAAATAGACGAAGAGTTTGGCGAAATGGTGCAGGAAGAAACTTTTGAAGAAGAACCTGAAGAAGTGCCAGAGGAAATTGCTGAGGAAGAACTTGATGAAAAACCAGCAGAGGAAACTGCTGAGGAAGAGCTTGATGATGAGCCGGCAGAGGAACCTTTTGAAGAACCTGTTAAGCAGATTAACGAGATTCCTAAGAGTAAAATTGACTTCCCTGTATTTAAGTCTTCGTTATTCCCTAATTACAACAAAGAAATTACTTTGATAGAGAATAATTTCAACGAGATTATGACTGAAGCTCAAGGAAAGCTACAGGAGAATAATCAGAAAGAAGAGCAGATGTTAAAAGAAGCAGAGGCGTTACTCGCTTCGCTTGGCATTGATTTGGGTAGCGTCGTGACAACTACAGCAAGCTACGATAAAATCAATGAAACATTATATGAAGGTCCTTCACGAGATGAATTAAAATCATCTTTGAAGATAGATTCTGTTAAGAAAGATATCTTAAGAAAATTAAAAGATTATAGATAATTCTTGACGAGATGGTGTTACTGAAAGGAGGCAAAACTAGTGGCTATTGATCAAAGAGAAGCATTGATTGCTGCCGTTAGAGCACAAGTTGAAAAAGAAAAAGCCGCTAAAGCTGCACAGTTAAAAAAAGATGAACAAGCTGCACAGCTAGCTGGGGGTAGTAAATCAAGTAAAACTACTTCTGCTGATAGCGACAAGCCAAAGTACAAGACTTTATCAGCTGAAGAGTTAGCTAAGATTGAAGAGAAAAAGCGTCGTAAACAAGCTGCCGAACTGGGCATTGAGTATGAAGAGATTGCTCCTGCTGAAGAACCAAAAGCTGAAGAACCAAAACCAGAGGTTAAAAAGGCTGAGTCTGTTAAAAAAGATGAGTCAAAGAAGGAAGATAAGAAATCTTCTGAAAGCCTTGGTATGAGTGTTGGTATTCAGGCGGATAAATCTGGTAAATCTTTGGATAAACCAGCCGGTGGTGGTTTAGGCAGTACATCTGGACTTGGGGGTCTTGGTGGGTCAGGAGGACTTTCTGGTTCATCTAAAAAGAGTGGCGGTTTAGGCTTAGATCTTGATATTAAAGAATCTAATGCAGAGGCTACAAAAAATGAAGATAAGAAGTCTGAACCTGTTAAAAAAGAAGAAAAGCAAAGTATTAAGCCAACCATTAAACCAGATAACAGAATGAGTGACGAGAAAGCTAAGCTTCAACCGACTAAGCTTGTTGGTGAAACTGGAGATGTTAAAATTATTGGTGGCGATGAGAAAGAAACTGATGACAATACATTCTCTAAAGAGGGCGATACTACAATTATTTCTGGTGGTACTGCATGGCAGGAGACAGAAAAATCAGTTGCTAAAGAAAAGAATGCGGATGATATAATTAATATCGTACCAAATAGAACAACTCCTACAAATGATGTCAACAGTATGTATGACATGGGTGGAGAGGATGATGAAGATTCATTAGGAGCAGAAATTTCAAAACTTGCTAACTTTGATGATGCAAGTGGAAAAACACAAAACACTTCAACAGAAAAAGCAAAAGAAGATCCTACAAAGAAAGCTGTTGAGGAAGAGGCTAAAAAGAAAGCTGCTTTAGATGAAGCTCGTAAGAAAGCTGCTGATGCGGAGGCTGCAAAGAAGAAAGCGGCTACTGAAGAAGCACTTAAGAAAGCAGAAGCGCAGAGAAATAAATTAAAAGAGGCTGAGCGTCGTGCAGATGAACAACAGAGAAGAATTGCTGAAGCTCAGGCTAAGGCCAGACATGAAGAAATGGCTAAGAAAAAAGCTGAAGAAGCTGAAATACGCAAGGCGGAAGAAGAGGCTAAGCGTAAGGCTTTGGAAGAAGAAAGAGTTAAAGCTGCGGAGGAAAGCAGAAAGAAAGCGGAGAGCGAAGCAAGAGCAAAAGCGAAGCAAGAGGCTGAAAAAGCACTTGCTGAAGCTAAGAGTAAAACTCAGGCTACTATGCAACAGCTTGAGGAGGCCGAGAAAGCCGAAAGAGAAGTTGCTAAGCGTGTAGAGGATGATAAGAAACGTGCGCTTGAGGAAGCTGAAAAGGCTTCACTTGAGGAAAGTAAAATAAAGGCTGCAGCTGATGAAGCTATGAAGGCTTTAGAAGAGGCAGAGAGAGATGTAAAAGAAGCTGCTACAAGAGTAACTGAGAATGCAAACAAGAAGGTTGCAGATATAGAGGCTTCAAGTAAGGCAGACATTGATGCCAAGAAGAAAGATGAGGAGTCTGCGAAGATAACTGCTGATGATGCTCATAAAAAAGCAGAAAATGCAATGAAGGAGCATGAGGAAGCTAAGAAGGCTGCTGAAACTGCTGCAAATAAGGCTGAGGCTGCGAAGAAAGAAGTAGAAACAGCTACTAAGAATGTAGAGGAAGTTGAGTCTAAAGCAAAGGCTGAGCTTGAAAATAAAAAATCTGCTTTAGCTGATGTAGAAAAAGCTGCTGAGGAAGCAGCACAGAAAGTTGCAGAAGCGAAGAAACTTTTAGAGGAGGCTGAGAACACTGAGAAGGCTGCTAAACAGAAGGTGAACGATGCTCATGCGCAGATTGATGAGTTTACTAAAAAGTCTGATGCAGAGGTTTCTCAGGCAAAAGCTACCCTAGAAACTAAGAAGACTGCTGTTGAGTCGGCAGATAAAGAGGTTGCAGAATCAACTAAGAAGGCAGAAGAATCACTTAAGGCTCATGAGCTTGCTGATAAAGAAGAAAAAGCAGCATTAAGTAAAATTGATGATATTAAAAAGGCAATTGAGGCAGTTGAGAAAAAGACAGCAGATGACATTGCTAAAATTAAGGCTGATGCAGAGGTTGAAGCTAAGAATGCTCAGGAAGCTGCAGATAAGAAAGCAGAAGAAGCGAGAAAGGTTTCAGAGGAGGCTGCACAGAAGGTTGCTAATCTTGCATTAGTAGCTCAGACAGCGGCTGTTGCAAGAAAGAAAGCAGAAGAAGAGGTTAATGGTCTTGTTGAAAATGCCAAAAAGAAGGTTGACGAGGCTAAAAAAGCTGTTGATGCTGCGAAGAAAGCAGAAGAGATTGCTGCTAAGGCTGTAAAGGATGCAGAGAATATAAAGATAGATTTAACTAAACCAGCAGAAGATGGAAAACTTCCTATGGCTGCGTACTATCTTGAGAAGTTCACAAAGGTAGAGTCTGTTTCTGGTAATCTTATAAAGATGTTTAACAAGATTGCAAATGGTTCTCAGGCGAGCAAAAATGTTGTGCTTCTTGGAGAACATGGTTTTGGTCTTACTAGTATGGGTGAAGATTTTGCAAGAAGCTTTTATGATATGGGCTTGTGTAAAGCAAAAGCAATTGCAAAAATAAAAGCTCAGGCATTAAATAAGGTTAAGCTTGAAGATGCAATGCTTAAGCTTAAAGGTGGTTGTCTTGTTATTGAAAATGCAGGACTTGTTACACCAGAAAAATTAACTGAGTTAGTTTCACTCGCAGACCCTGCGAAGAATGATGTTGTAATTGCACTTACAGGTGAGAAAGATAGAATTATCAATCTCATTAATAATGCAAAATCTGTTAGTGATAAATTCTCTAATAGACTTGAGGTATTAAATCTTTCGAATAATGACATGTTAGCTATCGCTAAAGGTTATATTTCTCAAAGAGGATTCACTGCCGATGATTCGGTTGATGGAACAATAAAGAGTATGCTTATGGCGATGGAATCTGGTAATATCGATAGAATGATTAAAGCTATTGATGATGCGATGATTAAATGTGAAGAAAGAGAAAAAAATAAAGGTCAAGCTGGCAAGAAAAATTTGCTAAGTGAAGATTTGAAATAATTATTGAAAAAAATAGTGCCTATGCTTATAATCAAATATTATGAGCAGGCACTATTTTTTTATTATAGGAAATATACAAATGGATAAAGGAGTTTAGTTGTGGTAAATATTGATATAGGTATAGATTTAGGAACGTGTAACACAGTTATATATATAAAGGATAAGGGGATTGTTGTTAATCAGCCGTCTGTAGTTGCTTATGAGGTTAGAACCAAGAAAATTGTGGCGGTAGGTAGCAAAGCCAAGAAAATGCTTGGAAAAACACCAGAAGAAATTGAAGTGATTAAGCCTATAAAGCATGGTGTTATATCTGATTATACTCTTACTGAGCGTATGATAAAAGCCTATGTCAAAAATGCTATTGAGCAAAGAAGGATATGGGGAAGACCCAATATTTGCGTTTGTGTACCTAGTGGTGTTACAGAGGTGGAAAGACGTGCAGTTGAAGACGCAGTTTATAGGACAGGAGCAAAAAATGTTTATATATTAGAAGAACCTTTTGCTGCTGCTGTTGGTTCAGGAATAAATATAAACACACCATTTGGATATATGATTGTAGATATTGGTGGAGGAACCACTGACATTGCAGTTGTTTCCAAAGGTGGAGTTAATGAAAGCAAGTCGATAAAAATTGCAGGTGATGATTTTGATGATGCAATTATAAAGTACATGAGAAAACGTCATAATATTTTGCTGGGTGATGTTTCGGCTGAACAGCTAAAACTTGATATTGGTTCGGTATATCCTCGTCAAAAGGATGCGGTAGGATATGCCAAAGGAAAAGAACTGGTAAGAGGATTGCCTGCGAAGGTTCCTGTTAAATCTTCAGAAATGATAGAAGCAGTGAGAGAGGTTTCCGATCAGATAATAGAAGCTATAAAAGTGACTCTTGAGGCTGCACCGCCTGAATTGGTATCGGATATTTCTGAACACGGAATTATTCTTACTGGCGGTGGAAGTAAGATATATGGTATGGATAAGCTTATTGAAGCAAAAACAGGGGTTAAGGCGCATATGATTGATAATCCTGAGCTTGTTGTGGCAAAGGGTGCTGGTACAGCAAAATCATATATACGTGACGGAGCTACCCCTACATCAGAATAAAGGGTAAAACACATGAGAGAATTAAAATACGAATATGACTGTAGATTTCTTCCTTTAAACAAGGAAGAAATGCTTCTTAAGGGTTGGGAAAAACCGGATTTTGTTTTTGTTACGGGTGATGCATATGTGGATCACCCTTCTTTTGGTCCCGCTATAATTAGTAGAATGTTGGAGTTATATGGATATAAGGTTGCTATAATTGCTCAACCGGATTGGAAGGATGTTGAAAGTATCGCTATATATGGCGAACCCAAACTAGGTTTTTTGGTCAGTGCCGGAAACATGGATTCAATGGTAAATCACTATTCTGTGTCTAAAAAAAGAAGAAAAATGGATGCGTATACACCAGGGGGAGAGATGGGGAAAAGGCCTGATTATGCTACGATTGTATACTGCAATCTTATTAGACGTAAATATAAAAACGTACCTATTATTATAGGTGGAATAGAAGCAAGTTTAAGAAGACTCGCGCACTATGATTATTGGTCAAACCGATTAAAACACTCAATATTGATAGATTCACAGGCTGATATACTTGTTTATGGAATGGGCGAAAATGCGTCTGTAGAAATTGCGGAGGCGTTGGAAGCGGGTATTGATGTTAAAGATATAACATATGTCAAAGGAACTGCATATAGATGTAAAAGCATTGATGGCTTAGATGAGTATATAGAATTGCCGGCTTTTGATGATTTGACAAAGGATAAAATTAATTATGCAAAAAGCTTTAAAATACAGTATGATAATACGGATTATTTTACAGGTAAGACACTTGTTGAAAAATATAACGATCATCAGTATGTTGTTCAAAATCCACCTGCAAAGCCTTTATCGGAAAGTGAGATGGACAGAGTTTACTCGTTGGATTATGCGAGGACATATCATCCGAGCTATGAAGCTTTAGGCGGAATACCTGCCATATCGGAAATTAAATTCAGTCTTGTAAGTAACAGAGGGTGCTTCGGTGGCTGTAGCTTTTGTGCACTTACATTTCATCAGGGTAGAACCTTGCAGACCAGAAGTCACAAGTCTATTATTAAAGAAGCGGAGAAGATGGTGTGGGAGCCTGATTTTAAAGGATATATTCATGATGTTGGAGGACCTACAGCAAATTTCAGGGTTAAAGCGTGTGAAAAACAGAAAAAATATGGCGTTTGCAAGGATAAGCAATGCCTGTTTCCTAAGCCGTGTCAGAATTTAAATGTAGACCATTCGGATTATCTGGAGCTTTTAAGAAAATTAAGAGAGCTTCCAAATGTAAAAAAAGTATTTATCAGGTCGGGTATCAGGTTTGATTATCTTATGGCAGATAAAGATGATGAGTTTTTTAGGGAACTGTGCAAGTATCATATAAGTGGACAGCTAAAGGTTGCACCTGAACATGTTTCTAATAATGTTTTAAGTAAGATGGGTAAGCCTGAGAATTCTGTGTTTAAGGCTTTTTGTGATAAGTACAAAAAAATAAATGAGGAGCTTGGTATGAAGCAGTACATGGTGCCATACCTTATGTCATCCCATCCTGGCTCTACTATGAAGGATGCAGTAAAGCTTGCAGAATATTTAAGAGATTTGGGATACATGCCTGAACAGGTACAGGATTTTTATCCGACGCCGTCTACAATTTCAACATGTATGTATTATACAGGGGTTGACCCAAGAACAATGGAGCCGGTTTATGTTCCTATTTCACCTCATGAAAAGGCCACGCAAAGAGCGTTGATACAGTATCGTAATCCTAAAAATTATGATTTGGTTCATGAGGCACTTGTGATTGCAAAAAGAACAGATTTAATTGGTTTTGATAAAAATTCTCTAATACGTCCAAGAAAGAACGATGATGTATTTAAACCTAAGAAAAATGGCAAAGAATCTACAAATTCTAAGCCTAAAAAGACTATTAGAAATGTTCATAAAAAGAAGAAAAAGTAAAACGTTATATTGTTGCGAAACATCATCAAATATGATATTATAAGACTAACAATGTCGAGAGGTATGCTCTTTAGACATAAAATTATTAAAATGGAGGAAATTTTAATCATGTCAAAAAAAGTAGTTTTAGCAGGCGCATGTCGTACAGCGATTGGTACTATGGGTGGAACATTAAGTAACACACCTGCATCAGAGCTTGGTGCAATCGTAATTAAGGAAGCCTTAAACAGAGCAGGAGTTGCTCCAGAGGCTGTTGATCAGGTATATATGGGTTGTGTAATCCAGGCAGGTTTAGGACAGAACGTTGCACGTCAGGCATCTATTAAGGCAGGACTTCCTAATGAGGTTCCAGCCGTTACAATAAATGTAGTTTGTGGTTCAGGTCTTAACTGTGTAAATATGGCAGCACAGATGATTATGGCTGGTGAGGCTGATATCGTAGTAGCTGGTGGTATGGAGAACATGTCTATGGCTCCTTATGCTCTTGATAAGGCACGTTTTGGATATCGTATGAACAACGCAGTTATGAAGGACTGTATGGTAAATGATGCTCTTTGGGATGCATTCAATGATTACCACATGATTAAGACAGCAGATAACATCTGTGAGGAGTGGGGAATCACTAGAGAAGAGCTTGATGAGTTTGCAGTAAAGAGCCAGCAGAAGGCTGAGGCAGCTCAGGCAGCAGGTGCATTCGATAAGGAAATCGTTCCAGTAACTATTAAGACTAAGAAGGCAGAAATCGTATTTGCTAAGGATGAGGGTCCTAGAGCTGGAACTTCTATGGAAGGTCTTGCTAAGCTTCGTCCTATTAACAAGGATGGTTTCGTAACTGCTGGTAACGCATCAGGTATCAATGATGGTGCTGCAGCAATCGTAGTTATGTCAGAGGAGAAGGCTAAGGAGCTTGGTGTTAAGCCTATGGCTACTTGGGTAGCTGGTGCTCTTGCTGGATGTAGACCAGAGGTTATGGGTATTGGCCCTGTACCTGCTACTCAGAAGGTAATGGCTAAGGCTGATATGAAGATTGAAGATTTCGATATTATCGAGGCTAATGAGGCATTTGCAGCTCAGTCAATCGCAGTAGGTAGAGATCTTGGTATTGACGTAGACAAGCAGCTCAATCCAAATGGTGGTGCTATTGCACTTGGTCACCCAGTTGGTGCTTCAGGATGTCGTATCCTTGTTACACTTCTTCATGAGATGGAAGCTAAGGATGCTAAGACAGGTCTTGCAACACTCTGTATCGGTGGTGGTATGGGTTGTGCGACTATCGTTAAGAGAGATTAGTATTAAAGGAGATTCATAATGGAATTTATAACTTATGAGCAGGACGGATACGTTGGTATCGTTACTATTAACAGAGAGAGAGCTTTAAATGCTCTTAACAGCCAGGTTCTTGAGGAACTTGAGGCAACATTTGATGCTATTGATTTAGAGGCAACTAGAGCAGTTATTCTTACAGGTGCTGGCGAGAAATCATTCGTAGCCGGTGCTGATATAGGAGAGATGTCAACTCTTACTAAAGCAGAGGGAGAGGCATTCGGTAAAAAGGGTAACGATGTATTTAGAAAAATTGAGACATTCCCTATTCCAGTAATTGCGGCTATTAACGGATTTGCACTTGGTGGAGGATGTGAGATTTCTATGAGCTGTGATATCAGAATTTGTTCTGATAATGCAGTATTTGGTCAGCCAGAGGTTGGTCTTGGTATTACACCAGGTTTTGGTGGTACTCAGAGACTTGCTCGCCTTGTAGGTGAAGGTATGGCTAAGCAGATGATTTACTCAGCTATCAATATTAAAGCAGATGAAGCTTTAAGAATTGGTCTTGTTAATGCAGTATATACACAGGAAGAGTTAATGCCAGCAGCTAAGAAGCTTGCTGCAAAGATAGCTCAGAATGCTCCTATAGCTGTACGTAACTGTAAGAAGGCTATCAATGATGGTATGCAGGTTGATATGGATGCTGCTATTGTTATCGAGGAGAAACTTTTCGGTGACTGTTTTGAGACAGAAGACCAGAAGGCTGGTATGGGTAATTTCTTAGAGAAGGATAAGGAAAAGAAATTAAAAGTAGTTCCTTTCCAGAATAAGTAATTTACAGTTTATATGATTTTAACACATTAGGGTGGCCAAGCTTTGACCATCCTATACGTGTGAAATAAGGATGGCTGTTTGAACGAAACGTATATGAATTCGAACAGTATATTCAATAAATTATCATTAGGAGGACATTAAAATGAAAGTTGGCGTTATTGGTGCAGGTACCATGGGTCAGGGTATTGCTAAGGCATTTGCTATGGTTGACGGTTACGAAGTAGCTCTTTGTGACATCAAGCAGGAGTGGGCTGAAGGCGGTAAGGACAAGATTGCAAAAGGTTATGCAAAGCTTGTTGAAAAAGGTAAAATGACACAGGAGAAGGTTGATGCAATTCTTAATAGCATTACTCCAGGTCTTAAAGAAGACCTCTGTGCAGATTGCGATTTAATCGTTGAGGCTGCATTTGAGGATATGGGAGTTAAGAAAACTACTTTTGGCGAGTTAGATAAAATCTGTAAGCCAGAGTGTATCTTTGCTTCAAATACATCATCACTTTCAATCACTGAGATTGGAAATGGTCTTACTCGTCCTATGATTGGTATGCATTTCTTCAATCCTGCTGATAGAATGAAATTGGTTGAGGTTATTGCAGGTGTTAACACTCCACAGGAGACAGTTGATACTATTATTAAGATTTCTGAGGAAATCGGTAAGACACCAGTTCAGGTTAACGAGGCAGCAGGTTTTGTTGTTAACCGTATCTTAATTCCTATGATTAATGAAGCAGCATTCATTAAGATGGAGGGTGTTTCTGATGTAGCTGGTATTGATGCAGCTATGAAGCTTGGTGCTAACCACCCAATGGGACCACTCGAGTTAGGTGATTTCGTTGGATTAGATATTTGTCTTGCTATTATGGATGTTCTTTACAATGAGACTGGTGATAGCAAGTATCGTGCATGTCCATTACTTCGTAAGATGGTTCGTGGCGGTAACCTTGGTTGTAAGAGCGGTAAGGGATTCTATATCTACAATGCTGACCGTACTAAGACACCAATGGATGCTCAGTAATTAAGAGCATATAATTTTATAGGAGGAAAATTAACAATGGATTTTACTTTAAGTAAGAAGCATGAGATGGCAAGAACTCTTTTCAGAGATTTTGCACAGAATGAAGTAAAGCCTCTTGCACAGGAAGTTGACGAAACAGAATGCTTCCCAAGAGAGACAGTAGAGAAAATGGCTAAGAGTGGATTCTTAGGAATTCCTGTACCAAAGGAGTACGGCGGACAGGGTTGTGATCCTTTAACATATGCTATGTGTGTTGAGGAGCTTTCAAAGGTTTGTGGTACTACAGGTGTTATCGTTTCAGCACATACATCACTTTGTGTAGATCCAATTCAGACTTATGGTACAGAGGAGCAGAAACAGAAATATCTTCCAGATCTTTGTTCAGGTAAGAAATTAGGTGCTTTCGGTCTTACTGAGCCAGGTGCTGGTACAGATGCACAAGGTCAACAGACTAAGGCTGTTCTTGATGGAGATGAGTGGGTTCTTAACGGATCTAAGTGCTTCATCACTAATGGTAAGGAAGCAGATGTATATATTGTTATCGCAGTTACTGGTATCGTAGAGAAGAAGGGTCGTCCTTTCAAGGAGATATCAGCATTTATCGTAGATAAGGGAACTCCAGGCTTTACATTTGGTACTAAGGAGAAGAAGATGGGTATCAGAGGTTCTTCAACTTATGAGCTTATTTTCACTGACTGTAGAATTCCAAAGGAGAACTTACTTGGCCAGAAGGGTAAAGGATTTGCTATCGCTATGCATACACTTGATGGTGGACGTATCGGTATCGCAGCTCAGGCTCTTGGTATTGCAGCAGGTGCTCTTGAAGCAACAGTTAATTACGTTAAGGAAAGAAAGCAGTTTGGTCGTTCAATCGCTCAGTTCCAGAATACTCAGTTCCAGTTAGCTGATATGGCAACTAAGGTTGAGGCAGCTAGAATGTTAGTATACAAAGCAGCTATGAAGAAGGCTCAGTATCAGATTGACCACAAGACTTCATACGGTGTTGAAGCTGCACAGGCTAAGTTATACGCTGCAGAGGTAGCTATGGAAGTAACTACTAAGGCGGTTCAGTTACATGGTGGATACGGATACATCAGAGAGTATGATGTTGAGCGTATGATGCGTGATGCTAAGATCACAGAGATTTACGAGGGTACTTCAGAAGTACAGCGTATGGTTATCTCTGCTGACTTATTAAAGTAAGGAGGTACTTAACGTGAAGATTATAGTTTGTATTAAGCAGGTACCTGATACTAAGGGTGGAGTTAAGTTCAATCCAGATGGTACATTAGATAGAGGAGCAATGCTCACAATCATGAATCCTGATGATAAGGCTGGTCTTGAGGCAGCTCTTAGAATTAAGGATGAGACAGGCGCAGAAGTTACAGTTATCACAATGGGTCTTCCAAAGGCTGAGGACGTTCTTCGTGAGGCTATGGCTATGGGCGCAGACAAGGGAATCCTTGTTACAGATAGAGTTCTTGGTGGTGCTGATACTTGGGCTACATCAACAACTCTTGCAGGTGCAATCAGAAACTTAGAGTATGATTTAATCATCACTGGTCGTCAGGCTATCGATGGTGATACTGCTCAGGTTGGACCACAGATTTCAGAGCATCTTAACATTCCAGTTATTTCATATGCTGAGGATATTAAGGTTGAGGGCAACAGCGTAATCGTTAAGAGACAGTATGAGGACAGATACCATATGGTTAAGGCTCAGATGCCATGTCTTATCACTGCTCTTGCAGAGTTAAATGAGCCACGTTACATGACTCCAGGTGGAATCTTCGATGCATGTGATGCAGAGATTACTGTATGGGGTAGAGCAAATCTTGTAGACGTAGATGATGCTAACCTTGGTCTTAAGGGATCACCTACTAAGATTGCTAAGGCTTCTGATAAGGTAAGAAAGGGTAGCGGCGAGAAGGTTACTCTTGATCCAGCTGAGGCTGTTGATTACATCGTAGGCAAGCTTAAAGATAAGCACGTAATATAATATAAAGGAAAAGTGGTGAATAAAATGGGTTTAGAAGAATATAAGGGAGTATATGTCTTTGCACAACAGGTTGATAACGAGTTAAGCGGAATTGCTTTTGAATTACTCGGTAAGGCTAAGGATCTTGCAAAGGACTTAAATACAGATGTTACAGCAATTCTTATCGGTTATCAGGTTAAGAATCTTGCTGATGAGCTTGCAGCATATGGTGCTGACAAGGTTATCGTTGTAGACGATCCAGAATTAAAGGAGTACAGAACAGAGCCTTATACACACGCTATGGCTTCTGTGATTAACGAGTACAAGCCAGAAATCGTTTTAGTTGGTGCTACAGCTATAGGTAGAGATCTTGGTCCTCGTGTTTCAGCAAGAGTTGCTACAGGTCTTACTGCAGACTGTACAGTTCTTGAGATTGGTGATTTCCCAATCAACCCAATCCCTAATCAGGAGCAGAAACATAATCAGCTTCTTATGACTCGTCCTGCATTCGGTGGTAACACAATTGCTACAATCGCATGTCCAGACAACAGACCACAGATGGCTACAGTTCGTCCTGGTGTTATGCAGAAGATTGATAGAATTGATGGTGCTAAGGCAGAGGTTATCGAGTATAATCCAGGATTTACTCCAGACAACAAATATGTTGAGATTCTTGAGATTGTTAAATCAGTTAAAGATACAGTAGATATCATGGACGCTAAGATTTTAGTATCAGGTGGTCGTGGTGTTGGTTCAGCAGAGAACTTCAAGCTTCTTCAGGATCTTGCAGAGGTTCTTGGTGGAACAGTAAGCTGTTCAAGAGCAGTTGTTGATTCAGGCTGGATGGAGAGAGATTATCAGGTAGGACAGACTGGTAAGACTGTACGTCCAAATCTCTATTTTGCAATTGGTATCTCAGGTGCTATTCAGCACGTTGCAGGTATGGAAGAGTCAGATATTATCATCGCAATCAATAAGGACTCAGATGCTCCTATCTTTGATGTAGCTGATTATGGTATCGTAGGCGATTTAAATAAAATTGTTCCTGCTCTTACTACAGCACTTAAGGCTGAAATGGCTGGAAAGTAAATATATCAGCAAAAATAGGCTACCACTTATGTGGTAGCCTATTTATTTTTGTAATGAGTTGTAAAAAATATTCTTGCAAACATTTATTAGAGTATTTATAATTATAAAAAATAGTAAAATAGTGTATGCTTTGTTATGTTTAGGGAGTTACGATGAAATTAAATTACGATAAAATTTTGAATGCATTAAAAATTTTCATAGGTATCTTTTTGTTAGCCTCTGTTTTATATTTTCTTATAGGTGAGATTTTTTCGGGTGAAGAGTCTTTTTTTGAGGTAGGAAGAAGTACCTCTTATTGTGATGGATGGGAAATGGTTGATTCAGATGGAACTAGGACACCAATAAAAGTACCTGGTTCATACAAAGTTAAACACGGTGATATTTTTGCACTAGAAAAACAGATTCCGGAAGATTTCGATGGAACATGGATTTGTGTGAGAAGCTCACAGCAGGATATTAGGTTTCTTGTTGATGGAGAAGTTATAGATGAGTATAGCACAAAGGAAATTAGAAAATTTGGTAAAAATAGTGTAAGCGTATTTGTGTTTGTGGAGTTATTACCTGAGTATGCAGGTAAAACCTTGCGTATGGAAATAGTAAGCTATTCTACATATTCTGGATATGTCAATGAGATTGTTAGTGGAGATAAGGAACATATATGGATGGGTATAGTGAGGAAATATATGCCTATAACTATACTTGGGCTATTTATGTTACTTTTAAGTATAATGGTTGTAGCTTACAGCATTATAATAAAATATGTGTATAAAAAGAATATGGAGATTGCATATTTGGGAACCGGACTTATGGTTGCATCAATATGGATTATAGCGGAGTCTAAGATTAGACAAATTTTCTTGCCGAGTAGTACAATTGCTAACAATGTAGGATTTTTGATGGTTATGCTATTGCCGTTTCCGTTTTTAGCTTATGTTAATAAAGTTCAAAAAAACAGATATATAAAAGCTTATACATTAATTGCATTAAGTGCAGTAATTAATTTTGTTATATCAACAATCTTGCAATTTACTAACATAAAGGATTTTTCAGAGATTATGGCATCCTCGCATATAATTCTTGTACTTTTAATTATTATATTTATCATAACATGCATATTAGACATAAAAAATAATATGATAAAAGCGTATAAAGAGGTTGCAATTGGTCTTATAGGGCTTGTTATTGCAGGATTATTTGAAGTGCTTATGGTTTACGACAAATTTGCCATATATAATGGTGTGGCACTTTGCATTGGATTGATTTTCCTATTCTTTATGGCTGTAATAAAAACAGGAAAAGATTTGCTTGAGATTGAGAGAGAACGACAGATAGCTGTTTCAGCAAGTGCGTCAAGAGCTATGTTTCTTGCAAATATGTCGCATGAGATTCGTACACCAATTAACACAATTGTTGGAATGAATGAAATGATTTTGCGAGAAAATCAAGAAAATGAGACTAGGGAATATGCGAAAAACATAGAAAGTGCAAGTAAGATGCTTATTGGTCTTATTGATGATGTACTTGATTTTTCAAAGCTGGATGCAGGTAAAATAGAAATATGTGAAAGCCCATATAGCATGGCAGCCTTGCTAAATGATGTTATTTTAAATGTAAATGTAAGACTGAGAGATAAAGGATTAAAATTAAATCTTGATATTGATGAAAATATTCCGTCAGTATTGAGTGGTGATGAGTTAAGAATAAAACAGATATTAAACAATTTACTTTCTAATGCGGTTAAATATACTATAAAAGGAAGTGTATCAATAAAGGCTACCGGTTTTTGGGATGATGGAAAATACTTTATTGAAATTTCGGTAAAGGATACAGGCGTAGGAATTAAAGAAGAGGATTTGCCTACATTGTTTGACAGCTTCCAAAGAATGGATTTGAAGCGCAACAGAAATATACAAGGTACCGGACTTGGACTTAGTATTACAAAACAGCTTGTAGAAATAATGGATGGTACTATAACTGTAACTAGTGAATACGAAAAAGGAAGCTGCTTTACAGTTAAAATTCATCAAGAGGTCGTTAATGATGAACCTATGGGAGATATTTCGATTGCATATAAAAATGTTGTCAATCAAAAGGACGAAAGAACTGATGTCAAATTTTCGCCTGAAGCATCAGTACTTGTTGTTGATGATAATGAGATGAATTTAATGGTAATGAAAGCACTTCTTGGAAAAACCGGACTAAGCCTTGATTATGCAAGCAGTGGCAGCGAATGCTTTCAAATGTGTAAACAAAAGAAATATAACCTTATATTTATGGATCATATGATGCCAGAGCCAGACGGAATAGAAACCTTGCATATGATTAAGGATGACGTCGAGGGGTTAAATAATGACACAAAGGTTATTGTACTTACTGCGAATGCAATAAAAGGTGCATCAGAAGAATATGTTAAGGAAGGATTTTCTGATTACATTAGTAAACCAATAGAATATGAATGTTTAGAAAAAAATCTGATAAAATATCTTGGAAATTATATGGAAGGAGAAAAGAATATGAAATTAAATAAAGAAAAAGGAATAAGCTATTGTGGTGGACTTGAAGAATTATATAAAGAAATATTAGAGACGTACGTTGAGAAAGGTAAACAGTACCAAGAGGAATTACAGAAATATTATGAGATGGAAGATTGGAAAGAATATGCCAGAATAGCTCACACCTTAAAAAGTACATCATTAACAATCGGTGCAGATGATTTTTCAGAAATTGCTAAAACTCATGAAATGGCGGCTAAAGAAAACAATACTGCATTTATTGAAAGCTCATATCAAAGCTTTATTGAGGATTTAAAGCTTATGCTGGAAATAGTTGAAAACGAAATATAATTTTAAAAGATTATTGTTTTTATTATACGCAAGGTAATTTACCTTGCGTATTTTTTGCATAAAAGTTATAATTATCTTTATGTTGGAATAATTGGAGGAGAAAAATGTTAAGAGAATGTACATTAGAAGAAATATCTGATGGAAGAACCTATGGATTAAATGATATGGTTAAAGCTGATACTGGTAATTGTATTGGATGTAGCAAGTGCTGTGCAGGCATGGGGAGTTCCATAGTGCTTGATCCGTATGATATTTGGCTGATGAAAAATCATTTGGGGAAAAATTTGCAGGAATTGATTAATGAGGGCAGAATAGAGCTCAATATGGTAGATGGTCTTATATTACCTAATTTAAAAATGGGAACTAATGAACGCTGTACTTTTCTTAATGAGGAAGGCAGATGTGATATACATTCTGCGAGACCTGGAATATGTAGAATTTTTCCGTTAGGCAGAGTATATGATGAAAATGGGTTTAAATATTTTCTACAAAAAAATGAATGTATCAAGGATAATAGAGCAAAGATAAAAGTAAAAAAATGGATAGATACAGAAAATATAGAAGAAAATCAGAGATTTATTTTAGAATGGCATGCATTTATAAGAGAAGTAGGTAATAAGGTTATTGACTTGAGAGATACAGGTAAGGGTGAACGCATTAACGATATTGCAATGTTTGTGTTAAATGATTTTTATGTATCTGATGTGGTTGGAATGGATAAGGATAATAAATCTAAGGTTTATGACCGACTTATAAATATGATAAAAATATCAAGGGAAAGTATTGATAAATTATGCGGATAAAGGAGATAAATATGCTTGGAATAATAGGTGCGATGGATGAAGAGGTAAGTAAATTAAAGGAAATTATGTCTGATGTTGAGATAAAAAGTAAGGCATCAATGGATTTTTATAAAGGAACTATGTGTGGTAAAGATGTAGTAGTTGTACGTTCTGGAATAGGTAAAGTTAATGCTGGTATTTGTACACAGATTTTAGTAGACGAATACGGTGTAGATGCCGTTATTAATACAGGTATAGCAGGCAGCTTAAATGCAGCTATTGATATTGGAGATATTGTTCTTTCGACAGATGCTTTACAGCATGATATGGATGCAACAGGCTTTGGTTATGAACCAGGTGTTATTCCTCGTATGTCAACATCAACTTTTATAGCAGATGAGAAACTGAGAAAACTTGCAAAGGTTTCATGTGAAAAGGTTAATCCGGACATCAATGTATTTGAGGGAAGGGTTGTAAGTGGAGACCAGTTTATATCTGATAAAGATAAGAAAAACTATATAGAAAGTAATTTCAAAGGCTTTTGTACTGAAATGGAAGGTGCTGCTATAGCACAGGCGGCATATTTAAACAATATTCCTTTTCTGATAATAAGGGCTATATCTGATAAGGCAGATGATAGTGCTACAGAAGATTATCCTACCTTTGAGGCTAAGGCTATTAAACATAGTGTAAATCTTGTTAAAGAGATGGTTTTGCAGTTATAGGAGGATATAATATGAAAAAAATAGCGAGCTTTACAATAGACCATACAAAGCTTATGCCAGGTATATATGTGTCTAGAAAAGATAATGTTAACGGAAATATAATAACGACTTTTGATCTTAGAATTACAAGACCAAATTATGAACCTGTTATGAATACTGCTGAGATACATACAATCGAACATCTTGCAGCTACATTTTTGAGAAATCATAAAGACTATGGAGAGAAAATAATATATTTTGGTCCTATGGGTTGCAGAACAGGTTTTTATCTTATATTGGCAGGAGATTATGAATCAAAGGACATAGTTGAATTAATTAAAGAGTTATTTTCTTTTATGGCTAAATATGATGACGAGGTGCCGGGGGCATCTGCTAAAGATTGTGGAAACTATCTTGATATGAATTTACCTATGGCGAGGTATATCAGTAAAAGATATTTAGAAAATGTTTTAATAAATATAAGCGAAGAAAACTTGATATATCCAAATTAAGAAAAAATTGTAAAAATCACATGT
This sequence comes from Wujia sp., assembly GCA_045531735.1. Taxonomy (GTDB): domain Bacteria; phylum Bacillota; class Clostridia; order Lachnospirales; family Lachnospiraceae; genus Coprococcus_C. The sequence continues at coordinate 28,893 of JAZSEO010000036.1, read as the reverse complement.
TTATCAATTTGATAACATGTGATTTTTATTTGCCCAAATATATGTAAAACTAAAGCTGTATTAATGTATAGATTAAATAATGAGCTAATTTGTTGCATTTCATAATATTATGTTGACCTAATTTAATAATAGATATATTCTAAAAGTACAATATGCTTTGTATTAGGCCTATAGAGAGCAGTAACGACAAATAGGAGGTATTATATATGGAGTACAATTTAAAAAATAATGGAGAAGAAACTATAGACCAGTATGACGATTATTATGACAATGTTTTAGTAAAAGAACAGCCGTTTTATCGCTATGGGATGACCTCGGAAGAAATAGCTCAAGAAAGAGAGTACCTTAATAACAATCTCAAAAAATTCTACGAAGGCAAATATATTCCATTATGGAGACAAAATTTATATAAATAACAAAAAACACTTCATTTAATCAGCAAATCATCCGATATATCTATATAAGCGTCTTGTATTGTATCAAATAGACACTCAACTACAAAATATAGTATTTAAAAAAAAATAATCGCAACATTTTGTAAAAAATAAATAAAAACTATTTTCAATCTATTTGTTATGTGATAAAATGTAAAAATGATTATGAATAACTATGGCTTTTTATAGTTATTTCTACATATAAATAGAATTATTTACAAAATATATATATTTAATTAGGAAGGCCCTTGTAGGATATGGGGAATTTGAGGTGAAGGAATATGAAGTTGAAGGACAAATTGATTCGTAAGTTGCTTGATACTGGAAAAAAGCATAGGATATTGGTGTATCCGACACTTGCACTTGTAGCTATAATAAGTGCTATATCTCATGCAGTATATTGGGGACGAGGTAATGGCAAAAAGCTTGTTGCATCTATTATGGTTATGACCATGCTTATTACACAGTCGTTGTTCCTTACATCTTCAGCGGATGTAGGCGATAATCCGACAGCTTCTGGCGATGCATCACCTACAGATGCAGTCGTTGTTAATGTGGAAGATGTAGCTCTTGTCGGTGAACCAGAGATAGGAAGCGTTGTTAGCTTTTATCGTATAGATGAAACAGGACCTGTAAAGCTTGAAAATAGCTCTATCGCAATATCACCAGATAACACTGTTATTACAGTTCCAGATGCAAAAACGCTTTCTAAGTATTTGTTTGGTTCAGACCAGACTGCTTATGTGAAATTTTCATCAGTTTATTCTGATGAAACTTTGGCAAGCACAAGCTTAGTTTCGGGTGATTTGGATGTTACAACACTTCCATTAGAAGGTGGAGAATATAAGTTATATTTTAAGGCAACAAGAGAAGCGTATCCTATAATTATACAGGATGCTCCAAATAGTACACCAGTATATGTTACAGGTGAAACCCATGACGATGTCGTTATATCAGCACCAGCTACATATACTCCGGATTCGGGAGATATTTATCCGGCACTTACATATACTGTACAGGACGCTGCTACATATGATTTATACAGAACAGGATATACTTTTACTGGAGTTTCTATTATAGGTGGAGGAATATATCCATCAACATCTACAATAGAAATAAACACAAATGATTCTAATCAGAGTAATGTTAATTCTTTGACTGTTTATTCTAACTGGTCGCCAATGTCTATAGATGTTACGTATGATGCTACTCCTGATGGAGCACCTACTGCAATAAAGGTAGTTGACGGACAAGGATATCATGACAATGGTGAGCATCCAGTTCCATATACTTATGGTGAGCAGGTTAACATGGTGTCTAATGCTGAGATATGGGCATCGAACGAGGCTTATGTTTTAGTTGGTTGGGAGGATGCCGAGACAGGCGATACATATTCAGCAGGTCAGGAAGTTAATTCAAGCGTATTAGCTAAAGAAAAGGTCGATGATGGTTCAGGTGTTAACGTAGAAGGTAAAAAATATAATGCCATATGGTCATATAAATATATACAGCTTAATCCTAAACAGCTTAATTCTAACTCAGGACAGAGTAGTGTTAGTGAGGATGGACAGCATTTGACAATTACAGGTAAGTATGGAGATGAAATCAGCTGTAATATTACTGCTAAATATAAAGATGAGGCTGGAACAGCAGGTACACAGTTTGAATATACAACTGATTTGCAGGCAACTATGAATTTGCTCAATCAATATGGTCTTAATATCAAAACAGAAGCAGATGGTTCATATACTGTTTATGGTAAGCTTGATGATATAACAACATCAGATGTATCGTTCTGGATTACTGTTACAGATAAAAATGTAGATGAGAACACTACAGAAGAAGGTGTTAAAAGAGAAACTCAGCACGAGGTTAAAATAGTATCAAATAAAAAAGAAATTACTATAAATCCTACATCTGTTGTAAATCAAAGTAATGAGCAACCTAACAAGGTATATGATGGAACAAAGGATATCAGTATAAATACAGAAGCAACAGCGAATGGAACAATTGGCGATGATCAGATTGTTGTACTTCTTGATAGTGCAGCTACAATTGATGACGAGGCTGCTGGTGCTAGAGATTTAACTGTTACAGTTACAGGAATGAAATGTACTAGTGCTTCCGATGGAAATATAGAGGATACATTAGAGAGATATACCATTGTAACTGATGATAATAATCAGATTACTTTAGCTGACAGAGCGATAGTAGAGCGAAAGCCTATATCAGTTGAGATATTACTTTATGATAAGCAGGATTCTACGGTTCTTTTTGGTGAGGAAAGTCCGGATTATTACATAAAGATTATAGAAGCAGATGAAGGGAAACTTGTTGGTGCAGATGCAACAAGATATAGCGGCATTTCCACAGAGGAGAATAATATTGATTATAAGGGCTTTATTACCTTTATGGAAGAAGTATTAGGCTTTAAGTCATGGACTACATCTAGAAGTATATATAGTTCAAAAGGTACATATACTGTTGGTGCTTATTTTGTGCCAGATGGTAAGAACTATGCTGTAACTGTTGTCAATGCGCCTACGTTTACAGTGACAAGAGATGCAGGTGTAAAATACAATGGTTCGAATGCAGATACTGCTAATTATAAATTTAGTAAAGAAGTATTACCAAACGGATATTATCCTGGTTTAACAATCACAGCGGATGGTACAAATTATAATGAAATCAGACTTATTGGTGATACAGATAGTGATATTACTGTAAATATGTCGAAGGAAGCGGCTGAGGAACCGTTTGAATCTGCAATTGTTTTAGGGGATTTGGATAATGCTACTATAAAATTTCAGATGCTCAATACACAAACTGGTGCTATTTCGGAGATAGTTACAGTATCGGGGCTTAATGTAGATACATCTGCTCCTAATTTAAAGAATTTTGTTGTTTCACCACACTTAGAATATTTTAATGAGTTTTCGTTTGGTTCATATTTCCATTCTCAAGAGATTGATGGTGAATTTGTATCTAGCATGAGCATTAAGGTACAATATGAGGCAACAGGAAGTGTCCCTGATAAGCTTTATTACTACTTTGTTGATGAAGTAGGAGTTAGAACAGACGTTAATGTATACGAGAAAAAATTGACTCTTAATGCTACTACAGGATATTATGAGGCAAGTATCTTGATTGGACCTACAGTATATGGTCAGCTTGTGGTATATGCAAGCGATACAACAGGTAATATATCTGATGAGTCCACATTAAGTGTAGCTGAACAAAAAGAGAAGATAGATGCTTATAGTAATGATGGTGATCCTTCAACTTACTTTGAGTGGATGATAGAAAACAGTGGCGCGAATGCTACTATTACAACTAAGAACCTTGCAGGTGAAGTGGCAGCAGTTTCAACAGAGGAAACTATGGTTTGGTATAATGGATTAAAACTCGAAGTTGTGGCTACAGATGATTTGGAAGTTGACTCAGGTGTTAACCGCATAGAATGGACAATAACTAAGGCAGATGGAACATCTTATGAAGCAACAGAGGACGCAGGTGATGTTTTTGCATCTGTATTAAATATGGAACAATATGGTAAGATTCGTTCATATGTATTTACACATAATATACAGGACGAAACACTTCCTACAGGATATTATACTATTTCAGCAGTTGTATATGACAATGCAGGAAATAGTTCAGAACTTAGCGCAGTAGGTCCTTATCTTATTGATTGTAAGCAACCTGTTATTACTGATAATACAGAGGTAGGAACAGAGAGTTATTTATCAGGGGTAACCTTTGAGTTTACAGTATCTGATTCTGAGAGTGATGAAGATACTGATGGAAGTGGTGTCAGTGGTGTTCAGACAGTAACTCTTTACAAAAAAGATGCCAGTGGTTTGACAGAACTCAGAACATGGGGAGTTCTTGATGAGTATGCATATAACATAGTAAGCAATGGCACATACGTTGTTGAGGCATGTGATGCTGCAGGCAACGTGGCTACATACGAAAAAACGTTTTCGGGTATTTCTGATACTCCACCGGAAACTCCTACAATTACTGTTGATGGTACGCAGGGTAGAAATGGTTGGTATATTGGTACAAAACCATATATAACAATTAACTCAACAATTGACGTTGATGGAATTCCTGTTGTTACTAAGTATAGTACAGAGGTTGGAAACAAATATATTCAGGATGGATTTACTAACGATTATTATGAATTCCAGCTTGAACATGAGGGAGAAGTTACTGTAAGTGCTTGGGCTGTAAGTGCATCAGGTGTTAATAGTGTTGAGACAGATGTTGAGCTTGTGAAGGTTGATTTAGATGCTCCAGAGGTATATATTGTTGAATCAGCAGTATTGGATGATGGAAGCATGACTGTTAATTTCAGAGCGTCAGATGCAGTAAGTGGAGTTGATTCTACAAGAGTATTGTTAAATGATTTACCTCTTGAGGTTACAGTTGAAGATGGCGTTATTTCAGGTAGCTTTACCGCATACGAGGGTAAAACATATTCAATAACTGTTGAAGATATTGCAGGTAACGTTTCAGAACCATTAGACTTTGCCCCACTTTCACTTGTTGGATATCCGGTGACAGATATTACTACAACTGGTGCATATATTGAGGCAGAGGTACATGTAGGAACATATCCGGTATCAGATTGCTATATAGCATACAAAAAAGCAACAGATAAAGAATATACAGCTGCATTGTTCAACAAGCCAGAAGCTGACTATGGAATGGACTTAAATTGTACTTTGAGAAATCTTGAATCGGATACTGTATATGATTATAAGATTTATGTAAAAACTGATGTTTCTAGTGAGGTTAGAACAATTGAGGGAAGCTTCAAAACTGCAAGTAAAACAGCTACAGCTGTAATTTATGGTAGTGCAGAGTATGATACATCAGATCCAAATGTAAATGATGAATATCCAATTTATGTATCGCTTTATGAAGCTAATACTATAATTGCTAGCGAAAAACTTAATGACAACACAGAAACAACATATATGTTTAAAAATGTGCCAAATGGTTCGTACAGAATTGTTGCAACAGATGGCTACTATACAAAGACTGCTGCTGTTACAGTAGAAAATGGTGGTATAGTATATCCAACAGATTATGTTGATAATGATGGTATTAATTTCGTATTAAATGGAAAGAGTACTAGTGTAGTTATTGAGGACAATTCAATAAATATAACTGCTGACCAGTTAGAAAGTATTTATGATAATGCTTTATATGAGGGTATTATTACACAGGAAGATGAAGCGGTAGTTGCTGCCGGTGGTACTATTGATGTAACACTTTATGCAAGTTACATGGATGTTTCAGATATTTCTGACGAAGAGATGAGTGTGTTTGATTCGAAAATATCAGATACAGCAGTTATAGAAAGATACATTCAGCTTTATGTTGTCAAAGAGGTAAGGGATATAAATGGTGAGTATGTAAATAATACACCTGAATTAGTTCCTGAATTATATCATCCTGTTACGATTTCTTTCCCACTTGGCGATTTAGCAGGTAAGGAAATACATGTTGCTTCTGTTCATGGTACAGGTAGTAGTTATGTATTTAAGGATTGGAAGAATGCGGATGATGTAACGCTTTCAAAAAATTATGTAACAATAACTACAAGATATTTCTCTGTATATGCTTTATACAGAACAGTAGAGAAACCTAAGACTTATACAGTAAAATGGGTTGATGGCGATGGTAAGGTTATTAAGACTGAAACCGTAGAGAGTGGAAAGTCAGCTACACCACCAACACAGGTACCTACAAAGAAAGCAACTGAGAAATATACTTATAAATTCTCAAAATGGGATAAAGATTATACCAATATAACAGCAGATACAGTTATATCTGCATGGTTTACAGCTCATGAAATAAAAGCTGATGATACAACAGACAATAAAGATGATAAGACACCAGATGCTCCAAGTAATGTGCCGGAACAGCCAAAGGATGCTGACGTTAAATCACCAACAGAGCAGACTCCGCAGTACGGATATATGGGTTCAGCAGATTCTCCAAAAACTGGAGATGCTACACCAATAGTAGTTCTTATCTTAGCAATGCTTATGTCATCAGCAGGTATGATAATTTTTAAAAAGAAATTTGAAGAGTAATACATTTTTTACCAGTAATAATTTTTAAGCTTTGATTAATAATAAGCTTAAGACATAAAGTGTCTTAATTATTATTGGAGGTGTACTAAGATGTCAAATTCAAACAACAAAACTAGCGTACCTGAAGCAAAGGAAGCTATGAACAGATTTAAGATGGAAGTTGCTAACGAGCTTGGTGTAAACCTTAAGCAGGGTTATAACGGAGATTTAACTTCTCGTGAGACAGGTTCAATCGGTGGCGAGATGGTTAGACAGATGATTAAGAGACAGGAAGAGCAGATGTCTGGAAAGTAATCTGACTAACAGTATAAGTTAATAAAATTTAAAGGGCTTGTTTATATATCAGTGATAATGTATATAATTATTGCATAATATATAAACAAGCCTATTTTTTCTCTCAAAAATTATAGACTAAAATATTTTATTGTGATATAATCTAACGAATAGTGCGTTTTGGTACAATTACAAGGAGGAAAACATAATGAGTTTATCAGTTGAAAAATTAGAAGGCAATATGGCGAAGCTTACAATCGAAGTACCAGCAGAGGAATTCACTAAGGAAATTACTGCTGTATATAACAAGCAGAAGAGTAAGTTCGCTGTTCCAGGATTTAGAAAGGGTAAAGTTCCACAGGCATATATTGAAAAAATGTATGGACCAGCAGTATTTTATGAGGATGCAGCAAACAACCTTATTAACAAATACTATCCAATAGAGCTTGAGAACTGTGAGGAAGAAATCGTTTCTAATCCAGAGATAGATGTAGAGCAGATTGAGAAAGGAAAATCTTTCATATTTACTGCTGTTGTAGCTATTAAGCCAGAGATTAAGATTGGTGAATACAAGGGTGTAGAAATCGAGAAAATTGATGCAGCAGTTACTGAGGATGAGGTAATGGCTGAGATACTTAAGACTCAGAAAGAAAACTCAAGATCAATTTCAGTAGATGACAGAGCTGCTCAGCTTGAGGATGAGGTTATGATTAACTTTGATGGTTACATGGATGATGTAGCATTCGAAGGAGGTAAGGGCGAGAATTATAAGCTTGTTCTTGGTTCGCATTCTTTCATTGATACATTTGAGGATCAGATTGTTGGTAAAAACATCGGTGATAAGTTTGATGTTAATGTTACATTCCCAGAGGATTATCATGCAGCAGATTTAGCAGGAAAGCCAGCTGTATTTAAGGTTGAGCTTCTTAGCATTAATGCTATTGAATTACCAGAGTTAGATGATGAGTTTGCAGAAGAGGTTTCATCTTTTGACACATTCGCTGAATATAAAGAGGATGTTAAGAAGGTGCTTGAGGTTAAGAAGGAGAGAGACGTTAAGCGTGAGAAGCAGTCTAAGATTGTTGAGAAGATTGCTGAGTCAGCAGAGGTTGATATTCCTGAAGCAATGATTAAGTACAATCAGGAGAAGATTTTTGATGAGTTCGCTCAGAATATGATGTATCAGGGTCTTCAGATGGAGCAGTATTTAAAACTTATGAATACTACTAAGGAAGATATGCTTGAGAGAGTTAAGCCAGATGCAATTGCTAGAATTAAGACTGGTCTTGTTCTTGATGCTGTTGTAGATGCAGAAAAAATCACTGCAACTGATGCAGAGGTTGAGGAAGAAATTCAGAACATGGCTTCTTCATATCAGATGGAGCCTGATAAGTTAAAAGAGTTAATCGGTGACAGAGAGATGGATTCTCTTAAGAAGGACATCGCTGCTAGAAAAGCACTTGATTTCCTTGTAGATAATTGTAAGGAAGTATAATTTTTCGCACCGATAAAAAATTTTGAAGAGGTGGCAAAATGGCTAATCGTGTAGACGATAGAAAAAAACTTAGATGTTCATTTTGTAACAAAAGTCAGGAACAGGTTAGAAAGCTTATCGCAGGTCCAAATGTATACATTTGTGATGAATGTATAGATATTTGTGCCGAGATTATACAGGATGAGTTTGAGGATGCTGTGTTTGACACAGATATAAATCTGCTTAAACCAAAGGAGATTAAAGAGTTTCTTGATGACTATGTTGTAGGTCAGGATGCTGCAAAAAAAGTTCTTTCCGTTGCGGTATACAACCATTACAAAAGAATTCTTGCAGAAAAAGATTTTGATGTAGAATTACAGAAGAGTAACATTATAATGATAGGACCAACTGGTTCAGGTAAAACATACCTTGCACAGACACTTGCAAAGCTTCTTAATGTTCCATTTGCAATTGCAGATGCAACAACTCTTACAGAGGCAGGATATGTTGGTGAAGATGTTGAGAATATTTTATTAAAGCTTATACAGGCTGCAGATTACGATATTGAGCGTGCTCAATGTGGTATTGTGTACATTGATGAGATTGATAAAATCACTAAAAAATCTGAAAATGTTTCTATTACAAGAGACGTTTCGGGTGAAGGTGTACAGCAGGCGCTACTTAAAATTATAGAGGGAACAGTTGCTTCTGTACCTCCTCAGGGTGGAAGAAAGCATCCGCAGCAGGAGTTTATTCAGATTGATACTACAAATATATTGTTTATTTGTGGTGGTGCATTTGAAGGTATGGAAAAAATAATCGAGAACAGAATCGGTAAAAAATCTATTGGTTTCAATGCAGATGTAATTACTAAATCTAACGAGAATATTGGAGAAGTGCTAAAGCAGGTTCTTCCTCAGGATTTTGTAAAATATGGATTGATTCCAGAGTTTATTGGACGAGTTCCGGTTGCTGTAACCCTTGATTTATTAGATGAAGATGCTTTGGTTAGAATTCTTTCAGAGCCAAAGAGTGCTATTAGCAAGCAGTATAAAAAGCTTTTTGAGCTTGATGGAGTTGAACTCGAATTTGAAGAGGGTGCTCTTAGAGCTATAGCTAAAGAGGCAACAGCCCGTAAGACTGGCGCAAGAGGTCTTAGGGCTATTATGGAAAATGTTGTTATGGACTTGATGTATGAAATTCCTTCAGATGAATTAATCGAGAGCTGTGTTATTACAGAGGAGGTTGTTACTGAAGGAGCTGAACCTATACTCACATATGCTGATAAGCCAAGACAGAAAAAGAATAATCTTAGAAAGCATATAAGACATAACGAGGACAGTATTGCATAAATATAACTAGATTTTAATGCCATATTAGTATTAATATGGCATTATCTTTGTTCAAGCACCAATACGAAAGGGAAATATTATGGTAGTAAAAAGTGCAGAGTTAGAAACTGTATGTGGAATTACAAGTAAATTACCGGAAAATGAGCTTCCAGAGATAGCTTTTGCGGGGAAATCGAATGTAGGCAAATCTTCGCTTATCAATGGATTATTAAACAGAAAAGCATTAGCCAGAACATCATCATCTCCGGGAAAAACTCAGACAATTAATTTTTATAATATTAATAAGGCGTTATATTTTGTTGACCTTCCAGGATATGGCTATGCGAAGGTGTCTCAGGAAATTAGAAATAAATGGGGTAAAATGATTGAGAGGTATTTGAATACATCTTCTCAGTTAAAAACCATTTTTCTACTTATTGATATAAGACATGCACCGGGAGAAAATGATGTCACAATGTACGAGTGGATAGTTGCAAATGGTTATACACCAGTAATTATTGCAACAAAGCTTGATAAGATAAAAAGAAGTCAGAAGGACAAGAATATAAAAATAATCAGAGAAAAATTAGGGGTTTCAAAAGAGACAAAAATAATCCCCTTTTCCGCTGTATCTAAACAGGGAAAAGAGGAGATTTGGGAACTTATTCAGTCAACCATAGCTGATTAACCAGATATTCATATATGCCTGCACTTTTTGCACGCCAGTTGTTGCAGATTGTTTCTGCCTGTGATTTAGTTGGTACATCGAATTTTAAATCCATAAGAGTTTCTTTTCGGTCTTTTATGATGCAGGAAACAGTGTACCAGTTAGCATCATTGTAGAAATAATCTGCATATATTTCAGATTCATTCTTAACATTTATACGTTCTGCTTTAAGATACTCTAATATGTCCTGTTTTATTGAATAGGGAAGTCTGTTTTCAAAATATGATAAAGCTTCTTCACCGGAATTAGATATCTTATAATGGATTGTATCGCGTACCGTATCGGTAGAAATAAATTCATTTGAAATTAGTTCACTAAGAGCCTCATGTAGATTAAAAAGAGTTGTATAACCTTTTCCTACGACAAAGCCGGATATAAGTGAATTTGTCATTGTATAATCAGTTCTATCAAGCATAAATAAAATTATAAGCTTGTAGAGTAATAAACCCTCCATATTGTTCCTCCGTGTAAAACTATATGTAAAATATACGATAATGTTTATTAAAAATCAAGGAATTTGTAATTTTTGGTTTACCTTTTTAGGAAGATATGCTAATATTAAGTCATTCTAGAGCAGTTAGGTCTATGGAGTTCTTTAATCACAAGAGATACCCATTTATAAGAGATAAAAAGGAGATATTATGGATTTAAAAAAAGCATCTTTAGCTGAGTTGAGAGAATATGCTAAAGAAAAAGGAATTAGAAACGTTTCAACATTAAAGAAAAATGAACTTGCTCAGCTTTTGGAAAATGTAGAAAAAATGACAGCAAAAAACAGTGAAGCCGCAATGAAATCTCAGACAGAAAAGACTAAGTCAGAGGTGGAGACTAAGCCTGTTGAGAAGCATGAAGATGTTAATCGCCAGGAGGAGATAACTAAACCGGATGGTAATATAAAATATTACGATGGTCAGGAGTTTAACGCAGATTTAGACAGTGGAAATGAAGCTAACGGTATTCTTGAGGTTATGGCTGATGGCTATGGATTTATAAGAAGTGCAAATTATTTACCAGGCGATAGAGATATTTATATTTCACCAATGCAGATAAGAAGATTTGCCCTTAAAAAAGGTGATATTATCAGTGGACCTATTCGTACAAAGACTCAGGGAGAGAAATTCAGTGCATTGCTTTATATTCGTTATGTCAATGGACTTAAACCGTCTGAGGCTGCAAAGAGAGTTCCTTTTGAGGATTTAACACCTATTTTCCCAAATGAGAGAATTCATCTGGACGAGCCAGGTGCTCCTGTTGCGATTCGTATTGTTGATTTACTTTCGCCTATTGGTAAAGGGCAGAGAGGTATGATTGTATCGCCTCCTAAGGCGGGTAAGACAACTTTACTTAAGGCTATTGCTAAAAGTATAAGTGTTCATAACAAGGATATGCACATGATAGTTCTACTTATTGATGAGCGTCCAGAGGAGGTAACTGATATAAGAGAGTCGATAGAGGGACCAAATGTTGAAGTTATTTATTCTACATTTGACGAACTTCCTGAGCATCACAAGAGAGTTTCAGAGATGGTTATTGAGAGAGCAAAAAGACTTGTTGAGCATAAAAAGGATGTAGTAATTCTTTTGGATAGTATTACAAGACTTGCGAGAGCTTATAACCTTACAGTTCCACCAAGTGGTAGAACCTTATCCGGCGGTCTTGACCCTGCAGCACTTCATATGCCTAAGAGATTTTTCGGTGCAGCAAGAAATATGCGTGAAGGTGGAAGTCTTACAATTCTTGCTACAGCTTTGGTTGACACAGGTAGCCGTATGGATGACGTTGTATTTGAGGAATTCAAAGGAACAGGTAATATGGAACTTGTTCTTGATAGAAAGTTATCAGAGAAGAGGATTTTCCCTGCTATTGATATTGCTAAATCAGGAACCAGAAGAGATGATTTACTTCTTTCGCCAGATGAACTGGAGGCTGTTAACGGCATACATAAGGCCTTATCAGGTGCAAAAGCAGATGAAACAATAGAAGAAGTATTGAAACTTTTTGTAAGGACAAAAAATAACGAGGAGTTTATTGAATATATTAAGAAAACATTGCTTAGAAAGTAATTTAAAAATATTTAATAAAATCAATAAAAGTACTTGAAATTAAGTTGTCCCTATGATAAAATATCTATCGTTGTAATTGAACAATTCATGGCAAAATCCATGGAAATACATTGAAGAGGTGAAAAAAATGAGAGAAGGAATACATCCAGAATATTATCAGGCAAAGGTTGTATGTAACTGCGGTAATGAGTTTGTAACTGGTTCAACTAAGGACGGTATCCACGTTGAGATTTGTTCAAAGTGCCATTCATTCTATACTGGTCAGCAGAAAGCTGCTCAGGCTCGTGGTAGAATTGATAAGTTCAACCGTAAGTACGGTGTGACTCAGGCATAATAAACTGAGAATATATGTAAAATAGCTTGTTACTTAGTGTAGCAAGCTTTTTTTAAATCATAGAAAATACTATGCTTTATGGAAAGGGAAATGAAATTTGGGTAAAGTTAGTATAGGTGGTCAGGCTGTTATAGAGGGCGTAATGATGAAAAATCAGGATAGATACGCCATAGCGGTAAGAAAGCCTGATAAAGAAATAGAAGTTCAAGTAAATGAATATATATCGGTTTCTAAAAAATATCGCATTCTTGACATCCCTATTTTAAGGGGCGTTGTGAATTTTGTTGAGTCTATGGTAATTGGTGTAAAAACACTTACTTATTCAGCAGAATTCTATGATGAGGAAGAAACTGAGAAGGAACGGGCAAGAAGAGAGAAGAAAGAAGCTAAGAGATTAGAGAAAGCAAAAAAGAAAGGTATCTCTGCCGAAGAAGCCCAGAATGCTGCAGATAGACGGGAAGAAAAATCTGAGGATATGCTTATGGCTGTTACTGTTATGTTTTCAATTGTACTTGCTGTTGGCCTTTTCATGCTTTTGCCGGCGTTTTTAGTTTCATTTGTTGATGAATATATTAAAAATCATTTTCTGATAGGTTTGTTGGAAGGGATAATAAGACTTTCAATATTTATTCTATATGTTTATCTGATATCACGAATGGAAGATATTAAGAGAACTTATATGTATCACGGGGCAGAGCATAAGACTATTAATTGCCTTGAAGCGGGTGAGGACTTGACGGTAGAAAATGTCATGAAGCATACAAGATTTCATAAACGCTGTGGGACAAGCTTTCTTTTTATAGTAATGTTTGTGAGTATTCTTGTGTTTATGTGTATTAGGACAGAAACAGTATGGCTTAGACTCTTGCTCAGAGTGCTGCTTGTTCCTGTTATAGCTGGAATATCTTATGAGTTTATTCGATTTGCCGGTAGAAGCAGGTCTAAGGTGGCTGATATTATGAGTAAGCCGGGACTATGGGTTCAGAGACTTACCACGATAGAGCCAACACCAGATATGGTTGAGGTTGCCATAAAGGCTGTAGAAGGTGTTTTTGACTGGAAGGAATACTTGAGGCAGGAAAGAGAAAAAAATAACAAATAGGAGCGTATTTTATGCAGTTAAAGGATTTAATAAAATACGGAAGTGATACTTTGCAGGATGCGGGTATTCAGGAATATGCAAATGATGCAAAACTTCTTGCTATGTATGTTTTAGGAATTGATTATACAGGTATATTTATGAAAATGTATGATGAAATCGCTATTGATGATGAAGAAACATACAAGGATGTTATTTTGCTCAGAAGCTCTCATTATCCATGTCAGTATATTGTTGGTTCTCAGGACTTTATGGGATACACGTTTAAGGTAGAGGAAGAAGTATTAATACCAAGACCTGAGACTGAAATATTAGTTGAAACTGCTTTGGAGCTTACATGTGACTTTAAGGATTGTCGTGCTCTTGATATGTGCTGTGGAACAGGATGTATAGGTATAAGCTACTATTTAAAACGTAGAGAAGCTGGGTTTGAAGATGATAGAGTGGCACTTGCAGACATTTCTAATAAAGCAATTTTATTGACGAAAGAAAATATGTTTAATCTTGGTGCAAAGTGTGATATTATAGAGACTGACTTGTTTGAGAATATAGACAGCAAATACGACTTGATTATGTCTAATCCACCATACATTCCAACATCAGATATTGATGATATTATGGAGGATGTAAGAGAGTTTGAACCTCGTCTTGCTCTTGATGGTATGGAGGACGGACTATATTTTTATAAAGAGATAATAGATAAATCAAAAACCTATCTTGACAGTGAGGGTTATCTCGTTTTTGAGATAGGCTATAATCAATACGAGGATATTAAAATAATTTTACTTGAGGCAGGATTTAGCCAGGTGAGCGTTAAAAAGGATTATGCAGGGCTAGACAGAGTTGTTGTTGCAAGAAGATAAATTTTTAATAAGCAGATAACGCATAGAGGGAATATAGGAGGAAAATATGTTTGATAAGTTAGAGGATTTAGTTGCAAGATTAGAAGAGCTTGAAAGTATGCTTTCAGACCCATCGGTTGTATCTAATCAGGAGAGATTTAGAAACCTTATGAAAGAGCAGAGTGAGCTTGCTCCAATAGTAGAAAAATATAAAGAGTATAAAGAGGCTAAGCAGACTATTGAAGATAGTTTGGTTATGCTTGATGAGGAGAGCGATGAGGAACTTCGTGAGCTTGCTAAAGAAGAATTAAATGAGGCAAAGGCTCAGGTTGAGGAATGCGAAAACGCATTAAAGATTCTCCTTCTTCCAAAAGACCCTAATGATGATAAAAACGTTATCGTGGAAATCAGAGCAGGTGCAGGTGGAGATGAGTCAGCACTTTTTGCTGCGGAAATTTATCGTATGTATGTACATTACTGCGAAAGCAGACGTTGGAAGATAGAGACTATGGAAGTGGAAGAGATTGGTATAGGTGGTATGAAGTCTGTTTCTTTCATGGTAACTGGTAATGGTGCATATTCCGTACTTAAGTATGAGAGTGGTGTACATCGTGTACAGCGTGTTCCTGAGACTGAGTCAGGCGGACGTATTCATACTTCGACAATAAGCGTTGCTGTTCTTCCAGAGGCAGAGGAAGTTGATGTTCAGATTGATGATAAAGATATTCGTATCGATGTTATGCGTGCGTCAGGTAACGGTGGTCAGTGTGTCAATACAACTGACTCGGCTGTACGACTTACTCACTACCCAACAGGTATTGTTGTATATAGCCAGACTGAGAAATCACAGCTTCAGAACAAGGCTAAAGCATTTGCACTCCTTCGTGCTAAGCTCTATGATATAGAGCAACAGAAGGCACATGATGCAGAGGCCGAACTTCGTAAGAGCCAGGTAGGAACAGGAGACCGTTCAGAGAAGATAAGAACCTATAACTTCCCACAGGGACGTGTAACAGACCATAGAATCGGACTTACACTTTATAAGCTTGATAAGATAATGGATGGAGATATTCAGGAAATAATCGACGCATGTATCGCAGCAGACCAAGCTGCGAAGTTAAGCAGAATGCAGGAACAGGGCTAAAAACCTTGAATTTACGCCATTTTCTCGTGATAGACGGTTTTTGACAATTGAATTATTTCGGTCAAAAAAGACGGTTTCGATAGTTGTATCGACCGTCTTTTTTGATTTCTGGTATATTTAGATGCACTGTCGTACAAGGTTAGAGGTATTTTGATGTATGTACAGCAAGGTGTTGGTTTTTGTGGTATAATGTAGACAAATTTACAACACAGACAAGGAGGGTAAAATTGTGAGAAGCCTTTTAGATGAAGTAAGTAATTTAGATTTTCTTGAGTATATTTATAGTATTGTTAGGTTTGGGGGTAAGCATTTAGTAAAAAATGATTTATCGGAGCATAACACGGAGATTATTCTAGAGTTAATTGATAAGCTTAAAGAAAGAAAAGAAGATTCAGAGTATTATGAGTCTGTATATTCTGAATGTCGTAATGAGATTTGTAAAATTCTCAAAGAAATAAATTATTCTCCTAATATGAAAAAGAGAAACCTTATCAAAGTGTCCAATGGTACTAGCAGATTGCCATCATTTGTTAAAATCCTATTGTATATAATGATGTATAGGAGTATAGAGCTTTATGAGAATGCAAAAGATAAAAAATTATGTATAAAGCCAACTCAAAAAGCTATGTTGGGTTATATTGCGAGTAATTATAATTATAATTATAATGGTCAGATAATAGATGGCTATAAGTTGTCTAAAAAGACTTTTTCAGAGTTTAGTGTATCACCTGTGAAATTATATGATATAAACCATTATACACAAGTTAAAGTACCGATGAAGTATGCAGGTGCCAAGACATATTATTTGGGGTATTGCATTAATTACTTATCAGAATTTACAAATAGTCATAATACCTTTGTAGATTTGTTTGGAGGTTCAGGTTCAGCCAGTATAGCTACAACACAGAGTACAAAGGTTAAGTGTATAATTAATGAATTTGATTATTTTAATATTAACTATTATAAGGTTCTTGCTGACGATGGGTTGTATAGAGGTTATTTAAATAATTTACAAGAATTTATTAATGTTATTAAGGATAAATTAGAACAAACTCCAGATACAGTTGTAAAGTTTGGACGAGAGTTATTCATGATGTATGAAGATATAAAAGATAAGTATAATGAAAGGCTAGGTATAGTTGATACAAAGTTTTTTGATACGATAATTTCATTTAATGATTATAACTATGAGAACGACGAAGATGAATATAAGATTTATTTAGCTATTGCATACACATATATACATAGTTTTACGGTGACTGGTGGTAAACATCAGAAAGGTGGGGTAAGTAAGAGTTCTTTACAAAGATTTTGTAAGTGTGACTTTAATGAGTTAGAAAAATTACATCTTAAATTTAAACGAATAAATCAATTTAGGAATTGTGATGTATTGAGCTTGGAAAATGAATTTATCATTGAAGATTTATGTAAGAATAATAATAACAAGGTGTTGTTTTATTCTGACAGTCCATATTTAAATACAGCTGGTTATGATTCAGGTGGAATTGATAAAGATAGAATGCAGGTTTTAATTTGTAAGTTATTAAATACATCAAAGCTGGGTAATAAGTTTATTTTTTCATGTAGGGCTAGTAAATCTGTCGAGGATTCTACATATTCAAAGCTATCAGAAATATTTGGTAGATTAGAATCAATTGAAAGAGATAGTGACGGAAGAGTTATATTAGATACAAGTAAGGATTATGATTTTAGTACTTATACATCAAATAATAAATCATTTTATATTGTTCCAAATGGACAAATGAATAAGATGCTAGCTACACTAAAAGAAAATCAAGAGATTTATGATAATATCTTTAAAGTGTTCAGAGAACTGTCTAAAGAATATAAACAAACACTGTATGTGCTAGTATGCGTGGATATGAAATCTATTGAAAAAGAATGCAATTTTAAGAAGATAAGTATGAATAATAACGATATGTTAAAGATGATGTTACAAAGACTATTTACGTTAGAAGTGTTCATTACAAATTACGATTATGTAGAACCATTAGAGTACAGATATTTTTTAACAGGAGAAAGTAAAAAAACAAAGCAACACTACAAGTTTATTAAGTATGAAATGGTAGAGTTTTGTGAATTGTTAGAACAATATTTATTTAGGTCAGATTTATATTTGGATTACAAAGTTAAAAAATTTGACGACGTGTATAGGTTTATAAAAAAGTAATATATCAAGGATAGTAAGGGATATTATGTTATGAGTTAGGTAGGTATACATTGTTTAAATAAAACAAGGGGGTATCTATCTTATGATTACAAACAAGTTTGTTCCTGATGGGCTAAGGCTTCCATTATTGGAATATGAAACACAGTTACAGTATGATATGGTAAAGATTGAAAATGTTTTAAGGGAGGGGTATGCAGGTTCTCCAGAAGCAATTGATAGCTTGCAGACTTATTTGAGGTCTTATAAAGAAAAGCTTGTTGCTGAGACACAGTATATGCTAGATTACTACAAACAACATTCAAAGTGCTTTACACAGCGATTCGTTGCCATTGCTATTACAAGATTGTATGGGAATTATCTATACTATTCTACATATTTGCGAGAGTATGAATTTATAGCGAAAGAGGATTTTCCTAATGAATTTAGAACTGAAATTAGTTGGGCAGATAAGCAATGGATAAAGATTACAGAGTTTCTGTGTGTAGCTATGCTAGGTGAGTAAGTAAATAATGGGGTATCAGAAAGGTCTATAGGTGTTTTGCCTATAGACCTTTTTCTTTAGTCATTATATTTATCAAGAGAGATTTTTACTGATTTTATCAGGTCTTTTATGATTAGTGTATCTTTGGTAGAGCAATTATCTAAAAGCTCTAAAATTTCCTTTTTTACTTCATTTGAACTTATGTCTGAGATGTCATTGAGTAATTCATCTGTTTTAATTGAAAGTGAGTCTGCTATTTTTACGAATACAGGTAAACTTAGCTTTGTGTTGCCAGTTTCTATGTGGCTCAGATGTGTTGCCGATATTCCTACCATATCAGCCAGTTGTTCTTGAGATAGCTGATTGGCTTTTCTGTATTTTCTGATTCTCTGTCCAATGTCGTAGTAGTTCATAAAACACCCCCGTATATATTGATATACTTGAATTGTATAGGCAGTTGTGATAATATTGAATGAACCACATAGGCTATTTTTAGCCTATATAGTTTAAATAATACAGAAGAGAGGATTAAAAAGATGTTTTGTACTAGTTGTGGAAATCAAATTGCTGATATGAGAAAGATGAAAAAAAAGATACTGGTTATATTATTATGTTTAGGAACGTTGATAGGATTATGTGGTTGTGGAGATGAAAAAAATTCTGCCAAGAAAGAGCAATCAACAATGGAGGCTTATAAAGAATGTTATAATGAGTTTTATAGCAAGCATTATTTAGATGATATAGATTATTTGCAATATTTATATCAATCTATGGGATTAGAAGATGTAAGCTATTTACAATATGATGAAGAGTACAAAGAAACATATATTGCATTAGCAACCGCAGATTGTGCTGGTAAAATTATTTATGTTGATGGTAAACCTATTTTGGTGGTGGCGGATTTGTTGGATTGTGGAGAAAGTGTTTATTTAGGTGATGATTATGAAGGTTTTGGATTTTTATACGATGTATACTTTTACGAGTACGATGGTAAACAAGTTGTAGAGAAATTGAAGATTTCAGAAATGCATTGTGAAGATGATGGTTTTTCATTATTTACAGTAGAAGACAAGATTTATATTGATACAATTTATGGAAATGTATACTGTGTAGAAGGAAACTCTTACAAAGAAATAGAGGATGATGAATTAGGTAGGCTTGTGAGTATTTATTATGGTAATCTAGTATATAGTATGGTTTCTGAGATTAATGCGGGTGATGATTGTTCAAATTATGCCATAAATGGAACTGTGTTTACAGATTGGTTAGATTATTTGTGTGAGCAAGAAATTACAAACTCCCTTCAGTTAGATATTTTATATGGTAAGTATTTGGTTGCTGAAGGATTAACAGATATGTTTGAAATTGTTCATTGGCAAGATGGGGTATATTACTATTATTATGATGAACTAGCAATGGAAGCGGTTAATACAGATACTGATGCAGAGTATGAAGCAACAACAGCAATTACTATTGACACAGAGACTGGAGAACCTATTGAAGATGTGGTAGAAGAAAGTAGTATTGCTAACGAAACTTTTATAGTGTTTGGATATGATGAAGATTGTACAGATATAGTTATACCAGAAACAGTAATGGGGTATCAGGTATCTACAATAGATTTTAGTTCAGAGTCAGATTACTTTCATTTCGATGAAATGGTTAAAATATGCTATGAAGAATATACTTATGTTGATATAAATATAGAAATACCAAATAGTGTTTCGTCTATTCCACCAGTAGTATTCAAAACAATTTATTGTAATGAAGACTCATATGCTCAGCAGTATGCTGAAGAAATGGGTATTCCTTATGTGATAGGTACAATGGAAACTAACAAGAATGATGAACCTATTTATCCAGAAAAGTACAAAATATCTAATACATTAAACAATTACCAAAAGTATATTAATGAAAATTATGATACTGAATATGGTGAGTATAGACTCATAGATATTAATCAAGATGGTATACAAGAAATATTATATAGGGAAAATTATGAGTCAATTGCATTGTGTGATATTGATGAGGATAACAATGTAGTATCTATGTGGTTCTGGGGTGATATAGCAATTGATTCAAATGGAACAATTATAGATAAGGGTATATCAATGTCGTTTGATTATATTCCTGATACTAGATTGCTTGTGTATAATCAAGAAACAAATACTTATGACACAACACATGTGCTTAGTTTGAAGAATACAGATAATTGGGCAGACTTTGACTGGACAGATTATGATTATAGTAAAATTAAAGAAGATACTAGATTGTTTACATATTATGTAGATGATGTTCAATATGCGACTTACGAAGAAGCAATCAATGTATTCAATAGTTATTACGCATATGGTACTCAGATTGAGATAAAGAATTTTTATAACTCATTAGAAGAAGCATATGAAAACATTGGTATAGATGAAATAGGATTCTATATTGGGGATATTGAGGCGATGAGTTATACAGATGGGGTATTATCTATAAGTGATGACTATGGTGTTTCTATTAGTTATTCAGTAGCTGATGATTGTGTCTGGGAGTTTGATTCTCCGTTTGATGATACTTTAACTCCTATTACATATGAGGAAATTGAAAGAGATTGGACAGAAGCTAGGAATTATTATCTTGAATATGGAGAGATGTATTGGAGTTATTATGAAGTTACAGTTGTTGTAAAGGATAATCAAGTTGTAAGAGTATATACATCTCATAATTAAGATATATTAATGCATAAGATAGAGTATGTATAACATAGATTAATTAAGAGCATTTACTCAGATAAATAATTGATTCTTTTAGTTGCAGTTAACTTATTTAGGATAGGTTAGCAGATAAGAGAAAGAGATTTGGGTGAGATGGACTAGTTTATAAATGTACCCAAGAGCATATAGTATCTAGTCAATGAGTTATCTAGTAAATTTAGTTAGTGGAGATAATATGTTTACTGAGTAGCATTTCGCCATTAGACGATTAACTCCACAATGTGAGCATATAGACAACAAGAAGTATGCAGACATTAGAGAGCTGCTAGACAATACTAACAAGATAGCAATTATTTCTAATCAGGAGTGACGATTGTGTCACTTCTGATTTTTTTGTTATTTTGTAGTTATTAAAGATATTGCAGTTAATGGTGTTTGTTTTGGTAGGCAGAAGCAATCAGTATGGCTTTTTATCCCTGAGCTTGTGTATAAATCGTTGCGTTTAATCTGAAAGAATGAGGTTGTTTCCTTTTGTGAAAGTGTTGTTGGGGTATCATTTTGTTTTGCTGTTTTTATATTGGTGTTGTGATAGTGAATAAAATAATGGGGTATCTATTTCGATAAAATGTAGCAGTGTTGACAAACTTATAAAAGCACAGCATAAATAACTTGCAATTTTCCTCTTGTAGAGTGATTAATGTGACACCCCCTAAATGGGGTATCAAAAATCAATATAGGAGGTTTTATTTATGGTAAGAGTTGTTTTGCCTACTGGAAAGATGGTATGTATTAACGAGGTCATTGCTTTATGCGAGGGTTCTATTAATATTGGGGGTAGTGTATTAACGATGGTTAGTGAACCATTAGACAAAAGCTATCAGCCAACAGCAATAAAGCTTATGCCTAAAGCCAATGGAGGTTGGTATGACGGATATATCATTGGTAATATGCCAGCAAATGTACTTAATAAGGTTGTAGATACTATGCTTACAAAGGGGTATTACGATTTCAGAGGATTCACTTATCAGAAGTTTGAAACAATTGAGGATGTAGTTATGGATGGTGGTAAGAGTCCAATGTATTTCTGTCGTGGTATGGAGATTAAAGATATTGTGCAGTATGGTGGCTTTCCACCTTTTTCAGGAGTAGCAAAGAATGGGGTATCAATTTTTGATGAGCCTTTTGGTTTTTCAGATTCTGTTGACGACCCTTTTGATTTTTCTGCTTGTGATGGAGAGTCAGAAGATTATGACGAATATGACGAGTACGATGAGTACAATGAGGATTAGGGGGTAGTGCTATGCAGAAAACAAGTTTACCTCTTGGGGTAAAGAACCTTAAGACTCAGTATGAAAAAGGTACTTTGAAATTTGATAATCCAGTACAGAGAGCTGGTGGGCAGTGGAACATCATGCAAAAGAGTATGCTTATTCACAGTATGCTTGCGAGTTATCCTATTCCAAGTGTGTATCTTCTTAAGGAGAATACTGATGATGGGGTAGTTTATGATGTTCTTGATGCTAAACAAAGACTTACGAGTGTGTTTGAATTTATTGATGGCGAGTATCCACTTCACGCAAGTACACCAGAAGTGGAGCTAGATGGTGTTATCTTTGACTTAGCCAACCTTACTTTTGAAGAGTTGAGCGATGAGTGTAAAGATGAAATCTTGGGGTATCGCTTTAGCATCTCTTGTATAGAGGGTGCTACTGAGGATGAAGTGGAAGAGATATTCGCTAGGCTTAATGCCAGCACTCCATTGTCGCCAATCCAAAAAACAAGAAGCATTATGGGTACAGAGATGGCTCTTTGGTTAAGAGAACTCTGCCAGTCAGATTTCTTAACACAGTCTGCTTGTATGACGATAGCACAGCTCCGTAGAGAAGCAGATTTGGAAGTTATGTTACAAGGTATGCTTTTGCTTGATGCTCGTCATGAGGGGTATGAGTATACTGCTATCAGCACCAAAGAAGTGACAAAATATTCAGCGTATATTCGTGCTAATTATGGTGCTGATAAGAAGAAAATGTTTGAGGAAATAGTGGGGTATCTCTCAGATGCCTTTGGTGGTCAGAGGCATAAGTTCCTTAGAAAGAGTAATATTCCTATGATTATTGTGTTAGCAAAGGTAGCCATAGAAAATGGAGTTACTTCTGATAAATTCAAGGGATTTGTTGATGTGTTTAATAGCTATGAATGTCCTGCTTATGAAGAGAATATGGGTAGTGGTAATGTCAAGAAAATAAAGGTACAAGGTAGACTCAGGGCTATAGCTGAAGAGTTTGAAGACCACTTTGAGCTAAAAGATACTGATATTCTTGGAGTAGCTGACGATATTGACGAGGTAGAAGCTGATGGCTCAGAAGATTAAAGCGTATCTGCTTCGAGTAGACGAGGATACACCTTATAAGGGGGATTTCGCTGAGGTGGAAAATTCTTTGAAGGCTGAGCAGAATTTTGTTGGAGGGCATATTGGTGTCATTTCTTTAAATGATGAGGTAGACCTTATCTATAATGAAGAGGGATGTATATTAAACTTGCCAGTAAACAGAGCCCTTGTAGGTAGTGAAGGTATGATTCTTACTTTGTTGCTTGGTAATCTGATGTGCGTTAGGCATAAGGACGATGAATTTGTTTCAATAAAGGAAGAAGATGTGGAAGTAATCAACAAACACCTCATCCCTGCGTTTAGGTTGCTTGATAAGTTGTTTATAGCAGGTAGCAACGATGAGCTACCAGACTATGAAGGTGGGGTAGAATAATGGGGTATCGTTCAAAAGAATAATGTAGTGGTTTAGTAGGCTGATGTGTATGCGTCAGCCTTTTTTGTGCCTTTAGGCTACTCTGATTGTGTTTTGGGGTAGAACTGATTCTGTTAATATGAAAACTGGTGTTGTTTTGATTATTTGTAAGGCTGAATTTATTGCTCGTATAAGTATTAATTGATATAGTAAATTGTTAAAATGCACGATAATATAGTGTAAAAAGTTTTATTTTACCTTATTGTTATTTTGTTATAAAATAATAGTGATAAGAAATTTTGAAAAAGTGGGAGTGTGTGAAATGGTTATATTAAGAAGTTTAATTGTATTAGGAGCAGTGCTGTTATTGGGATTGATGTATTATTATTTTTCAATATCAAGGAATGAAACATTTAAACAGTTGGCATTCTTTATGAAAATATTTTATTTGATACTATCTTTTATATTAGCGTTTGTGAAACAGGATTCAATTATTATAGGTGATTTGGCATTTGGTGGCAGAGCAGCTGTAATGATTTTAATAATGATAGAGATAGTAGATTCCTTTATTGATAAGAAAAAAGAATGATTTTACTTTGCATAAAAGATTACGATAATTCTATTTTGTAGAAAATTGAAATTTTTAGTTATATAGAAAAAACACAAGAAGGAAATGACTTATGGCTGTTTGCATAAAAGATAATCAAAAGGAAGCATATATATATTTGTGTGGAATAAACCCCATAAGGGAAGTAAAGTTGGGAGAAGGTATAACATTAATGCCAGCTATATCTAATCCTCATCCTGATGATATGATTGATAGCATTATGAAAAGTAATCATGCTTCAGAAGTGGAATTAGGGGTACTTATAGCTACTTTAAGAATGACAACTGCTCAAATAAAAATTGAAGATGCTATAGGCGAAGAATTGGCTGTTAAAACTTGGAATACGCAACAGATATGCGTACAGATTAGTGCAATACTTAATTGTGACTTGGCATGGTACTTTCAAGCTGATAGACCTGTAGAAATGTTTAGTGCAGATACAGATATTCATATGATTATGGGGAATATGTATAAAATACCAAATGATTGTATTGATATATCAGATGAAATGTCTTCTTTTTTGGAAAAGAGAATTGAAAAGGCATGTAATATGGCTGAGGTTAATGAAAAATATCATTTAGCGACAAACGCAATGTGGAGTCATAGATTAAATTATATGCCAGCAATAAAAGTTAGTGTAATTTGGAGTGGGATAGAAGCTTTATTTATGGTAGACCATAATATAAAAAATACAATAGCGATAGTGTCATCCAGATTCATTTATGGTGATGATAGTAAAGTAGAGGAAATAAAAACTTTATATAAAGATGCTAGGTGTAAGGCAACTCATGAATATCGAAATGGAACATCTGATTTATATGAAGAATCAAAAGAATTACTATATGAATTGTTACTTAAATGTATGGATGAAGGAGATACTCCTGACGTAAATAGTATTTTGGCGAGTGTTTGATTTTAAACAATAAATTTTAGTGATGCTGAAAGATGAATTATTATAGATGGGAGAATTTATGAGTGAAAATTTAAATGAAAGATACAAAACAATAATTGAATTTCTTGAAGATTTATGTTTTACCTACTGTAAAGCATTAGGAATACAAATTGATATCAACGTTCCTAAAAAGGATGATTTGAATGCAAGTGTTTGCTATGTTAAGGAAAAATTATATTGTATAAATATTTTTCCAGGATGTTTAAATCTAGAATATAAAATTGAGAATATAACGAAGCGATACACATCAGATGATTTGGAATTTTTTTGGCGAGTTAAGGAATTAAGGATATTCGAGCGTTTTGAAAACGATACATACCGAGAAGATTTAAATAATTTATTTGCTACTGTTATATTATTACATATTTTTTTTCATGAGTGTGGACATATTCAGGCAAAACATGTAACTGTTTCTGATAGGATGTATGAAGAATATGATTCTGCACGGATTGGGAGCTATGCAACTCAGGAACATGAGATGGTAGCAGACTGGTTGAGCACAACGTTTGTATACCAAGCAATGTTTCATGCTGTAGTACGGGGTGAAAAGTTGGATTCTGAAGAAATAATATCGATTCTCAAACAAATTACAGTTCTTTGGTGGCTTTCACTTACAATTGAGTTTCAGATTTTTGATTCAAATCACATGAAGCAGGTAGATGACTTTTCTGTGCTGACACATCCTCATCCTGCTGTGAGGTTATATTATAACCTAGATGCAATGAAAGAGAGTATGATGGATATCTTAAATATATATGGATTAGATGATGTTCAAGCAGAGGAAGGAGTAAATTATATTATTAAAGAGCTTTATATTTATATTGAATCGTTTCTTCAGATAACAAACGCACCTATTAACATTAAGAAAGATGATTTTCAAATTATGGATTGTTATATAAAACTTAGAGATGTTCCCTATAAAGAAAAGCTTGGAGATTCTTTTATGCATTTGATTCCACTACCAGATGAATATAGAGATTCATATGAAAAATATAAAACTTATGTTGAAAAAAATAAAAGATAATACAATGTTTAGTTTTAATAAGATTCAATACTATAAATTGAGTAATTGTTCGAAAGCTCCCTTAATATTGGGAGCTTTTATAATTTATATCGAAGTTTGAAACTCAAATCTATTGATGTTACAGAGTCTTGTTCATAGCTAAATTCGTAGATTTATAAACTGAAATCGTTAATATGAAAACTGCTGTTGTTCTGATTATTGTTAAGGTTAAGCTGAAGTTGTTTTGCTCAAAACTGATTTCGTAGATTTATAAACTGAAATCGTTAAGCTATAAACTGGTGTCGTTCTGATGAAAACTGCTGTTGTTAAGAATTCACTTTCCATTATCTATATTGATAATTTGGCAATTGGTAAGATTGATTAACAGTTTATGTAGATAACAGTACATTGATTAAAATATGGATTAATTATTTGCTAACTGGGATAAACAAAATGCTAAAGTCAGTTGGTAAAGTGTTTGAAAGCCTTTGTTTGCTTGGGGTATTAGAAAATCCAAAAGTAATGAGGTGATTAACAAGGGGGTATGTATGATGGGAAAGAACTTCTTTAAAGACTTGGCTGAGTTGGAACAATCAATTACTCAAGAGGGTTACACTTTAGGGGTATTAAGAAAACTCATAGGCTTTGTCGAGTCAGGGGTATTTACTAAGTCTGAAAGTATGCGTTTTATTTGTTCTAATTGGAGGCTGACAAGTGGTGAGCTGGCTCGCAAGTGGAACGATGAGAACTGTGACGAAAAGTCAGCTATAACATGGAGAAGTCAGGTAAGTACCTTAAGCCGGCAGTTGTATGATTTGTTCCCTGCTATATATGAGAGCTTTTCAGAGAATAGGGTTGCTGAAGTTGGAAGGATAGCTTTTACAGTTACTTTGCTTGAAGATGGAGACGAAAGTTATTCTGATATATTCATTAAAGAGCTGTCAGCTATGAGTGTTGAGTATTCTGGTAAGGGGTATGATATTTCAGATTGTGAAAGTGAATTATGTCTGCTCAGTAAGCTCACAAGAAAAAATATCTACGACGATATCGATTGTATTAATCGAGATAAATTGGGGTATCTAAAGACTGTATTACAAACACCTTTGTTAAGTAATCGTTATAGGAGCGTTAACCTAGATAAAGTTCTTATACTGAGGAAGTTGATTGAATTGGGTTCTGATGGGGTAAAAGAACCAGAGGCTGAAAAGGTTGATAATTATAGCCAGTATGGTTTTGATTCTATGAGTGATTTGGTTACTGTATTGAATGATAGAGTTCTTCAAAATCAAAATAGGGTTGATGCATCAAGCATAAGCGATAAAACTTATAAGAAAGTAAGTTTGTTGATGAAGTTGTTTTCTATTGAAGGTCTGACAGAATTTGTTGCCAGTATTCCTGCTGATGAGCTATATACAATATTGGATTCTAAAGTAAATGTCCTCAAGTAGTCACTTCCTTGCATTTGGGGTAGTCTGCCTTTATAGTTTAAGAAAATAAACTATGGAGGCTTGGTATATGGAAAGAAAGTGGATGAAGGACTGGGAGAAATTTGATTGGGAGCCAGTTAAAGAAGCGTTGGATAAAAAGGAAAAAGAAGGCATTAAGGATATGGATATTGGTATAACCATTGATGAGTTTTTAGACTTTATGGGGTGGTTATTGGTACACGATAAAGCGATGTTCAGCAAGCTAATGTTGTCGATGCAATTAGTAGAAATGGGCTTATCTATGGAACAGGCTTTATATGTTGCAAGAAATGAAGAACTACAAGAAGAAATATTGGTTTTGCTTGAGAATAAGCTTAGGGAAATGGGTAAGGAAGTATAGTAAGTTATGAAGGCTGTAGCGTTTGGTTCTACAGCCTTTTTGCTTTTGGCTCAAATATACATAACCACCAAAGAACCTACTGGCAAAATTGGCAGTATTAGCGACTTGTAAATATGGTGTTTGAGAGCTAACATCCTATCACTGGTTCGTAAAATGGGGTATCAAATTGCGAACGCCCTTATTTTGCCCACACAGCCCTTTTTACGGCTGTAGGGTATAAATAGCTCCACCTTGCCCCCGAAAAGCCAACACGGGGCAAAACACGGCTTCACGCTTGTGGGTATAAAAAGTGGTGTTTGGGGTGCGTGAAAAAGGTTTGTTCATCGTTCCGTTTGGATGCGTGGTATAAAGGTTCGGTTGAACCTGCCTATTTTTGGCTAATGGTTCATAATACCACGGAATTACGGAAGGTATCATGAGTGGCTTAAAATTAGTCCGTAATAATGGGGTATCTAATTTACGGTCGTTCACGCATTAGTTGATACATTTGCGAACATTGTATATGTCTTACTATTATCAAAGGAGGTTGTGATTTATGAAAGCAAAGGAATTTGGCTA
>JAZSEO010000112.1:0-1722 GCA_045531735.1 Wujia sp. | reverse complement strand
CATTTGACGTATCAGTATGGGAGTTGTTCTGGTGGGGAATAAAGGGAAGAACAGTTTGTGCATCTAAACCTGATGAACATTTCTTACCTGCAAAGATACTTGAAGAAACAAATAAACATAAGGTAACACATCTTCATTTTGTACCATCAGTATTTGATATATTCTTAACATATCTTGAGAATAACCCTGATGAACAAAGTAAGTTTAATACAGTTAAGTATGTATTCTTGTCAGGTGAAGCATTAACAGCAAACAGTATTAAGAGATTCTACAATATCTATGACTACAATAAGGTAAGTCTTCATAATCTTTACGGACCAACAGAATGTGCAGTTGACGTAAGCTATTATGCATGTAAACCAACAGATGAAGACCCTGTACCAATAGGAAAACCAATATACAATACACAGCTTTATGTGGTAGATAAACACCTTAACCCAACACCAATAGGAGTAGTGGGAGAACTATGTATTGGTGGAGTAAATGTAGGACAAGGATATCTTAACAACGAAGAACTTACAAAAGAAAAGTTTATAGAAAATCCATTCCACGAAGGAAAAATCTACAAGACAGGAGACTTGGCATACATAAGAGAAGATGGAGAAATCATCTTCTGTGGCAGAATAGACCATCAGATAAAGCTTAACGGACAGAGAATAGAATTAGGAGAAATAGAGAACGCTATCTCAAATGTGGATGGTGTGGAATCTGTTGTTGTTATGGTTAAGCAGAATAATGGAAAAGATGTTCTTGTGGCATATTGCTGTGGTAATGTTCAGAAATCATTTATCAAAAAGGATTGCGAAGATAAGCTTCCACGATATATGGTGCCGGGTGCATTTGTAATGATGGATAAAATGCCTCTCAACGCGAGTGGCAAGCTTGACCGCAAGCAGTTAAAAACCCTTCCCGTTGTGTTTGATGAATACATTAAGGAAGAGCCGATTAGTGATATGGAGAGAACCGTTTGCAGAATTTTTGAAAAGATACTCGGTACTGAAAATGTTGGCAGAAATGAAAGCTTTTTTGACCTTGGCGGTACAAGTATCGATATGATTTCTGCTTTATCGGAAAATGAGATGAAGGAAATCTCTGCTTCTCAATTCATAGCAAACCCCACACCTGAAAAGTTAGCAGAGCTTATGAATAGGGGTGAAAATACAACCTATGAAAACTTTGCTGTGCTTAAGGATGTGATGAATTCTGAAAAGGCAATGATTTTAGTGCCCTACGCAGGTGGAGATGCAACTGCTTATGCAAAATTCGTTGACCTTATGGCAAAGAAAAAGCCTGATATGTCTATTTATTATGTGGATTATCTTCACTCTTATGAAGAATGCGAAAAGGTTGCAGAGATAATTGCTGAAATCGGTAGGAATAAAGAGCTTTATATTTACTCTCATTGTGCAGGTGCTGCAGTTGCTTTACAGATTATCAATATTCTTGAAGATAAAGGTGTTGATATATCCCGATATATTACAGGTGGATATATTCCGCCGAAAAAAGCATCTAAGAGGAATGGCTGGAACAAGGCTCCTGATAAATATATTGAGAAAAAGCTTGTTTCAGCAGGTGCACCGCTTGAAAGCTTTTCTAAAGAGCAAACAAAGGAAATGCTTGATAAATTCCGCAAGGATACTGATTTTATGACCTGGTATAATTATAGTAATGCAAAGACTACCAATGTTGTAACAGACTCAATTATCAGTAAAACTGATGTAT
>JAZSEO010000031.1:0-2997 GCA_045531735.1 Wujia sp. | reverse complement strand
ATAGGATTAACGGGCATCTGCTGTGTGTTTTTATTAAGCAAAGAACGTATTTCCTTAACAGAAACCTGATTAACTTGCAGCATCGTTGTAAGTATATCCTCATCTATAATCACGTTTCTCGCTCTGAGTTAATCCTCTTTCATATTGTGCAGTCTTGCATGAGGCGTTATAACAAGGTGTCCTTTGAATGAGCGTATCTTATCCATAGCTTTCAGATATTCTTTGGCACAAGGAGAATCACATTCCCTGAGCAATGCATTTATAGCCATATCGTCACCAATCATATAATGATGACGTATATTCTCTGCTGTTTCCTTATTCAATGACACAAGAAGTTCATCTATAATAGGAGTTGTAATATAATCTATTCCCATATCTTTAGCCGTATCAGCTACAGAATACATAAGCTTTGAATTAGGAACAGCCACTATAGTCTGTTTGCATGATTTCTTTACAGCGTTCAGATATGCATACGTTTTTCCCGCTCCTGTAGGTGCTTTAATAACATTTACTCCTGAATTATTAAGACACATATCAAGAGTATATCGTATATTCTCCCTCATAGTATCAATATCTGTATATTCTGTATTATCATCAATAGAAATTATCTCCTTGTTGCAGTTTTTCAATGTATAGCACATAGTTGATTTATGACAGCATGTATCAGAATATGGACAATAATTATCACAACGCTGAGGTTTACAGTTATTGCGATATGCCCAGCTTATCTGTTCCATTTTCCTTGCAATGTCACCGTATCTGTCAGAATACTTTTCAAATGTTCTTATAAGCAGTTCCTTGCCGCCTTTTATATGTATAAGATTAAGAGCAAGTCCGAACCATTCATCATGAGTAATTCTGATTCCCGACATAAACTCACTTAACAGCTTACATATACAATTATTATTAAGATTAACTCTTAATGGTATATCTCTTTTCTCCGAATATATAATAGATTTATCTGTACTAAACAGTAATATTGAAGATTTTTGGACATCAACCCTATTATTATATATGGTTATTGTCCGAATATCTTCATTTTTTATCCTTTTAAACATTTCATATTCAATCTCTATCCCAGTTGGAGAAGAGAGAGAGGCACCGGCATTACAGATTTCGGAGTTTTCAATGAGAGCAAAGGTGTTGTTCCTCAGAACAACTTTCGTCTTATTTGCAATAGCTTTAAGCCTACGGCTTTTATTTGTATTATCATACTCATCAAGATATTGGAGGGTACTCAATAAAAGGTCATACACAGTAAAATATTTATTCTCGTTATATATCACATTTCTACCCGGGAAATAAAGCTTGCTGAAATCCTTGGATGTAGTATCTGCTTCAGGATATATACTGCATAGACATATCTGAATCAGCAATGCCATATTTTTATCAGTTATTATCTGATTACAGGCAAATACAACTCTGAAACGTGAAAAGTTCACAGAACTCATTGTTTCATAACTCAAAGCTACAGGAAGTTTAAATTTCTCTGCCCTTTGTATTACATCATCATAGGATATACCGCCGTCAAAATCAAGGGCGAAAAGCTGTATTGAATCAAGTTCATCCTGACATTTACGATTACCCTTGAAAGTTGCAGGACACCATACATACTGGTTTTCTATATATTCAGCAAGCTGTAATAATGAAATATCATATCTGTGATTAGCTATAAGCTTGCATATCTTCTTTGTATTCACATCAGATTTAGCTATACCTTTTATACTTTCAGGGTATATTGAAACTTTATAACTCATTATAACATCCCCTTTCGCTTTAAATTGATTTATAGGAATGTTATAAAAATTTTTTGGTAAAAAAATGGACAGGCACTATGCCTGTCCCGTAATGCACCGTGTGAAGTCCATATAACCACAGTACAGCCGTAAGATATATATGTATACATCCTACGGCACCCGTCAGCTTCGTTATTAAGACTTCTCACTGACGAGTCCATAAATAAAAATAGCAAAAAATAATAATGATAAATAAAATTTGTGCTTAGCAAGTATACAGGGTACACTTCTATTCTGCACATTCAGTCTGCTCGTTGATATATGCATATACTGATAAAAGTGGTATTTTCCATTTGTTTCCTATGCGGAATGCCTTTATTGCTTTGCTGTCAAGCAGCTTATAGGCTGTATTTTTGCCGATATTAAGCATATCCATAAGCTGTTCTATTGTAATAATTTCATTCTCCATAATTTTTCTCCTTCCTTAAGCATATTTTTGCTTTACTATATAGTTAGGATAATCTTTTGTAAATCGGAATAAAATCAGACAAGCTGTTTTAAGTCTGAAAAATATTTTTTGTGTAAAAGCTTCTTATCTCAGTTATATATAATTATAGTGCTATGGTATGCACTATCGTGTGCAACGATAGGAACATAGGAACATAACAAACCGAGAAAGGAGCGAACAAAAATGTTCAATAACAACCGCTATCTGACATGTGGCGTAGATTCAACGATACCACTTGAATTGCAGTTATTCCTGTGGAACTGTGTTGATGAACTGCCTGCGGAAAGGGATTACTTGCAGGTGTTTAAACTCGAACCGTTTGGAGAAATGCAGAGAATTACCCACACTTCAGAAAATCCCGAACATAAAATGGAATATCTAATTTCGTCAGAACAGCCGATTACCGAGAAGATTTACATAATCGACGACGGTGATCACAGCACCATGCTTTTATCAAGTGAATATTGAAACTAATGCCAGCCCGTCAGGGCTGGCAATCGCTATTTATGGAGGTTTTATAATGGAAGAAAAATTAATTTGCTCACACTGCGGAAACGAAATCACAGATGATGACTATTCAATGGTTAACGGACAGATTGTCTGTTCTGACTGTGTAGAGAGATACTGTTGCACTTGTGACAGATGCGGCGCTACTATATTTGACTCTGACGCTTATGGTGACGAATATACAAATCTTTGTCGTTACTGTTACGATAATTATTACACACGCTGCGAAAATTGTGACGCACTCGT
>JAZSEO010000045.1:0-3982 GCA_045531735.1 Wujia sp. | reverse complement strand
GAATACGCTTTGCCAGGTGGTCATGTAAAAATAGGCGAAACATTAGAAAATGGTTTGATTCGTGAAATAATGGAAGAAATTGGTGTAAAAATCAAATGCAATCGTCTTTTATGGAGCGAAGAATGTTTTTGGGAGTGGAATAAAAAACAAGTTCATAATATTGCCTTTTATTATTTGGTAGAATTATGTGAAAATCAAAAAATTCCTGATAATGGAGATTTTGTTTCTCAAAAAGATAATTCTAATGTAGTTGTTGGCTGGTTGCCAATTGAAGAACTTCAAAATGTAATTATATATCCTGAGTTTTTGAAAAAAGAAATATATAATTTGGATGGACCTATGAAACATTTTGTTTCAAGAGGATAATGTAGATAAAATCTGATTTGTGGAAGTTGTTGCAAAGGCTTTGAAGGAAAATCTGAATATAATAATAGAAGCATATAAGGAGCGATAAATTCCAATAGTTTTAACAGTTAGCAAAATATAAATATGACGGAGGTGCAAGATGAAGAATTACACACAAGTATATGTAAAAAACAGTTTTGAAGCTGCTGAAACATATTGTAAAGCTTTTGGGGCAGAAGTTACACGCGAGTTTAAGAATCCAAAGAACACAGCATATGAACATTGTGAGTTATCTGTGAATGGAGAAGGATTTCTTGCTCTAGCAGAAGCAAAAAATCCTTGTGATATAAGTATTGTACATAAGTATAAATGGGAAACCATGACTTTTAATGTATTTGAAATGGGAACAGAAGAAGCCGTTCATAATGCATTTCAGGTTTTGAGCGAGGGAGGAGTAGTTCTTGAACCGATCGGCGAACTTCCATGGAGTAAATGTTGTGCTACAATTATTGACAAATATGGAGTGTGTTGGTGGAT
This sequence comes from Wujia sp., assembly GCA_045531735.1. Lineage (GTDB taxonomy): Bacteria > Bacillota > Clostridia > Lachnospirales > Lachnospiraceae > Coprococcus_C. Next base: position 3,100 of record JAZSEO010000045.1, on the reverse strand, counting down.
TTCAATTTAGCAGATTCTGATTTGTGTGAAAGAAAAATAAACTTGAATCTGTGGAGGATATATGGCTGAAACTAATAATGGACATCAAGTTACTATAATTCCATATTTGTCATTTATGGGAAATTGTGAAGAAGCGCTTAACACTTACATAGAGGCGTTTGGTGGAGAGATTTATTATCTATCTCGTTGGAGTGAAAAAACATTTGATGTTACTCCTGAACAGATAGGGAAAGTAATGCATGCAGAATTTGCACTTGGCAATACACGTATGGCGGCTGGAGATACTTTTGATAACGAGAGCATAAATACTGCTGTGAAATTGATGATACATATGGATTCAAAAGAGGCGGCAACCCATACAATATCTGTGTTATCAAAAGAAGGAACCATCATTTCACCACTGCGTCCTCATCCGGAACCGGATGATGCAGGTTGTGGTTCAGTTACAAAAGACCGCTTTGGTTATACATGGATTATTACATGTCCTAATCCAGACAAAGTATAAAGAGATATATTAAGTTTTGTATGAAAAAGGAGTATGGTAATAAAAATGGAAACACATGCACAAAGGTCAATAAAGCATTGTTTAGATATGATAGCTCCATTTGAAGCATCGAATCAACAGCTAGAAGATGGACAATCCCAGTTTTATCACTTCATGGTATCTTTATACTCAGGTATGTACGAGAACCCTGAAGAATATTTGGTCTTTCCAGAACCTTATGAAGAATATATTAAGAAATTGGAGCAGCAGCGTAAGCATGCGAGAAAAGAAAAAGAGCATGTAACCGATTCTAAAGAAAGTACATTGAGAAATACATTCCAACAAGCGATACAGTTTTATGCATTATATTTTTATAACCTTGGCCTGGCAAGTAACGGTACTGATGCAGAGAATGGTTCATTAATAATTGCTAAGGAAGATTATGCTAGAGTGATAAGCCAAATGAATCAGCTTCATGGTTCAATACATAACGTCAAGAGATATGAGTTGTTATCAAAGTTAGGAATTAAAATAACTGAAGATACAGATATATTTTATATTGTCAATGAAAAATATAAGAAGGCTATGGAGGGTGTTTGGTTTTTATGTAATGTGCCTGATAGCAAGTATAAATGGATGAACTTTCTTCGTTTAGATTATAAAAATGCTTATTCACCAATTCCTACTGTAGGTGATATATGCAAAACACTACCAGTTGAAAGTAGAAAGATAGTTGAGAAATTAGAAGATAAAATCTCTAGTATAAAGGTGAAAAAGAAAATAAAACCTTTGAGAGGTATAGTATCTGATTTTAAGTGGAAGGTTGAGTATTGTTATAGAAGCAAAAACATATGTGGATTCTACGCAGATAATTCGTATTTTATGCTTTGCATTTATTTTAATGATTCAAAAAACATTAGTGAGTTTGCAAACCTTTTGTGCCAAGAGGATACTGAACTATTTCAATGGTTTAGGGAGCAGTTCCCAGAACGGTTATGTAAATGCCCAAGTAATAGAAGAGTTTATTTTGGAGATGAAGCGAGGCGAATCTGTGGATTGTCAAATAGAGCAGAGGTTGTGAACCCTAATAGCAGTGATTTGGAAAAAGCGTTGTGCATACTGAAAAAATATCGAAAGATAGAGGACTAATAGAGGAGGACATGAGCGTGGAGTACAATAGATGTATAAAAGAATCTTTCACGGTTGTTGGAAAGGAAGGTTCAACAACAGCAGGAGCAGGATTTATTCAAAACTTATGGGAAGATGCTAATGGCCATTTTAATGAAGTGGAACATTTGGCAAAAAAAGATGATAAAGGGAACATTGTTGGAATATGGGGAGCGATGTCAGATATGTCACGTTCTTTTCAACCATGGGAAGATGGTTTCACTAAAGGGTTGTACTTGGCTGGAGTAGAGTGTGTAGATGATGCCGAAGTGCCTAACGGTTGGACGAAGTGGGTAATACCGAGTTATGAGTATATTTATGTTGAATGTGAGAGCGAGAATACATTTGCTCAAGTAATAGATTATATGGAGAAAAATGATATTACATTAGTTGGTGCAGTACATGATTTTACTTGCCCGGAGACAGGAAAGAACTATATGTTTTTCCCAGTTAAGCTTATGTAGTTTATAAATCATTACAATGCATATCTTCCATACTTGTCAGCACAGGCTGCACTCAATAATAAGTAGGGCTATCGTTACACTAACAGTTGCATAAACTAAACAAAATCAAACAAATCACACCTTCGAATGTAACAGTTCGGAGGTGTTTTTGCGTTGCGATGAAAAGGCTGAGAAAGCCATGTGCGGCATGGAGTTGTGGGGAAAAAGCAATCGGGTTTTGGGAATAAGTTTTCTTTGCAATAAGTATGGATTTGTTACTTAGGATAGTTGTGGTATAATTGAAAAAGATAAACTTGAATTGGCGAGGTGATTAAGATGATAGATATTACAAATTGGATGTCAAACTTTTTGCAGACATTAAATAAAACTTTTGAAAATCGTGTATGGTTTGTTGGGCTTCAAGGCAGTTATGGTCGTGGTGAAGCAACAGAAACAAGTGATATTGATGTTGTTGTAATTCTAGATGAATTATCCGCCAAGGATATTCAGATTTATAATGACATGCTAGACACGCTGCCTCATAGAAAATTGATTTGCGGTTTTCTTTCAGGTAAGAATGAAATTATGAACTGGGAGTCATCTGACTTATTTCAGTTTTGTAATGACACTACACCAATCAAAGGAACTCTTGATGAAGTGTTTGCGCTTATTGATGAAAGTGCTATAAATAGAGCAATCAAGATTGGTGCGTGCAACATATTCCACGGATGTGTTCACAATATGCTTCATGAAAAAAGCGAAGATATTTTGCGGGGCTTATATAAATCTGCTTCTTTTGTGGTGCAGGCAATTGTCTTTAAACAAACTGGGAAATATATAAAACATCAGGAAGAATTACTTAAAGTTGTATCTTCTGATGAACTTGTAATTGTTGAAAACTTTATGAATTTGAAAAATGGCGGAACGGTAGATTTCAGTTTGATGTCTGAAACTTTGTTTGATTGGGCAAAAAAGTGGATTTCAGAAAACAGATAGCAAACATAAT
>JAZSEO010000001.1:0-3778 GCA_045531735.1 Wujia sp. | reverse complement strand
GCCTTATTTATTTTCTACCAATTTCTCTATAATTCGTTCCTGTTTTTCCAGTTTTCTTTTCAGTTCAATAATCTCTTCTTTTTCATCCTGATTATCCCCACCCCGATTTTCAACCACTTCAATTTTCTCATGAACTTGATTTACATCATCTTCAGCAAAATAACTTAATGCGTGTCCCCCAAATACGCATATGACCATTCCCAAAAATATAAACGGTGCTCGAGTAATTATTTCATTCAACAATCCTGAGTCCGATGTGCTATTTGCCCATAAATTTAAAAAAGTAACAATCACAAATACCAAAATAGGCACACCCCATGCTATAACCTGTCCAACCGTTGACAAATCAATTTCAATCATACTATACTATTTTTAAATTAAACATTTATTTTACCATCTGCTGCAAATATATGTGTTTAATTCTACATGTGCAATAGAACCAACACATAAAAAATATAAAAGAAGTGAAGATAGGTAAAATATCCACTTTTTCTCATCTTTTAATGCAAATTACGGTATCAAGTGTCCACTTTTTCGGAACGGAGCAAATGAAATAGTAGGGAAAAATTAATGTCGGTTCACATATGGAATCTGCCTTACCCATCCCCAATTTAATGAAACCCTGTAAATTGAAGATAAAGAAAAGAAAAGGCAGCTATCCTCCCGGACCGCCACCTTTTTATGGAAAAAAAAATTACATTAATGTATTTTATTTATTTTTTATCTTATTCTCCATCCAAGCCACTGTTTTGAAAAGTATACATGGTACTATAAGAATTCCCCAAAATATTAATAATGGATAAGCCATCTGTACTCTTTCCCCGTATTTGGTCCCCTCCAGTTTTTTAATCAATTCACCTGTCCCCCCCGCTGCAATTATATCTTCTTCAAACGCTCTCCAATTGCTACATGGCTTCGCCCTGTAAAAAATATAATCTATCGAGCTTTTATCAATTATCTGTATAATCTGTTCATTATTATATCCTTCTCTCAACAGAAAGAGAATATTTTCTCCTGTCCATTCTTTCACCCTCTTCAAATCATCAACCGTCAGTATATCTGCAAGTTTATAGTCCATTCCGGTTTTTTCCCGATGTATCTTGACAGCATTTTCCAATCTCCTTGCCCCCTCACTTACCTGCGTAAATGCAATAAATTTTTCACGCAATTTATCTATCCCCTGTGCATTCAATTGCCCCGCTACACCAATCGCTATTAAACATAAAATTATTATTTTTTTCATACCATCTAATTTACAATAAACTTACTAATTTACATACACCCCCCATCACTCCGATTGTAACACCGAAAATAACTATTGTAACAACAGTTATAATAGCATATACCGCGATTAATTCCTGGCGGTTTTTATTCTTGATAGCCTTTATCAGTTCCGGGCTTGCCCCTTTGTCCATGATGCCAACCATCATTTCGTCGCTGACCATAAAAGTGCGGTTCTTTCTTCTGCCATATTCTTTAATGACTTTCACAATCTGTCCATCGGTATATCCTTCGTCCATCAGAAACATAATATCCTTACCGGTCAAATCCCTCACCCTCTTCAAATCATCAACCGTCAGTATATCTGCAAGTTTATAGTCCATTCCCGTTCTTGCCCGATGTGCCTGAACTTCTTTTTTGATTTCGAATATAGCATCCTGCTTATTCAACAAGCCGATCATTTTATTCCGCATCTTTATCATAAAAATCTTTTTTTTGACTTTTAGGAATAACTGTTAAAATACAATTATGAAAGCAACATAAGTATTTAATGTCTATGTACATTAAAACATGCTGTACGCTTTCCATAAACAAGCAAGAAAGATCCCTATACCTGACACCCCTACCAAAATTATCAGTCCAATGGTTGACGAGTCCCGCCACCGTCTGTATTTGATTACTTTCACCAATTCCGGGCTTGCTCCCTTATTGGCAATAAGTATTATATATTTTTTACAGACATATACAGCACTCATTTTTTTATTAGCACCTAACATTCTTATGATATCTATAATCTGTCCATCGGTATATCCTTCATCCATCAGAAATAAAATATCCTCCCCATTCAAGAATATTATATCTTTGAAGTCATCAACCTTCAGTATATCTGCAAGTTTATAGTCCCCGCCGGTATGAGCACGATGTTCACAGACTGTTTTTTTTACATTATCCGCCTTTTTCTTATTCAATAAGGCAAGAATTTTATTCCGCATCTTTACTTATCCCTTTTTTAATAATTTAGCCAACTAATGTTTGTCCGGTAACAGCATAATGCCTTGTAATCCGCTTTTGCGGATAGCTTCGAGATTATCTTCTCCGAAAGCCACCAACATAGACTGGCATATCGGTGATTTCTGCTGTACCCAATTCTCGTCAAAGAACTTAATTCTATCTTTCAGTATATAAATACCTGAACATGCCGGATATATCACCTCTCGAAACATTTTAGTACCTAATTTGGGTACTATCAGAGCAATACCATTACCATGTACGGCCATCCGTTTCATGAACTGCACGACCAGTGGATTGGAATATGGAGGATTCAGGAATACCCTGCCGAACCATTCCTTACTCAACCCATCATCTTCTTTGTTGAACATCACATCCGCTGTCCTCCACTTTGGATGCACGGGTGTGGCCGGGTCCAAATCGAAATGTCCCAAAGCCTCGATGATATGTAAAGGCGTGTAGTATTCGTCAGAACTTACGACACCTTTCTTTTGGTGAGTATCCTGTATTTCCTTCATTAGTCCGTTTCGTTAATATATCTGCACAACAGTTCCGCATCCAAATTCAGGATACCCGGATCAGGGAAACAAGTCGGAGTAATGGTTACAGTCTCGTTTTCTGCCAAAGCCATTATCTTGTCGTTATAATCAGCAGCATATTTGCGGTAATTTTCGATATCCTCCACTGTCACCTTATCACCTGGCTGCATACCCGCCATGAATCTCAATTCATTGATTCGTGGGTAGACGAATCTTGCCTGTTCGGTATATGTTTTTGCCTTGCATCCTCTTATTTTGTCCATCTTATGATATTCTTCGTTCATCGGAATATACCGTGTCAGTTCACGTACCACCCTGGCAGCAATTTCGCCTTTAACTGCTACATTATCCTCTTCGATGGCAATAAAAGGATTATAGTTCTTGTCAAGAGTTACGAATGAACCCAAGTTCTGGATATCCACATTAAACTCGCGATGGATATATTTTTTTACACTCCACTTATCCGTTGCACTTACAGTTCCTCCAATTTTTCCGGTAAATGGATAATAGATATAGCCATATTTTTTGGCATGACTAAAATTATCTGCAATAATGCCTGCCAACGTATCTACTCCTGCATCACCATAATACCAATCCATCCACTGCCCGGTTGTCATCATCCATGCTTTCCGGCTCTTGTTACCCGTCCCTCTATAATGGTTATAGAACCAAGTCTTTGCTGCCAGAATTTCATCCTTCACTTCCGGTGCATCCTCCATACCATAATATCTGTTGTCGTCACTATACACCAGATTACGTTTGCGAAGTTCACCCTTCTTATTGACCGGACTAATCGGGACAATAGGTCCCATACAAGAGGCCAATACCATTGTCATCATACTAACGATGCAAATCATCGTCCAATTCATTCCCTTTTTAAAAATCATAGTCTTTTTCATAATCATATCATTTAAATTTATAACCAATATTCAAGTATTACTGTTTTTCATTTATCTTCATTTCATCAATTTTTCGATGAGCAGATCCTGTTTTTCTATCTTTTCTTCCAG
>JAZSEO010000064.1:0-4961 GCA_045531735.1 Wujia sp. | reverse complement strand
CCTCTGTGGATTATGTTGCTCATATATTCTTCGATTAAATATAAAGATAAAGAAGAACAAGAAAGGCCCCAATATGTCAAGTGGTTTATGTTGTTTCTTTTACCGATTTTACATATTGCGTTTGTTATAGTCGGCTTTATTGTCGGTATTGGTTTGAAAAATTTGTTTCAGCTATAATTGTAGTGACAACATTTTGACAACAGATGTTGCAAAGGAATACGAAGAATTGAAATTGAAGTTATGGAAAAAATACGAGCATAATAGAGATGGTCATACAAATGCTAAAATGGAAATGGTAAAGCAATATACAGAAAAAGCAAGAATCCTGTACGGGGATAGGTACTGAAAGATTTGAATTTTACACATAGCATGTTTGGTATATGATAAGACCAAGACACATCTGTCGTGTAAGGAAAATACGGCATCTCTCACTCTCTGTCGTGTTAATTATCCGTAGATATTGCTATTGTTTTCTCAGAAAGGAGTCAATATGGATCAGAAAAAAATAAGTAAAGGGAAAAAGGGGCTTTGCATTTTGACAGCTGCGAAGAAAAAAACATTTTCAGCAGAACCTAAATTTTTGGAGTATAAAGACTTTCGAGTTTGTGATGAGGCTGATAATGGTATTCAATTGTGGTATTTACCTTTTAGTGAAGATGTAGAGTTGCCAAGGCTTGCAAGTTGGAGAGCAACAGAAAAATCAGCTTATATGAAATTAAGAGATTGTCCTTCGGGGCAATCTTTTTTATTTAAAGTAACTGTGACTTTTGAAAAATATAAACCCTTACCACTGGTTGAAAAATTACTTTGAAAATTGCAATGTGGGTAAGTTGTAAAACCAGTGTGTGTAAATTAAACTACAGTCATAGAAATTAAATGATATAGAAGTTAAGTAGTTTACGGAGGGTATAAAATGGAAAATAAACAAAATATTAAGACTTATACTGAGCAATTTTATAAAGGGAATATAATATGTCTTATTATTGCCTTAGGTGCATCTTTGCTGATGTCCATAGGTAGTTTGATTGTATCGTGGCTTTTACAGCAGGTTATTGACTTGGTAAGTGGATATAATACTGGATTTAGCCTAACAGATCTTTTAGGTATTGCTTTAATGATAGTTGTGGGAATCGTAGTAGTGGAATTGATTTCATATCATTTCGTTCCTAGGTTTATTACCCGAGGAATATCGCAATACAAAGAGTTTATCTTTCGAGAATTATCCAAGAAGAACATATCAGCATTTTCTGGCGAAAGTTCCTCTACATATATTTCAGCACTAACTAATGATATTCAAACTATTGAACAGGGTTATTTGCGAAATACTTTCACCATAATTGAAAGCTTGTTAACTTTCATAGGAGCAATTGCATTGATGATATGGTATAGTCCGATACTTACCTTGGTTGCGGCTGGATTCTCTCTATTACCAATTGTTGCAGTTGTTTTGAGTGGTAACAAGGTGGCTCAGGCAGAAAAGAAAGTTTCTGATAAGAATGAAATATATACTTCTACATTGAAGGATAGTCTTGGTGGTTTTTCTGTTATGAAATCCTTTAAAGCAGAGGCTCAGATGATACGTATATTTAAAGATGTTGTTAGGAAACTTGCCAATACACAGTGTAAAAAGGAAAAAGCAAAAATACTTGTTAAGGCACTTAGTGTAATTGCAGGAGTTGTAACACAATTAGGTGTATTTATTGTTGGTGCGTATTTTGCTTTGTCGGGAAAAGGTATTACTGCAGGTACAATTATAATTTTTGTTCAGTTGATGAATTATATCATTGCACCTATTGGGGCTATACCTACCTGTCTAGCTGAAAAAAAGGCTGCTAAGGCTTTAGTGGAAAAGATTGCGATTTTATTAAATACAAATGTGCGAGAAGAAATAAAAAGCGAACATAAGGAAGTTGAACATAGTATTGAAATAAATAATCTTTCTTTTGGCTATGATGCGGAAAAACAGATTTTAAATAATATAAATTACTCTTTTGAAGTTGGAAAAAAATATGCAATTGTGGGTGCATCTGGTAGTGGAAAAAGTACCTTGCTTAATTTGATGATGGCATCGCATTCAGACTATTCTGGTTCAATTTATTATGATGATGTAGATATGAGAGAGATTAGAACTGAGAGCCTATATGATATGGTGTCAGTGATACAACAGAATGTATTTATCTTTAGTGCATCTATCCGTGATAATATCACCATGTTCTCTGAATTTCCAAGGGAAGATGTGGAGCGTGCAATTCAGATGTCTGGTTTATCTAAGCTGGTTGCTGAACGTGGGGAGGATTACATTTGTGGAGAAAATGGTAGTGGTTTGTCCGGCGGGGAGAAACAACGTATATCAATAGCAAGAAGTCTTTTGAAAAAGTCACAGGTTTTGCTTGTTGATGAAGCTACAGCTGCACTAGATGCCCAGACGGCATTTCAGGTATCAAATGCAATTCTTGATTTGAAAGGTGTAACTAGTATTGTAGTAACTCATTCACTTGACGAGAGTCTTTTGAAAAAATATGATGGCATATTGACACTTAAAAATGGTGCAATTGAAGAAGCTGGCACATTCGACGAGCTAATGGAGAAGAAGGGATATTTTTACTCACTTTACACTGTTTCACAATAGAAACTCATACTGTTGGTTTAAAAAATACTGGTAAAATTGTAGTGCAAGTACGTTGTAAATATGAAAAATATCAATTAAAATATAGGTATAGCAGTGGACTAGGAGGATATGATGGATAAGAGTATTGTTTTATTGATAATATTGATTGTTTTTCAAATCATAATGTCGCTTATGGATGCGAAAGACGTAAAAAAGTTAATTGGAGCTGATATAACGGAAAAAGTTAGAGTTGGCTTCTATAGGGGAGCAATTATATGGGGCTGGGTTCCAGTTGTGATTATTGCTTTATTCGTTGTATTTACTTCTGCTACTTGGCAGGATATGGGAATTCGGAATATTTTGCTAAGTGACTATAAGTGGCTTAATATTGTTGTGTTGGGAATAGCTGGTATTGTGGCTGTTTTGCAGTTGTATCAAGCACTTATGTATCTGATTAGTGAAAAATATAGAAAAGAAGTTGCTGTTGTGTTGGAAGATAAAATGAGTAGTGGTAATCATTATGATAGAGTTACATTGTGTTTGTTAACGCCGCGTACCTTGAAGGAAAAAGTATATTTCTTTTTTGTTTCTGTGACAGCAGGAATTTGCGAGGAAATACATTTTCGTGGTTGTCTTATGTTTCTGTTAAGTGACGTTTTACCTAATGTACATATTGGGGCTATTGGAGTAATAGCAGCACTGTTATTTGGTTTGTTTCATTGTTATCAGGGGCTTGCGGGAGTTATTAAAACAGGTGTTGTTGGAATGATTTTTGTTTTACTTTATCTGGTAACAGACTCTCTGATACCGGGTATCCTATTACATTTTTGGGTTGATTATAGTAGTGCATTTTTGATTAGAGAGGAAGGGTAAAAAGCATATGAAAATGAGAATTGCAGAAAATATCAAAACACTTAGAAAACAACACTCTTTTACTCAGGAACAGCTTTCGGAGGCTCTTGGGGTTACTGTTAGTGCAGTATATAAATGGGAGTCGGGGCAGTCAGTTCCTGAAGTTAAAATGCTTATGGAGCTTGCTGATTTGTTTGAAATTTCAGTTGATACACTCCTTGGATATGACAGGCAGAACGAAAATATTGAAAATAGAATTAAAAGAATAGGGAAATTCGTTGCGGAAAGGGATTTTGATGAGGCGTTGGTTGAAGCGAAAAAAGCTCTGAAAAAGTATCCCAACAATTTTAGTATTGTCTATGCCACCGCAAATGTGTATAAGATTATTTTCTCTGATAAGAAGGATAAAAGAGCCATGAATAAGGCGATTGAACTGTTTTACAGTGCAATCCCGCTTCTTTATCAGAACAAGGAGAACAGTATAAATGAGGCGTCAATTCTGAATTTAATTGGTGGGATGTATATCAGTGCGGAACAGACGGAAAAAGGACTTGAAATCTTGAAAAAGAACAATGTTTGTGGAATTAATAATGCTACTATTGGATTAACCTACGCAAGGTTAGGGAAAATGGGTGAAGCTAAAAACTACCTTTATCTAGCCTATTCAGATAATATAAACAGTACATTTCGCACGCTTTTTGGTATGATGCTTATGTATGCAGAGTGTAAAAGTGAGATGTATTTGGAAGCAGGAAATGTACTTGTCAATTATCTTGACAATCTTGTTGTGGACAAGGAAAAGGTTACCTTTATCGATAAACTAAAGGCACTTATTTTTGCTCAGCTTGCTATTATAACAGCGGATTTCGGAAACTATGACGAGGCGGAAAAGGATATAAGCATTGCTTATCAATATGCAATAAGATTTGATGCTACCCCAAGTTATTCACCTCAGGATATAAAATTTTTGGACAGTACTGATTTATGTACTGTTTTAGCGGATGGTTCGGGAGAAAGTGCTGCTGTAGCAATTGAAAATCTTGTTTTTGAAAAAGCAAAACTGGGTGAGGCATTGGATTTTGTTAGGAATAAGTTTGAGGAGTTAATGAATATTGTGTAAAGTCTGGAAATAGGACAGTAGAGAACGAGAAGTTACATATTGCAGAGGCTATTGATATGATAAACAGTCAACCTATAGCTAGTAAGTAGGATATTCGTAAAAACGAATAGTGCTATTAATTAGTTAATAGAGATTATATAGGTTCCTATACTTCCGTTATGGAGGTATAGGGACTTTTTTTGTTTCAAGGCAATGGAAATAAAAGATAATCATTATGGGGTGGTTGGGAATAATGATGATGTTAGAATTATTGAAAAATACGTAGGAGAGATATATAATTATACTGATGAAAGTTTAAATTTGTAGGAGAGATAAGGAGGAGTGTTATTAATGAAAAAAATACATAAACTAGATTTGATATTACTAGTTGGAATTGGGCTT
>JAZSEO010000047.1:0-154897 GCA_045531735.1 Wujia sp. | reverse complement strand
AAGCCCAATTCCAACTAGTAATATCAAATCTAGTTTATGTATTTTTTTCATTAATAACACTCCTCCTTATCTCTCCTACAAATTTAAACTTTCATCAGTATAATTATATATCTCTCCTACGTATTTTTCAATAATTCTAACTTCATCATTATTCCCAACCACCCCATAATGATTATCTTTTATTTCCATTGCCTTGAAACAAAAAAGTTCCTATACCTCCATAACAGAAAGTATAGGAACTTATGAATCTTAATCCTTCTGAAATTAAATCGCGATCGATATTTATTGGCATTAGACAGAAACATTAACATCTACATTATAATCTCGAAAACCATTCAGGAACATTTCGTGAAAGCAAACACATTTTTCCGTTCTTATATATAGCAATTCTTCTAAAATTATCAGAATTATCATACACAGATACCAAATCACACATACTAATCGCTTTCTGTAAATTATTCAAACTTTCAATATATCTTCTATCCACATCTTTATCCGGAATACCATGTCCTCCATATTTTACTCTGGATGCAATTCTTTCTTTTGCCAATTCCGATGATTCAAGCCCAACATAAAACATCTCGACAAGATATCCTTGTTCCTTAGCTCGTTTAATATTCTTAAATATGGAATGTCCACACAATGTTGTTTCTTGATTAAATGATTTTTCACTTTTAAAGTACTCATCAATCATCTTCACAGCTATCTTACCAGCCTTCATAGCATCAGATTCATTTCTCCAATCTCCAAAGGTTTTTAATATTTCATCCGAGTTAACTCGAGGCAATGTATTTTTAAACTGTGACGTATTATATAAAGTAGATTTTCCAGCTCCATTTACACCTGCAAAAATAACATATTTTTTCATTAAAATTTCCCCTGTTCAATGACTTCTTTTTGCTTAATCTGCAAAATGTAATCGCTAATTATTTCAATAAACCCCTGTTCTTCCTCTGTTTCTGCACTTAAAGCAAGTTCCATTGTATCTTCTATATCCATTTCCATACATCTGTTATATAATTCTTTAATTACACTAGCATCTGACATATAAATCACTCCATTCACCTATTATTTTGTCTAGTTTAATTATAACTAGTTTAATTTATATTTACAATACGAAACTCTCAATTATTATAAGCAAAAAAAATATAATTAAAGGGAGCTATCAACTAGCTCCCTCTGAGTTTAAAATCTCCCACTTATATGGCAGGGACTCTCCCAAGTTTTATCATATGTATAATAACAAAAAATATAATGGTTCTCTTTTCTTAAGCTTATGCCTATTCGGTGTAAGCGAACCCCACTTACGATGGAACCTCCATTTACGAATCCGACAAATCGTAAACTTCTTTGGTTATATCTGCTGATTTTTCTGTTGCTCCCCAACTTGCTAGCCTACAAAATAGCTTAACTGTCAGATTTTTAAGGTGTCAGCTCACCAAAAAAAATATCTTCAATTTATAATAAAATTGCATATAACTAAAGTAAACTCTTTAGCATATATTAATTTTAAAATGTATATACCCTATTTCTATCTTCAAACATTTTTTCTATTTCTAAATATTTTACTTTTTGTCTATCTGTTAACGGAAGACTATCTACAAATACTATTTCATCTATTTTTGCAATGACATCTTTTTTGCAAGCTGCTACTTTTATTCTTTCTATTAATTCATCAGTAACTTCAATATTATCTCTTAATTTTACTGCTGCTTTTAATTTTGTAACATTATCTTCATCAATACCTACTACACAACATAATTGTACTTCATTAACATTACTTATTATTTGAAGTTCAACATCATCTGGAATTACTTTACCAGATCTATCATCTTCAGTAATCATAATAAATCTTTTATTTCTTGATACAAAATCAATTGTTCCTGGCATAGTATCCGAAAAACTAACTACATCTTCTGTATTATACCATGTTATATCACCTGTTTTTTCAAATACTTTTTTAGTCATATTTCCATCATTAGCGTACCCGATGTTATCTATACCTTTAATACCTATTAATAATTCTCCTTGCTTTTCTCCATTTACAAGTTCATTTTTATCATCATCTACTATTTTTAGTTCAAGTACGGGAAGCGGTAATCCTATATTTTTTTCTTCTGTTGTTGCTCCAGTACCAAATAATTGAACAATTGTACTTCCACCTAGTTCAGTACATCCATAACCTACTAAGAATTGTACATGAGAGTTATTATGTCTTCCAAAGAATTCTAGTACTTCTTGTTTTAATTTATTATCGATTTTATCTCCACCCGCTACTACATATTTAAAGTGTGATAAATCTACACCATTAAATTTACCTTGTTTTTCTGCATCAAGCATTAATCTAAAAAATTGTGGTGCTACTTGTAATACTGTAGCTTTTGTTTCTCCTAATTTTTTTTCAAAATTTTCTGGATAATCTTTTGGAGATAATATTGTTAATAATCCTACTGCTGCTGGTTGATGTCTACAATTTCCATCACTAAATGCTATATAACTTGGATAATTAGAGAATGCTACTTCACCTTTTTCTATTGAAATACCATATGAATTATAATATGTAATATTATCAAAGAAATGTGGAAGTTTTACAACTTTAGAACTTTCTGCACTTGTACCCCCTGTACTATAATAAAATGCTGTGTCATTTGGATTAAGTTTTTCACATTCTATTTCTTTTGCTTCTGTTTTATAATTTTTTATAATTTTATTCCATTTAACAACTTTATCTTTATTATCTTCAATAATATATCTTCTAGAATTTTTATCTTTACGTTTTTCTGAATTTGTTTTTGCATTAAATAAAGTTTTAACAATTTTATTTGCATCTTCAACTAGAGATACTTCTATAACTTTTTCTATATTATATTTTTCAATTAAATGATCTAAAGATATTGGTTCTTTTTGATCTGCTGCTTTTGGCATATCCATATATATAAAATATTTTGGTTTTGTTTTATCAAAGAAATTTTCTATTTTATCAAGCGTTGCTAGTGGGTGTATTGCATTTATTATTACACCCATATGATTTAATGCAAATGATGCAACAACATCTTGAACTGAGTTAGGTAAACACATACCTACTACATCACCTTTTTTTATTCCCATTTTTTGGAATTGTTCAATTGTTTTATAAACCATTTTTTTAATATCATTAAATGTATATGTAACTCCAAATGGTTCATAGAAATACATTGGTTCATCTAAATTATATCTATTTCTGAACATTACAAAATCAAATCTTGATAATTTTTGTAATTCTTTTTCATATTCATTTTCTTCAAATTTACTTGCAAGCCAATATTTTTTAAATTCTTTATCAAATGTTGGATTACCAGTTTTTGGAATATATGAATAAGATTTATATATATCGTCTATTCTTTTTTTTATATTTCCTTTTGCAATTTCTACTGCAGAAGCTATTCCATAGTAATCATTTACAAATTGTACTTTTTCACTATTTTCTAATTCTAAGTTATTTTCTCCAACATATATAATTTGTGTATAATCAGGTACACAATCTATAAATGCACGATTAAAATCAGCTACTTCTTCTAAAGTATTTGTTCCTTTATATTTTTTTGCATCAATTCTTGATTTTAATCTTCTTACACTAAGTTCTTCAGTTATTTTTAATAAATTTTCTTTTTCACTTACTCTATGTTTTTCAGATGTAACAATAACATCTACTCTAAATTCTCTTATTGCTTCAACCAATTCACTATGACACATAATTAATTTATCATAATTTATATTATATTTTTTAAATATTTCTTCAAGTATTTTCTTTTGATAATTATTATATACACTTTCCATATCTAGTGATTGAAAAAAATAAATTGAACATGGATTTTTTTTCATATAATTAATTGATGTAGCCATCGTTTTTAAATTTTTTTCTACTTGTTTTGTTAATTTTTTTTTACAAAACATTTTATTATAAATACTGTATGGAATTACTGTTTCTACATCAATTCCAATTAATAATCTTAATGTGTTCTTTCTAACCAACATTTCTTCTCGCATAAATCTTCCTCCAAATATTGTTTCAAGATATATCTGTAATCCCTCAATTTAACATTTCTATATAAACTCATCCTAAAAACTGCTTATATATCGAATTATTAAGATATCAATTTACTTGATTGATCTATAATCCACAAATTTTAATCTATTTTCCGATTCATAATAATCAACTTCATTTAACAGAAGTTCAATATGTTGTTTAAGCTCTTTATTTTTTTCAATCAAATCGTCCCCTGGTTCAATATACATGGGTTCACCAAATGATACACATAGATTATTTTTAAATATTTTATAATCAGCATTAATTGCACATGGATATATTGGACAACCTGTTATTTGTGCTATATTTACGGTCCCCATATGAAAATCTAACAATCTTTTTTCTGTTTTGTTTCTTGTACCCTCTGGAAACATCATAATCACACCATCATTTAATAATGCCATTATCATGTCTTCTTTCGCTTTTTTTCTGCTTTCAGGATTACCATTATCCACAAAAACAGAGCCAATTGTTGTAAATAATTTATTCCATACTTTGTTATTCAATAGTTCTTGTTTTGCCAAAAGATGAAATGTAATATTACTGTGTGACATAATTAATAAAGGATCAAATGCATGCAAATGATTTGCTGCCAATATTACACCACCACTATTAGGAAATCTTTCTTTATGTATTACTTTAGGTTTAAACATAAAATTATATATTTTTTTCATCCTACCAACAATTTTTTTACATCCATTTTCGCCTTTTTCCATCTCCAAAGGATTTCTTGATATATAATAGTTTTGTTTTAATTGTTCAAAATATTTTCTTTTTTCTTCTAAACTCATCTTATTTATTGTTTGATAATTCAAAAGCTCAACTGTGGACTTATTATATCCATTAATTATATGAGTTATTGTTTTATCTAAATCTTGAGAATTAAAACATTTATGCACCTTTTTATCAAAATAATCTTTATTATTTCTTGTAACAAAACATATTGTATTGGTTATATCTTTTATATTTTCTATATTTGATATTTTATCTTCAACCATTATGTGTATATTATATCTTTCTATGGCATTACGTTTATCAATTTCACTTCTATAAGTTGATGTATATATAATACCATCAACTTTTATATTATTTCTTTTTAGAGCATTTTCCAATTCACGTCTCATTATACTACCAATTAGATTATTTTCATTTGCTTTAGCACGAGCGGTAAGAATATAAATGCTATGACCTTGATTTCGTAATTTATTTATAATTTCATTTATACCCTCTGTCACTATTACATTTCTATTGAATTTAAAAGTATTTTTTATCCAAAATCTAATCTCTTCTTTTTCTGTACAATTAAATATTTCTTTTATACCATAACCATCAATATCATATACAGACTTTTCTTTAAAATATTTCTTTCCTTCGATTATCTGAAAATCTTCTATCGGAAAAATTACTCCATCAACATCAAAAGCAATATTCATAATAAATTTTCACCCCCTTTAATACCTTGTTTGAGTAACGTTTTATAATTTACAGCTACCAACTTCTACACATAAATCCGAAAAACCTTCTTCTTGTAATTTTATATTATTTCTTTTTCCGCATCCTGTTAGTGGAAATGATTCATTGAACGTTCTAATTCTAAAAACAAGTTTATCGGTTATTTCATTACTAAATACTAATTTACATCTATCTAATGCTGATGTTAGTATCTTTTCTGTTGCTTTTCTCTTATAAGGTTGAAATTCGACATGTGCCACATATGTATTTCCATATTTTTTATCTTGTACCTCTATAACTTCACAAGACATAATATTTTTAGTATCTTTTAATATTTCATCAGCAATTTGATATGGAGCAATTTTAGAATATTCAACAATTCTCCCTTTTACATGTATATAATTTTTTTTACCAATATAACCATAAACACTACAATCACCATATATTTTTCCATTATATTCTTTAAAAAAAATTTTATTTGCTTCGTCATTATTTTTGTAACCTTTCATGTTACATGGTGATGCTGCATAAAGCCTTCCTGTTTGCCCATTTTTAAGTATTTTTCCATTTTCATCAACTGCAATTATGTCAACCATACTATATGTTCTTAAAATATCATATTCATCTTTTGGGATACCCTTTACTTTTGCCATTAAATTTCTAAACATTACAAAGAATATTCCACCATGCTCACAATCCCCACCAGCAACACACATTGATACTAGACTTGATGGTGTATGTGAATGTGATACACCTGCTTTTGTCATTCTAAGCATTTTATTACAGAATTTTTCTTCACCCCTTGATAAAGGTTCTCCTACAGACATTGGTGCTAGTAAGAATGGAAATTTGATATTTTTTCCTTCTTCTTTTAATTTCATTACTTTTTTTGATAAATGTACCCAAAAACTTCTTGTTGCACATGGAAAATCTGGTTTGTTTATAAGTAAACTTGTCATAAAGAAATCTTTATCATATATAGGTTCTAAACACACTGTAGAACCTTGTACTAACGAATCTGTTATACAAGACATTATATTTGTATTTGAATGTGATGGTATTTGAGCTAATACTCTTAAATTCTTCATTGATGGTGTACCTGATACTTTCGGGTCATGGAAGATTCCCATCGTAACATAACTTCTATGTGAATGCACGATTGCTTTTGGTCTACTCGAATTTGTTGATCCACTTGAATATGTAACTATGAATTCATCATCAAGTTTAGAATTATATTTATATTCACCTTTAAAATCTTTTACAATAAATTCATGAATAGATTTTATATTTGAATTTTCTTTTTTATATTTTTCTATATTATTTTTAAAATTATCAATTTTTTCATATAAATCCACACCATTTTCAAATGAATCTTTTAATGAGACCATTACTATATTATTTATTTTTGAATGTATAATACTTTCTTTTATTTCTTCATATTTATTATCGCCAACAAAGATTACTGATGAATTACAATCATTTATTATTTCTTCGATATATTCTTTATCAAATTCTTCACCAAAAATATTTAATTTAGCACCAATTATACTTGCTGCACCTATTAAATATACAAGTTCAGGTGTATTTGACATACATACAGGAATTTCATTTCCTGGTTTTACTCCATTCGCTACAAATGTTTTTGCATATTCATTCATTTTAATAAACATTTCACCATAAGTTATCTTTGTTCCACGATAAAATAAAGCTACTCTATTTAACCCTTCCTTATTTCTATTATAAATTTCATCATATATTGACCAATTATGTTTTTCTTCAATTTCTTTTAAAACGTTTTCTACTTTCAACATTACAAGCTATTATGGTTTATTTATATACCACTTTCTCCTTTCCTTTTACATATCAGAAATCATATATGCCACTTGAATATTTATCTTTAATTTAAGATTGAAAAATCTTCATAAAAATCAATTCATGCAAATTATTTTAGTACAAATATTTACTATTTTCAATAGTAAATTTATTTACTAGATATACTAGATACATATTTATTATGGTGGTGAAAAAATGAACTATATTCGACGAATTAAAGACTTGAGAGAAGATAACGACTATACCCAAGAATTTGTAGCCCACTATCTTGGTACATCACAAACGATGTATGCCAGATATGAGCGTGGCGCTAATGAGTTACCTATCAGGCATTTATTATCATTATGTAAATTGTACAACGTGTCGTCAGATTATCTATTAGGTTTATCCAATAAAAAATAAGAATATTCTACATTTCTAAATGTAGAATATTCTTATTTCTGAAATAAAATATAAATTATTGTTAATCTAAAAATCCACCATCATCTATAACTATAACATTCAACTCCTTTATTTTTTTCCCCAATAATATCAAACTCCTTTCTAATCCATCAGATAAATTTGTTAGTTCATCTGCCGATAAGTTTATATGTATATTTTCATGAACTATTTTATTTCTTTTATCTGATAACTCTTCTAATACATCTCTACAACCTGTATCCCATACTAATCCTGTCATTTTTGAAATACAATTTAATATTTTATCAATTTTTCCTGAATTACACTTTTTGGCAACATTCTGAGCAATTTTTATAATATAGTCCTCTTTGCTATCACATTTTAGTAATTCTTGATAAGAAAAACCTATATCAATAACTCGTCCTGTATAATTATTTAAATTTAAAACCATATTAGGTTTTTCTATAAATAAACATTTAAAAAAATCATTTATAGCAATTTCCAAAATAGTGCACATATATACTATCATTTGATTATTCATCAATTGTACAGTTTCTTCTAATCCAGAATTAAATTCATCTACCATCATTTGGCTAGCATCAATCTTTTTTACATCCTGACCAATCGCTAAATATGAATACCTATTAAGATAATCTTTTACTGTTTCTCTATCACTCACATACGATACCAACTGTTTATAGTTTGAAATCGCCCAGAAATTCATATTCCAGAATCTCTGAAAATCATAAACTTTTTCTTTATTTTTACGCATATATTCGTCATATTCTATTATATCATCCATAATTGTTTCAAATTCATCAAATTCGTACATATATCTTCTCCTCATGTCTTTAATCTTTTCTTTTTTATACAATGATAAATCAAGAATTGGTTATATCAATCTCAATAGAATTCCCCCATCTATCTTCTGCTTTAATCAAAAGTGAACCATTGATAAAATCAAATTTTTGATATTCATTAGTATACTCCATATAATAATCTCGTTCAAATTGCTCATCTCCAATGATATCTATAAACGAATAATTTGTTTCTATTCTTGGAAACACTTCCAAAATATTATTATATTTAGCTTTATCTTTACTAAAAACTAATATTCTAGCTTTATGTAAACTATCATTTCCCACTTGCCAATGAATATACTCGCTAATCGCATATTGAGAATTAACGAAATCATTGTATTCAACTTTCTTTCCCATAATAGCCCCTCCCTAAAAAAGTATTTTTTAAACCGTCGTTCTTTTAATAATTAAACATAAACCAAAGAGGCTCCTGCTACCATCACATGACAATATCAGAAACCTCTTAGTTATATAAAACTAATTAAGTTCTATCCCCTCTCGACTAACATTTTTATAAAAAGGCAAAGTATCAACCCAATATTCAAATTGCTCTTCATTCTTAATTACAACAGATATATGAACGCCCTTCTCTAGCTCTATATCATATGCCATATCGTATATCGAAGTAGCAATCTTCTTAATATCCAACTCTGATAGCCTTACCAATACCATAACATCAACATCGGAGTTTTCACGATAATCGCCTCTTGCATAAGAACCATATACTATAACTTTTACTAAATCACTACCAAGCATATCTTTTATCTGCTTTGTAAAACCAAACAAAATACTACTTATAATATCAGGCATACTTGTACCTCCTTTCACCCTTAATTTTGTCTAATTAAATTATAACTAGTTTAACCAGCATTTACAATAAGAAACTCTCAATTATTATAGACAATAAGATGTTTTCATAAATAAAGATAGCTATCTCGCAGACATTATTTCTGCATGCATTTATACTCATCACATATCCTAATTAATTTATAAGATACTTGTCTTGTGGACAACACAATAATATTTTTTCCTTTATCTTTACTCTCATTTAATATACTGGCATAATCTCCATCATTAGATACTAAACAAATATGTGAGATCATACTATTATTTTGTAATTTTCTTATATCTTTAATTATTTTCTTATCCACTTTATTTTTATCCGATTTTCCATACAATAAAATAGCTTTAAATTTATGTCTGTTATTTTTAATCCATGATTTTGTGTTAGTACCTTTTTGTCTTGAATAGTAACGTATTTCTGTGTTCATATTATAACTATTTGTCAGATTATATATTTTATCTATATATTTATAACTAATATTCTCGGCATCAATAAAAACCATCATATCTTTAAAATCAGTTTTCATGTTATTTCCTTTCTAACAAAAAAAGAGCACTGAACTACCAACTAATAAATTAGTTGATATGTTCAATGCTCTAGAAACTTTCTTAAAACATTGGCTTCCAAAGTCCGATGGACACTAATATGCCGATGGCATAACGGGAATTAAGTTTTAATATATTAATTACTTACTAGCGATAGCAGCCTGTGCAGCAGCAAGTCTAGCGATTGGTACACGGAATGGTGAACATGATACATAATCAAGACCAATCTTGTGGCAGAACTCAACTGATGAAGGATCTCCACCGTGCTCACCACAGATACCAATGTGAAGCTTGTCATTAACTGGCTTACCAAGCTTAATAGCTGTCTCCATAAGCTTACCAACACCTGTCTGGTCAAGCTTAGCAAATGGATCGTTCTCGAAGATCTTTGAATCATAGTAAGCATCTAAGAACTTACCAGCATCATCTCTTGAGAAACCGTAAGTCATCTGAGTAAGGTCGTTAGTACCGAAGCAGAAGAAGTCTGCGTTAGCAGCGATCTCATCAGCTGTAAGAGCAGCTCTTGGGATCTCGATCATAGTACCAACCTCGTACTCTAACTTAACGCCAGCAGCAGCGATTTCAGCCTCAGCAGTGTCAACAACCATCTTCTTAACTACCTTAAGCTCCTTAACATCACAGATAAGTGGAATCATGATCTCTGGCTTAACTGTCCAATCAGCGTGTGCCTTCTGAACATTGATAGCAGCTCTGATAACAGCCTTAGTCTGCATCTTAGCGATTTCTGGATATGTTACAGCAAGACGACATCCTCTGTGACCCATCATTGGGTTGAACTCATGAAGTGAATCGATGATAGCCTTGATATCTTCAACTGATTTGCCCTGTGCATCAGCAAGTTTCTTGATGTCAGCCTCCTCAGTAGGAACGAACTCATGGAGAGGTGGATCAAGGAATCTGATAGTAACTGGGTTACCCTCGAGTGCCTCGTAAAGAGCCTCGAAATCTCCCTGCTGATATGGAAGAATCTTCTCAAGTGCAGCTTCTCTCTCTTCTACTGTATCTGAACAGATCATCTCTCTGAATGCTGCAATTCTGTCTTCCTCGAAGAACATATGCTCAGTACGGCAAAGACCGATACCTTCTGCTCCAAGCTCACGAGCCTTCTTAGCATCTGCTGGAGTATCAGCATTTGTTCTAACCTTAAGTGTTCTATACTTGTCAGCCCAAGCCATGATTCTACCAAACTCACCAGCGATAGAAGCATCAACAGTTGGGATGATACCGTCATAAATGTTACCAGTTGAACCGTCGATTGAGATGAAATCTCCCTCGTGGAATTCTTTTCCAGCAAGAGTGAACTTCTTGTTCTCCTCATCCATCTTGATATCGCCACAACCAGATACACAGCAAGTACCCATACCACGAGCAACAACGGCAGCGTGTGAAGTCATACCACCACGTACTGTGAGGATACCCTGAGCAACCTTCATACCAGTGATATCTTCTGGTGAAGTCTCAAGTCTAACAAGAACAACCTTCTCTCCTCTAGCATCCCAAGCAACTGCATCCTCAGCTGTGAATACAACCTTACCGCAAGCAGCACCTGGAGAAGCGCCAAGACCTTTACCCATTGGAGTTGCAGCCTTAATAGCAGCAGCATCGAACTGTGGGTGAAGAAGTGTATCAAGGTTACGTGGGTCGATCATTGCAACAGCCTCTTCCTCAGTTCTCATTCCCTCATCAACAAGGTCACAAGCGATCTTAAGAGCAGCCTGAGCAGTTCTCTTACCATTTCTAGTCTGAAGCATGTAAAGCTTCTCGTTCTCTACAGTGAACTCCATATCCTGCATATCTCTGTAGTGGTTCTCAAGAGTCTTACAAACCTCCTGGAACTGAGCAAATGCAGCTGGGAACTTCTCTGCCATCTGTGCGATTGGCATTGGAGTACGAACACCAGCAACAACGTCCTCACCCTGAGCGTTAGTAAGGAACTCACCCATGAGCTTCTTCTCACCTGTAGCTGGGTCTCTTGTGAAAGCAACACCAGTACCACAGTCATCACCCATGTTACCGAATGCCATAGACTGTACGTTTACAGCAGTTCCCCATGAGTAAGGGATATCGTTGTCTCTTCTATATACGTTAGCTCTTGGGTTGTCCCATGAACGGAATACGGCTTTAACAGCACCCATAAGCTGAACCTTTGGATCATCTGGGAAATCAGCACCGATCTTGTTCTTGTACTCAGCCTTGAACTGACCAGCTAATTCCTTTAAGTCCTCAGCAGTAAGATCTACGTCCTGAGTAACTCCTCTAGCTTCCTTCATCTCGTCGATAAGCTCTTCGAAATACTTCTTACCAACTTCCATAACTACGTCAGAGTACATCTGAATGAATCTTCTGTAGCAGTCCCAAGCCCAACGTGGGTTTCCAGACTTCTCAGCGATTACATTAACAACTGTCTCATTAAGACCAAGGTTAAGAATTGTATCCATCATACCAGGCATAGAAGCTCTAGCACCTGAACGAACAGAAACGAGAAGTGGATTCTCAGTGTCACCGAACTTCTTGCCAGTGATTTCTTCCATCTTGTCGATGTATTCCATAATCTGTCCCTGAATTTCATCATTGATTACTTCGCCGTCCTCATAGTACTGAGTACAAGCCTCTGTAGTAATTGTGAATCCCTGTGGTACAGGAAGACCAATGTTAGTCATCTCTGCAAGGTTAGCACCCTTACCACCAAGAAGGTTTCTCATGCTTGCATCGCCTTCTTTAAACAAATATACCCATTTGTTTGCCATGTTAATATTACCTCCTAAGTATCTTTATAATTGTAATAACGACATATGGCCAGTCGTTACCACGCTGTCAATAAGTATACCATAAAGATTGTAAAGTTTAAACCACTTTTTTTTAATTTTTTAATGATTTTTCCAATTCTTTACATTTATTTATACAATCTTCATATTGTGTATGATGTCCAAATATCTCCAAAGCCTTTTCGTAACACTCTATTGCCTTCAAATATTCTCCCATTTCTGTGTAAATATGTCCTTTTTCGCACCAGCCCTCATGAAACTCACCAAAACATGTATATCTGTCTCTCTTAGCGTTAATTGATAATTCTGCGTATTCCAACGCTTCCTCATATCTTCCGAGACCTCTGTATACCTCTGCCTTTTTATTATATGCATATGCAGAATTAGCATTTTCCACCTGTTCTAAAGCAAGTTCAATATATTTTTTATATTCAGGTTTTGATAAATCATCTGTTTTACTTACCGCCAAAAGATATAAGCCTGCTGTATAAGCATCATTCTCCGTATCAAACTCTAAGGATTTTAGAAATAGCTCTTTTGCCTCCTCATACATTTCATGGTCCAGATATACATATCCCATAGTCCTATATATATGGTATTCATCCGGTTGTTTCTCTACTATCATATTAAAAGCCTCTAAAGCCTTATCAACATGACCTTCGTTTCCATAAAAACAACATAAATTACCCATACAGCTTCTGACAAAGGAACCGTACTCGTTTTCTGCTACTGCTTTTTTCAAAAGCAAAGCACAACCTTCTAAATCATTCATTCTAACAAGGAGCTCTGCATGGTCAATAACGTAATAATCGTTAATGCCAAATTTCTCTTCAAGTTTCTCATATACAAGCTTTGCCTCTTCGAATTTCTTCCCACAGCTTAGGGCTGCCGCTTTTCCTTCGTATGCAAGCTTTATGTATCTTTCATCCTCGGTTTCCTCAAGTATCTTGTCATACCACTGATATTCCGTTTCGAACTCACCTATAACATGATTTATTTTCGCTATTCTATTCATGAAATATGCATCTTTAGGAATACATTCAAGCCCTTGCTCAAGATATTTCAATGCATCTTTTTCAAGATTCATTCTTTCATATATTGTACCGATAAGTGCATATACATTAAGAAAATCATCAAACTCCAAAGAGCTTTCCGGACTATCTTTTCTTTCAAGCAGCTTAAGCAATATCTCATTGGCTGTCTCATTTTCTCCGTCAGACATATATAATCTCGCCTTATAATACTCTACACTATCGTTTTCATAGCCCAGCATATTAAATCTTTCAATCACAGATTTAACAGCCTCATACTCTTCGCATTCCCAATATATTTTAAGCATCATTATATATGGATTATAATAGTACGCCTGTATTGATATTGCCTGTTCAAAACAGTCTATGGCATTGCCATACTCATCCACCTCATAAAAGCTTTTTCCCATATACATATATGCATCATATGCCATATTTGATTGGGTATATTTCTGACATATATTTATACACGCATCATAGTTGCCACAGTCAAACTCTAATTTACTAAGTGAATTATACGCATAGGCAACAAATTCATGATTTTCTGACACAGCTATTTCAAAATAATGTCTCGCCTCATCATATTTTTTCAGGCACAAATAGCATTCACCAATATAAAAATGTGCATATAAATATCTGTTTCTGTTTTTTTGTGCTACCTCTGAGCAGTCTTCCTCAGGTATAGCTTTTATCGCATCAACCCACTTATAGAAATTTTCTAAGGCTTTATCATAATCCTTTTTGTATAAATACTCTCTTCCCAAAAGGTTATAATATTCGCAGCAATCCTGCTGAGAAGGCTCAAATGATTCTAACGTATCTATTGCCTCCTGAAACATTGCATTTCTATAATACGCCCACGCAAGCTTAAGCTTTGCCTCTTTATCATCAGGGTTACTTTTAATATGCTCTGTATACTGTTCAATTAATCCTGCATTAGCCCTTGTCAAACCATATTGGGCACCCTCATCGTAGTTATTGTCATCTAAAAGCTCTATATATAAATCCTTAGCCTTTTCATATTCACCCAGTTCACAATAGATTTCTCCCATTCGACGCTTTATAGTGTAATTTTCAGGCTCCAGTTCCTTTGCTTTTTGGAAACATTCACTAGCTTTATCGTATTTCTCACTTATTATTGATACATCGCCACATATTATCAACACATCCACTTCATTCGGATAAGCCTCCAGAAGTGAATTTGCTTTTATTAATAATCCCTCTATTTCTGATGCATATTTTTTATTTCGCTCTTCTTTCGACTCAACGCCATTATTCATGATATTAATCTTATGACGTATCTCACAGATTTCTATGTATGGGTTATATATTCCCATTTCCTTTAGCAAATTAAGTAGTCTTTCGCTCTCCTCAATATTAACTCTTATAATCGCTGCATGTAATCCATAATAAGCATCTATAAACTCATCGACCTTGTCAATATTAGCTACATCAAACAACTGATAATTAATAGGGTCTTTGTATTTAGCATTGTTAATGACAAACTCTATAAAATCTTTAGGAAAAATTTCGCTAAGTTCCTCAACTATATCTTCTATTCCAAACGTTTCAACTATATATTGATATATGTATTGTGGTACAAAATGCTTTTTCATAAAAAAAGCAAGCACCTCATCTCTTGTATCAGAAACCTTGTCTATAGCAATAAACTCATCCCTGTCAAAAAGCTTCTGCCATTCATCAATTTTAATTCTGCGAAAAAAATCATCATACAATGAATTAAGCTCATATTGAAGACTGCCTTCTTCAAAGGAATCCTCTTTAACATCTTCCTTATCTGCCTCATACATAGCATCCTCATAAGCCTGCCTAAGTGCCTTAAAGCCTTCTGGATTGTCCTCTGGATTTACAGATACAAGCTGTTCTCTATATGCATTTTTAATTGCGGTTTTATCTTTTGTTTTTTCAATACCTAAAATAGTCCATTTATCCATATTATTATCTCCTCATATATAACTATTGTGCCTCAAACAATCTTTCTTTTTCTAATATTTCGTCTATAATAGCCAATAATACATTTAAATCATTACGTATATTTTGGCGAGCTTCCTCAAGACGTTTCTCGTTAAATATAGTCTTTGAAAGTTCAAATGCATCGTATCCATTATTAATAGCTATTTTTGCTCTATTCTCATCAAACTTAATATTTGTATAGCCATTTGCAAGCTCATCTGCCTTTATAATATTTTCCATAAAATTAGGAGTTAAAATATAAAACGCCAGCTCCTTGTTATCAGTTGTAATCTCGAACCTATTGTTAAACTCCACACTTTCAACTTCTATCTCATCAGGTCCTAATTTAATTCCTGCTGAATAAAGTGCATTAGTAAGAAGCTCTGTTATAAAGCCTTTTTTCTTTTTAGGATTTTGTCTCTCACAAATTTTCACATAGCCTTCTATGTTCTTAGTTAAATAAAGACTTAAGAAAGGTCCTTGAAATACAATCACACTGGTTGTATGTTTGCGTCCATCTGAATCCTTGTATTTTTTTATGTACTCCAATTTTATATCAGAGTACACAATCTTTTTACCTTTATAATAACCCCTTATATAATCCGAGCCATAGATATTATCAAAGAAATTAGGAACAATCCCTGATGAACGAACAAATTTTGATTTAAAACAACTGTCAGGGTCGTACTCTTCTATATCAATCCTTTCAGCAATAACTGATTTCGTTACATTCTCACCATAAAAAAGCTTCAGCTCTTTTTCAACTTTCTTTACCTGTTTCGATAACACATTGCAAACAGGTATACAAATAATAGCTACAACAGTTGAAACTATCGCTAATATTCCATTACTCCATGCCATAAAAAATACCGCAGCAAAAAATCCACCCAATATACCTAAATACAATATAAACAATACTACATTTATAACCTTTTTCTTCTTCTGGTAACCATGTATTGTCTGTATTATTTCGGAATCATTTAGTTTAATTGAATTCGCATTGTTCATAATTAGCTCTCCTTATCAATATCAAGTGTAGTTATATATTAACATAAAAATATAATAAAAAAAATCGATAAATATTTCTTTACCACTTTAAATAAATTAAATATTTTGATAAAATAAAAACATGTTATACGGGGGTGAATTATATGAGATTACAAGATTTTTTTGATGTAAGTAAACTTGACGATATCATGAAAGACTGGTCAAAAGCGACGGGGCTGGCCACAATAGCTGTTGATAAAGACGGTCAATACATATCTAGCGAAATTGGTTTTA
Organism: Wujia sp.; assembly: GCA_045531735.1. GTDB lineage: Bacteria > Bacillota > Clostridia > Lachnospirales > Lachnospiraceae > Coprococcus_C. The sequence goes on along the minus strand of JAZSEO010000047.1, from coordinate 137,826 downwards.
CGGATTTTTGTATCAAATACACTCGTGGTTCTGCAGAAGGTTGCCGAAGATGTGTCAACTGTGATAACACATGCAAAGGCGTATACTACTGCCATGCTGGGTTAATGGATTTTTCTATTGATATAATTGTAGAAGGTGAAGTTTTAGGTAAAATTATCGGTGGACAGGTTCTTCCTAATGAGCCAGACGAAGAAGCATTCCGTAAGCTTGCAGTTGAGCTTAACATTAATCCTGACGAATACATTAAAGCACTTAGAAAAATCCCTATCAAAACAGAGGAAAGCATTCGTGCTTCAGCAGAAATGCTTGGCAAACTCATAAACATGATTGTAAATCTCGAATATCAGGAGCACAAAAACAGAACTATTCTTTCAAGCATGGAAGATGATGTTAATCATGCAGTAAAATTAATTACTGAAATCGACTCAAAATCAACAGCTCTTGACAAAATAGAAAACAAACAAAAAATACTTGCTCTTAACGCTTCTATCGAGGCTGCACGAGCAGGCGAAGCAGGACGAGGTTTTAACGTAGTTGCAGGTGAGGTTGGAAAGCTTTCTGCAAGTTCAGAGCAAATAAACCAGTCTATCAAAAAATCCATAAAAGAGTTAAACACCGTTATTAAACATCTTGACCAAAACAGATAAAACATGCAGGATATGAAACATTTTCATATCCTGTATTTTTTTATTATAATTACACATACTATTTCCGAAAGGAAGGTATATTCTAATGGCTAAAAACAAAACAAGTAACAACATGAGTAACAACACAAGTAATAATACAAATAACTCTTCTAAAAACTGTTCTAAGAATTGTAGCAAGAACTGTTCAAAAAACAGCACTTCTAACAGCACTACAAATAGCACAACTGACAGCACAAAAAATAACTACTAAAATTAAAATCCCCCAAATAAGTTTAAATATACTTTTTGGGGGATGATACATATTACGAAAACAACCTATCTTTCGTCATTATCTGGTCTACTATTGAAATAACCTTGTATAAATCATTTCTTATGTACTGTCTTGCCATATCAAGGCTCCTCTGGTCTCCTACTATATTCCTTACCTCAAACGCATCCTGTCTGTTATCAAGAGCGATATCAACATACGTTTTGTTAAAATAAATATTAGTTGTTCCTCGAGCAAACTCATCTGCCTTGACAATACTTTCCATAAAATGTGGTGTCAGTATATAAAATACCAGCTCGTCATTATCTGTATATATGGCAAATTGATTGTTAAATGCTTCACTTTCAACCTCTACCATATTTTCTGATTTACCGGCTAAGCTTTTTGCTGTATTAACAATATCATTAAACATTCCCTGCTTGCGTGGTGTCTCTCTCTCAAGTATTTTTACATAACCATCAATCTGACTGTTTAGATTAAGTCTAAGAAAATGTCCCTTATATACTAAAGAATCAACTGTTCTTGTTCTGCCATCTGTATCTCTATAGCGTTCCTTTTTGTGAAGAGTCACATCACTATATATCATATTAACTCCTCTATATGTTCCTCGAATATAATCTGAACCATGAATATTATCAAATTCCGGCATAACAGGTGACGCTTTTACAATATTTCCCTCTATATGCTTGTTAGGTGCATATTCCTCAATTTTAATTACATCTGCTATAGTTTTTCTAATAATATTTTCACCTATAAATTCCTTTTTTTCTAGTTTAAATCTAATGCATTTTTTATCAAGTGGCTTAAGTATAATTAATATAGCTACAACCAATATTACACTTATAATCCAAATATCACCTTGTATAAAATCCATTATGCATTTAAAACATAAAACAGGCACTAAAAAATACAATATAAATTTTACTATTGTATAAATCTTTATATTACTCTGATATTTTTTTAAGGTTGATATAATTTCACTATCATTCATTCCAGCATCTCCTTTAACCACATATTACTAAGACATTTTAACATATTAACTTTACTTAACAAAGCAAAAACTCCCGACAATAGATATTCTATTGTCAGGAGTTATGAATTTTAGTCAACCTTAACCTTTACATCGACTATTTTTATACCAGCGTCGTCTATTGCATCACTTGTTCCATGAAACACTATATTTCCAAATTTGCTATCATTTTCTAAAGACACAAGCTTATCATATTTGCCTTTTGCATCACTATTATCTATAACCTCTAAAAACTCTCCAACTGCCTCTGCTTCATTTAACCAATAAAACACTATATATTCCTGAGCTTTCTTAGCATAAAGATATGTTCCTGTATACTCAATGTGAAAATCATTTGATACAACTACTGTATACCCTTCTTCCTCCAGGTTTTTCTGCATTTCTTCTGCATTCGGATAATATGTTCCCTTCCCATCATCTCCACAGGCAGTCAAAAACAAAACTGAAAGGCAAATAATTACAGCTACTAGTTTTTTTATTCTCTTCATATATTTCTCCTTATAAATTATATCTTACGATTACACACTATTCGTTGATAAGAATTCTCGGTGTTACCTTCTTCATCTTCTTAGATACCACATAAGAGAACAAGTAATATAAAAGTGACATAAACACAACAGGTATAATTGCAGCAACAATATTAAGACTTGATGTGAAGTTATACATACCGAACATCTCTAAGATTATACCGAGTATGTCATCCGCAAAAAGTAAAGTACATATTATTCCAAAGACCGAGCCTACAAATGCACAGATTACAAATCTTGTTGCAAACTGTCTTCTAAGATTAGCTGATGTAAATCCCATGGCCTTATATATTCCGTAGTCCTGCTTTTCCTTTGCAAAGATTTTAGCACATACAAGGACAACTGTTATAGCTACAAATATACCTGAAAGTATGTATATAAGTATAGTTATGCCATACAGTGCTCCAATTACAACATCATCACCTGACCAGCCACTACTATAATCAACATATACCTCTTCCTGTGTATACTTTGCTGCTATTTCCTCACATATTTGTTCGCAATATTCATCATCCACTAAATCATAACAATAACTATTTCTGCTTCCCTCCTCTGGCTCACCTACAATCCTGTAATAACCCTCAAGAGACATAGTAATATTCTTTCCTGTATCGTTAGTACACTGATAATAACCTACTGCAATAAAGTCTGCTGCATTACCATCAAGACTTATTGTTACCTTGTCACCTATCTCAATTCCGTAATAATCCGTCATATACTCAGTTATTAGTATCTCATTATCATATGTACAAGTTCTTCCACCATATACATTTTTCACCATATCTGGCTCACTGATTATCCCACACCATATCTGCGTATCATTTATAATCATATAGTTTGAGCCATATATAAATTTATCATACTCGGTATATTTGCTTATAATACTTTCTGCATCAGCAAGTTTCTCTTCCCAATCTTCATCATAGGTTGCATTAATCCACATCTCATATTCTACCGGACTAAACATATCACTTACCATATCTTCATCACCAAAGTAAATACACGAATCACTGATTGTAACCATAAAGAATGTAAGTATAGCTGTAATAAGTACTGCACCTATATACTGTTTCTTACCAGAGGTAAGCTGTCTATATGCAAGAGATGTTCCAAGTACCTTCTTAGATATAGGCAACTTGAAAAGACTTGAAAAATGCACATCTTTTCTGCCACCACTTATAGCTGAAACAGGACTTATTTTAGATATCTTTCTAAGCTTAAGCACGATAAATATTCCAATTACTAAAAATATAGCCACAAGTGTAAGTACACACTCAAAAATTGCCGGTGTATTATCTACATAAAGACCTATAGCCGGTCTTGTCATACTATTTACAAAAGATACCACTGGCATAGCTACAGGTATACCTATAATTGCACCTATAACACCAACCACCATATATCCAAGCATTATGGAAAGCTTGATTTTCTTATTAGTCATACCCACGGCTTTAAGTATTCCAAGATTAACAAAATCCTGCTCTATACTGCTATTTATATTATGGCTGAGTACAATAAGTGTTGCCACTACAAGCATTACTACAAATATAACCAGTATACCTGAAAATATATTGGTAAGCATAGTCATATAGTTGTATGCCTGAGTTCTAGTAAGTGTAACCCAAGAATAACCTGCATAACCTGTTTCCTGATTAAGTTTTTTCTCAAGCTCAACATCCGTTATTCCAGTACTCTCATCCTTGAATATACTCAAAATAATTCCACTGCCATTGTAGTTTCCATGCAACTCTTTAAAATCATCATCACATATAAGCAAAGTTTTTATACCCATTAAAGATGAACCCATGTATGGATCCTCCATATAGGCAGCTATCTCATAGTGTAAATCCTCTTCTCCTTCTTTACCTAAAGTCACAACGTCACCAATCTTAGTATCGTATAAGGACTTAAAGCTTACTGGAACTATAATCTCTCCCTTAGATAAAGTGAAATCGTCTAATTCATTATCATTTTCATCATAAATCTTATAGTTAAGACCACTTGTTTCGTAAGACACGGTAAATGTAGTACTATTTCCCTCTCCTCCATTAACATCATATATCTGAAGAAACATACTCTCTACAAGCTTTGCATCCTCGACACATTCCTGTGCCTTAATATCATCAGCAAGTTCCTGACAGAAAATTTTATAATCCTCATAACCTTCCATTCCTGCCTGATAATCCATAGCTGCTATGATATGACCAAAGCCCACCTCTTCCATAGCCTCTGTGTCTCTTTCATTGGTATTAATAATTGTAGTAAACACCGCCGTAAGAGCTAACGAAACTACAAACATAAGTATCGCAATGCTTATGTAAGAGCCCTTATTTTTTCTAAAATTTCCCTTTATAACTGTTAATATCTCTCTCATAATGACACCGCCCTTCTACCAGTGCATTGATGAGAGCCATGAATTAACCTGAATCTCGCGGTTCTTTATATCCTTCTCATCGAAAGTCGGAAGCTCCATCTCACCTAAGACCTTACCATCCTCAAGATAAATAAGTCTGTTTCCACGAAGTGCCGCTCTTACATCATGTGTAACCATGAGTATACTCTGTCCCTTTTTATTAATATCTGTAAGTAAGTTAAGTACATCTACTGTATTTTTACGGTTAAGTGCACCTGTTGGCTCATCAGCAAAAAGAAGTCCCGGCTCATTTATAACCGCTCTTGCTATAGCAGCACGCTGTGCCTCTCCGCCTGATACCTGTGAAGGAAGTCTATCCTTTGCCTCACTGATATTCATCTGATCCATAAGTTCAAGCGCTCTTTCCTTAACCTGTGCAGAAGTTTTATCTTTGTCCATATATCCCGGAACCAATATATTTTCCATAAGAGAAAGATTACTTACCAAATGTACCTGCTGGAACACAAAGCCAAACTCCATTGAACGAAAATCTGCCATCTTCTTTTCCTTCAATGCCGTAAGCTCTTCCTCTCCATAGAACACCTTCCCTGATGTCGGCACATCCATTCCACTCAAGCTATATAAAAGTGTAGACTTACCAGAACCTGAAGAACCCATAATCACAGTGAAATCACCCTCGTAAATTTCTAAATCCACATTGTCAAGAACGTGATTCTGAGTACCTTCATTTGCAAAACTCTTACAAAGCTTCTCTGATTTTAAAATAACCTTTTTCATACTTTTCTCCTTCATTCGACAAAATATGTCATAAAACTATTTTCTTAGCATATACATATATTACTAAATCAAATATTAAGAAATCCTTAAGGTTCTTAATTTCTTATTTATCTTATTTTCATCCCATTGACACACGTATCAAATACGTAATATAATATGAAAGGAGGCATGTAAAATGCCTATGACACCAAAAGAAATGATTAATTTGCTCGTGGCTAACGGTTTTAAAATTATAACTCAATCTGGTTCACATGTAAAACTTAGAAACAATGAAACCGGGAGATATACCACAGTTCCATTTCACAACAAAGATTTAAAAAAAGGCTTAGAACATAGTATTTTAAAACAAGCCGGAATAAAAAAAGGAGGCAAATAACATGAATAAATTATTTTACCCTGCATTATTTCACAAAGCTGAAGAAGGGGGTTACTGGGTTACGTTCCCGGATATTGAGGAATGTGTAACAGAAGGCGACGATATGGATGATGCTTATGAAATGGCAGTTGATGCACTTGAGCTTTGTCTTATAGATGATATAAAAGAAGGCATAGAACTTCGTAAGCCATCTAATCCAAGTGATATTGAAATAGATGATGACAGTATTATAGTAATTGTATGTTTTGATTTGGAAGCCTACAAGAGAAAACAAAGCAAAAGGGCTGTCAAGAAAACACTCTCAATTCCAGAATGGCTTAACGAAGAAGCACTTGCTCTTGATATTAATTTTTCCCAGGTACTACAACGTGCCCTTATAGCTGAAATACAGGCAAAATCATAGTAAAGCAAAATAATGTTTGAATATAATTGTTATGGTTATATTCAAACATTATTTATTCTAAGCCATATTATTAAATATCAATTTCACTAACAAGCCATCTGACTCATTCACCAGCTCCACTCTTCCATCCATTTGTTCCATAACATATTTTACTATGAATAGACCTAGTCCAGCGCCAGGCTCTTCACCATGATTTTTTCCTCTGTAGAACTTGTCAAATATAAATGGCATATCCTCTGGAGGTATTCCTTTTCCTTCATCTTTTACAGTAATTATATAATCGCTATATGAAGTATCGTTCTGTCCTGCTGCCATACCAGTAATTTCCGTATTTATATAAACGTTACCCTTCGCATACTTTCTAGCATTATTTATAAGGTTCTCTAAAACCTGAGCAATTCTTCCTACATCACCTTTAAGACAACATTCCTTAACCTGACCAAGTATTATATCTGTACTGCTGCCTTTCATAGCCTCAACAGTTTCATTTATAACCTCATGAATATTAACATCCTCTTTTTTAATAACCAGCTTATCCAAATCATGCAACGAATGAATAAACATATCATTTGTTATCTTTGTTACCTCATCGCATTTCTTAGTTATAACATCTATGTATCTGCCACGTCTTTCTGGAGTACTATCCATATTCTCCGCCAAGGCCTCACTGTATGCTCTTATTGATGCAATAGGAGTCTTAATGTCGTGCGAAAGTGTTGCTATAACAGTCTTATTATTTTCAACAGCCTCCTGCTCGCACTGTCTAGCCTTTTTTATCTCCCTTCTCATATGGTCGAACGCCCAAGTAAATTCACCAAATACATTTACACGTTCATATTTTAAATCCTTATCCAGATTACCCTCAGCAATCTCCGCCGCAAAGTTCTCTAATTTTTTAAATGGTCTAAGGACTAAAATATAAACCAAAAGATATACAAATAATATTAATACTATAGTTACTGCATAAAATATTTTTATATATTTCAAATCATTTTTATATTTAGCCGTAGAATCCATCTGCAAATCTTCTATAAGTAATTCTATTTTTCCTTTAACCTTTGAATCATCATATAAGTCGCTATCTTCCTCTATCAAAAGCTGGTCAATCTCATTTAATGCTACTATTGTCTCTCCATTATTAATTCTCTCTAAGGCGTCCTTATAGTCTTTTTTATGTCCTACATATATAACGAGAAATACAGCGGTTACCAAAATCATGCTAACCGCTGCCATATATAAGACTTTATTTGTAATATTAGATTTATTCTTATTCATCCTCTACCTCCTGTATCATATACCCAACACCCCACACTGTCTTAACAAACACAGGATTCGACGGGTCTTTTTCAAGCTTCTCACGAAGCCATCTTATATGAACAGTAAGCGTAGACGGTTCAACCTCCGTAAATGCACCCCACACATCACTAATAAGCTTGTCCTTAGAAAGAGCCTGCCCCTTTTTCTCTGCCATATAGGAAAGAAGATCATATTCTCTAAGAGAAAGATTAACTACTGTACCCTGTTTTTTAACTGTTCTCGTAGCTGTATCTATCTCTATTGTATTATCCTTGCCAGCTTTAAAAATATATTTAGCACCTTCACTCTCAAAACCATAGGTTCTCCTAAGAAGAGAATTAATTCTACTCATAAGCTCTTTTAAGGAATAAGGCTTTGGTATGTAATCATCTCCACCCATATCAAGGCCTACTATCTTATCGTCCTCACTCGTTCTCGCGCTTGCAAATATAACTGGTACAGTTGACACTCTTCTTAGTTCCTCGCAAAAACTAAAGCCTGTTCCATCAGGAAGATTAATATCAAGAAGTATAAGATGAAATTGTTCTTTTTCAAGTATAGTATACGCTTCATCAAGGCTACCAACCATGCTGGCACTATAGCCCTTATCCTCCAACATATCAACAATTAGCATAGACAAATCCATGTCATCATCTACTATTAAAATACGTTTTTTGTTCATAAAACATTCTCCTGTTACTGTTACTCAAAAGGCACAAATTCAACATAAATTTGTTTATATTTATTCATTACTTCCATAGCTGTATCCTCTGTTATTGATTCAATATCCTCTGATGGCACATAATATCCTATTGTAGTACTATAAAACCACGGATTATCCCTATCTTGACCTGGTCGATAAAATACACATTCCTTTATATCAACCTCTGCATCATTAAAATCATAATAACCATATATAATATCAGAGGCACCATTATAGTTAAAACTATCTATTATACTATCCTCACATATATGCCATGATGTTCCATCTACTACCTTTATAACTTCACCCGATGTATTTATCGCATAAATACAGTATATTACATATGTATCGTCATTCTCATGATTTTTACCCAATAATAATTCCTTTGTTCCATTATTATCAATATCATATATATAATACCCTGATTCATCATATCCTTCATAGCCAAACACATAGCAAAGTCCTTCATCTTTATGCGTTCCTGTATCCCAGCCTTCTTGCTTTGCAATAGTATATTTATCTATGATATTTTTATATTTATCATAATATGACGTACCTTCTATAACACTCAGCTCTCCGTCTTCTTTTTTCAAGCTGTATTCTGCATTATCTGCCATGTATGCATATACATTAGATTCAATTTCCTCAATCTGAGCATTCATCTCTCCAATAAGTGTCTGCACTTCTTCTATTTCTTTAAAATATTCCTCGTCATACATCATATATACCATATCAGACTCGACATAGCAAATATCCTTCCATAAACCAGTAGAACATGTTAAATATCCATATACCCCGTCACTTACTTCAACACATGAGTTTGAGTAAAAGCCCTGAGTGTTTTCTACTCCCTCTACATACTGAGCTGTAGGAAGTAATCCTTCAAAAGCCCCTTCAAATTCCTCAAAATCAGCTATTTCAGATTGTCTACATTTTTGTAAACTCTGATACTGAATATTATATCTATATACCACTTGTTCTTCACATTGCTTAGAATATGCACTTGTTTCATCATAGTATGTAAATGTTTCATATTTACCTACAGGCACAATATTAACAAACTCACCATCTGAACTGACCGTTATCACACAAGTATTGTCTCCCTGCGTCATATTGCACCCGATTTCTTCTAAATCAACAGCTCCTACAATCTGAAAACTCTTTCTATCATACACAAAAAGCCCTGCATATCCATGAAAAACAACTATATCTTCATCTGCATAATCAAGAATTACTCCATCTGCGCCAAGAACATCGTCATCTGTAATAAGTGCTGTTTTGTATTCCAATGACTCAAAAGACATAACTATAGGCACATCATATTCTATATTTTGTATATATTCATATACAAACAACGAACCATCACTGACTTTATGTATAATCTCTTCATCCACTTCTCCTAACTCCGATGAAGCAGCACCGTTAAACTTAATAATATTGTCAGCTTGAATTTCAAAAGCATATATTGAACCATCAGCGTCAGATATAAATGATAACACATTATCTGTAATGGTGTATTCACGAGAACGTCTATCATTCATTAAATCTAACGTATAATAATTAAAAGAAATTGAACCATCCTCATATATTTCTATATATGGAATTGTCTTATCATATATATGTCCTCCGGCCCCCTCAACCTTCAGAAAATATTTTCCTGCTTTTAATTCAGTAAAAATTTTATCCGTCTCTGAAATATTTGCATCTGTTGTCGTTGCTACATTTGTAGTTTCTCCGTCATCTTTTTTAGGATTTGTAAGCAATACCACCCCAAGAACAACTATAACTATTACAGCAATAACTAATACAATTATAAGTGGTTTTTTTATTTTCACTATGTTTTTAACCCTATCTTTAGTGCCACCCTCTGAAAATGCCGTAGGTATACTAACTGCATAATGCTTTGGAGAAGAAATCTTTAACAATGCCTCTGCATAGTCAATTTTATTTTCCATGCCTAACTCTCTTAAAACAGCTTCGTCACAGGACATTTCCATATCTCTCTCCATCAGAAAATATGCAAGCCATATCACTGGATTATACCAATGCATTACTGCTATAAAATATGCTATTAGTTTAATAACATAATCCAATCTTTTAATATGATATTTCTCATGTGCTATGACATACTCAAGTTCTTTATCATTTATATGAGATGGGACATAAATCACGGGCTTTACTATACCAAGAACAAAAGCTGTATCTATATAATCCGTAGAATATACATCATCCGATATACTAACCTTAACACGAAGTTTTTTCTTCAATATAATCAATGAAATAAAACTGTAAATGCATATTACTACTGCTATACACATCCACACAACACTAACAACTGCTTTAGCATTAATTTTAAAGTTGCTTTCTTCCTGTACATCTGCTTTTTCCCCAGACACATTTACATGTTCAGTATAATCATTAATCTCTGTAACAGGTACGCTATCATCTGTATAAACATAATTTTCACTTATATTTGCATACTGATATGAAGCAGTATCATTTGTCAAAGACATCTCACTCATAATTTCATCAGAAACCTCAGCTTCTGACTGAATATTTTCTATAGACACAGCTATATTTAGCTCAGTCATATCAGGCATTATACTAAATGGACTTTCAATATCAATCGGACATACAAGTCTGATAAATGGAATAACCCATAAAATATATGCATATTTCTTAGGCACCTTCATAAGTTTAAACAACTCTCTTACAATAAGCACAACTCCAATTGCTATCGATGCCTGTATTCCCATATGAAGCAACTTTATAAATAACACTTCCATATTTTTCACCTACGTTAATTTCATTATTCAAATCTGGTAAATTCCACTTCTATCATCGCATAGTCTCCAACATGAGCCGCATCCATAAATCCACTGTTATCGTTAGATGAACCCCAAGACGTAATTTCTTCTTCTCCCAATGCAGTTATATCATATAATACACCATTAATAAGATAATAATTTGCAAATTCTATCGGATGATTAGATGTTGAATAGTCTTCGTTTTGATAACCTATAATGCCATTCTCATAAATTTTATATGAATCAGTTTCAACACCATCGGTAACCTGAATTAGTTCACCATTTTCAACAGTATATATATCATATAAATCATAGTCTATTCCTGCAGGAGTTTTTTTACCTATAAGTAATTCCTCTACTCCGTCCATATTTACATCGTACAGACTGTACTTATCAGCATAAGGACATAAGCCTTCCTGTTCCATTTCCTCAACAGTCCATCCCTGATATACCGCTATACTATATTTACTTATTATCTCCTGATATAATGAATCTGCCACTAATGCATCAAGATTTGATTGAGCCGCCTCAGCCTGCGCTTCCGCCTCTTCAATAAGAGCCTGAATCTCAGCCTGTGCACCAAAATACTCATCATCAAACATCGTATATACCATATCAGACTCGACATAGCATACATCTTTCCATAGACCTGTGTCACATTTCATTTCTCCAGCTATCGTATTTCCAATTGGATTAGGACACACTACCTCTAACGGTCCAACAAGAAGATCTCCATTATTCGTATTAAACATATACGCAACTTCATATTCTCTTTCTTCACCAATATAATTTTCCAGTACTTGTGTGATGTATTCACCATCTTTTATTGGCACAAAAAATATAGTTTCATTATCGTCTATAACATCAACACCAACATATCCTGCACAATCATTTACATCAAGCCCTAAAGTAGCTAAGTCAATATTTCCAACAATTTCACATTTTTCCCTATCATACACGAACAAGCCTGCATTTCCATGAAAAACAACATATTTATCATATGCATAGTCAAGAACAACACCATCCTTGCCAAGTTTCATTTCTTCTGTAACAATTGATTCTTCATACTGAATTATTCTTTGAAAGGTTTCTGCTGTATAATATCCTTCTTCAAGCTTAGCATATACCATTTCAACATATGCTTCCATATAATCCGAAGCTGCATTTTCTTCAAATACAAACTGTGATTTATCAGTTGTTTCAGGTAGGAAACCGTAACTAGATGTAATATTCTCATCTGGAATTATTATGTCATATGAATTATTCTCATCAAAAAGTATTGTTCCATCTTCCTGAATGTTGAATGTATATGTTCTTCCAAGCTCGGATGTCATACTAAGAACACTATCTTCTATTACATATTCAGCCTCAACACATGGATAATATTCGTTAAACGGATTGTAACAAAATGTTGCTGAACCATCCTCAAATATCTCTACATAAGGTACAAATATATATTCTTCTCCATATGGAGGTTGCATTGATGATATTTCCTCTTCTCTTTCCGGCAATACCATACTATATCTGCCACATGCTAATTCAGGCTTTTCTTCTACAGTTGAAGCATCTTCTACCTCCTTAGGATTAGTTAACAGAGTCACTCCAAGCACACCTATTACAGCAACAGCAATAACCGCAACAAGTATAAGAGGTTTCTTAATCTTCATAATATTTTTTACTCTACCTTTTGTACTTCCTTCTGCAAATGCAGTAGGTATGCTAAGTGCATAATGTCTTCCTACTGAAAGCTTAAGCAATGCCTTTGCGTAATTCTTTTTATTATCAATTCCAAGATTACCTAAAACTGCCTCATCGCAAGACATTTCCATATCCTTAACAAGCATATGATATGCCAGCCATACAATAGGATTATACCAGTGAAGTACTCCTATAAAATATGCTAACGGCTTTATTATATAGTCAAGTCTTCTAATGTGATATCTTTCGTGTGCAACTACATATTCTAAATCCTTTTCATCAATATAAGATGGCACATAAATCTTAGGATTTGATATACCTAATACAAATGCTGTATCAATGCAATCTATAGCATATACATCATTTGATATAGGTGCTTTTACACTTAACTTGCGTTTTAATATTATTAATGTAACAGCACTGTAAATAACTATGCCTACCATAACAACAAACCATACAATGCTTATTATCTCGATAGGTTTTATTTTAGACACAGCAGTTGTATCTTCACCTTGAATATCTACAGGCACAACAGTTATATCTGTAAGTTCATCGTTCATTGGATATGCAGAATAATCCATAACAATATTATTACTCTCAATTATATTCTGAGTTTGGGTTTGAAGTATTGAATCAGTTACAACCTCTGCCTGCTGTATAGCATTATTAGCCTCATGTTCATCTGTCATCTGTGACGCATCTGTTACAAATTGACCATCTAACATATGTGTCTCATCAGTTATAACTGTCCCGCCTGATACGTGCGTGTCAACCTCTACAGATTGTTCTTCTTCTATATTTGCATACTCATATGTATCAGAAGCATTTGTCAAAGACATCTCGCCCATAATTTCATCAGAAATCTCAGCTTCTGACTGAATATTTTCCATAGACTCAGCTATATTTATCTCAGTCATATTAGGCATTATACTAAATGGACTTTCAATATCAATCGGACATACAAGTCTGATAAATGGAATTACCCATAAAATATATGCATATTTCTTGGGTACCTTCATAAGCTTAAATAATTCTCTTACAATAAGCACAACCCCAATTGCTATAGATGCCTGTATACCCATATTAAAAAGTTTAATAAAAATTACTCCCATAACACTCATCCCCCTATTTGTTATCTTCTATTATCTGCATTATCTCCTTAATCTCTTTGTCACTAAGCTTTTTGCGTGAAGTAAACGCTGCCAAAAATCCTGGAAGAGAGCCACTAAAGGAATTCTCCACATAGCTTTCGCTCTGCCTTGCATAAAACTCATCCTTCGTCATACAAACCTTAACAGTTCCCCCATCATTCATAAAAAGTCCCCTATCACTAAGCTTCTTTAAAACTGTATAGGTAGTGGTCCTCTTCCACTCTAATTCCTTCTCGCATATCTTAACCAGCTCGCCTGTTGCAAGCGGTGCATTCGCCCATACTATATCAGCAAACTTGCTTTCAACAACACCAATTGAATAATCTTCCATAATATATTCCTCCTTCTATAACATTAAATTTCTTATAACTTTTATTTCATGTTTTTATTAATTTTTGTATTATTCATTTTTCTTATATCTTACTTGACTAAATACTTCTTATCTCATATTCAACATGAATAATATACTTATGTCTCAAATATTTTATATATTTATCCATATGCTTTCTGGTTGTCTATCCCTTGTAGACATTTATAGTCTATCATCTATAGACACACATGTCAATACCAAATTAATATTTTTTCACTTTGAGGGTCTATACAAAAAAAGTTATCCACTAGACCCAAAAACTATATAAATTTCCATCTCTCACAAGCACTAACGCAAGAAAATGGGTCTATAGAAAATATATTTCTCTACAGACCCAACTTTTCATCAATATGTGGGTCTCAGATACAACTTTCATGATATAGACCCAATTCATCATAATTCAGTTTACATAATTCTATTTCCACCACCAAAGGTGGGTCTCATCACAAACTATTTCTTTATATACCCCCACAATGTACTTTTCCCTAAAATATACCCTCATAAACTCTTCACCAATAATCTCCCCATAAGTTCGCCCAAAACATCTATATCTTCTCACTTACACTTCCCTTAAGTATACTTAAAAACTCTTCCGGATTATCCCAGAAACATGTATGCCCAGCCTTACTCAATATATGTAATTCCTTCTTAGGAGCCTCTACACTATCTATTATCTCCTGAAGCATACTATGAGGACAACTCGTATCCTCCTCACCTGTTATAAATACAACAGGAACAGAAAAACTCATATTATCACGAAAATCATACTCGCACATTGTTTTAAAGGTACCTTCAAACATCTTAGTATCAGCTTTAAACCATGTTTTTCTAGATGCCTTATCCAATAATGGAGACTGGAAAAATTCCTTAGTTGGAAATACTCTTGTGTTTTTTGTTATGTACTTTGAGCCTAATTTAATAAACACCTGAATCTGTTTAAGTAACTCATCTGTTGCATAGCCATCCTCTGGAAGGCTTTCTAATATTTTATTTATCTTTGCTATATCCTTCTTGTTATTTGATAAAGTAGCTCTTTCAAGTAACTGATTACACACAACCTCGAAACCTTCTACATAATTTATTAATTGTCCAACACCTATATATATTGAAACATTTTCAGGATGTGCTTTAGCATACTCCGAACCAATTACAGTCCCCCATGAAAATCCCATAAGAATTATCTTATCAAATTCATACACAGTATGAAGATATCCTATTATCTCATCTATATCCTGAATGTAATCCTCAACAGTTCCTGTCTTCGCTATTTCCTTTGCTCTATCCTTATTAGCAATATAGGTCTTACAGGTATTTCTCTGATCCCAGTGAACTACAGTAAAGTTATCTTCCCAAGCACCAAACATAACATGAGCCAATCCTGCCATAGAGCCACCCGGTCCACCATGTACAAAAAGTAACAATGGCTTTTTTCTGTCCTTACCTCTAATTTGGATGTACTGCTTAATTCCTCCAATATCCACATATTCATACATGTATATACCATTCTCACAATTTGGATATAATATTTCCTCTCTCATCTTCTTATTCATTACACTTCTCCTCCCGGTGCTGATAATAAATATAAATTTCTAAGCTTTGTATTTTCACTATTTTGCTTACTTTGATAACTATCTACAACTGACAATATATCCTTAAGCATGCTTGTATAATCTTCATCATTAAGTGAAATGTTATAGTTATATATGCCAAGTCTGTCTCTATTCACATCAGCATTATCACTCATAAAATAAGACTCATATTGTCCTAAAATTGCCATTAAGCTCATAGTAACCAACTTTAAATTATTCTGATTATCTCCTGAACCTTTTATAAATATATCTTTTATCTTATATACATTTTCAATCTGTCCACGAACCTTATTTGTAGATGCTACATATATAGTTCCAACCTCAACCATCTTATCTATTTTTCTATAAAGTGTCGCTCTTGGCACATCAATACCGGAAGAGATTATTTCAGCAATAGTTATCTCCCCCTTCACTCTTATTATCTGCAATATTCTGTTAGACACAGGGTCTGTTAAAATCTTAAGTAGTTTATCCATGCATTGCCACCCCACTAATCTCATTTATGATACTAGTATATCAAAAAAAATTTTTCTGTCAACAAATAAAAACGAGGTCTCTCTTTGCTTACGCAATAATTATATATAATCAGACAGCAATATCCTTTATAGTTTTGCCACCAATTATTTCTCTTACAGCGAATTCCTTGACAAAATCATATTGTTTAAATAGCTTTTTAGTTTCTTTCACATTGTGATACACCTTCCAATATCCGGAATATAGAAAATTTTCTCCGTTGTTATCAAGAAACCCTCTTACATCCTCAACAGGGTATTCAAGAAATGCACCAATCTCATGTGGAAACTCAATATTGCCACCACAGTACATCATGATTCTATCTGAAAGTTCCTTAAGCAACATATAAATTGCAATAGTAATATCCACATTGTTTTCTAATTCATTCTGTTGCACAGCCTCACTATATTGTTTAAGCTCATCATACAAATCTAATACAACCCCAAGCTGACTATCATATCCATAATCAGAAAGAAGTTCTTTAACATCATCCCTTGATAAATATTCAAGTAACTCTTTTTTTCTAAAAAGATAAAGAATATGTTTTGTCTCTCTTCTACTTTTTTTTGTAGCACTTCTTGGAATAAGCTTTAATGTATAGTAAGAAATATCTGTGCCAACAAGCATCTGTCTAATAATCATAAGCTCTCTTGCAGTCACAGTAATAATATTGGCAGCCTTAATTCCCATAAGAAGAGGAGCACAATGAATTGCCATAACAATGGAAGTCTTTTTAACATCATTATCATTTAATTCCAAAATATCCTGTACCGACATATCTTCACCAACCTTCAAATTTATATATAAATATTATTTGTAAAATATAAAAATGTATTTTTCCAGTTTTTATTTTTAGTTAGCTTCTCCTAACCATTCATATAATAATAAAAACTACTCATAAAATCAAGTAGCCTACATGAGACAATTTCTCAATACATTAACAACAAAACCACACTTACATATGAAAGTGTGGTTTTAAGCTTAATTTATATAGTTGCCTTACACTGTAACTCCTAAAAGCTTACTTGCTTCAACCCTATCAATATCATATACTTCAACAAGTTTTTCTATAATAGCATCATTTGAACAATTAAGACTTTTAAGAGCTGTTACAGTTCCTTGTATTCCCTGTTGTAAACCTATTGTTACTCCATCATAATACAAATCTTCTATTGCCTTACACATATTTTTGTCCTCCTTTTCATCATTTTCTAAAAATTTATCTAGTAGTCTATCAGAATCCAAAAGTGCACCTATGGCGTATGCTGTTCTGTTACTAATCGATTTAAAATAGCTACTGTTATCTTTAGTAAATCTGAAAAGTTTTTCCTTATCATTTTTATATTTTAACATACTAAAAATAAGCTGTAAATCACTTTTAAACACCGATAAATCCTGCATTTTTGTTGGATTTATAAGGTTAATATGATAGTTTGGTACATATTTTTTCAAAAGTTTTCTACTACTCTTATCATTCCAAATATCTTCATTAATGTTAAACATACTATGTAAATCTAAGTTTCCATCCCATTCGTCACCATAATAAAAAACAAATGTTATGACAGGACAAATCACATCTTCTTTCCTAAAATGTGATAAAAACTCGTTAGCACTTACATCATGTTTTTTCTTCTTAGTGTGATGCTTCCACATATCATCTATCTGTTTTGTATACGATAAGCTGTCATAAAGCATATTTCGTACTGGCATAGCATAATGTACATTCTCCTGAACCTCACAGGCAAACAAAGCAAACGTGACCTGATTTTTCCATTTCATAATAATGTCTCTGTATCGATTTATCGCAAGATTTTCTTTTCTTTTATCTTGTAGTATAGTTGTGTATGTGCCGTCCAAAAGCTCCAGTTCATCAGAAGCAATGACTTGCTCGCCATTAAACAAGCTTCCATTAAGCAAATCCGCAAAATGAATCTTATCTTTTAAAAAGGGAACAATGGCATCGTTCTTTCTACCCATAAAAATATAGACTCCTTCCATGTAAAGTTTAAAGATTGAGTTAATGGCGATACGCCACGAAAAAAAAATATAAGAATTTAAGATTTATATTGATAATTTTATTATAATATAATGGCAATTACATGTAAAGAAATAAAACACCCTGATTTGTATACATTTTGTATACAAATCAGTGTGTTTCAATAACGCGAAAAGTCCTACAAATAGTGCGAATGAACACCATTGTAGGACTTTCCCGTTATAAAACCTTTATCATACTATAAAACGTGAACGAGTCACGTGTTATATCCTAGTAATAAAGCTTTTTCTCAAAATAATCTTTGAGGTCTTCTATTTTAACTCTTTCCTGCTCCATAGTATCACGGTCACGTACAGTTACCGCTCCATCTGTCTCAGAATCAAAGTCATATGTTACACAGAATGGAGTACCAATCTCATCCTGTCTTCTATATCTCTTACCGATATTTCCTCTGTCATCGAACTCACAATTCCAGTACTTAGAAAGCTCTGCATAAACCTTCTCAGCACCCTCATTGAGCTTCTTAGAAAGTGGAAGCACACCTATTTTAACTGGTGCTAAAGCTGGGTGGAATCTAAGAACTGTTCTTGTATCTCCGCCCTCAAGCTCCTCCTCGTCATATGCTGCACAAAGGAATGCAAGTGTAACTCTGTCTGCACCAAGTGATGGTTCAATAACATATGGAACATATTTAATCTTCTTCTCATCATCGAAATAATCCATAGGTTCTTTTGAAGTATTCTGATGCTGAGTTAAATCGTAATCTGTTCTATCAGCAATACCCCAAAGCTCACCCCAGCCAAATGGGAATAAGAATTCTATATCTGTTGTAGCCTTACTGTAGAATGCAAGCTCTGCAGGATCATGGTCACGATATCTCATTTCCTCATCTTTGATACCAAGGTCCTTAAGCCAGTTAATACAGAAATCCTTCCAGTATTTGAACCACTCAAGGTCTGTATCTGGCTCGCAGAAGAACTCTAACTCCATCTGCTCGAACTCTCTTGTTCTAAATGTAAAGTTACCAGGTGTAATCTCGTTTCTGAATGATTTACCAATCTGTCCAATACCAAATGGTATTTTCTTTCTTGATGTTCTCTGAACATTCTTGAAGTTAACGAAGATACCCTGTGCAGTCTCTGGTCTCAGGTAGAGAGTAGCTGCTGAATCCTCAGTAACACCCTGGAATGTCTTGAACATAAGGTTAAACTCTCTAATATCAGTAAAGTTGTGCTTACCACAAGTTGGACAACAAATGTTGTTCTTCTCGATGTAATCTGCCATCTCGTTCTTAGTCCAACCATCTACACTTCCCTCTATCTCTATGCCATTATCCTGCATATAATCTTCTATTACTTTATCAGCTCTAAATCTCTCGTGACATTCTTTACAATCCATAAGTGGATCTGTGAAACCGCCAACGTGTCCTGAAGCCACCCAAGTCTGTGGGTTCATAAGAATCGCACAGTCAACACCTACGTTGTAAGGGTTTTCCTGAATAAACTTCTTCCACCAAGCCTTCTTAACGTTGTTCTTAAACTCAACACCAAGGTTACCATAGTCCCAAGTGTTCGCAAGACCACCATATATCTCTGAACCAGGATATATGAATCCTCTTGACTTTGCTAATGCAACGATTTTTTCCATTGTCTTTTCCATGTTTGTTTACCTTCCTTCCATCCCTGCACCGGCGTGTGCGGAATTTTATGAATTTTGTTGTTTATATATGAACAGTCAACATTTTACAATTTATTTGTAAATATTTCAAGCTAAAGTATATATTTAAATGTAATTTGGGCTTATTTTTTATTTGTTCTATATTTTATCTGTAAACTAAAGCCATATTAACATTATAATGTACCTAATATTTCAAGAGATTTAAACTCCCTGTCCACATAGGCTTTCCTAAATTTTTCTGCCACAAAATCAAGTTCTTCCATAACTTCATTAGTTAAATTAAAGCCATATAGCTTATTTACAGGCGTTGATAAAATATACTGCAATGTATATACCAAAGTCTCTGAAACCTTATGTGTTATCTTGCCAATTAGAGCACATTTACTACACATAAGTCCTCCTGACGGTGCATGAAAATGATTAAGTCCTTCCTTCGAGCCACATTTCACACATCCGTAAGAATGAATTCCCTGACCTTCAATATCCATAAGACGAATCTCATATACATTCTTTATGAGTTGATTACTCATTTTATCTTCTACTAAAGCTTTAAGAGTAAAATATAATAGATTTAGATTTGCAACACAGGAATCGCCCTCTCTCGTATAGTAGGACATAAATTCAGTAAAATATGAAGCATAGCACATTTTTTCCATATCATATGCTAATTCTTGAAAATACTCATCTATCTCCACTTTAACAAGATTATATGCCTCTCTTCCAGAAACAACAGTAAATTTGCCCATTACAAAGCTCTGACTTGCTGCCCTAAGGGTACTGTTTGGTCTTCTTGCACCATTTGCAAAAACTGTTATTTTACCCCTTTCCTTTGTGAGAACAACTAATCTTTTATCATATTCTCCAACAAGGGTTGCATATAATACAATTCCTGTTACAATCTGTTCCTCGCGCATCTTATTCCTCGTGATATCCGTAATTTCTAAGGAGAGTATCACTATCTCTCCAATCTTTTTTTACCTTAACCCATAGTTTAAGGTTTACCTTTGTATCAAGTAAGTTCTCCATACTCACTCTGGCTTTTGAACCTATTTTCTTAAGCATGGCACCCTGTTTTCCAATAACAATACCTTTATGAGAATCTCTCTCACAAATAATTGTTGCATCAATATCTATAAGACTTCCATCAGGTCGCTCCTTCATTCTGTCGATAACAACCGCTATTCCATGTGGAATTTCTTTATCTAAAAGTCTTAATGCCTGCTCTCTAATAAGCTCTGCAACAATCTGTCTCTCTGGCTGGTCTGTTATAGTATCCTCGTCATAAAACTGTGGTCCATATGGCAAAAGCTTCTTTATAGTCTTTATAAGCTCGTCTGAATTTTTGCCTTTGAGTGCCGATACTGGTACTATATCATCAAAATCGCACACATCCTTATATGTGTTAATCGCATCAACAATACCTGTATCTTCAACCGTATCGACCTTATTTATTACAAGAATAATCGGCGTTTTAACCTTAGCAAGCACCTCAATAATATGCCTTTCACCTGCACCAATAAATGTAGTTGGCTCAACAATCCACATAACCACATCTACTTCATTTAAAGTGTTATGAGCAACATTCATCATGTACTTTCCAAGCTTATTTTTAGCTTTGTTAATACCTGGAGTATCAAGAAATACAATCTGTGCCTCATCATCTGTGTAAACTGTCTGTATTTTATTTCTCGTTGTCTGTGCCTTGCTACTTGTTATGGCAATCTTTTGACCGATAAGTCTGTTCATCAACGTTGACTTACCAACATTTGGTCTGCCTATAATAGCGACAAAGCCTGATTTGTAATTATCTAACATATACTATCCTTTGCTCTTCCCTGTCTCTACTTTTAAAATACATTTATCACGGTTTCAAAATTACTCTTTGCTGTCTCTAGCTTATTTTCATTACCTATTGCACAAATAATTCCATTTGTAGTTGCAGCTTCAACATATGGTGCAAGCTCTCTTATTATTTCAACATTTGCACCTAATACCTCATCTCTATCTCTCTGAAGGTCCTCCTCAGTGAGTCCCATAAGATATGCAACATAGCTGAAATTACCCTCTGCCGATGGAGTAAGTGGTGCATCTAGCTTACTAATTGCACCAATAATGTATTTTGTCATATCTCTATCATCTGCATTAAATCCAGCAACATACTCTGAAGCCTTCTTATAAATATCATAGGTCTCCATAAGATTAGGGTCTCTGTATGAAGTAAAATATGCATTTCCACTTCTGTTAAATGAACACATACAGCCATATGCTCCACCCTTCACTCTTACGTTCAACCATAAATAGTCATAAGAGAATATGCATTGAAGAACTGATAAAGCACCTGTAAAATCAAGCCCTTTATCCTTAAAATTACCTGCTGTAGCTACATACTGCACCTGACTTGAGGTCTTAAATCCCTCATTCAAAGGCTTAACCACAATTTCTTTTGTACTGTCAAACTCAAGACGTGACGAAAGCTTTTTAGAAAGAGCTGTTATTGAAGTCGAAAGTGTCTCTTCTGGATTTTTATCAGCAGTATAATTTACAGTAAGTCCACCTCTTCTTAAAACTTCTCCCAATACAGACTTAAGCTCTTCAACAAGACCCTCGTACTGTTTGTCAAAATCATCATCAAGCTTTGAAAGATATTTATAATAATCTACTCCCTCAAGCATCTCCTTGATGACACCTATTTTAGAAATATATGACATTGCTCGTCCGGCAGCAGTTATATGACCTGACGATACTAAATCATTTTTAAGTCCACTTCTTGTTTCAGCAATAATCTCTTTAAGACGTTTTTTGTCGTCAAGCTTTGATGTGAAAAGAATTTCATCAACAAGCTCCATGCCTTTATCAATCTTTTCATGTAGCATTTTGGCATTGACAATAAACTGAACAACATATCCTGCTTTGTTTTTGCTGTTAGTTACAGTTGTTGCAAAACCAATACCACCAGTATGAAGATTGATTTCGTTAGCAAGCTCATTGTATTCGTAATTTTCAGTGTCAACGTACTTGAAAATTTCTGTCAATAACGAAATCGCAGGATATTTATCATAATCAATATCTGTAATATCAAAGTTTAAATTCACATAACTTATACCATTTGTAAATATATCATGACTTACAACCTTAACCATTTCTATCTCAGTAAACTGATTATTGAGCTTTCTGGCATTTTTATCTATATCAGAAATTTCAAGAAGCGGTATAGTTTCTAATTCCTCAGGTGTACTTGGCTCACTCTGATATTCCTTTAAATGCTCAGCTTCTCTTCTGATATTTTCAATTTCTTCTTCAGTCAAAGTCGCCTTATAATCAGCAAGTCTTTTTGCCTCTGCAGCCTCAAGCTCAGAATTAAGCCCCTTCTTAGGCACAAGCATAGCAAAAGTTTTCTGCTTGTTGTCTATGATATATTGCTGCAATAATGTCTCAAAATAATTGCTCTCGAGTTCAATCTTAAGCTGATCAAAAACATCATTTAAACTGAAAAGCTCAAGTGCCGACAAATCATCATAAAGCCATGTATTAAACGCATTAAGTCCAAGCATAAGCCCCTTTGGAAAACGTCCAAAATTGCCTTCCTTATGTCTGAATTCAAAGTAATTAATTGATGCAGCAAGCGACTTTTTGTTGATTCCATTCTCAATAAGTGACTTAACTGTCTCATCAATTACACGAATAAATTTTTCTTCATCTTCTGCATTTGCATTTTTAGCAATAATAGAAAAAGTAGGTTGCTTTATTCCATCATCATACGAACTAAACACATCTTTTCCAATACCTGCATCAATAAGAGCTTTTTTAAGTGGTGCTCCAGGTGCCTCAAGAAGAGCATGCTCAAGCACATCAAATGCCATGCAAAGCTTTTTATCCAAGCTTTTTCCAACAGTTACATTATAAGTTAAATATGTGTTATCCTTTTCCTCATCTGCATCAGACAAACAATAATGCTCTACTATATGCTTAGGTTCATCAAATTCTGGCTCATCTGTAAGTGCCGAATCTATCTCCAAATATTCAAATGAACTTAGATATTCCTTATCAATAAACTCAAGCTCAGCTACAGCATCCATATCACCATATAGATAAATATAACTGTTACTTGGGTGATAATATTTTTTATGAAATTCCAAAAAAGCATCATACGTAAGCTCCGGAATATATACAGGGTCACCGCCCGACTCATATCCATACGCTGTATGCTCAAGAAGAGATTTTTCTATAACTCTGTAAAGCTGTTGTTCTGGATTAGAGTAAACACCCTTCATCTCATTAAATACAACTCCGTTATATTTTAAATTACCTGTCTCCTCTTCTATCTCATAGTGCCATCCCTCCTGCATGAGAATTTCTTTCTTCTCATAAATATTAGGATAAAAAACAGCATCGAGATATACATGCATAAGATTATGAAAATCCTTTTTATTTAAGCTTGCCACAGGATATACAGTCTTGTCTGAATAAGTCATGGCATTAAGGAATGTGTTAAGCGAACCCTTGCATAGCTCAACAAAAGGGTCTTTAACAGGGAAATTTTTCGAGCCACATAAAACAGAATGCTCCATAATATGTGGTACACCATTGTCACTGTTAGGTGGTGTTCTGAATCCAATGTTAAATACCTTATTTGTATCATCATTTAAAATTACAACTACTCTTGCTTTTGTCTTGTTATGGCTTAAGATATATCCTACTCCATTAACCTCTTTAAGCGTCTGCTTTTCAACAATCGAATACTCTTTTAAATCTTCAATACAACTCAAAATATTGTCCTCCAAATATAAACAATTATTATCTATTATTTATTTGAGATTATCGGGTCCAAAACTCATAGGAAAAAGCTCTTCTAAAGTCATGACCTTATAATCTTCTGTATTTTTAGCCATAATCACATAAAAATCTTCCGGCTTAACAAACTCTCTTAAAACCTGTCTACACATACCACAAGGGGACGTATAGCTATCTGCAATTTTGTCCTTGCCAGCAATAATTACAATAGCTCTGAAATCTCTATATCCCTCACTGACAGCCTTAAATACCGCTGTTCTCTCTGCACAATTTCCAGGTGAATAAGCAGCATTTTCAATATTACAGCCAGTTATTATACTTGGCTGATTATCCTTGTCAAACACAAGCAAAGCAGCACCAACTTTAAATCCTGAATATGGAGTGTAAGCAAATTCTCTAGCTGCATCTGCTTTATTAATCATAGTTTTTATTGTTTCATCATCAATGCCCGATGAAGTCAATTTATCTTTTATGTTGTTGCTCATAATATCATTCCTATCTTACTGTAAATTCAACTACAGCTTTTATACTTCCATCTTCTTTACCTGCAATTTTAATTACATGTCGCTTGTCCTCTACTGACATATAAATATCAAGCTCATCCTTATATTTAGCCTGACTTTTATATTCTACCCTGATTCTTTCTATATCAGAATCCATAGGCATATACTCGTCTGCAATCTGGATATATTGTCCATTACTCATGTGACCATTGTAATCTATGTCTGCTTTTCTTACTGTAACCGTATCCATAAGCTTAAATTCTGTCGGAAGCTTTATCTTTCTACCCATTGACTCCATAGGATATTTTTCTTCCAAATCATATCCCTTAGAGTCTTCTTCCTCTATTCTGGTTGGCTTACCAGTATTCATATCCATAAGTGTCCAGATAGAGTCCGCACAAACAATATCATTTCCCTCACTGTCAGTAATAATTACATTTCTAAAGCCCATTGTTGAAGAAAAATCATATGGCCATGTTTTAACTGTAATATCATCAAACATTTTAGGAAATTTTTTTATCTCTATGTTCCAGCTTATTGCAAACCATGTTCTTTTTTTCTCTAGCATATAGTCTATGCCTCTGCCAATAGATTCAGAATTAATATTTACACAATCCTGCATAGAATTAAGTATAGACCATACCGACATTTTAGAAGCCGCATTTATATCTGAAAATAAAACTTTTTTTTCGTATGTATACATATTTACACCCACCTGTTTAAAAATATCATCGCATCTTATAGAGTTCCATGTACACACGGAGCTATTCAATGCTCATTATACCATGATTTTACCACTTTATTCCATATTCTGCCATCATAAACAATAAATTATAATTCTTAATATTTTGTGTTCAAAGTAATAGATAATACGCTAAACAACAAAGACACTCCCATACCTACGAGTGGCAGAAAATCTGTGCCTATTCCAAAATATGAGTTAAGAAGTCCTAAACCTCCACCTATAATTACTGCCATATACCATAGTTTTTTATTAATATTTCGCTTTTTATAACAAAGTATTCCAAAAAGCAAAGGAATCACTATACCTGGAACATACACTGAATATGCACCCATAAGTAGTCCGATAATGTTATTAGAAAACAAAGCTATCAAAAGGCTAATTGTTCCTAAAACACATACTATAACACGTATTTCCTTTACTTTATCCCTCTTTAACAAATCATATTCAATAATTGATGCCGCATTAATCATACATGTATCAGCAGATGAAACAAGCGTTGCGATTAAAGCCAGACATAAAAGTATCGCAATAGGATATGGCACATAGTTGTCCATTATATAAAGAAGTGGGTTTTGTCCATTTAACTCTTTAGACGGAATATTTTCAACTGCCCACATTGCTGTCAAAGTTATAACTACGCTAAATACAAGCAGAGCTACTGATGATGCTATCGCCGCTTTCTTCGCTGTTTTTCCATCTTTTGATATAAGATTTCTAGACACGATATCAGGTCCTAGAAAATACGCTCCACCAGTTATAAAAAGCAAATTAATTAAATCTGTAATTTTAAATTCATCATTTGTAAGCTCAATACTTGCAAATATCTCCGAATTACCCGAGCTATCAGCTACAAATACATAAATAAATGTAATTATCACACCAATAGCTATAAGCCAAGCCTGAATATTGTCTGTTTTTATAACAGACATCTGTCCTCCGATTATTGTATATGCAATTACAAAAATAGCAATAATTAAAAGTACTATATATCTATTTGTCTCAGGTAAAACCAGCATAATTATTTTCGCAACAGAAACGAATTGAGCGGCAATAATGCCTACCCATGATATGGCTATAATAAGTGCAAGCAACTTTCTTGCACCTTCTCCAACTGTTTTACTGGCAACATCAGGCAATGTATTAGCATCTAAATTTCTTATTTTTTCTGAAAGGAATACCGCTTGAAGTATAAGCCCTAAAGCACCTACTCCAAGCCACCAAAAGGCAGGAAATCCTATCTCAACAACTCTGTCTGCAACTCCAATAGTCGCAGACGCACCTATCATCGTTGCCATTAAAGATAAAAACACTCTGCAAAAGCTCTGATTTTTCCCTGCCACAGCATAATCTTTAAAATCTTTAATCTTGAAGAAATCATAGATTCCTACAATCGCTAATAAAATTATGTATATTATTATGGCTACTAACATTATTTTTCCTTTACATTCCTAATTAGCATTATATCCAAATTCTCTTGTTTTCAAAGTTTCTTTCCACCAAGTCTCTCGTTCTAATATAAATTTACTATCCACTTTTGCATTGTAATTTTCTAGAATAGAATATTGAAAGTTTGTCTTAACATAATCAAATCCTTTGTCCTTAACTAACTCTTTTAGTTCTTTATTGCCTCCATGACCATTTAGTATATAATTTCTCCATCTCTGCAATAACATACCATTGTCACCAGTTGCTGAACCAACATAATGCTTACCATTCATTTTATCCGTTATTAAATATACCGCCTTCTGATTTTCAAGGGCAGCTATCCAGCTAATTTTATTGCTTGCAATTATATTCTTAAGTCTGTCATACGACAAACGAACCTTATCATATCCAGGAAAATCGTCCCCCTCATACGTACTAGGTAGAATTTGATTAACCTCTAATTGCTCACAAATTTTGTCATAAAACACACCCTGACTTTGAAATGTTTTATGAAACTTTATTATTACTCTGCCAAAATAAGAACTATACTTTTCCAGTTCTTCTCCCTCATAATTTATACCATCATATACATCAAGTTCTCTCGTTATCTTCTTTATTGTGGTTAACAACCACATATCTTCTGATAACTTCAAAAAACATATTGCAATTTGACCAACTTCAAAATATCGTTGTTTTGTTCTCCATAAAAAAAAATCTGTATTAACTATTTCTGGATTTTGTATATATAAATCAATCGGATTAACAGTTCCATTAAACTGATTGAATCTTATTTTCACATTTTTTATCTCTTCATCCGTAAATCCTAATAACTTATTTAAATATAACGTATTCATATGTGCATTTCTCCTTATAACATCATTTTTCTTCATTCATATCAACAGATTTTTCAATATAATCTGCCATATTATTTCCTCTATGTTATTTCTCAACAAATATTTCACCTGTATCAATCAAAACAGCCTCTTTATACTCTTCGTATTTTTCATATAATTCTGTCCATTGCTCATATGAAACTTCTTCTCCAGCAGAAATATACCAATCTGATGAATCGTAATCTCCATCTTCATCCTTGTCATATCTTTCAATATTTTCGATTTCTACATATTCACTCCCGTTAAAACTATAATACTTATATTTTTCATTCTGTGGTGCTGCCCCTGGTCTATAATATTTTATCATACCATTTTCCAGTAATGTAGAATACGGAGACCAATTTATTCTTTTTATCTGCTCATCCTCATATTTGAATATCGCTACTCCTCTGGTATTTTTGATTATCAATTCTTTAATCCCATCACTATCTATATCATAATAACCATACTCAGCACTGTCACAATTTTCCATAATTTCAGCAAAATTATCATCCTTTTCCCAATTACTCAAATAATCTTGAAAAGCAGCAACTTCACTCGTTGCATTTTCTTTAGTTGTATCTTCCTTTTTACATGATGTTAAACCTATGGTGGATATAAAAATCATAAAAATTGTAATATAGTATTTCATAACATTTCTCCTTCATTTATCTATACTCTTTAAGTAATGACACATGTTTCTTCAACTAAACAAAACCATTTTTAATGCGAAAATCATATGCCACAGTTCTCCAGTCTGTAAGGCTCATTTTATCATATATTCTGCTACTTTTGAATATAAAAATTCTCTGCCAGAAGTAGCCAGTTAGCTCTAAACCACTGCATAATTTGCCAGTAACCACAACCTCTTAAGTTAAACTCGTTTATTAAATCATATTTCGCTTGTAAGCTTCGCACGTCCTCAAACCACACCTCATGAGTAAGTCCTGTTTTATCATCTACATATTGAAAAAAAGGACTCTGTGCCAATTCATCAAACTGTATCTCAGCCCCCTGACTAATTGCAAGCCGTATAGCCTCAACATTCCCCAATGTTTTCGCCATACTTACACCTCTTTCGTAAGGTAAAGTCCAATCATATCCATAGTTTGGAATTCCTAAATCTAACTTTTCTCTAGGAATCTCTGTCACGGCATATTCAACCACCCGTCGCACTTGATTAATAGGTGCAACTGCCATAGGAGGTCCGTATGTATATCCCCACTCATAGGTCATAAGAAGCAAATGATCAGCAGCCTCTCCGAGTGCCCTGTAATCCTTCCCTTCATACAACAAACCTTTTTGGTCTGCTGAGGTTTTGGGAGCAAGAGCCACCGATGTATGATATCCATTCTCACGCATAGTATCAGCCGTTTTCTGCACAAATGCTGTAAACACGTCCCTATCCTCTGCTAATATAAATTCAAAATCAATATCTACTCCTTCATATCCTTTATCCATCATTGTCTGTAACATATTATTTATCAAATTGTCAGTACTTTCCTGACTATTTATCACCCTTGAAATCAGTTGATTACTAAACTGCCCACTTTCATCAAAAGGTGTCAAAGTCAAAATCGGCTGTACACCATTTTGCTTAGCCAACGCTATCAGCCACCTATCATCCCATAAAGGTGGTATAAGCTCACCTGAAACTGTAAATCCATACGAAAATATTGGTAACTCCGATAAAAATGGTAAAGTCTGCTCTAACACCCATCTACTAATAAAAGGATATGCATAACCACTTACTGATATTGTTCTCGCTGGCTGCCTTTGTCCTACACCAATAAAAAGAGCCTGTCCTGGGACAAGCTCATAAGGATACGGCAATTGATTATCAAAAATAATTGTGTTTTCATCTATTCCATATAAAACAGCAATACTGTATACACTATCTCCTGACTTTACAACATAAATTTCCATGCTACATACTCCGTGTGTTTTTATATTATATGAGATATGTTCATTAATTTATGCTATATATCACGTATGTTATTAACAACATGCCCATTATTTCTATGTTTTTATACTATGGAAACTTTTTTCAGAAATATAAATACAATATAATTTTTTACGAAGGAATATTACATGCATGTAATGTTCCAGCGCTAATATTTTTTAATCTCTGGATTATTATACCAATACTAACAAAACATTACAATTAAGGGGATACATTATGATTTATTTTTTACTTAGGAGAAATTATATGAATAATATTGATTTTGTTACTATTGCGAAAAAAATTAAAGAAATTCGTATAGCAAAAGGTATCACACAGGAATATGTAGCCAACAAAGCAAACGTTAACACAAGTCATATAAGCAATATTGAAAATTGTCGTGTAAAAATAAGTCTTCCAACGCTTGTATACATATGTAATGCATTAGATGTCACTGTAGACTATGTACTAGCATCAGAGTATACATCTGAATCATCACTGGATAACGAAATATTAAAAGAGCTACATGACTGTACCAATGAGAAAAAAGAAAAGATTCTACAAATTATTAAAATATTATAGCTTTCACTAAAAAAGAGACCCCCCGCCTATGTAGCAGAGGACCTCTTGTTCTATGTATAACATATTGATTATAACTATGCAAGTCAAAATAATACTTATCACATGTTTGATATGTACCCAGAATTCTGGACATATATCACTTTCACACGCTCGTGGGTCTATACAAATTTTTTTCTCTCCACACCCAGTTTCTATTTAATTTCTGGGTACAGATATAGCTTCGCCATATAGAAAGCAAAAAGAAAGCACGTCAAGAAGTAAACTTGTGCGTGCTCTCTTTTACTTTCTGCATGGCTCAGGTGAATTACATCATTCCGCCCATGCCGCCTCCCATGCCTGCTGGCATAGCTGGTGCATCTTCCTTAATGTCTGCTACTACTGACTCTGTTGTAAGCATAGTAGCTGCAACTGATGTTGCATTCTGAAGAGCTGTTCTTGTAACCTTAACAGGATCAATAATTCCTGCCTCAATCATGTTTACATACTCTTCCTTGTATGCGTCAAATCCCATACCTACCTGTGATTCTTTAATCTTGTTAATAATAACTGCTCCTTCAAGACCTGCATTCTCAGCGATGTGAGCAAGTGGAGCTTCCATAGCCTTGCAAATAATCATAGCACCAGTCTTCTCATCACCCTCAAGTGTCTCTGCTAAATCAGCAACCTTCTTAGTTGCATGGATGTATGCAGAACCACCACCTGCGATGATACCTTCTTCAACAGCTGCTCTAGTTGCATTAAGAGCATCCTCCATACGAAGCTTAGCTTCCTTCATCTCTGTCTCTGTTGCAGCACCTACACGGATAACAGCTACACCACCTGCAAGCTTAGCAAGTCTCTCCTGAAGCTTTTCTTTATCAAACTCAGAAGTAGTCTCAGCAAGCTGGTTCTTAATAAGGTTAACTCTTGCCTCGATATCAGCCTTAAGACCAAATCCATCAACAATAACTGTCTCATCCTTAGCAACCTTAACGCTCTTAGCACGACCAAGATTATCAAGTGTAGCATCCTTAAGGTCAAATCCAAGTTCCTCAGAGATAACTTCACCACCTGTAAGAATAGCAATATCCTTAAGCATTTCTTTTCTTCTATCACCATAGCCAGGAGCCTTAACAGCTACAACTGAGAATGTTCCACGAAGTTTATTAACGATAAGAGTTGTGAGTGCCTCACCCTCAACGTCCTCTGCAATAATAAGGAGCTTCTGTCCAGCCTGAACAATCTGCTCAAGTAAAGGAAGAATATCCTGAATATTAGAAATCTTCTTATCTGTAATTAAAATATATGGATTATCAAGCTCTGCAACCATCTTCTCCATATCAGTAGCCATATAAGCTGAAACATAACCTCTATCAAACTGCATACCTTCTACAAGGTCAAGCTCAGTCTTCATAGTCTTAGATTCCTCGATAGTGATTACACCATCCTTAGAAACCTTCTCCATAGCCTCAGCTACCATCTCACCAACACTGTCATCTCCAGCAGAAATAGATGCAACTCTTGCAATCTGCTCTTTTCCACTAATAGTCTGACTCATATCAGAAATAGCATCAACAGCTACATCACAAGCCTTCTTCATACCCTTTCTTAAAACGATTGGGTTAGCACCTGCTGCAAGGTTCTTCATACCTTCATTAATCATAGCCTGAGCAAGAACTGTTGCTGTAGTAGTACCATCACCAGCAACATCATTAGTCTTAGTAGCTACTTCCTTAACAATCTGAGCACCCATATCCTCGAATGCATCCTCAAGAGTAATTTCCTTTGCAATAGTAACACCATCGTTAGTTATAAGTGGTGTACCGAAAGATTTAGCAAGTACAACATTTCTTCCCTTAGGTCCAAGAGTTACACTTACTGTATCTGCTAATTTATTTACACCTGTCTCAAGAGCCTTTCTAGCCTCAGCTCCGTATTTAATTTCCTTTGCCATTTTAACTGCCTCCTAAAAATATTATTTATGCACAATTATTTCCAAATGCAACATTTGAACAATGTGTGCACACTCAAATATGATGTTTTATCTTTTTCTTACTCAACAATCGCAAGAATATCTGACTGCTTAACTATGATGTACTCATCATCTCCAAGCTTAACTTCCATACCAGCGTATTTAGAATAGATAACTTTATCGCCTACCTTAACCTCCATAGGAACCTTAACGCCATCTACAACAGCACCAGGACCAACTTCTACAACCTCTGCATACTGTGGCTTTTCTTTAGCCTGACCTGCAAGAATAATACCAGACTTAGTAGTCTCCTCTGCAACAGACTCTTTTAATACAACTCTCTCTCCTAATGGTGATAATTTCATATTTATGCCTCCTAACAATTTATAATCAATTTTTAGCACTCACTCAACCCGAGTGCTAACATAGTTTATATTTTACCTATTTTTTGGAAAAAATCAACCCTTTTATAGTAATTTAACAAATAATACACAATTTTATTTTCCAAGACCTTTTTCCCTACCATAATGAAATAAATATTGTTGTGCATATCCTGCGTATTTTCCATACTTTTCATGTGCAAACTTTTCGATAACATCCTTTTTAGTATCTTCACCAAAATACATATATTCCATAATTCTTTTCATCCATACATCAACAGGAAAAGAATCTGTAAAGCCTAACCCAAAAAGTAAAACACAGTTAGCAACCTTTTCTCCTACACCTTTTATGGTCATAAGCTTTTCTCTCGCTTCATCCGCCGACATGACAAGTAACATATCTGCTGCTATTTCTCCATTATAGACCTTCTCTACAGCATTTCTAATATATGGTGCTCTAAAACCTACTTTACATTCCCTAAGCTCCTCTTCACTTACCTCGTAAAGCCTTTCAACTGTTGGAAACGTATATCCTTCTACACCATCACTAAGCACAAACCTTTCGCCATAACGCTCTGACAAGGTATGTACTATCTGCTTAATATGAGGTATCTGCTTGTTCTGAGATATAATAAAAGAAATAAGCGTTTCAAAAAAATCCTGTCTTAATATTCTTATTCCCTGTTTAGCTTCAACTGCCTCCGACAATCTCTCATCCACAGATACAATGTGCGCTTTTATAGTTCTATAATCTGTCTCCAAGTCAAAATATGATTTCCATATATTCGTATATTCATCCATTGATGTATTGAATAAAATAATTCTCACACAGGTTTTATCCTTTAAACAAATATCTGATGATTTTTTTATTTCATTATTATCGGTTGCCGAATATTCCTGTTTCACATGCAAAACTCGTCCAAATGCAGACAATACATATTCTTTTTCATTTATTTTTTCGAAATGGAAGCACTGTCCACACTCAAGTACATCCTCAATATCAAAATCCATGATTCCGTCTAATATCAAATTTTTATCTTCACTGTAAATATTCATATTCATTCTCCTATAAAAATATGACTATATTTAATGCTGTACATTCTTAATTTGTTTTTTCACCAGTTGTATTATATAATATTAATAATTATAATTCTACAAAAAAGGAGATTAATATGGCTGAACAATTATATACAATTCCTGTTAATGATGCATTTGATTCAGATTGTGAATGTCCTATCTGTGCCATGCACAAAGAATTAGAACAAAACGCTATAGACTACACTATGGGACCTAGTTATATGGAGGATGACAACCGTGCCATGACAGACAAACTCGGTTTTTGCAGCCATCATGTTCGCATCCTATACGGTGAGAAAAACCGACTTGGTCTTGCTCTCATGCTAAAAACTCACACAGACAAAACCATCAAGGATTTAAAAGCACTAAGCGAGAACAAACCTATCGCTTCTGGTGGTCTTTTCAAAAAGCAGGTCGCATCTTCTGTCGGTGACTACATAAAACAGTTGGAGGATAGCTGTTTCATCTGTGACCGTATAAACGGCACATTTAATAGATATATAGACACCATCTTCCATTTATGGAAAAAAGAAGCAGGCTTTAAAGATAAATTTAAAAACTGCAAAGGATTTTGTACATATCACTATGGTATTTTATATGACTACGGTAGCACTAAGCTTTCAAAAGATGCCTATCAGGAATTCTTAGATATATTAAACAAAGTTTATTTCGACAACATGGAAAGAGTTAATGGTGACATTGGCTGGTTTATAGATAAATTTGACTATAGATTCAAAAACGAGCCTTGGAAGAACTCCAAAGATGCTCTTCCTAGAGGTATAACAAAAACCAATCACACGATAATAGAATAAAGCATAAAAATGGTGGGACATCTAAATCCCACCATTTTTATATCCTATTTTTTACTGTTACCTATAAAGGTAGCGGCAATCTCTGCAACCTGCTTAGTGGTTGTCTCCATAATGCCTTTTTTCTCAATATAATTACCATCTTCATCCTTAGGATAATTTTCTTTTAGATAATCTCTGTACTGATTGAGCTTTCCTTCATATATGAATTCAAGTTCTTCCCATACCCTGAAATCCTCTGGTCTGGCAAGTCCAGGCTTTTTGTTAAACATCTTAACTCCAGCTTTTTCTAATACATGAAAAACAAACTGCGAACAAAAGTAATTATACTTTCTCTCCACTGCTTTATTAAAGAAAGCTATGCCGAATATTCCCAGATAATTATAACCATAAATGGCTTTATCCTGTTTAAATTTATCCAGAATTTCTATAACCCTTCTATGCTGCTCCGCAGTAATCCAAAGTCTTGCTATCTTACAAGTAGTTCCAGTATCTCTACCAAAAACGCCCTTTGTTATATCCTCTGAAATAAATCCACAATCAAAAGGATTACGAAGCTTCTTTCTTGCAAAACTGTACATCTCATTAAGCTCTAAATCAAGTGCAAGCGATGTATGAGCATATGGCTCTTTTGTCCACATTTTAATCACATTTGAAGGTAATGTCGCTGTTTTGGAAACTAGAATATAGACGCATTTATTTTTTTGATTTGTATTTTTAACATTCTTCTTTTTTGTAGAAGTTTTGTTACTCATAATACACCTCTTAAATAAAGTTAGCGCATTTTACTGCCAACCTCTTCTTTAATAATTTCTTTTAATTTTAAAGCTTCGTCTTTTAGTCTGCTATTAGTAGTCTTTGAAGTGATAACATCACCTAAAAGTCTGACTGCTTCATCATATTTTTTCAACTTTCTAGCCATATCGGACAAAATATATTTTAAAGTACTCTCATCCATACCTGCAATAGGTAACTGTTCATTGGAAAATGCTCTTGTAAAGCCTTCATATGCATTAGCGATGCACTCCATCTCATCCTTATAAAGCGACGCAAATTCTTCTGATTTTGGGTCAAGTGTAAGTCTTTTTCCTCTTATAACCCATGCAAGCTTAAGACATGTATATGCTTTCTCACTATTTTTAGCCTGCTTAACCATTGAACAAATAAGTGCAAGCTTATATCTAGCAATAGCATCATCATAGGAATAGATTTCCATATCACTTTCTATACCACGAAACGACATTCCAACCTGCTCTTTTATTGTCTTCATCTGTCTTGTTGAAAGCTTACCATAATATCTAGACAATGATGAATATCCACATTTGTCACAGGTTATAACATCATATTTCAAAGGATCCATAAACTCGTAAATCGGTCTCAAATCAACATCTTTATCTTTGATTTTAATTTTACCTGCTCTTACACATTTTGCAGAAAATGAAACATCACAAACCGGACATGTAAATCGCTTATCAAAGAGTACTTCTGCCTCTCTTTCTTCAGGAGTTCTCTGATCAATCGGAGCTTCTACTGCAGATTTTTTTTCATTTTCTGATTTTTTTTCTTCTATTATACTCTTTGTGTCCTTGTATTTACCAAGTCCGAATTTATCCATTCCCGAAAAAAGACCCATAATTTATCCCCCTAATTTGGCTTATAAGAACTTTTAAGTGATACAATTCTGTTAAAGACTAATTTATCATCTGTTGTATCTTTTATATCTACACAAAAATATCCATGTCTTAAAAACTGGAAAGAATCTCCTTTAACTGCATCAGCAAAAGCTGCTTCAAGCTTACAGTCTGAAAGAATTGTTCTTGAGTTAGGATTAAAGTTTAATGTTCCATCGTCATTTAACTTACCCTTCTCCTCATCCACAAGATTCTCATATAATCTAACCTCTGCATCTATTGCACTTTCAGCCGATACCCAATGAATTGTTCCCTTTACCTTACGACCCTCAAATCCAGAACCACTTCTTGTCTCTGGGTCATAGGTACAGTGTATCTCAGTAATATTGCCTTCTGCATCCTTTTTGTAATCAACACACTTAACAAAGTATGCTCCCTTAAGTCTAACCTCATTGCCAGGGAATAATCTGAAATATTTTTTAGGTGGTTCCTCCATAAAGTCCTCTCTCTCAATATAAAGTTCACGACTAAATGCAACCTTACGAGTACCCGCCTCTGGATTTTCCTGATTATTCTCTATGTCAAAATATTCAACCTGTCCTTCAGGATAGTTGTCAATAATAAGCTTGATAGGATCAAGTACAGCCATCATTCTGTTAGCCTTAAGCTTCAAATCCTCTCTTATACAATACTCAAGCATTGCATAATCAGAGGAACTTTGTGCTTTAGATACACCAGATAACTCCATAAATAATTTAATTGATTCAGGTGTAAAGCCTCTTCTTCTAAGCGCTGAAAGGGATACAAGTCTTGGGTCATCCCAGCCATCAACAACACCATCTTCTACTAATTTTTTAATATATCTCTTACCTGTTACAACATTTGTCAAATAAAGCTTAGCAAACTCAATCTGTCTAGGTGGGTTTTCATATTCAAGCTCTGTAACCACCCAATCATATAAAGGTCTGTGGTCCTCAAACTCAAGCGTACAAATAGAATGAGTAATGCCTTCTATTGCATCCTCAATAGGATGTGCAAAGTCGTACATTGGATAAATACACCACTTATCTCCTGTATTGTGGTGAGTCATTCTTGCAATACGATAAATAACAGGATCTCTCATATTAATATTAGGACTAGCCATATCTATCTTAGCACGAAGAACCTTTGAGCCATCTGGGAACTCGCCATTCTTCATAGCCTCAAAAAGCTGCAAGTTTTCCTCTACAGTTCTATCTCTATATGGGCTGTTCTTGCCAGGATTTTCAAAATCACCTCTGTATTCTCTTATTTCTTCTGCAGAAAGATCACAAACAAATGCTTTACCCTTCTTTATAAGCTTAATAGCAGCCTCATACATTGCATCAAAATAATCAGATGCAAAGAAAACCTTATCTCCAAAATCAGCACCTAACCATTTGATGTCGTCTGTTATAGACTTAACAAACTCTGTTTTTTCTTTTGTAGGATTTGTGTCATCAAATCTAAAATTAAAGGTTCCACCATATTTTTGAGCAAGTCCATAATTTAAAAGTATAGACTTAGCGTGTCCTATGTGAAGATAACCGTTTGGTTCCGGTGGAAATCTTGTCACAACTTTAGTATAT
Organism: Wujia sp.; assembly: GCA_045531735.1. Taxonomy (GTDB): domain Bacteria; phylum Bacillota; class Clostridia; order Lachnospirales; family Lachnospiraceae; genus Coprococcus_C. Next base: position 99,309 of record JAZSEO010000047.1, on the reverse strand, counting down.
TTCCCCTCTTTTAAATCCTTATCTATTTCCTGTTCTATGAAATTTCTTGAGATAACTTCGCCTTCCATGTAAGCCTCCTCATTCCTCTATAAAATAAATTTTACACTGCATGATATAATACCATTTTTTTATTAATACGTCAATTTTACAGCCCTATTACCACATTTAGTCATTATCACTAAACGCACTGTCTTTGTTAATATCATAATCTTCTCTTATTTTGAAATTAATTGCATCTGACTGTTTTTGGAACTCACTATATGCCTCATCATGAGTTTTTCTTTCAGTTTCTTCTTTATCTAAATCCACTATTTCAGATATTACCTGCACATCTATCTTAGATGTATCGTCATCTGACGGATCAACATCGCCAAGCTTAATAGTTTCAATAGGGCCTGATAAATCTATAGCTTGTATTTCTTCAGGCATCTCTGCTTCTGTCTGTTCTTTATTCTCTTTAAGCTCATTTTCAGCTTTCTTCTTTTTGTCAACTTCATCATTCTTTGACAACGACTCCAAAGCTTCATGATTAACCTTGCCACCCGTTACATTTACAAGCTGTTCAATCATTCCCTCTGCGTCTTCCAACTCGTTTTTATATTTCTTTGATTTAACAGCTACACAGATAAGTGCTATAAGTAAAATTAAAGCTAACGCACCTATTCCTATAAGAATGTATATCATGTTCTTTTTACTTAAAGTCGAATCCTCAGTTACGTCCTGCTGATTTGGAGTACTATCTGTAACTGTCGCTATGTCTTGTATCTCTTCATCAGCAAAACCTGAATATCGGAGGAATGCTCCCTCTGATGCATCATACAAATAAAAGCCTTCCTCTGCATCAATATTCATCGCATACACTATGTATAAATTTTCATCTGATATATCCTCTGACTTATATGCAACAATATTTTTACCATTAATCATTACCTCTGTTTCAACATATGTTTCTGGTATAGAAACCGTATCTGGAGCACGCATGATTATATATCTGTTATAGTTTGGTGAATACTCATTGTATGGTATAAACTCATCAGTTTCCTCTTTGTACATATACCAGTTATTATTTGCTGTTCCATCCTGTAAACAAACAAGCACTATTTTTTTATTAGGTGACTGAAATGCCAAAACCTCCCAGTCTTTATATTGCATTGTAGTAGATGAATAGCCTTCTGGAACATTCACCCCTAAAACATCAGTTAAAAATGTATAACTTTTACCTTCGATTTCAACGCTAGCTATCGTAGTTTCATCGCCAACAATTACATTGATTGTGTATATTTTAACCGCCCCGTTTTCAGCAGTAACTATAACTTTTACAGCATTTGAGCCCGGCTTGAGTTCATCTGCACCTGTAACATTTGTAGATGCTGTCGAATCCTCTACTTCAGCACTTACAACTATACTTGTTTCATCTTCCTCTAAATTAACTGTATATTCAGTAACATCATAAGAAAATTCTGGTTCAAGTGTACCTGGTGTCACCTGTAAAGAGACCAGATTACAGTTAGATGAGCGTTCCTCTGTGGTAGTCACCTCTGTTGTCTGCGATTCTGTTGTCGCATCAGCTTGTGGTTCATCTGCTGGTGCTTCTGTAGTTTGTTCCTGTGTCGCAACAGTTACACTGGCACCTGCATGACTAATAGAAAGCTGATTATAATCTATATCATACACCTCTGAGCCACTTGTAGAAATATACGAGGTTCCGTTCCCTATCGCTGTAAATGAAAGGGTCGTTGAACCAGTTCCACCACATAATGTAATTGTTCCGCCTGAACCATTACCTTGAGCGGCTCCACTTGCTGATTGAAATTGCAGAACACTCGAATCATATGTAACGTAAATTGTATATTGAGATACCGAGCTACCGCTAACTGTAACTGTGACAGATACGGACTGTCCCATACTTACACTACTAGAGGACAGTGCAATAACAACCGATGCATCCTCCGCTTTAGCATTAAATGTCTGCATACTGATACATAATATAAATACCACACATAAAGCAATTACATTTCTAATTTTCTTAAGCATTTCAATCCTCCATATATCACGAAATAGTTTCTAGTCCAACAATATGTCTCTGTATTTTCACTATATCTAAAACTGAAATTTTACCATCACCATTTAAATCTGCTGTAGCTAACATCATAGCATCCGCAGTTTCCAAACCAACTATTATACGTTGCAATTTTACAATATCCAAAACATTGATTTTTCCATCGCTATTAACATCGCCTGAACCTTGTGTTCCACCTGATATCGAGCTGTCTGTTGTTGTATCAGAGGCTGTACCTCTTACAACAGTCAATGTATATGTTCTTATATTACCATTTTGTGCTTTGACAGTAATAGTAACTCTATTAGTTCCTAACGCAAGATTAATTGTGCCTGTTCCTGATATAGTAGCCTTACTATTTACAGTTGATGCAGATAAATTAATACTTTCTACTGACTCTGGAACAATAAGTGAATATGCAGTAGTAGCATTAACAGCAAACGATGGAGTCAATGAATATCCATCAACAGATAAACTCTTTAACCAGTTGTTAGGATTTCCGGAATCTGCTGGTTTTGAGCACGCTGTACCTGGCATATTTTTATATACAGGTATTTCGAAAACCATAGATGAACTAAGCAAATTATTGTTCTTATATGCATTATAATTTGTAAGACACTCTGATGCCGGAGCCTGCACATTTGTCATATACTGATGACTAAAGAGACATGATTTATTAGTTACATTAAACTTCTGTGTATACAAAGTATTTTGACCTACAGAAATATACGATGTACCTAAAAACTGTGCTCCACCTATAATTGATTTTGAAACTGTATTCCAAGGACGACCATAAGAGCCTGTCTGTGACGCCCAATTAAGCCCTTTTAACACTGCCGAACCATCTGCCGAATCATAGGCACCAATATTATAAAAATTATATATTCCCGGATAAGACGAGCTTGTTCCGCTAGATGCAATACCTGCTTTTGTACCCATTTCAATTCTAATACGCGACGCAATGTGATATGGACTTACTCCACTGGTTTTTGCTGCCTCCATAATAATCTGTGCATATGTTTTTGTCTCACCAGCAGGTACAGTGTTATACATAAATGTACCGTTTAATATAGCTTCCACACCAAGCTCATTTTGTACGCCCTCCTGATATGATAAGCTCTCAAAAACAAAAATATAATTTTCGTAAAGATATGTTCTAGGGTCTAAATAATACGCAACCAGCTCATCTGAAGCCGCAAACCAAGTTGAGCCATCATAAGCACTCCATTTGTCTGTAGCAAAATTATAACCAACAAGGGTTGAACGCCAATTATAATGAGGATAACTGCTAGATGTTCCAACCAGATTTTTCACCTGACCTGTTTTGTTACATTCATTTGCAAGTAACGTATTCCATTCTATACCTGTATGTACTGCCTTAAATTGCCAGTTTGGATATTTTTCGTGAATACTTCTAAGCATAACCTTATAGCTTTCAGGAAAGCCTTCTGCCGCGAGCTTAGCCTCAAAATCACCATCTGCCGAAGGTGTAGACGGTATTTCTGTTTCACTGCCTGAAGATTCCTGATTAATAACAACATACTGCGATGAAACATAGCCTGTATAGCTTGTCCCCCCGTAATTTACAGAAACCTGATACCATGCAGAATTTGTAGTATCAAGAATAGTAAGGTCATCTCCACCATGCAAATAAATTGTTGAACCATTTGCATCCTTTATAGGAGTTCCTCCCGGCGTCTCTCTAAAATATACATAACTTACTCCTGGAGATATCTCTCCAGTTGTAGCCGCATACGAAGTAAGCTCACAATTTAATGGACTCATCATAGCTAAAACCATCACAACTGTAAGAAAAAAATATATGAATTTAAATGTTCTTTTGTATTGCATTTAAAACTTCCCCATATTTATGTAAACTAAATCAAACTTATACAGATACAATTATAACACAATATATTGTACTTGGGAAGAAAAAACTACATAATAACGCAGTTTTTACGCAAAAAAATAGTGCCACCGAAGCGACACTAAAAGCTGATAACGGGAATCGAACCCGTGACCTCCTCACTACCAATGAGGTGCGCTACCGACTGTGCCATATCAGCTTATCCAATATAGAATGTGCAAAACACATTTTTGATAATAGTTGATTTATATTCCTATGTCAAGAATTGTTTTAATTATTCTCTAACATTTTATACATTATTTGCTGAGCTTATTCCTTATTCTCTGCAAAGCATTATCGATGGATTTTTCATTTTTTCCAAGTTCACAGGCAATATCAGAATAAGACAACCCCTCCAGGAAAAGTTCCAAAACCTTTTTTTCAAGTTTACTTAAATCAGATTTGATTTTCTCATTAAGTACTGTCTGCTGCTCTCTTGCTATCACTACTGCCTCAGGATTAGACACCTTGTTTTCAGCCTCCAAATCATCGGCAAGTACAGAGCCAAACTCATCAGTCTCAGCATATATTGAAATGTATGAATTAAGAGGTATATGCTTTTTCCTGTTTGAAGCACTTATTGCCGTCTTAATCTGTCTTCTTATACAAAGCGTAGCAAATGTACTAAAAACAGCACCTTTGTCTGGTTCATAATCTCGTATTGCCTTAAACAGACCTATCATGCCCTCTTGTGTAAGGTCCTCTGTTTCTGCACCAATAATATATACTGTTCTTATCTCTTTTTTGACAATTCCACCATACTTCTTCATCATGTACTCCATAGCTTCATTATCATTTTCAGATATAAGTGCTATGATTTCATTGTCAGTAAGCTTTTCATAATCAACTCGCATTCTTCCACCCAAGTAAATTTAAATCCCCAATTATTTTTTTAATCTCTGTCTAACTACCTCGTAAGCTAAAACACCTGCTGCCACCGAAGCATTTAAAGAATCAATATCTCCCTTCATAGGTATAGATACGACATAGTCACATTTTTCTTTGACAAGTCTGCTGACGCCATTACCCTCGTTTCCAATAACAAGACCTATAGAACCAGTGAGGTTACAGTCATACATAGTCTGTCCACCCATATCAGCACAGGCAAACCACATTCCTCGTTCCTTTAATTCTTCTATAGTTTTTGAAATATTCGTAACCTTAGCTACAGGAGTATAATTTATTGCCCCTGCAGATGCTTTAACAACTGTTGATGTAAGACCTGCTGCCCTTCTCTTAGGAATAATTACACCATGTGCACCACTTAAATTAGCAGTTCTTATAATTGCGCCAAGATTATGTGGGTCTTCTATCTCATCCAATATAAAGATAAATGGATCCTCGCCTTTCTCCTCAGCTTTTGCAAATATATCTTCAATATCCGAGTACTCATAAGCTGAGCATATCGCCATAACACCCTGATGCTTTTTATCCTTAGACATCTGATCAAGTTTTTCCTTTGATACAAAATTAACAATTACATCCTTTTTCTTTGCATCTCTTAAAATAGAACTTATAACACCATCTCTAAGTCCATCCTGAATATAAAGCTTATCAACTGTCTTACCTGAGCGAAATGCTTCAAGAACTGCATTTCTACCCTCTATAAAATGGTCGTTTTGTTCCTGCTCAAAATTAGTATTTTCCATCATCTACTCCTCATACAGCGCAATCATCCTGTCTACAAACATATTAAGTCGCTCATAGTCTCCCTTTAGATACAAATATCCAAAAAGTGCCTCAAGTCCTGTAGCCTTTCTATACTCACCCATAGTAGCGTTTTTAGCCTTTGAATGAGTCGTTGCATTTCTACCTCTCTTATAAATATCAAGCTCGTCCTCAGCGAGCTCATCAATTATAACATCGACAAACTTCGCCTGATTAACTGCTTTAACAATGGCACTTACATCCTTGTGATACTTATATGTCTGCTTATTAACATTCTTAACAAAATGTGTTTTTACCATAAGGTCTAGTGCACTATCCCCCACATACGCCAATGTAAGCGGAGAATATTGATACGCATCTATACTATTATCTTTATTTTCAATTTGTATATTATTTATGCTCTCTTCCATCTTACGCCTTCTCTTGTATCTTCTAAGATAATACCCTTTTCAGTAAGAAGATTTCTTATCTCATCTGCTCTTGCAAAATTCTTTGCCTTTCTCGCATCCTGTCTCTCCTGAATAAGGTTTTCTATTTCCTCATCAAGTAAAACAGCCTCTTCCTTAACATTAATACCAAGAATATCACAAAGGAGTTTAAGTGTCTCGTATGCTTTCTGGGCATAAGCCTTTGTACTCTCACCTGTTACTACTGATGTATTCACAAGTTTAACAAGCTCAAACACTACCGAAATAGCATCTGCTGTGTTAAGGTCATCCTCCATTGCGTCCTCATACTTTTTAACAAATGCATCAATGGCTGTAACATTTTCCTTCTCCGATGCAGTCATTTCACCCTCTGCACCTGCTGCAACTGCCTCTTCAATTCTTGCGGCAGCAGTCTTGATTCTATCCAGACCATTCTTTGAAGACTCAACCAACTCTGCCGAGAAGTTGAGTGGACTTCTATAGTGTGCTGAAAGCATAAAGAATCTTATAACCTGAAGGTCATACTTGTCCCCAATCTCTCTAACTGTAAAGAAATTACCAAGCGACTTAGACATTTTCTCATTATCAATCTTAAGGAAACCATTATGCATCCAATATCTAGCAAACTCTGCATCGTTGGCAGCCTCACTCTGTGCTATCTCGTTCTCATGATGAGGGAAAATAAGGTCCTCCCCACCAGCGTGAATATCAATTACATCACCAATATACTTCTTAGACATAACTGAACACTCTAAGTGCCAGCCTGGTCTACCATCCCCCCAAGGTGATGGCCAAGAAGGCTCTCCCTCCTTTTTGGGCTTCCAGAGAACGAAATCAAGTGCGTCCTCCTTCTCATCCTGTCCAGAAACCTTAAGCTCTCTGTTACCAGCTCTAAGGTCATCTAAGTTCTTCTTAGAAAGCTTACCATAGTCTGAGAACTTTCTAGTTCTAAAATAAACAGTTCCATTTACCTCGTATGCATAGTCCTTCTCAATAAGAGTCTGAACCATAGCAATCATATCATCAATTTCCTCAGTTGCCTTAGGGTGTGTTGTTGCCTCCTTAACATTAAGAGAAGCCATATCCTTCTTACACTCTTCGATAAATCTCTCTGATATTATCTTTGAGTCAACGCCCTCTGCATTTGCCTTCTTGATAATTTTGTCATCTACATCTGTAAAGTTTGACACATAGTTAACCTCATAACCCTTGTACTCAAAATATCTTCTAAGAGTATCAAAAACTATCATAGGTCTTGCATTACCAATATGAATATAGTCGTAAACTGTAGGTCCACATACATAGATTCCTACCTTACCTTCATTTATAGGAGTAAACTCATCCTTCTTCTTAGTTAAAGTATTAAAAATCTTCATCTTAAATCTCCCTGTACATTTGTTATTTATAAGATATTCTAAAGGTGTTTGTTTGTCAAGAACAAAGAATAAGACAAGAAATCAACAAACTCATTTTGTTAACTATCTTGTCTTATATCTGATAAAAATACATAACTATTTAATCTACATCATCCACTTTTCCCAACATATAAAATTTTTCTGGAACAAAATACAATTTACCTTTTTTCTTCCATCTTACATACTTTGCATCATTCTCAATGACTGGTACATCTAATATCTTTATACTTCCTCCAATGGAAACTTTAATTGTTCCATAATGCTTGTATGCGTCATTTTTCTTATCTTTAACAAAATCAACATCTATATCAACTACTTTAGCTTTTTTTATTTCAGGTAACGCCTCAAATGCAGTCTTTAATGTGCTAACCATATAAACAGCAATTCCCGAAAGACCTAACGCAATAAATGTAAATGTTTTCCTAACAGCTCTTCTATTTAAATGAACTTCTGTATCTTTTACTGTATCTATAATTTCTGGTATAACAAACGATAATATAAATACAACAACAGCTAAAACCAAAACAACAATAAGACCAATCATTGTTTTTCCCATAACGTCTTTCTTTAATGCTCTTTGTTCTGCCTCATTTAATTCTCTACCTATAGTATCTAAATCTACTGTTGTATCACTTGTCATAAATTTTCCCCTTTACATTAATCTTTCCATTTCCTTGGCATATTTTGTCCAAAATTCAAAATTATTTATAATCTATATAAGCAATCCAAGTATCTCATTACTTCTTGCTACAAACGCAGTCATAGCCTCTGGACTGAGTGGCTTATTTGCTATAACAGCTAAATCATAGAGCTGACAACAAATCTTATCCGTATGCTCTCCTTCTGGATTATCAAGAACATATTTCACAAGTTTGTTAGATGCGTTAAGCACCAATGTCTCTCCTTCTCCACCAAACATTGATGGGTCCATAGGTGCACCCATGCTGTATGCCTTCATCATCTCTATCATTCTTCTTTGCTCCTCAGAGAGAGTAAGCATAGAGGAAACCTTATCATTCTTGAGATTCTCAACTTTTACAACAAGTTTTTCATTACCAGTAGCCTTCTTAAATACTTCCGAAAGCTTATCTGTATATTCCTTAGTTTGCTCCTCTGTAAGTGCCTCACCTACAAAATTTTCTGAAAGGTCTGCATCTATACGAAGGAATTTTACATTTTCATTCTTAGACTCAAGGTGTGTAATATATGGATTGTCAATGTTGTGTACAAGGTAGACAGCATCCATGCCCTCTTCCTTGAACATATTTATATACTGAGACTGTGCCTGCTCATCTGACACATAGAACACCTTATTCTCATATTTTTCTTTTCCAGCCTCAAGATACTCTGGAAGTGTAAGATATTTGCCCTCTAAATTCTTGAAGAGCATATAATCTGTCATCTTGTCACAGAACTTCTCATCTCTTAAGCAACCAAACTTGATAAATGGACTAATATCATCCCAGTATTTCTCGTAATTTTCCTTATCGGTCTTACACATTCCCGAAAGCTTATCAGCTACCTTCTTAGTAATATAGTCTGAAATCTTTTTAACAAAGCCATCGTTCTGCAATGCACTTCTTGATACATTAAGTGGAAGGTCCGGACAATCAATAACACCTTTAAGAAGAAGCAAGAACTCTGGTATTACCTCCTTAATGTTGTCAGCAATAAATACCTGATTGTTGTAAAGCTTAATCATACCTTCAAGCTGGTCATACTGATTATTAATCTTAGGGAAATACAAAATACCCTTTAAATTGAATGGATAATCCATATTAAGATGTATCCAGAAAAGTGGTTTTTTAAAGTCTAAGAATACCTTCTGATAAAACTCAATATATTCCTCTTCTGTACAATCCTTAGGCTGTTTCATCCATAATGGATTTGTATCATTAAGAGGCTTAGGAGTATCCTTTTTCTCCTCTGTTTTATCAGTATCAGCTTTTTCTTCAGACTTCGCATCTCCAATTAACTCATCATCAGGGTCAATCTCGATAACCTTGTCCTTATTATCTGCTTTTGCCTTTGCAGCTTCTTCCTCTACCTTATCCTCATTAATAAAATAGATATTATAAGGCATAAATGCACAATACTTCTGAATTACTTCTCTTACTCTGTACTCATTCGCAAACTCAAATGACTCTTCGTTTAAATAAAGAGTAATTGCAGTTCCTCTTGTGTCATCATCACTCTCTGACATCTCATATTCAGTTCCGCCATCACACTCCCAAAATACTGGTTTAGCGTCTTTCTGATATGAACAAGTCTCAATAGTAACCTTATCTGCTACCATAAATGCAGAATAAAAACCAAGACCAAAATGACCTATAATCTGGTCATCATTTGCCTTATCTTTATATTTGTTTATAAAATCTGTAGCACCCGAGAAAGCTATCTGATTAATATACTTCTCAACTTCCTCAGCAGTCATACCGATTCCATTATCAACAAAAGTAAGAGTTTTATCCTTCGCAGAGGCATATACCTCTATCTTATACTCTTCACCCTCAATCTCTTCATAATCTCCCATAAGAGAAAGTTTTTTAAGCTTTGTTATGGCATCACAGCCATTAGAAATAAGCTCTCTGATAAAAATATCGTGGTCTGAATATAACCATTTCTTAATAATCGGAAAAATATTTTCGCTATTAATTGATAAACTTCCCTGTTTTTGCATCAATATCAACCTCCTAAAATAACATAAGTATTATCAATTTTTGTTCTATAGGAAGTATAATAATACTCTTATTATTGAATGTCAAGAAAAAATTAGCACTCGACAACTCCGAGTGCTAACAATTTAATTTTTAAACCTTTAAATATAATATTTTTCTACAGTGTCATCCCATAAATGTTCCAGAGTTTTATCTAATGTAAACACCTTAAGAGAAGTTCCTGTCGTAACAGTAAGAGCACCATTTTCATAATATATATTCAAAAACAAGGCACTTACATCCTGTGGATTGACAGGAATATTATTCATCTCTATCAATCTCTCGATATTTTCCCGATTAAACATAAGTATAAGTTTAAAACTTATAGGCAATCTTTTACCTTTTATAAGTTCAAATACCGTATTTTTTATGTCCTTCCAGCTTATATAATCGTATATCTCTTCTTTTAAATCCTCTGTATCAAAAAATTCTTTATTGATTTTACCATTTATGTAGTAGTCCATTGCTACCTTAAGTCTGGTTTCAAACATATAAAAGCTGTCATATTTTTCATTGACCAAAAGCTCATTCATTAATGTTTTTACATCTTCTATAGGATAACTTTTCATTTTTCACCTAGTCCTTTTGATTAAGATATATTGTTATTACATGGTCATCGCCATATTCTTCAATACCAAACTGATAATACTCTATACCCGGTATTTCAAATATAAAATCTAAATTATATAGCTCCTCACTGTAATCAGTAACTACCATCTCAACTATACCATTTAAGTTTCTTGCCGCTTCAAATCTCACAGTATTTTGAAACTCTAAATATCCACCTATTCTATTATTCATCTTATAATAATTATATTTGTCTGTATCACATATATTAAACTTATCTTCCTCCCAAATATGTTCATTGTCCATAACATTATCTGTGACATTAAAATATGTATGATTTACCATCATTCCTTTGTCTGGTATAGGATCATCCCAGGTTGCATCAACCTGATACCAATCTCCATCAATACACACAAGATTCCATGCATGTAAAACATCATTGCCCCAACCAGTTATTATTTTATTCTCAATTTCAACACAATTTAACAAAAGAGCCATTGCTTCTGCATATCCATTACATACAGCCTGTTTTTGTACCAATGCCCCGTATGCGGAAAACGCATTTTCTTTATATTCTTCTATAACTCCATACCTACAATTTGATACAATATAATCATGTATAGCAAGCTCTTTTTCATAATCCGACATTCCAGGTAATATTATAGTTTTTAATATACTTGCCACTTCAGTATATAGCATTATTGCATTTTCCCTGTCTGCTGGTATTTCCGTATTATTTATATACTTTTGATAAACATAATAATTGTCAGATATATCATAACGGAATTTGACAACCATGCCACCATTAGGCTTTTCCACAATTGCATATTGGTCCACAACTCCATTTAAACTGCTAATGTAATCATTTATGTTTATTATTTCTTCTTCAGAAACACCTTTTACATAGAACGTACCATTTTCCTTACCTGAATCTATCTGCTCGTTAATCATCGTTGTAAGTTCTACCAAATCATACGCTGTAGTATCCTTATTAAAATAAGCACCTATATTCCATCCGAAAAAATACGCAATTAGCACCACTCCCAATATTATAAGGGGTAATATATATTTTTTAAAACTATTCTGTTCTGCCATAACAATTTATTCCTCTGTATCCTCTACATCCTCTACATCCTCAGAGCTGTTTGTACTTTTTCCTGTTATTATCATAACCACCATAAGAATAACCGATACAATAAGACAAATTGCTATAAGTAAAGGTTTTCCATCATCTCCGGTTGACGCCATAAGTAACGAAAGTAATTCCATATATTTTTCCTACCTTTTCATTTTTCTATAAACATTATTTATATTTTAATAGATATATTTTTTCATGGCAACTATTTTGTTATATAATTATTCTTGATGACTTAGAGATAATGTTGTAAAATGTCTTTTTAGATATGCAAACACTTAACAATAAAGAAATGCGAGGTATTTATTATGGCACAGCTTTGGGGCGGTCGCTTTACAAAGGAAACAGATAAATTAGTATATAACTTTAATGCGTCAATCTCTTTTGACCAAAAATTTTACAAACAGGACATCAGAGGTAGTATTGCTCATGTAACAATGCTTGCGGCTTCTGGAATTCTTACAGACGAAGAAAAGAATGAAATAATTAATGGATTAAATGGAATTCTTGCTGATGTAGAAAATGGTTCTTTGGAAATCACTGACGAATACGAAGATATCCATAGTTTTGTAGAAGCAAATCTTATCAAAAGAATCGGTGATGTAGGCAAAAAGCTTCACACAGGTCGTTCTCGCAATGACCAGGTTGCTCTTGATATGAAGCTTTACACTAGAGATGAAATTGTAGAGGTTAAAAAACTTATAGCTGAACTGATTAAAGTTCTCCATAAGCTTATGAAAGAAAATACAGAAACTTATATGCCTGGCTTTACTCATTTACAGAAGGCTCAGCCTGTTACATTTGCACACCACGTAGGCGCATACATGGAAATGTTCAAGCGTGATTACAGCAGATTAAATGATATATACAACCGTATGAACTACTGTCCACTTGGTTCTGGTGCTCTTGCAGGAACAACCTACCCTCTGGACAGAGAGCTTACAGCAAACTTGCTTGATTTTTACGGTCCAACCTTAAACAGTATGGATTCTGTATCTGACAGAGACTATGTTATAGAAATGCTCTCTGCATTCTCTACAATCATGATGCATCTTTCAAGATTCTCAGAGGAAATCATTATCTGGAATTCTAACGAGTATCAGTTTGTTGAGCTTGACGATGCATATAGCACCGGAAGTTCCATTATGCCACAGAAAAAAAATCCAGACATTGCAGAGCTTGTAAGAGGTAAAACAGGTCGTGTATATGCAGCACTCACTTCTATCCTAACAACAATGAAGGGAATACCTCTTGCCTACAACAAAGACATGCAGGAGGATAAAGAGCTTACCTTTGATGCTATCGACACCGTTAAAGGCTGTCTTGCATTATTTACAGGTATGATTTCTACCATGAAGCTTAACAAGCCAGTAATGGAAAAAAGTGCCATGAACGGCTTTACAAACGCAACCGACGCTGCTGATTATCTTGTTAATCATGGTGTTCCGTTCAGAGATGCTCACGGAATTGTCGGTCAGCTTGTGCTATACTGCTTAGACAAAAACATATCTTTGCTTGATATGACTCTCGAAGAATATAAATCAATTAGCCCTGTATTTGAAGAAGATATTTATCAGGCAATAAGTTTAGAGGAATGTGTCAGCAAAAGAAATACAATAGGTGCTCCGGGTGTGGAAGCAATTTCTAAAGTATTAGAGATAAACGAAAAATTCATTACTGAACTTGATAGCTAGGAGGCATATTTATGAATAATACTACAAAACAAAAATACGAGCTTGCGCGTAAAATGTTAAAAGGGAAAATAGAAATTGATGAGGTTGCTCTTATGACAGGCCTTGACAAAACAGTCTTAGAAGAGCTTAACGAAGAGATTAATCCTCATAACTCAGATGTTGAGATACTCAAAAACCTAGACACTGTCGATTTAAACATCGGACAGATTTTAGTTGATAACCTTCCTGCCGAAGACCTTGATGCAGAAGGCTTTCCAGAAGAAAACTGCTAATCCGTAATAATATCAAAAACATCTAAAAAACTAATTTTTTGATTTACTATTTTTATATAACCGGCAGATGTATCTACCTTAGATACCATGCCGGTTATTTTAATATATTCCTCTTTGTCGTAATAGACAACGCTAACTATATCCTTTAATTTAACCTCTTTCAGCTTTATATCCAACTCTTCTTTCATATCCTCTGAAAGTTCAATTCTCGGAACAACTATTTTCTCTTTTTCTCTTAGAGCATTTTCATATCCTTTTAGAGCAGCAAATGGCATAAATTGTTTTGCCCTGTCTTCTCTGCTCATCTTACCTCTAATCTCCACTTCTGTGCCCTCCAATCTGCCGGTTTCTTTCCATTGCAGTTGCATTTTCGCTAAGATTCATACCCTTCAGAATTGCATTTTTACCGAATTTCTTTTTTATATCAATCATAGCCTTCTGTAGCTTGTTTTCCTTCTCTAAATCCGCAGGGTCATTAAATAAATCATATTGCTGATACATCTCATCAACAACATTATTAAACGATATATTGATTCTCTTTATAGGAGAAAACCTATCTACTATTCTGTCATATAATTGTTCAATATATGGAAGCATAACCTTTGACGAGCTCGTAGGAATACTCATTGTAATACTTCCTCTGGCAGGCTCTTTTCCATATATATTTGAATAGCCTACATACATTGTAATTGACTGTGTTATAAGTCCTTTATCAACTAAATCAAGACAAAGCATATCCGCCATTTCCTTAGCAATAAGCTTTCCTCCAGCAAAATCATAATCACACGCAAGAACCTGTCCACTTGTAAGACAATTTGTTTTAGGTTTATAGGTTTTTATATCCTGCATGGTTGTTGTCTCTCGTCCCCATGCATGATCTATCAAAAGCTCTGCATCTATTCCAAACCATTTATATAAATAATCTTCGTTAGTATTCACAATATCTCCCATAGTGTGAATGCCATATTTTTCAAGGCGTTTTGCTATTCCAGGACCCACACGCCAAAAATCCGTAATTGGTCTATAAGTCCATAATGTACTTCTATAGGCATCTTCGTCAAGAAATCCAATATTATCTTCTACATGCTTTGCCGTTATATCCAAAGCAACCTTAGCTAAATACATATTTGTTCCAATTCCACATGTCGCCGTTATACCTGTAGTATCATAAACGTCCTTCATAATCTTTTTTGCAAGCTCTTTAGCAGACATGCCATACATTGTAAGGTAATCTGTAACATCCATAAATACCTCATCAATGGAATACACGTGTATATCCTCTTTTGATATATATTTCAAATAAACTGCATATATATTTGCTGAATAATCAATATAAAGCTGCATTCTCGGCGTTGCCATAATGTAGTCAACGTTTGGTGGAATCTGAAAAACCCTGCATCTGTTTTTTATCCCAAGAGCCTTCATGCTAGGTGATATAGCAAGGCATATTGTTTTTTCTGTTCTTTCAGCATCCGCCACAACCAAATTAGTCGTCAATGGGTCAAGACCTCTTTCAACGCACTCCACTGATGCATAAAAGGATTTTAAATCTATACAGACATACATTCTATCAGCCATATCCGATTACTGCACTCCGTTCTATGTAATATTATGGTTCCTCAAGGGTCATTAAATGACCCGAGTCCACCCATAATATTATTTTAAATAATTTCTCATTGTTTTTAAAGCATTTTTTTCAAGACGACTTACCTGTGCCTGCGATATTGCAATTTCCTCTGCTACCTCTGTCTGTGTTTTTCCCTCAAAAAATCTAAGTTTGATTATATTATACTCCCTGTCATCCAGTTTCTTCATAGCCTCTTCCAAAGATATATCATCAACCCATTTTTCTTCCTTATTCTTTTTGTCACTCACCTGATCCATTAAATAAAGTACATCCTGTCCTTCCTGAAACACTGGCTCATAGAGCGACATCGGAGTTGCAATTGCATCTAACGCATTTACAATATCCTCTTTAGGAATTTCAATCTCTTTTGATATCTCTTCTATAGTTGGTTCTCTATCATATTTTCTGGTAAGCATATCTCTTGTGTAGATTGCTTTATATGCAATATCTCTAAGAGACCTTGATACCCTTATAGAATTATTATCTCTAAGATATCTTCTACATTCCCCCAGAATCATAGGAACAGCATACGTGGAAAATTTTACCTGTAAGCTTCTATCAAAGTTATCAAGGGCTTTTATTAATCCTATGCATCCTACCTGAAACAAATCATCTGCACATTCTGCGTTATTTGCACCAAACCTCTGTATAACGCTTAATACAAGTCTTAAATTACCATTTATAAACTCTTCTCGTGCCTTCATATCGCCTTTATCTATTCGCTCAAACAAAGCATCTTTTTCCTCATCACTAAGTAAAGGAAGCTTTGCTGTATTTACTCCACAAATCATGACTTTGTTAACAGCCATTTTTAAGTTCCTCCTTTAGTAATATCTACTGTAAAGGATTTACAAATGTGGCATTTTCTATTCAATTATTTGTGTGGGATATTTTGGTTATTTAATATTTATAAATGTATTTTTCTTGACATCTAATAGAAAATGTAACAAAATATCAATGTAACTTTTATTATTAAACAAAAAGAAGGTAGCATATGAAAATAGGATTTGATAACGAGAAATATTTGAAACTACAATCTGAACATATCAAAGAAAGAATCGCTAAATTTGACAATAAGCTTTACCTTGAATTTGGCGGAAAACTATTTGATGATTTCCATGCAGCCAGAGTACTTCCAGGTTTTGCGGCTGACAGTAAACTACAGATGCTCATGCAGCTTGCTGATCAGGCAGAAATAGTTATGGTTGTAAGTGCTGATGACATAGAAAAAAATAAAATCCGAGAAGACTTAGGTATAACCTATGACCTTGATGTTATTCGACTTATAGATGAGTTTCGTTCAAGAGGTCTTTATGTTGGAAGCGTTGTATTAAACAAATACGCTGAGCAAAGAAGCGCTATCCTATTCCGCAAACGATTAGAAAATCTTGGTATAAAGGTTTATCAGCATTATTTAATACCTGGATATCCTACTAATATTCCTTTCATCGTAAGCGAAGACGGCTACGGAAAAAATGATTATATAGAAACAACAAGACCTTTGGTAGTTGTAACTGCACCTGGTCCAGGAAGTGGTAAGATGAGTACATGTCTTTCACAGCTATATCATGAACTTAAACATGGTGTTCGTGCCGGATATGCGAAATTCGAGACATTCCCTATCTGGAATCTTCCACTTGACCATCCTGTTAATTTAGCATACGAAGCAGCTACAGCAGATTTAAATGATATAAATATGATTGACCCATATCACTTAAAGGCATATGGAGTTACTACCGTAAATTACAACAGAGATGTTGAGATATTCCCTGTTTTAAATGCAATGTTTACTAAAATATATGGCAGCAATCCATATGCATCTCCTACTGACATGGGAGTAAATATGGCTGGAAACTGTATTTTTGATGACATGGCATGTCGAGAAGCATCACGACAGGAAATAATCCGAAGATATTATCAGGCGGTTGCCGGAGTTGCAGAAGGAAAACGTGAGCAGGACGAAGTAAACAAATTACAAATGCTTATGAGTCAGGAAAATTTATCTGTAACAGACAGAAGCACTGTCACTCCTGCTCAAAAAAGAGAGGAACTTACAGACGGACCTGCTGCTGCTATCGAACTTTCTGATGGAACAATAATAACAGGAAAAACCGGAGACCTACTCGGTGCAAGCTCTGCTGCATTACTTAATGCGATTAAAGTACTTGCAGGAATACCACATGAGAGCATGATACTTTCACCAGAGTCTATTGCTCCAATCCAAAAATTAAAAACTCAGTATCTTGGAAGCAAAAACCCACGTCTACACACAGACGAGGTGCTTATAGCACTTTCTGTTACTGCAGCAGATAACGAAGAAGCTGCTTTAGCATTAAACCAGCTTCCTAAATTAAAAGGCTGTCAGGTTCACTCAACAGTTATTTTATCCGACGTAGATAAGAAAACCTTTAAAAAGCTCGAATGTGATGTAACATATGAGCCAAAAACTGATAAGATAAAGTAAATCAAAACGGTAATATATTCTAGCATGTATAGCTATTATATATTACCGTTTTTCATTAGAATAAGTAAAAAGGCATTCCTGAGAGTCTATAGTCGCAGTTACTGGTTAGTTTGTCAGCGCGTTGCAGTTGTCTGCATATTTATATATCTTGTGCAAGCTTACATGCTGAGTTTTTCAGACTAAATCTACTTCTTCTTAGATGGCACAAAAAATATAAATACAAGCGAGCTAATCAACAACATATATGGGTAGAACAGGTTAGGCATTATATCAAATGCAGAAACCTCTGCGCCCATTTCCGCTGCCGCAGATATAGCCACAAGCATCTGTGCACCATAAGGTATTATACCCTGGAATATACATGAGAACGTATCAAGTATTGATGCTGCTTTCTTAGGCGAAATATCATATGTATCTGACATTTCTTTTGCTATAGGGTTTGCCATAACTATAGCTACAGTATTATTTGCTGTCGCAATATCCATCGCTCCAACTAAAAGTCCCATACCAAGCTGTCCACCTTTATTTCCTTTAAAAACTTTTTTTATAAAGCTAAGCAATGCTACAAAACCACCATGTTCATGTATCAATGCACATATTGCAGAAACAAGAATCGCAACCATTGTTGTCTCAAACATACCGGATACACCTGAGCCCATGCTAGAAATGAGTTCTACCATAGTTGCGCTTCCTGTCACAAGCATTATTATGATTCCACTCAAAATTCCTATAAGAAGAACTACAAAAACATTTATACCTGCTATACCACCAACAAGAACCAGCACATACGGAATTACCTGAATAAGATTGTACTCCTGCTCAATAGCCGTATTTACATCTGCCCCCATTGATTTTATAAGAATAATAACAAGTGTTACTATCGCAGCAGGAAATGCAATCCAGAAATTTTCTTTAAATTTATCCTTCATCGCACAACCTTGTCCATTACATGCCGCTATTGTAGTATCAGATATAAACGACAAGTTATCACCAAACATTGCGCCACCTACTACCGCTCCAATACAAAGTGCAGCGTTAAATCCAGAACCATCCGCTACAGCAATAGAAATTGGTGTAATAAGTGTAATAGTTCCTACAGAAGTTCCCATAGCCAGTGAAACAAATGCGCTAACTACAAACAAAACCAAAACAGAATATTCAGCAGGAATTATAGATAAAAGACAATATGCCACACTCTCTGCACTACTTCTGCCAACTACTCCAACAAATACACCTGCAACAAGAAATATAAGAATCATAGTGATAATATTTTTATCACCTATACCTTTTGCCATAACAGCAAGCTTATCGTCAAAGTTTAGCTTTTTATTCTGTAAACAAGCTACCAACAAAGCCACCAAAAATGCTACTACTATGGGAATATTATAAAAACCCATAGATATATCCATAACATACTCAAAGGTAATTCCAAGTCCAAGATACAATATAATAAATACACCTATTGGAAGCAAAGCAATAAAATTACCTTTTTTTGTAATATCTTGTTCTTTTATATCTTTTTCCATCCAAGCACTCCCTCTCTTATATCAGTTTAATTTATCTATAAAATAATTCTTTACTTCCACAAGGGAAGGCAGAATAATTTTCGAAATTTCTTTCATTTCATCATCAGCTTCAACAATATCCGGAACCATAATACAATTCATACCAGCTCTATATACAGCTCTTACACCATTAAATGAATCCTCTATTCCATAGGCTTCATTAGGCTTAACCCCAAGCTCTTCACAGGCTCTTAAATATATATCCGGCTCAGGCTTACTTTTAACCACCATATCTCCACCTATTATAACATCAAAATAATCTATCAACCCTCCATCTGCGAGTTCCATTTTGACAACTTCACTTCTTGTTGAAGACGCAAGACCAATTTTTATTGATTTAGATTTTAAAAATTTTAAAAGCTCATGAATCCCTATCTTTTGTGGAAGCTTTCCGCCACCATACCTGGAATGAAACAGGTCAGACATTTCTTTCTTGTATATGTCATACGGAAAATCTGCCCCATATCTCTGTAACATTTTCTCTCTGGTAATTATTCTATTTAATCCAAAACACTCATAACATGCTTTCTCTATATCTGGTATGTTATATTTATCTGCGATTACTCTCCAGCATTCTATTACTAATCTTTCAGAATCAAATATCACACCATCCATATCAAATATTACAGCTTTAATATTATGTGACATAAAAACCTCCAAAACTAATATATTAACAAATGACCATATAAAAAGCTCATACTAATTATATGGTCATCTGTTATAGTTATTATTTAACTGTATATTTTACCACTGTGAAACATACCAGCCACCATCCATCTTAAAGAGAAGTAATGTGTCTGTATCTTCTTCCCAGCTTTCGTAATAACTGTCATAATACTCATAGTCAATATCACAGACATACATTTCTTTAATATTACAATCATAATCATACTCATCAGCGAATACTTCATTAAAATATTCAACCTCTGAATCATCTAATTCTTCTTCATCAGTAATCTCAATATTTTTCACTTCATCCCAGTCAGCATAAAGACTTTCAAAATACATAGACTCAACTTCGTCATAAAGTTCATCTCTTGACATATCCTCTGAATCAAGAAGTGCATCAAGCAAATCATCTGTATACATACATGCAACTACCATTTCGGCATCCTCATCTACCATTGCATTATAGTATGTCTCTAAAACTTCCTGTTTTGATCCATTTTTAAATTTGTCTGAATCCTTTTTACTACCGCCTTTGCCTGCAAAAACAACTGCAAGAATAACACCCGCAACAACAAGCAACGCTATAATTAAAACAATAATTATAACCTTTTTGTTTGCTGATTTTGGTGCATGTGCAACCTGTCCATATGGCTGTGAATAACCTGCCTGTGGCTGGTTATATCCCATCTGTGGGTGTCCGTAACCCATCTGTGACTGATCATATCCCATTTGTGGTTGTTGCCCATAATTCATCTGTGGCTGTCCATATCCCTGCTGATTGCTTACCATAGGCTGTGCAGAACCACAAATATGACAAGAAGCTGCCCAATCATCTAATGCCGCTCCGCAATTAACACAATTCTTCATAACTTTCCTCCCATAATAATAAAATCATAAGTTACGTCTGCTTATTCTAAAAAGTACAGGGCTATAAAAACCCTGTACTTTATTTATTTTAGTACCACTCTGATACGTACCATTTACCGCCTACTTTGAAAACAAGAAGTGTTTCTTCTGCATCTTCCCAATCTTCATACCAAGAATCATAATACTCGTAAGATACTTCTACCTCATAAGCTTTTGTTATGTTTGGCTTGTAATCATACATTCTTCTGAATGATTTCTCTATGTCTTCTCTGTCATCCTTATCAAGCTTATCTTTGTCTTCGATTTCGATTTCTTTAATCTTCTCTATATCAGAGTAATCAAAATAATCTTCCATATCATCTACAAGATCATCATAATCTTCGTCTGTTTCTTTCTCGATAGCTTTAATCATCTTGCTAGAATACATACAATCAATATACGCCTCTCCGTCCTGCTCAACGATTGCATCATAGTAATCATTAACAGCACCCTTAAGAGTTAAACTACCAGGTCCAAATAATTTTGTAAGAAATACAATAAGTATAATAGCAACTAATCCTGCAGCTACTCCAATGATAATCTTTGGATCAATTTTCTTGACAGCTGCCGATACCTGATTACCTGCATCCTTTAACTGATCAGCAAATTGATTCTGCTGTGGCTGTTCATATCCCATCTGTGGCTGCTGTGGTGCCATTGGCTGTCCCATCATTGGCTGAACAAATCCTCCCTGTGGCTGTCCCATCTGTCCCATCTGTGGCTGCTGTGGTGCCATCTGTGGCTGTCCACTACCGCAATTATTACATACGCCTGCTGCATCATCTAAAGGTGCGCCACAATTAACACAATTTTTCATGTTGTTTCCTCCCTTATATCTCTCTTTTTTTGTATATGTCATCCATTGGATGAAATATAACTTTAATTTTATAGTTTTTTCGAAAACTAAAGTCCTATTTAGTATAACATTAAAATTGGCAATCTTCAACATAATTTTCCATGTTATAATGCACTTTAAATATTGTATAGTTTATTTTTCCTCTGATAAAGCCTCTTCAATCGTAGTCTTAGTCGATGCTTTACCATAATTTTCTACGTCAACCTTACTTCTAACCATATGTGTTAGACATCCGTTTCCATTTATACATCCACCTTGACACGCCATACCTTCTAGGAAATTACCCTCTAACATATTGCGTTTTAATTTAAGCAAAGCGACCTTACACTCTTCAATTCCATCACATATAACAGGCTTAACTTCGAATTCTTCTCCTCCCTGCTCTTTTAAACCTTCTTTAACCGCTTCTGACAATCCGCCAACACGTGCAAATATTCTTCCAAAATATGATGCATCCTGAAGATTTGTCTCCTCCAGAGTTGTTATATCTATATCCTTGCTGTCTAGCAAAGCCTGAAGCTCTTCAAAGGTTATTACTGTATCTATATAAGGAGCTACATCTTCTTTTTGGAATTCCATTTTCTTTGCTGTACATGGTCCAATAAACACTACCTTTGCCGTAGGGTCTAACTCTTTTATATGTTTACCTATCATCGCCATAGGCGATAATGTTGTCGAAACATATGGCAATAAATCCGGATGATTTTTGGTAATGAAGGATACGAATGCCGGACAACAAGAACTTGTCATAATTCCTTTTTCTTTAAGCTCCTCTGTCTCCTTCCACGTAACCATATCGGCACCTAACGCAACCTCTACAACCTCGTCAAACCCAAGCTCTTTTATTCCTGAGATTACCTGTCCGTTTTTAGCATAAATAAACTGACCCGCTATAGCAGGTGCTACAGCAGCATAGGTTTTATATTTTTTGCCACCCTCGCTGCCCTTTATCATATCTATTACATCCAATATAAAGGATTTTTCGTTAATGGCACCAAATGGACATTGGAATACACAAGCTCCACAGGATATACACTTTGAGTCATCTATCTTTGCAGCATAATCCTCATTCATAGTAATTGCACCGACCTTACATGCCTGCTGACATGGTCGTTTATAGTTTTGAATAGCACTATAAGGACATACCTTTGCACAAGCACCACATTCTTTACATTTACTTTTATCAATAACCGCCTTTTGATGTTCGTCAATAGTTATTGCACCAAATTTACATGCATCCGCACATCTGTGTGCAAGACATCCTCTACAGGTTCTGGTTACCTCATAGCCACCAACAGGACATTCATCACATGCAATCTCGCATACTTCTATAACATTGTGTATATTTTTATTGCCACCCATTGCAAGCTTTACACGTTCACTGACAATGGCTCTCTCTTTATATACACAGCATCTCATAGTAGGTTTTTTCCCAGGAATTATAATGTTTGGAATATCAAGTATCCCATCCAGCAAAGTTCCCTCCCATGCCATTCGGGCTGTCTCTTTTAATACCCTATATTTTAAATCTTGTATTCTAGTATCAAACTTTCTCATCTGAATCTCCCAAATTTAAATTAATCTTAATAATCCGTTTTCAGCATACTCTCTTTTATCTGATAAAGTTTTTCGGATAAATCGACATAATGTGTATGTGGATTTTCATATCGCTGTTCCTCTTCCCATACCTGATTTTTAAGCTGATATGCAACATAATCTCTAATTTCAGACAAAGCAGGCTTTTTATATACAAGCTTTCCTTCTTCGAATATAGTAACATGTAGTGCCTTTATATCTACATTTTCAAATTTCATTTTCTTCCATGGTTTTATTGGATCCACGTAAGAAAATGGTTTTGATGCATCAACTTCTTCATCATACAAGGTAAGTAAATCCGCCAGACCATAACCAGTTTCTCTACTATATACTCTCCAAAGCTTCTTTCTGCCAGGATTTGTTATTTTTTCTATATTTTCCGATATTTTTATCTTTGGCTCAAATACACCTTCTGCATTTTGAACTGCTGCAAGTTTATATACCCCACCAAACACAGGGTCTGATTTTGAGGTTATCATTCTCTCTCCTACACCGTAGGAATCTATTTTGGCACCTTGCTTTTGAAGCGATTTAATAAGAAATTCATCTATACTGTTTGAAACCACTATTTTGCAATCCTCCATGCCTTCGGCATCAAACATTTTTCTTAATTTCTTTGAAAAATAAGCTAAATCACCACTATCTATCCTGACACCTTTAAGTCGTTTTCCCATAGGTTCAAGAACTTCTTTTGCAACTCTTATTGCATTTACAGCACCACTCTTCAATATGTCATAGGTGTCAATTAAAAGTGTACAATTATCCGGATACACCTCAGCATATGCCTTAAATGCTTCATATTCAGAATCAAAAAACTGTATCCAGCTATGAGCCATTGTGCCAATTGCAGGTATGCCATATTTTTCATCTGCAAGCACTGTAGCCGTAGCATTTGCACCACCTATATAAGCCGCTCTTGCTCCAAGTGTTGCAGCATCTGCACCATGAGCTCTTCTTGCCCCAAACTCCATAACAATAGAGCCTGCATCTCCTGCCGCACGGCAAATACGCGATGCTTTTGTTGCTATAAGGGATTGAAAATTAATTGTAAGAAGCAACATTGTCTCTATTAGCTGAGCCTCTATAACCGATGCTGTAACTGTAATAATTGGAGTATTTGGATATACTATTGTTCCCTCTGGTACAGCATCAATAGTTCCTGAAAATTTAAAATTCTTTAAATACTCCAAAAATTCTTCTGAAAATTCACCTTTTCGTCTAAGATAATCTATATCATCATCCGTAAATTTCATATTTTCTATATATTCTATAAACTGTTCCAGACCCGCAGCTACAACAAAGCCTCCATTGTCTGGATTTTTTCTATAGAACATATCAAAAACAACCTTTTTATCCTTTAAGCCTTTTACAAAATATCCATTAGACATTGTAAGCTCATAATAATCCATAAGCATTGTTAAATTTCTCATGCTAATCTGTCACCATCCTCTCTATATCTCCAGGAGTTCTTGCAAATATCTTTGCCCCCTGTTCAACAAGAAAATCCTCGTCTCTAAAACCCCAAAGAACAGCTATACAATCAAGACCTGCATTTTTAGCTGTAGCCAGGTCAACCTCTGAATCGCCTATATATACAGTTTCGTCTTGATTACTCCCAAGTAGCTCCATAACCTTATAGCAGGAATCCGGAGCTGGTTTTCTCGCAATATCCGGAGCATCTCCCAAAGCATACTCTATTACATCATCAAAAAATTTATCTCTTAATGCATCAACTGCGCTTTGTACCTTATTTGATACTATTGCCATTTTTATATTTTTTTCTTTTAATCGATACATCAATTCAAGAGTGCCCTCATAAGGCTTAGTATTATCCTGATTGTGTGCATCATAATATTTTTTAAAGTGCGCAAAGGACTCTTCAAAAGCTTCATCTGAAATATTCGAAGGAACACATTTTTTCATTAATTCTCTTATTCCATTACCAAGAAAGCTTCTTACATCTTTTTTAGTTCTTTCTTCCCATCCCATAGCATTCATAGCATAATTTACGCTATTTGTTAAATCGTCCAAAGTATCTAACAAAGTTCCATCTAAATCAAAAATTACTGTTGTGTATCTCATAAGAACCCTCCGAACCTGTATATAACAATTAATCCAGCCTATTATATCACTTTTAACCTCTATTTCCAATCAATAATCTAAAATACTTATTGTAAAAAAAGGTTAAAAATACTATAATTATCATATTATATCATCGCTTTGCCGTGTTAAACTATCTTGTTGAGGATTATTATGGAAAAACGAAAAAAAAACGACTTACAAACAAATAGTACGAAAAGCTTACACGAAATTTTGGAAAACGCCGCTCCTCTTCTGGACAGGAGAATTTTCCTTGCTATAACTACTATCAGTATATTTTCCAGTATATTACTGATTTCTTTTTGTATTTCTAAAACACATAACTATCATTCTCTTGTAGTTGCTATATTACTTTCATTGTTATTCTATGGCTTAAGTTATTATACTTACAAAAAAGCACTTTATATTCTTTCTTATATATTTCCATTAATAATTAATACTGTTCTATTCATGAATGTAATATTCTTATTAACAAATACAAAGAATATGTATTCATACATCATATTAATTTATTCAATTCTATATACCCTGCTTTTGATTTATCATATATATAAGCTTAAATCAGGTATTGCCGCTCTAAGAAAATTTCTTGTTGCAGATGCAGAGAAAAAAGATAATTTTTATGCAAATATTAACCATGAATTGAGAACCCCTCTACATATAATTCTTGGCATGAATGAGATGATAATGCGAGAAAGTATTGCACCTAATGTAACTGAATACGCAATCAATTCGCACAAAGCCGGCGAACACCTTATGACGCTCATCAACAAGCTCATGATTTATTCTAAGCTTGGACAAGAGAAAATATCTCCTATAAATGTACAATTCTCGTTACCAATTTTAATAGATACATACATAATAGGTTATAAAAAATTATGCACTCAAAAAGGGATATCTTTTACAACTAATATAAGCACAAACCTCCCACATGACCTTATTGGAGATAATATATTATTTAGACAGATTATATATAACCTTACAACTAATATTACGTTACTTACAAAAATCAAGAAAATTACTACTAATTTTTATTGGGACAGCATCACTCAATATCAAGGAATACTACATTTTGATATATCTATGCCAGATTCTATAACAGATGATACTGACCTTGATTTAAAAACCGTTACTGACATCGTTGACATTATGAACGGAAGCTTGAAAGTAACTAAAAGCGATACTTCCGGAACACAGATAAAGGTTTATATGCCTTTCGAAAGCATTCAGACCCAGACTGACACTACTAACAATTCATCTAAATACACACCTAGCAATTCTGATTTTATTGCTCCAAATGCAAGAATTTTAATTGTTGATGACACAGAAATGAATATAAAGGTCTTTTCCCTGCTTTTGAAACGTACCCTTATAAAAATTGATTCAGCATTATCTGGACATGATGCATTGAAGCTTATTGAAAAGAAAAAATATGATTTGATTTTTGTTGATTATATGATGCCTGAAATGAACGGTGCTCAGTTGTATAACACAATCAAAGAAAAACATCCTGAGGTTTTAAAAACAACCCCTATATTTGTTATATCCGCAAACACATCTACAGACACACGCGAAAAGCTTATAAATATGGGCTTTAATGGTTTTCTACCAAAGCCAATCGAAAGTAGTACCTTAGATTTTATAATCAGACACAATCTACCAAATGAGCTTATATCAAGTCTGTCTGAAACAACAAATCAAAATGCACACAATAATGCTTTTAATGAATTTTCAAATGATTTAAATAGCTTTGACATTAACCTTTTAGAAGGTTTAAAATATATGAATGATGACATCGTGCAATATGCAAATGTTGCAGAGCTCATCGTAAAAAACTATAAGAAAACTTTAGATAACGTAATCACCTTACATCAAGAAAAAAATATTAAGGATTTAGGAATCACTGTACATGCTTTAAAGGGTAATGCAAAATATATTGGTGCAACAACCCTTTACAATATTTCTCAAACAATAGAAATACGAGCAAACATGAACGATGAAAAATTTATAACTCCTACTCTTCCACTATTATATTTCGAATGGAATAGAGTTATAGATGGGCTAAAACTATTCCTTGAAAAATATAACAGCTCGCAATATGCTGCAACAACCGTTACTTCCAGTGAAAACATAAATACGGACAGCTATTTAGAGCAATTAATTGACTATGTTGATGACTTACAGCCTGAACCAGCTATAAAATTAATCAAGCAGGTTATAAAACAAAACATAGCCTCACAATATGAAACAAAGCTCAAACAGATATCTGATTTCCTTGAGGAATTTGAGTACGACGAAGCAATGAGCATTTTAAAGGAGATAAATCAATGCAACAAAGATCCAGACTAATGATAATTGATGATGATACTTTATTACTAAAAAATGTAGAAAATATCCTTATATCTCAGGGATATATTGTAAGCCTTGCGAAATCAGGCAAACAGGCAATAGATACTTTGAACAAAGGTAATATTCCTGACCTGATTTTGCTTGATATTGCAATGCCTGAAATGGATGGCTATGAGACCTTCAAAGCTATTAGAAATATTTATAATATTCCCATTATTTTCCTCACAAGTCTTGAAGATATGCAAGCAGAGTTAACCGGGCTTGAGTTGGGAGCAATTGATTACATAACAAAGCCATTTGTTACTGATATTCTTCTTGCAAGAATAAAAAACCATCTTCAAAATATACATGGTTACTCTCCTATCGTAGAGAACACAGCTATAGGTGAAACTGATAAGCTTACTGTACAACTTGACAAAGAAAAACTGGCTCATATGAAAACAGTTTTAACCGAATCAGAGTACAGAGTTGGAACAATGATTGCACTTGGATACTCAAATCAGGAAATTGCAGAAGAGCTTAATTTTTCATATAGCTACGTAAAAAAAGTAGCTTACCGAATATTCGATAAGCTACAGATAAGCAAACGACACGAAATAAGACCTTATTTCACTAAGTTTTAATTTGTCTGCATTGCTCTTTTGGCTCTCATACGAAGAGTTGGATCAAGTATTTTCTTTCTGATACGGATGGTTTTTGGAGTTATCTCTAAAAGCTCATCTGTATCAATAAAATCTAACGCCTGTTCCAAACTTAATATTCTAGGCGGAGTAAGCTTAAGTGCCTCATCTGAACCAGATGCTCTGGTATTTGTAAGCTGCTTCTTCTTACATACGTTAACCTCTATATCTTCTGAACGTCCACACTGTCCTACAACCATTCCACCATATACCTGCTCGCCAGGTCCGATAAAGAGTGTTCCTCTCTCCTGAGCATTGAACAAACCATATGTTATTGACTCTCCGGACTCAAATGCGATAAGCGAGCCCTGACTTCTATACATCATATCTCCCTTATATGGCTGGTATCCATCGAAAATAGTATTTATGATACCATTTCCCTTAGTTGCAGTAAGGAAATCACCTCTAAATCCAATAAGACCACGAGATGGTATAGAGAACTCAAGTCTTGTTGTACCTGTTCCTGTTGGTGCCATTCCCTGAAGTTCACCCTTACGATTATTTAACATGTTAATAACTGTTCCTGAAAATTCATCTGGCACATCTATTACTGCAATCTCAAAAGGCTCAAGCTTTTTACCCTTCTCATCCTCTTTGTAAATAACCTCTGCCTTACTAACAGCAAACTCATAGCCTTCACGACGCATATTTTCAATAAGAACTGATAAATGAAGCTCTCCACGTCCTGATACTTTAAAGCTTTCTGTTGTATCTGTCTCTTCAACTCTAAGCGAAACATCTGTATTTAACTCTCTGAAAAGTCTATCTCTCAAATGTCTTGAAGTTACAAACTTACCATCTTTACCTGCAAGGGGCGAATCATTTACCATAAAATGCATTGCAATTGTTGGCTCAGATATCTTCTGGAACGGAATTGGGTCAGGATTGTCAGGTGAACAGATTGTATCGCCAATTTTAATATCTGCAATTCCAGATATCGCTACAATCGAACCAATGCCTGCCTCGTTAACTTCTACCTTATTAAGACCTTCAAACTCATAGAGTTTTCCTATCTTAACCTTCATTTTTCTGTCATGCTCATGGTCATTTACAATTATCGCATCCTGATTAAGCTTAATTGTTCCGTTATCTACCTTACCAACACCTATTCTACCAACATATTCGTTGTAATCTATTGTGCTGATAAGTATCTGAGTTCCAGCATCAGGGTCTCCCTCTGGAGCAGGAATTGAATTAATTATAGTCTCAAAAAGAGGCTTCATATCTGTTCCTCTTTCATCAATAGAAAGTGACGCAAAGCCCGATTTAGCAGATGCATATACAAAAGGACAGTCAAGCTGCTTATCATTTGCATCAAGCTCAAGTAAAAGCTCAAGCACCTCTTCCTCAACCTCCTCTGGTCGTGCTTCTGGTCTATCTATCTTATTTATACAGACGATTACATTTAAATCAAGTTCAAGAGCTTTCTTAAGAACAAACTTTGTCTGTGGCATGGCACCCTCAAAAGCGTCTACTACCAAAATAACTCCGTTAACCATCTTAAGAACACGCTCAACCTCACCACCGAAATCTGCATGTCCCGGTGTATCAATAATATTTATCTTTGTATTCCCATAGGTAACAGCAGTATTTTTAGAAAGAATTGTTATACCTCTTTCACGCTCAATATCATTTGAGTCCATTACACGCTCTGCAACTTCCTGATTTTCACGAAAAACACCACTCTGCTTTAAAAGCTCGTCTACTAATGTTGTCTTACCATGGTCAACATGAGCAATAATTGCTATGTTTCTTACATCTTCTCTTGTTATCTTCATAATATAACCTCTTTTTCATCACAAGATAAATGCAATTCATCATAAGACGAATTGCATTGTTTTTTTCAAACTGTGTAATTGTAGCACAGTGTTATTAAGTTTTCAATAAATTTTATTAGGTAAATTTATTAGATTAATTATCGATTTCTGTAAAGGCTTATCAAATTATATATCATAGGTCCAAAAATACTAATAAGCTCAAACGGCAAAAACCATACTGGTAATGGTTTTCCTATTGCTATGAAAACTGTAATCAAGGTAAATGATAACACCATTACGAATTTGATGGTTACAAGCATTCTTTTTATTATTGCATATACTCTCGCACTATTTTCAGGCGTAACCTTAACTCCTGTATTCCATGCTCCGGGAATAACCTCAATGAAAGCCATAATTCCGTATAAAAGCCACGAAAAGATAGGCATCATAATGATTTCAACTTTATCTCCCATCCTATCTATCTCTCCCCCTGCATTAAAATGCATAGGAATCTCATCAGGTATATTATCCCAAGTTATAATAAGCCATACAATTGTACCAACTAACATTATAAGACATAAAATGTTTATAATCCTGTATATTATCTTTTTATTCATATGTATTCCCCCTGTTATTCCTTATATTTTTTCTCCACGAAAACATATATTACACAAATTCCTATTACCAAAAACATGCTTCCTAAAATCGATAACACTATCAAAGGTGAATTCTGTCCTCCAATTATAAGTGGCAACCCTAAAAGAAACATACCAACCGCAAAGAAAAACCATATTTTTGCAACAGCTCTGTTGTATGCTTTTACATTTTTTACCTTAGGAGGTTCAGCCTGTGCCCAAAAACCTATAGGTTCTTTTTTATTCCATGCAACTATGCCAATAATTACAAACAAGAGTGAGCATAACGACCAACCTACAAACCCTATTATTCTTCCCATAGACATTCTCCTTTCAGCTACATCATATATAATCCTACAATCATTCTATTGTCATCATACATAATCGTATACATTACACCAGTATTCTCATACATGGTTTTTACTTGCACGACAGTTATATTTTGTCCATTCTGGACAACCTCCTGAGTAAACATATTGCCTATAGACTGAAGCTCTCCCCAATCCTCACATAAGTAATTTTTAGCTTCCTGCATATATTCTTTAGTCATATATGGCTTCATCTCATCTGCACAATACTCATCATGCAAGGTCTCGTAATCATCAATTGAAACTAAATTAATAATTTCTTCACTTATAAGCTCCGTCCAATTCTCATCTGTAATCTCCTCTGTAGTCGCTTCATTATCAGAAGCTTCAGAAATATCATCTCTTATAAAATATATAACGCCAAAGCAAACTAATAAAATAATAATAGCAATCATGTGTTTAACCTTACGCTTATACGCAAAATAAATATTAGATATAATAAATAATATAACTGTTAAAATATATAACCAAAATGGCTCATTAATCTTGCCTGCAACAAACACAGATGTAGGTCCATCCGAATTCATAAAAGATATTGCACCAGCCTCTGGAAGTGCTATCATACACACAACAGAAATAATAAATGCGATAACTACAAGAACAGTTAATATAATTCCTATTACATCTTTTTTGACAAACAGGCTTTTGTCTGTATCATCAATTATATTTTTTATAATCTCCTCTATATTCCCCTGTTTCTCAACAGCCTCTTCCTCTGTCATTCCATTTTCAACCATATCCGATATAACTTCATCATAATCATTTATGTATTTATCTCGTTCTGTTTTAACAAGCTTACTCAAGCCCTTAGATAAGCTTTTTAAAAATCCCTTCTTATTCATCTAAATCCCCTCCTGTAATAAAATCGAATATACGAAGCATCTTAATTTTATCAGTCTTAAATTCATTCAAAGAATCATAGCCTATATCTGTAATTGAATAATATTTCCTAATTCGATTATTATGCTCTGTGTTGTATGACTCAACCTTCTTCTCAGACTCCAACCTCCTCAAAATAGGATACAAAGTGGACTCAGATATATCTATATATTCTGAAACATCCTTAATAATCTGATATCCGTATGAATCTTCTTTACGTAATGCGGCAAGAACACAAAGCTCAAGCAATCCTTTTCGCAATTGAACATCCATATCAACACCTCCTTATGCATAATACTATACAATACATAGTATTATGTGTCAAGGGGTATTATATACAAAAAACCGCCGTGGAACATCCACGACGGTTTTGATTATATGTATTTAGTTAAATAAATCTAACACTTTTGATACTGCCTGTATCTTATCTATTGTATCACTCTGAGCTCCTGGTGTACCTGTTTGGCCAGAAGATGCATTTTCAGTTGGTGCAGTCTGTCCTGCTGATGTAACTAATGTCGACATAACAGGAGCCATCCAAACCTTACCTGTACCTCTATATACATTGACAAGTCCTTCTCCTGATGCTGCAGAACCAAGTAAACTCTTACCTGATTTTTCTACAGTAAACTCAAGGCTTCCTGACCATGCTATAGCCATATTTCCATCAATCTTAAGTACATCGTTCTGGAGATTAATTTCAAAAAGCTCTTCCTTTGGTACAATACTTTCTAATGCACATACACCTGAACCATTAAGACTTAAGTTAAATAAGCCCTCGCCACCAAATACTGCTGAAGATATGTTACTTCTTGCAACAACCTTCTGCTGAAGTGAACTATCACATGCAAGGAAAAGTCCATCATCAAGAACAACCGAACCACCCCATTCAGCCACATCTGTAAGAATAATATGTCTGAATGTAGGTTCAAGCATCATCTGACCCTGACCTGTATACTGTGGCTTAATGGCACTTTCATTTGTTACAACAGATGACGCTAATTTGCCAAAGAAATCGCCAACTCCTTTTACACCAGTAGCAGCATTTACATTACCGCTCATCCACTGCATTGCACCTGCCTGAACAGTATAGCTATTACCATTAAGATTAAGTAAAAGCTGACGCTTGTTTACATTCATCTGTGAACAATAATACTCTACCTTAGATGTATCAGGTGTTACACTCATATCTTTTTTGTACTGCACTACTGCCATTCCACCAAGCTGTGAAACAACCTCTGCATTACCACTATTAAATAAGCTCTGATATACCATAACCCTACCTCCTTATTACTTCTCAGTAGGCGCCATAAGTATAGAACCTGTACCTCTGTATACATTGACAAGTCCTTCACCTGATGCTGCTGAACCAAGTAAGCTCTTTGTTGATTTCTCAACTGTAAACTCAAGACTTCCTGACCATGCTATAGCCATATTTCCATCAATTTTAACAACATCATCCTGAAGATTGAACTGGATTAATTCCTCCTGAGGTACTGGACTTTCGAGTACTGCAATACCCTGACCCATAAGAGATAAGTTGAATAAACCTTCGCCACCTAATACAGCCGATGAAATATTATTTCTAGCAACAACCTTCTGCTGAATAGTACTGTCACAAGCAAGGAAAAGTCCATCCTGAAGAACGATTGAACCCCACTGTGCAACATCTAACATAATAATATGCTTATATGTAGGCTCAAGCATAAGCATACCCTGGCCTGAATATTCAGGTTTAACAGCTGATTCACCTGTTACAGCTCCACTAGCCAACTTACCTAAGAAATTACCAACACCTTTAACACCTGATGACATGTTGATATTACCAAGCATCCACTGCATTGCACCTGACTGAACAGTACAGCCTGTGTTATTTAACTCGACTAAAACCTGTCTCTTTCTAACATTCATAGTAGATGCAAAATATGCTGTCTCTGCTGTGTAAGGTGATACCGATAAATCCTTCTCGTGTTCAAACACCTTGTACTGACCTAACTGGCTGATACATTTCATATTATTGTTGTCGTAAAAATTTGCAATCTGGAACATTTTAACCCTCCCATTAATAAACATATTTTTGTTATTCACACATTATAATATTAGTTCTATAGAATAATAAGAACCAAGTGAATAACTAAATATAATTATATCACTTGGCTCGAATTTTGTCATTTATTATATTTAAACTTTAAACCTTATTTCGACAAATGGTTGAAGTTTAATGTGCAAACTGCGAATTATAAAGATTGAAATAAAATCCTTTCTCTGCAAGAAGCTCTTTGTGAGAGCCCTGCTCAATAATATTTCCATCCTTCATAACAAGAATTACATCTGCCTCTTTTATAGTGGATAATCGGTGTGCAACAATAAAGCTTGTTCTGCCCTGCATCATCTTATTAAATGCTTTCTGAATTCGTATTTCAGTCATTGTATCAATAGATGAAGTTGCCTCATCAAGTATAAGCATTGGCGGAAGCAATAGCATAACTCTTGTTATACATAAAAGCTGCTTTTGACCCTGTGAAAGATTTCCTCCATCCTCAGTTATAACTGTGTCATATCCATTAGGCAAACGCTTGATAAAGCTGTGAGAATGAGCTTTTTTAGCAGCCGCTATTATTTCCTCATCTGTGGCATTAGGATTGCCATAGGCAATATTTTCCTTTATAGTCCCCGACTTAAGCCAGGTTTCCTGAAGCACCATACCGTAATTATCACGAAGACTGTTTCTTGTTATATTTCTTATATCATTACCATCAACCTTAATGCTTCCATCTTTTACATCATAAAATCTCATAAGCAGATTAATAAGTGTACTCTTTCCACAGCCTGTAGGACCAACTATAGCAACTCTCATACCAGGCTTGACTTTAAGATTTAAGTCCTTTATAAGCTCTTTTTCTGGTACATAAGAGAAATCAACATGTTCAATATCTATTGCACCAGTAGCTTCTTTTAATTCTATTGCATCTGCCGGCTCTTCTACTTCTGGTTCTTCATCTATGAGTTCAAATACTCTACCTGCACATGCAAGTGCATTTTGAAGCTCTGTTATAACGTTTGAAATTTCATTAAATGGCTTAGTATACTGATTCGCATAGCTTAAAAAGCATGTAAGCTGTCCTATACTAAGTTTTCCCGATATAGCAGAAAATGCACCTATAATTCCAACTGCTGTATATACCAAGCTGTTTACAAATCTTGTACAAGGATTTGTAAGTGATGAGTAAAATGTAGCACTCATGCTGTCTTTTTCGAGAACGTCATTAATTTTTCCAAACCTGTCTAAAGCATCATCCTCATATCCGAAAGCCTGGACAATTTTTTGCTGTCCAATCATTTCATCTACAAGTGCAGTAAGCTCTCCTCTCGACTCTGACTGGCTCTTGAATAAATTGTAGGTTCTCTTTGCAATAAAAGATGCAACAAAAAGTGAAACTGGCGTTAAAACAACAACTACAAGAGCTATCGGAATATTTATATAAAGCATAAATCCAAGAGTTCCAACAATTGTTATTACACCTGTAAAAAGCTGAGTAAAGCCCATAAGCAAACCATCTGCAAACTGGTCAATATCCGATACAATTCTACTTACAATATCACCATGCTGATGAGAATCAATGTAAGAAAGAGGTAGTTTCTCAAGATGATTAAAGGCCTCTATTCTTATATCCTTAACCACATGATAAGTAATATGGTTATTTAAAATATTCATAATCCACTGTGTAATAACAGTTACAACCATGGCGATTATGAAAAGTACAATATAATGCTTAACTTTGTCAAAATCAATCTGCTCTGGTCCAATCAACTGATCTATTGCCTCACCTGTAAGAATAGGCCCTATAAGTGTTGCAACCACCGAAGCTGTTGCACAGACAAATGACAGTATAACAAAAAACATATATTTTTTAATATACTTAAGCACTCTGCTTATTGTTGATTTGTTAGATGTCTTATTTGTTTTTATGTTACTCATGATTGCTCACCTCCTCTTTATTTTGTGATGAGCAAATTTCCTGATATACCTCGCAGGATTTAAGCAACTCATCATGAGTTCCAATTCCTTCAACCTTACCATCCTCAAGCACAACTATTTTGTCAGCATGCATGATAGATGAGGAACGCTGAGAAACTATAAACACTGTCATATTATCAGTCTTTTCTCTAATAGCCATTCTAAGTGCTGCATCTGTAGCATAATCAAGTGCAGACGAGCTATCATCTAATATTAAAATCTCAGGTTTTTTCACAAGGGCTCTCGCTATTGTAAGTCTCTGTTTTTGTCCACCGGAAAGATTTTTGGCTCCCTGATTAAGAACGAATTTAATTCCGCCCTCTTTGCCTTCAACAAATTCTTTAGCCTGAGCTATGTCTAATGCCATGTCTATTTCCTCAGCAGTGGCATCTGCCTTGCCCCATTTTAAGTTGTCCTCTATTGTTCCAGAGAAAAGTACAGCCTTCTGAGGCACTATTCCAATCTTATCTCTAAGCTGCTCCTTAGGGTAATCATTAATATCTACACCGTCAATTAAAAGCTTACCCTCTGTGCAATCATAAAATCTTGGAATAAGATTTATCAATGAAGACTTACCAGAACCAGTACCACCAATGATACCAATTGTGTCGCCTCTATTTACAGTTAAGTTTAATCCTTCTATGGAAGCTTCCTTCGCATTCTTATAGCAAAGTCCTGCACCAACAAATTCCAGCTTAGGTGCTCCATTTACAGGTGCTACTTTCTCGTTCTTATATTCCTGTGAGCTCTTCTTCTCAAAAACTGCAGACAATCTGTTTGCACATGCAACAGCCTTAGTCTCAAGAATAATCAAATTGGCAAGCTTAACAAGCTCTACAAGAATCTGTGACATATAATTTACAAGTGCATATACATCACCTTGAAGAAGTATTCCATCATCAACCTGTCCTGCACCAATCCAAACAAGTGCCGCTATAGATAGATTGACAACTGCATAAGTAAGTGGATTAAGGAATGTGGAAATTCCTCCTACTATTAACTGCCATTTAGTAAGCATGCTTGTTGACTTATTGAAATCTGCTTTTTCATTTTCCTCCTGGCCAAATGCACGTATAACTCTTGCACCTGCCAGATTCTCTCTAGTCTTAAGAAGTACATCATCGAGATTTGCCTGTACTTTTTTGTAAAGCGGTATTGAAACAAGCATTATTCCAAACACTATTACTATAAGTGCTGGAAGTGTCACTAAGAAAACCTTTGCAGATATAATATCTACAGTAAATGCCATAATTGTAGCACCAAAAACAATAAACGGTGACCTTAGGAATAATCTAAGAAACATATTAACACCATTTTGAACCTGATTAACATCGCTTGTCATACGAGTAATAAGTGTTGAGCTACCCATCTCATCAATCTCTGTATACGAAAGGGACTCAATATGCTTAAACAAATCATATCTAAGCTCTTTTCCTACTCCCATAGCTGTTTTTGCCGAAAAATACTGAGCTGTAATTGAGCATGCAAGTCCAATAAGACCAAGCAAAATCATAATAACAGCCATTTTATAAATATACGGTTTATCGTTGTTTTTAATACCGTTGTCAATAATAGCTGCCATTACAAGCGGAACAAGAAGCTCAAAGCTCGCCTCAAGCATCTTAAACAAAGGCGCCAAAATAGCTTTTACTTTGTAATTTTTAAAGTATTTCATCAGATGTTTCATATTTACTCTCCGTTTTTATTTTAATATTGATTTGTTTTCAATTTTACATTAAACTATCATATAATGAATGGTAAATTTTTTCAAGGAGGAATACCACATGGGTGATAATATTAATAACAACGAAGAATTTGACGAGGCAACTGTCTCTATGACATTAGAGGACGGAACAGAGCTTGAATGTGATGTAATTGCTATTTTCCCAGTTAACGGAAGAGATTATATTGCTCTTCTCCCTAACAAAGTAATTGATGGATATGAGGAGAACGAAGTATTTCTTTACAGATATGCCGAGATTGGTGAAGATAACATTGACCTCTCACAGATAGAGTCAGAGGAAGAATACGAAGCTGTTGCAGATGCATTCGATGAAC
Source organism: Wujia sp. (assembly GCA_045531735.1). Classification (GTDB taxonomy): domain Bacteria; phylum Bacillota; class Clostridia; order Lachnospirales; family Lachnospiraceae; genus Coprococcus_C. The sequence goes on along the minus strand of JAZSEO010000047.1, from coordinate 60,921 downwards.
TTTTAGATGAGGAAGAGTTTAACGAGCTTGCGGATGAGTAATCAGCCAGATTTATGCTTAATAAAAGCCAGAACAGGACAACCTGCTCTGGCTTTTTTGTTTTAAATATGCATTAGAATACTCTTCATACCCAAGAAAGTTATATGTTCTCACATAGCTTTGGGTCTATGCAAAATTTCAATAATTTCATCGGGATATTTATTTACATATTCCTGTACCTGTACATTCATCTGAATACCTCACATATTTTTTAACTACTTTCTTTTTACCGGAATCCAAATTGCACTGTGATAATCAGAATCTGTTTTCTCTCCATTTACACAGTCATACCATTCAACATTTGCATTACCGCTAATCTCGTAATCAGGGTTTCCTGGAAGCCATTCTTTAAATATTCTTGTATTAAGTGATTGCAGTGCATCTGGTATCGCACCTATACAGTCAAATACTGCCCACTCTCCCTGTGGGAACTCATACAGCATCATTCCTTCTGGGACTTCGCCTCCAGTATATTTACCTGCTATAAGATAAGTAAATTTGCCTTGCTTAGCTGCCTCTCCCTCGTCGATGCAAATTCCATATTCGCCAATACAATTATCTATTAAAGCTTTTTCCTGTGGATTTGCAGGTGGATTGCCCGCGTATACATTTGCAGCATATTTCTCACATATTTCATCCCAATACTTAGGAATTTCCTCATAAGCCGTATCAAAAGAGAATTCCCTCGCAAAACCAATCACCTTAAATCCAAACATTTTTGTAATTTTATAGTCCATCTTATCTCCTCCTTGAACTGTAATCTTGACATTCAACGGAAGAAAGGTTCTTATACAACCACCCTGCTTTATCTGCATAGGTGAATGTCCATGAAATCTTGTAAATGCTTTTGTGAAGCTGTCCGGGGTATCATATCCGTAGTCATAAGCCACATCTATTATCTTTTTATCTCCCTTCTTTATATCAAGAGCTGCCAGATATAGCTTTCGGTTACGAATGTACTCCGAAACAGAGTAACCTGTCATAATCAAAAAACCTCTTTGAAAATGTAACGGTGATAGATACACTTGCTCTGACACATCCTGCGCACTGATGTTTTCCTGCAAATGCTCCTCTATATATTCAATTGATTTTCTGATTGCTGTTAGCCACTCCATATATTCATCTTCCTTTCTTCTGTTTGAACAGATGATACACCTTAGAAGAAATAAAATCTTGTCATTTGAAATTCGTTTTTGTCCGTAAGTTATGCTTTTTCTGCAAACTATTTAGCGTGCTCTTGAAAATATAAACCTTATTCTTCTTCCCTTAACAAAGAATACATTTTCATATCCATAACTTTACCATTCTTTATGGCGTTGCTTCTTAATGTTCCTTCATATTGGAAACCTGCCTTTTCAAGAACTCGACATGACCCCATATTACAAGAAAAAGGCTCTGCATAAATTCGAATGATATCACTATGTTCAAATACATATTCACAGATTTGTTTAACCGCCTCCGTCATAATTCCTTTTCCCCAATATTCTTCCGCAATATAATATCCCATTTCAGCCGTTTGTCTATGAATATTTTGCTGACGAAAAACACCTATACTACCAATTGCTTTATCGTCTAACGTAATCGCAAATGCAAACGTATCATTCTCATTTGCAGATAACATGCTTGATATATAATCGTTTGCGTCTTGTTCTAAATAAGGATACGGTAAACCATCTCTGAGATTATCTTGCACCTTTCTATTTGATAATGCTTTAGCCAAATCCTTTGCATCCGCCAGTTTCCATTTTCTAATTTTACAATTCATAACATTACTCCCTACTTCTACAAATTAAAAATCATTTGCTTTTTCTACATGTGTCATTATATCATACTCTCCTTATCCTTTAACTGTAAAATCTTACTTTCAATCTCTTTTATTATTATTTTAAATTCTTCATCTGATTTTCCCGTAGGGTCTTCCAATCCCCAATCATCATCAAAACCTCTTTCAATAAAAGGACATCCAACATTACATCCCATAGAAATTGCTACATCTGGACTTGGAATGTCAGTAATCAATTTTGAATACTGAGTCTTCTCCATGTCAATTCCATATAACTCTTTCATAATTCTAACTGCATCCTGATTTATTTGTGGTTTTGTCTCTGTTCCAGCCGAAAAAGATTCAAACACATCTGATGCCAAGTGTCTACCCAATGCCTCTGCTATCTGACTGCGACATGAATTATGCACACATATAAATGCGACTTTCTTTTTAGGCTTTTTATAAAATGGGCATTTTCCTTTAATACACTGCTCGTTCTTTTCGCTAAAACAGCATTCAATATTGTTGCTTTCTAATTCAACATCATAATTTTCATTTATGTATTGTATCGCATTCTGAAAACTGAGAAATGCATCTCTCTTGCAACATCTAGGTCCACCTACCTGTGATAAACTATATAATGCCTTAGATGTAAACTCCATGTGCCTTCCCCATGAAGCATCAGATGTTAAAGGTCCTGTTCCATCAATAATAGAAAGAGCTGCACCCATAGAACTTACAGCACCACAGACCCCCCACATGCCACAAGTTGCCCCTGGCATCTGTAATCCTCTCTTCATAAGTTCATTCAAACTGCTAGGCAAATCAATATTCCCACCTGCATTATAAAATGCTGTCAACAATGATGCTCCATCTAAAACATGATGTTCCGGTCCATGTATCCTGACAAAATCCATTTGAGCCACATTATAAAATATATCTATAGGATTTGTACCCTTCTCCTGTAAACATGCTTCAATAATCTTCTTTCCTCTTTCTTCCATGATTATTTCACCTTCCCTACCAAGCATATAAAATCGCTAAATTCACGCTAAGCTTCATAATTTATAGAATATATCTATGTATAAAATAACAGATACATTGATGCTTGCCAATGTGTTGATATAAAAAAATTCCTATACCTTATATCAAAGTATAGGAACTTTTTATGTTTTTAATAAATTATAGAAACTTAAAGTTTTCTCAAGCTTTACTTTTTATCGGATAGCTTTAACCTATCATATTAGTATTTTTTTGAAAATACAATAGGTTCACTTTCCATTGTTAAGGTAAGAACATCACCTTCAATTACTACTGTACCCTCTATGTATTCCATCACTTCTTCTACTCCGTCTGTAACTATCTTATCAGGATATATATACAAGAGCACTTGGCTTGCATTATCAGTAATTCCCACCTCATAATATCCACTAATCACCTGATTTACATCACCACTTGTAGTCATCTCAAAAGTACCATCCTCTGATACATTAAATGTTGATTCACCGGAATCATAGGTTCTAACATACTCGCCATAATAATCCACAGCATATATATCAAATAATTCTGAACCATCAGTTTTTACCATATATGTAGTCAAGGTTGTCATAGTGCCCTGTTCCAAAAGCATTTTAACATGAATCACATAATACTGGCTGCCATCCTTTTCCTCAAGTTCATCGGCAGGAATATAGCTATAATCTTCTCCCATCTCTTCTCTAACCAAATTAATTGCTTCATCTACTGAGATGACTGTTTCATCATTCGAAGTATCACTAACTCCTATTACCGCCTCTGTTGTAGAAGAGTTTACTGTTGTTTCACCACTTGCTGTTGTTGTAACACTCGCTGTTGTTGTCTCCTCTGCTGTTGAAACATTTGCCTCCGTTGTTGTATCCTCGGTTGTTACAACATTCGCAGTTGTTGCCTTTTCTGTTACTTTGTCTGCTTCTTCCTTACTACCACAAGCTGTCAAAGTCAACGCCATCAAGCCAACCAAAAAAAGCTTTACGCAAGTATGTTTCAAAAATTTCATTTTAAGTACCTCCATCTAACTAGATATTTTAATATAATATTTTGTAGTTGTAAGTATACTATATTTTTTTTAAATATTATTAACATGCGTATAAAATGCATATTTTTGCGTACAAAAAATGAGAAACAACTACCAAAAACCTTTGATATACATGATTTTAGTTTAAAACCTTCTCATTTGTATGAGCATAATAAATCAACTTAGGGTTGTAACTCATTACTAGTTCCCAATCTTTTTTCAAAGAGTCATTGTCTTCATATCCACCTAGATAATCAATCGGCTCTAAATCTCCCACTATACATACACCTTCATCTAGCACCAATGATACACTATCCTCACTGTGACTTGCTGTAGAAATTATTTCCCCATGAATGCCAATGCTTTTTAGGAATTCCCTACTCCCTTTACAGCTAATAACAGTTGCATCCGCCTCATTTATAGAAGCATAGTTTAACCTTTTATCTCTGGCAAATATTTCATCAGAATAATGAATATGGGGACATTGGGTATCAACAACAATAAGCTTTACGCCCTGCTTCATCAGCTCACTAACCAAGCCTATATGATCCGGGTGATAATGGGTAGCCAAAACATAGGAAATGTCGCTGACCTTTATATCATACTGTTTTATAGCGCTATAAAAGGCAGACATAGTTCCTGCATAGTCCGTATCAACAAGAAGATAGCCACTTTCACCAGAAATCAAAAATGTATTGGTCATACCGTATCTTAATTTGATTAGTAAAACTGTTTTCTTATCATTTTCCCTCATATATCAAGTCTCTCCTAGCATATTCCCTCTGCGATCATCTCATCTAATATCTGAGCCGCGCTTTCTACCATCTTCGGACACAGTGTTCTAAATAGATTTTGCTCCTGAATGATAGCCATATCTTCCTTCTTGGTAAGGTCATATCCCAGTAATTCACGACAGACTACACTGCCATTTTTCTCCATAAAACGATTCATAAATTCACTAGATACAGCATAAGCTTTTGTTTTTCCTTCCACATCCTCACTTTCACAATGCCCACAACGCAAACCTAAAACCATAAGTGCACCTGCAACAGCACCGCACAGCTCTCCCTTTCTTTCACCACCTCCAAAATTGGTAGCTAATTTAAGAGCCAGTTTTTCATCCATTCCCATCTCTGTTGCAAAGGCTGTAAACACTCCCTGAGAACAGTTGAAATTCTTATTATAGTATTCTACTGCTTTTTCCTTATGACTCATTGCAATCACACCCCTTAACTCTTTCAACCTCATCACAAGCTCTATTATATATTTCGAGAGCATTTATTACCTGTGTTCTTTTGTCTGCCGAAATGCTGTCCAAAATCTGCTTGAATTTCTGATTCATATCATTTTCGATTCTTTCAAATCGCTCTTTTCCGTCAGGTGTAAGATTCAAAACCACATATCGTCTATCTTCTTCAGATGGTTTTCTTTCCACATAATTTTTCCTAACAAGCTCTTCTACTGTTCTACTAATACCGCTTTTATCCAGTCTTAATATTTCCGCCAATTCCTTCACTGAAATATTAGGCTTCCTGCCAATTTCAACTAATACAAAACACTGTGTTTCGCTTATTCCACAGCAGCAACAATCTGATTTATTGATATTGCCAAGGTGAAATTCTAAAATTCTTGTATTTTCTCTTAACTGCTTTGCCTGATTCATACTATGACCTCCTTTTTGCATATAATAATTCTTTTAGTTGCGTTTGTCAACTATTTATTTCATCAACTGTATAAATAAAAAAGAACCACATTCCTGTGGTTCTAAATTGTGTTAAATTATACTCTCATGATATGAAACTCTGAATAAAACTGAAAGTTTCACATTATCTATTACAATGTAAATAATGCTTTTTCGTAGTCCTTAACATAATACTTAATATTAGTTCTACCTTTTTGGATTACGATATGTCCCTCTTTTTCAAGCATCTCCTTTTGTGCCTCAACGCCTCCAGGATACTTTGCATTTAATTCCCCATTTGCTTTTAATGTTCTCCAATAAGGGGTTTTATCTTCTGCACGCTGATTACTCGCCCATGCAACTATCGAAACAAAAATCCCAGCTGTAATAGGCTCTGTAAAATCAGCACCATTTTGTTTGGCAAAGAATTCCCTTATTGTACCTACTGTAAGTAATTTTCCACAAGGCACCAGTCGCATTACTTTGTCGTAGTCAATTGGCGGGGCAAAATACATTTTATCTCCACCATATTTTTCAATACTCTTTTCATCTGTTATTATTTGAACTTTTGGCATATCCTTGCTATCCATAAGCATAGCATTAAAATCTTTTTTATCTTCATTTGCCATAATGTATCACCTCCAAGCTAATCTTATCTTAATAAACGTAACCATGCAATGAGACGGTTTTGAAAATTCTTACAAAACTTCAAATCTTCGCGTGCTTTCAATCTTTTCGTAAGACTGAAATTTTCTGTTCTCATTACTATCTTAGAACATATCAAGAATCCTCGCCATCTATGTATCTACGCTCACCCCACCATCCAGGAACCAGCTCGCCTAATGTAATGGTTTTTCTTGTTTTATAGTCCGTCATTATTTCCATATTTCTATTCTCGTATGACAACTGCATAAGAAACTCTCTACATGCGCCACAAGGCATACCGCTACCCTCTATCGCTCCATTTGGAGCTTCATCTCTAAATGCAATCAGTCGTTTAATAACAGTTTGACCACTATTAACATACATATTAAGAGCTGCCACTCTTTCTGCACAAAGGTTCATAACCCCACTGCAGCCTTCGATACAAAAACCTGTAAATATTTCTCCATTCTCACTTTCCACAGCACAAACCACGTGATGTGCATATACAAAAGGAGAAACCTCCTCTGGGTGATATTGTTCCTTTGCTTTTAAATATAATTTTTCCCAAATATCCATATTTCCCTCCACCAAATTCAAAGTTTTCCCATTATGACACTAAACATTATTGTCACATTTAAAAAACTCCCTAATCATTTCCTTCTCTTCATCTGTCATAATATTCATATGACCTCTTCCTTTGATTAAATATGTAGTACAATTAGGAATAATTTCTTTTGCTCTTTTGATTACACCTTCCCCTGGGAATAAACAGTCCTTCTCTGCTGCCATAACAAGAGTAGGGGCTTTACACTGCTTCATCAAAGCTCCGTCAACATTACTTGGCATCCCTGTCTTTATTTTTGCATGGCTAATACTCAATTTTGCCGTTTGATATAAGTCATCCGTTATATTATCTTCTGTAATAGCAATCGGGAGCATTGTCTTTTTTAACCATTTATCTTTATGAGTAATCCAGTACATAATCATCGGCATCATCATACTCATGCTATTTATTGCTGGTGCATTCTTTATTCCCGAAGGAACATACAATAATGCTCTTTTGATTTTTTCAGGAGCAACACACATTGTTTTTGCAAGTACACCTGCGCCAAACGAACCTGAACAACATGAAATCGAGTCAAAACCCAATTCCATAATTACCTGACTTGTCCACTCACCATAATCATATCCTTTGGATGACAAACAGTTTTCGGAACTCTTTCCAGGATGCCCAATGATATCAACCGCATAAATATGATAATCCTCCATCAGAAAATCCAAAGCCAAAAGATTATATGCAGTGGTTGCGTTACCCCCGTGAAAAACTAGCAACGGCTCTCCGCTCATATTGCCGGTTTCAATAAGATGTGTTTTTCCAAATGTTGTGTTAACCCAAATATCTTCATATGGACATTTGATTCTACTAAGTTGCTCATCATAAAGAGCTAAAATAGCCTCTTTCCCTTTTTCCGACTTATATATACCCATATTAGTTCTCCTCCATTTTAATACCTCTCAGCAATCGAACGCCTAAAACAAATACACATCCGCCAAGAAATATAAAGAATAACCAAATAAAATTCCAATAGGCAGAATTTGTGTCAAACATCATTTGAAGCAATTTACTCCAAAACTTCATTCCGGTTGCGATTGCAAACAAGTCAAACAAAACATAGCTGCCACCGAAAATGTATATCCACCGCCACCAATAATTACTTTTTCTATTCTTGATAAATGTAACAATTCCAAGAACACATAATGCAGCCAAGATTCCCATAATCCCAAAATATGCTATTCCTTTATTCTCCATTATTCCCATCCAAAATGATGCATAGGATTCTCTATCCGCCAAAGCCCATATCCTATGCAAATGAAATAATCCAAAGAACATAAAGAACCATGGTTCCCATGAATATATTTTTTTCACATCTTCCGCACTGTTGTGTATAAGTTTTTCTGCCATATTACATATCCCTTTCGACAAATACATTGAATCTCATCCTACCAGCTGTAGAACAATTCCTTTAATTACAATACGCATACTGTCCTTCCAGTTTTCTACGCCAATCTCTCTCTTATACATACCACCAAAAATAATCATCATAAATGCTCCTGATAAAGCCTGCACATTTAAGTTTCTTTTCATTGCAAGCTCCTTAAACATTCCCTCTCCTATATCACTATCATCTTCTCTATGCTTTGCAAGAACATCATCAGGAAGCTTCGATAAAACCAAGGCCATAGACTCTGGTTCAAGTAGAATCTTCAAACAAGAGTTGTAGGTAATCTCCATAGCACTAAGAATCAAATCGGTCAATTCTTCTACACAATCAGAGAAATCTAATGCATCAATAGTCATATTTTTGTCTCTAATAATCTTATAGACACCATCTACCATATGCTTATCCACCTGCTCATGGAAATCCTGAGTCACCTCATAAATCAGCATCTCCTTACTTGGATAAAACAGATAAAATGTCCCTTTCGGAATGCCAACTCTCTTTACCAGCTCATCCACTGTAGTTTTCTTCACGCCCTTTTCCTGTAAAAGAATATTGGCTTCTTCTTTCAATCTTTTTTTTATATGCTTTTTTTTTTCTTCGGAATAAATTTTAGGCATGCCTTCTCCTTTTTGACTGTTTTAATCTTTTTAGTCAATATAAAACAATATATAATCTTTGTCAATATATATATTTCACAAAAAAGGACTGCCACAAGCAGTCCCATATGTAAAATTAAATTATAAAATTCACAACTCCAAATACTATATGACATACAGAAAATATTGCAATCGGAACAATAGATATATAATTCTTTCTATCAATAGCAAAAAACAAAAACGCCATACATGGTGGTATGGTTAATCCCATAATAACTAGCCAATTTGTTACTCCCAGATAATAAAACACCCAGCAACAATAATATATCACGCAGCAACAAATCATAGCGATTATAGTCTTTGTGAAGCTTAGTTTCTTCCTCTTCGGATTAATAAATACACATAATGTAAAAATCATTAATACCTGGAAAATGGAGCCAATTGTATCTATCACCTTAGTAGCAGATTCTGTTCTAAGTATATCATTGGGCGCTGGAACAGCAGACCATATAAAGTTTGGGATCATAATAATCAGAAATACTACCAATCCCCAAATATCAAACCCCATCTTGTATTTCTTCAGCATAACACTCACTCCCCTAACTCATTTTCAAATTCCCTAACACATGTGTAAAATGAACTACCAGAAATACACATCCTGTTACTGTTAGAATTACATTACTCCTCCACAAACCGATAAAAACATAATAAAGTGGTGGCATAAAAACAATAAAAAACATCATTACAAATATACTTTGATGACCTGTAAAATATAAAAACCATCCAAAGAAGTTCAGCAGTAATATCCCCATGGAAATTCCAAAGAACAACAGCTCATGGGTATCTCTTATGGAAAACAATTTCTTTTCATCACATACCACAAAGGTCATAAGTGCAATATCTACTGAAATACTTTTTTTCATAAACTTCTCCCCTCATTACAGCCTATCTCTTTCACAATTTAGCATATAATATGCTTTAATCAAAAAGATTCCCATCAATATTGTAAAGATGCTTATTCCAAAATATGTAGTTTTAGGTTCATCTGGCTTTTCAGAGTTAATGTAAACCGCACATCCTTTTCCATCTTTCATTGTAAATGCATTGAAACCAGAGAGTCCTATATCCTCATAAAACTCATCATCATATTCATAAGTGATATATGCTTCTTTCCTATTGTGAGCTCCTGTTTTTTGAACATCAATGATTCCTTCTACCCTATCATATGTGGCAATATAAAAAATGCTGAATCCTATCAAAACAAGTCCAACAACGACAAATAATGTTCCTCCCCATATAAATGCTCTTGATGAATCTTTTTTCTCTTTATTTGGCATCTTACCATACAATCCCATATATAAATCCCCCTAATACAACCAAAGAAAATTATTATCTGTACTTAAAAACTCTATGTTATTTATAAACAACACATTCTCTATACCATTCTCTTTAGCAAGTTCACTTACGCTCTCGTGGTAATATCTCAAATCCACCACTATTATCTCACTATAATTATCTGCCAGAAGCGGCAAGAAGCTATGCGCATACGAATCCTTCACAACAAGAAGCTTTCCGTTATCTCCTGACACTGCGTTGCTTGTTATTTTTATAATAGAGTGATTTCCATCTAAATAAGTTGTATATTTGTCCTTTATTTCCAAATTCTCATAATTATATAATGAGTCTGACGTCCAACCTTCGTCTAAATATTCAACAGTATATTCACCATCAGGATTATGATAAAACAACACTTCATCTGGCTCTGCGCTAAAGGTTGGAGCATTTGAATAAAGTGTTCCGTAGAACTCATCACTTGCCACTTCGATATCATATGCATCTGACAAATCAAAATCAGTATTATTTGCAAATTCAGAAGAATCCTCTTTTCCCACAAATTCACAGTAAGACTCATATCCTATATAAGCCCCCTGCATTGTCCAGTGGTGGTCTGTTTTGTAATAAATATACTCATCTTTATTTGCCATAAGCTCATCAAAACAATCTGTTACTGCTATCTCATCTGATACACTTCCATAGATATAAGCAAGCACTTCTGCCTGATCATAGCAGGAAGCATAAGAAGGAAGTCTGTCCTCATACACATAACAAGCATTTGGAATAAGCAACCACGTGCAGTTTAAGTCAGCATTTGCCTCTGCAAATTCATTCACATAGGAAACATTAGTTCCAAGCTGATTGTAAGGATTTTGATAATCCTGAATAAGCATATCCTCTGCAAAATAAACACCATTGATATACTTTTGATTAAGTGACAAATTCTCAGTCACCTTAAGCTTTACAAGAAAATCCTTAAATATAATTTGGTCACTCATATATTTTTCAAAGCTCTTTGTAAACTCTCCATTTACTATGTTTTCTCCAGTAATTTCTGGAAACTTAGTAAGATTTCTATTTTCCATATCTGAAAAATCTCTGTCCTTTGCTATAACTGAGCCAAAGGCAAACACACAAATAAACGCAAGAAAACTAATTGTAAGAATTTTATTCCTCATGTGCTTACCTCCTAAAATCTAAAATACAGGAATGGATTAAACGCTTCTCCTGCCAAAAAAGCAACAGAAAGTACTGCCATTCCAATTAAAACAACACTTTCTATAAGTCCTGAAGCAACTTCTGATTTATTCGATACCTTATCCATAAACTTAGCAACAAGCTTCTTTGGAAATGGTGTTGCTGCTACAAAAGCAATAATCAAAAACATTCCATAGGAAATCAAATAGAATATAGTTGTATCGTTGGCAAATGCCAAACCATTTAATCCAAACATATTAAATACTGCTGTCTTTAATGCTGGCAACTTGTCATAGGCAAAAATAACCCAGCCTAAATTTATGAAAAACAATGCATATATATGCGAAATAAGCTTTGGCATCTTCTCAATCCATTTTCCAAGCCACATTTTTTCAACTGTAAGCAGGACAAAATAATAAAGTCCCCAGATAACAAAATTCCAAGCCGCACCATGCCAAATACCAGTAAGCAGCCAGACAATAAATATATTTCTTAATGTTTTTGCCTTACCACATCTATTTCCGCCCAAAGGAATATACACGTAATCTCTAAACCATGTACTAAGTGAAATATGCCATCTTCTCCAAAACTCAGTAATACTTTTTGAAATATAAGGATAGTCAAAATTCTCAAGGAATTTAAATCCAAACATTCTTCCTAAACCAATTGCCATATCTGAATATCCTGAAAAATCAAAATAAATCTGAATAGAAAATGCTATAGCTGAAATCCAAGCTAGTACCACCGTATTGTCATTAGCTGATAACTTAGAGATACTATCTACTATTTCTCCCGCCATATTTGCAATAAGTACCTTTTTACCAAGTCCAACAATAAAACGTCTTACACCCTCGCCAAAATCATCTACGCTTTCCTTTCTCACATCTAGCTGCTCTGCAACTGTCTCATATCTGACAATAGGTCCTGCAATAAGCTGTGGAAACAGCGTGATATATGCCGCAAGATTTATAATATTTTTCTGACATTTTGCCTTGTCTCTATAAACATCTACTGTATAAGAAAGAATCTGAAATGTATAAAATGAAATACCTATTGGAAGTTCAAGTCCTAAAGTCTTTATATTTATACTTGGTATATTATTGATTGTGTCTGCAAAGAAATCGAAATATTTAAAGAAAAACAGCACGCCAAGATTAATAACTACTGACATAACGACAGCCAGCTTAGCCATTCTTACATTATCCTTGCACATGAATTTATCAACCATAATTCCACCAATATATCCAACTAATATTGATGCAATCATGATAAATACATACTTTGGTTCACCCCATGCGTAGAACAAAAGGCTAAAAATCATTAAAACAAAATTTTTAAGAAATTTTGGACTTATATAATAAACCAACAAAACTATTGGTAAAAATGCAAATAAAAACGTAATACTTGAAAAAACCATTTTACAAACCTCAACTTTTTTCGATGTATTAATAATAATATTTATTTTAAAATACTGCAATATAATATTTTATGTAAACAATATTTTTAATCATCGTTTTCTTTGAAATACTTCTTTATCTCCCTTACATATCTGCTTGTTTCCTTTGCTTTCTCGTGAACAAGCTTCGGAGTATATATGTAAAGCTTATGCCTTGCCCTAGTCATTGCAACATAAAACATCCTTCTTTCCTCTTCAATTTCAGCAGATGTTTTAGCCTTCTTATATGGGCATATTCCTTCTACAGCATCAATTATATATACACAATCAAACTCCAGACCCTTTGCACTATGCATAGTCATAAGATTAAGCCCCTTAGCAGACTTTTTCTTCTCCTGCTGTTTCTTCATAACCTCAGTATAATCAGCAATAAATTCAAACAAAGCCTCATAGCTTTCTACATCTTTTATCATCGCAGCAAATTCATCAAGAACATCTAGTAACTCTGCTGCATCAAGCTGTCTAAACTCTGCATATTTTTTCACATAATCATCAAAGCCAACACCATTTCTAATAAAATTAAGTGCCGGATATGGTCGCATCTTCTTTATAAGCTTCATATCAGCCATAAATTTGTCCAAATTATCAACAGCATAATCTTTATCACGAAGTCTCCATCTTATCTTGTCGTAATCAACTTCTTCCTCCAAAAGAACATCCCTACTTATGTATCTGCTTGGCTTATTCATTATCCTAAGAAAAGTCGCTCTGCTCGTATCCCCAATCGCGATTTTCATATAGTCAAGTATATTTGATACTATAAAATGCTCAAAAATATTAGGCAAGGAATCACTTATCGTATAAGGAATATTAAAGCTGTCAAGCCTATATGCAAGACGTCTCGGCTGAATATTTGTCCTATATAAAACAGCCTGTCTCTCATAAGGAATCCCCTCTGCAACGTTATCCTTTATCTGTTTTATAACCATTGCATTTTCCTCGGCAATATTTTTTGTAGAAATAATGCGTACAGTCCCATCCTCAGAGCTTGTCGATATAAGCTTTTTCTTAAATCTGTTCGAATTACCTGATATAACTCTTGATGATAAAAATGTTATACTCTTGTCACATCTGTAATTCGTTCCAAGCTCTATCTTATTAGTTTTAGGGAAATCAGATATAAATCTATGCATAATCTCTGGTCTGGCACCTCTAAAACCGTATACTGACTGGTCATCATCACCCACAACAAATATATTATTTCTAGGCATAGCAAGAAGCTTAATTGTCTCATATTGTATTTTGTTGCTATCCTGAAACTCATCAATCATAATATATTTGAATATACTTCTACATTTAGCAAGTATGTCTTTTCTTGTAGAAAGCAGCTCATAGCACATTACCAGCATATCGTCAAAATCAATAAAACCTCTTCTTCTTTTTTCATCCTCAAAGCCTTTATATATCTGTCTAAAACTTTCTGCTGGCATATCTGTACTATAATAATCCTCAATATCAAGCATATCACATTTTACCAGACTTATCTGCGCAATAACATCAGACACAATGTCCTCTTTGTTATCATACGATAAAGACATTCTATCCATTAAGCCACTTATAATTTTTCGTTTTTCATCTTCTTGAATAATACATGAATTTGGGAGATTATACGCTGTTTTTATAATCCAGAAAAAAATAGAATGAAAGGTTCCGAATCTGACCTGATAGTCACGACCTTTTGCTAATTCCTTAAACCTTGTCTCCATCTCCAAAGCTGCCGCTCTGGTAAATGTTATAACAAGAATATCTGCGGGAGAAACTCCCGCAGATTCTATAAGATATTTGATTCTTTTTGTTATGACTGTTGTTTTTCCGGAACCAGGACCAGCTACTACGAGACAGGCGCCTTCTTTATGCATAATTGCATTTTTTTGTTCCTCACTAAAATTCATAATTAGTTAGCTCCACAACATTTCTTATATTTCTTACCACTTCCGCATGGACATGGATCATTTCTGCCAACCTTTGGTGGCTTAACTACAGTTTTTGAAGACTTTTCAATCTTGTATAACTCTTTTCTTCTCTCAGCAGTAATAATACTATCCCACTGTGGAAGAGTATATAACCACTCTGCATTACATCCAACCATGTTCATGTAAAGCTTCTCAGGATCAAAAGCAAGAGAAACCTGAGTATCCTCCTCAAGATCATCTACATTGTTAGGCTGAATAAGACTCTCCTCTATACCATCAAGGAAACCTACCATTAATTCGATAGACATATCGTATTTTTCTGCAAGCTCCTTAACTGTTCCTTTTACCTGCTCCTTAGGATTAGCGAGAAGCTGCTCATAAATTGCTTTCTCTCTCTGGAAATAATCTAACCAGAATTCTTTTCCTTCAGGTGTTCTGTCATCAAGACCATAAGCGTGGTCACGCCAATCTTTTAATAAACTCATAATTTCTCTCCTATCAGACTTATCTTATAGTTTTTATAAATTTACACTGTAGTAGAGTATAACAAACAATCTACTCTTTTTCAATATTTTCTTTTTCTGAATCTGACTGTTTTGTATTTTCTAATTCATCACTTGAGTTAAGACTAAACAATACCTTTCCTATCCACAAAAAAACGTATATAAGTATAGGAACTATTATACAAAGCCACAGGCATCCCATAAAATATTTACTTCCTGTAATACCTGCAACTAATGTTGCAATAACAAGCCCAATTATAACAATAATTCCAATCCATGCCATAACTCTGGCTGACTTCTTTTTCGATAATCCTGATAAATATTTGTCATCACTCATTATAGTCTCTCCTTATTCATATCTTAATGCGTCAATTGGATTAAGATTAGCTGCTTTTACTGATGGAATAAAGCCAAATACAATACCAATCACAACAGAAAAAGCAACAGAGATGATTATTGCTACTCCGCTTATTGCAACAGGCACAGCAGCAATATTAGATATCAAATATGCAAGTCCTATTCCTGCACCAACGCCAAGAACTCCACCTAAGCTGGTTAAAACTGCCGCCTCTGTTAAAAACTGTGCCAATATGACTTTTTTTCTCGCTCCTAGCGCTTTCTTTAAACCTATTTCTCTTGTTCTTTCTGTAACTGATACAAGCATTATATTCATAACACCAATGCCACCTACAAGAAGTGAAATACTAGCAATCCATATAAGCTGTTGACTTGTTGAAGCACTTACCTCCTGCAAGGCTTTGGCCTTTTCAAGTAAATCTTGACTCTTATAGGTATAGCTTTGGCCACCCTCATTCATGTCATCAGAAACAGGCACATAGCTGTTTAATATATCCGCAGTACCTCGTCCTGCTACTGTCATATCCTCTGTAGATGCAGCCTTAACAACAACATTATATGGTTCATCAAAGCTATATATCAAAGGCCAGACTGAATCCGTTACAAATATTTTTCCCGATGCCTCTTCACCATAATAAGTATACCAGTCATAATATGATTCCACCGTTGGTTCAAATCCATTTTGTTGTTCTACAACACCGATAACTACATAGGTATCACCCTTTATCTCAAGAGTTTCTCCTAATGGATTTTCACCGCCAAACAATGTACTTACCGCTGTTGTGTCAAGAACTACGAATTTATTGTAGTTCTCTCTATCTGTAGTATTAAAAAATCTTCCTTTTGTTACTATATATCCAGTAACAGAAAAATAATCCTCATCGACACCTAAAATAGTAGCATTACTTAATGTCTTATCTTTGTAATATATGCCCTCATACATCACACCTCTTCTGTAAGCAGAAACATCTGCAACCTCTGATATTTCAAGAATCTCTTCTTTTATATCCTCATCTATCATAGGCATACCCTCCGGAGCCATAGAATCTCCAGAATAATACTCCCATTCTCCTGCATAAAGCTGAACTTCTACAAGATTGTCACCTGAACCTACAAGATTTTCTTTAATTTGCTCACTGGTTCCTTTTATTGTTGAAACAATGGCAATAATGGCAGCAATACCGATAATTATTCCTAACATTGTAAGAAAGGAACGCATCTTATGTGCCCATATGCCCTGAAACGATAATCTAATATTCTCTAACATATTTTATTTCCTTTCTATCTGTAAAGTACATCTATACTTTCCTGTTTAGTATGCACACCCTCTACTGCGTCTGCTGAATACGGAAAAGCAATGTAATCATCTGGGCTTAATCCTGCTTTTATCTCAATCATAGAGCCCCATAAGATTTCACCTGTTTTAACATAACATTTTACAAGCTTTCCATCTTCCTCTTTCATAACATAGTAATTTCCATTTTCTTTTCTTACCATAGCTAACTCAAGATAAAATGAATCTGAAAATCCCTCGTCTGTGTCATTAAGGGTTATCTCCATATACATACCTCGAGACAAGTCTTCTCCTCCAGCAATAGAAATGGTTACAGGATAAAAGGATTCTTCTGCTGCACTATAGTTGTATCCACTTGAAGGAATATCACTTATGTGAGTTATCGTTCCTTCATAAAACATACTATTGTCGTAACAGAATAAGGATACATAATCACCTATCTCAACTGACATTAAATCCAACTCTCCGATAGCTGTTTCAACTGTATATCCTTCTGTTCCACTCACAACAATATATGGTTCATTGTTTAATATAGCTGTTTCCTGATCTGCTACTTTTTTTACAACGCCATCAAAATTACAAATAACTTCTCCTGTTGAATATTGATATTCCATCATCTCAAGTTCAACCTGTTGAAGCTGATAAGCAATTAAAAGTCTGGATATCTCTGCTTTTTTATCTTTTATCGCTTTAGCTAATTCATCTGCTGTATACGTGATTTCCTCTGGTACATCCTCAGCTCCCGGCTCTGTAGTTACCGCTTCCGGTGCTACAGGCTGTTCTTCTGTAGCCGGAGGTTGTTCTGGCTTTACATCCGTATTTGTCGCTGTTTCTGGTTTAGCATCTGTATTTGTCGCCTCTCCTGGTGTTTCTTCTGTACTTGCCGGCATCTCTGGTTCTGATTCCTGCGGAACAGATGGTTCTACAGGGGTTGTGTTATTTAATTTTTCCAATTCATTCTCTGCCACTACAACAGCAGCCCTTGCCACTTCTACCTCTGCACGTTTTGTCTCAAGTTTAAGATTCTGAGAAGTCACATCATATATAAGTATAACATCTCCTGCTTTAACAATGTCTCCCTCGGAAACGCACACTTCCTCTATAACATCTGTAGATGTCAAATAGATTTTTTGTTCTTTATCCACAGAAACCATACCACTCAGATAATTATAATCTCCAACCATGTCAGAGGTATACATCATTTCCTGCACAGAAAACACATTTGCAGTTTTCTTTTCCTGATTTTTATTTCTTAAAACTGTAATTACCGCTACAGCAATTCCAATAACTGCTACAGTTATAATCAAACCTATAATAAGCTTTTTTATTTTACTCATAATCCATCACCTCCTGATTTTCATCTTGGAATGTGATGCTGTTATTTGAGTTATTGCAATTATCATCAATAAGCTCACCATCAATTATTTTAATGATTCTATCCGCTCTTTGTGCAATCTCCTCGGAATGCGTAATCATAATAATTGTAACTCCATTTGCATGCAGTTCATCAAATAAATCCATAATTTGTAAGCCTGATTTGGAATCAAGTGCACCTGTTGGTTCATCTGCCAAAAGTATTTTAGGATTATTCACCATAGCTCTCGCTATTGCTACTCTCTGCTTCTGCCCTCCAGATAACTGAGTAGGTTTAAAATTTACACGGTCAGATAAACCGACCATATCTAGAACCTCTTCACATCTTATTTTTCTCTCACGAGAAGGCACCTTTGCATACTGTAAAGGTAAACCTACATTATCCAACGCTGACTGTCTTGGCAAAAGATTAAAGGTCTGAAAAACAAAGCCAATTTTCTTATTTCTTACATATGAAAGTTCTTTGTCTTTATAGTTTCCAATCTCCTGACCATCTAAAATATACGTACCATCAGTTGCTTTATCAAGACAACCTATAATATTCATAAGTGTTGACTTTCCTGAACCTGATGGTCCCATAATGGCAACATATTCTCCATCATCAACAGAAAAATTAATATTCTTTAATACTGGAACCTCCATGCTGCCTTGAATGTATGTCTTATATATATTTTTTAATTCTAAAATCATTGAGCATCCTCCTCACTTACAGCGGATTCCTCCTCAATAATTTCTTCATCAATCATCATGTCCTCGTCGTACATCATGTCTTCATCGAGCATCATGTCTTCGTCATACATCATGTCCTCGTCAAACATTATATCTTCATCATACATTAGCTCATCATCATATAAAATTTCTTCGTCAAACATTAAGTCTTCATCATACATCATATCATCCTCGTACTCCATAACATCCTCATAATTATGAGTAACTGTCATGCCTTCCTTTATACGAGGTTCAGGAAATGCTATATAATCTTCCTCTGTAAGTCCTGATAAGATTTCATATCTCCACATTTCTTCATCATACTCACCAAGCTCAACCTTACGTTTTTCTATTTTACCGTCTGAATCCTCTGCCCAGACATAGGTTTCACCATCTTCGTTTATTATATACCAGTCATCAAGCCACAAACCTTCCTTTGTCTGACCATAATCAAGCTCAATAT
This sequence comes from Wujia sp., assembly GCA_045531735.1. GTDB lineage: Bacteria > Bacillota > Clostridia > Lachnospirales > Lachnospiraceae > Coprococcus_C. The sequence goes on along the minus strand of JAZSEO010000047.1, from coordinate 41,539 downwards.
AAACATGTTGACCCAATATAAGACCATCAATAGAATCCAGCTCTACATAAAAAGGATATTTTGTCGCTGAATTACCAGAGTCATAGTAATAATAATCATTGTTATTGCTCTCCGGATGCTCTGTATCAACCAAAGAAATTGTACCGTTCCATATTATTTCATCATCTACACGTGAACGTATAATTACATCCATCCCCTCATATAATGAATAAATATTTAATTCACTTACAGTACCTTTTATTCTGTAATTGCCCATAGCCATGATGGACATATATGCAGAAGATGTATCTGTCTCACCATAATAATAGTAATCCTCTTGAGATTCCTGATTTGTTCCATCATTTATAGACTTAATTATACCATCCATAGGAGAAAAGACTACTGCATTTTCAATAGCAACCTTTTGTCTGTCTATCTCAAGCTGTTTTGCACTGGCATCATAATTAAGCTGATTAATTTGTGCCTGCAAACTCTGAATTTGAGCTGTATATTCAATTTTATTCTCCTCTGGAACTGTTTCTTTCTCTTCCGCCAAAGCTGTAATCTGCTGGTTAGTGGTATTTATACTGCTGTAAATACTCTGTAACTCAAGCTCAAGCTGCTTAAGCTTTAAATTCATTTCCTCAGTATCATATTCAAATAAAGGGTCACCTTCCTTAACAACATCACCCTCAGCAACATATACTGTTTTTACTGTTTTGTCAGAAGCCTTTTGAATATCCTTTGTCTCCTGAGACTCAACAATTCCCATATATCTGTTATTCTCATAAAAACCTAAACCTAAAAGATTCTCTATAGACTCAGCGTAAACAAGCTCTCCACTTACTTTATCATCCTCTTTTTTCTTTAAGACAACCACAATTATTACCCCTACAATAATTGCGATAATTAAAACAGGAACTAAAATTTTAATTATCATTTTACCTGTTTTACTGCTTTTCTCTTTTTTTGTTTTTTTCTTTTTGCCCTCTTCAGACTCATTTTCAGTCTGAATAACTTCTTCCTGAACAATATTTTCTTGTTCTTCTGTAGCAAATTCTTCTTTTAATTGTTCTTCCATAATAATCTCCTTCGCTTTTTTATTTTATAAACTATCCTTTTTTATAATATTAAACCACTCTTTTATATCTTTTTCGTATCCATTATCCCCTGGCTCGTAAAATTTTTCCCCAATGAGCGGGTCTGGAAGATATTGTTGGTTTACATAATGATTAGGATAGTCATGAGCATATTTATATCCTACATTGCCAAGATTTTTAGCACCTGAATAATGAGCATCTCTCAAATGCACTGGTACCTGGCAATCACTTATATTTTTAACTGCATCACTTGCAGAAAAAATCGCATTAACTATTGAATTACTCTTTGGTGCACATGCAACATATATTGCCGCATGAGCAAGTATAATTTGTGCCTCTGGCATGCCTATTCTTTCAACAGCCTGAGCACATGAGGTTGCAACCACTATAGCTTGGGGATCCGCATTACCCACATCCTCACATGCACAAATCATAATTCTTCTTGCTATAAATGTTATACTTTCACCTGCATAAAGCATTTTTGCCAAATAATATACTGCTGCATCAGGGTCTGAGCCTCTCATACTTTTTATGAATGCTGAGATAGTATCATAGTGATTATCACCATCTTTTTCATATCTTATAGCTCTACGCTGTATGCACTCCTCCGCAACCTTTAAGTTGTATATTATTTTGCCTGTAGTGTCATCTCTTTCCGTGGATAAAACACCCAGCTCAACTGCATTTAAAGCATGCCTTGCATCTCCCTCCGACAAATCAGCAAGAAAATGTACTGCTTCATCAGTTATTTCCACATTGTAAGAGCCCATACCTTTTTCCATATCATATACAGCTCTTCGTATAAGTGCCTCAATATCCTCACACGATAATGGTTTGAGCTGAAAAATAGTAGAACGTGAAATCAAGGCACTGTTAACCTCAAAATAAGGATTTTCAGTAGTGGCTCCAATCATTATCACTGTTCCATCTTCTACAAATGGAAGAAGATAATCCTGCTGTGCCTTATTAAATCGGTGTATCTCATCGATAAATAAGATGGTTTTTTTGCCATACATGCCCAGATTATCTTTTGCTTCTTTGACAACTTCCTCAATATCTTTTTTGCCTGAGGTCGTCGCATTCAATTCTTTAAAAATAGCACTAGTCGTATTGGCAATAACCATAGCCAAAGTTGTTTTACCAGTACCTGGAGGACCATATAAAATAATAGAGCTAAGCTTATCCGCCTTTATCACTCTATAGAGAAGCTTATCCTCTCCAAGTATATGCTTTTGCCCTACAATTTCCTCCAAAGACGTAGGACGAAGCCTCTTGGCAAGAGGTGCTTCGTCCTTCATACTTGTTTTTCTCATATAATCAAATAAATCCATAACTTATCCCTTATACTAAACCAAGCTTTTTGATAAGCCCATCAAATTTGATGATATCAATAGGCTTACATATGTACTCCTCATAGTCATCACTTGCATAATTAGCATCAAAACCTTCATCAAGTGCACTTATCATAATAACTTTACATCTTGAATCTCTGGCAAGTCCAAGCTTTCTTTCAGCATCTCTTATAGATGCAAGTGCTTTATAGCCATCAATCTTTGGCATCATAATATCCATGCATACAAGATCAAATCTGGCATTATTATTAACAGCATTAACAAACTCATCTACTGCAGCAATACCATCTCTTGCAACTACAACCTCACCATATTTTGAAAGGAGCTTCTCCATAAATTTTCCACTCGCTACATCATCTTCTGCTACTAAAACCTTCATTATATTACCTCCTATGATGGAATTTTAATCAAATCAAACCATTTTTGCAGGTTACTCATGATTTCCTGCTTAAATGTTTTTTTGTGATAAGTTATACGACGACTAAGAATATGTGACATTACTAATCCTGTCACATTCATTGCTAACTCTTCTGCTGTAAACTTATCTATAATTTCCTCTGACTCTATGGCATCTCTAAATAAATCCTCAAGAAATGTAACTCTTTCTGTTATACACCATGATATTTTATCTCTGGTATCTATGTTATGCAATAACTCTTCGTATTGAAGCATCAATGTGGAGATAGCATAATAATTATCATAATATGTGGCATAAGCCTCAAAATAATCTATCAATTTTTGTATATTAGTGCCATCTTTTGCTTTTATAGTTTGACGAATTCCTTTATCAAATCTGGAATAGTAGTCCACAACCTCAACAAGGACTTCGTTTATACCCCCAAAGTATTTATATAAAAGAGCTTCCGACATATTTTCTTTTAATGCTAAGTTACGGGTTGTTAATGCAGATAAACCAGAGTCACTAATTATCTCTATCGCAGAGGCAATTATTCTATCTTTTCTGGATATAAAATTATCACTCATACAATACCCTTTCCATATGTAACAAATATTTCCCCACTTATACACTAATTTTATTTCATTTGGACATTTTTGTCAATAAAATAGGGAGCTATTATAAAAATAATAACTCCCTTGTGTTTCACTCAATAATAACAATTCCTAATTAATAATTCAGCTCAACTTAAGATGCAGAATATATATAAAAATAGGTACTCTGTTACTGGATTAAGTAAACATCCTTAGATAACAGTTACGTTGATTGCCTGTGGACCTTTTTCTCCATCAACAACCTCGAACTCTACTGTCTGGTTCTCTTCCAAAGTTTTGAATCCTTCCATATTGAGACCTGTAAAATGTACGAATACATCCTTTCCGTTCTCATCAGTAATAAATCCAAAGCCCTTCTGGTTGTTAAACCATTTTACTGTACCTTTTGTCATGACAAATCCTCCAACTTCAAAAATCGCATTTATTTTAATTAAAAATGCCTATTAAAGATAGCACATAACAGCATACAAAGTCAAGGTTTATATTTTGACACAAAGTTCCTTAAAATCGTACTTATATACATTGTCAGACAAATATTCCATCTTAGATACAACATACGTATTTATCTCTCTTACCATCTCTTCAATTTCGTTTTTATCCATACCCTCCTCATGTGGCAACAATAACACTTCATGTATGCTTGATGGCAATATATAAACATCTGTACTATGTTCAACAGCAAATGCTTTTATTATATCTTCATATATCATTGATGTTGCACCATTTACCCCTGCTTTGTTAGTAAGAATATATAATTTTGTTCCATCAATAACATTTTCAGCACAATTCATTTCTTTAAGCATTATATCCAAACGCTTTAAAACGGGGGGAAATAATTTTAAAGTATTTTCTTTTGCAATACAGTATATTTCCTCTTTGCTTATTCCCCATTCTTTAAGCTCTCTATTAGTTATTAGTGCCGATGCAATACCATCTTTATCCTGCTTTACCAAATAGCGTATAGTTATTGCTAAATCATGGTAGATAATAAAAGGGCAATCCTTTAACTGTTCTTTATTTTTTTCGTAATTAACTAATCTAAGGAAAACCTTTTTCGCATAATCATCTTTATTTGGAGCTATAATTCCCTCTGCAAGCATCTCTTCTCTCGCCTTTTCGTACTCTCTAACAATATCTTTTGTTATATCTTCAATAGATTTTCCATTCTTGTAAAGTTCATAATAATAATTCATATATACATTAGGTGACATATTCTCATTTTTTACAGAAATTATAATCCCCGTATATACCACCCCATTATTTTTACAAACATCCTCAACCTGTATCTTATCAATATCATATCGAAGAAGATAATCAGGCAATTCATTTACAACCTCATCAATAAAGGCTTTAAATTCAATAGCATCTGACATATAGACTACTTCCTTTCTTTTTAAATTGTTTAATTCATCTGGGAAATGTTGAAATTTGAATTAAGAATTATTAATGAAATCTGATATTTCAAATAAGACTTGACAAAATTATAAATCAGATACAACGAAATAATCAATAAAAAAAGAACAAGATTTGTATACATTTTGTATACAAATCTTGTTACAATATTATTGGCCTGTATATTCTTTTAAAAAGCCTAAAAAGCTTTCCATCTCTTCTCTTGTTCCTATTGTTACCCTAAGATAATTATCAATCCTTGGCTTATTGAAGTATCTCACATATATTTTATTTTCTTTCGCTGCCTCAAAAATATCTTTCGCTGCTATGCTTTCATGTGTCATAAACAAGAAATTAGCAGATGATTTAGGACATGAGAAGCCTAATTTTTCAATTTCTTTCTTGAACCATTCTCTTGTCTCAATGACCTTAGCAACTGTCTCTTTAAAATATTCATCATCCTTTATACTTTCAACGCCTAAAATAATAGATGGCATATTCATTGTATATGAGTTATACGAATATTTTACATCGTTTAAATATTTTATAAGCTTAGGATTACCCATCGCGTAGCCTATTCTTAATCCTGCCATAGAACGTGACTTAGAATAAGTTCTTACAACTAACAGATTATCATATTTATCTATTAGAGGAAGAGCTGTATCTCCTCCAAAATCAACATAAGCTTCATCCACTATTACAATAACATCTTTATTGTGACTAACTATATCCTCAACAAACGCAAGTGGTTCAGCTATGCTTGTAGGTGCATTGGGATTAGGAAATATTACTCCACCATTATCCTTATAATAATCTGATGCAATAATTCTAAAATTATCATCTACTGCCACTGTCTCATAAGGTATTTTAAAAAGCTCTGCCCACACATCATAAAATGAATATGTAATATCAGGGAAAAGTATAGGCTTTTCTGAGTTAAAGAAAGTCATAAATGCCATGGCAAGCACGTCATCCGAGCCTACTCCAACAAAAACCTGACTGCTCTCTAAACCGTGATACTTAGCAATCTCATCGACAAGCAAGGTTGCCGCAGGGTCAGGATAAAGCTTTAGATTTTCTAATTCCATAGCTTTTTCCATGACTTTTTTTGATGGACCGTATGGATTTTCATTTGTATTTAATTTTATTATATTTTTCTCTTTTGGCTGTTCTCCTGGTACATAGGGAACTACCTTTCTTATGTTATTTTCCCAAGAAGTCATGTTTTATCCTCCATTTATTTTAAACGTTTTAACACCTCTAATGTGTACTCCCACATTCTCTTTACACTATCCACATAAAGCGTTTCTGCCGGTGTATGAATATCATCAATTCTAGGTCCATATGATATACAATCAAGACCAGGCAATTTACCAGCAAAAAGACCACACTCAAGACCTGCGTGAATTGCCTGTATCTCAGGTTCTTCACTAAACATATACATATATGTTTCTTTCATAAGGTTTCTCAAGCGAGAATCCTGTTTATATTCCCACGCCGGATAAGAGCCTGATTCAAAATATTGACCTCCAAGATTTTCAGTGAGACATTTTAACTGTGCTCCAATATCAACTTTTTCTGTTTCTACACTGCTTCTAACAGAAAATCTGAAAATCACTTTGTCTTTATCTGTATTTAAAACACCTAAATTAAGTGATGACTGCACCAGACCTTCTATGTCTGAGCTCATTCGCATTATACCATTTGGATAACAATACAAACCTGTTATAACCTTATCAGTAGACACTTTTGTCATAACATTTGAAATATCAACATCCTTTATATTGAGCTTTATATCCGCATCTGTATATAAATATTCGTTTTTAAGAGTACGTTCCATTGTAACAATAAGATTGTTAGCTTTAGCATAATCATTTTTATCAAATGCAACAATAGCCTGTGTTTCTCTTGGTATAGCATTGTCCTTTAAGCCACCATTGACAGAAACAATATTTAACGAAAGTTCTTTGGATAATGCATAAAGAATTCTTCCCATTATTTTATTGGAATTTGCTCTGTTTTTATCAATCTCAACACCAGAATGACCTCCTAAAAGACCTGATACAGTAATTTCATAACCCGATTTACCATCTACATCCTCATATTCTACAGGAATATTACATTCTGATGTCATACCACCTGCACAGCTTACAAGCAAAACGCCTTCTTCCTCAGAGTCGATATTTAACATCATCTTTGATTTTAAAACAGATGCATCTAAAGCAGCTGCACCAAGCATACCAACTTCTTCATCCACAGTTATAACTACCTCAAGTGGTGGATGAGGAATATCATCTGATGCAAGTATCGCAAGAGCATATGCTACAGCAATGCCATCATCTCCACCAAGCGTAGTCCCCTCTGCTGTAATGATTTTCCCATCACATTTAAGTCTAAGCCCTTCTTTTTCAAAGTCAATATCGCAGTCATTTTCTTTTTCGCACACCATATCCATGTGCCCTTGAATCATAACTGGTAAAGAAGCTTCATATCCTTTTGTACCATCTTTAAAAATAATCACATTGTTAGAATTATCCTGTATATATCTTAGGTTTTTATTTTTGGCAAACTCCACAAGATAATCACTAATTGCTTTAGTATTATATGAACCATGTGGTATTCCACATATTTCTTCAAAATATTTATAAACTTTTCTTGGTTCTAAGTTCTCTAAAACGGTCATATGATTCTCCCTTACTGTTTTATTATTAGATAAGCTTTTTCATTAAAAGCTTTTATAAACTTATCATATTTTACCTTATCTATATCAGGTATTATCTCTTTTAATAATTTATTTGAAGTATACTGATAGCAATTCTTTATTATTCCTACATCCCATCCATATTCTTCCCATAACGAAAAAGCTAGTACACGCAACTCTTCATTTTCATATATGACTTTAACTGTAGTTTCTACACTGTAGCTATATGGAGATTTCGTATCAAGATATACCTGTACTTTTTCAACAATATCTCTATCAAATGACGATGTTGCAATATATAAATTATAATATCCCTCTTCACATGTCCATTTTTTCAAATCCGAATCATACGAAGAAAGCATATTCTTATCAACATTAAATATTATTTCTTTTGTTTCACCCACTTCTAAATATATCTTAGCAAAATCCTTAAGCTCTTTTTGTGGCTTAGTTAATGTTGACACAGGATCATTTACATATAGCTGGACAACCTCACTACCTGCTCTTTTTCCAGTATTTGTAATCTGTAAAATTATAGCACATTCATCATGAAAAACACTATTTTTATAATCACATTTTATTTCTTTTAATTTTATGTCAAAGGTCGTATATGATAAACCATACCCAAAAGCATATGCCGGTGTTATTTTTTTCTTGTCGTAATATCTATATCCTACAAATATTCCTTCTCCATAGTTTACCTCATATCCATCACCAGGAAAATTGATAAATGTTGGTGTATCTTCATATTTTTGAGGAAACGTAAGAGGTAACTTTCCAGACGGATTAATCTCTCCAACAAGTATATCTGCTAATGCCGACGCACCAGCCATACCAGGCAAAAACATAGCCAAAACTGATTTAACGTTAGAGTCCTTATATTTCCTTAAGTCAACAGGACCACATGTATTGAGAACTAAGCATATCTGATTATCTAAAGTCATAAGATACTCTAACAGCTTATCATCATTTACATCCAGCATTAGATTTTTCCTGTCATTTCCTTCCATACCACCAAGACTGCATATGCATATAGCTTTTTCATCCTGTTCTAAAACTGGCATTTCTTCTTCTGATATTCTTACATTTTCAGTCCCCAGATAATAGGATAAGGTTTTCCTTACATCTCCAACTCTATTTGTATTTATACCTGCACTACCCTGGCCACATTCCAAAAGTTTTTTTGCACCACTTCCTACTATGACAACCCTATCAGACTTAATCAGTGGTAGCATATTATTGTTTTCAAGCAATACAATACCTTCTGCCGCCGCATCATAGGCTGCCTTATCAGTAAATTCCTTTGCAAATTTCACATCAATATCATCAACATAATTATCTGCAATCCACTTAACTGTTTTTAAAATATTAAATATTGCCTCATCTATTGTTTTTTCAGATAATTTTCCAGCTTCAATCGCCTCTAAAACCTTAGATGGATGTCCTGGTCCCGGCATTTCTAAATCATTGCCACCTAAAAGTGCCTTATCCTGATTATACACAGCACCCCAGTCAGACATAACTGTTCCATCAAATCCCCACTCATTTCTAAGTTTGTCTTTTAACAACCAGTTATTCTCTGTACATGGCGTACCATTTATTTTATTGTACGCACTCATGACGGTTTGAACATTTCCATCCTTAACACATGCTTTAAATCCTGGAAAATATATTTCCTCAAGTGCACGCGTAGAAATAGTTTCATTGACACCTACTCGATTTGTCTCTTGATTGTTTGCCGCAAAATGCTTAACATTTGCAGCAACACCATACTTTTGAACGCCTTTTACAAGCTCAGGAGCAAGCTTTGTAACCAAACAAGGTTCCTCTGAATATCCCTCAAAAAGTCTTCCGTTTAAAGGGTCTCTGTGTATATTTACGTTTGGAGTGCCTAATAAAATATGCACACCAAAAAGACTTGCCTCCATTCCAAGTGCTTCACCTACTCTTCCAACAACCTCAGGATTCCATGTAGCCCCAAGCAAAATCCCTGGTGGAAGACATGCTGGTGCATATTCATTTCCTTTTAATCGGGCATCTATTTTTTCTTTTATCCAGTCATACAGTTTTTTCTCATCTTCAGAAAGTTTTTCTGGCTCATAGTAGTTTTCTATCACATTAACAAGCATTGTGGTTCCATTCATAGTTTCTGTGTTTTCATCCCCACAATATCCGTGCCAGTCATAATATTCCGTAAAATCGCCAAATAACTGTTCAAAATTAATGCCTGTACCACCATCAAGAAGCTGTAATCTAGGAATATTCAGTCTGTCAATTCCAAAACTGCCAAAAAATGTTGCACCATTAACTAATCTTGCCTTCTCATCTAAAGTCATTTGTGAAATAACTTCTTTTATGTCTTTATCAAAACATTTTATAGCCATATTAATCCTCCTGTGCTAAGAATTTTATCTCATAAGCTTTGAAATATTATGCAAGTGAAAAATATAGTAAGACAATTATACCAAGAATAATTCTATATATACCAAAAACCTTAAAATCATTCTTCTTAATGTAACTCATAAGGAATTTAATTACTAAAACAGAAACAGCAAATGCAACCACAACTCCCACAATTAAAATCACTATTTCTGCTGAGGTAAATGCAAGGCCGAATTTAATAACTTTAATAAGACTTAAGCCTAACATTACAGGAACAGCAAGGAAAAATGTAAACTCTGCTGCCGCAACTCTTGAAACACCTATAAGAAGCGCGCCTATAATGGTTGCACCTGAACGCGATGTTCCCGGAATAATCGATAACACCTGAAATAAACCTATGATAAATGCCGTCTTATAAGTAATATCAGCTAATGCCTCTACCTTTGGAGTTCTTTTTTTATTCCAATTCTCAATAACAATAAAAGCGATACCGTATACAATAAGTGCAAGCGATATAACCACAGGTGTATGTAAGTGTGCTTCTATATAATCATCAAAAAGCAAAGTCACTATCGCTCCTGGTATACATGCAACTACTACTTTAAACCACATTGAAAAAATATCTTTTTTAATATATGATTCCTCTTTGTTCTTAAATTGAAATGGCCACATCTTCTCCCAGAAAAGCATTACTACAGCCAATATTGCTCCAAGCTGGATAACAACAAAAAACATTTCCTTAAAATCATCAGACACATCCATCTTGATAAATTCATCTACTAAAAGCATATGTCCCGTACTACTTATAGGAAGCCATTCTGTAATTCCTTCCACTATTCCTAAAAATATAACCTTTAATATTTCAATAAAACTTACTGCCATAAATTTGCCTCCTAAATAATAACATCACCGCTGTGTATCTGTATTAATTTGTCTTGCATTATTTCCTTCATAATATCAAAGGCTTCCTGACCTGTGCAATGACCTGAATAAAACATCGCATTTGTCTTAAGAAGCTCCACAGCGGTATTTTTTATTCTACCTACATCAGCATCTGTATAATCATCCTTTTGAATCATATGAAAACCACTGATAACTATATCAGGGTAGCTACTATATATATCAAAATATCTATCCAATATATTAATTATTCCGTTGTGTGCACAGCCTGATATAAGTATTTTCTTTGAAGCACAGCTAATAACAAGAAACTGTTCATGAGTAAACGCATCCTGTATAAAGCCGTCTTCTTTCTTCTCCTTAAGCATAAGGTTTCCCTTCGCAGGATATTTATTACCTTTTACTCCTGTAAAAATGTATAGCTCATCATCAATTTTTATGTCCTCAACAACAAGTACACACTGTGACAAATTCATTATATTTTTATCTATTCCAATATATTTTTCTTTATTATCTTTTAGATTGTAGTATTCGCCATCTACATTATCTCTCATATAAATTTTTGCAGACGAATTGAGCTTAGAAAATGGCATTATTCCACCTGAATGGTCGTAATGTCCATGACTAAGTACAACTGTATCAACTTTAGATAAATCAATTCCAAGCTTTTTTGCATTTCTAAGCGACATATCCGTGGCACCGGTATCAACCAAAAGCTTATGATTCTCAGTTTCAATATAAAACGACAGACCATGCTCGTACTCACATAATTCATTTCCCTTTGTGTCTTCAACTAAGTTAATTATCTTCATAATGTTCCCTTCTAGTATTTCATCATAGCCTGCACTATATCTGCATATTGCCACATAAGTCCTGCTCTGTTAAGTAGTCCAAAATCCTCGCCTTCTGAATTGAAGGAATTGTTATCCCACCAACAGCAGGTTATTCCATTTGCTCTTGCTACCGCAACATAATATGCAGTAAAGTTTATTCTAGCCTGAATATTGTCTGTACCATCATCTGATTTTTTGTTTCTGGCACCAAATTCATCTATAATTACAGGTATGCCATTTGAAATATATTTTTCATATAATGCATTCATTATATAATCGATTTCCTTAGTATCCTCTGTATTATTAACATCAAAAGTACTTTTACTGCCACCATCAGTCTGTGCCTGCAAGGCAAAACTATATGGTGTATAAGCATGCACTACCACCATTAATTTATCTGCGATTGTATCCTCCGGCAAAACAAACCCCTCATTCATTGCTCCATCAAAGCTTGAGCAATATCCAGGTATAAGTAAATAGCGCTCTGAATTATTGCCACCAGAATTTCTAACAACATTAACAAAACACTGATTAAGCTTATTAATACATGACACTGCTTCCTGACATTCAACAGAGTTTGGGTCTAACCACCACTCATAATTAGTGTATGTAAGTCTTGGCTCGTTCATAGATTCAAAAATGAGCTTTTCATCATAATCCTTAAATGTCTCACAAAGTTGCTGCCATATGGCTGTTATATATCTTTCAGATGTTGCATAACATTCCTCCGTAGGATATATAAAACAATCTGACTGAACACCGTCCATATTGCCAGGCATTATATCATGGTGGGTGTTTATAATCACATACATATCAAGCTCAATAGCGTAATCAACAACCTCTTTTACCCTATTGAGCCATTCTTCACTTATTATAAAATTTTCGTAGTCAAAATTGACATGATTGTGCCATGATACAGGAATTCTAATTGTGTTAAAACCAGCGTTCTTAACCGCTTTTATTATTTCCGGAGTTGTCTCGACTCCACACCACGCAGTTTCATAGCCTAATTCGTCCTCAAACCAAGGCATTTCAACAGATGAATCAAAGGTGTTACCAAGATTCCAACCTATCCTCATATCCTGTGCAAAGCTCATAGATTCTGTATCAGGGATATCTTTTGATGTAATATTAAGCTCAGGGATAATATATCCATAGTTATTTACTTCTCCATTATCAATCACTGCAATTTCGTCTGTTGTTGTATTTTCCACTGTGGATGCATTTTCCATAGCTGTCACATTTTCCTCCGATATATTGTCTACATCTGTCACATTGTTTATTGAGTTGTTTTCTGACTTGCTACAACCTGTAATGCATAGTAATATAATTACTGATATAATTGTAAGATTTTTAATTAATTTCATATAGCAACATTTCCTAATTCATATTTCACAACTTTTTGTAAGTCTTCCAAAGCAACCTCTACCTGAAAACCTATTTTTCCACCACTAAAAATTATAGTATTAAAACCTGTAGCCGACGAATCAATAACTGTCTTAAACTGCTTTTTCATTCCTATCGGTGAACAACCACCATGAATATATCCTGTCAGTGGTAAAAGCTCTTTAGCTTTAATCATAGCAATATTTTTTTCTGATACTGCCTTCGCTGCTTCTTTAAGATTAAGCTCCTTATGCACAGGTATCATAAACACATAATAGTTCTTCGAATTACCTATAGTTACCAAAGTTTTAAATACCTGATTTGGATCTTCTCCAAGAGCCTGTGCGACTTCCATTCCACTTAATGCATCTGTATCGCTATAATTATAGCTTTCGTATGTGATTTTATGTTGCTCTAATATTCGCATTACATTTGTTTTATCTGCGTTTTTCTTCATAATTCCTCACAATAAACGGGATATTTATTTTTATCCTCTTCTGTAATATTTCTTATAACCTTACATGGATTACCAGCTGCCACAACACCTGATGGAATATCTTTATTCACTATACTTCCGGCACCTATAATTGTGTTATCACCTATTGTTACTCCCGGTAAAACAGTTACTCCAGCACCAATCCAGACATTATTTCCTACTGTAATTGGCAACGCAATCTCAAGTCCTTTGTTTCGTTGCTCCACATCCAACGGATGCCCAGCTGTAGAAAAACAACAATTCGGTGCAATAAAAACATTATCTCCAAATGTAACCTTAGCTCCATCAAGAATAATACAATTATGATTTGTATAAAAATTCTCTCCTATAGTAATGTTATAGCCGTAATCACACCAAAAAGGTGCTGTAATAACAAACGCACCTTTTGTCTCTCCTATTATTTTCTTTATTATATCTTTTTGTTTTTCACACTCTGATGGTTTGCAGGAATTAAACTCAAAGCATAAATCCTTGCATTTATCTCTATCTTGTATCAATGATTCATCATAATTGGCATCATATAAATAGCCTGCCGTAGCTTTTTCACGCTCTGTCATTTTACATGCCTCCAAAAAAATATAATTATATTTACATACTCCATTTCTTTTTCTCAAAGAAATCATCGATGGTTTTAACTATTTTAGCTGGTTCCATCGACTTAAGAAGATATCCATCTGGCTTTAAAGGCGAAACACTCAATACACTTTCTTTGTCATTTTTGTTTGTAAGGAATATAACAGGAATATCCGAAAATTCAGATTCCGCTCTAATCATTTCAAGAACCTGTTTACCATCACAAATTGGCATTTCATAATCAAGTAATATTAAATCCGGACGATTCATGGCAAGATATTTTATTGCCATTGCTCCCGAATTTGCAAGTATAACTTGATATTTATCCTCTAACCAGTCCTTAACACTTCTAAGAACCGCCCCCGAATCATCAACAACTAAAATCTTCTTCTTTAGATGACTCGCATCGTCCTTTATAAAATTAGTAATATCCTCAGCAACCTCTTTCACATTAAAAGGACGAATAAATTTCTTCTTGATAAACTGTGAAGGAATTATATCTTCAATCTCCTGAACCTGATTAACATCACCAAGCACAAGTATCGGAATTCCATCTTCAATCACTCTGTCTTTTATGTATATAAGACCTTCCATACTATAATCTTCAGAGTTAATAAGTATCACTCTGCAATCATTAATACTTTTCTCTATATCATTAGGTTTAAAGCATGTATGTATTACAGTATTACCTTGTTCTTCAAGCATTTTAGCAACAGATGTTACCGTGAAACTTTTCTTCTCTGAAACAAAAACTATATTTGCCATTTTTTCCACTCCTTTTTATTGTACATCCAATATATCAAGCATTTCCTTTGTTATATTTAATATATCCTCCATAGCAACATCAGACATTGATACTCTTAGCTTCTCCATTAATATCTCACATTGTTCCGGCAACAAAATTGTTTCCAGTTCTTCCATAGCGCCATCTGCCAAATCAATGTCAAAATCTTCTATCGCTCTATGTATCGTCTGTATAATTTCCTTTTTCTCCTGTAATGATACGGATTTTTTATCGTCATTTAGCTTTTTTACATACGGATATAGCTTCTCCTTATAAGAATTATACAATGTAAGAACTGTTTCTGTATTATTTTTGATTTCTTCTATAGATTTATCATTGCCATACTGCTCCAGTCTTGCAAACTCTTCTGAAAGCTCCATAGCTCCAATTAATCTTGCTGTATTCTTTAAAGCATGCACCTCAATTGTATAATCTCTTATCAAATCATCATTTATACATTTTCTTATTTTGTTTGTTTTAGAATCGATAAGAATGTAAAAATCTCCCAGCATCTCATAAAACATTTCTACACTACCGGAACTTCTAATTCCATCTTGAACAGATATTCCATCTATTACAGTATCTATTACCAAATCTTCATCCGCATGTGTTTCTGATGTTTTATCTTTCATAATTATTTTTTCCTTTGGTAACCATTTATATATGGTCTCTTCTATTTTTTGTGTATCAATAGGCTTTGCCAAAATCCCATTCATACCGACCTCGTAAAACAGTTTTTCTGCATCCTTCATAACATTTGCAGTAAGAGCTATTATAGGTAGCTCCAAACAATACTTATCATTTTTTTCTCTTATATGTCTGGTCGTTTCTATTCCATCCATCACTGGCATCATATGATCCATAAAAACAATATCATATTCGTTTTTCTCTATTTTATCCAATGCTGCTTTACCACTATCTGCAACATCAATTTGCATTTCCAATGGTTCAAGCAATTTCATTGCAACCTTTCTGTTCATTTGGTCATCATCAACAACCAATACTTTAGCATGTGGAGCAATAAACTTTATTATCTCTTCTGACCTTTGATAGTGCTGTTCAGAAGATATTTTTTGATATATTGTGAAATAAAACTCACTTCCTACACCATACTCACTTTTTACAGAAAGTTTTCCACCCATCATTTCAACAAGCTGACTGGATATTGCAAGACCCAAGCCTGTACCTTCTGTACCAGCATTTTTCTTCATATCCAACTGCTCAAACGCCCAAAATAATTTCTCTACATCGGCTTCTTTAATACCTATTCCCGTATCCTTCACAGAAAATTCAAGTTTGACTGTGTCCTCATCACACAACTCTGCATTTACATATAATCTCACATAACCGGCATTAGTAAATTTTACTGCATTATTTAATAAATTAATAACAACCTGTCTAAGTCTTATTGCATCACCATATAAATACTGTGGCAAGTCATTATCAATGTCAAATTTAAGTTCTATTGGTTTTTCTCCTATACGATTATTAATAATCATATGGATATTATCTAATTCTTTTTTTATATCATATACATTCTCAACAAGTTCCATTTTACCTGCTTCAATTTTAGATATATCCAAAATATCATTAATTATCGCAACTAACGCATGACCCGATGTTTTTATATTTTCGAGGTACTCTTTCTGTTCCATGTCTATATTTGTTCTAAGAAGTACATCTGTCATACCTACAATGGCATTCATAGGTGTTCTTATCTCATGTGACATATTTGATAAAAAAACTGATTTTGTTGCATTAGCCTGATCTGCTTTTTCTTTTTCCTGCTTTACCTGCTGAACCAACCTGATATCAGGATTTTCCATAAGTAAATAAAACGATAAATTTATAAGCATAATACCAATTCCACTTATCAGTGAAACTGGTCTAATCGCCTGATATAAAGAACCAAAAACTTCAATTGTCATCGCTAAAGTCACTGCAATTTTTTTAGTAAAATAAATATGTGTCCAGTATTTAATCATAAGTTTTATTATCATAAACAAATATATAACAATTGAACAATATAAAACATATGCAGCAGGACCATAGGAGTAATTTCCCTCTTCTGTAACTTTGTAATAAATTGGTAGAAAAACAATACCTATCAGTGCTACTAAAAGAATATATGCACTACGTCTGGATATTTTGATATTTTCACCCAACACATCCTCGAACATAGCCACTATATATCTATAAACCAAATAAAATATAATAATCATTGTTCCAATAAATATTTTATGTATTATATCATTTACAAGAACTGGAACATTTTCCAAATTATTTACTGTTTGTATGGATACTGAATCAAAGACCAAATGTATCATTGAAATAACAAGTAAGGATGAAAAAATATTATGTATTTTTGTTTTCTCTCTTTTTGCAACGAAATATAATACTGCCATAAATGCAAGCACCATAAAGCATGCTATTTCCATTCGTATCATACTATTTTCTCCAAATATATTTTATAACGTAAGTTCTTTGTTTATCTGTGCATGAACCTCTTCAACTCTGTCCCTAATTGCAAGAAATGTTTCAGCAACCGCTGGATCAAAGTCTCTACCACTTCCCTCTTTAATTATTTCAAAACATTTTTCAAGTGGCATGGCATCTCTATAACATCTTTTTTCTGATACTGCATCAAACACATCTGCTACCGCCATAATTCTTGCACAAAGAGGAATTTCTGTCTCTTTAAGACCTTCTGGATAACCTTTTCCATTCCATTTTTCGTGATGATATCTTGCAACCTCATAAGCCATCTTTCTATACTCATCATCGCCAAGATTAGCAAAGGTTTCTTCTATTATTTTTCCACCATTTTCAGCGTGAAGCTTCATTGTAGCAAATTCTTCATCTGTAAGCTTACCCGGTTTTTGTAAAATCGCATCCGGAACAGATATTTTTCCTATATCATGCATAGGTGCCGCTTTAACTAAATTATTAATGTAATCCTTTGTTAAAATAGCATACTTGCTTTTTTCTCTTAACTCTTCTGCAATAAGTTGCACATATATACTGGTTCTCTTTATATGACCACCTGTGTTGTCATCTCTATTCTCAATAAGATGTGCAAATCCCATAACAGTTTCTTTATGGTTTATTGACAACTGTTTGAGTGCTGGAGCTTCAAGGTTCATATATATTCCAAGAACAAACACCGTAACACCAACACTTGTAATCAATGTTTCAGGAAAAATCATCTGTGTTCCCGTAACCAAAATAAGTACCAATAAATATGTAACAACACTTGCCCTCTTATGACTTTCAATATAATGCCAACGCCTGAAAAATGTTATCATAGTGAGTGTTATGTAAACTGCCACCATAATAAAACAAGTATATGCAGATGCACCCATAGAATAATTTGTTATATTACCTTCTATAAATCTTAGAGATTCTATGTTAATAACAACAAGAATCACATTAAATATAAATGGAGAAAATATTATAACCCTACCCTTTTTAGACTTAGGATATGCCCCTGTAACATTAAGCATATAAACAAATAAAGCAAAAATAACGGAGTCTAATCCTATAAGAAAAAGTGCATGTAAAAATCTATTTATACCATCACTTACAGTAATAAGATGATTAACCGTATATGCAGTCACTCCATCCAGCGCAACACTTATCATTGCAAGGATAAGTAGCTCATCGAAAACTGTTTTATTTAGTTTCTGTTTATATAGTTTGCAATCTCTAAAATATATAAATGCAATATATGTGAGAACTGCTAAACATCCTACCTGTAGTTTTATATGTTCCATGTTTCCTCCATAATGTTTTTATATCATTAAAAATCATATACCTCATTAATCAATTCCATATATTCCTCATCGGATAATTCTAAAATTTCTGAATTATAATAAGGCTGACCATTCTTAACTCCCATGTTAATCTTTACTGGAATATCAATATAATATCCTTCCCAATCATAATCAGTTGGTTCTGCTTGTATGATAAGATTTGAAAGCTCTGTAGCCGCCTTGGCACTTTCTTCATCATCATCTCCACCAATAGCAGGACCTGATGGTCCGTAATATATATCAAGATATATGACATTTCCCTCTTTATCAGTTGCTGAAACCATACAACTAAACATATTTTCATTATCTTTTGTAATATAATCCGGTTCTCCAAACAAAGTTTTTACCTGACCCAAAAACAGACTATGGCCATCCTGGTTATCTACATCATATACATTACATATGTTTGCAATCTCTGTATCAACATCTTCGGGGTTACATTTTTCGAATATATACTCCATTGACGCTGTATCAATATCATCAACTATTGTTTCAGTGATATTTACCTCTGTTGAAAGCTCATCTAACATATCATTCATGGCTTCGTCACCTGCCGCTACACCATTACAACCAAACAAAAAAATCGAAGCAATACAAACAGTCATAATAACACTCATTTTTTTCTTCATAGATTATTCTCCTTTGTATATCACAACCCTCTCAAAATTATACAACATTTAACATTATCATGCCATAAAAATAGAAAAAAAGTTCGGAGAACTTCTTCGAACTTTTTCTCAACTTATCACCTGTACAATAGGTTCTAAGCTATTAAAATCCACAAAATTTACTGTTTTATTATAAGTTTCTATAAAACCTTTATCCTCTTCTTTGAGCATATCCTCAGGTATACTTTTTACTTTGCTATATACCATTTTCATCATAGTTTTATGTATAAAACTAAGTTTATTGTAATCTATGCCGCCTCTCAAATGGAAAAATCTTGTCTTATCATATAATTCTTTAGGAACTTGTCTACTTGCAGTTTCTTTTATATTCTGTGTGTTTTCTTGATTTGTCGGATCCGCCAAACCAACCGTAACAATTATTAATTCTGTCTCTGCATCTATCGCCTTTATAGTATCCTTTATTCCCTTTATACCACCAGCATACAATCCTCCAAAATGTATTATCATATTATACGCAGATAAATCCTTTATATCTTCATGGCTTATAGCCTTAATGCCTGTTAGTTCTGACAATTTTTCCGCATAGCTCTTTGTTGTTCCATAATGACTACCATATATTATTAATTTGCTCATTTTATACTCCTCCATTTTATAATGCTTTCAGATTTTCTTCCATCTGTATTATTGTATGAATTGTTATAAGTAATTCTTTTTCAGATATACCATCAAATATAGACTTTACTGCCATACTACTGTTCTCATCATTTCTATCACAAAATTCAATACACTTTTCTGTAAGAATTACTCTCTGCTTACGTTTATCATCTTTGTCTACCGAAATATCCACAAACCCTTTTTTTTCAAGTTTTAAAAGAATCTGTTTAACATTTTGATGAGAGCTTCCCATTATTTCTGATAATTCTTTTATTGTAGGACTCTCCTTACAAAGATTAATACAAATAATAGCAAAAAATTGTTTCCAACTTATTTCTTCCATTACTTTATCTGCCATAGCTTGAAATCTGTTATCAAAAGCACTAAGCAGTCCTAATAGGAAATATGGTGTCTCTATCCCAGCAAAATCAACATTTTCATGCTCCATAACTTCTTTAATATTCATAGCTCCTCCAAATATGTAATATATTATCTTTTATACAAAGTAACACATTACCTATTTTTTGTCAATAAAAAAACGGATATATAAAAATATCCGTTTAGCATTTATATATAACTATTCCGAGAAATTATTTTCTAACTCAAGATACCTTAGAAAAACCTTGTTTTCATCATAATCTGGTGTAAATTCATTTGCAATATGACATATTTGTTTAATAGTTGCAGTATTTTCTTCAAGTTCATATGCTATATTTTCTATTGATTTACCTTTGCGAAGCTTACGACATACAATTTCAACAAGTTTCTTATCCTGTCCTTGAGACATGCCTATTTCCTTTCCTATCTCAATACCTTCTCTTCTTACATCTGCATCATGGCAAAAAGTTTTCATATACTCAACTCTCCATTCCTTGTTACAGCGGGCTCTCGATACTGAGTGTTCCAACCCTTCTGTATAATCATCACAAATCTCACCGGTTTCTATGTACCTTAAAAAATTCTCTGTATTCTTGTCAACATTACACACGGTACCTTTTGTGTTGTAAATAAGAATCTTCCTGCCATCTCCAAGATAAATATCCTTCATGTCATCAAAACCTTTACAGACATTTTCAAACTCGTAACAATAAAGTCCTTTATCAAACGGGTCAAATGTACAGATGAAAATAACATAGCTGTCCAAAAGTTCTGAATACTCATCACCAGTTTCCAAGTGATTAAGGTACATAAGTCCCTGATAAAATCTCGAACGTTTCGGGAGAACTGCCCTGTTATCGTTCTGCTGCATTTCAGCATCATAAAGACCAGTTGCTTCATCCTCCACATAAACATCATACCTGACAGCTTTCCCATCAACAGCAACCTTAATTGCTTTCTGATTGTTGATGGAAATATTGTCCCCAATGACATTACCAGTAAGACGTTGCAACATCTCAACACAATTACATGGTTCCTGCATAACCTTGCCAAAGATAAAGTCATCTTTCAATGTTAATCTTTCGTACTGCACCTCAAGCTCATGAGGAGATAAATAAGTTGCATAATTCTTTTTCATAATAGAATTACTCCTTTCTTACACAGGAGAAATTCCTCAATCCACAATTCATATCCAAGAAATCTCCTGCTGTTTTAAAAATTGAAATGTTTAGCATAGATTTCTTTGAAATATAAAAGCCGAACAGCTGATGAATTATAGAGCAAAAAGATATATGCTGATTTTAGAGTAACACAGATAAAAAATAGCGTCAATAACTAATTCCAATTCTTCCATATATCAGGCGAATATCCCACTGTTGCCTGCTTACCATTTCTAACAATGGGAGTTTTCAGTACAATTTGATTTTCTAAAATCTTATCATCTTTGTCTTCCATTGCGATATACTTAACAAGTGCAAGGGCATCCTGATCTTTACATTTTTCATCCAACATTTTATCTATTCCACCAACAGCCTGTTTAACACTGTTATATTCACCCTTGCTGAGTCCTTTTTCTTTCATATCTATAAACTGATATTTAATATTTCTTTCCTTAAAATATCGCATTGTTTTTTTTGTATCAAAGCATTTATTTGTTCCAAATATTTGTATATTCATTATAATCTCCTTGATTTAATCTAGTATAATTTATAAACCCATATAATTTTATCATTGTATCAATTATATTAGCAACTATTTTGATATCATCATGTGAACCTATTGATTTCTTTATAAATTATACGATATATGCTTTTGATTAAATTCATCTAACATTTTTGAAAAAACCACTCCTGCACTTATACAAATAATATTTATAATCAATCCTGCAACAGTTATAGTAAAACTTGTAAACGGAATAATCATTATAGTTGCAGCAATTACAATTCCTATAATACCATGAAAAGCTACAGAATAATATCTATCAAACAAAAAATTAACAGCCTTTGATAACACAATCAAAGTCAATACTGCCCCTATCCCCCCCGGCATTACAACATTCAGTCTCATATTACCAATCCCATCAATAAAAGGCTCATACAGTCCAAGTGGCATAAGTAATGTAGAAAAGCTCATTCCTGGTGCAATTATACTTAGTGCCAGACAAAATCCACAGAATAAATACCACTTAAAATTTGGAGCAATCTCAACAGAGAAGATTTTCAAACTTATCAATAAAATAAATGTTAACTGCATAGCAATAAGCAACGAAAAAAGCGATGTTTTATTTTTTCCTTGCTTTCTAGCCTCCTTAAATAATGAAGGTATCATTCCACCTATTAATCCAATAAAAACACAAATAGACTGACTAGGATATTTTTCCAAAAATACAGATAATATATTTGCAATACCCAAAAATCCTATTACTACTCCTAAAATAATAGGTAACAGCTTAGGAACATGTGTCTTAAAATTTTTAAAAGGTTCTGCCAAAAGTTCCATAACAGTTTTATATATACCAAAAACTACACATAGTACACCTCCTGAAATTCCTGGCAAAACAGCACCAACACCTATTAAACTACCCTGTAACACTTTTATTACAAATTCTATAAATACTTTATTTTTCTTCACTCTATACCCCTTTTACAAAACTTAATTATAAATACGCATTAAACTAAGTTTTTATTATCTATTTTGCACTCAAAAACTCTATAGACAGTATGTGATTTTTTGTTTAAAATATAAAATAGCTTACATTAGGAGGTATAAACATGGCTTGGTATGACGAGGCAGTATTTTATCACATTTATCCTTTAGGACTTACGGGAGCCCCAAAACAGAATTCATACAGTGAACCGGAGCACAGACTAAATACTCTGATTCCTTGGATTTCACACATAAAAAACATTGGATGTAACGCTCTTTATATTGGTCCACTTTTTGAATCCGTAGGACATGGATACGAAACAACAGATTATAAAAAATTAGACAGCAGACTTGGAACAAACGAGGATTTAACTAACTTTGTGGCTAAATGTCATGAGAATGGCATCAAGGTTATTTTGGATGGTGTATTCAACCACACTGGAAGAGATTTCTTTGCGTTTCAGGATATAAAGAAAAACAGACAAAATTCGCAGTACAAGGATTGGTATTGTAATGTGAATTTCTGGAGTAACAACGAATATAACGACGGTTTCACATATGATAACTGGGGTGGCTATAATCTACTTGCCAAACTCAATCAACACAACCCTGCTGTAAAAGACTATATATGTGATGTAATTCGTTTTTGGGTTAAGGAGTTTGACATCGACGGTATCCGTCTTGATGCAGCAGACGTTCTCGACCTTAATTACATGCAGGCTTTACGTCATGTTGCAAACGAAGTAAAACCTGATTTCTGGCTTATGGGCGAAGTTATTCATGGCGATTACACCCGTTGGGTAAACGAAGGCACTTTACACGCAGTTACAAATTATACATTACACAAAGCACTTTACTCAGGTCATAATGACCACAACTACTTTGAAATCGCTCACACTGTAAAACGTCTGTATGAAATGGGCGGCCGTCGTCCTGATGGTCTTAAGTTATACAACTTTGTAGACAACCATGACGTAGAAAGAATCTATACAAAACTTAACAACAAGAAACATTTTGTTCCCGTACACATATTAATGTACACATTACCTGGTGTTCCATCAATATATTACGGTTCAGAATTTGGTATAGAAGGAAGAAAAGAAAGATTTTCAGATGATTCCTTAAGACCAGCTCTCTCCTACGAGGATTACGCTGATTCATTAGATAATAATGACTACACAAAATTAATCACCGCATTAGGTAAAATAAGACAAAACACAAAAATTATATCTTACGGCGAATACAAAGAGCTTATTTTGACAAACACAAGCTTTGCATTTGCAAGAAATTACAACGGGCAGTCTGTAGTAATTACTGTAAATAACGCTGATAGTGATTGCACCTTAACACTTCCTGCAAGTGGTTCATCTGAATATATAGGTGCACTTTCAGGAACACATGTGGCAGTAAACAACGGAAATATCACTGTAAATGTTATAGCAAATTCTGGCGAAATTTGGATTCCTGCCGAGGCAAGTAAAGAAGAATTCGAACCTGTTGTTTTAGAGATAAAAGAAAACAAACCTGCAGAGATCAAGGAAGTTAAAGAAGAAAAAACTTACCAACCAGTTAAAAATTCAGATGAAGCAAAAGTCACTGAAATAAAAGAAGATATACAGGAAGAACAAAAACAAAAGCCTAAATCATACGAGGAAATGTCTATCGAAGAGCTTCAGGAAGCTATTCTCGAGAAAATGAGAAAAAACGGTCCAGTAACAGACCAAATGAAAAAAGATGTTATGGAAAATGTATATCATAATTCTTTGGTGACATGGGTTAAAAGCTTTAATTAATTTTCTATTTATAAAGGTGGATGTTAAAACATCCACCTTTTATTATACCCCAATAACAACTATTTTTTCTTTCCTACAAACGTAAATCCAGAATATTCTAATGCCGACACAAAAAACCGATATGACAAAACACATTTTTCATATGAATCAGCCTTGTTAAATTCCGGTGCAAATTTCTCACGAAACATTTTTCGAACAATAGCATGCTTAGAACCAAAAGCACGTTTATCATCTGGTTTTAATCCATATAACATAAAGCATGTTCTGAACATCTCTTCTACTCCCATTGCAAAAGCCGCAAACGACATTGTAAAACTGTTTAACTCTATTTTTACGTCTTCTTCAATATCAGATACTCTACCTAGTTTACCATATGTACAGGTCTCACATGTCCACATTTCTAACACAGGAAGCATCCAATGTTCTTTCATTATGCCATAGCTCTCATATCCTGCATAATTTTCACTTACATAATCAACAAGATTATCTTCAACTGATATATTCAAATCCTCAGCAATAAACATTAATAACATATCTTCATGATTATTATAGCCTTTCTCATAAGCCTTATTAACCCTGTCTCTCTCTTCATCGGTTAATTCTCGTAATTTTGCACGATATTTCATAGCTTCAAGAAAACCTTCCCATGCGCCATAATCGTCGCTCACCTCAAATTCGTTAAAGAATTTTTTTAATGAGTACAACATCTTCATACATGCAAAAAATGGACTACTTTTTTCATACATATCCCCTTCCATAGGGAAAAAAACTTTACAAAATCCATTAAGTTGTCTATCTTCCAATTCAAAAATCATATTTTCGCTTTCGCCATCATTAAAATCAACTACCACTTTTTGATTTTGCTCATCAAATGTACAACGCCAATTTTTTGTTGGACCTGATTTTTTAATTGCTGAAAGACATTTTTCATATATATCGTTTATTGAACATGTTTTTTTCAACTTTCCTCTATAAAAGATTGTATCTGACATATTTACCTCCATAAAGCAAATCATTAGAAACATATACTTCTCTTTATTACACATCATTAAAAATTATTTCTTCCCAGTAAGATAATACACTGCGAGGGCTGTTCTATGAGATAAATTCTCTTTTGACAAAATTGATGTAATATAGTTTTTAACAGTACCTTCACTGATAAACAACTTATTTGCTATCTCCTTGTTAGATAATCCCTCTGCAACAGCCTTGATAATATCCATCTCTCTGGCGGTATATCCCTCTTCATTAAAGCTTGCTTGTTTTACTTCACTTCCCTTTGTTAAGCTCTCTAAGATATTCTCCTCCATAACACCAGTTCCATTATAAACAGACTTAATCATCTGTTTCAAGTGCTCCGGAGTATGATTCTTAATTAAATATCCCTTTGCTCCATTTCTAAGGGCATTCTGAACCAGCTCATCATCATCAAAGGTTGTTAATATAAGCACCTTACCAAGATTATTCTCAACTATGTATTTTGTTGCTTCCATCCCATCCATCTCTGGCATCTGAATATCCATAAGAAATATATCAGGTGCATTTTCCTTAGCAAGCTCTATGGCTTCACGACCGTTTGCTGCACAGCCGATAACCTCAAATTCTTCATCTACGCTAAGAATAATCCTCATTCCGTCTCTTACGAAATCACTGTCATCTGCAATTATAACCTTTATTTTCTCCATATTTTTCACCCCTTATATTGGTAACAGCATATTGATTGTAAATCCGACCTCTGTATCAAAGTCTAATATACCATTTACTTCTCTAACTCTCCTGCGCATACCAGAAATACCCATTCCATCTTCAATATTCTTACATCCAACACCATTATCTGATATACTACATCTCACCATCTGATTCATTACATGAATCTTAATTTCTATCTTTGTACAGCGGGCATATTTCATTGAGTTTGATACTGCCTCGTATGCATTATCAAGTATAACCTCTAAATATTTATCAGGAACATCTGCTAAATCTCCTTCTGTTACGAGACTAGCCTCGACGCCTTTTACACAGCAATCCTCACAAAGCTTTTCTAATTGAATCGTTGCAAGTCTATATTTCTTAGGTCGCTCCTTCCTTAAGATGGCACGGATTTCATCCATACCAGTTCTTAACTGGTCGATAACGCCCTGTATCATCTTCTTGGAGGTTTCTGGTTCCTTTTCCATAATAACCTTTATGGCTTCTAGCTGATACACAGAACCGTTAATATTATGTCCAAGCTTGTCGTGCAAGGTCTGTGATAGCTGTGCTCTTTCCTCTAGCAATTGATTTTCTGCTTGAAGTAAGCCCTTTTTCATCTCCTCCTGCATTTGGTGTTCCTTCTGATAAATATTTTTCTTAAGGAGCTGTTCAGATATGTTATCCTCAGCTGTTTGCTTGCGATAGGACTCTACGATAAAGTCGTGCTGAATATATATGGTTCCTACAAGTCCAACTATAACAAATTGGATATATGTACTTATTCCACTCTCCACAAATACAATTATCAAAGGTGAAAAATACCATATTATACTAGGTCTTAGATATGATATAACCTCATAGCAAACCAATATTCCCATCAGCAAAAATGCGTTGTGTATCGCACTATACAAAATAAACCATATAACTATTAAAGCTATGAAGCAAATACACTTCCATTTTTTCTCCAGTAATTCTTTTCCTGTCATCGCCCCAACAGATAATGCCAAAAGCAGGAGCACCTTTCCAGATGCTCCTGTAAATACAGACTGAGATAATGCAATATACAATTCTATGCTTAATAACAAGCAAATTTTCACTGCTAAAAAGTAATTCTCTCTAAGCTTTTCGCTCATTGTCTGTTTCCTTTCTAAATATTATCTATGCTTCATTTTCTTTCATTTTAAGACCTATGCCACCTAAGCTAATAGTTATAATCAGGTATGCTATAGTAACGCATATCACTAAAGAATATGCTCCATTATTTCCTGTGATAAGCATTTCTGTAGCATTCATAAACCAACGATGTGGCATAAGAAATGACAAAGTTTTAAGTGCTTGTGTGGTATCATCTAGTGGAAAATATAACCCAGATAATAATGAGGACATACTCCATAAGGTAAATATCGCAAAATTTGAACTCATTACATCTCCAATTACCACACCTAACATAAAACTAATTGTACCAAATATTAATCCTAAACAAAAGATAATAAATAAAAATGATAGCTTATCCATTCCAAAATCTATATCATTCAAGAAAATCATACATATTCCCATTATAATGGTCTGTACAATCGACATCATTAAAGTTATGATAAATTTGGAAACTAAGTATTCCTGTCTCGACATTTTCGAAAGCATAATTCTTGTATAAACCTTATTGTTCTGTTCCTCAATAACCGTATGTGCCACACAAACTCCACAGAATAAGAAACCTAATGTGATTATAGCAAATGCATATCCCATATTTGTCTTTTGACTATGTTGTTTCTGTGTTAAGGATATGTCATCAGCTCCACCCATGTTTACCACCTTTTTTTCAGGTAATCTTGAATCAATCTCGGATAATACAGATAACATTTCTGTGCTATCTCCATCTGTTATAGCTCCTGCTTGATTTATAGCTGTTAAGATGCTGATAATATCACTTTCAAATAACTGATACCGCTCATCATCTGATGTAGTATATACTAATATTGCATCCTCGTATGTACTTTCTATAACAGCCTTATCAAAGTCTTTCTTTATGTACAAAATAGTGCTCGCTTTATCATCAAAAGCATCCTTTTTTGCCTGCAAGTTCACTTCTTCCTCTGTCATATCGCTAACATCACATCTACATACAGAAAAAACACCTACACTTGCTAACTTATTTAACAAAAATTCTGAAAGTTCAGTTCCTGAACCATCATAAACCTTTATAATGAATTTTGATGTATCGCTTACATACACAGCTCGCTCTATACAATCTTGCAGCTCAATAATACCTGTTTTTTCCTCTTTTACAATACTATAATCAGCCTGCATCAACAATATTACAGATGACACTATTGGCATAACGCATAAGAAAAACAGAAAGCCTTTATTTCTAAATAACAGTCTTATACTCATTTTAAGTAATGCTACAAATCTACTCATGCTCTTCCTCTCTTTCTTATTCCATCTACAATAATTGCAACAGTTGAACATATAAATGTAATTATCAACATATATACTATACTACTTATAATATAATCACTCTGACCAATACACGAAATTTCCACTAAAGCTCTATTTGTATGATATATTGGAGATGCATGTTTCAATTGCTCAGGCATTGACGAAAACATATAGGTTTCGAAGCTTCCACCGAAAAATCCCATAAACCATACCGTCGAAAAAAGTACAACTATTGTCATAGCAATATTGTTAAAAATTCCATATAACATCATACCGTAAGCTGAGCTACCTACTATGTTTATTCCTATAAGCAAGGCTACAATAAGAACATTTCCCCAGCTTATTTCATATAGCATTGTAGAAATAACAGTTGAAATGCCTATTCCAAATAAAACTATACACACTAACGGGATAAATATTCCAAGATACATTTTCACATTTGACAAAGTTGAAACCTGATATTTTCTACTTATCCCATATTTCTTTTCATTGCTTAATACACCTGTTGCACAAATGATTCCACACCAGCTAAAATACACAATATATGCTATTCCATAATAATCAGTTGCATCTACGTCTGGCATATATTCTATAGTTTCAATAGGAATAGTTACTTGGGGACTATCCTGATGCGGAATCATCATCTGTAAACTGGCATTGGAATATTCATTAATAATTTTGTTTATAAAATACTCTAATGTTATTCCTTCAACTGCATAATCATCACTTTCATAAATAGTATATGTATCAGCTCCAAATTCAACAAAAGCGACCATTTCTTCATTTTTTATAACTGTCTCTGGGTTCTCTTCCACATGCTCTACAAAATTGATACCCGAATCCTTTCCTGCTTCTTTTATTATAGAAATATATTCTTCAAATGAGCTTCCTTCTTCTATTCTATAACCAACAGCAAATTCTTCAACACCCTCATAAGACTTTAGCAAATCATTAAAAGCACTTGCCAAAACCCCTACAACAAGTATTGGACCTAAAATCAACATTATAATAGCCCATTTATTTCTAAGCATTAGCTTGAAATTATTTTTAATTAAATATCTAATCATCTTTCTCTCCCCAGACTAATCTGCGTAATCTCTAAGTTTCTTGCCAGTAAGTGTAAGGAATACCTCCTCTAACGTGATATCCTCATCCCCCTTAGTTACTAACTTCTTTAACTCCTGACTGGTTCCACAAGCTATTATTTTACCGTTATCCATAATTGCAATTCTGGTACAAATTGCTTCAACTTCCTCCATATAATGACTTGTATAAATAACTGTCGCACCATTTTTGTTTGACTCTTTAATCTTATCTAAGATAAAGTTCCTAGACTGTGGGTCAATTCCCACAGTAGGCTCATCAAATATAAGTAGTTCTGGCTTATGACCTATGGCACAGGCGATATTAAGTCTTCTCTTCATACCACCAGAGAAATTCTTTGAAAACTCATTTCTTCTTTCAAGAAGACCTACATATTCAAGTGAATTGTCTATTGCTTCCTTTAACTCCTCACCCTTTATTCCATAAAGTGATGTGAACAATTCAACATTCTCCCAAGCCTTTAAATTACCGTGAATAGCAAGCTCCTGTGGTATGTACCCCACCTTATGAATAACTTCTCTTTTTTGCTTCCAAGGATTTTTACCAAATAACTCAATTGAACCTGCTGTTGGCTTTACTATAGAACAAATCATATTCATGGTAGTACTTTTACCAGCACCATTAGGTCCTAGTAGACCAAATATCTCGCCCTTTCTAATTTCAATATTTAAGTTATCCACAACCGCTTTGTTCTGGTATTTTTTTGTTAAATCAGTAGTTTTTAAAATAATATCTGACATACCCTACTCCTTTATGTGAATTAATTTATGTGTTTCATATCATTTGGTAAGATTATAATAACAATTTTGTGATTACGGCAAAAGTGAAAAAAGAACTATTCAGAACATGACTTTAGTCATATTTTAAATAGTTCTTTTGTACAGAACTTACTTCTTTGCTATCATGCAACAACTAGGTACCAGCTTACTTCCAACTCTATCATATTCCACAACACTAAATCCATTCTTTTCTATAAAATCCTTAAACTCATCGTTTGTAAGCTTAATAAATGTTTTAAATCCAAACAGCTCAATTAATTTAGTACGAAGTGCAAAACCTGCCCCCTCTCCATGAACAAATGTAGGTGCAAACATCATACCGTCCTTCTTGAGTACTCTCTTAATCTCAGCCAATGCCTTCTCTGGGTTAGGCATAATATGTAGTGCGTTAGCAATCATAACAGCCTTCGCCTCCTTGACCATATTCTCTGAAAAGTCTGTTGCCTTCCAGCTATTTACCTTATCAGCAAGTATATATGTAAACATTCCTGTTCCACAAGCTAACTCTAATACATTCATATTTTTATCTAGATATGGCTTAATCTTATCAGAGATTTCATTATATTCATCATCCGCACCTTTCATAAATTTTGAATATATAGGCGCATATCTCTGCCAAAATTTCTTGTTATCATTGTTTTTTGCTTTCTTTAATTTTGGTTGCTAATAAAAAGGTGCTTAAGATTTAATCTTAAGCACCTTTTATCTATTCGTCTTATAATCTATATTAGCTAACTTTGCCTGCTTACACAAATCCTTTGTCTGTAGCTTATACCGCTTACCATCTTTAATAAAATGAGTTCCACATTGCCTAAACTCAAAATCAACATTTTTTCTAATACATTGCTCTCTTACATCTAATACCCAATCATAGTCAAGAGGTCTAGCATAATAATCTGATTCACCACCTACAACCACTAGCTCTATACCATCTAAATAATCTTCTATATCAATTCTCTCTAGTAGTGGCTGAGCCGTAATACATCTGTGTTTTATCGGCAAATCCTTAAATATTGACAGCTTATAATCTGCATTTTTCTGATTTTCGATGGTACAGCAAACCACAACATTATCATAACCATCTTTCCAATCGTCAGGTATACATTCTAAAAATCTGTCGATTCGCTTTGTCAAAAACAAAAACGTTAAATCCTGCCTCGCCCTCATGATTTCCCAACACTTCTCTCGCCATTCATCAGCTTCTGCAATCAGAAAATCCGTAGAAAAACAAGTATAAACAACACCTGATTTCATTTTGTAATTTCCATTTTTAAGTTTTTCAATAGGTTTCTCAAAATCCTTAGTTTTCACTATATTACTCGTATCAACGTTTCTTTTTGAGTCACCCTTATGAATGTAACAATGTAGACATCCCTCACTACATTTTTTGCATCCACGCCAAGGATTCCATATGGACATATTTTTCTCCTCTTACAAATTAGCCACAAAGCTCATCAACAAGCGCATTTAACTGTGCTTCACTTTCCTCATTTAAAGCTGACATAATTTTTACGTTGTTCTCTGTAAAAGCTAATCCCTTGCTCTTCTCAAACATAGCCTTCATAACCTTTGTCGCAGTAGGCGCCCAGCTACCATTTCCAATAAAAGCTACTGTTCTATTACTAAAATTACGCTCAGTAAGATGATTGATAAACTCTCTCATAAATGGGAATATGTCTCCGTTATATGTAGTTGTCGCAAGCACAAGTTTACTGTAACGGAAAGCATCCTCAACAGCCTCCGCCATGTCACATCTTGCAAGGTCATTAACAACAACCTTAGGACAGCCTTTTTCTTCTAATTCTTTTGCTAACTGCATAACTGCTTTTTTGGTATTTCCATAGACAGAAGTATATGCAATCATAATTCCCTCTTCCTCTGGCTGATAGCTAGACCATGTACTATATAAATCAAGATAATATCCCAGATTTTCAGTCAAGACTGGTCCATGAAGAGGACAAATTATCTGAATATCTAAACCTGCTGCTTTTTTAAGAAGCGTTTGCACTGGAATACCATACTTACCAACAATCCCAATATAATAACGTCTTGCCTCGCAAGCCCATTCCTCCTCAACATCTAAAGCACCAAACTTTCCAAAACCATCTGCTGAGAATAAAACCTTATCTGTGCTGTCATATGTAACAATAACCTCTGGCCAATGTACCATTGGTGCAGTGACAAAAGTAAGATTATGCTTACCTAATGAAAGTGTATCTCCTTCTCCCACTACAATCTGCTTATCTGCAAAGTCTGTTCCAAAGAAATTTTTCATCATTACAAAAGCCTTGCTTGAAGCTACAATTTTAACTTCCGGATATTCATTTACAAAATTCACTATATTTGCCGAGTGATCTGGTTCCATATGCTGAACAATAAGATAATCAGGAGTTCTGTCACCCAATACATTTTTGATATTATCAAGCCACTCATTAGTAAAACCTGCATCAACAGTATCCATAATAGCAACCTTCTCATCTAAAATTGCATATGAGTTATATGCCATACCATTCGGCACAATATACTGTCCCTCAAAAAGGTCAATTTTATGGTCATTTACACCAATGTATTTAATATCGTTAGTTATTATCATAGTAGTTTCCTCCTCAAAGCAATCTGTAAATAAAATTTATCACATACAATATAAAAAATCAACGAGAGTGGGACATAACCAAATAATACCTTTAACACATTGAATCTCTATCCAATGCCCGAACATCAACTTCTCTATTTTTTATTTCTTCTTCAAACTTTTCATATCCATATTCATTAATAAACATACACTCTTCTCGGGTTATAAAAAATGCTGTATATATTTTATAAATACTAGTTGCTTTGGGAATACCTTTTATTAAATCTTCTGTTGCAGTGAAATATATTGCTGATTTATTGTGTTGCTGACTAAAACCTGGTATAAAACCATCTAACGAATCTATTCCTAAACACATCATCTTTTCTGTATTTTCATGTTTTTTAGATAATACCACTATTGTTTTACCAAAAATATTTCTAACCTCTTCAGAAATACTATCTGTCACCATAACAATCTCGCAATCTTTAAAGCATTTTCCATAAGAAGCTACTCCTACAGTTGCATATAACTTATGACCTTTTATTACGTCTAAATACTCTTGTGTAAAAAACAACTTAGTCTCGTAAATATTATAAAATCTACATCGTGGACCAACTACTTTTCCCAAATTGTTTTCGTAATCAATCAACAGTTTATTTTTACCAACATATTTAAACCCACAAAAATCATATACCGACACAAAAAAACGATACGTCAAAACGCACTTTTCAAAAGAATTAATATCAGATTCAATTTGAGGTAAATACTTTTTTTTGTAATATTTTAGTATTTGACCATGCTTAACCCCAAAACCAATACCATTATCATATGGATAGTTTTTATATTTTATGAGCTGATGCATAATTTTAATAAATGCATAGACAGAAAACCACAAACCATTTAAGTCATCATAATAATCATAATCTAAATATAATCTACCTCTATCCTTATACTCTGATGTTTCATATAGGAATTTTTCTATAAACACAGGTAAAAATTCATTTTGCTCCAATTCAAATATAGTGTAGAGAACTTGTTTATTAATATATTTCTCATAATCTTCTTCATAAGCTATATCCAAATAATCATAAATTAGTTTTAGAGCAAAATCCGTATGTGTCGTATATCCTGCTTCATACACTCGCTTTGCTCTATTAAATTCCTCATCAGTTAATTCACGAAGCTTTAACTTAAATTCTTTACTCTCCATAAAATCCTCTGCAAGTCCATAATCATCATGAATCTTCAGTACAGAAAAAGATGTTCTTGCAGAATAAATCATATTAAGTAATATCTTAAACTCACTCTTTTTGTCATCTTCATAAAGCTCGCCTTCCAAAGGAAAATCAACCTTACAACATACATTTGCAACTTGTTTATTAAATTCCAGAAAAAAAGTTTCGCTTTTTTCATCACCAAAATCAATTAAAAATGTATGATTATCTCTATCAATTTTATAAGTCCAATTCTTAGTAGCCCCCTTTTTCTTGATAGCTTTAGCCATCTTTTCAAATACCTCTAATGGGTGTCTTCCCCTCTTTAATTTCAATTCAATAAATAAAGTATCCGCCATATGTACCCCCTATTATCTGTTTCATATATATGTCTTTTAATTATTACTACTCTTCAACTTATCACAAAACACTTCACACACGCATAAGCACACTCCACCAACCAAATAACATATAATATCCTTTATATCAAATGTTGCACCAATTAACGTACTCAAAAAAGTATTATCCTCTACACCTAGTAATTCAACTATATTAAAATATTGCAAAGCCTCAACCAAAGCAGCAAATATAAAAACAGCTACCGGCAACCATATTTTAGCATTAGGCAAAAATATCTTTGCAAAGCAATAAATAACCACAACAACCAACACATCTCCAATATACGGGCGTATAAAGTCATCATGGATAAATAGAGCTATTAATACTTCAATTAAAAGAAATATAAGAAATGCAAATAAGTATTTAATTCTCTTTTGTTTTGTTGTCATAACATTACCCCTTTAACCCATTATCTATATTGCTCTCCAATCCAAAAAGGCGAACACATCTATATGCATTCGCCAAAAAACTACTCCTCATTCATACGTGCCAATTTCGCAGCCTGGTCGGATGCACGGAGCTTATACATCTATATATATAGGCTCGAAGCATATGCAACGATACAAATTAACGCACGGAACATATGCATCTGTATTCAGAACACACATACCCCTCTCCATAATACGTTTTCTCTATCCTCAATCATTTAAAATCATCCATTTTATAGAATCTGATTTTATCTATAAAAGAATAGTGTGATAAATCCCCCCTATTAGGTTTATCATTATACTGAGATATATACCAATTTTGTGGGTGAAGTCTATCTTCAATCATTTCCATATAATCTTTATCTACACTAGCCATCGAATGACCCATAACATAAACATTTGTTATATCGTTTAATTCATTTAAGAATTTCATTAACTTTTCTAACTGTATTTCTTTTTTCCACCTTAAATAAAATCTTACAATTTCTTCTCTCTGCATATCTACGCAAAAAGCTCTATAATCTGTTAAATTTTCAAGTTTATCTTTATAATATTGCATTTGTGATATATCATCATCTCCCGATAGGTGTATATTATTAATTTCCTCCATCTTTTTTTCTAATTTTTCGAGTTCATAACTATTAAAATAATGTTCTTTATAATACTTATGTTTATCTCCTTCTTTATAACCAAAAATGAGTTCTTCATCATCTTCAAAGTATCCGTGAATATGTAATATTTTAATATTATCTGGTATATCATATAATCGCTCTATAGTTGATGTATAGTTAAAACTTAAAACCGCATCTCCTTCGAAAATAAAATTCTGCATCTTACGACACTTATAATCCAAATCGTTGTTTGCATTCTCAATCATCTTGGATAATGAATCTATTAATGCATCTGACAAACCATTTAAGTAAGATTCTATATTCCAAACAGCATCATCATAACCATCATTATATTCATAATCATCTTCTGACAAATATGTAAGTTCATTTATATTATCCTCATCAATCCTACCTAAATCCATCTCAGATAGTGAGTTTTCATACTCATTCCAATCAACACCATATTCTTCAAAAAGTTCTAATACACTTGATTTTTTCTTATATATTTCTTTTTCTATTAAAATATTAACAAAATCCTGTACACCAGTATTTAATTCATGATATATATCAAAACCATTGCCTATAATATACAAAGTATTTTCTTTCATTCTTAATCTTCTCCTTGTAAATTAAATATAAAACACAAAACAAAAATACATAACTAAGTATCCTATTTTTTATTATGTTTAATACCCCATTTTACTTAATATTTCTTCTAGCTTATCTATTCTGTTTGAAAATACTTGATTGATTATACTTATCTCTTCGTCTGTTAACATTTCATTATGCTCTAAAACCCATTTCCCATCATCTCCTTTAACTATGCTACGATACACATTATTATATACAATATTGTAGTTCTCGCCTTGTTTTAGAAAC
The DNA here is from genome assembly GCA_045531735.1 of Wujia sp. Lineage (GTDB taxonomy): Bacteria > Bacillota > Clostridia > Lachnospirales > Lachnospiraceae > Coprococcus_C. The sequence goes on along the minus strand of JAZSEO010000047.1, from coordinate 4,621 downwards.
TCTTCCATTTCAGAGAATGACCAACTATTGGTTCTATAATTTGATTGTATAGATGTCTCATAACCAATAAAATCACCACTAGGATATATCTTTGATAACTTTACCCCTTTTAACAGAATTTCAATTATTATCCTTTCATAGTCTCCTAATAAATGCTTTTGTGAATTTATCTCGTCTAAGCAATCTAAATCAATTAACCCCCACCTTATAACATAATACACAGATTGCAACATTTCTTCCTGACTCATGAAATATTCTCTTAACTCTTTAAAGCATTCTGTGGATTTTATTTTATCAATTATCTCCTTTGATAAATTTTCTTCTATAAATTCAATATCAGCTGCTTCTGTCATCGGAGAAAAATTCATTCTCATTACTAATTCTTCGTCTGTTAAAGCTAAGCTAATAGGATCTATTATAATATACTGTATTATCATCATACATAATGTACTATTAAACAATTCTATAAATAACGACTGTTCTTCTGCTTCATTATACATACCCCTATTAGAAAAACTATTTCTCAGCGTATAAAAGTTATCTAGTCCTTGCTTATGAACTATCTTATTTATTTTATTTATTTTATTTTTATATTCATCAAAAAAATCTTTTGCAACTTCCTTTACTTGTTTATAAAACACATCCATTATAGATAATTCTTGTAGAATATCACAATTTCGTGGAAATCTTGTTTTTTTATTCCACTCCTTTAACTTTTCATCTCCTTGATTTGCAAGATACAGCATATTATTAAACAACTCTGATGCCTGTCTTATTGAATAAAAAGCACAGTCAAAATACCCCTCTTCATAAAGCAACAACGCATTTGTCAACAATTGGATACTTTCGGTTATAAAAGCATTACAAAATAATCTGTCTGCCTGACCAACAGTCATCATTTGCAAATTATGTAATGTCAATAACATCTTATCCCTATTAGGCAACTGCTTCTTTTTTTTATTCTGTATACACATATTTTTTACTATCATCTCATCTATGTTCATTATATCCACCACCAAATCTTTTCTTTATTATAATAAAAATAATGGCTTTATACAACAAACTAATAATATAAAATAAAGGCTGAGCAAATACTGCTCAGCCTAATCATATTAATCAATTGCAATCTTAATCGTAATTGGTTTCCAATATTTTTTTACAAACCTCCTTTTCAATACTTTCTCGCAATAGTGCTTACATTCCTCAATAGGGATGGTCATTCTCGCTACAATATTAAAGTTAGTGTCATCTTTGAGATAATTTGAGTATTTCTCGTCATACCCCTTTATCCTGTATTTTGCCGAAGCATCTGATACATCCCCACTCAGGTTCATAACCCACAAAAACTCCTCATTTCCCCTATAGATAACTCTCTCTACAAACATATCCACCATTTCGTCGTTAATTTTATACCCCTTAAAATCAACTATAGTATTAAGACGCTGTTCTATAGCAGACAAATCAAACAGCTTCTTTTCTCTCTTACCAGCATCTAATTCATATTGGGCAATCATACCATCAATATCAGAAATTCTTTGCTCAACTGGAAATTTCAATTCCTTATACTCATTGGAAGTCAATTCTCCATCAGCACGCATCTCTTGATAACCTTGCAGGCGTTTTTTTAACTTAGCCAATTCTGTTTCCAATTCTTGAATACTCGTACCATCTTCAAGAACCTCAACATCTTGCTTACAACGCTCAATTAATTCCAATGCTTGCAATACTGCATCTTTACCATTTTTAAATAAATATTTAAAAACATACTGTGATGCTAACCACAACTTCATCTCACTGACTGCTGAATTATCACAAATCACCCTACCTTCCTTTTCAACAGTTCCTCGTGTATATTTATTAGCATAGTCCACCTGCCAACGACATTTATATCGATGCTGTGCTTGCTTATCCTCTGTAGCCACATGAGTATACTGACGGCTCAAACAATATCCACAACTACAGAAAACCTTTCTGGCATACGCATCAGTAGATACACGACGTCCACTATGACGTCCTTTGATATTCTCACTACCTTTACTTGAGCGACTCATTTTCCTCTTGTAAGCTTTCCACCATAATTCCTCAGAAACTATTGGCTCACAATTAATCTTGACCAAATTACCTTTTTGTACAAGATTACCCTCATCGTCATAAACATCCATAATAGGTTCTTTGTGTGTACTAACTTTTTTCTTGGAAACTGTGCTGACAACACGACTTTTCTCAGGTAATTGATATCCCATATACTTCGTGTTATCCAACACTCGAATAACCTTTGATGGTGTCCACTTTAAGTCCCCCTTATATGTACGCATATTATTACTAATCAGATACTCACACAAAGAATTACTTGTCAACACCTCATCAGGATTATCAGAAGCAAACTTCTCGAAAATGGTTCTCACAGTATATGCCTCAATAGGTTCTTGTACCAAAGAATTATCTCTACGATTAACTTCCTTTTTCAGTCTATACCCAAACATATCACCCCCTAACAACTGTCCAGACTTTGCTATATGAGCCATATGACTTCTTACTCGCTCACCTGTCTGCATGGATTCTGCTTGTGCTAATCCACCCTCTATACCCAAGCGTAATACATCATTATGACTCATATTGTAAGTCCAATACTGACCTTTTATGAAAACAATACCTATCCCAAGTTTTCTAAAATCGTCTACAACATCAATCAAGCCTCTCAAATCTCTTGCTAATCTACTAACTGAATCAACTAACAATATGTCAAATTTATGCTCTCTTGCCCGTTGACACATTAATTGAAATACAGGTCTAGCACCCATATTCAACCCCGACTTCCCTGGCTCCTCAAAAATATTATTGCTATCAAGAATAAACTGATTCTTCTTTTCAACCAGTTCAAGCAATGAATCTTTCTGTATTTGATACGCTTTCTGCTGGTCTATGTGATTTGTCGACTCACGAACCAACACAGCCACATTAAATGGCATATACTCTAGCTCCATAATATCCTCATATGTAGCATACTCCATATACTCTTCTTTTGACATATTAACAATTTCCATGTCACTAAATTTACTTCTTATCGACATAACAATCTCCTTTCTCTAATAAAACATACAAAAACACTTGATACCCCATTATTCCTCTTTGTTTGATTCATAACAAACTACTTCCTCCTTATTCAATTCTTTCTGTGTAGCTAAATAAGTCTGATTACTAATCAAACCTTCTGCATTAATAATCTTCAACAATGCTTTAGTAATCACAGTCTTATCTACAACCATAGATTTTGTATTTGACATCAAAGGCACCCCCTTTTTTAATAAGATGTCAAATACACAACAACTCACTACTACACTCAGTGTTACCCATATCTCACAACGGTCAATCAAGCATTGTTTATCGATGTTAACTCTCTCACTCTTTGAGTTCAACCAACTTAGTAGTCACATAAAATACTACTGTTAAAATCTCCTTTTACTTCAACAACCCAAAGAAATACTTACAAACAAAAATTAACCTCACAATTTCAGACAAAAAATAAGACCAAAAAGATGCATATAACCACATCTTTCTGGTCACTCATAACTAAATATCGCTAAACTGGGTGTAAATTAGCCAGCTTATAAACATATAATAAAACTCAATCAACAGATACATTTGGAAAATAGATAATCATATCTACCCCCATATTGTCGTAGCAGACTTTACCAAGCTCTTTCTCAACAGATGATACCCCACACTCATAAAGGTAATCCGCTAGCTTTATTATAACTTCAACAATATTTTCGCCTGTAACAATACCAACACACTCCTTGCCAAACATATATCGACCAGAGTAATCTTTACGATATTGATACCCCATTATTTCACAGAACTCCTGAATCATATTTGCCAAACTCATAGTAACACCTCCTGCTGTGTCAAATATAGCTTCCTCAATTTATAAAAAGAAGTCTTTTTCAACCCTAATTCACGCATGGCTGCAACTGCAGTGATCTCACCCACAACCACTCTGTCCATAACTTCCTCATAGCCATCTGGCTTTTGTAGTTTAGGTCTACCAAAAGATACCCCCTTGCTCTTTGCTATATCAATACCTTCCTTTTGTCGTTGGTGGTTCTTCAACCTTTCTTCTTCAGCTATGGTAGACAGAACCTCAATAAGAATATTGGAAACCATTTCCATAATCCACTCTTGCCCCTCACAGTCCATAAGTGTTGTAGGCACATTAAGAATCTTTACCCTAATACCATGAGCTTTGAACCACTCAAGCTCCTCTTTAATCATTTGCTTATTTCTGCCAAGTCTGTCCAGTTCTTTAACCACAAGAGAATCACCCTCTCGCAACATATTTTCCTTAAGGGATAGATACCCCACACGATTAAAATCCTTGCCAGACTGTTTGTCTACGATAATATCCCTCTCAGAAATACCATACTCCTTTAAAGCTTCAATTTGTCTATCAGTACTTTGGTGGATGGTAGACACTCTAGCATAGCCAAATTCCTTTGCTTTCATAAATCACAACCTCCTTTGATAATAGTAAGACATATACAATGTTCGCAAATGTATCAACTAATGCGTGAACGACCGTAAATTAGATACCCCATTATTACGGACTAATTTTAAGCCACTC
>JAZSEO010000059.1:0-3508 GCA_045531735.1 Wujia sp. | reverse complement strand
CATAATTTTTTCTCCTGTAATACTTTTAAATTTCTCTCGTCAAAATCTCCATAGCTTTGCCATACTTTTCATCCCATTTATTCAGCTTTTCAGCAGATACAGCGGAACTGTCAACAATTCTGCTCCTGTCCATATTGTGTGTTAAATCAGCAAGCTTAACCTTTTTTGCAGTAGGATTATCCTTTATTCTGTGGACATATTCAAAATAATCCGTATCTTTTTCATGGGTAAGAAGCTTTAAGGCTTCAATTACCTCCTGTGGAAAATTCTTTGCAAGTTCGTCAAGTGTAACTTCCGTATCCTCCGCTACGTCGTGGAGCAGGGCAACACAGCATGAAATCTCGTCGTCCATTTGCTCCGCTAAATGATATGGGTGAAATACATACGGCATACCATTGCAGTCAGTCTGTCCATGATGTGCCGCATATGCTATCTGCATTGCCTTGTGTGTCAGTTTTGTGTAAATCATTTTCTACTCCTTTTTATCATTTTATGGCTGATTAATCAGCCTTATTTTTCTTCAATATCCTGCCATAAATCTCTCTGCCTGTCAAAAAACAGACAAGTCCGAATATAGTTGAAACAACCAAAACCATATATCCTGATTTGGTTATTCTGCCGCTTTCTGTGTATAAATCATTTCCTTTTCCTAAAAGCTTTATCATATCTCAAACAATTCCTTTTTTATTAAATTACATCTATATATATTATCATTAATGAAAAGTCAATCATAAAAATGATGACGTAAATGTACACATTTACCAATCAAATATGTTTGTTATTGGTTATTTTTCGAGTTGACGGAAGTGGCTAAATAGTGTATAATAAATTTAGCAAATCGCCTAAACAGCACCCACATCTGCTGAAAAGGGAGGCAAATTATGAAATCTGTTATAAATGTTACTCCGCTTGATAATTATAAATTATTGCTGGAATTCGATAATGGTGAAAGACGCATTGGTGACATTTCGCCCCTTCTAACAAAACCTATATTCGCTTTTCTTAAAGATGATAAATTCTTTAAATCCGTATACATTGAATACGGAGCGGTAACGTGGAAAAACGATAACGGTATGGAGGTTGACATCTGCCCGAACAAACTTTATATGGACAGCACACCGGCTTAAACTAATAAGCACTGCACGAAGTCTGATTAATGATTTTGTGCGGTGTTTTTATTTTACACGCTTAATAATCATATTTCATAATATTTCTCCATTTCATCTGTTTACACGGTTAGATACTTTTAATTTTTTTAATTCATCTACAAGAAAATCACGGTTATATTTTTCTCTGTATTCCTTTATCATTATTTTTATTACCTTTTCGGGCTTTTTTTCATCCGCTAAAATTAAAGGGATATTATGTACTGCATCACAAAGCTGTACGAATTGCTGTTCATTTTCGTAAACACGCAGCATTTCTTCAAATATTGCTGAAAGTATGCTATAATACGAAATATGCTTTATAATGCATAGGTTTGCTGTATAGATATTGTCAACTGTTACCCACAGCATACTATCTCCGTTGTTGTAAAATGGTCTGATAATTTTTCTGATTGTATTATTATCAAGTTCATTTTTTATCGGAGCATTCATATAACTAATAATCTGCTCTGTCGGTATCAGATAATTCTTGAATTTTTTGGGGAAACTTCGAAAATTCACAATATATGCATATACATCATAGAAATCATAATTTGTCAGCAGCATTTATCATTTCCTTTTCCTAAAAGCTTTATCATATTTTAATTCATTCCTCTTTATAAGCAAAAATTCACAATCCCATATACCAGATGACATACAGTAAAACATACAATCGGAAAAACCGCTAAAACATTTCTTCTATCAAGTGCAAAGAAGAAAAACGCAAAGCACGGCGGCAATGTCAATGACATAATTACAAGTGGGGATGTATTGCCGCAATAGTACAATATCCACCCTGCAAAATAGATAATTATTGATATAATTGTCGCTATAATAAGCGGTGAAAGCTTTAATTTTTTCCTCTCTTGGTTTATCAGCACACACAATATAGCAGCGAATAACACTTGACAAACTGAACCTATCACATCAATAATCGGAGTTATTGATTCTTCCCTTAATATATCATTTGGAGCAGGTACTGCCGACCAAATAAAAGTTGGAATCATCACAATTAAGAATATGACCAACCCCCATATATCAAAACCAAATTTGTATTTTTTCAGCATTTTTACCTCTCTGTTGAAACTTCACAAATATCATAGATATATTTAAACTGCATAAGACTTTGTGAATCCTTTTGCTGTCCTTCCAATTCATCTTTCAGAGTATTATTTTCATCAATAATGAAGTAAATGCACGTACAGCCATATTCAGCGGCTTTTGGCATAAAATAATCAGCTACCCACTTTGTATCTTCGGGTATATTCTCAAATCCGTCACGTGTATCAGCAACATAATCGCATTTGTATTGTTTTATAATGTCAAGAGCAAATTCTAAAGGTTTTCTGTAATCCTCCATACAGCAGAATTTCTTCCATTTTACAAATACGATGTTGTACGTTTCATTATAATTAACATCGCAGTATTCAGATAAATACATTTTATTTCCTCCGTGAATTTCAATATTAAATGCAATAGTCTAATTCAGTAGGCAAATCGTTCCAAAGAGCTGTTCTTGTCTTATTATTTTTCAGCTTTTCCAAAATCTTCACATCAGGAGCAGGATAAATGACTAATCCGTCTTCCTCGCCCTTTTCAGTACGAACAAGATAGGCAAGCTGTTCTTCGTTAATCGAAAACTGTGCATTGATTTTGCCCTTATTTCCTCTTGCGTCAAGACGTATCCATTTTTTGTACTCATTGAGATATACGCCGTTTAATCCGTGATACACAAGAACTGGAGATGTTTCATCGCCAAAAGTCAGCTTTTGATAACAAAATCCAGTTGGTATGGATTTGCAACGCAATAAAGCTGCAAGCAAATGAGATTTTGCAAAGCATATACCATGCCTTGCTATTAATACCTCAGAAGCGGAACAGGTTATCATATCTTCATTTATGTCCGCCGAGTGAGAAACCTCATCTCTTACAAACTCAAAAGCCGCTTTTATGTATTCCGTTTCGCTGTCAGCCTTTTTGTATAATTCATCTGCAAGCTGTGTAATAGATTCATCGCTGTAATCAATTACGTCATCTTCTTTTAAATAGTCAGATAAACTGGTGGTATATGGAAGTATTTTCATGTATATTCAATCCTTTCAAATTTAAAAAAATTGCAACATTAAGACTGTAAGTTTATACTGCATGAAAAAACTTCACAGAAAAAATCTCTACTTATTTTATAAAATTCATCCTGATTTGTAATCATAGCAGGATGACCACCTGAATTGAATAAATGAATTTTACCGTGACCTATCTTTTGTATCATATCCTTGTAAGTGTTTTCAAGATAATCATCAGCTACAGCAGACATAAATTCATCTTCTTTACTGCCGGTCAACAGAATATCCGCTTTAAGCAAA
>JAZSEO010000008.1:0-148793 GCA_045531735.1 Wujia sp. | reverse complement strand
AGATTTGCTTAAGCAGATTGGCTCAGACAGTCCTGTAAATATTACAGAAACGAATGGTGCGGTGACAATTACGCTGAAAGTGCCGAGTTCACTTATCAATTCAAATTCATCCGTAACAAGAACATACCAGATGATTAGAGTGCACAATGGAGTAGCCACAGTCATTCCTTGTACTTATAATGCAGCAAATCAAACCATCTCTTTTGAAACCGACCAATTTTCAACATATGCTCTTGCGTATGTTGATCAGCAGAATAATTCTGGTGGTGGAAGTGCAGGCGACGGAAGTAACGATAATGTAAAAGATGTGATTCCAAAGACGGGAGATGCAAGTAACGCATATGTATGGTTTATGCTTGCTTTAGTTAGTGGAATTGGGGCACTATACTTTGGTAAAAAAGGATTAGTGCTAAAAAAGGAAAACTAAAAATAATCATGAGAAATAGACGAAAAGACGCCTGTTTCTGAAAGCAAAAACCTACCAAAACAGCTGAAATAAGCTGGTCAGTAGGGAGTTTGAGTAATTAAAATTGTATATGTAGTATTTTAGATGACAGGTAGTCTATATGATTACCTGTCGTGTTTTTATTATATGTATTATTTATTTTATGTAATCAAAATGCTACCATTTGTTATATTGATGAAATATGTTAATTGATATGATATAATCTTGGGTGTGAGAAATCGCGAAAAATTGAATATGTCGTACTGTATATTACAATTTTTGTCCAAATAAAGCGAGGAAATTTTAATGGTTGCATGATAAAATAAATTATCAGCTGATGAAAGGAATTTATTATTATGGAATGGATTAATGGAATGAACGTTGCAATTAATTATATCGAGGAACATATTTTGGAAGAGATTGATTACGGGAAACTGGGAAGACTTGCTGGCTGCGCGTCATCTCATTTTCAAAGAATATTTACCTATCTCGGTGGTGTTACACTAAAGGAATATATAAAACGCAGAAGAATGTCTCTTGCAGCAACGGAACTTGCAGATAGTAATGTAAAAGTGATAGACATTGCGTTGAAATATGGATACAGTTCTCCAACTGCATTTACAAGAGCTTTTACAGATGTTCATGGAGTAACTCCATCTGAAGTAAAGGATGGTGCAAAGGTTGTGGCGTTCCCTCCTATGAAATTTCAGATGGTTGTGAAAGGAGTAACCCCTATGAATTACAGAATCGAAAAAAAAGAGGCATTTCGCGTTGTTGGAAAGTCAATTGAATTAAAGCAGAGTATTGAGGAGAATTTCAAAATCACACCGGAATTTTGGGCGAAGGCAAGTATGGACGGAACAGTTCAAAGATTAGCCGGAATGATTGAGAATTTAGGTCTTCTTGGAATCAGTACATGCAATAATACGGATGAGTGGAGATATTATATTGCTGCGGCAACTACAAAAGAAGCAGATGATTTGGAGGAATATATAGTTCCTGCCTGCACATGGGCTATATTCTCAAAAGAAGGTCCTATTTCAGGAATGCAGGAGTTGGAAAATCAAATTGTGACAGAGTGGCTTCCTACCAGTGGGTATGAATATGCCGATGCTCCGGATGTAGAAGTATATTATAACCCAGATCCTGCTAATGCAAAGTATGAAGTGTGGATTCCTGTTGTAAGAAGAGATAATTAGAAAGCGAGATGAAAGTATGACACATTTAGTATATTGTGATAATGTGGGTAAAAAAGGTGAACGTCCAATAGATAAAATACTGACAGGTATAAAGACCATGGTTGTTAGAGGTGCTGCAGGAAGAAAAATTCCACATAGCAGAGTTTTTGAAGGAGAAGAACTCTATTTTATGGAAAAGGGTACCGCACAAATTTCAGCAAAAGCAAAGGTTAAGAGAGTTCAAAATTTTGTCAAGCTGACTGATGCCGAAATAGATGATGTTCTTTCCTCAAATCAGAGTAAGCTTAATTTATCGGATAAACAGATTGTACGGTGGCATAAAAAGTGCCTTTGTCTTGTGGAATTTGATTACGTAGAGGAAATTGTTCCGCCACTGAAGTTTGAACATCAGGGAAATATGGATGACTGGTTGATTATTGATAAGATAGAGGATGTAGTTCTTGGTTCAAGCATCCCATACAGTTATGAAAAATCAAGATTTTAGGTGGGATAAGTAATGTCAATGTAGTGCTAATCGATATGCTATAATCTTGGGTGTAAGAAATCGAGAAAAATAGAATTTGGAGTGAGGGATTTAGCAATGAAAATATACGATATTTCTCAAGAAGTATTCAGTTGTCAGGTATATCCGGATGATCCGGCACCAGAGAAAAAACTGCTTAAATCAATGGAAAAAGGTGAAGTATATAATTTGACAGCATTTAACATGTGTGCACATAACGGTACGCATATAGATGCACCATTTCATTTTATTAAAGATGGAAAAACAGTGGATGAGATATGCTTAGAAGCATTTGTGGGAATGGCTTATGTAGCAGAACACCATGGGATTGTCACTGGCGATGATGCTATAAGAATAATAGAAAAAGCAAAAAAACAGAATCCGGAAGCTAAAAAGAGAATTCTGCTCAAAGGTGAAGTCGAAGTATCACTAGATGCAGCAAAGGTATTTGCAGCTTCGGAGATTTTACTTCTGGGCAACGAACCCCAGACAATTGGACCACAAAATGCACCAATGGCAGTACACCTTGTGCTATTGGGGGCTAATGTTATCTTGCTGGAAGGAATTCGTTTGGTAAATGTTTCAGAAGGGGTTTATTTGTTAAGTGCTGCACCGTTGAATTTATCAGGTGCGGACGGTTCGCCATGTAGAGCAGTATTGATAGATGTTGGCAGAGCAGCTACTCTGATGAGATAGAAGGTGTTGTCTTAATCTTCTTCCTCAGATTCACCTCAAATGCTACAAAATTCAATATAAGCGCACCTAACCAAGCAACAGTGTTTGACCAAGCTGTTGCCACAAAACCAATTTTCGATACAAAGAATATAATAACTAACACACGTATAACCATTTCCAGCACGCCTGAAAGCATAGGCACAAAAGGATGTCCCATAGCCTGACAACCACTTCGATATACAAATAAGAAATTGATAAAAATCATTGTATATCCACAAATAGGCATAAATTCAGCTACTAAGCTAATTGGCTTTTCACCAGTGAGCATAAAGCCGGCTAAGGTTCGTGGAATAAGAACCATGGTAGCTCCCAGTACTATATATGCTATGGTGACAATAATAAGACTGACATGGAGTCCTTCGCGAATTCGCTTGTACTTTCTGGCACCATAATTCTGACTGGTAAAGGCTGACATTGCTATTCCAGTAGAACAGCCAGGCTCAATAAACAGGTTTATATATTTGCCACATACTGAGTATGCTGAGGTAAAAGCAACGCCTAAACCATTTACAAAATACTGGATAACCATAATACCTATAGAGGTAATAGAATTCATAAGAGCCATAGGAACTCCATTTTTCAGTAGGTCTAGCACCATAGATAAGCTTCGACTAAAGTCTTTTCTTTCAAGTTTAATAATATCTATCTTTTTTATTTTTCTAAGACACACCAGCATAGAAATAAACTGAGCTATAATAGTAGCTATGGCAACACCGAAAACTCCCTTATTAAGTACAAATATAAATATTAGATTAAGCACAATGTTGATTATAGTAGATATAATAATTGCAATAAAAGGTGTCTTACTGTCCCCTAAGGAACGAAGAATAGCACCACACAAATTGTAGCCTATGGTTACTATAAGACCTCCAAATATGACATATCCATAAGTTAAACTGTCTCCTATTATAAGCTCAGAGGTCTGCATAAGCTGAAGAACAGGCTTCAGAGCCACAATACTACCGGTAGTAAGTAAGATGGTAATTACAAGGCAAAGCTTTATAGCAGAAGCAATTGAACGCCTTAGGTCATGGTATTTATTTGCCCCATAATGCTGGGCGAAAACTATGGAGAAGCCTCCTGCTAAACCATTTGAAAATCCAATGACAAAGTAAGTTAGGGAAGACATATTTCCAACTGCTGCAAGTGCATTATCGCCTAGTCCTTTTCCAACAATAACTGTGTCAGCTACATTATATATTTGCTGAAGCATATTGGTGAAAAATATAGGGAAAAAGAATCTTAGTATTAGCTTAGAAACATTTCCTTCTGTTAAATTGTAGGTCTGTTGCTGTTGCATATTGAACCTCGCAGTTAATTTGTATATTTTATCAACTATAATTTTATATCGGACAAGGAATATTATATCATAGAGTCTGTTATTGTTCATTATTTTTTGTGGGCAAACGTAGAATGCTTTGAAATATTCTTTTGGATTGTATAAGTATATGATATGATAACTACAAAATGATACGGGAGGAATACCCATGACCCAAACTCCATTTCAACTAATATACGAAGTAGTAAAACAAATACCAAAAGGAAAAGTAGCTACCTATGGACAGGTGGCTTCTCTTGCAGGAAACAAAAACTGGTCAAGAGTAGTTGGATATGCACTTCATGTCAACCCTGACCCCGAACACATTCCATGCCATAGAGTTGTAAATCGAATGGGCGAGGTTTCAAAAGCTTTTGTATTTGGTGGAGAGAACCGTCAGATTGCACTGCTCGAAAGTGAAGGTGTTAAGCTTGAGGGAAACCGTGTTGATTTAGAAAAATATAGATGGAATGAAGTGACTATAGAGATGATGGAATAAATGTGTACATTTACAATATTATTTGGTAAAATTATATATAGTTTCATCATCAGGAAGGTATATTATGGGTAAAAAGATAAACAAATTCCGAAAAAGACTTTTTGAAATATTAGAAATAGGTAGTGATTTGGATGCTATCAGTAGAATTTATGATTTTGTGAGTGCGTTTGCAATAGTTATAAATATAATTGCAAGTGTAATGTACACTTATGATCATTTAAGATTAGAATATGGAAAAGCCCTTATAATCATAGAACAGGTTACAGTGGCTTTTTTTGCCATTGATTATATATTAAGAGTGTTTACTGCTAAATTCTTATATGCTAAGGAAAAGGAATCTAAAGCTATTTTTAAGTATATATTTTCGTTTAACGGAATAATAGATTTACTGTCATTTATGCCATATTATTTACCAATATTCTTCCCAACAGGAACGGTTGCCTTCCGAATGATACGAGTTGTTCGTATATTCAGATTATTCAGAATAAATGCATATCATGATTCGTTGAGTGTAATAACAGAGGTACTAAAAGGTAAACGCCAGCAACTTATATCATCTGTTTTTATAATATTAATTTTGATGCTTGCATCTAGTCTTTGTATGTATAGCTTGGAGCATGAAGCACAGCCGGAGGTGTTTTCTAATGCCTTTTCTGGTATATGGTGGGCAGCATCTACGCTTCTTACTGTAGGTTATGGTGATATATATCCTATAACAACATTAGGAAAAATGTTTGGTATTTTTATCGCATTTTTAGGTGTTGGTATGGTAGCAATTCCTACAGGTATTATTTCAGCAGGATTTGTTAACCAGTATACAAACATCAAAAAAAGACTTGAGTATGGATATGAAGCAGATGTTCGTTTTATAAAGATTAAAATAAAAGATAAAGATGAATGGGCAGGTAAAAAAGTTGCAGATTTACAATTGCCGGATGGTATCATTATTGCTGTAATTAAACGTGATGAAGAGATTATAATACCACGTGGTGATATTGTAGTTATGCCGGGAGATAATATTGTTTTAGGTGCGGAACCGTTTGATGACTATGATGCGATTGATTTAAAAGAGATGGTGCTTCAGGTGGAAAATCCATGGAACGGACAGCGTATAATGGATTTGGATATTTCCCGCCATACTGTTATTGTACTTGTTAAGCGTAAAAACAAGGCACTTATCCCAAATGGTAACATGATATTAAGAGCCGGTGACCGAGTATTCGTATATACTCAGAAGCATTTAAAAAATGTAACAGAAATAGAAATATAAATTAATTAAAGCATTACCTTTTGCTTAGGTAATGCTTTTTTCTTTGGCAGTCTTATATACACTTGACAAAACAAAATAGATTGTGTACAATCTATTTTGTAATAAAGGTTGTATGCAATTTAATTTTGCAAAATGTTATGGAGGTATAAGATATGAGTATTTATGATTTTTCCATTAAAGCACAGGATGGTAGAGATGTTTCCTTAGGTGATTATAAGGGGAAGGTTTTGTTAATCGTTAATACCGCAACGGGGTGTGGATTTACTCCACAGTATGATGAATTGCAGGATATATATGACGAGTATAAAGACAAGGGGCTGGTGATTCTTGATTTCCCTTGCAATCAATTTGGAGACCAGGCACCTGGAAGTGATGATGAGATTCATTCCTTCTGTACAGGACGTTTTGGAATTACATTCCCACAGTTTTCAAAGGTAGATGTAAGAGGTGAGAATGCTATTCCTCTTTTCAAATGGATTGAAGAAAATAGCACCTTTGAAGGATTTGACAAAAATCCTGCAGGTCTTATGCTTGGTGGTGTAGCTAAAAAGATGGATAAGGATTATAAAAACAACAGCTCAATAAAATGGAATTTTACAAAGTTCCTCATTGACAGAGAAGGTAAGCTTGTGGCACGATTTGAGCCTATGAATCCACTTAAAAATCTTAAAACTAAAATAGAGGAGATTATATAATGTCAGATAAAAAATATGATGTTTTAAAATTAGAAAATCAAATATGTTTTCCTCTCTATGCATGTTCTAAAGAGATTGTTAAACGATATAAGCCATATTTAGATGAGATAGATTTAACATATACTCAGTATATAACCATGATGGTACTTTGGCAGTACAAGGAAATGAATGTTAAGGAATTGGGAAAATACCTTTTTCTTGATTCAGGAACTCTTACCCCTGTTCTTAAAAAACTAGAGCAAAAAGGCTATATTACTCGCAAAAGAGATGATAAGGACGAGAGGGTTCTTAATATTGCTATTACTAAAAATGGTGAAGATTTAAAGGAACAAGCGGTTAGCATTCCAGAAAAAATGGGTAGCTGTGTACCTCTTACACCAGAAGATGGGATGAAACTTTTTGAGATTCTTCATAAAATGTTGGGATATTTTAATGAAGATAATTTCCCTGTTTTACATTGACATATCTTATGACTTAATAATATAATATAGTTACCAAGACAGTCGGAAGGTGAGTGCGAGTCACCTGTCCCGGCGTAAATTGATTAATAGCCGTTCAACTTATACCAGAGAGCAGAACGGCTATTTCTTATTGTTCAAATTTAGAATTGCAACTATAAGCAGAGCTATTGTGAGTATGATCATAAATTCTTCATATGTACTCATAAGCCTTCCCCCTTTCGCAAGACTCGAAACAGGTAAGGTAGCACGTCCCCCGGCTGCCCAGGTAACTATATTAAATTGTTTTGGGGATTAAATGTGTATTTTGAATATAGATTTTCTTTTGTTAGAATAATATTAATTTAACATAAAAAAATTTCAATGACAATAAAATCTATGTTTTACATTGACATATCTTTATGTAGATGATAAAATTTCTCAATAAGTCTCATGAGGGAGTAGCGAGCGCGTATGCGTAGCAAGTCAACATACTGGTCTTAAAACCTGGCTTGTTTTAAATTGCGAGACTCATGTATATCTGAAAAGCTATGCATGGAGTCTGTATATTAATGATAATTAACCCGAGTATAGCATAAGTTATACTTGGGTTTTGTTTTGCTTATATCATGGATTTCATAAGAGGAAGGAAAGAGAAAAAATGGAGTGGAGTTTATTGTTTTTTGTCAACAGCATTATGCTGGGAGTAGGTCTTGCTATGGATGCGTTTTCAGTATCGCTTGCAAATGGCCTGCATGAGCCTGAGATGAAGAAAAATAAGATGTGTGGCATTGCAGGTGTTTTTGCAATATTTCAGGCATTGATGCCAATGTTAGGTTGGATTTGCGTACATACAATAGTCAGATATTTTAAGGCATTTGAAAAATATATTCCTTGGATTGCGCTTGTTTTGCTTTTGTTTATAGGAGGAAAGATGCTTATTGAGGGAATAAAAGGTGATAGCGATGAGATGGAAACATCAAAAGTAGGTTTGGGGGCTTTGATGGTACAGGGTGTTGCAACCTCTATAGATGCGTTATCTGTTGGATTTACGATTGCTGATTATGGCTTGTTGATGGCAGTTGTTGCATCTGTTATTATTGCTGCAGTGACATTTGTTATTTGTATGATAGGTTTAATTATTGGTAAAAAGGTTGGAATGCGACTCTCTAATAAAGCTAATATTTTAGGTGGCATAATATTGGTAATTATCGGTATTGAAATATTTGTGACATGTGTGTTTTAATTAGAATAAGCTTGAAATAAAATGTTTTCATGCTATAATTCTTATGTCAAATTACATATTTTACAAAAGGAGAGGGAAAATGAAGAATTTTTGCTTTAAAGCAGGACTTATTATTGCTATTTTAGGTGCAGTACTTTTATTCTTTACACGTACAAGTATCAAGATTGCTTTTACGGAGCCAGTTGATATTATGGAAGAGGATATAGAAGATCCAGAAGAGATTAAAGAGGGCTTTGCAATTCAAACAGACCTTAATGTTCTTATGGAATGTTTTGGTAGCATGGAAACAACCACTAAGAACAGAAGAAGTGGTAGTACTACATCAAATGTTGATTATTACTTTATCTTACCATTGTTTGTTGGCGAAGAAACCTACTATGTAGCTTTTGAGGTTGATGAAGATTCAAAGAATCTTTCTTCATATAGAGCTATTGCAAATGACACTATGGATTATTTATATATGTATGCTGATGAATTAAGTAGTAAAACTGTAAAAACAAATGGTGGTTTACATAAGTTGGATGATGAAGTGTATGAATACATGGTAGAGTGGTTTGAGGAATCAGAATGGTTTGAGGATGACTCTGATATAGATAAATATGTACTTCCATTGGTTTTCCAACCACAGGTAACAAGCATTGTTAAGAACATGCTTTATATATTTGTGGGAATGATTGTTGGTGGTATCGTATTATTTATTCTTTCATTCCAGATTGATAAAAAATATAAGCCAAGACTTAAAGAGCTTCAGAAGCTTGGAGATGCAACAATTACAATTAATGGTGTTGAATATTACATTGCAAAGCTCGATGAGGTCGACAAAGCAATATGGAAGGGTAAGCCTATGAAGGCTAAGAAAATCCTTTATAATACATATAGAGCTCATCCACAGGAGGCAGACAATATAATTGCCAATTGGAGCCAGATAACAGGTTTAAATTAAATATAATATTTTTCCCGGTGATGCGATGTTGCCGGGATTTTTTATAAATAGGAAAATTTATTGCATTGTGCCACTGCTGGTACATGGAGAATGTACTTTGCATATTCATTGTTCTGATTTGTAAAGTTCTTTGTACGGATAAATAATGAAGTCAAGAAAATTTATCCGTAAATTCTCGGATGAACGATTCCGTAATCAAATCAAAAGTCTAGAAAATGAACAAAGTGTTTTAAGTGTTAATATTGATAAAATAAGACCTATAGGTTAATATTATATATATTAATTTGTATGGAGAAAATTATGGATTACATGCTGTATAACCATGAGGAAAATGATAATTCAATAATTAGAAAACAGGTTATTAATTTTTGCCTTTCACTAGAAAATTGTTACGAGGATTATCCGTTTCATGATGATAACTGGACTGTTATAAGGCATAAAGGAAATAATAAGATATTTGCATGGATTTTTGAAAGAGAGGATAAAATCTGGATAAATCTAAAATGTGATTTGGAGTGGCGTGATTTGTGGAGAGATACTTTTGAGGCAGTTATTCCCGCATTTCATTTAAATAAGATATACTGGAATTCTGTTATATTGGATGGCTCGGTTCCAGATAGTGATGTCATGCGTATGATTGAAGAAAGTTATATTCTAACAAAGGGAAAAAACAAGAGGAAGAAAGATGATTAATCAGGAAGATAATAATAGTACAAGAGAAGAACAGATACATAAATTTCTTCATAGCTATGATTTTATGAGAATTGGACAAGCTATCAATCATAATCAGTGGCAGGCGGCTGCTATGAATATTCAGCGAATGACCCGTACTGCAAAAGAACTGGAGCTTTCGACATTTGACAGACCGTTTACAGGACTTAGGCAAGCTATAAACAGAAGAGATTTAGAAGGGGCTAAACAGGCACTTGCAATAGTTATAAGCAAAAGAGTTATGATGCTTAAAAAAGATAATAATTAGTAAAGGAGATGACTATATGTTGTTTTTGTGTTATCCGAAATGTACCACTTGTCAAAAGGCAAAAAAATGGTTGGATGAGAATAATATTTCATATGAATTAAGAGATATAAAAGAGGCGAATCCATCCTATGAGGAACTTAAAAAATGGTATGAAATGAGTGGAGTTGAGTTAAGGAAATTCTTTAATACAAGCGGACTTTTATATAAGTCTATGGAACTAAAAAATAAGCTTCCGGCTATGTCTGATGAAGAAAAATTACAGCTTCTAGCCACAGACGGTATGCTTGTAAAAAGACCACTTGTTGTTACTGATGACGGTAATGTGCTGTTAGGGTTTAAGGAAGAACAATACAAAACCGTTGTGTCGTAAAGCTTGAGTTGAAGGAATAAAAGCTAAACTTGAAATGTACGAAAATAAAGGCATAAAATCATGTTTAAATCACTATTCAAAAAACAGAATATAAATCAATCCGTTTCACAAATACAACCAGACCGTAAATATGTTATACGTGCAAGCATTTGTACTGGTGAAAAGGTGGCTGGATATATTGATGAAAAAGGGAAATTTATTGATATAATGCTTATTCAGAAGGATTCAGATGTTGATGACTTCTGCAGAAGGTATAATATTAATAAAGATAGCTTGGGAAAGATATATTAAATAGTCTTAATCAAAAATAAGTTGCGAGGGATAAAATGAAATTATCAGGACAAGAATTTCAAGTTTCAGAATTAGATAAGATATCAGAAGAAATTTACGAACTTGAAGAAAAAAGAAAAATGTTAGAGTTTGAGTTAAACAGCGAATATGAAAGTGACAAGTATCAGGAGCAAAGGAAAATGCTTGCAGTAAGTGGGGCAAAATATAATATGATAGCAGTTCTTCCAATTACTATGATAACGTTAGTTTGTGCCATATTACTAATTTATAATATAGTATCAGGTATAAACAGTGGCTTTGAAACAGAGATGGTTATTATTATGGGAATTGTGATGATTCCAACTGTAATTTCAGCTTTTTTTGCAGCAAAAGCATGGAGAAAACAATTTGAAGAAATGCGAGATGCTGATTCACAGGTTGATAAAAAAGCAGAGATAAAAGCGAGATTACGCTCCCAGATAAGCTCTATTGATATAAAGCTTGAGGCTCTTAGGGCGAAGAAAAAAGAACTGGAAAATGTGGCAGAATAAACTTAAAAAATAATAAGAAAATAAATATAAACAAAATGAAAGGAGACTAACATGGAAAATTTTAATTTTTACAGTCCGACCGAGTTTGTGTTCGGAAAAGACAGAGAGGTAGAATGTGGTGCCTACGTCAAAAAATACGGTGGAACAAAGGTGCTTATTCACTATGGTTCAGGTTCGGTTGTACGCTCAGGACTTTTGGACAGAGTTAAGAAATCGTTAGATGAAAATGGTATTGCTTATGTGGAACTTGGTGGAGTAGTTCCTAATCCTCGTGATACGAAGGTATACGAAGGTATAGAGATTTGCCGTAAGGAAGGTGTAGATTTTATTCTTTCTGTAGGTGGTGGTTCATGTATAGACAGCTCAAAGGCTATTTCAATAGGCGTATTTTATGACGGCGATTTTTGGGATTTCTATACAAGAAAAGCAGTTGCTGAGAAAGCATTACCTATAGGTACAATTCTTACTATCGCAGCAGCGGGTAGTGAGGGCTCAAATGGTTCGGTAATTACTAAAGAGGACGGCATGTGGAAGAGAGATTATGGTACTGATATATTTAGACCTAAATTCTCAATACTTAATCCAGAACTTACATGTACGCTTCCAGCATATCAGACAGCATGTGGTGCAACTGATATAATGGCTCATGTATTTGAAAGATATTTCACAAACACTAAAGAAGTAGAAATAACTGACAGACTTTGCGAGGCTGTATTGCTTACAATGGTTAAAGAAACTCCACGAGTAATTGCAGATCCTAACAACTATGAAGCTAGAGCTAACATTATGTGGGCAGGAATGGTAGCACATAATGATATAGTAGGTGTAGGAAGAAGCCAGGATTGGAACAGCCATATGATAGAGCATGAACTCTCTGGACTTTATGATTGTGCACATGGAGCAGGTCTTGCGGTAGTGATGCCGTCATGGATGGAACATGTTATGAATCACGATGTTATGAGATTTGCACAGATGGCAGTTCGCGTATGGGGCTGTGAAATGAATTTTGAAAATCCGGAGATAACAGC
Source organism: Wujia sp. (assembly GCA_045531735.1). Classification (GTDB taxonomy): domain Bacteria; phylum Bacillota; class Clostridia; order Lachnospirales; family Lachnospiraceae; genus Coprococcus_C. Next base: position 136,306 of record JAZSEO010000008.1, on the reverse strand, counting down.
TAAAGAGGGAATAAATGAATTCAGAAAATTCCTTAAAGCGATAGGAATGCCAATTAATTTTGCTGAGCTTGGAGCTAAAGCAGAAGATATTCCAACTCTTGTATCAAATCTTGGTGTTGGAGATGGTGTAAGAGGCGGATTTATGGAGCTTAGAGCAGCAGATGTGACTAAGATATTAGAGATAGCAGTGGATGCGAAGGTATATTAATTACAGTAAATAATTATTCCTAATATTATAATTTGAGAAGAACAATAAAATTTTAATAAAAATTATAATAAAAAATATAATAATATCTAAAGAAATATGAGTATATATTTATGGACAATTTTTCATTGTTTCAAGATATATGCTCATATTTTTTGTTTAAAACACACATTGAAATATTAACACAAAGTAGTAAAATATTAATTCATAACAATAAAGGAGTTGATTATATGGCATCAAGAACAAAAAAATACGAGATAGATATGTGTAACGGTTCTATCATGAAGAAAATGATAATGTTTGCATTCCCGCTTATGTGCTCGAGTATGCTACAGCTTCTTTTTAACGCTGCAGATATAATTGTGGTTGGAAATTATGCAGGACATAATTCACTTGCGGCAGTAGGCTCAACAACTTCAGTTATAAATCTTCTCACAAATCTTTTTGTAGGACTTTCAGTTGGTGCTACAGTTTTAGTATCGCATTTTTATGGTGCAAAACAAAAAGAAGATTTAAAAACAACTGTGCATACGGTTGTTGCATTAAGTATCGCAAGTGGTCTTATTATGTCTGTTATAGGTATGGTTTGTACAAAACAGATTTTGATATGGATGAAGACACCAACTGAGGTTCTTGATTTAGCAGTAACATATCTGAGAATATATTTTGCAGGAATGCTTGCAACTATGGTATATAACTTCGGTGCAGCGATACTTCGCGCTGTTGGAGATACAAAAAGACCACTTTATTATCTTGCTCTCGCAGGTGTAATAAATGTATTATTAAATCTTTTGTTTGTAATAAAATTAGATATGGATGTTGCAGGTGTAGCTCTTGCAACGGTAATATCGCAGTGTATTTCTGCATTGCTTGTAGTAAGATGTCTGATAAAAGATAAGGGTGATATCCATCTTGATTTAAGATGTCTTAAAATTCATAAAGCTACATTCTTTAAAATACTCCAGATAGGCTTACCTGCTGGATTTCAGGGAATGTTATTTTCTCTGGCAAATGTAGTAATCCAGTCATCTGTAAATACATTCGGAGATATAGTCGTAGCTGGAAGCGCGGCAGCCAGTAACATCGAAGGCTTTGTATATATGGCAATGAATGCATTTCATCAGGCGGCAATATCATTTACGAGTCAGAATGTAGGAGCTGGAAAGCATGAGAGAATAAACAAAATACTTTTTACTGCACAATTTTATGTAATAGTAGTTGGATTGGTGATGGGACTTACGGTAGTGAATTTTGGAGAACCTTTGCTTGGGCTTTACAACGATAATCCAGAAGTAATAGCTGCTGGAATGATAAGGCTTCGCTATATAGTATCACTATATTTTTTATGTGGAATGATGGATGTAATGGTAGGTTCATTAAGAGGTTTGGGATATGCGATAATGCCAATGATAGTATCCCTTGTGGGTGCATGTCTCCTACGAATAGTATGGCTAGCAGTATTCTTTCCGATGGAGCAGTTCCATTCTATAGAAATGATATACATTACCTATCCTGTATCGTGGACCATAACATTCTTAGCCCATGTCATCTGCTTTACAATAGTCCGCAGGAGACTAAGACGTTTATAGCCACCTATTATAACTTATATTACATAAGCTAAATATGCTACGGTCTTTAAGGTTGATAGCAGTCACATAAAGTATAGAAGAAATAATAAATGCGCTCGAAAACACGCTCTCGCTTGGTCGGAACGCAGCGGTACGTAAGCATGTATAAATAAGATATATAAGAGTAATAAATGCAACTCAGGGACTGTCTGGAGACGTCAGCACTTAATGAGGATAAAATAGAAAAAAGCTTCGATAGCACACATTTATGTGTAGGCTAAAGAAGCTTTTTTCTATTTTTCTGAATTTAGTACTGCTACGTCGGAAGCCAAGTGAGAACGTGTCCCAGAGTGCATTTATTACTCTTATATATCTTATTTATACATGCTAAGGACCGGCGTCCCTCGGACAGTTTTCGGTGCACATTTTTATTCTTCTATACTTTATGCGACTGCTATCACTCTCAAAGACCGTAGCATATTCGGCTTATGGAGTTGTGGTTATAATAGGTGGCTATTTCGATTTTAGTTTCTTGCGGACTATGTCTACAGTATGGAAGCCGGCTCCGATGAGATCCATGCGCTCGCAGGTCGCTAAGTGGTATTTAAAGAATTCCTCAAATTCTTCATCGGAAAGCTTAAGGAGCTCCTGACGCATATAGTTGGCTGGTCCATCGGCAGAGATTATTTTGATACGTTCCATGCCTGTGGCTTCATTAAGCTTATCTATGTCCTCGATTCGAACATAGTCATAGAGTTCATTGCCAGAAGGTAGAACATGATAGTCTTCTGCAATAAGTCCTTTTTGTTGACTTTCGAGGATATGTTTTTCTTTAAAACCATATGTGAGTATGCTGTATTCGTTCATGCAATAGGCAACAAGTATAATACCTGTATCCTTTGTGACTCGCTTGGCCTCGCTCATTGCTTTTACCTTTTCCTCGAAGGTCATTAGATGATACATAGGTCCAAAAATAAGTGTGATGTCATAAGTGTTGTCGGCAAGCTTTTTTAGTTTTGTTGCATTGCCCTGTATTGCGTTGACATTAGAGCCTTTAAGCTTTAGTATTCCTAGATTGTATTTTACAAGCTCGACAGCAGTTACGTCATAGCCTTCTTCTGAGAGAGGCACACTGTATCTTCCGGTACCTGCACCAATGTCTAAAATCTTGATTTCTGAATTTGGTGCGTCGATATATTTTTCTATGCATTCATGTATGTATTTCATGGAGGTGCGAAACTCTATTTGACCATAGCGTGAGTTTAAACGTTTGTCCTCACAGAATTTGTTGTAATATTCTTCTAATTCAGTCATGGTAACCTCTTTCTATAGAATTTAATATTTATGTCAATGAAGTGTAGTTTAATCTAACTCTTTTTGTAGATAATAACATATTTTTTAAAATGTAGATATAGTAAAGTTCAAGAGGATATTTTACTTCGTATCATTCTAAGTATTTATTATTTAAAAATTGCGGTGTTGTATGAATAAAAATATCAAATATGCTTGCCTTATTCCAAAAAGCTTAGTAAAATGTTAAGCATAAAGCATAAGCAATATATAAATAGTTGATATAGATAAGGGGGACTATCATGATTGGATTAGGTGGAGAAAGAGAAGGTGGCGCATGGGACTACAGAACCCTGCCTAATAAAATGTATGAGCTTGTTAAAAATGTAGGAGATATGCGTCAGGAGGGAACTGGTTATTTTACTGATAGTGAAGCTGAGATGATAACGGTTTTGTCTTATCTTAATTATGATGAAAAGACAGGTATTACGGAGTCGATGATGGAACAGATAGATGAAGCATGTAAGCAGCTAGAAGAAAGAAAACTTCGCGACAGAGAAGATGACGACGCATTTATAAACTTTAATTTTTAGAAATCAAGATAAAACACAACAAAATATATCAATATTCTTTAAAATAAGGTGGCTTTTTGTGCCACCTTATTTTATAATTATAATGCTTAAAATCACGATAAAGGACTAAAGATATGACTTTAAATGAATTAGAAATAGGAAAAACAGCATCCATTATTTCTGTAGGTGGTGAGGGTGAGTTAAGACAGCACTTTCTCGACATGGGTGTAATACCAGGGGCGGAGATAACATTAGTAAAATTTGCTCCGATGGGAGACCCCATTGAATTTCGTATACATGGGTATGAGCTTACGCTACGTTTAGCAGATGCTGAAAAAATAGATATAGAATTTTGTGAAGAGGCTGCAACGCTAGAACAGCAAAATTCTAAAATGAAACAAAAAAAGAAAAAAGAGCATCCAGGTTTAGGTGAGGGTGGAAAATATCATGTAAAGGCAGAAGAAAATCCGTTGCCTGAAGGAACAACGCTCACTTTCGCTTTAGCGGGAAATCAGAACTGTGGAAAAACAACACTGTTTAATCAATTAACTGGTGCTAATCAGAGGGTTGGTAATTTCCCGGGAGTTACTGTAGACAGAAAAAGTGGTTCAATAAAAGGCTATTCAAATACAGAAGTGACAGATTTGCCGGGAATATATTCACTATCTCCCTATAGCAGTGAGGAGATTGTTTCGCGTGAATTTATTCTTAATGAGAAACCAGCCGGAATCATCAATATAGTTGATGCAACAAATATAGAGAGAAATTTATACCTTACAATGCAGCTTATGGAGTTGAATATTCCTATGGTGCTTGCGCTTAATATGATGGATGAGGTACGAGGAAATGGTGGCTCTATTCTCATCAACGAAATGGAAGATATACTTGGCATACCGGTTGTTCCGATTTCAGCAGCAAAAAACGAAGGTATAGAGGAATTGGTTAATCATGCAGTACATGTGGCGAAATATCAGGAGCGCCCCGGTAGAAATGATTTTTGTGATGAGAAAGATAATAAGGGAGCAGTACATAGATGCCTTCATAGTATAATGCATTTGATAGAGGACCATTCTAAGGCTTCCGGAATTCCAATAAGATTTGCGGCAACAAAATTAGTTGAGGGTGACAAGGATATATTAAAAGGTCTTAAACTCTCGCAGAACGAAGAGGAAACAATAGAGCATATTATATGTCAGATGGAGGAAGAACGAGGTCTTGACAGGTCTGCGGCTATAGCAGATATGAGATTTTCATTTATAAAAAAACTTGTTAGCAACTGCGTCGTAAAACCAAAAGAAAGCAAGGAAAGAGAGCGTAGCAGAAAAATTGATAAAATACTGACAGGAAAATATACTGCGATTCCGGCATTTATAGTAATTATGTCATTAGTATTTTACCTTACATTCAATGTTATAGGAGCATGGCTACAGGGCTTGCTGGAGTTAGGAATAGAAAAGCTTACAGAGACTGTTGATGGAACTCTGGGTAATTGGGGAGCAAATGAAACTCTGCACTCGCTTATAATAGATGGAATATTTAATGGTGTTGGAAGCGTGTTAAGCTTTCTCCCCGTTATAGTTATATTATTCTTTTTCCTCTCACTTTTAGAGGACACAGGATATATGGCAAGAGTAGCATTTGTTATGGATAAGCTACTTCGTAAAATAGGCTTATCCGGAAGAAGCATAGTGCCAATGCTTATAGGTTTTGGATGCACCGTTCCAGGCGTTATGGCGAGTAGGACTTTGCCATCAGAGAGAGATAGAAAAATGACTATACTTATGACACCGTTCATGAGTTGCTCTGCAAAGCTTCCAATATACGGTTTTTTTGCGGCAACATTCTTCCCTAAGTATGCTGGGCTTGTAATGGTAGGACTTTATTTTCTGGGCATAGTAGTCGGAATTCTTATGGCACTTATTCTTAAAAACACAAAGTTTAAGGGAGAAGCGGTTCCTTTCGTTATGGAGTTGCCAAATTATCGTATGCCTGGCGTGAAAAATGTTGCTCAGCTTTTGTGGGAAAAAGCAAAGGACTTTTTGCAGAGAGCCTTTACAGTAATATTTGTTGCTACGATAGTTATATGGTTCTTGCAGACATTTGACTTTAGATTAAACATGGTGGCAGATTCTAAGGATAGTATGCTTGCCGTTATAGCAGGTTTTATTGCTCCAATATTTGAACCATTAGGTTTTGGTGATTGGAGAGTGTCCACATCCCTTATAGCAGGTTTTATGGCAAAAGAGAGTGTAGTCTCTACATTGTCAGTCTTGTTTGGAAGTACAGAGATTATGCTATCTGTAATAGCTCCTTCTGCGGCAGCTGCACTTCTGGTTTTTTGCCTTTTATATACACCATGTGTTGCGGCGGTGGCAGCAGTAAAAAGAGAGCTTGGCGGAAAATGGGCTACAATAATTGCATTTGGTCAATGTATTATTGCATGGCTAGTGGCATTTTTAATAAAAATTATCATACAAATTTTTTAAAATACAAATAAACCAACGCTTGACACCATATAATCAAGCAACTAAAATAAATTTATTACGGTTTCGGAGGAAGAAAAATGAAAGAAATTCCATATAAAATATATTTAGAAGAAAATGAAATGCCTACACAATGGTATAATGTTCGTGCAGACATGACGAAAAAACCGGCACCACTTTTAATGCCGGATACACTTAAGCCTGCTACAGTAGAGGATTTATCAAAGGTGTTCTGTAGAGAGCTTGCTGAGCAGGAGATAGATGATACAACAAGATATTTTGATATTCCAGTTGAAATTAGAGATTTCTATAGAATGTATAGACCGGCACCATTGGTTCGTGCATACTGTCTTGAGAAAAAACTTGGTACACCAGCTCACATTTACTATAAATTCGAGGGTAACAATACATCAGGAAGCCATAAGCTCAACTCTGCTATCGCACAGGCATATTATGCTAAACAGCAGGGACTTAAGGGTGTAACTACTGAGACTGGAGCGGGTCAGTGGGGAACAGCTCTTTCAATGGCATGCTCATATTTTGACCTCGATTGTCAGGTGTATATGGTTAAATGCTCTTACGAGATGAAACCACATCGTAGAGAGGTTATGAGAACTTATGGAGCAAAGGTAACTCCTTCTCCATCAATGACTACTAATGTTGGTAGAAAAATAAATGAGGAATTCCCAGGAACATCAGGAAGTCTTGGATGCGCAATTTCTGAGGCTGTTGAGGCAGCAACAAGTCAGGAGGGCTATAGATACGTTCTTGGTTCTGTGCTTTCGCAGGTGCTTTTGCATCAGACTGTTATTGGTCTTGAGACAAAGGCAGCACTCGATAAGTACGGAATAAAAGCAGATATGGTAATTGGTTGTGCTGGCGGTGGTTCAAACTTAGGTGGACTTATTTCTCCGTTTGCAGGCGAGATGCTCAGAGGAGAGGCTGATTATGAGCTTATTGCAGTTGAACCTGCATCATGCCCAAGTCTTACAAGAGGTGCATACGCATACGATTTCTGTGATACAGGAAAGGTTTGTCCTCTTGCTAAAATGTATACTCTTGGTAGTGGATTTATACCATCGGCAGACCATGCAGGTGGACTTAGATATCACGGTATGAGTTCTATAGTTTCAGAGCTTTATGATCAGGGTCTTCTTAAAGCTAGAAGTGTTAAGCAGACAGAGGTATTTAAGGCGGCTCAGGAGTTTGCAAGAATCGAAGGTATTCTTCCTGCCCCAGAAAGTAGCCATGCAATAAAAGTAGCTATTGATGAGGCACTAAAATGTAAAGAAACAGGCGAAGAGAAGAATATCGTATTTGGTTTGACTGGTACAGGATATTTCGATATGGTTTCTTACCAGAAGTTTAATGATGGTGTGATGGCGGACTATGTACCAACTGATGATGAAATTAAGAAGGTGCTTGCAACATTACCACAGTTTTAATATAAGGAATAACAAAAGAGATGAAAGAAAAAATAATTGATTTCGCAAAAGACATTTTCTCTACTGTAGAAATGTATTTTATTCTTTTGATAGTTTTCTTTGAAGTGTTTTTTCATTTTATCAGACTAGGATTAACCGGAGAGAATCTTATTTATAAGATTCTCTTTGCGATTTTCTTTGGAAGTATAATAGGCATATTAATTAATCTGTTTTCTGAGAAAATATCAAAAGTTTTAACAATAGCATTTACAGTTGTAATAACAATATATTTTGTTGCACAGATAATATATAGTGGTGTTTTTAACACATATTTATCGCTGTTTGGTACAATGGCAGTAGCCACACAGGCACTTGATTTTACAGATGTAATATTCAAAGCAATAGCAGGCGAATGGTGGGTGCTTATAATTATGCTTGCACCAATTATTTTATTGTCTGTGTATCTACGTAAGGTGCTTAATTTTGAACGACACAATTTAAAAGTCTATGCAATTGCTGTTCCGATTGTGCTTATTATGTTTGCATTAAATATATTTGTGATGAAATCAGATAAAAAATCTGTTTACTCTGCATACGAGGTGTACAAAAACAATACATCAGTAGATATGACGGTAGAAAAACTTGGCGTGTTGGAATCTCTTTATCTCGATGCAAAATTTTCGGTGAAAGAAGCGTTTGGAGGTAATGGTAATGAGGTTACATTTGCCGTTGAAAATTATGAGTATACAGAAGAAGTAACAACAGAAAACATGATAAATATTGCATCTTCGCCAGATGCAGCAGAGGAAGAAATAGTAGAGGAGGTAATAGATACCTCGCCAAATGTGTTAGATGTAGATTTTGACGAGCTTATTGCTAATGAAACAAACAGCAATGTTATAGCACTTCATGAATATATAAGAACGATAACACCGACAAATAAAAATGAATATACAGGAATGTTTGAAGGATACAATCTTATTTTTGTGGTAGCAGAGGGTTTTTCAGGGTATTCTATAGACAGAGACAGAACACCGACCTTATATAAATTAAGCAACGAAGGGTTTGTGTTTAGAAATTATTATACACCACTTTGGTATGGTTCTACGCTTGGCGGTGAGTACGCTGATTTAACAGGTCTTATGCCAAAAAACGGAACCTACATGAGTATGTATAAATCAGGTGCTAATGGCAATGATATGATGTTTACATTGAGTCAGCAGCTACTTAAACAGGGATATACGGTAAAAGGCTATCACAATAACGAGTATACATATTATGACAGACATATTTCCCATACAAATTTAGGGTATGAATGGTATGGTACGAGAAATGGTTATGAGCCTGAGAGGGATGGTAGCGGTACACAGCTTTGGCCACAGTCGGATTTGCATCTCATAGACACAACCTTTGAGGATTATATAGGTGAAGAGCCATTCCACACATATTATTTAACTGTAAGTGGACATGTTATGTATAATTTTGGCGGAAATGCAATGGCACAGAAACATCAGGATAGATTTGCCAATTTAGAGTATTCTGATACTACAAAAGCATATATAGCTTGTCAGTATGAGCTTGAACTTGCAATGACCTCTCTTGTTGAAAAGCTTGAGGAGGCAGGTGTGGCAGATAGAACGCTTATTGTTTTAACAGCAGACCATGTACCTTATGATAATAAAGATGTTGTAGATGAACTTGCAGGAAGAGAACTTGATAATACCTTTGAATGGTATAAAAATACACTTATTATATGGTCAGCATCAATGGAAGAGCCTGTCAGAGTGAATAAATATTGTTCAAGCTTAGATATTCTACCAACAGTATCAAATCTCATGGGTCTTCCGTATGACTCTCGTATGCTTGTGGGACAGGATATACTTTCTGACAGTGAAGGTTTGGTAATGTTTAACGACAGAAGTTTTATTACAGATAAGGTTTCATATAATGCAAATACAGGTGAAATGAGAAGTATTGATGGTTCACAAATAGATGAATCTTATGTAGAATATATGCAGACGGTAGTAAAAAATAAATTTAGTATGGCTGAAAGTATATGTGATTATGATTATTACAAATATATAGATGAAGCTGTTTATGGAGTTGAGGAGTAAGAATTTATGGGAGGAACAAAAAATGTCTGATAATGAAAAATTGTTAAATGAAATTAAAAAGATGCAGGGTGGAGATTTCAGTTCATATGAAGAATTTTATTATATTACTTCCCCTTTTGTATATGACATTTTGATTAATAACGTAAGAAATAAAGATGTTGCAGATTCACTTACCGCTAAGGTATACCAAGAGGTATATCAAAGAATAGGTGAGGTTACAGATGTAGATTTCTTTTATAAATGGATTGAAAAAATAACCAGAGACGCAGCAAAGGAGCATATTAATTCTTTAATTCCACAAACAATTGAAAGCTCGGGTGTGCAAAACAATCCTGGTATGATGGTAAATGCTACAAAGGAAAAAACATTAATGCCAGAAGAGACAGGTGTTATGCAGGGACAGGAAACAAAACCTGTTAAGTCGGTTTCGACTTCTGCTAAAATTATAATTGGAGTAGTAGTTGCGGCTATATTAGTTGTAGTAGGTGTAGTTATATGTATAAATATTGGTGGTAAAAATAAAGCAAATAAGGATGATGATGTAACGGAGGTTGCATCAGCAACAGATAGTGAAACGACAGAAGCAACTACTGAGGTGGTAACTGAAACTACAGAGTCTACTACAGAGGCGACAACTGAGGTGACTACTGCAGAGCCTACAACAGAGCCACCATCATACGAAAATTTGTCTGAAACAGAAAGATTATATTACACATATATTTCTGATACGTTGCTTTCACAATATCAATTAGCAGATATAAATTACAGAGAGTCTTCTGTGTGTGATGATACCCTTATGATTTCAGATATAGGGCGACTTCTTAAAGATGCAGAGGGAATAATATCTGCAAAAATTGTAGATTTAAATCGAGATGGTGTGGAGGAACTTTTGATTGTTCGTACAGAACCCGCAGAAGATATATCTGAGCATATAGTTATTATGGATGTATATGGAATTATAGACGGTACAGTGAATTTAATTTCCACAGAGGATAAATTGTTCTATAGACGTGATGAAGGAAGCGTAATATTTACTATGTGTGCTGTAGAATATAATCAGTATCTGGATATATCAATTGTAAATACTGATGAAGACACTTTTATAATGCTTGATCTTAATATGTGTTCAGTTTTTACGGGAGCAGAAAGCAGATGTGTTCATCTTTATAAGCTGGCGGATAATGATATAAAGAAAGTTTGTAGATATGCTTGTAGTGATGAAGTGAATTATGGCTGGACTTTTGCGGAAGATGAAACTGCAGAATATGAGGATTTTTATGATGCAGAGGATTTAGAAACAGATAAGTTGACTCCTTTTATTGCAAAGTTTGGCGTCGATATGGAAAAATATAGTAGCGATGATGAGTATTCGGATGATGTTGTCAGCTATGACATTGATATGGTAATTATTGATGATAAATTAAGTAAGTATAGAATGACTTATTTGGTAACAGATTTTACTAACTTGAGAGATTATGTTGAAAGATAACATAAGCTAGATACTTGAATTTTTGGGAGAGAAATAAATGAGCATAAAGAAAAAAATTACTTTGTTGTATATTCTGTTGCTTGTATTTATGCTTTCTGGTTGTGGCAATAAACAAGAGGCATCAGATGTACATGGAATAGAAGACTTAGACGGAAAAATAATAGGTGTACAGATAGGTACAACTGGAGATATTTATGTATCAGATTATGAAGGTGATGAGGCAGGTACTGTTATAGAGAGATATAACAAGGGTAATGATGCAATTTCCTCGTTGAAAAATGGAAAGGTAGATTGTGTTGTTATTGATGAGCAGCCTGCAAAGGCTTTTGTTAAACGTAATTCTGATTTAAGTATACTTGAAGAAGAATTTACTATTGAGCAGTACGCAGTATGTATAGCAAAAGATAACACTGAGCTTTTAGAGGATTTTAATGCTGCTCTTGGTGAGATTAAAGAAGAGGGGACTCTGGATAAAATTATTTCTCACTATCTTTCTGATGAGGATGACGGTTATGAATATATAAGTCCAGAGGGACTTGATTACTCAAATGGTGAGCTTGTGATGGCAACAAATGCAGCATTTCCACCATACGAATACTACGAGGAGGGTGAAATCGTAGGAATAGATGTGGATATGGCTCGAGCTATTGCCGATAAGCTTAACATGAAGCTTGTAGTTGAAGATATGGAGTTTGACACAATCATAACAGCAGTTCAGGGTGGAAAGGCTGACATTGGTGTTGCAGGAATGACAATAACAGAGGACAGGCTTAAAAATGTTAATTTCTCTGAACCATATACTACTGCAAAGCAGGTTATTGTTGTACGAAACGGAGAGGGCTCAGGTATCACATCCATAAAGGATAGCTTCTATATGAACTTTATAGAAGATAACAGATATGAGTACATTCTTTCAGGCTTAAAGAATACAATTATCATAGCACTTTTAGCAGTTTTATTGGGTGTGGTTATAGGTTTTATAATCGCTGTTATACGTGCAACCCACGATAAAACAGGTGGATTAAAAATCCTTAATTTCCTCTGTAAAATATATATTACTATTATTCGTGGAACACCAACCATGATACAGTTACTTATTATTTATTACGTTATTTTTGCATCAGCTAATATAAGCAAAATATTAGTTGCTTCTTTAGCCTTCGGTATAAATTCGGGAGCTTATGTGGCAGAGATAATCAGAGGTGGAATTATGTCGCTTGATGAGGGGCAGTTCGAGGGTGCGAGAAGTCTTGGACTTACACATACCCAGACTATGATTTACATTATTCTTCCACAGACCTTTAAGAACACATTGCCTGCTCTTGCAAATGAATTCATAGTGTTGATAAAGGAAACATCTATAAGTGGATACATTGGTCTTATGGATCTTACTATGGCAGGAAATATTATACGTGGTAGTACCTATCAGGCATTTTTCCCACTTATAGCAGTTGCAATAATTTACCTGATAATTGTACTTGTGCTCTCGGCAGGTGTTACTAAGCTTGAAAGGAGTCTAAAGAAAAATGAGCGATAATAAATGTATCATTAAGGTTGAAAACATAACAAAATCATTTGGTGATAATACTGTACTTGAAAATATAAGCACAGAAGTAAACAGAGGAGATATTATTGCTGTTATAGGACCATCAGGCTGTGGTAAATCAACATTTATCAGAACTCTTAATCTTCTGGAGGTTCCTGAGTCTGGGAGCATATATATTGATGGAATTGATATAACTGATAAAAAAACAGATATTAATAAAATGAGAGAGAGAGTAGGAATGGTATTCCAACATTTTAATCTCTTTCCTAATCTTACTATTAAGGACAACATTGCACTTGCACCTATTAAAACAAAGCAGATGAGCAAGGAAGAGGCATATGCAAGAGCAGAAGAACTTTTGGAAAGAGTAGGTCTTGCAGATAAGGCAGATGCTTATCCGGATACGCTTTCAGGGGGGCAGAAACAGCGTATAGCTATAGTTAGAACACTTGCTATGAATCCAGAGGTAATCCTTTTTGATGAGCCTACATCAGCACTTGACCCAGAGATGGTTAAGGAGGTATTAAATCTTATTCAGGAGCTTGCCCAGGACGGTATGACTATGGTTATAGTTACACATGAGATGGGATTTGCAAGACAGGTTGCAAACCGAGTTATGTTCTTTGATGAAAAAGGAATTAAGGAAGAGGGAACACCGGAAGAAGTTTTTGATAATCCTAAGTGTGACAGACTAAAAAGCTTTTTATCTATGATTATGTAGAAATAGAGAACGGCAACTTTATATAAGTGTATCTGCAATAAAACAGCCGTAATACAGCATATAACACAAACAACTGTAACGCGCTGACAAACTAACCAGTAACTACGACTAAGACTCTCAAGAATGCTTTCGAGCCTAAGACGTAAGTAACTGGTGGATTTCGTCAGACGCTAAAAACACAGTCTAAATGTTTGTGTTTATATGATGTATTATGGCTGTTTTATTGCAGATACACTTGTATAAAATTGCCGCATAAGTCTATTGTATAAATAAACGCCTAAGTGATAATAATTATCAATATTGATTTTAAACTATAATTATTGTGAAATTCGTTATATAATGTATAAGACAAGTTACATATTCATAGAATGATAATAATATGAAAAAATAGAGATTATAATGCATATGAGGATTGGTAGGTGATTTTATGAAAGAAGTATTGTTAGCTGTGTGGATTCCGTTTTTAGGTACTACACTTGGTGCTGCCTGTGTTTTCTTTATGAAGGATAAGTTAAACGATAAGGTACAGAAAGCTTTGTCTGGTTTTGCTGCTGGTGTTATGATAGCGGCTTCGGTATGGTCATTACTTATACCCGCAATGAACATGGCAGAGGATAATGGAATGGGAAAATACTCATTTGTTCCAGCGGCGGTGGGACTGCTTCTCGGTGTAGTTTTCCTTCTTCTTTTAGATGTACTGATACCACATCTCCATGTTAATGAGGAAGAAGCAGAAGGTCCTAAGGTATCATTGAAAAAATCAACTATGCTCATACTTGCTGTTACTCTTCATAATATACCTGAGGGTATGGCGGTAGGTGTAACCTTTGCAGGAATGATGTCTGGAAATAGTACAATTACATTTATGGGTGCTATGGCTCTTACAATAGGTATAGCAATTCAAAATTTCCCAGAGGGCGCAATAATTTCCATGCCAGTTTGTGCAGCTGGAGAGGGTAAAGGCAAGGCTTTCTTGTATGGCACTTTATCAGGTGTAGTGGAACCTCTCGGAGCGTTACTTACTATATGGTTAGCTGGATATTTTGTAGGAATAATGCCATATCTTTTAGCGTTTGCAGCAGGAGCTATGATATATGTAGTAGTAGAAGAACTTATACCGGAATCGGCAGCAGGAGAACATTCTAATATAGGAACAATAGGTTTTGCTATTGGATTTATATTAATGATGATTCTTGATGTTGTTCTTGGATAAAATGTGAAAAAATAACAATACTATTGCTGAAACCTCGAAGTGAGGAAAAAATGCATATAAATAGGAGGTATACGTATGGATGATAAGGTTTTGGAGAAATTGTCTTATGGATTATTTATCTGTACTGCCAGAGATGGAAATAAGGATAACGGATGCATAATTAATACTGTTATGCAGGTTACAGTTAATCCCATGAAGATGATGGTGGCTGTTAATAAGTCAAATTATACCCATGATATGATTATGAATACTAGAAAATGTAATATTTCTGTTATAAGTCAGGATGCAGATTTTGAGCTGTTTAAGCATTTTGGTTTTCAGTCAGGAAAAGATGTAAATAAATTTGACCCTGCATCAGGTGAATGGATGAAGGAAAACAAAGACTATTGCGTAAGAACTCCAAACGAAGTAATGTGCATAACAAAAGGCACAAATGCACATATATCTTTATGGGTCGAAGATACAGTGGACTTAGGGACACATACATTATTTATTTGTGTTGTAGTTGATGGAGATATATTAAATAGTGTACCTTCAGCAACCTATGAATACTATCATGCAAACATCAAAAAGCCACTTAATAATCCGTCTGCAAATACAGAAGGAAAAAAGGTTTGGAGATGTAAAATTTGTGGATTTGAGTATGTGGGAGACGAGCTTCCAGAGGATTATATATGTCCGTTATGTAAGCACCCTGCATCAGATTTTGAATTAGTGGAAAAATAAAAGAAAACTGCTACTATGACGTTTTTATCTTCGTTATAGTAGCAGTTTTTTCTATTATTATTTTTTTATATATGTTATGATATAAATGTAACGCGTTAAATCGATGTGTACATACCAGATGATATTAAGTAAAAGCATATGTGCACTTATATTAATTATAAAAGGAAATAAATTATATGACAAATTGGAATTTGGCATTTGATTATGCCACGATGACAATTTTATTATTGATAGCAGTTTGGTATGTTAATGAGAAAAAAATACCTATGCAGAGTTATTCTTTTTTCTGGGTCTTATTAGGTAATGTTTTTTTGGCAACGTCATTTGAAATTTTTTCAACTTTAGCGGCAAGATATGTTGATGTGATAGGATATCAGAATTTTTTTGTATTACTTACAATACAAACACTTTTTATCGATTTGGTTCCTATAAGTATGGCTTATTATTTGTTGCTTTTATCACATGTGGATTTTGACAAGCGTAGGTGGGTTCCTAATTTGTTTAAAATCTTAGCGATAGTAGTTGTTGGAATTGTAACATCTAACTATTTTTATCGTTGGGTTTTTGTTTTTGAAGAGGAGAAGTTCCAGTTACTTTGGGGAAGTGTTATACCATATGGAATCGCTGTTGCGATGGTAATGGTATGCTTTATAACCATGTTTAGACATAAAAATAGATTTACATTTTTAAAGCCTGGACCATTTGGCTTCAATATGGTTTGTGGTGTGGTTGCATGTGTATTGCAGTTGGTATTATATATTCCACTTGTAGATTTGATGTTAGGATTGTTGTGTCTTACTTTCTTTTATTATCAACAGAATTCCAATAAAGTTATTGATAATACTACAAATCAGTTCAATAGAAAATTACTTGGTGAATATCTAAATAATGCATTTTATGAAGAAAAATCATTTGGTGTCATTACTGTCGCTATGGATGATTTTAAATTGATTAACAAGAATTATGGTGTAGATACCGGTGATAACTTGTTATATCAGGTTGGTGCATATCTTGAACAGTTAAAATATGGTCAGTTAGTATTTAGATATGGCTCAGATAAGTTTTGTATAATCCTGCCTAAGAATACATCTATGATGTCAGAAGTTGCTGTTGAAGTTGGCGAAAGATTTTGTCATCCATGGACGACAAAGGATAGCTTGACTGCCATGATGTCAGCATCAATATTTTGCATGGAATGTCCGAAGGATGCAGGCAGCTACAGAGAATTAGTTGATGTCATCGACTATTCTATGGCTGTAGCAAAGAAAACTAAAAAAGGAAGTATTATAAGTGCTGATGAAATAAAACTGGAGCAAATACAAAGAGACAAAGAAATTGAAAAAGCCGTAAAAATAGCAATGGATAAGAAAAGCTTAATGGTATATTATCAACCTATTTTTTCTATAGAAAAAGGTATATATAATTCGGCGGAGGCTCTTGTAAGATTAAATGATGAACAGCTTGGATGGATTTCTCCAGAGGAGTTTATACCGATAGCTGAAAAAAATGGTTTGATAGTCGAAATGGGTGAGATTATATTTGAGAAAATATGTCGCTTTATTCATGATTTCAGATTACATAATACATTGGTTGAGTACATAGAGGTTAATATTAGTCCATTGCAGCTTATGCAGTATGATTTTGCAGACAAAATGATTAGTCTGATGAAGCAATATGAGGTAAGACCTGAACAGATTAATATTGAGATAACAGAGACAGCCAACATGAGTATTTCAGTTGCTATAGAGAAAAATATAAATAAGCTGGTACAATACGGTATAACTTTATCACTGGATGATTACGGTTCAGGAAATGCCAATATCGGATACATAAACCAGTTACCATTTAAAATTATTAAAATCGATAAAGGAATTATATGGGATTCCTTCAAAAATCAAAAAGCGGGTGTTACACTTGAGTATACTATAGGTATGCTGAATGCATTGGACTTATATATCGTCGCAGAGGGTGTAGAAACTAAGGAAATGATGGAGCGACTAAAGGAATATGGCTGCCATTATATGCAAGGCTGGTATTATTCCAAAGCAGTTCCTGATAAAGAATTTATTAAATTGATAGAGGTGCAGTAAAATTTATATGTGAAATGTAAAAGGTGGATAAAATATGGCATCATTAGAGACTATATTAAAGAAAATTTATAAGGAAGGTTTAGAACCGTATGGGTTTGTAAAGCTAAAAGGTCGATATCCGTATTTTGTAAGAGTAATTGGCGATGAAATAATACAGGTAATTACTTTCGAAAAAGTAAAAGGGTACGCAACTGTAGATGGTATTGACAGACCAGATTTTAGAGAATTTACAGTTTCAGGAGGAATAGCAACTGTATATAGAAATAAAATCGATTTAGCAGTATCACCTATAAGTAATGGGGAATGGATGAATACGCATTCAATGATGTATGTGAGAAACAAAAAGTATAAAGTTGATGATATGGATAAAGGTTTGTTAGATGATATGTATACATATATTTATGAAATAGATAACGAAGAATCCATGTATGAAGCGGGTAACAGATCATTAGAAATAACGCAAAATATAATGATACCTATATTTGATGAGGTAAGAGATATAAAGAACTGTATATCTTTTTTTGAAAAATATCAAGGTTGTTGTATGAACTTATGTGATGAAAAAAAATATGGTTGGACTGATGATAGGTTTGGTTTTACCTATCATAATGAGGCGTTATTGTATATAAAAACAAAATGCACAGATGATTATATAGAGATGTATGAAGAAGGAAAACGAAGAGAGTATGACCTAATAATGAGTGGAAAAACAGGTTTAACAATGGAACATTATAAAAAATATTGTGTAGAATTAGAAGAAAAACGATTAAAGCAAATAGAAATACGAGACAGAATATTAAACACACCCGAAATTTATAAAAACGCAATGTTGGAGCTTGGGAGACGTAAAAAAGTAAATCAGGAGACATTACGCTCGTATGGGTTAAATATATAAAAAATAAAGAGTGGGATGAATACCATAATAACAAACAACTAGCCTATGAGAAAACTCATAGGCTAGTTTTATTTTACTTAGTTCCAAAAATTCTGTCTCCTGCATCTCCAAGTCCAGGACAAATGTAAGCATTGTCGTTTAATTCGCGGTCAAGCTGTCCAACATAAATTTCAATATCCGGGTGGGCCTCAGATAAAGCTTTAAGTCCTTCCGGTGCAGCTATAATTGCCATAAATTTAATGTTTTCGCCACCTTCTTTTTTGATTTTAGCGATGGCATCTATGGCTGAACCGCCTGTTGCAAGCATAGGGTCTGTGACAATAATTGTACGTCCGCTGATAGGCTGTGGAAGTTTGCAATAGTATTGCTGTGGCAGGTGAGTAAGCTCATCTCTATATAAACCGATATGACCGACCTTTGCAGTTGGAAGGAGTGCTAGTATTCCACTTACCATACCAAGTCCAGCTCTTAAAATAGGAATGATGGCAGGCTTTCTTCCTGCTAAAACAGGTGTCATGCAAGGCTCAATAGGAGTCTCAACTCTTATCTCTTCGAGTGGTAAATCTCTCAAAGCTTCATAGCCCATAAGCATAGCCACTTCATCAGTGATTTTTCTGAACTCGTTTGTGCCAGTGTTTTTATCTCTAAGTATAGAAATCTTGTGCTTGATTAACGGGTGCTCTAGAATGTGTACGTTGTTCATGGCTATATACCTGTTATGACAAAGTCATATCCTTTCTTTACTTTTTTGTATAATAATTATATCATAAATATAGTTATAAGTGGTAGAGAAATAATCAGTAGCATACAAAAACAGTTGGTGTATATAATTGATTATGCTATAATTTTTTTAGTGAATATACCAAAAATTTAATTTATAATAGTTAGTTTCAAAAAAATGGAGGTGGAATATAATGTCTTTAAAATCAATGTTGACTGGTCAGAGTCAATCAGACAAAGTGTTTCAGAATACTATTAAGAAGAACCTGCCGAAAAAAGAAGACTTTTCTATTGTTTACGGACAAATACCGTTTTCAAATTATGAAGTGCTTGCACCGTACGAATTGTCAAATCCAGCAAATGCTGGTATAGTAGGGACTACATTTGATTATTTGGCAAGGGCAATGATTGCACAAACGTTGGGAAAGCATAAAGAAGATTCATTACTTGGATTAAAGGCTTTAAATGGATTGGAACGTATAACGAAGAAAATAAGCAAAGAAGAATTAAAACTATTGCGAAATAAGTACATAGAGGCTCTTGTTAATTTTTTTGATTATATATATAGTGATTATGCACCACTTCCCGATAATATATTTGAAAAATGTAATCAAGAAGAGTTTGAAGCATGGAAAAAATATTTGGATAAAGCTTTATACGATTCATATGAGCCTTGTTCCAATGTTGATAGGTTGATTTCGGGAGCATATTATTTTGCTAAGTTAGAGCAGGTATACAGGACTGGTGGAATGCTGCCAGAGAATGGAATAAGCAGTCTTCTTAAAGAACCAAGTGAAGACTTAGTTCAAGATATAAGTAATCTGTGTAAAGTATTTAAAGAACGTTTTATAGAAAGTGGCTTGGTGAATTCTGATAGTGTTGTGATTTTTAATCCTTCATTTGGTATTGCATCATACGCTTGTGGTGGGGCAGATGCAGATGTATATATAGATGGTGTTTTGTATGATTTTAAGACGAGTAAAAAAGTTGGATATAATTGGCAAGACGTAGCACAGATGGTAATGTATTATTATTTAAATGAAATTGTATCCACGATGGCAGATACAGAATTACCAGAAGTTCCAGCTCAATTGAAAGAGTATAGAATATTAAAATTGGCATTTTATAAGGCGAGATACGGTGAAATAGAATACTTTGATACGGATTATTTTGATAGTAAAGAGGCAGAAGATAATTTTAATGAGATTTCAGATTTGTTACTACATAGATTAAATAGTAGAATGTTTTGACTTGTTCATTTAAAAAATAGTAATAGAGGATGGAACTATTTTTTAGATTCGAGAGCCACGTCTGAAATGATGTATTCGCTGGTATAATATAAAATAAAAAAAGGGAATACTTGCAAGTGTCGAAGGCATATGCTATAATGTGCCTAGGCAAGAAAGTTAAGAATAGTCCGTAAGGGCAACGAAAACCCCACGAGGAGCGAACTCGTGGGGTTTTCTATTCCGTTGTGGCAGGGTGGCTTAAGCCCTAGGCTGGTTACCGATTACTTATCTCCGTCCAACCATTTGCAGATATAGTAGGCAACTATACTCGCCATGACAGAGAGTGAGAAAGTTAAGACTATTTCCGTAAGACAACCCTCCCTTCTGTGCCTGTCTGGGAGTGGCAACAAAATAATTATAACATAGTGAAATATGTGATACAATGAGACATAATGTGATAAGATAATAAAATAAATATGTAATATAAATGTGGGATATTTATGAAAAAGACAATAGAAATAAAACCAAATATAGACAAACAATATGCGGTAGTTTTAAAACTTGCAGATGAAATAATCAGGCTTGCGAGAGACACTATAACTGTTAGATTTCGTTTCTTTGATGTGGCACTTGCAAAAATAAAGCTTGAACCGGACATGGCACAGGACGAAAGATGCTTTTATATTAAGCAAGATATTATTTATTATAGTCCTGTTTTGCTACTAAAAAAATATGAAAAAGAACCACAGCTTGCAACACGTGGATTGCTTCATATGTTGTTTCATCTTGTGTTTTTGCACCAGCTTGAAATAGAAGCATTAGATGGCGATTACTGGAAACTTGCTACCGATATAGCAGTAGAGAAAGCTATTTTAGAACTCGATTTTAAGGCGGCAGAGCTTAAACGGGACAGTGAAGAGAAGCATGAGCTGGAGGTCTTAAAAAGAAAAATAGCTACATTTACTGCAGATAAAATATACAGAGAGTTTATGACAAATCCTCTTAGCGAAGAGACAAAGGAAAGATATGACCACTTGTTCAGTATAGATAACCACGATAGTTGGAAAACAGAAGAACCAGACGAGCTAGTCATATCAGAAGAGGAATGGAAAAAAATAAGTCGAAGAGTTAAATCTGAAATAGAAAATTTCAGTAAAGAAACACAGGAATCTGAAACCCTTACAAAAAATCTTATAAAGGCGAACAAGGATAGATATAGTTATAAACAGTTGTTAGAGAAATTCGCAATATCCGAGGAAGAGATTACAATTAATGATGATGAGTTTGATTATATATATTACACCTATGGTCTTATGAATTATGGAAATATCCCTTTGGTTGAGCCGTTAGAATACAGAGAAGTAAAAAAGGTAAAAGAATTTGTTATTGCTATAGATACCTCTGCATCCTGTCGTGGTGATTTGGTTAGAAAATTCATACAAAAAACCTACGACATACTAAAAGATACAGAATCCTTTTTCAGTAAAATTAATATACATATTATTCAATGTGATGCGAGTGTTCAGGTTGATACAAAAATACAAGATGAAGCAGCACTATATAGCTTTTCAAAAAATGCTGAGATAAAAGGCTTTGGTGCTACAGATTTTCGTCCGGTATTTTCTTATGTTGATGAGCTTATAAATAAAGGCGAATTTGAAAATCTAAAAGGACTTATATATTTTACAGATGGATATGGGATATATCCGGAAAAAATGCCAGACTACGACGTGATTTTTGCTTTCACAGACGAGGACGAGGCGGTTCATAATGTACCCGGTTGGGCTATAAAAATTATAATGGAGGATGAATTAAGTGAATATTAATCAGGCTAAAGAATACATAAAAAATTCAATACAGATATATTTGAAAAAAGATGAATTTGGTGATTATAGAATACCTGTTGTAAGACAGAGACCGGTTTTTTTGCTGGGTGCCCCTGGAATAGGTAAAACAGCTATTATGGAGCAGATTGCACAGGAGCTTTCTATTGCACTTGTGTCGTATTCTATGACACATCATACAAGGCAGTCAGCACTTGGTTTGCCCTTTATAAAGCATAAAACATACGAGGGTATGGAGTACGATGTTTCGGAATATACCATGAGTGAAATAATTGCATCAATATATCAGACAATGGAGGAAAGTGGTGTCAAGGAAGGTATATTATTTCTAGATGAAATCAATTGTGTATCTGAAACGCTTGCACCATCTATGCTACAGTTTTTGCAATACAAGGTTTTTGGAAAACATAAGGTTCCGGAAGGTTGGGTAATTGTTACAGCGGGCAACCCTCCTGAATATAATAAGTCTGTAAAGGAATTTGATGTTGTAACTATGGACAGATTGAAGGTTTTGCAGGTAGAGGCAGACTATTCTTCTTGGAGAAAATATGCTTTAGATAGAAATGTTCACCCTGCTATTCTCAACTTTCTGGAGATAAAAAAAGATTATTTTTATCACATGGAAACAGGTATAAATGGACGTTCGTATGTTACTGCCAGAGGCTGGGAGGATTTGTCAGAAATTCTTTATATGTACGAGGAAGAGAAACTTTCAGTAGATGAAGCCCTTGTTTCGCAATACATAAGAAATGATATGATTACAAAAGAATTTGTGGCATATTATGATTTGTTTATTAAATATAAAAAGAATTATAATTTTGAGGATATTTTGTTAGGAAAAGAATTAGAAACAATAGCCCAAAAAGCAAATGAAGCCGATTTTGACGAGAGACTTTCTCTGCTAGGAATACTGCTCGATAAGATACAAGGTGAGATAAAAAATGTTATGGAAATGTCAGATTATCTCTCTGAACTCACACCACCATTAAAAACAATAAAAAACGCAGATGATATATGCTCAATGCTAGATATACAACTTGAAGCTAGAAATAAAATACTTTCTAATTTGGAAAAGGCAAATTCTCTTTCTTTAGCAGATAAAAGGAAACATAAGAAAATAATAGCGTTTTTATCAGATATGAAATTAGAACTAAGAAACTTTGATAATCGAAATAAAGATGAGATGTTTGAAATTATAAAGCGGGAATTTGAAAAAAGAGTATCTTTTATGAAGTCAAAGGTATCTATAACTGATGAGCATATTCATAATATATTTGAATTTGTAAATATGGCATTTCGAGATGGAAATGAGATGCTTATATTACTTACAGAGCTTACATCGGGTGCTTACAGTAGCAGATACATATCCATGTATGGCTCGGAGGATTATCAAAAATATAGCGAGTCTTTAATGCTGGGAGAAAGAAAATATAAGATAATGGAAGATATTAACGGAATTTCCCTATATTTATAATGGACTTATATAATAATATAGCAAGAAATTCATTGTAAATTTTTCTATTCAAGGTTATAATGTAGCAAGTTATATTGCTTAGATATAAGCTGTATATAATTTAAGATATGAACAAGAAAATATTTGTATATTTTTGTTCAAAATAAGAAAAGGAGAAGATGATATGAAAAATTGTTCAAAATGCGGACAGGAAAATCTTGATACAGATCAGTTCTGCAAAGGCTGTGGAGCAAGCTTAGAGCAGGCAGAGGCATCAGCACCAGCAGAAAACTCAGAACAGCCAGAAACTACAGCACCTGCTGAGGAAACAAAAAATGAGGATGCAACAGTTATTATAACTGAGGAACCAGCGCAGCCAAATCCAGAACCACAGCAGACAGTTGCACCACAGGGAATGGCACCAATGGGAGCGCCAATGGGAACACCGATGATGGGACAGCCACAACAGACAGTTGCGCCACAGGGAATGGCACCAATGGGAGCGCCAATGATGGGACAGCCACAGCAGACAGTAGCACCACAGGGTATGACACAGATGGGAATGGCACCAATGGGAGCACCAATGATGGGTCAGCCACAGATGGCGCCAGCTAAGCCTAAGAAGGTAAAGAAACCGGGAAAGAAACTTTCTGGTGGAGCTTTGGCAGGAATTATTATTGGTGTTATAGTTGTACTTGCAGGTATCGGTGTTGGAGCGTTCTTTATAATTAAATCTCTTTCGCCAGATGAGGAAGACATTAAGAATGCATTACCAAAAGAGATTACTAATTATAAGCTTGACGGTGAGGAATACAAGTCTACGGTTGAGAGTGTTGTAATTAAAGATAAGAAATCTAATACAGAGCTTGAATGTGAAATTGTTTTAGTAGATAATAATTTCAAGAGAACACTTTGCTATGAACTTGAGTTTGAAAAAGATGGTGGCGAGTGGGAAGTAGATAAATTTGAGTGTGATGATAAACATGCAGAAATCGAAGTGACAGACACTTATATTGGTGTTCTTGCTGCAGAAAATGGATATGAAGAAATAACAAATATCAAAAACGTATCAGAGAAAGACAGTAGCTATCTTGAATATGAGTTCGATGTAAATTGTGAGTCGACTTACGCAACTGTTTCTGGTACTGCAGAACTTGAATTTTATATTGATTCATATTACGATGATGATGAGATGCCAACTTATTATTCTTATAGTTATATTTATGATTATGATATAGAGTGTGAGTGGAATATAGAAGGCTCATACATTGAGGATGGAGAAGAGGTTACGTTAGGTGTAACAATAACTGACCTTGGTGATGATGAATATCAGGTAGATATTGCTTCTTCAGAATATGGTTCGGCTTCTGATACAGGTTGGTTTTATTCATATTCTAGTTCGGCAGATTTATACGTATACACTAGTAGCAATAACAATTATGTTGATTATTACTTCTACTTTACTCCTAATGAACTTACTGTGGAAATTTCTACTGAGGATGGATATGATGAGCTCGTTATGAAACCAGGTGAGTTTAGCCAGCAGGAGGAAGAATCTGATTTCAATTTCGAGGACTATATAGATTAATTAATCAATATATAGAATAATGATAAAATAATTAAAAATATAATATTAATTAAAGTGAAGGCGAGTATATATTTTTTAATATTGCTCGTCTTCATTTTTGTATAAAATTTATAGGAGATAAGACTTGCCATAGAGGCGATTAAAGTACCAAGTCCACCTAAATTTGTACCGATGATGAGCTGCTCAAATTTGCTTGTAAAGCCTGATAAAAGCATTGCACAAGGAACATTGCTGACAATCTGGCTGGCAAAAATAGAGACCATGCATTCTCTTCCTTCGACTAATGACGCAAGAAGATTGTTGATGGCAGGTATATTTTTCATGTTGCCAATGAAAATAAAAAAAGCTATAAAAGTAAGTAATAATATATAATCAGCTTTAATAAGTAACTTAGGATTAAGAAGAAGTACACCTAAAATCACTATGGCCAGCATCAGCTTATAATCAATAATGTGCAGAACAGTTAATATACTTAAAATAAATAAAAATATATAGATGAGCAAAGTTAAAATGTACTTTGTTGATTTTTTGACAGTATCAGAGGTTTGACAAAATGTGGTGTCGATATCAAGAGGTTCCGGTTTGATGAGCATAATGGAAATGATAAGCAACACGAGAGATAGTAAAGTATATGGAAGCATAAGAGTGAGAAAATTTAAAATATTCATTTTTGAGATAGAATAAAGGTATAGATTTTGTGGATTGCCGATAGGTGTAAACATGCTACCTAAATTTGCGGCAACAGTTTCTAAAACAATGATATAGATGCTGTATTTTGAATCTTTAATTAAGTCTAATATCAATATAGTAAATGGCACAAAGGTTATAAGAGCGACGTCGTTCGTAATTAACATGCTTGTAAAAAAACAAAGAAGCACCAAAATAAATGCTAACTGCCTTTTGGTGCTTGCAAACTTAATTAAAACTCTAACTAGAGTATCGAAAATTCCACAGCTTTTAAACCCCTGCACAACTAACATAAGAGCAAGGAGTAGAGCAAGGGTTCTAAAATCGATATAAGCAATATATTTTTCAGAGGGAGCTACGAAAAAAGCAGAGATGACTGCCAAAATACATGCTATTGAAAAAACAACCTCATTTTTAATAAAGCTTATTATTGATTTCATATGTAACCTCTTTTGTTAGTAAGTGCGATTGTTGCGTAATTTTTCTTCAAAATCTATTCGTGGCATAGGTTTATCGTAGAGATAACCTTGCGCCAGTTCACAATTAATGCTTTTAAGAAATTCTTTTTGTTCTTCGGTTTCTACACCCTCTGCGATAACATCCATTCCAAGTTCGGAAATAAGATTAACGATGTTTTTAAGAACAGCTTCTTCGTTTTTTGTTCGTTTATTTTTGTTGTTAATAAAAGCTTTATCCAGTTTAATCATGTCAACATTTAAATTCTTTAACATGTTAAGTGAGGAATAACCAGAACCAAAATCATCTATTGCAACGTGAATATTGTGTTGTTTCATAATATCAAGAAAATCGACAAGTTTATCATAATTGTTATAGCTGGATGTTTCTGTTAACTCAACTTCGATATATTTTGGGTCAATATTATGCTGCTTTATGATAGATATAATATGCATTGCAAAATTTGGGCTTTGGAAATTTGTTCTGGAAAAATTAGTTGAAACACGTACAGGTTCAATACCCATATTTATCCAAGATTTTATATCCTTGCAGGCCTGTTCAAAAACATAAAAGTCAAGTTCGCATATAGTACCTTCCTCTTCAAGTATTGGAATAAAATTCATAGGAGAAATGATGTTGCCTTTTTTTATCCATCTAACTAAGGCTTCTGTTCCGCAGATATTTCCAGTAGTCATATTTACTTTAGGCTGATAATATATAGCAAATTCGTTGTTTTCAAGTGCTTTTGAAAATGTGCTTAGAACTTCTTTTTTATACATTGTCTCCGCAAGTAATTCTTTAGTAAACCATGTGTGGTTTTTGAGTACAGATTTTTTTGCAGCTTTGTAGGCAATATTAGCATTGTTCATCATATCACCTACTGTACTTGTTACTTCAATAGAGTATAATCCTGCACAAGTTTCAATCTCAAAATCTTTTTTGCCACTAGTATAGTCAAGTGAAATTGGAAGAGTTGAGATGTGGTTAAGAAAGCCTTCAACTAAAGAATCCTTGATGAGTGCAAAAAAATTGTCACCACCCAAGTGTGCAATAATTCCATGTTCGCCAACAAAATCTGTAAGATTATGAGCATACGAAAACAAAACCTTATCACCTACTCTGTAGCCATAGCTTTTGTTTACATATCTAAAGTTTTTAATATTTAAATATACAGCTGTGTATTTATAAAAATCTCCCTTCATGGAAAGATTTGTTGCATACTTGGTTAAACCGGCTGAATTATATGCACCTGTTTGACTATCTATGTATACAGATTTGGCAAATGTATCAGTAATATGAGCACGACTTCCTAATTTGTAGATAATATCCATAAAATATAACAGTTGCTCTTTGATAGAATCAGTCCAAATCTCACCGGTACAAGGATAGATTTGTATAGTAAAAGTTCCTTTGTCTGCTGTAGTATATTTTTTTGTTATTGGAATATCAATATAGCCGTCAAGGCTGGAATATATTTCTTTTGAAATAGTAGTTATTGATTTTGTATAGATATTAGGACATGAAAAAGAAACAGAAAATCTTCCTATACAGAGATATTCTGCCACAAATGGCATGGCTTTTTGAAGTCTGCTGAAAAATACCTTCATGTCATCGTAGTCTTCATTTATGCATGACCAGAATTTTTTGAATTCATCACTAAATAAAATGTTATTCATTAACTCACACTTTCATGTAATAAAGCATTAAACTGAAACTGTTTTAATAATAACATAAATCTATAGTTTGTGCAACAAAACTAAAGAGGTATTATGACATAGTATTAAGGAGCTCGAGAAGGATTTTTCGTTGCTCTGGATTGAGTTTTGCCCATTCATGTAGAAGCTTTGTCTGTTCAGCAGAAAGCGAAATTGTGTTGTTTTCACTAAAGAATTGTGATAGCGTAATGCCAAAGGTTTTGCACAAAGATTCTAAAGTCGGAATACTAGGAATAGTATTACGATGATAGATGTTTGCAATTGTCGAAGCTGCAAGACCGGATTCTTTTACTAACTTATATTCAGTCCAACCTCGTTCCTGTGCGAGTTTTTTTATTTTTGCTGTTACATCCATATCATCACCACCTTTGAGAGTTATTTTATATTTCAATGAAGAGTAAAAATAGAACTATGTTGAGTTGCAAAAACACTCTCATTGTGGTATGCTATTGTAAGCAAAAAACATTAATATATGTATGGGATTAATGTTTTTGTTACTTGGGGTGTTTATAAGGAGAAAAGGAAAAGGTAAACGATTTAACAGGTCGTTTGCCTTTTCTTTTTGCATCCAATATTATAGCTTGACAAAAACTATAGTAGTGTTATAATAAAATCAACATATGAATAAATGTTCACATGAAACAAGATTAATGTTATTAAAAAGAAAGGAAGTATATATTATGAAGAAGACTTATAAGATTGAGGTTGATTGTGCTAACTGTGCAAATAAGATGGAGGACGCAGCAAAAAAGACATCGGGAGTTAAGGATGCTACTGTTAATTTTATGGCACTTAAAATGATTGTTGAGTTTGAGGAAGGTGCTGACGTCAAAACAGTTATGTCAGAGGTGCTTAAAAATTGTAAGAAAGTAGAGGATGACTGTGAGATTTTCTTCTAAATAAAAGACTAGATAATGGTTATCTGACATGATTTTGATGGGCGGTGAAAATCTTGAATAAAAAACAGAAAAAAGTTTTAGTTAGAATAATTATTGCTGCAGTGTTGATGATTGTATTGTCTATTATACCACTTAAGGGATATCTTAGATTTGTGCTTTATATGATACCTTATGTGATAATAGGTTATGATATATTAAGGAAAGCAATAAAAGGTATTTTAAATAAGCAGGTGTTTGATGAGAACTTTCTTATGGCGGTTGCAACGGTTGGCGCTATAATTCTTGGAGAGTATACAGAGGGTGTTGCTGTTATGTTGTTCTACCAGATAGGCGAGCTGTTCCAGAGCTATGCTGTAGGCAAGAGTAGAAAAAATATCAGCGAGCTTATGGATATAAGACCTGATTATGCAAACATAGAAGTAGATGGAAATATTGAGAAGGTAGACCCAGATGAAGTTGAAATAGGTAGCATTATAATTGTTCAGCCTGGTGAGAAGGTACCTATCGATGGTATTATAATAGAGGGAAGCACAACATTAAATACAAGTGCTCTTACAGGCGAAAGTGTTCCTCGTGATGCAGGCGAGGGGGACGAGATAATAAGTGGCTGTATCAATATGACAGGGGTTATAAAGATTAAGACTACCAAGGAGTTTGGAGATTCGACAGTATCGAAAATATTAGATTTAGTTGAGAATTCCAGCTCCAAAAAATCAAAATCAGAGAACTTTATTTCAAAGTTTGCTAAAGTTTATACTCCGGCAGTATGCTACAGTGCATTAGCACTTGCCATTGTGCCACCACTTGTATCTATGTTGCTCTTGGATAATTCACCTATGTGGGGAGAATGGATATATAGGGCACTTACATTTCTTGTTATAAGCTGTCCTTGTGCGTTGGTTATTAGTATTCCATTAAGCTTTTTTGCGGGTATTGGTGGTGCAAGTAATCAGGGCGTTTTGGTAAAAGGTTCAAATTATCTTGAAACTTTAGCGAAAACAAAATATGTTGTATTTGATAAAACAGGAACTATGACTCAGGGTGTATTTGAGGTTAGTGGAATTCATCATAGTGAGCTTGAGGATAAAAAGCTTCTTGAGTATGCTGCTTTAGCGGAATGTCATTCGTCACATCCTATAAGTAAGAGTTTGAAGAAGGCCTATGGTGAAAAAATAGATAGAAGTCGTGTTACAGATGTTGAGGAAATCAGTGGCAACGGAGTTGTTGCAAAAGTAGATGGAAAAACAGTTGCAATAGGCAATACAAAGCTTATGAATAGATTTGGCATAAGCTATAAGGAATGTCATCACGTTGGAACTATCGTTCATGTTGCAATAGATGGTGCATATTCAGGTCATATTGTTATATCTGATATAGTAAAACCACAGGCAAAAGAAGCCATCAGAGAACTCAAAAAAGCAGGAGTTATAAAGACAGTTATGTTGACTGGAGATGCCCAAAACGTCGGCGAAAAGGTTGCACAGGAGCTTGGTATAGAAGATGTGTATTGCGAACTCTTGCCTGGTGATAAGGTTGCTAAGGTGGAAGAATTATTGAATAAAAAGTCTGATAGTGACAAACTAGTTTTTGTAGGAGACGGTATAAATGATGCTCCTGTATTGTCGAGAGCAGATATAGGAATTGCTATGGGTGCACTGGGCTCGGATGCAGCAATTGAAGCCGCAGATGTAGTTCTTATGGATGATAATCCTGTTAAAATTGCTAAGGCGATTAAAATATCGAGAAAATGTATTAGCATTGTATATCAAAATATTTATTTTGCAATAGGAATAAAACTTGTATGTCTGGTATTAGGTGCGATAGGTGTTGCAAATATGTGGCTCGCTATTTTTGCAGATGTAGGTGTTATGGTGTTAGCAATACTTAATGCGATTAGGGCATTGTTTGTTTCGAAACTGTAAATGCAGAAAGCAGGTGTTAAGATGAGTAGAGAAAAAAATATAACAGAATGCTGTGGGCATACACATTCGCATGATGATATTGTCGAAAGAATGAATGAGACCATGCCTGATGAGACAGAATTATATGATTTGGCTGAACTTTTTAAGGTATTTGGTGATTCGACAAGAATAAGAATTTTATTTGTACTTTTTAATGCAGAAATCTGTGTTTGTGATATAGCAGAGACACTTGGTATGACTCAGTCGGCAATATCTCATCAGCTCAGAATTTTGAAACAGAGTAAATTAGTGAAAAGTCGCAGGGAAGGTAAGTCGATATTCTATTCTTTGGCAGATGACCATGTAAAAACAATAATTGCTCAGGGAAGAGAGCATATTGAAGAAGATTAAAATTTATTATAATACTCTTTTTATTTGTATTATATTTTGTATTTTATAATCAAATTTCTTAATTTGGACATAATATTTCCTAAATAAGTTTTTTAGGAGATAGGCTATGAAAAATTTAGAAATATCTATTATGGCACCTGTTAATGGTAAAGTGATATTACTTAATCAGGTGCCTGATAAGGTTTTTTCAGATAAGGTGCTTGGCGATGGTGTTGCGATTCTTCCGACGGATGGAAGATTTGTATCACCTGTTGATGGTGAAATTGTTGCTGTAGCTGAGAGTGGACATGCTATTGGTATAAAGCTTGATAATCCGGAGGGTAAGGATATTGAGATACTAATTCATGTTGGTATTGATACAATAAAGCTTGATGGAAAAGGCTTTGATGTTCAGGTTAAGGTGGGAGATAAGGTAAAAAAAGGTGATATTATATCTTTGGTCGACCTTAATGTTTTACATGAAAATGGATTGAATTCTGTTACCCCGGTTGTAGTAAGTAGTGGAATTGAAGATATGGAAATTATGTATGTACAGGGAGAATGCTTTGCGGGTGAGACCTCTGTACTTATTTTGCGTAAGCTTACAACAGGGGACGAGAAAACAGATGTACTTTCACAAAATGATGCAGATAATTCTGTGCCTGTTAAAGATAAAAGGAAAGATAAAAGAAGAGGTGTTAATTTTGATCTGCTTCAGAAATTAGGTAAGGTTTTAATGACTGTCATTGCAGTTATGCCGGCTGCCGGTCTTATGATAAGCTTAGGTAAAATTGTTCAGATGTCAGGGGCGGATTATGATGTAATACTGACTATTGGAACTATCATGGAAAATATTGGTTGGGCAATTATTAATAATTTCCATATACTTTTTGCAGTAGCTATTGGTGGTTCGTGGGCAAAAGACAGAGCTGGTGGTGCATTCGCGGCTGTAGTTGCGTTTATATTGATTAACTGTATAACAGGGGCTGTTTTTGGTGTAACAAATGCTATGCTTTTGGACGAAAATGCTACTGTAAGAAATCTATTTGGTGATGAGATATTAGTTAATGGATATTTTACATCTGTACTAGGTGCACCGGCACTTAACATGGGTGTTTTTGTAGGTATTATATCAGGATTTGTGGGTGCAATAGCCTACAACAAATATTATAATTATAGAAAACTTCCAGATGCATTATCTTTTTTTAACGGTAAAAGATTTGTTCCCCTGGTGGTTATATTGTGGTCGACAATAGTATCGCTAATATTAGCACTCGTATGGCCGATAATTCAGACTGGAATAAACAACTTCGGTGTATGGATTGCTAATTCAGCAGATACTTCTCCTATCCTTGCGCCTTTCGTATATGGAACACTGGAAAGATTGCTGCTTCCTTTTGGCTTGCATCATATGCTGACAATTCCGATGAACTATACATCCTTTGGTGGCTCTTATCTTGTTCAGACAGGTGTTAATGCCGGAAGTGTTGTGTTTGGCCAAGACCCGCTTTGGCTTGCGTGGGTAACAGACCTAATTAATTTGAAAGAATCTGGAAATGTTGGTGCTTATGAGACACTTCTTACCACCGTTACACCGGCAAGATTTAAGGTTGGTCAGATGATAGGCGCAACAGGTCTTTTACTTGGAGTAGCGCTTGCCATGTATAAAAGAGTTGAGCCGGAGAGAAGAAGAAGATATCGTTCGATGTTTGTGTCGACAGCACTTGCTGTATTTTTGACAGGTGTGACTGAACCTATAGAATTTATGTTTATGTTTTGTGCACTACCACTCTATATAGTTTATGCTTTGATACAGGGATTGGCATTTGCGGCAGCAGGACTTATAAATTTAAGACTTCATTCTTTTGGTAATATTGAGTTTGCAATGAGAATACCAATGTCACTTAGAGCAGGGTTAAGTGGGGATATTATAAACTTTTTAATATGTGTTATAATATTCTTTGTAATAGGATATCTTGTGGCATATTTTATGATTGGTAAATTTAAGCTTGCAACTCCGGGTAGACTTGGTAACTACGCAGACGAAAGTGAAACTGCGGTTATGGAAGTAGCAGGAAATGGAAGTAGTGTTGAGGTGGAAAACGGAAGAGAGGATACTCAGGCTGAAAGAATAATAAGTCTGTTAGGTGGAAGAGAAAATATTGTATTGGTAGATGCCTGTATGACCAGACTTAGAGTATCCGTAAAAGATATCGATAAGGTAAAAGATACTGAGCTATGGAAAAAAGAAGGAGCTTTGGGACTTATAAGAAAGGGTGACGGAGTTCAGGCAATATATGGACCTAAAGCAGATGTATTAAAGTCAGATATAAATGATATATTATGATAAAAATAACTTATTAATAGTTTGAAATAGATAAAAATATTTTATCTTGAATGGAGGAAAAAATGAGCAGAACTACAGGCGTTTTAATGCATATTACAAGCCTTCCTTCTGAATACGGAATTGGCTGTTTTTCTAAAAGTGCATATGAATTTGTGGATTGGCTTAGAGGAGCAGGTCAGTGCTATTGGCAGATACTTCCGCTTGTTCCTACCAGCTACGGAGATTCGCCATATCAATCTTTTTCAACCTATGCGGGTAATCCGTATTTTATAAGTCTTGAAAGCCTTATTGAGGAAGGTGTTTTGACTAAAGAAGAATGTGATGAGGTAGATTTTGGAAAGAACGAAGAGAGAATAGATTACAGAAAAATGTATCTCGGTAGATTTCCGCTACTTCGCAAGGCATATGAGAGAAGTGATATAAGTAATAACCAGAATTACCAGAACTTTGTTTCTGAAAATTCATGGTGGCTTAATGATTATGCAATGTTTATGGCTATTAAAGATAAGTTTTTTGGAGCACCATGGACACATTGGCCGGAGGATATAAAACTTCGATATGCCAATGCTATGGATTATTATGGAAGAGAACTGTATTTCGATATTGAATTTTATCAATATCTTCAATTTAAATTCTATTCTCAGTGGAATGATTTAAAAGCTTATGCCAATAGAAACGGAGTAAGAATTATAGGTGATATACCGATATATGTTGCTATGGATAGCGCAGATGTATGGGCACATCCGGAATTATTCCAGTTAGATGAAAGAAATGTTCCAATAGCTGTTGCAGGATGTCCGCCGGATGGTTTTGCTGCTACAGGCCAGCTTTGGGGTAATCCGCTTTACAGATGGGAGCATCATAGGAATACAGGATACGAGTGGTGGATATCACGAGTGAGATACTGCTATAAGTTTTATGATGTTTTAAGAATAGATCATTTTAGAGGCTTTGATGAATATTACTCAATTCCTTACGGCGCAACTACTGCTGTAAATGGCCATTGGGAAAAAGGTCCAGGGATTGAGCTTTTCAATAAGATAAGTGAGGCGCTAGGCAACCTTGAAATAATTGCAGAGGATTTAGGATATGTTACAGACTCTGTGAGACAGCTTGTATCAGACAGTGGTTATCCTAATATGAAGGTTCTGGAATTTGCATTTGATTCGCGTGATACAGGAAGTGCAAGAGATTATCTTCCTCATAATTATAATGAAAATTCAGTAGCCTACACAGGAACTCATGACAATGAAACCTTAACAGGCTGGCTAAATTCTATATCTTCTGATGAAAGAAAAATGGTAAGGGATTATCTGGCAGACCAGTATACACCAGCTTATGAGCTTTATGTTCCGCTTATAGCAAGCATAATGAGGAGCAAATCAAATCTCTGCATTGTTCCAATACAGGATTATCTGGGCTTAAACAATAAAGCCAGAATGAACACACCATCAACAGTAGGATTAAACTGGCAATGGCGTATAACAAAGAAAGATTTAAGCTACGACCTGATGCAAAGACTTAGAGGTATGGCAACAAGATATGAGCGATTAGGCTGGCAGGAGTAGTTGCGAATAGCTTTAGGATATAACATGTGGCTTGCGATGTAAAATATGAGCCTGCACTATGCATATAATAACAAACATTTGGACTGCGTTTTTAGCGACTGACGAAATCCACCAGTTACGAAGACTTAGGCTCGAAGGCATTCCTGAGAGTCTTAGTCGAAGTTGCTGGTTAGTTTGTCAGCGCGTTGCAGTTGTTTGTTATAATATGCATAGTGCAGGCTCATATTTTATATTGTAAGCCACATGTTATATTTTTAATATATTCGCAACTATATGCCCTATAATTAGCTTATTTGTTGATAAGCTTCATAAGATATGGCATAGCTTCTTCGTAGTTTACTCCGTACCATGGCTTTGCTGGGTCTTCCATAGTGATGCGGATACATTCTGCTGTATAGTCGGCAGCTATTTTGAGTGCTTCCTTCCAGTCAAGTCCGTTCATTAATGCGCCTACACAGGTACTTGCGAAGATGTCGCCTGTTCCATGATATGATGCGTTTAATTTTTCGTTTGCGTAGTAGAAGTATTCATCATTCTCTTTGTCGTAGCCCATTACTCCTGTAGTGCCCTCTTTGAAACTTACGCCTGTGAGCACAGAGATTTTTGCACCAAGCTCAGATAATTTGCCCAGCATTTCTTTGATGTATGCTTCGTCATAAACTTCTTTGTATTCCATACCAGTCATAAATGAGGCTTCTGTTATATTTGGAACAATTATATCTGCTTTAGCACAGAGTGTAGCCATCTTTTTAGCGAACGCTTCGTCAAATGCAGGATATAATTTACCGTTGTCTGCCATAACAGGGTCAACCAAAATTATATTGTCTGGAGTTTTAAACTCATCAAATAAATTTGCAATTATATCAATCTGCTCAAAGGAACCGAGATAGCCGGTATAAATAGCATCAAATCCGATGTTCTCTTCCTTCCAATGCTTAGTGATAGGCTCTATTTCATCAGTTAAATCCTTGCATGTGAAATTGTTAAACATTGTGTGTGTAGAAAGTACTGCAGTTGGGATGATTGAAGTTTCAACACCCATTGCCGAAATTATAGGTAATGCAACTGTGAGTGAACATTTTCCTACGCATGATATATCCTGTATTGTTACGATTCTTTTCATTGATAAACCTCCAGATTGTTTAAATGTATTAATTTTGTCAGCCATAAAATAAGAGTTGGCATGGCTTGACACAAGTGATTGTACTCATTATACTAAAAAGTGACTATAAAAAAATAATCAAAATAATAATAATTAATAAGGTCAGATGGAGGAAACATGCTTACATATTCATTTGATGATAGAGGTAATGAACCTTTATACGAATATCTATATAACCAAATAAAGAAGGATATAACAAGCTTTAAGCTAAGTGCAGATGAAAAGCTGCCTTCGAAAAGGGCTTTAGCTAAGAATTTAAACATAAGTATTATCACAGTTGAAAATGCATATAGCCAGCTTATAGCTGAGGGTTATATATATTCTGTGCCTAAAAGTGGTTTCTATGTGTGCGATATTTCCTCTGCTAAGCCGATGTCAGAGGAAAAACCTAAGCGTGTAATTAAAACTGCTACTGATAAGAAAAAATATATAGCTGATTTTGTGAATAATTCTATGTCGAAGGATAGCTTTCCTTTTACTGTATGGTCAAAATTGATGAGGGAAATAATGTCAGATTTGTCTGAAAAGCTTATGGTCAGATCACCGTCTGCAGGAGTTGAAGCACTAAGGAATGCTATAGCTGACTATTTATATCAGTTTCGTGGTATGGCTGTTGAGCCTGAACAAATTGTAGTTGGTGCAGGAACAGAATACCTATATGGATTAATAATTCAGCTTCTAGGACACGACAAAAAATATGGTGTAGAAGACCCCGGCTATGAAAAAATATCAAGAATATATAAGTCAAATAATGTTAAATGTGAGCATATTTCACTCGATGATAATGGAATAAATATAGAAGAACTAGAGGAATCAAAGTCAGATGTATTACATATTTCACC
Source organism: Wujia sp. (assembly GCA_045531735.1). GTDB lineage: Bacteria > Bacillota > Clostridia > Lachnospirales > Lachnospiraceae > Coprococcus_C. Next base: position 99,169 of record JAZSEO010000008.1, on the reverse strand, counting down.
GGCACATCATTTTCCAACAGGCTTTGTAACACCTATAAGCAGAAGATATGAGCTTTTATCGTGGGCATCTAAAAATCCTGATAGATATATAATTGAAGACGATTACGATAGTGAGTTTCGTTTTTTAGGAAAACCAATACCTCCTCTTCAAAGCATAGATGTGCTAGACAAGGTAATATACATAAATACATTTTCAAAAAGTTTATCTTCAACAATAAGAATAAGCTACATGGTTTTGCCTAAACCGCTTATGGAAAAATACAAGAAAGAACTTAGCTTTTATTCGTGTACTGTATCGAATTTTGACCAGTATACTTTGGCTAAATTTATTGACGATGGCTATCTCGAAAAACATATAAACAGAATGAGAAACTATTACAGGACACAGCGAGATACCTTGCTTAGCTGTATAAAAAAACAGTCTGCATATAACAAAGTAAGAATAAGTGAAGAACATGCCGGGTTACATTTTCTTATGGAGATAGAAACAAAACTAACTGATGAAGTTCTCAAGGAAAGAGCTGCAAAGGCAGGTGTAAATATAGCTTTTCTGAGTGAATATTTTCACGATAAAAGCAAGGCAAAAAGTCATACAGTTGTGATTAATTATTCGGGGTTAAATAAGGAAAGTATTGAGAAAGGTATAGACGTGCTGTTTGGGGTGATTGAGTAATGAGGGATTGCTGTAATTCCTATAGAGGATATATGTCAGATAATGGTTCATGGGGCAAATATAAGATTATCAACTATGGATTTATCGATTTTGAGTCAGCATAAGGTCTCGCTTATGACGTTAGATGAAAAATATAGGGATTTGTGGATACAAATTATATCAAAAAAATAAGTAATCAGGCCAGAGCTTTATCTATAATGGGCTTAGATAATGCAGAAAATGTTGATGCTATGGAGGCGTTAGCGGCAAAAGAATATTTTGAGAATTATCATGAAGGATTAAATAGAAGAGTAGAGGATCCTGTAAACAGTAGACTTAATTATGGATATGCGGTGGTAAGAAGTTCCATTGCTAGAAGTCTTGTTGCGGTAGGATTTCATCCTACATTTGGTATACATCATGATAGTCAGCTTAATGCGTTTAATTTGGCAGATGATTTAATATAAGAACCTGTCATTTTTATAGGACATATAGATGTTGTATGATGTTATATATTATTTATGGAAGGATGGTATAACATGAAAAGAAAATTCAAAGTAGTTTTAACCGGACTGGTGTTAATTATCAGCTTGGTTGGATGTAACGATAGAAAAGAAGAGAACGCAGATGCAAAGGAATCTGTGGTATCGGAAATTAGCACAGAGGAAGATGTTGATATTATTACGGAAAAGGAAACAACTGAATTAAGTGAAAGTACAACCGAGGCAACAGAAATTACAGAGCAGACTACGGAAGATGTTACAACAGAGATAACAGTAGAAATTTCTACGACAAATGAAAATGAAATTCCGGAAGCATATAGAGTTGTACTTGATAGTTTGTATGCAGAGTTATTGTTGAGTCCAGATGATGAAATGGCAAGTCATGAGTATTTTACAACTGGAATTTGGGAAGTTGCAATATATGGAGATACAGCAGATGATAGACTAAATATGATTTCGTATCAAATCGAAGATATTAACAATGATGGTATATTAGAATTGATTATATTTGATAATTCAAGTCAAGAAGGAGTATGGAAAGACAGAGTGCTTGATTTATATACCATAAGTGATAGTGAAGCAGTAGGTGTAGTAACTGGATGGGCTAGAAACAGATATTATATATTAGATGATTATACAATTTACAATGAAGGTTCTGGTGGAGCTGCGTATTCAATATGTGAATCATTTACATTAGAGCAGGGAGCAACAGAACTTACCACTCATGGTATATATTTTACTTATCCAAAGGATAATGATTATGATAATATCTCATATTTTTATAGTGCTGAAGGAATATATGATGTCACTGTAGCAACAGAAATTACACAAGAAGAATATACAGCGTTCAGAGATGGGTGCTTGGCTAGAGTAAAATCCTTTGATGCCAAGACGTTCAGTGAATATAAGTAGCAGAAGGTAATAAATATACTGAACTTATGATGGTAGGTTATCATATGTATGGAGGATTATAGAGAAAGTATCAGGTGGTGTTTTTGAAGTTTTAGATATGGATGATATATAAGAATTATAAGATTAAGTGGTAGGCATATATGTTGAACGACCCGCCAAAAATGGTGTATCGTTCAACATAGTGATATTGTTTTCAACATCATACGTATACATATCTACCTCGTTACGCTTTCTCTAAAGAACTCTCATCTAAAAGGAAATCCAGCATATTTAACTTTTTGTACCCATTTTCCAAATTAGTAAAAGGATCATTATCCATAGTAATTACTATCTTTTTATATCCATCATCCAGATGCCTAAATGAGCGTACTTCCCGTTCTCTTGTGGCTGGGTCTATTACCGAGTATGATACCTGAATATAGTAGGTATTGTTCATATCTTTTACCATAAAATCGATTTCTTTATCACTGTTATTTCCAATATCAACAATATAACCTCTACGTAATAATTCAAGATAAACAATATTCTCTATTGTGTGTGTCGGTTCCAACTGTCTAAAATTCAACATTGCATTGCGAATGCCAATATCGCACACATAATACTTATGCAAAGTTTTTAAATATGCTTTCCCCTTTATATCGTATCTCTGTACCTTGTAAAACAAAAACGCATCGCACAAATATTCCAAATATTTTCCGATTGTCTTATGGTCAACACTTGCATGTCCATTACTCCTTAATGTGTCTGCTATTTTTCTGCTTGAAACATATGAACCGATAGAAGAACACAAAAGTTCTACCAATGCCTGAAATACTTCTATATTTCGGATTCCGTGGCGTTCAATGATATCATTAATCTGAACAGACTCTGCAACCGTTTTGAGATATTTATTCTTTAGAATAGCATCTTCTTCCTGCAACAAGTATGGCATTCCACCATATAACATATACTGATTAAACAACTGGTATTTGTCTGTCTGATAATAATCATGTAACTCCTTAAAGCTAAACGGCTGGATATGCAACTCCACACCTCTGCCTCTGAATTTTGTATTAATATCAGACGACAGAAACTCTGAATTAGAGCCTGTGATATAAACATCACAATTAAAATCTCGTTTTATCCCATTTACCACATCTTCAAAATTTTTTACCAACTGAATTTCATCTAAAAAGATATAGTAGCAGTCTTCATCTTTAATCTCGTTTTCAATCGCTCTGTAAAGATTTTTAGCATCTAAAAGCTCATCATTTCGAATATTATCAAGTGCTATCTTTATAATATGATCCTCAGGCACACCAAGTTTCTTGATTTCTTCATAAAACAACTCAAATAACAGCGTAGATTTTCCGCAGCGACGTATACCCGTAATAATTTTGACAATATCTTTATCTTTCTGCTTTAGCAAAAAGTCAATATACTTTTTTCTCTCTATAGCCATAATCCGCTTCCTTCCTATTCCCCAAATTATGTTTTTTGGATTTTTTGGGGAATAATATATTTGTATTATATATCTGCTTCCTTTGTTTGTCACGCACAATTTATGTATTTTCTACCCCGTATCCTCGGTTTGGTGTAGAAATCCGAAACCTCCTTTGCCATAATCATTGCCAAGTTTTTCCTTCTTTATGCCGGCAATTTGTTGAATGCACCACCCAAAATGGTGTATCGTTCAATTAAACTGAAAGAAACAATAAAAATAGGGGTGTTTTTTAAAATTCTTTGATTAAGGCAATTTCAGTTGAACAATGGAACGATAAAATACCAATTTGCAAAATGTACATTTTTTGATATACTACATTTAATATATCAAGATGCATATGATTGGAGGTGTCGATATTGAACAGAGAAGACGAGAAAGCCTTTGTAAAAAGGTTAAAAGAAATATTATTAAATGAGTTTAAAGTACAGGATAGAAAAGGTTTATATGCAAAAACACAGAAGGTAATGGCGTATAACTCAAATAAAATAGAAGGAAGCACTCTTAACAGCGAGCAGACAGCGACATTGTTTGATACAGGAACATTATATGCATCTGAAGATGAGGTGTATAAGGCAAAAGACATTGAAGAGATGAACGGTCACTTCAGAATGTTTAATCATATGTTAAAAACTATAGATGATCAGTTATCAGAGAAGCTTATAAAAGAGTATCATTACAATCTGAAGGTTGGAGTATTTGAGGATATTCTTAATGGTAGACCTATAGGAGATTATAAGAATAGAGTAAATGGTGTTTCTGATATAACAACATATTTGCCAAAGGAAGTACCAGAGGCTATGTCTTTATTATTGGAAGAATATAATAACTCTCCGAAAAATATGGATGCTATTGTTAAGTTTCATTCTGATTATGAAAAGATACACCCATTCCAGGATGGGAATGGTAGAACGGGCAGAATGATAATATTTAAACAATGTATTGATAGCAACATCATACCAATAATAATTAAAGATGATACAAAAGTAAAATATTATCATGCTTTACATGCTGCACAGGTAGAAGGCAACTTTAAACTGTTAAGGTCATATTTCGAGGAACAGCAAAAAGAGTATTATGAAATGATAAAAGATTACGTCGAATATAGCGATATGAGAGTTTCTGACGAGTAGGAATATGAGCAGGAAAGATAGATTAAGACAACAAGGATTGAGTCTGGTTTATACCAGCCCCAGTCCTTGTTGTCTAAGTAATAGATACTGTTGCTGATTTTCCTTTCTTTTTTGAGAGATTTATTAACAAAATATAATGTAAAAAATACATTCGTACAATAAGACGTAAGTCAGATTGTATATCTAACGTTTTTTGGAATTTTTTGAATAAGTATAAAATAACTATAGTTTAATTTTACTACAATAAAAAAGTGTATAATAGCAAGTTTTTGTATTTACCATTAATTTGATATGAAGTATATTATAGCTTGTAAAATATAATATTATTTTGGGAGGAGAAACATATGAAAAAATTTGGAAAGAAACTTTTAGTCGTATCGTTATCAGTAATGATGTTATTATCATTGTCTGGTTGTGGTAAGAAGATGGAGTGTGAGGGCTGTTTAGAAGAGAAGAGATGTAAGGAGTATGAGGTATCAGCGCTTGGTATGTCAGAAGATATGTGGTTATGTGATGACTGCGTAGATAAAATGGATGAAGAGGGTATCAGCGTAGAAAAAACAGAGTAAAATATTATATCGGAGTATAAACATATGAATTAGAAAGGAATTGTTAAAATGAAACTTAAGAAATTATTATGTTTAGCATCACTTATGATGATGGTGTTTTTAGTAGGTTGTAAAAATGAAACTTTAGATTTAGCTGACCTTCAGCATGATTGGCAATTTGTAGAGGTGGAAACTGAAGGAGAAGTAATTTCACATATTCCTGGCTTTGAGTCAAGGGAGCCTAGTGTATCATTTTCCGATGACACTATAACATTTTCTATTAATGGAAAAAATACCTACTATGGCGTAGTTGAGGTGGCTGAGGATTGTTACAACATCACCTACCCAGAGGGTTCCGCAAGGCCAATGGTTGCTAAATTATCAGATGGTGGTGAGGCTTTAACTATTACCATCGAAAGCCTTGATGCATATTTTAGATTTAAAAAGCAATAACAATTTACATATATGAAGATGTTGTAGCTATTAAGAAAAGGGATACTTACATCGTGTTATAGGACATGGTGTGGGTATCTTTTTTGTGTGATTATTTTGATTGTCAGCCAGGTGCTATTTTGTCCTATGAAAAAGAGATAGATGAAAATTCAATACTTTTTTGACTAAGAGAAGAACAGGATATGAAACTGAAAGGTGGCTTGTATCATCAAACTCAAGTTAGATTAGCATACAATTCTAATCATATGGAGGGCAGTAGATTAACAGAAGACCAAACAAGAAGTATATATGAAACCCAAACAATTGGAGTTACAGAAGGTTATGAGAAGGTTGATGATATTATTGAAACCGTGAATCATTTTAGATGTTTCGATTATATTTTATCGGTGGCGGATAAAGAACTGTCAGAAGATATTGCCAAACATATTCATTTGTTGTTAAAGAGTGGAACAACAGATAGTCAAAAAGAATACTTTTTTGTTTTATGTGCTAAATTATTCAGTTCAATCGTTTAATATATGAGTACTCAAAAAGATAATACCACAAAGGAGGTGATTATAGGTGAAAGAGGAACTGTTAGTTTCATTATATAATAAGTACTGCAATCAAATATATAGACTTGCATTAAGCTACACTTGTTCACCACAGGATGCGGAGGACATAGTTCAGAGTGTATTTTTGAAGTTATATGAGAAAAATCCCAGACTGGACAAGGAAAAAGAAAAGGCATGGCTTATTCAGGTTACGGTAAATTGTTGTAAGGATTTATTAAAATCTCATTGGAGACGGAATAGAAAGGATTTTGATAGTATTTCTGAAAGCCAGCTGACGTATATGACCGAGGAGGAATCGGAGTTATTTCTAGCAGTAATGAATTTACCTTTAAAATATCGTGGTGTGGTACATCTTCACTATTATGAGGGATACTCATTTAAAGAAATTTCAAAGTTTTTAAAAATATCCACATCGGCAGTTTCCATGAGACTTCATCGTTCAAGGGAATTGCTTAGGGAACAGTTGAAGGAGGAGTAATTATGAAAGAGGTATATAAATCAGCATTTGATAAGCTTGAAGTATCAAATGAGGAAGAGTTGTTGGATAACATATTATCTGCCAGATATAAAGGAGGAAAATTTTTTTATAAAAAACCAATAATTGCAGTGGCGGCGGTTGTTACACTTATGCTTATGATGATGGTAATACCGACTACAAGAGCAGGGATTGTTAAGGCAGCAGAGAATATACAGAAAATGTTTACTTCTGCCAAAGGGGATAATATCATTGTTGAAGAAAAAGATGACAGTATATCAGTATCATTCGATAGTTCCGCTTTTGCAGAGGATAAGTACATGGAGATATCTGACGAAAAGGTCTATTTTGTATTAGAGGATATCAGAGTAGATATAACTGATAAATGTAGCAAAACCACATATTTTAGATATGACTACTTGGCACCAAGTGGTATGACACATATTATTTTTGTGGGTGGTCCTATGGATAATCTTGGATGGGCTGAATTCATTTTTGATGAGGATGGAAATTATATAAATAATTTGATGAGCATTCCAAGTGGTTCTGATTGGTTGTATGATGCAATGGTAAGTATAGGGGTACCAACAGGGGATTATAGTACGGATTTTCCGGAGTAATACCGGGCTTCGGTTATTGAGCGATACAGTACCGCAAAAATTTCCTTAAACTGCTACCGGGTAGTGTAATGCGAAAAGCATTCGTTTTCACATCGTTAGGTTTTAGAAGATGTGAAAACGAATGCTTTTTTATTGGAAGAAAAATATGGATAAAATGATATGTTTGGATGAGGATGTAAAGGTTAGTGTTGTCGATTCATTAGAATAATTGAGAAACAAGCAGGGTGTTGATGTAAGAACTGATTTGGATGATGAATTGATTGAAGAAGGAATGATTTGAAAAGATATATCCGTTTCAGGATGGCAATGGTCGTGTGGGAAGACTGAGTATATTTAAGAACGGAAACATTGGAGTTTGGTATATTGATGTGTGGGGAATGAGATAGATTAAGCTTGAAGGAATGTATAAGAGAAGGTTCATAAATATAGTTTATTTTTTCTACAATAAATATAAATATTATAGTAAGATTTTGTGTTTATCATTAATTTGATATGAGTTATACTATGAATAGTAGAATAAAGCATTATACTGGAGGATAAAGATATGAACAAGAGTCCAAAGGGATTATTAATCGGTGTAGGTATATTTTTAATTGTTATAGTTATAGGTATTGTTTTGACTGAGCTTCGCACAAAAGATTACGAATATGGTGAGCCTTATGAGGTTGCAGGAATAGTAATTGATAAGGAAACAGATAAAATAAAAAACAATTCCTTGGATGAAAATGGTATTGGCAAAAATAATAATCTCACAGATTATAATTATTATGTGTATGTTAAATTGGAAAACGGAGAAGAAATAAAAATTAAATGTACTTTGGAATCGGAATATGATATATATAAAGTAGGACAAAATGTAATCATTCTATGTCAGGAAATGACAAAGGGAGGCGAATTTGTCCAGATGGTATATTCATTTAAGAAATAACGGGATAGGAGAAATGAAGAGATAAAATATTAATTGGGGGGGACTAAAGAAATGGAATTAAAGAAGGATGAAGCACCAAAAAAAGTAGAAAGTACATATAGTGATAGTGAAACAAATAGTGTCAATGATGCATTATTTGGAAATGTCAATATGGATACTACATATCAGACTAGTAGCTATAATTCTAATGATATGAACTCAAAGAAAAACGATGGTTCAGATATAGTAAAATATGTCATAATAGCAATTATAGCTGTTTTGGTTATTGGTGCGGTTTTAAGCTACAATAGAAAAATAAAAGAACGCAATGGTACATACGAGTTGGTTTCAGTTTCTAGATATGGAACTACATATTCTGTAGCGGAGCTGGAGGCTATATCTGGAGTGGATATATTTGCAAGTATAACTGTTGATGGCGACGAATGTGATATTAAAATTGATTATACATTTATCAGAATGGAAGATGTAGGAAAAATAAAATTCAGTGGGAAAAAAGTTACTATATCTGATTGTTCAGATACAATGAAGGGAACATATGATTCTGGTAGCAGGACAATATCTCTTGAGGCGGACGGTGCAGAACTTAATTTTCAAAAGGTTGATTAACATAAGGGTGTCGTAGTAATACGACATCTTTTTTTCACATTTATATATTATACTTTATAAATAAAGGCTGTAATGATTTAAAGAAGGAGATATTTATGAAAAAAATTGGTTTGTTAAGTTTGATTTTAATATTGCTAATGTCTATTCTTGTGGGCTGTGATAATGAAAACGAATATGATACAGAGATAACGGTGGATAGTGGTATTGTTATCGAGTATGAAGACGACGGAGCAGTTGTTATGACTGATGAGGAGAAACAAATTCTTTGTAGTACATATGTTAATGAGGACAGAATTAATGCAGGAGAACTTTATGATTATCAGGTAGAGGCACTTATACAATTTAGATTTGCAAAGGAATATCTGCAAAAAAAATATCCGGGCTATGAATATAATTTCTTTGCATTTAGTCCAAGTGATAAATTTGATGATTTCACAACATTAGAGTTTAACGTTGATGATACTGAGAATTATTTTACGGTTAAGGTTATTGCTACAGATGAAGGTTATGAGGCTGAGGATAATCTTTGGGGATATGTTTTACGACCTGATTTTCAAGCTATGATGGAGGAACTTCTTAGCGATGCAGGTTTGGAGGACTTTTATGTGTTTACTAAAATGAGTGGATATTATGGTGAAGAGATAGATGCTGATACAACAGTAGATGAAATTGTTGATATGGGCAGAGATATAAAGACAGACCTTCAGGTTTTTGTTGACATGGAACCATCCGATGAAGAAAAAACACAAGAGGTAGTTGATTTAATCGAGGAGCAGTTAAGAAGTATAGATAATTACGGAGGACATATCGTATATTTTGAACATGGTATATCAGAAGAATGTTCAAATATTGAAGAATGCTTTGAGTACAGAAATGAACATTATGATATGTACAGTATATCATTTAATACTTTTGATGAGTAGAAAACAGTTGGTGGTAATTGTAGTATTGTGTTATAATTTATTTGTTGTATAAAACTATATAATAAAGGAGAATTAAAAAATGGGAGACGGTATTTCAGGACCTATCATAGCACTTATTATAGTTGCTATTATTACAATTGTTATTATTTTCACTAGTTATGTGAAAGCACCACCAGATAAGGCTTATATTATTTCTGGTTTAAGAAGAGAACCTAAGATTTTGATTGGTAAAGCTGGTCTTAAGATTCCATTCTTTGAGAGAAAGGATGAACTGTTGGTTAAACAGATTAGCATTGATATTAAGACTGGTGACTATGTACCTACGGCTGATTTTATTGGTGTAAATATTGATGCAGTTGCAAAAGTCCGAGTTATGAGTGAGGGCGATGGTATTAAACTTGCAATGAAGAACTTCCTTAATATGAAGGAAGATGCAATTAGTGCTTCGCTGGTTGATTCGCTTCAGGGTAACATGCGTGAGATTATAGGTACTATTACACTTAAGGATTTATGTAATGACAGAAAGAAATTCGGTGATGAAGTACAGACTAAGGCGCAGGAGGATATGAGACGTCTTGGTATAGAAATTATTTCATGCAATGTGCAGCATGTAAATGATGAAAGAGACCTTATTACTGCATTAGGTCAGGACAATATGGCTAAGATTCAGAAGGATGCTTCTATTGCAAAAGCACAGGCTGATAGAGATGTTGCGATTGCACAGGCTGAAGCAGCTAAGCTTGCAAATGATGCAAAGGTTGCATCTGACACAGAGATTGCTAAGAAGAATAATGAATTGGCAATTCAGCAGGCCGAATTAAAGAAAGCGGCTGATATTAAGAAGGCAGAGGCTGATGCAGCATATAAGATTCAGGAAGAGGAACAGAGAAAATCTATCGAAATTTCAACTGCCGAAGCCAATCTTGCACGTCAGGAAAAAGAGATTGAGTTAAAGGCCAGAGAAGTAGAAATTCAGGAGAAAGCTCTTGAAGCAGAAATTAAAAAGAAAGCAGAAGCAGAGAAGTTTGCCAGACAGCAGGCGGCAGAAGCAGAACTGTTTGAGAGACAGAAAGAAGCTGAGGCTAAGAAGTTTGAGGCTGAACGACAGGCAGAGGCTAAGAAGGCACAGGCAGAAGCAGAAAAATTTGCTCGCCAGCAGGAAGCGGAAGGTATTGCTGCAGTTGGTAAAGCGGAAGCGGAGGCTATTCAGGCAAAAGCTCTCGCAGAAGCAGAAGGTATTATGAAGAAAGCAGAAGCCATGAAGCAGTATGGTGAGGCTGCCATGATGGAGATGATTGTTCAGATGTTGCCGGAAATGGCAAAAGCTATTGCTGAGCCACTCACTGCTATTGATAAAGTTACAATTATTGATGGTGGTAATGGTGAAAGCGGTGTTGGTTCAATGGGCTCCTATGTTCCGCAAATTTTAGCTAAGACTATTGAATCTGTCAAAGAAGCTACGGGATTAGATATTACTGAAATTATGAAGGCTAATACATATGATGCTAAGGTTAATAAGAATATTAACGTTACCGGCTTAGAAAATGTACAGAATGTCACTGTGGGAAATGTTTCAGTAGATAATGCTGACTCTAATGTGCCTGTAATTGATTAGTAACACGTTACTGAACAAAATTCGAAATAAAAAATGGATGTAGTATAACAGCTACATCCATTTTTTTATGACATATTTTTAGTATAATATTTTTTTAAAGCATCAAAGCTTTCGTCACTAAGTGCATGTTCCAATCTACATGCATCTTCTAGGGCAACTTCTTTTGTAACACCTAAAGTTACAAGTATATCTGTCAGCACTTGATGTCTCTCGTATATTTTACTGGCTATATCCATACCGTCATCAGTAAGGGTTATATGTCCGTTTGTGTCAACATTTATATAGCCATTTAATCTTAAGTTTTTTAGATATACACTAACACTTGGCTTTGAGAAACCGAGATGATGAACGACGTCGATAGAACGCACGTGTTCATGTGTTTTACTTAAATGGAGGATTGCCTCTAAATAATCCTCTGCTGATTCTCTGATCTGCATAAATAATCACTTCCTAAAATATATAATATAGTGAATACATTCTTTTGGGGACTGCATATTTATATACTAACATATTTGTTTTTTATATGCAAATTTACGGTTAGTTAAATTATGAAAAAATAGTCTTGACAAATAGGTTAGTTTGCACTAACATATAGTTGAAAAACAAGGTTAGTGATTGCTAACTGTTGCGCAGATGCGAGAAAGGTCGGTGAGTTTATGGCATTATCAATGGCTCTTCAGGGCGAAACAAAAACAATTCAAAGATTTATTGGCAAGGAAGATGTTGTAACCAGACTCAGAGAGATGGGCTTTGTTCCGGGCGAGAGAGTTGAAGTGTTAGGACAAAATCCAAGTGGTTTAATCTTATTGGTTAAGGGTGTCAGACTTGCACTTGACAGAAATTTAGCATCTAGAATAATTGTATGTGATTAACTCATATACATATGAAGAAGTGAATGTATTTACAAAGGGGAATATGAAGAAAGGATTTAAGGCTATGACATTAAAAGAGTTAAAACCAGGACAGTCCGGAGTAGTTGACTCAGTTAAGGGCGCAGGTAACATCAGAAGACGTGTTCTTGAGATGGGCGTTACACCGGGAGTGAAAATCGATGTTATAAAGGTTGCTCCTTTAGGAGATCCGGTAGAGGTTATGCTTAGAGGCTATAACTTGAGTCTTCGTAAAGAAGAAGCTGAAGCTATTACATTAAAATAGTTTGTAACTAAGTAATAACACAGGACGCAGACATAATATAAGGTCTGCATATTATTTGAAATGACAGTTAGTTTGCGCTAACTAAATAATTAAGGAGGATAACAGTGATAAAGGTAGCATTAGCAGGTAATCCAAACTGCGGAAAAACAACTTTATTTAATGATTTGACCGGTTCGAAACAGCATGTTGGTAACTGGCCTGGAGTAACAGTAGATAAGAAGGAAGGAACTTGTAAGAAAAACAAAGAAATTAAAATTTTAGACCTTCCTGGTACATATTCTCTTTCACCATATTCGGCTGAAGAAATTGTTGCAGGTGAGACAATCACAGGCAAGAATGGAGAGAATATTGATGTAGTGCTTAACATTGTTGATGGTACATCAATTGAGAGAAATTTGTATCTCACTCTTCAGATTATGGAAACTCAGGTGCCTATGGTAATTGCTCTTAACATGATGGATGAGGTAGAGGCAGCAGGAACTAAAATTGATGTTGATAAACTTTCAGAAGAACTTGGCGTTAAGATTGTACCTATGGTCGCAAGAAGTGGTAAGGGATTAGACGAGGTAGTTAAGACTATTGAATCTGTAGCAGCATCTAAAGCTACACCTAAGAACCTTGCTATATTTGAGGAAATTAAAAAGGTAGAAGCGGAAGCTAAAACTGATGAAGAAAAAGAAGAAGCAGAAATAACAGTAGCAGATTTAAGATATAAGGCTATTGATAGTATAGTATCTGCGACAGTTAAGAAAGGTAAGGCTGTAGCAAGTGCAAAAGAAACTAAATCAGATAAGATAGATAAGGTGCTTACTAACAGATTTTTAGGAATTCCTATATTCCTTGTTATAATGTATGCAATGTATGCTTGTACATTTAGTGAGAACTTCTTGTGGCTTGGAATCAACAGCCCTGGTATGTGGCTTGCAGGTGTTGTTGAAGGTGCATGGGAATGGGTCGTAGAGCTTATTGCGGGACTTATCGATGGTGCATCACCTTGGGTATATGCTCTCGTAGTTGATGGTATACTTGCTGGTATCGGTGCAGTTTTAGGTTTCATGCCACTTGTACTTGTGTTATACTTACTTATGTCTTTCTTAGAAGACAGTGGATATATGGCAAGAGTTGCATTTATTCTTGACAGACTTTTCAGAAAGTTTGGTCTTTCTGGACGTTCATTCATTCCACTTCTTATGGGTATTGGATGTGGTGTTCCTGCTATTATGGCAACCAGAACACTTGAGAAGGAAAAGGATAGAAAGATTACAGCAATAATCACTGCGTTTATGCCTTGTGGTGCTAAGCTTCCTATTTTCGCGATGTTCTTCTCAACTATGTTTGCAGATGACAATCAGACTATACTTAACTATTCGATTTATTTAGTATCAATTGTTGTGGCAATTATTGTAAGCTTGCTTCTTAATAAGCTTGTTTACAAATCAGAGGCTTCAAACTTTATTATGGAGCTTCCACAGTACAGAGTACCAACAGCTAAGAGTGTACTTTTCCACGGTTGGGAAAAGGTTAAAGGCTTTGGTAAGAAAGCTGGTACAGTTATTCTTTTATCAACTATACTTATTTGGTTCCTTTCAAGCTTCAATGTTGATTCGTTCAACGGTAAAAACAAAGAGGCTAATGAGGATGGCACAATTATGTGTGAGATGAACGACAGTTTCCTTGCTTCTGCAGGTAAGGCTATCGCTCCTATATTTAAACCACTTGGATTTGGTGAGTGGAGACCAACAGTAGGTGTTGTAACTGGTTGGATTGCTAAAGAAAACGTAGTAGTTACATTCGCTCAGTTATATGAGGAGGATGTTACACAGGAATATTTGGATGAGTTCTTTGGAGCAATGGAAGCTGATGAGCTTGAGGAATTAGGCTTCGAAGGTGGAGAATATGATCCAGAGACAGCGTTTGATATATATGCGGAGGGCATTCTTTTCGAGGGTGCTGATGAAAATGCTATGCCTACAATGAAGGACGACATTAAGACTAAGCAGGCAGCTTATGCATACATGGTATTCAACCTTCTTTGTATGCCTTGCTTTGCAGCAGTAGGTGCTCTTAAGAGAGAACTTAAAACTTGGAAAGCAACTGGAGCTGCAGTAGGTATTCAGATGTTAACAGCATATATCGTTGCACTTTTAGTCAATGTAATTGGAGGATTATTTTAAGTGATTGATGTTATTCTGATTATAATTATTATAGCACTCGTGGCTTTAGCTATATATTCTATGGTTAAAGATAAAAAGGACCCTAAAAAGTCTGGAGGTTGCGGATGTGGATGTTCGTCATGTGCTATGGCAGGACAATGTAAAAATTCCACAGAAAATAAATAAGCATATTAGGATAAAATCGACTCCTTTCTCTCAGAGGGCTGCCAAAATGCAGCCCTCGCTTTATTTTTATGTGGAATACTTTGGAAGGATGTGTTATAATCCAAAAGATAATGCTATTTTATAGGTGACATTTGTATTAGAGAAAGTTGAGGTCAATTATGAGCAAATTAAAGGCTGTTATTTTGGCGGCAGGTAAAGGTACAAGAATGAATTCAGACCTTCCTAAGGTTTTACATGAATGTCTCGGTCAGTCTATGGTTCATCATGTGATAAAGGCTGTTAAGGATGCGGATGCATTGGATGTATGTGTAATAGTTGGTTACAAAGCAAAAGAAGTAAAAAATGCGATATATGATATAGTTGAATTTGTGGAGCAGGAGGAACAGTTGGGAACTGGTCATGCTGTTAAATGTGCTAAGGATTTCATAGGCACAGAGGGTGATACCATAGTTGTATGTGGTGACACTCCGCTTATAACTGCGGATACCTTGAAGGCATTAGTTGAGCTTCACAAGAAGGAGGCTAATGGTGCAACAGTGCTTTCAGCCGTTCTTGAAGATGCTACAGGCTATGGTAGAATTGTTCGTGATGCTGATGGTAACTTTGTTAAAATAGTTGAGCATAAAGATGCTACAGAGGAAGAGCTTTTAGTTAATGAAGTTAATTCGGGTATGTATGTGTTTAATTCAGAAGCTCTTTCGGCAAGTCTTGAATTACTCAGTAACGATAATGCAGCAGGTGAATATTACCTTACTGACACTATTGCATTGATTAAGAAAATTGGACTTAAGGTTTCTGCGATGCCACTCACTGGCTCGGCTGTAGATGAGATAAGAGGTGTTAATACACCAGAGCAGCTTAAGGAAGCAGAAGAGATTATGATGAGCAGAGGACAGTAATATTATGAAAATTATTGTTGGACTTGGAAACCCTACAAAAGAATACGAGGGCACAAGACATAATGTGGGGTTTTCTGTTATATATAATATTAGTGATAACTATAATATTAAGGTAGATACCAAAAAACATAAGGCACTTATCGGCAAAGGTGTAATAGAAGGTGAGAAGGTCATACTTGCTATGCCTATGACTTACATGAATCTAAGTGGAGAAAGCGTCAGAGAACTTATAGATTACTATAAATGTGATATAGACGATTTGGTGGTTATTTATGACGATATTAGTCTTGATGTTGGTAAACTTAGAATAAGAGCCAAAGGAAGTGCCGGTGGACATAACGGCATAAAAAATATTATAAGTCATTTGGGAACACAAGAATTTGCCAGAATAAAAGTTGGTGTGGGAGAGAAACCTAAGCATATGGATCTTGCAGATTATGTGTTAGGAAGATTTAATAAGGATGAACAGCCTCTTATAAGGGATGCAGCCGATAGAGCTAGGCAGGCTGTGACAACAATTTTCTCAGAAGGAATTGAGGCTGCCATGAATAAATTTAATTAATATGTTATGGAGGTTCCTGATATGCAGGCGTTAATTGCAGCATTTAAGGAGTATCCAAGATTTAATTTGCTTGAGGAAAGCGTTAAAAAAGGTGATATGCCAGCTCATGTATGGGGCTTGGACAGACGTGTAGCACCTCTTATGATGGAGGCACTCGAGCAGGATAATGTCTTGAAACTCATCGTGACCTACGACGAGAAGAGAGCTAGAGAAATAGTGGATGATTATAGATTTTACAATCGTAATGTTTATTATTATCCGGCAAAGGATGCATTGTTTTATTATGCAGACATTCACAGCAATGTAACCGTAAAAAACAGACTTGAGATATTTAAACGCATTGCTGAAAATGAGCAGACCATAGTTGTAACTACAATAGAAGGACTTATGGATAAGATTCCAAAGCTTTCGCATATTACAGATAATGTAATAGAAATAGAATGTGGTCAAACTCTTCAACTTAATGAATTTTCAAGAAAACTTTCAACTCTTGGATACGAAAAAACTACAATGGTTGAAACTTCAGGGCAGTTTTCTGTAAGGGGTGGTATTATTGATATATACCCACTTACAGAAGAGTGCCCTTATCGTGTTGAACTTTGGGGAGATGATATAGATTCCATTAGGATTTTTGATGTGGAAAGTCAGCGCTCGATAGAAACTGTAAATAGTGTGAGAATCTATCCATCATGTGAGATGGTACTTACAGAGGAAAGAATTGAAAAAGGACTTGAACGCATAGAAAAAGAACATAAGCTACAGGCAGCAAGCTTAAAAAAAGAATTTAGGACGGAGCAGTATGCCCGCCTTAATAAAATAATTGAAAATGTAAAAGAAGAACTTAAGGAATTTAATTCTACTATGGGTCTCGACAGTATGGTGGAATATTTTTATGATGAGACAGTTTCTTTTTTGGAATATTTTCCTAAGGACGCTTTGATATATATTGACAGTCCTGAGAAGGTCGCCAGACAGGCTACTGTATATTCAATGGAATTTGCAAGCTCGATGGAAGGCAGATTAGAAGGTGGATATGTGCTTCCTGGGCAGGCAGATGTATTGTATGATGGTAAAATGATAGTTGGTAAGCTGGCTTTGAGAAGACTTGTTTTGATGTCTGAGTTGTACACAAAGCAGCCTGCGTGGGGAGAGAAGAAAGAAATTGCTTTATCCTCTAAGGGGCTAATAAGTTACAATAACAGCTTTGAAACTCTTATGTCTGATATTCTTAAGTGGAAGAAAAAAGAATATAAGATAGTTATTCTTTCACCGTCTGGAACAAGAGGAAAAAGAATTGTAAATGATTTAAAGACTAATGACATACCGGCGCATTTTTCAGAGGATAAAAAAGATATAAAAGCAGGTGAAATTGTTGTCTGCGTTGGTCGAATGGAAACTGGCTTTGAGGTACCTGACTGCAAGCTTGTTGTCATAAGCGAGGGCGACATATTTACTTCTAAGGAACTCAAAAAGAGAAAGAAACTTCCAAAATATCAAGGCGATAAAATAAGTAGCTTTTCTGATATTGTGGTAGGCGATTATGTGGTTCATGAAAGACATGGTGTCGGAATATACAGAGGTATTGAAAAAGTTGAAACTGAGGGAAGACTCAGAGATTATATAAGTATAGAATATGCGAAAGGCAGTAAACTTTTTATCCCAGTAGAGCAGCTCGATATGATTGGCAAGCTTGCCAGCAAAGAGGGTGCTAAGCCTAAATTGAATCGTTTAGGTGGAACTGAGTGGGAAAAGGTTAGACAGCGTGTTAAAGGACATGTAGACGATATTGCAAAAGAATTGGTTGATTTATACGCAATAAGAAAGACAATAAAAGGCTTTGCGTACTCGGAGGATAGTCAATGGCAGAGGGAGTTTGAGGAGTTGTTTCCGTATGAGGAAACCCTAGACCAACAAAAGGCTATTGATGATACAAAACGAGATATGGAAAGCTACGGTATCATGGACAGACTAATCTGTGGTGATGTTGGATTTGGAAAAACAGAGGTGGCAATAAGAGCAGCATTTAAGGCTGTACAAGACAACAAGCAGGTGGCATATCTTGTTCCGACAACAATATTGGCACAACAACATTACGATACATTTAGTGAGAGAATGAAAGATTTTCCTGTTAATGTGAGATTGCTATCGAGATTTTGTACCCCGAAGGAAGTTAAGCAGACACTTTCAGATTTAAAAACTGGAATGGTTGACATTGTTATAGGCACGCATCGTTTGCTTTCAAAGGATGTAGAATTTAAAAATCTTGGGCTTCTTATTATTGATGAAGAGCAACGCTTTGGTGTCAAGCACAAGGAGCAGATAAAGCAGATGAAAAATAACGTAGATGTGCTCACACTTACAGCTACACCTATTCCGCGAACTCTTCATATGAGCTTAGTGGGTTTAAGAGATATAAGTCTTTTGGAAGAACCACCAGTTGACCGAATGCCTATTCAGACATACATTATGGAATATGACATAGAATTTGTGAAAGAGGCTGTAAACAGAGAACTTAATAGAGATGGGCAGGTATATTATGTGTATAATAGAGTTAACACGATAGAGGATATAACTGCACAGCTTCGGGCAGTTTTGCCGAATGCAAGAATAGAATTTGCGCATGGTAAAATGAACGAACGTGAGCTTGAAAATATAATGCGAGATTTCATTAATAAGGAAATAGATGTGCTAGTATCTACTACTATTATTGAAACTGGTCTGGATATACCTAATGTTAATACAATCATAATTCATGATGCAGATAATTTTGGATTGTCGCAATTATATCAGCTAAGAGGACGTGTAGGACGCTCCAGTAGAAGCTCATATGCCTTTTTAATGTATAAGAGAGATAAAATGATTAAAGAGGTTGCTGAAAAACGTTTAAAGGCAATTAGAGAGTTTACAGAGCTTGGCTCGGGCTATAAAATATCCATGAAGGATTTGGAAATAAGAGGTGCAGGTAATCTGTTGGGGCAGGAGCAGTCAGGAAATATTGAAGCGGTCGGTTATGATTTGTATTGTAAAATGCTCAATGATGCGATAAAACGGTTATCTGGTATAGAGACAGAACCAGACTTTGCGACATCGATAGAATTACCTATAGATGCCTATATTCCGGATAAATATGTAAAAAATGAGTTTATAAAGCTTGATTTGTATAAAAGAATATCCAAATGCGAGACAAGAGAGCAAAATGATGCTATTATTGAAGAGGTAAAGGATAGGTTTGGAGAACCACCAAAATCCTTCCTCAGACTTTTGGATATTGCATATCTTAAGGCTATAGCTCATAAGGCATATGTCACAGAGGTAAAATATATTCAGGATGAAATAAGGTTTATAATGTGGCCTAATACCCCGGTAAAACCAGAGCGTATGGATACACTGCTTAAACGTTATAATGGCAAAATGAAGTTTGTAACAGGTAAATTTGTCGGCTTTCATCTTAAAGCATCAAAAAATATACAGGAGGAGCTTATATCTGTAGTAGAAAAAGCAATAGAGGATATAAGCTTTCTTACAGAAAAATAAGGAGGTCAACTATGCTTCGTAATACAAGGACCACATACAGATTAATTGCATTGTATTTATGCTTTATTATGCTGGCTTTGTCGGGTTGTGGTAAAAAAGAAAATAAACAGACAGTACAGCAGGACAGCACAACAGTTTTTGTGTATGGTGAAAACAATGTAACGTTAGGTGAAACCTATATCTATATAAATACAATAAAAGACAGATATGAAAAACAGTATGGCGAGGACGTTTGGGAGATGACCTTGCCAGAGGATGCAGAGTCGGGTGAGTCTATAGTTAAACTTACTAAGCAGGAGGTTGTGACTGAAATAATAAAGGTCAAAACTCTTTGTGCTCACGCAGAGGAGTATAATGCCAATTTATCAGATGAACAGCTAGAACAGCTAAAAATAGATTCGGAAACTTTTTATTCTATGCTGACAGATGAGGATATTGTTAACATGGAGCTGACTCAAGATATAGTATATAGCGTAATGTACGAAAATGCTGTTGCAAGCTTGGTGCAGGAGAGGATACTTGAGGATGACCCGGTTGAGATTTCTGATGAGGAAGCACGTATGACAACCTTTTATGATATGTATTTCCCTTGTTACTCGATAAATGAATTAGGTAATGTAGTAGAATTTACGGATGAAGAAAAGGATACTCAGTATGCCAATGCATTGCAGGCATGTTCAACTCTTGCGACAGCATCAATAGATGAAAATAAAGATGCAGAGAATATAGAAAATCTTGCTGCATATTACAAACTTGAAGAGGCAGAAACAAAAACTTTTACAACGGAAGAAATACTGGATACCTATGGCAAAGAAATTCATGATTTGTTGTATTCTATGGAAAATGGAGACTACAGCACGGTAATAGAAAGCGAATATGGCTATCATGTGTTTCAGATGATACATCTGACAGATCCGGAGGCGACAGCAGCAAGAAAAGAAACTATGACTAGAGACGCTATAGACATGAAACTATCAGACACCTTATCAAAATGGCAGGAGGAAATCGACCCGGATTTCAAGTATCCTGATTCAGTAAACATGGAACTATATGATACCATTAGTCTACAGTAATATACTTTCCCATAAAAAAATCACAGCTAATGCTGTGATTTTTTATTAGCGTATTTATAAGTTTAGTGTGTTCCGGTTGAACCGAAACCTCCTGTTCCACGCTCTGTAGAGTCGAGTTCATCTACTACTGCGAAAGAGGCTGCTATATAAGGTGTTATGACTAACTGTGCAATTCTTTCGTTTGGTTCTATGGTTGCTGCTACTTTAGAGTGGTTGTGGAGTGCTACCATAACTTCACCACGATAATCAGAGTCTACAACGCCTACTTTATTGGCAGGCGCAAGTCCTTTCTTTGATGCAAGTCCACTTCTTGCGTA
Organism: Wujia sp.; assembly: GCA_045531735.1. Taxonomy (GTDB): domain Bacteria; phylum Bacillota; class Clostridia; order Lachnospirales; family Lachnospiraceae; genus Coprococcus_C. The sequence continues at coordinate 77,888 of JAZSEO010000008.1, read as the reverse complement.
GATAAGGCCTGCGTAGCCTTCTGGAAGCTCCATAGCAAGTCCTGTAGGTACGAGATATGTGTCGCCTGGCTCAATGGTTAAGTTGTTATCTAAGCAAGCGTATAAATCTGCTCCGGCAGCGTATGCTGAACCGTAGGTAGGAATAGTTGCATTATCCTTTAATTTTTTTATATTAACTGGTACATTTGTAATCATTTTAAACTTCCTTTCCCTTCCCAGAGAACAATCTCGTCAGCTTCAAGGGATTTTTGTACATCTATAATTCTCTGGTTTGATGAACCTCTAAATACAAGGTTTAAATCTTTTAGCTCCTGCTCGAACTTTCCGTCTACAATAATATCAATATATTTGATTATTTCTCGAGTTTCAGGCCATTTAATCATCATTTCCTTTACAATGTTTTCGTCAAATAGATAACCGGTATAACACCACACATCTTTGTTTGGATATACCTCTTTAAATTTTCTCAAAAGAGGTAAAAGACCTTGTTGGTTACTATATTCAAAAGGTTCGCCTCCGAGAAGAGACAAACCTTTTATATGGTCTGGTTCGAGATATGAAATTATTTCATCAATTTGCTTTTCAGTAAAAAGCTCGCCGAAGTTAAAGTCCCAAGTTTCAGGATTAAAGCAACCTTTGCAATGGTGTGTGCATCCTGAAACAAAGAGGGATACCCTTATTCCGGGACCGTTAGCTACGTCGATGCGCTTAATATCAGCGTAGTTCATAATTTATATCCTCTCCAAATATTACAGATGTAATACTCTTGATTTAATTTCTTTTGTTTTACCAACATTCCAGAAGTTTTCGCCGAGATAGCCACAAGTACGTCTTGTAACATTCATCTTAGAATGCTCCTTATTGCCACACTGTGGACATTCCCACTCGTTGTTGTCATTGATAATAATTTCTCCATCATAATCACAAACATGACAGTAGTCAGACTTTGTGTTGAATTCAGCATATTGAATGTTGTCATAAATAAATCTTACAACTTCTTCTAATGCATCAAGGTTATGTCTCATATTAGGGATTTCTACATATGAGATTGCACCACCTGAAGAAATATTCTGGAATTGACTTTCAAATCTGAATTTGCTAAACGCATCAATTTTTTCTCTGACGTCTACATGATATGAGTTTGTGTAATAACCTTTATCTGTGATATCAGGGATAGTGCCAAAGCGCTCTTGGTCAATGCGGGCAAATCTATAACAGAGAGACTCAGCAGGTGTGCCGTATAAACCAAATCCAAGGCCTGTTTCTGCTTTCCATTTATCACATGATGAGCGAAGCTTTTTCATAACCTTAAGAGCAAACTCTTCGCCATCTGGTTCGGTGTGGCTTACACCCTTCATGAGTTTGGTTACTTCATATAAACCGATGTATCCAAGTGAAATAGTTGAATATCCATCGTGGAGAAGCTTATCAATTTTTTCACCTTTTTTGAGTCTTGCTATTGCTCCGTACTGCCAATGTACAGGACTTACGTCAGAGGTAATTCCGTGAAGGGCATGATGACGGCAGATAAGAGCATCATAACAAAGCTGAAGTCTTTCGTCTAACAGTTTCCAGAACTTATCCTCATCGCCTTTTGCAATAATACCAATCTGAGGAAGGTTAAGACTTACAACACCTTGGTTGAAACGACCTTCCCATTTGTAGTTGCCCTCTTCATCCTTCCATGTTGAGAGGAAAGAACGACAACCCATACAAGAAAATACATTGCCCTCATAGTTTTCGCGCATCTTTTTTGCTGATATATAATCAGGATAGAGGCGTTTAGCAGAGCATTTAACAGCAAGCTTAGTTATATAATCGTATTTGCCACCCTTTAAGCAGTTGTGTTCGTCGAGAACATATATAAGCTTAGGGAAAGCAGGTGTAACGTAGATGCCTTTTTCGTTTTTGATGCCTTCCAATCTCTGACGAAGAATTTCTTCTATAATAATAGCGTTTTCTTCGATGTACTCGTCCTTAGGATCCAGATTAAGGAAGAGTGTAACGAAAGGTGACTGTCCGTTTGTAGTCATAAGAGTGTTAATCTGGTATTGGATAGTCTGGACTCCTGAACGAAGCTCGTCGTTGAGACGATCCTTAGCCATTTTATCTAAGATTTCTTCGTCGATTGTTTCGCCGTAGTCTTCAACCAGCTTAGTTTTATATTTAACATAGCTCTTGCGGAGATATTTACCTAAATGTCTTACGTCTACTGACTGTCCACCGTACTGACTGCTGGCTACCGATGAAATAATCTGAGTCATTACAGTACAAGCGACCTGAAAACTCTTTGGACTTTCGATGAGTTTTCCGTTCATAACTGTTCCATTATCAAGCATGTCACCTATGTTGATAAGACAGCAGTTAAATATAGGCTGAAGGAAGTAGTCTGCATCATGGAAATGGAGTACACCCTCATCGTGTGCCTTTGAGATTTTTTCTGGGAGAAGAACTCTTCTTGTGAGGTCTTTGGAAACCTCACCGGCAATTAAGTCTCTTTGTGTAGATGCAACAGTGGCATTTTTGTTAGAGTTTTCTTCCATTACATCCTTGTTTCTGTTCTGGATAAGGCTTAAGATGGAATCGTCAGTTGTGTTTGCTTTACGGACAAGTTCTCTTGTATAACGATAAATGATATAGGTTTTAGCAAGCACAAATTTTCTATCATCCATGAGTTTTTGTTCGATAATATCCTGGATGTCCTCAACTAACATTCTTGAGCGGTTTTTTACTTCAATCCCCTGTACTATTTCTTCAATTTTTTCATCAGAAATTTTTTCGCAAGGCTCAACCTCTGCGTTAGCCTTCTGAATGGCTGTTATAATTTTTGTACGGTCATAGGTGACGGTATGACCATCTCTTTTGATAACTTTCATAACACCTCTCCTATAAAATTAAAATCCCTAAATATGGGATTTTATCATTTGAATTATTGTGCTTTGTCATTATAGCACTTAGTATATTATTTGTCCACTAAATATTGTGTAAAAAAATAAAAATTTCCCAAGATATTGTGATTATATTTGCGATAAATCTTGATAAAATGTGTAAAAGCTTGAATTATAAAGGTTTTCTATATAACTATATATAGTGGTAAAGTAAAAAAATAAAAATAATTCCTATATGTTATTTGTGTGAAAAGTCTAAAACATTCTTTATTTTTTTTTCAAAATATGATATAAAAATAAAGTTAGGAATTACATTTATATAAGAAAGGATAAATATGATGAAAAAAAGTATTAAAAAAATCGGTTGTGCTTTAATTCTGACAATGGGTCTTTCGATGCTTTCAGGTTGTGGAAGCGATGAAGTAAACCAGGATAAGTATATAGATAAATACGCAGGGTATTGTACTCTTGGTGAGTATAAGGGTGTAGCGTTTGATAAGACACAGACAGAGGTTACATCTGAAATGGTTCAGGCACAGGTGGATGAATTGCTTGCAACTTATACAGTTTCAGAAGAGGCTACAACAGGAACAGTTAAAAATGGTGATGTAGTTAATATTGATTTTGTTGGAAGTATAGATGGTGTTGAGTTTGAGGGTGGTTCTACTCAGGGAGCAGGATATGAACTTACAATTGGTTCGGGTTCTATGATTGATGGCTTTGAAGAGCAGATTATTGGTCATGATGTTGGTGAAACATTTGATATTAATGTGACTTTCCCAGATGATTACGGCAGTGTAGAACTAGCTGGCAGAGATGCTGTGTTCTCGATTACTATTAATTCTTTGATTGTAAAAACTGTTCCAGAATATAATGACCAGTTTGTTGCAACATATACAGATTACACTTCGGTGACAGAATATGAGCAGTCTATAATTGATCAGCTTACAGCCGATGCGTTAGAGTATGATGCATATTATAATAAAATAGCTATTATGTCTGTGGTTGTATCAGGGACTACAATAAATGAATATCCGGAAAAGGAAATGAAAGAGTTAATCGATGATACAATGTCTGATGTCAGTGAAGATGCAGCAGAGTATGGTTATGACCTTGAAACTTATGTAATTGCAAAATATGGTATGGCATCTGAAGAAGATTTTAGAACTTATATCTCAGGTGTTGTAGAAGATTATATGAGAGAAAAAATAGTGGTTTGTGCCATTGCAAAGGCAGAAAATATAAGAGTTACTGATGCTGAGGTAGATGCATATAGATTAGAGATGATATCTAACACAGGTCTTACAGGTGAAGGCGAGTTTGATGAAACCTACAGCGCGGAGGATGTAGTATATTATGCGCTTGCTGACAAGGTGAGCACCTTCCTTGTTGAGAACGGAACTCCTGCAACAGCGACAGATGCACAATAAAAACAAATAATAGTTTGAAAATAGCAAAAATCCCGAAGAACTGTTTAAATTCAGAGCTTCGGGATTTTTGTATAAATATTTAGTGCAGTTGATGGGACTTGAACCCACACCCACGTAAGTGGACATGAACCTGAATCATGCGCGTATGCCAATTCCGCCACAACTGCGAATTGCACCAAGAATCATATCATTAATATATATATATTGTCAATCATCAACTTCTTTATAAATGTGGCTTTTTGCTTAAAATACTAGATTAATATACTTTGTTTTGATATAATAAATTTATCTGTAAAATTATGATATAGGAGAAAAATTATGAAAATTTTAGTTACAGGTGGTGCAGGTTTTATAGGAAGTCATACTTGTGTTGAGCTTTTAGATGCTGGTTATGATGTGGTGGTTTTAGATAACCTTGTTAATTCCTGTAAAGAAGCTATAAAAAGAGTGGAAAAAATTACTGGTAAAAGTATTTTGTTTTATCCGGTTGACTTGTTGGATATAGATGGAGTGGATTCTGTTTTTTTAAAGGAAAATATAGATGCCGTTATGCATTTTGCAGGATTAAAAGCCGTTGGAGAATCAGTTGCAAAACCATGGGAGTATTACAATAATAATATTACGGGTACTCTCAATCTTTGTCATAGTATGAAAAAGCATGGAGTTAAAAATATTATATTTAGCTCATCTGCTACAGTATATGGTGAACCGTCAGAAATGCCAATAACAGAAGAATGTCCTAAGGGTCAGATAACTAATCCGTATGGGCATACAAAAAGTATGCTTGAACAGATATTTACTGACATATATAATGCAGATAAAACATGGAATATAGTATTACTTAGATATTTTAATCCTATTGGTGCACATGAAAGCGGGCTTATTGGAGAAGAACCTAACGGAATACCTAATAATCTTGTGCCATATATTTCTAAGGTTGCAGTAGGTAAATTAGAAAAGCTGGGGGTTTTCGGAAATGATTATTCTACCATTGACGGAACTGGTGTAAGAGATTATATCCATGTAGTTGATTTGGCAAAAGGGCATGTTATGGCGTTAAAGAACATTATAAATGAAACAGGTCTTTCGATATATAATCTTGGAACAGGAAAAGGATATAGCGTGTTACAGGTAGTCGATGCCTACCAAAAAGCTTCTGGTAAAAGTATTCCGTATGAGATTAAGGATAGACGCCCAGGTGATATAGCTGTATGTTATGCAGATTCTACAAAAGCAAAAAAAGAGCTTGGCTGGGAAGCACAATATGATATAGAGCGTATGTGTGTTGATTCGTGGAGATGGCAGAGTATGAATCCAAATGGATATGAGAAATAATGGAGATTTAGATGGGTAAAAAAGTGTCTGTAAAAAAACTTAAAATGGATAAATCCGCTTTGAAAAAGAAAGTGCTTAAGGATAGAAAAAAATATTTTCATAAGCTACCGTCATATATATATAAGCAATTTGAGGTGGATGAGCTTTTGGAGGGAGGAAGAAGATGCTATCGAATGATTCCCAAAGAAGGTTTCTCGGGGACATATATAGTATATATATATGGTAGTTGCATGTGTAAAAATATATCTGATGAGCAGTGGGATTTTATAACTAAGCTCAGTATAAAAACTGGTTCGGGGTTGTTTGTTCCTATGTATCCGCTAGCACCGGAAAATTGTTGCCGTGAAGTTTTTGAAATGCTGCAAAAAGCATATGCAAATCTCACTAGGGGATGTGATGTTGAAAAGGTTATTTTACTTGGCGATTCATCAGGTGCTGGATTGGCATTGTCTCTTTCTATTGTTGCGTGGAAGGAAGGTCTCAAAAAACCAGACCAACTGATATTGCTTTCACCTGCACTTGATACAGAATTTTTTGATAAGGAGCTGGAAACGCAGGTTGTAGATTCTGTCTATAAAGAAAACAGATATTTTTATAGTGAAGGTGCTAAGGATTTTATTAATTCTTTTTGGGTAAAAGACTATGCTGTAAAAACAGAATATACAAGTCCTTTTTATGAAGATTATACAGATATATGTGGCGATGTAGTGGTTGTTTCTAGTCTTAATGATATGTTCAACTGTTATGCAAGAGCCTTTTATCAAAAAGCAAAATTACAGGGTCTTAATGCGAGATTTTTTGAATTTGAAGAAGAATGTCATAATTTTATGATTCATTCTAAGAGTAAAGAGAGTAAGAAAGCATTTGATTATCTTGTGGATGTTATTAATATGACGTTTGATGCTTCGGTGACAGATGTATATCCTCTTAAGCTTTTGTCTACATGGTCAAAAAAATATCCGGAATTGATAAGAGATGACTGGGCATCAAAATTTGTATATGGTCATAATTTTGATTTTTCAAAAATTCGTACAAAATATAGTGAATATCGCAATTTGGTTATGGCAACCTCTCTTGCAGCTTGCGATAAATCGGTAGAACGATATATTATGGAATATCCTAATGCCACAATAGTTAATATTGGTTGCAGGCTTGATAATATGTTTGAAAGAATGGACAATGGACGTATACAGTGGTATAGCATAGATTCTCACAATACCATGTCGGTAAGGAGAGCTATGTATGGTGAGAGACCAAGAGAAAAAACTATAGGAAGAACTCTTATGGATTTGACTTGGATTGATGAGATTTCCTGTGATAGAAACAAAGGGATAATATTTGTTTGTCATGATGAGTTATCCTTTTGCAGACCACATGAGGTGAAAAATATGCTTGAAAAGATATGGCATAAATTCCCAGGTGCAGAATTTGTCTTTACGACATCAACTACTGGTGCAACGGCATATATGAATATGTTTAGAGAGACAACGAGAACTCTCAAAAAACGAAAAATGTCTATAAATGATGCGACAAAAGTAATATCTGAGTGGAGAGCGGATTATAAAATATTGGCAGAGGAACCCCTTTCCAAATACTTACCTAAAACCATTAAATTAAAGCTATTTACCAAAGTTGCTGTTAATTATAATAAGATATCATATAACCATAAGCTGATACGAGTTAAATTAGGTAGTGAAGCATATGATGTTGCAATATAAAATAAAGGCTGTCGTATCGACAGCCTTTATTGATTTGTTGAAAAAATAGGGGGAATAAAATGTTAGTTGCGAAGAATCTTATAAAAACCTTTGAAAAAAATGAAAAGAAAAATAAAAAAATAACATTTAATGCAGTAGATGATATATCAATCTCTGTTAAGGCGGGAGAAATTGTGGGTGTTTTAGGACCGAACGGAGCAGGAAAAACGACTCTGTTAAGAATGCTTGGAAATTTGATGGAACCAACATCAGGAAACGTTATGTTTCAGGAAGGTGGATTAGTAATTGATGATGTCAAAGAAATAAAAAGGAAAATAGGATATCTTTCAGGCAATACAAAGCTTTATGGAAGATTAAGCACCAGAGAACTTCTTGAAATAATGGGAGATATATATGGGATTCCCAAAAAGAAAACAGAAGAAAGAATTGAAGAGATTGCCAATCTGCTTAAACTTGATGCATTTATTGATAATAGGATAGAAAAGCTTTCTACAGGCCAGACACAGCGTGCAGCAATTTCCAGATGTCTTATTCACGATCCACAGATTTATATATTTGATGAACCTACACTTGGGTTGGATATAATAAGTAGCAATGCTATTGTAGAATTTATGAAGAAGGAAAGAGAAAAAGGTAAGGCTGTGCTATATTCTACTCATTACATGGAGGAGGCAGAATATATATGTGACCGTATCATTATGATATATAAAGGAAAGATAATAAAAGAAGGCTCTCTTGAAGAGTTAAAGAAAGAGACGGATAGTAGAAGCTTAAGAGAAATCTTCGGTACTCTCGTAGAAAAGGAGGGTATGGAAAATGAATAGAAAAATAGTGAAATGCTTATACAAAAAAGAAATTCTTGATGTTTTAAGAGATAAGAAAACTGTTTTGATGATGCTGGTGGTGCCGCTTGTCGTATATCCGCTTTTGATTGTGTTAACTATGCAGGTTATGGCGACAGTTTCAACAGAGCTTTCAGAAAGTACATACATTATTGCTGTAGACGCTACAGATGGTATGCAGTACCAAGATATATTTGTTGATAATGCGCAAGAGGGATACTATTTTAAGGTGGTAGAGGTAGATGATTATGAACATGCATTGCGTGAGCAGGGAATAGATGCATATATTACCAGAGAAAGTAAAGAACAAAAAGAATGCTTTAAGGTATATTATTTGTCTGCGGTAACCAATTCAAGCTATGCTGCTGGCATGATAGAAGATGTTCTTCTGGAGTATTCAAATAATACAACTGTAAAAATTATTGAAGAAGCAGGACTTGATGCGGAGTCTGTACTGGAACCGATAGATATAGAGTTTAACGATATGTCTAGTGGTGAGGAAACAGCAGGAAATATGATGGGAAATCTTATTTCGTTTATGCTTGTGGTCAGTCTTTTGATGGGCACAATGTATCCTGCAATAGATACAACTGCCGGAGAAAGAGAAAGAGGTACTCTTGAGACAGTTCTTACGTTGCCGGTCAGCAATCAAGAACTTATAATGAGCAAATTTCTTACAGTCGCAACTATTGGTGTTGTGTCTGCTATATTAAATGTCATATCGATGGGTGGTATAAGTGTATATATGGTAAAGATGTTGGAGAACATGGGTGCAGCTCCGATGGAGGTTGATATGATGAGATTTGCACCGGCACTTTTTGTATGTGTACTTTGTATTTTTGCTTTTGCGGTATTTATAAGTGCGATAACTATGTGTGTATGCGCATTTGCAAAAACATATAAAGAGGCAAATAATTATATAACTCCACTTATGCTGGTGGTTATGTTTGCTTCGTTTGTAGGCTTTGTACCTAATATAGAGCTTACCAGCAATATGGCATTGGTTCCGGTTGCAAATATATGTCTTCTGATAAGAGATATATTAGTGTTTAAATTTGATATAGGAATAATCGCAATTGTATTGATAAGTAATGTAGCATACGGCATATTGGCAGTTATGCTTCTCGGGAAAATTTATAATTCTGAGTCTATATTATTTGGTGACAGTAGCTCCTCGGTGCAGATACTGGAAAAAAGAAGCAATATGAAAAAAGGTGGAGTTCCAACTGTGGGAGATGCGTGGCTTGTTATTGCAGTTACAGCAGTAGGAATGATATATGTTGGTGGAATGTTACAGATTAAGCTTGGATATTATGGTGTGATGGGAAGTCAGCTAATATTTTTTGCTGTGCCTCTTGTACTAGCTTTATATACAAAAAAAGATATAAAAGAAACCTTCAAATTAAGAACATGTAAAATAAAGTATGTAATTGGCGGTATTATAATGACTGCGGGAGCGATTATTTTGGGAATGGTATTGTCTACGGTTGCTGGTATGATATTTGAGACTAGTGCCAAAGGAGTTGCTGATTCCATGGATTATCTTATGACGGACAATCTGTTTAAGATGCTTTTAGTTGTGGCTGTGGCTCCTGCTGTTTGTGAAGAATTGATGTTTAGAGGTTTTCTTTTGTCTTCGCTTGAAAATAAATTAAAAGCGAAAAATGCAATTTTAATTGTTGCTATAGTGTTTGGTGTGTTTCATATGAGTGTTGTTAAATTTCTTACAACTGCATTGCTGGGGTATGTATTTGCATATCTTGCACATAAATCAAAAAGTATAGTTCCGGGAATGCTTATGCATTTTATGAATAATGGGCTCTCATGTATTGTGATGTTTTATCCGAAGACTGTGGCAAAGGTGTTTCCAATATTCTTGGCAGAACAACTTTATGCAAAGGATTTTATTGTAATGATTTTAAGTGGATTGCTATTATTGTTTATAGGAATAAAGGTGGTAAAAACTGAGAAGGTAAATGCATAATTTAATAAGTATTTACCTTGTTTAGATAGTTTAATTGTGTTATTATTAATAAATGGATAATTATATATAATACAATGGATAAGAGGTCTTATGAAGAATACTATAATAAAAGGAATTTTTGTTATCGCCTCATGTGCTTTGTTAATTGCCATTGGTGTTATTATTGGTGTTAATATAAAGCGAGAGTCCAATAAACCTGTTATAGCAGAAGTGGGAGACAGAACATGGACTTTAGGTGAGAGTGAACAAAAACCATTAATAGAAGAGAATTATTGGAATTTCATATATGCCAGTTATATTCTTATTGGAACACCTCCGGATTGCGAATACTATAAGATTGTTAGTGAAGTTGAAAGACATGATTATGAAGTCGAGAATTTTTATGTAGATGATGGTAGTGACAAAATGTATTATCATGATGCAGAGGGTTCAAGGCTTACAAGTATAGCTATTGATATATCTGCTTTCCAACCAAACATAGATTGGGCTCAGGTTAAGGCAGCAGGTGTAGATATAGTTATGATAAGAGTTGGATATAGAGGCTATGGTTCTGGTAAAATTGTGTTGGATGATATGTTTGAAACTCATGTACAAGGGGCTTTAGAAGCAGGGCTTCAGGTTGGGGTTTATTTCTTTAGTCAGGCTCTTAACTATGACGAGGGCGTAGAAGAGGCAAATTTTGTGATTGACGCAATAAAGGATTACAACATAACTTGTCCGGTAGCTATTGATACAGAGTTCCTTGACGCAGCCGATGCAAGAACTAATGGCTTAGATATAGCATCTAGAACAGACAGTATAATTGGTTTTTGTGAAACTGTTAAAGCTGCAGGGTATATACCTATGATATATTCTAACAGAAACTGGTATGTACAGAGTTTAGATATGTCGAGATTAGGTGATTATAGATTGTGGCTTGCACATTATTCTAATCAGCCGGATTTCCCATACAAATATGTGGGCTGGCAGTATACAGACCAGGGTACACTTAGTGGAGTAGATGGTTCTGTAGATTTAAATGTGTGGTTTAAATAAGAGTTTTTTACATTAAGAAAGGTAGTAACTATATGTACGTTAGTAATCTTGCCTTTGATTATATGGCGATAGCTATACTGGGTCTTATAATCATATGGTTTATTAGCGACAAAAAAATACCGTTATTGAGCAGGAAGATATTTTTTGGATTAGTCATGGACGTTTTTGTCTCTGGCACGTTTGAAATATTGGCTATAGATCTTGTTAGAGAAACAGGAAATTATAAAGGGATTGTATATACAGTATTTATGACAATACAGCAGTTTGCATTAAACCTTTTGCCTGTGCTATTTGCTTTTTATATTTGTGTGCTGGTAAACAATAATGCCAGGATAAACAAAATTCTTAGTATTAGCTGCTTTTTCTCAACGATGCTTATTGCAGTTGTTGTCTGCTTGAATCCTATGCTTAACTGGCTTTTTGTCAGTACAGAGAACGGAATAGAACGTGGTAAGGCAGCGGTAGTACTGTTCTGTATATGTATGGTGTTGGTTGTTGTAAGTATAATTATTATGTTTAGAAGTCCTGAAAGAATTGATTTTAGGCAGGCATTAATGATAACACTAATGATTGTAGTATGTGGCATCGCTGTAGCTGTGCAGCATATTATGGGTGTGCCTATAGTGTGCTTTGTTATAGCCTGTGCTTGTCTTATGTTATATCACTATCTCAATAACGTAGGAACTATTACGGATGCGACAACTCTTTTATATAACAGAAGCTTTATGGGTAACTACCTAAAATACGAATTCTCTACTGGTAAAAAATTCAACATAATAGCTGTTGCCATGGACGATTTCAAATTTATAAATAAAACCTATGGTGTTAATACTGGTGACGGGTTGTTGCAACAGGTTGGTGCATATTTAAGTGGCATAGAAAATGTTGAGGCAGTATTTAGATTTGGTTCAGATCAGTTTTGCTTATTCATTAGAAAAAAGACAAAGGATGTAGATAAAATTACAGAGGACGTGCATGAGAGATTTTTGCATCCATGGTACAGCGAGTCTTCAGCGGCAATAATGATGTCTGCATCGGTTTGTAGCATATCCTGCCCTAAGGATGCAGCTTCATATGAGAGTTTAATAGAGATAATAGATTATTCCATGACTATTGCAAAGAAAACTCAAAAAGGTGGAGTAGTAAAAGCGTCAGACCTTGATATTGACAATCTTATAAATGATAAAGCTGTAGAAAAAGCTGTTAAGCTTGCTATGGATAGAGATGAACTCATGGTTCACTATCAGCCTATATTCTCTGTAGAAAAAAGAAAATATAATTCAGCAGAAGCGTTGGTACGCCTTAAGGATGATGAGCTTGGTTGGATATCACCAGAAATATTCATACCAATAGCAGAGAAGAACGGTTTGATTATGGAACTCGGATATATGATATTGGACAAGGTGTGCAGGTTTATTCGAGGAAACAAAATATCGGAAACTGATATAGAGTACATAGAAATTAATATAAGTCCGGTTCAGCTCACCCAGCTGGATTTTGCAGAAAAGGTTATCCAGATAATAGAAAAATATGAAATAAAACCAAGCCAGATTAATTTTGAGATTACAGAAACTGCGACATTAGGAACAATGACGGTTTTGAATGATAACATAGGGCGACTTGTTGATTATGGAATAGCCTTTTCACTTGATGACTACGGTTCAGGTCATTCTAATATTGACTATATCAACCATATGCCATTCAAAATAATTAAGATTGATAAGAGTATTGTATGGGATGCTTTCAAGAATGAAAAAGCTGGTATAACACTAGAGTATACAATAGGTATGCTTAATGCCTTAAAACTGCTCATAGTAGCAGAGGGCGTAGAAACAGAAGAAATGTGTGACAGACTAGAAGAGATAGGATGCCACTATATGCAGGGCTGGTATTACTCAAAAGCAGTATCAGACAAAGAATTTATGGAGATTATCAATAGTAATACAAATTAGCATTCTGAAAAATAACGGCATCAATCATATGAATATGGTCCGCAAGAAATATATACACTAGGGACACGTTTTCACTTGACTTCCGACGCAACGGTACTAAACTCGGAAAAATAGAAAAATGCTTCGTTAACCTACACATAAATGTGTGTTAATGAAGCATTTTTTATTTTATCCTCATTAAGTGCCGGCGTCTCCAGACAGTCCCTTATGTATATATTTCTTATGGTCCACATTCATATGATTGGTGCCTGTTTTTGAGGGTGGCAGTTTAAATGCCTATTATCTAGAACATTTGAAGAGGAGCTCTTCCCATCTGCGGTCTACCTCTTCCTGATATTGTGCTAAAAGTGCCTCATTCTCTGGTTTGAAGAGATGCTTGAAACGTCCCTGTGGGCGAAGGAAATCTTCAATAGGGAGTTTTTTCTTAGGCTCATAGTTAAGAATCCATTTGCCTTCTACAACCTCGAATAGTGGCCAGTAGCAGGTTTCTACAGCGAGTTTGCAAATCTTCATAATGTCAGGTGTATCGTATCTCCAGCCTCTTGGACAAGGTGCCATAACATTAAGGAAGGCCGCACCTGGAGTATAGATAGCTTTTTCGGCTTTTTCGTATAAATCTTTCATTGTTCCAAGTAAAGTAGATTGTGCTACATATGGAACATCGTGGCTCGCTATGATTGAAGCGAGGTCCTTGCGGTTCTGCATTTTACCGTTTGACTGACTTCCTACAGGAGTGGTTGTTGTATCTGCGTACATTGGAGTCGCAGATGAACGCTGTATACCTGTGTTCATATAAGCACCATTGTCGTAGCAGACATATACCAAGTCATGATTTCTTTCCATTGCACCTGAGAGTGACTGAAAGCCGATATCGTAGGTACCGCCATCACCACCAAAGGTTATAAATTTATAGTTGTCAGTTACCTTGCCTTTTTTCTTTAAAGCATTGTAAGCAGTTTCGATGCCGGAAAGTGTTGCACCTGCATTCTCAAATGCATTGTGCATATAGCTGTCTTCCCATGCGGTGTATGGATACATAAAAGTGGATACTTCCATACAACCAGTAGCATTACCTATTACTGCTTTGTCTTCAGGCTTTAAAGCACGGAGTACTGTTCTAGCTACGATAGTACCACCACAGCCTGCACACATTCTATGTCCCGGAGCAAGACGTTCCGGTTTGTTCATTACTTCTTTGAAATTAAATGCCATCTTGATATCCTCCGTTACTTTCTGAGTCCAACATACTTGAATTGCTCTGGCTCAGTAGAACCATTTGCAATTTGAATAAGGTCTTCATATACTGAAGTTGCAGATTCGACTGTGTAATCACGACCGCCGATTCCGTAGAAATAGTTGACAACAGTAGTGGTTGATTTTGCGTCGTATAATGCAGCCTTAACCTCTGAGCCTACAGGACCACCACATGCTGAAAAACTTTCTGCTCTATCAAGAACAGCTACAGCTTTAGTGTTTTTAAGAGCCTCGGCGATTTCTTCACCAGGAAATGGTCGGAATACTCGAAGTTTAAGGAGTCCGGCCTTAATGCCTTTTTCTCTTAAATGGTCTACAGCGTCTTTTGTTGTTCCAGCAGCAGAACCAATAATTACGATTGCGTAGTCTGCGTCATCTAATTTATATTCTTCAAAGAAACCATATTTTCTTCCAGAAATTTTTTCGAATTCCTTAGCTACCTCTAAAATTACTTTTTTTGCATTTTTCATTGCAAGTCTCTGGTTCATTTTAGTTTCCATATAAAATGGAGAGGTTGCATATGGACCTACTGCCATAGGCATCTGAGAATTGAGGAGATAGTTTTCCGGATTATAATCTCCGACAAAGGCTTTAACCTTATCATCCTCAATAAGTTCTATATTTTCAACCGCATGACTTGTGATAAAGCCGTCCTGGCATGCCATAAATGGCAACATTACATCAGGATGCTCGGAAATTCTAAAGGATTGAATAAAGTTGTCGTATGCTTCCTGATTGTTTTCTGCGTATATCTGTATCCATCCGGAATCTCTTGCACCCATACTATCCGAGTGGTCGCAGTTGATATTTATAGGACCTGTAAGAGCTCGATTTACAAGAGCTAATACAAGTGGAAGTCTGTCTGATGCTGCAACATAGAGAAGCTCCCACATATATGCAAGACCGCAAGAAGAAGTAGCGGTAAGTGCTCTTGCTCCTGCTGCCGAAGCACCCATGGTAGCACTCATTGAGCTGTGCTCTGACTCTACAGGAATAAATTCTGTATCGATTTCTCCGTTAGCAATAAATGTAGATACCATCTGAGGTATCTCTGTTGAAGGGGTAATAGGAAATGCAGGCATAACATCAGGATTTATCTGTTTAATTGCATATGCAACTGCCTCGTTTCCAGACATTCTTTCACGAATAGACATATTAAATACCCTCCTTCATAGTGATAGCTCCAAAGCTGCATACTCTTTCGCAGATACCGCAGCCTTTGCAGTGATCGTAGTCAAAATCTTCTCTTTTTCCATTGTTTACAGGAATAGAACTGTCGGGACAAACTGGTGTGCAGAGAAGACAATGTGTACATTTATCCCAATCTATAACAGGAGTCTGGGTTCTCCATTCGCCTGTGTTAAACATTCTTGCACCACCACCACCGTAAACCTGATTACCAGGAGTGATGTCAGTGTATGGACTCTGTTCAGTTATTTTTGTAATATCAGTTGCTTTTGCCATTATCTCACCTCCGAAAGAGCCATTTTAAGGGCATTCATGTTACCCTCAATAACCTCTGGTTTTTTAGCAAATTTATGTTTATAGGATTCCTCCATCTGTGTAAGGAAAACTTCTTGCTCCATAACCTCTGATACTTTGACTATTGCTGCCAGCATTGGAGAGTTAGGGAAATATTTGCCAAGAGTAGCCATTGAAACCTTTCTTGCATCTATTATGAAAACTCTTCCTTTGTATCCGTTTAAGAGTGGAATGATTTCTTCTTTTTGTTTTGTTGTGTTGATAATTATTGCACCATCTTCGCTAAGCCCTTTGGTTACATCAACTGAGTGAAGCAGAGTTTCATCAACAACAACAACGTAATCAGGATTATAAATATTAGAATGAACTCTTATAGGCTCATTTCCGATTCTGTTGTAAGCTGTTATTGGAGCACCCATTCTTTCTGGACCATATTCTGGGAAACCTTGCACGTGCATACCTGTACTAAATGCTACATCCGCTAAGAGTAGTGCGGCTGTTTTGGCACCCTGACCACCTCGTCCGTGCCATCTGATTTCAATGTTCTTTTTCATAAATACACTCCTGTTCTCCTTTAATTACAAAAAACACAGCTAATTATATCATTATGGGCGAAAATGTAAAGTATTTATAGGGAAATACTTCATATTTTATTATATTTTGTCATATAACATAAGAAATGAATACTTCTTGAATAAATATGATGAAAATGATATAATTCTTTAGATTGTAATTAAAGTGGATGAGTATGTCCGTTTATTATTAGAGATTAGGAGTAACTTATGAGTAAAAAATGTTGTGGTTTTATTTATTCAGATGAGGACCAAGTATGTAGAATCTGTGGTAATCCGCTGGTAGATGATGATTTTATGAGTGGTGGCACAGGGCATATGAGTGATATGGATATTTTGTTGAGTAGTCTTTCTGATAAGACTGATGATTATGATGAATATTCAGAACAGGATAATGCAACAGAATTGTATAATGGGGATAAAGTAATGGATGAGGTTGAAGAGGACATATTGACAGAGGTGTCAGAAACTCAGATGCCTGAGAGTGAAATCCCATTAGAAAATGAGATAAATAAAATGGATATTCTTGATGAGATTGAAGCAGAAGAGCAGGCGGCAGAGGATGCAAAAATTAAGCCAGGCGAAGAAAAAGCCCCAACCTCGATTAAGGTAGTAGGTATTTTATCTATGGTGCTTGCAGGAATGGCTCTGGTTATGTCAGGCGTGTTTGTGTATTTTATGGTTATAAAACCATCTTATGATAAGTCGGGAGAGGCAATGAAGCCAATATATTTTCCAGAGATAGCAACAGGTACAGATATAGAACTTTCGGAACCTAGAGGCTATATAACTAATGTACCTTTGGCGACAAGTACGGATTATACGGTATATGAACCAGTTGAGCCTGAAAGCTCGGAAACTGACTCGGCAGAAACTGATGCGACAGCTACGGATGCAGGTGAAGCACCGGCAGCAGATGTGGTTGAATAATAGGAGGTGAGTCTGTTGAAGAGTACATGGAGAAAAATTATAATCATTTCTTTGGTTTTGGTCGTTATTGAAGTTGTCGGCATTATGTTTTTTATTCATCCATACTATAAAATTCAGACAGTGTTTAACAGCATTGATGATGGAAACTGGATAGAAACAAAAGAAAATTACGATTCATTAAGTCAAAATCAAAAAGATAAGGTTCAATCATATCTTAACGATTACGGTGCTCATATATGTAATCAGTATTTGGCTGGTGAGATAGACTATCAGATGGTAGCGGCTGTTTTTGATGCAATTAATAGCATTGACGAGTCTGGCATAATATCTAATTCGTATATGCCATCAATTAATCACAACGAATACAAGCTTGCTATTAAGAGATTATATTCGGCAAATTCGCTTTATGACAGCGAAGCAGTTTATGATGCACAGATGGATATATCTGCCTTGAACTTGCGAATGGATAATGCAACAAGAGAAGATATCATGGTTGAGCTCCTTAATGAAGAGTATATTGCTTTCTTGAACGAGGAGATTACGTCTGAGACAATTAAGGGTTACGCAGATATAATTGCAGGAATATCTTACTATGAAGCGTACGCGTATGTTTCGGTAGTAAAAACTAATGTGGATTATGTTATGAGCTATAGGGATTTGTATACTGTAGCAGATACCCTTTATAATGAAAATAAATATTTTGAAGTTATGAAAATTTGTAACAGCGTATATGTAGATACGTTAGATACAAATTATACGCAATTATTTAATACTTTGTATACAGATGCGTATGATAATGGCAAAATTTACTATGGTGATTTGCTGGACACATATGTAGCGGCTGACGATAAGGCTAATACAGTTGCTTTGATGGATACAATAGAAGACTATTATGGCACAGATTTTGATTTGTCTGATGCGACCTCTGCTATGCTTGAAGAGTGGCAACAGAGCTATATTGCTTTTGTAGAAAATTATGAGGCGGCATTACAGGCAGATTTGAATTTGACAGAAGAGGGGCAGTATATTTTGCAAAATGAATATACAAATCTTAAGCCAAATGCTATGTTCCTCTATGATATAGATAAAAACGGTGTTGCAGAATTATTCCTTTTCAACGATGCGTATGTTACAAATGACTATGTTGGATGCTTTGTATATACTTGTATCAACAACACACCAAAATATCTTGGGTATGTAAATGTGATAAATTTAAGTGATGAAAGCTATATAATTGCGTTCCCTAGTGCCTTTGAAAGAACTACAGGTGATGAATGTAGCTTGATTAGCTTTGATGGTACAGAGTTGGCTGAGGAATCAAAATGTCAGTATATTGATGGAATATATTATGTAGATGATGCTGAAACAGATGATGTAAATTATCTTTCGGCACAGAACGCTATTCTCTCTCATGCAAATGCAGTTAAGGTTATTTTATCTGGATACGTGGGAATGGACGAAGGCGGAAGATATATAATGGAATATTAAATCATTAGGATTATGGAGGATATATTATGATTAAACTTTACGACACAGGAGCGTATCTCCTTAATGGAAAAGAGCTTGTGGCTGATAATGCAGATGCGGCAGCAGTACTCGCTCAAAAAGGTGTCTCTACAACAAAAGAAGAGGCATCAAAAAATACTATGGCTTATGGTATCTTAGAGAAGCACAATACCTCGGGCAACATGGAGCAGCTTAAGATTAAATTCGACAAGATGACTTCTCATGATATTACATTTGTAGGTATTATTCAGACTGCTAGAGCTTCAGGGCTTACTGAGTTCCCAGTTCCTTATGTACTTACAAACTGCCACAATTCACTTTGTGCAGTAGGTGGTACTATTAATGAGGATGACCACATGTTTGGTCTTTCTTGTGCTAAGAAGTATGGTGGAGTTTATGTTCCACCTCATCAGGCAGTAATTCACCAGTATGCAAGAGAAATGCTTGCTGAGTGTGGTGCTATGATTCTTGGTTCTGACTCACATACTCGTTACGGTGCCCTCGGTACTATGGCTATCGGTGAGGGTGGTGGAGAGCTTGCTAAGCAGCTCTTAAAGAGAACTTATGACGTGGCTAAGCCGGGTGTGGTAGCTATCTACCTTGATGGAGAGGTGGCTAAGGGAGTTGGTCCACAGGACGTTGCCCTTGCTATTATCGGTGCTACATTTGACTGTGGATATGTTAAGAATAAGGTTATGGAGTTTGTCGGACCTGGTGTTGATAAGCTTTCGGCAGACTTTAGAATTGGTATAGATGTTATGACTACTGAGACTACTTGTCTTTCTTCTATCTGGAAGACTGATGAGAAGATTAAGGAGTGGTATGATATTCACTATAGACCAACTGCATACAAGG
Source organism: Wujia sp. (assembly GCA_045531735.1). Lineage (GTDB taxonomy): Bacteria > Bacillota > Clostridia > Lachnospirales > Lachnospiraceae > Coprococcus_C. The sequence goes on along the minus strand of JAZSEO010000008.1, from coordinate 58,105 downwards.
AGATGAATCCAGGAGCAGTTGCTTATTACGACGGAGTTGTATATGTGGACTTATCAAAGATTAAGCCTATGATTGCTATGCCATTCCATCCATCAAATGTTTATACTATTGATGAGTTAAATGCTAATCTTATGGATATTCTTGAGGATGTAGAGAAGAAGGCTCTTGTATCACTTGATGGCAAGGTTGACTTTACACTCAAGGATAAGGTTCGTGATGGAAAGCTTTATGTAGAGCAGGGAATTATTGCCGGCTGTGCAGGCGGTGGTTATGAGAATATTGTGGATGCTGCTGATATCTTAAAGGGTAAATACATAGGTGCAGATGAGTTTACACTTTCTGTATATCCTGCAAGTACACCTATATATATGGAACTTGCTAAGAATGGAAGACTTGCAGACCTTATTGGTACAGGTGCTATCGTTAAGACGGCATTCTGTGGTCCTTGCTTTGGTGCTGGAGATACTCCCGCTAACAATGCATTTAGTATTAGACATTCAACTAGAAACTTCCCTAACAGAGAAGGTTCTAAGATTCAGAATGGTCAGATTTCGTCAGTTGCTCTTATGGACGCACGTTCAATCGCTGCAACTGCTGTTAATAAGGGATACCTTACATCTGCAACAGAACTTGATGTACAGTATACTTCACCAAAATATTTCTTCGATAAGACTATCTACGAAAACAGAGTATATGATGGTGTAGGCAAAGCTGATAAGGATGTAGAAATTAAGTTTGGTCCAAATATTAAGGACTGGCCAGAGATGATTGCTCTTACTGATAATCTGTTACTTAAGATGGCATCAGTAATAAATGATCCTGTAACAACTACAGATGAGCTTATTCCTTCAGGAGAGACTTCATCATTCCGTTCAAATCCTCTTGGCCTTGCTGAATTTACACTTTCACGTAAGGATCCTGAGTATGTTGGCCGTGCAAAGGCTATTCAGGCAGTAGAGAGAGTTCGTGAGTCTGGTGAGTGTATGTGCTCTACATCTGATGATATGAAGAAGATTATGGATACAATCAAAGAGAAATTTCCAGAGGTTAAGGGCAAAAACACTGGATATGGTAGTACAATATTTGCAGTTAAGCCTGGTGATGGTTCTGCTAGAGAACAGGCAGCATCATGCCAGAAGGTTCTTGGTGGTTGGGCTAACATTGCCAAAGAATACGCTACTAAGAGATATAGATCAAACCTTATCAACTGGGGTATGCTTCCATTCGTAATGGATGAGGACTATGCATTTGATATAGATGATTATGTATTTGTTCCAGGTATTGTAGATGCTATTAAGAATAAAGATGATGTGATTAAGGCATACGTTGTAAATAAGGGAATGAAAGAGATTTCACTTACTCTTGGGGCACTTACAGATGATGAGAGAGATATAATCCTTGCGGGTTGTCTTATCAATTATTACAAGACAAACTAGTGATAGGAATGAAAACGCACAGGAGGGAATTATGACTGAAGATATTGTGAATATAGCGGTAGTAGATGATGATGAAATATCTAGAAAAGTTATTCAAAATAATCTGATGTATGAGACAGGCTACAAGACTGTGCTGTTTTCAAGCGGAGAAAAGTTTGTTGAATATTCCATGAAGAACAAGGTTGACCTTGTTCTTCTGGATATTGAAATGCCTAACCTTAATGGGATGCAGGTTTATGATCTAATAAAAAAAATAGAAAGAACAAAAGAGATACCGGTTATTTTCCTAACAGGAAAGGATGATAAGGAAACTGTCTTAAAATGCATTGGAAAAGGTGCCGATGGGTATCTGGTTAAGCCTGTAGAAAGGGAAAAACTTGTAGCAAAAATAAAAGATGCAATTAACAAAATTAATGCCTATAGAACGCATAAAGTCGTGCTTATGGTGGATGATGATGTAGAATTCCTGAAACTTGCCAAAATGAAACTTTCAAAATACTATAAGGTGTTGAGCGTAAACTCAGGAAAGACAGCTATAGAATATTTGTCTGATCATAAGGTGGATATTATTTTGTTAGATTATATGATGCCTTTGTATGACGGTAAAAATATTTTAAATATTTTACGTCATAGAGAGTCAACCAAAAATATACCGGTTATATTGATAACTTCTCTTAGGCAGGAAGAGATATTTAAGGAATGCTGTAACAATATGCCTGACAAAGTGTTATGTAAACCGGTAAATATAGATGAACTATTAGAAAATATACGTAGATTTACAACAAGCACTTCTGGCAGATAATTAAGGTTAAAAAATTTATGCCGAGGTGCTTTTTTTAATAAGAGGGGTTGAAGGGATATTGTGTGAGGATAAAAAACATAATATGCGGCTAGAGTTATTGAAGGTTGGCATTGATATGAATATCGGTTTGAAATACTGTGGAGATATAGAGAGCTATAAGCAAATTTTATGTGTTGCAGTTAAAAATTATCCGGATAAATGTTACGAAATAAAAAGGCTTTGCGATGAAGAGGATTATAGAAATTATACTGTTGCTGTGCATGCATTAAAAAGCAGTGCGGCAAATATAGGAGCTAAACAGTTGTGCGACTTGGCATCGGTGTTGGAAAAAGCAGGTAATGAAAATAATGTGGAACTGATAAAAGATAAAACAGAGAAATTGCTGGATATGTATGCTGACATTATTGATGTTGTGAGTAGTCTGATGAATTGTTCGCCAGAAACTGTTGAGAATAAAAAAGAACAAGAATATCATATTCATGAAGAAATATGGAAAGATAATATGGTGAGACTTAAAGAATTGTTGGATGAGCTTGAGGCTGAGCTTGCATTAAATTTAATTGATGAGCTTAATAAGACAGATGTTTCAGATAGCGCGAAGGATTTATTGGATAAAATAAAGTATTGTCTTGATAAATTTGATATAGAAGGTGCAAAAATGTACTTCGATTCCCTTGTGAGCACACAAATATAATATTTGTGCGAAATTACAACGATATTGAAGTGTAAAGTTTAATTTAATGTTTTTAATGTATAGAATTACAGACTCTATTGTGTTATTATATGAGCATATTGATTTATAAGTTAAGGAGGGATGAAACATGTGGCTTATCATATGGCTTTCTATTGCAGCAATTCTTGTTATTATAGAAATTGCAACCCTTGGTCTTACCACAATATGGTTTGCAGGTGGTGCTTTAATTGCGGCTTTAGCGGCTAATTTTGGAGCAAACTGGATAATACAGATTTTAGTTTTTGCTGTAGTATCATTGATTTTGCTCGTGTTTACAAGACCACTTGCACAAAAACATTTATTTAAAAACAACGAAAAAACAAATGTAGACAGCCTTGTTGGTACTTGTGCTAATGTTATCGTGACAATTGATAATAAGAAACAGGAAGGCAAGATTATGTTAAATGGTCTTGAATGGAGTGCCCGAGCAAAAGAAGATGAAGTGATTGAAGAAGGCACAGAGGTTGTTGTAGAAGGCATTCAAGGCGTAAAAGCTATAGTATCTAAAAAAATAAAGGGGGATAATTAAATGAACATTATGATGTTATCAGAAATTTCAGGAGGAACAGTATTTGCTATTTTCCTCGTATTTGTAGCTATTATTGTTGTAGCAAGCTCAATAAGAATTGTTCCGCAGGCACATGCTTATGTAGTTGAGCGTTTAGGAACATATCAGGGAACATGGTCAGTGGGATTACACTTTAAGTTTCCTGTAATTGATAAGGTGGCAGAGAGAATATCTTTAAAAGAGCAGGTTGTAGATTTTGCTCCACAGCCAGTTATCACAAAAGATAATGTTACAATGAGAATTGATACAGTAGTATTTTTCCAGATTACTGATCCTAAGCTTTTTGCTTACGGTGTTGAAAAACCTATTATGGCTATAGAGAATCTTACTGCTACAACACTTAGAAATATTATCGGTGATATGGAGCTTGACCAGACACTTACATCGAGAGAAGTAATTAACACTAAGATGAGATCAACACTTGATGTAGCTACAGATCCATGGGGTATTAAAGTAAATAGAGTTGAGCTTAAGAACATTATTCCGCCAGCAGCAATTCAGGATGCAATGGAGAAGCAGATGAAGGCAGAACGTGAAAGAAGAGAGCAGATTCTTATTGCAGAAGGTGAGAAGAAATCAGCTATTCTTAGAGCAGAGGGTCAGAAGGAGTCTCTTATCCTTTCTGCGGAGGCAGAAAAACAGTCAGCTATTCTTAAAGCAGAGGCTGCTAAGGAAGCTACTATTAAGCGCGCAGAAGGTGAAGCACAGGCTATTCTTACAGTTCAGCAGGCTAACGCAGATGGTATTAAGTTCTTAAATGAGGCTGCTCCACAGCAGGCAGTTCTTACTATTAAGAGTCTTGAGGCTTTCGCAAAAGCAGCAGATGGCAAGGCTACTAAGCTTATCATCCCTTCGGATATTGCTAGTATGGCAGGACTTGCATCATCCCTTACAGAAATAGTGAAAAAAGACGCAGAATAATTTACGTGAAAAGGTGAGATTATGAAAAGTTTAATGAGCTTTTTGCTTGGTATTGTGTTGACAATAGTTGGTGCTATAACGTTTTTGTCAAATGTACGAGTATCAAACTTCTCCTTGTTTTTTAGATACAAGGGAACAAATGTTACAGCTATAATATTATTGCTGTTATGTATTCTTTTTGTTGTCTATATAGTATATCCAAATATAGTGACAGGAAGTATATTGGCGATTGCGTTTTTGGTATTCCTTATTAGTATTATACTTAGTCTTGACTTCTATATTCTTCATATGACAGCCCTTGAGGTATTCTTGATTTTGGGTATGTTCTTTGGAGGAATAGGCCTTACACTAAGGGGAATAGTTGATGCTAAGAACAATCCGGGTGTTTAGTTGAGGAATTAAGTTTATTCAGGAGGCAAAAATGAGTTCTAAACTTGAATTACAAAAAGAGGCTTTGAGTGAATTAGTTGATTATAGCGAAAAACTCATTAAAGGCATAGAAGAAGTAATAAAGGAGCTTCGTGGCACTAAAAAAGCTGATACGGATGAGTTGTTTAACCTTGTGATTCAAGGTATCAATTGGGAAATAGAAGTTTTTAATAATTGCGAATCTCTGATAAATGAAGATGAACAACAGATTGACAAAGCCAAGATGGCTAAAGCTGTAGCCAGATTGGGGAAAGTCCTACAGGAAAGAGATGACATAAAAATAGCAGCGTGTCTGGAAGTCGATTTTCTTCCATTTGTAAAAACGATGGAATTTGCAGGACTCACAGCTAGCAATTAGTTTATATTGATGACGAAAAAGGTATCAGATTAACATTTTTTGTAAAAGAATGTAGTCTGATATCTTTTTTTAACGAAAATTAACTCATTTTTACAACATAAAAATGCATAAAAGTATTTAACTTTTTTGGTATTAATGTTATAATAATCTCATATTATGCTAAAAGGGGTGACATTATGATTAAAAAGGAAATGATAGCTATGCTTTTAGCAGGTGGACAAGGAAGTCGCTTGGGCGTTCTTACTTCAAAACTTGCTAAACCGGCAGTTGCTTTCGGCGGAAAATATAAAATTATTGATTTCCCACTCAGTAACTGCATTAATTCTGGCGTAGATACTGTTGGTGTGCTTACACAGTATAGACCGCTCAGACTTAATCAGCATATCGGTATCGGAATGCCATGGGATTTGGACAGAAGTATTGGTGGTGTTACTGTACTCCCTCCATATGAGAAGAGTGCAAATAGTCAGTGGTACACAGGTACTGCTAATGCTATATATCAGAATATTGAGTATATTGATTATTATAATCCGGAGTACGTGTTAATATTGTCTGGTGACCATATTTATAAGATGGATTATGAGGTTATGCTTGATTATCATAAGACAAGCAAAGCTGATATTACATTAGCTACATATCAGGTGCCAATGGAGGAGGCAAGCAGATTCGGTGTAGTAATTACAGATGAGACAGGCTGTATTCAGGAGTTCGAAGAGAAACCTGAGAATCCTCGTAGCAACAAAGCTTCGATGGGTATTTATATATTCAACTGGAAACTGTTAAAAGAAGCACTTACAGTATTAAAAGACCAGCCATCGTGTGACTTTGGTAAGCATGTTATTCCATATTGCCATGAGAGAGGCAGTAAGGTATGTGCTTATGAGTACAAAGGTTACTGGAAAGATGTTGGAACATTAGGTTCATATTGGGAAGCAAACATGGAACTCATTGATATTATTCCTGAATTCAATTTATATGAGGAGTTCTGGAGAATATATACTAAGAGCGATATTTTGCCACCTCAGTATATTGCATCAGATAGTTCTGTAACACAGAGTATTGTCGGTGAAGGTACAGAAGTATATGGTGATGTAGAAAAATCTGTTATCGGTTCAGGTGTTACTATTGGTAAGGGTGCCGTAGTTAAAAATTCTATCATCATGAATGGAGCAGTGATTGGTGATGGAGCAATAATAGATAAGGCGATTATTGCAGAGGGCGTTGTCATTGGCGCTAACTCAGAACTTGGTGTTGGTGATGAAGTTCCTAACGAATTCGCACCACATATTTATTCATTTGGCCTTGTAACAATTGGTGAAAACTCAGTTATTCCAGAGGGTGTTAAGATAGGTAAGAACGTAGCTATTTTTGGTGAGACAACTATCGATGAGTATCCTGATGGATTACTTAAGAGTGGTTCAAGCATTATAAAGGTAGGTGAATAAAGATGAGAGCTATAGGTATTATTTTAGCTGGTGGAAACAGCAGCAGAATGGGAGATTTATCAGCAAAAAGAGCAGTTGCAGCTATGCCTATCGTAGGTAGCTACAGAGCTATTGATTTCACTCTCTCTAACATGACAAATTCACATATACAGAAGGTTGCGGTATATACACAGTACAATTCGCGTTCTTTGAATGAGCATCTTAATTCTTCTAAGTGGTGGGACTTCGGAAGAAAACAGGGTGGATTGTATGTATTCACTCCTACTATAACAGCTACAAACAGCTACTGGTATAAAGGAACAGCAGATGCTCTTTACCAGAACATCAATTTCCTTAAATCCGCTCATGAGCCATATGTTGTTATCGCATCTGGTGATGGAATTTACAAGCTTGACTATAACAAGGTTCTCGAGGAGCATATTGCTACAGGAGCAGATATAACAATCGTGTGTAAAGATATTCCAGCAGGTGATGATGATATCAACAGATTTGGTGTTGTTAAGCTTGCAGAGGATAACAGAGTAGTAAGCTTTGAGGAAAAACCATTAGTTGCAGAAACTAATACAGCATCTATCGGAGTTTATGTTGTAAGACGTAGACAGCTTATTGAGCTTCTTGAGGCATGTGCGGCAGAGGGTAGAAGTGATTTTGTTAACGATATTTTAGTTCGTTATAAAAATGTTAAAAAGATATATGCGTACAAGCTTGATTCTTATTGGAGAAATATTGGTACTATAGAGTCTTACTTTAAGACAAACATGGATTTCCTTAACAAAGATATTAGAGATTACTTCTTCAGACAGCATCCGGATGTATATTCCAAAGTTGAAGATTTGCCACCAGCAAAATATAATGGTGATGCAGTGGTAAACAACAGTCTTATAGCTAGCGGAAGTATAATTAATGGTACTGTTGAAGATTCTATCTTATTTAAAAAGGTATATGTTGGAAATAACTGTGTAATCAAGAATTCTATCATACTTAATGATGTTCATATAGGAGATAACTCATATATTGAGAACTGTATTATCGAAAGTAGAGATACTCTTAGAGCTAACACAGTTCACACAGGAGATCCAAATCAGATTAAGGTAATAGTTGAGAAAAATTTCAGATATGCGCTTTAATCTAAAGTTACGGGTGTTTTAGTTTTTTTGACATAATTAAAGGGGGATTTTAATTTATGCAGATTACAGATGTAAGGGTTAGAAAAGTTACAAAAGAAGGTAAGATGAGAGCAGTTGTCTCTATCACCATTGATAATGAATTTGTTGTGCATGACATAAAAGTTATCGAGGGCGAAAAAGGATTGTTTATTGCAATGCCTAGCCGTAAGGCTGCTGATGGTGAGTACAGAGATATTGCCCATCCAATAAATTCTGAGACTAGAGATAAAATACAATCTCTTATTTTAGAGAAGTATCAGGAGTCTGCTTCTGAGACTGAAGAATAGTCAGATGAATAAAGGAGCTGCCTTTGTGACAGCTCCTTTAAATATTTAGGAGGATAATTCATGGAAGAATATAGCATAACGGTCACCGCTTTGATTAATAAGATGAAGCTTGTCAATCATACACCGGAAATTGATACGGATAGTATATTGATAAAAGACCCTAATATGAACAGACCGGCTGTACAGTTTGCAGGTTTTTTCGAGCATTTTGATGCTGCGCGTATTCAGATATGTGGTAATGTAGAATATGCATATATTGCTAATATGCATTCAGAGGAAGAAAATATAGAGATTTTCAGTAAATTATTTGCATATAAGATACCATGTCTTATATTTTGTAGAGGATTAAAACCATATGATTTCATAATAGAATTAGGCAATAAGTTTGGAGTCCCTATTCTTACTGATAATTCAGAGACAACATCAGAGTTTGTTCATGAGGTTGTAAGATGGCTTCATGTTGAGCTTGCACCTAGAATATCTATACATGCGGTATTGGTTGATGTATACGGTGAAGGTGTTCTTATCATGGGTGACAGCGGTATAGGTAAAAGTGAGGCGGCACTTGAACTTATCAGAAGAGGACATCGACTTGTTTCTGATGATGTGGTAGAGATAAAAAAAGTTAGTGATGAAACTCTTGTTGGAACATCGCCTGATACTACAAGACATTTTATTGAACTTAGAGGTATTGGAATAATTGATGTAAAAACTATGTATGGAGTAGAGTGTGTTAAGCAGACACAGACAATAGATTTGGTTATAAATCTTGAAGACTGGAATAAAGAAGCTAACTATGACAGACTTGGGCTTGAAGACCAGTATACAGAGTTTTTGGGTAATAAAGTAGTTAGTCATTCAATACCTATAAGACCAGGTAGAAATATTGCTGTTATTGTTGAGTCGGCAGCAGTTAACCATAGACAGAAAAAGATGGGTTACAATGCGGCTCAGGAGTTATATAATAGAGTTACACGTAATATTGCGATGAATTCTCAAAAATAATATTAAGGACGGAGGATATAAAGAGATGGCAAAGTATGTATTCGGTGTTGATATTGGAGGTACAACAGTTAAAATAGGCTTATTTTCAGTAGAAGGTGAGCTCCTTTCGAAATGGGAGATTACTACTAGAACTGATGAGGGTGGTAAGTATATTTTAGGAGATATTGCAGAATCCATTGAAGACAAGCTTGCAGAAAAGCTTATAGATAAAGAGGATGTTGCAGGAATTGGTATGGGAGTACCTGGACCTGTTAAGGCTGATGGAACAGTACTTAGATGCGTTAATCTTGGCTGGGGCGTATTTAATGTAGCTGAAGAATTAGAGAAGATTATTGGTCTTCCTGTAAAAGCTGGTAACGACGCTAACATGGCTGCTCTTGGAGAGATGTGGCAGGGTGGCGGAAAAGGCTACAAGGATATTGTAATGGTAACTCTTGGAACAGGAGTTGGCGGTGGAATTATCATCGACGGTAAGATGCTTTCTGGCGTTAACGGTGCTGGTGGAGAAATCGGTCATATTCAGGTAAACACAGAGGAATCTGAGGTATGTGGATGTGGAAGAAAAGGCTGTCTTGAGCAGTATACATCTGCTACCGGTATAGTAAGATCAGCTAACATAGCTTTAAATAATTCAGATAAGCCATCGAGCCTCAGAAACGTACAGTATGTTTCTGCAAAAGAAGTATTTGATGCAGCTAAAAAGGGTGATGAACTTGCTTCACAGCTTGTTGAAAATCATGGAAAATGTCTTGGAAAAGCTCTTGCTACTATTGCAGCTACAGTTGATCCAGAAGTATTTGTTATCGGTGGTGGAGTTTCCAAAGCTGGAGAAATTATTACAGATACTACTGCAAAATATTTTCAGGAGAATGCTTTCCATGCATGCAAGAAAACTAAGTTTGCTCTTGCTACATTAGGTAATGATGCAGGTATGTATGGTGGAGCATGTGCAATTCTCAACAGCTAATTGTTAATTTCCACGAACAAATCAGTGTAATTACAAGAAAATTGTATATTTTTTAACATTGAATAAATGAAACCTATCATGTATGATTACAATGTGGTAGGTTTCGTTTTTTTATTTATAGTGCTTTACAACACCACTTGCACGTGGATAATGTGCTTTGCACATTCTTTGTTCTTGAAAGAAAGTTTCTGTAGATAAAAAATATTTAGTTTATCAAAAAATAAAAGGAAATTAAAATGAATTCTAGTATTTTTCAGAAAATTAATTATATTACAAATGAGCCTTTGAGTAAGCATACAACATTTAGAATAGGTGGTCCTGCCAAGTATATTTTTATGCCTAAAAATGCTGATGAGATAAAGCAGGTTATAGATTATTGTAAATGTAATAATGAAAAATATATTGTGTTGGGAAATGGAAGTAATGTTCTTGTTTCTGATGAAGGCTATGATGGAATAGTAATTCAAATATACAACAATTTTAATAAAATAGAAGTAGAGGACAATAATATATATGCTCAGTCGGGAGCATTGTTATCAAAGATTGCAGCAACAGCAAGAGATAATGGGCTTGGCGGTATGGAATTTGCTGCTGGCATACCTGGAACCTTAGGTGGGGCGATTGTTATGAACGCAGGTGCTTATGGTGGTGAGATGAAGGATATCGTAAGCTTTGTTGATATACTTGAGACAAATGGTGAGATTAAACGCTATTCTGGTGAAGCTATGGAGTTTGGATACAGACACAGTATAGTAGATAATGAAAAAATTGTCTTAGGAGCGCAAATAAAGCTTGAGACCTGTGATAAATCGGAGATAATATCCAAAATGGATGAGTTAAAAGAGGCGAGAATTTCTAAACAACCTTTAGAATATCCTAGTGCTGGTTCTACATTTAAAAGACCACAAGGATATTTTGCAGGTAAACTTATAGATGATTGTGGTCTTAGAGGCTATAAGGTTGGAGGAGCCATGATTTCTGAAAAGCACTGTGGCTTTGTTATTAACTATGACAATGCAACTTGTGCAGATGTTATGGAACTCATGAAAAATGTTAGTGACATTGTGTATGAAAAGTTTGAGGTTAGGCTTGAGCCGGAGGTGAAAATTATTTTATGAGATTCGTGATTGTTACAGGTATGAGTGGAGCGGGTAAATCTTCAGCACTTCGTATGCTTGAGGATATTGGTTTCTTTTGTGTGGATAATCTCCCAGTTATGCTTATTCCAAGATTCGCTGATATTGCACATGATGATAAACTTGAGGTTGATAATGTGGCTATAGGTGTGGATATAAGAAGTGGAGATGCGTTAGGTCAGTTGTCCCTTTGTTTGGAGGATCTGAAAAATCGTAGCTACAATTATGAAATTTTATTTCTAGATGCCAATGAGCCTACTCTTGTGAAAAGATATAAAGAAACTCGAAGAAAACACCCTTTAGCTAAGAATGGACGAATTAATGAAGGCATTGCTAAAGAACGAGCAAAAATAGAATTCCTAAAGCAGAGAGCGGACTATATAATTGACACAAGCAGTCTGCTTACAAGAGAGCTTAAAGGAGAAATAGAGAAAATATTTGTAAGTGGCGAAGAATATAATAATATTATCATCACTATTATGTCTTTTGGTTTCAAGTATGGTATACCTAGGGATTCTGATTTAGTATACGATGTGAGATTTTTGCCAAATCCATATTATGATTTAGAACTCAGACCGCTTACTGGTAATGATAAGCCGGTTGCTGATATGGTAAGTGATTGTGAAGAATATAATACTTTTATGGAAAGCTTAAATAATATGTTGGTTTATTTGTTGCCATATTATAAGAGAGAAGGTAAAAACCAGTTGGTTATATCCATAGGTTGTACTGGTGGTAAGCATCGCTCTGTTACTGTTGCAAATGAGTTGCATAAAAGATTTCAGGAGCTTCCTTATACTGTAAGACTTTTCCACAGGGATATAACAAAGGATAGAATAGTAAAAGGTGAGTAAAGTCATGTCGTTTTCTTCAGACGTAAAAAAAGAACTTGCGCAGCATATAAGCAGTTCCCGACATTGTAAAATGGCAGAACTTGGAGCTATGGTTTCAATCTCAGCAAAATATAATGGCGATGAAATTTTCTTTGATGCAGAGCAGGATGTAATAAAAACTAAAATAGAAAAAATAGAAAAATCTTTGGATTTGGACATAACAAACGATACAGGACAAAAAGCATTAAAGCTTATAAAAATAAAAGATTATAGGTTTGTAACAGATAGGCTGTTGATTGAACGAAAATGTTGTAAACAGGCATATTTAAGAGGTGCTTTTTTAGCAATTGGTTCTGTTACAAACCCAGAAAAAGGATACCATTTTGAGATGGTGTGTGACTGTCTCGAACATGCAAATATTCTTATTGATATATTAAAGGATTTTGGTTTAGAACCCAAATATATTCTAAGAAAAAAATATCATGTTGTGTATCTTAAGGATGGTTCAATGATAGTCGATGCATTAAATATAATGGGTGCACATATTTCTCTGATGAATATGGAAAATGTACGTATACTAAAGGATATGAGAAATTCCGTAAACAGAAGAGTTAACTGTGAAACTGCAAATATAAATAAAACTGTGAATGCTGCGGTTAAACAGATTGAAGATATAAAATATATTGAGCAAACAAAAGGGCTGAAATTCTTGCCTGATAATCTTAGAAAAATAGCAGAGCTTAGAATTGAAGAGCCGGAAACACCTCTTAAAGAGTTGGGGGAGAAACTTAATCCTCCACTGGGAAAATCAGGTGTGAATCATAGATTAAGAAAAATAAGTGAAATAGCTAATGAGCTAAGGAGGATATAAAATGATTAACAAGAAAGTGATAGTAAATTTACCAGCAGATGCAGAGGCAAGACCAGTCGCTGTCTTAGTGCAGATTGCGAGCAAATATGAGAGTAAAATTTTTATTATCTCACAGGGAAAAAGAATTAATGCGAAGAGTATTATGGGGATGATGAGTCTTGGCTTTGGCAATGGCGATGAATGGGTTGTTGAGGCAGAGGGTGAAGATGCAGCAGCGGCTGTAGAAGAGATGGCAAATTATATTGAATCAAAGTAGTAACTTCCTTGCATAAGTTATTTGTTTATGATAAAATATTTTATGTATGAATTGCTACAAAGGAGGATATCTGATGGGAAAGCTTAGCAATTTCTTAGGTAAGATTCCGTTTTTATCTGCTATAGGTGGTAAAAAGAAATCTAATAAAAGTAATGTAGAGCTTCAGTACGACAAAGCTATTAATCTTATGGAAAATGGCAATGACGAAGAGGCAGTTGAAATATTTGAAAAAATAGCTGACATTGCTATTGTAGATCCAACTTATAAGAACTTTGGAATGGATGCTCTTAAAATACTTGGGGAATTATTTGAAACAGGAAAATACAGCAACTGTACTGTTACAGTTGATATGAATAAAGCTACAAAATATTACGAAAAATACACTAATCTTAGCAAGGACGGTGAGATGATTTATAAACTTGCTAAGATGTTACTTGAAATTCAGAATTTTTCAAAAGCTATTACATTTTTTGAAAAAGCAACTGATTGTGGTATCAAAGCCGCTTACATGAATCTTGGTAGCATATATGAAAATGGTCTTAATCGTATTGACCAGTATGGTAACAAGAGCGATTTTGTTGTGCCTGTAGATTATGACAAGGCAATGATGTGGTATAAGAAGCTTGCGGATATGGGTGATACGAAAGCAAAAGCTGCTTATGACAGAGTAGAATATGCAAGCAAACATACAGATAGTATCGAATTCGAAGAAAAAGATAAATTATATACAACTATTGCAGAGGCAAGACGTGCTAAAGGCAAAGAGCCTAGATACAAAGCGATAGAGGCCTCAAGATTGCAGTATCAGTATACTTATGTACATAATCAGGTGGATGGTTATATACATAAATTACCTAAGGATTGGGTAAAAACTATAAATGAGACAACTGATGAGGAATATTATGCTCCTAGTTTGACATACAAAGATTTTGCTATGTATGTATCTTATGATAGTATTCCTAGAGATTCAAAAAAGACTTTAGAAAATTATCTTAGATATTGCAATGACGCATTTGAAGAGGAGCTTCAGCTCAAGGCGTATATTACTGAGTATGCAGATGGTATTTGTACTACTTTCTATCACAAAGAGATGGAAAAAGGTATAGTTACGTTTGCCTTTTATCAGGGTAAGAGACTTGCTTGTATGAAGTTTGTATGTGCGTCTATGGAAATTATTGAGCAGTATGAAGAAATTATTTTTGAAACTGCTAACTCTTTTGCGTTTGTAGACCCTACACTTGTAAGTGACCAGAGTCTTAACCGTAAGGATAATCAGTATTATAGTGAGGCACTTTATTGTTATTATCTTGAGGATTATGAGGGTGCTATGGCTGCTGCAAAACAAGCACTTAAGCTTGGTAGCATTAAAGCTAGCTATCTTCTTATAGAACTTTATTTTGATGATGATTCACCATATAAAGATATCGAAAAAACTATAAGCTATGCTAAGCAGTTATTTGATGCGACAAAAGACCCGGATTTAGCATTCCTTTTAGGTAATATATATGACCAGCAGTTGAAAGATTACATGAAGGCTCTTAACTGGTATGAGCATGCACATAGATTAGGACATAAGAGAGTTGCTTTCTATCTTGGAAGATTCTATTACTACGGCGTACTCAGAACTAAGCGAGATGGTGTTAAGGCACTTGAGTATTTTAAAGAAGCTCAGTCTAATGGTATTCTTGAGGCCGAGGCATATATTAAAGATATTGAGGAACTTAAGGACGAGGACCTTCAGGCATCAGTTGAAAAATGGGAGCGTGCTGTTGAGGCAGGAAGCGGAAAAGCGGCTCTTAAGGTTGCTTTATATAAGCAAAGCCAAGTATTTTTTATTGCAAATTCATATGAGATTGAGAAAGCTTTCATTGAAGCTCTTGGTTTAGGTAGTTATCAGGCTGCATACGAATTAGGTAAAATTTATCAGATTCAGGAGGCAGATGAAAATTACAGAGGCGAGATAAAGAGTATCAAATATTTTGAGAGAGCGTATGATAACCATTATGAAGATTTTGATAAAGAGAATCTTTACAAGGTTATTGAATATAAGGCTGGCAAAACAGATGTATTAAGTGAAAAAGTAGATTTATATCTCCAAAGTGCAAAAATGGGATATGTTCCAGCTATTGATAAGATTATAGAACTTGTGCCTGGTATTACGACACAGATTTATGATTTGTATAATGAGCTTATAGAGATTGCTGAGACCGGTGATGATTCAGCTATTATCGCGATGAACAAGCTTGAGAAAAAATATATTGATCTTATTCTCAGACAGCCAAATGAGAATCAAAAGGTTATTGAGAACAAATTCTTTAGACTTGCGGTTCCTAAAGAATGTACAGCAGTTATTAACGACGAAGGTGGTACAATAAAGTTTGCTGATTCGGTTGTTGAATTTGCAGTTGCCGAGATGCCTGTAAGTGCAGATGAGGAAGAGAGCTATCTTAAGATATATAAGCTTATTTTATCAGAGTATCTTCCGGACGAAAACGCAGAAATTATTATCGCTAATTCTCGTATGATTGGTTCAGGTATGAAGGAGACTAAGAATAATGTTCATTCTTATAGTATTCTTCTTATCAGTTCTAAAAACCAGTATCTCTTTAAGCTTAGCTCTAGAGATAGACGAGAGATGTTGTTGTTTAAGGATAAGGTTCTTGAAATTGCTAAATCATTGGTTGAGACTGGTGAGATTTATATTGCTACAGAAGAGGCTAAAAAGAAGATTGGTTTATCTTTCCTTTTACATTCAAACGAGAACGGTTTCCTTTCTATTGGAAAGCTAGATTAAAATTATATATACTTCAGGGCAGGGTTAGTTTCCCGACCGGCGGTATATGTCATAGGACATGAGCCCGCGAGCCGAAAGGCATGATTTGGTGTGATTCCAAAGCCGACAGTAAAGTCTGGATGAAAGAAGTGATGGATTGGAGTTTATTTTGCTCGCAATCATATAAATGTATTATCACAGGCACCCTGAATTTTGGGTGCCTGATTTTGTTTAGTGATGCTATAATGGGGGTGATTTGATGAGTTACAATAAAAAATACATGGAGCTTGCGATAGAGCTAGCAAAAAAAGGAGAAGGAGCAGTAAATCCAAATCCGCTTGTTGGTGCAGTTATCGTAAAGGATGATAGAATTATTGGACAGGGCTATCACGCAAAATACGGCGAGCTTCATGCTGAAAGAGCTGCTTTTGCTAATCTTAAGGAGGATGCATTGGGAGCTGAAATGTATGTGACTCTGGAACCTTGTTGTCACTATGGTAAACAACCACCATGTGTTGAGGCTATCGTTGAAAACAAAATTTCAAAGGTTTATGTTGGCTCAGATGACCCTCATGATAAGGTGGCTGGAAAAGGGATAAAATATTTAAGAGAGCATGGTGTAGAGGTTGAAACGCAAATAATGAAGGCAGAATGTGATGATTTGAATGATGTATTCTTTCATTATATAACCACTGGCTTGCCATATGTGGTGATGAAGTATGCCATGACTATGGATGGGAAAATAGCGACCTATACAGGAGAAAGCAAATGGATATCGAATGAAATGTCCAGAGTTAGAGTTCAGGAAACAAGAAACAAGCTTACAGGTATTATGGTTGGAATAGGAACAGTATTGGAAGATAATCCTATGCTTACCTGTAGACTTGAAAATGGTCGAAATCCTATAAGAATAATTTGTGACACTAAACTCAGAATATCTGTGGATTGTAATATTGTTAAAACGGCAAAGGATATTTCAACAATAGTTGCGACAAGTATAGAGTCAGATGTGGATAAAATAAAAATGCTTGAAGCATTAGGCGTTAAGATTATTCAGGTTAATACATTGGATGGGCATGTTGATTTAAACGAGCTTATGAAAAAGCTTGGAGAGATGAACATAGATAGTATTTTGTTAGAGGGTGGAGGTACTCTTAATGAAAGTGCACTGTCGGCTGGAATTGTAAATGAGGTTCAGGTATATATTGCACCCAAAATATTTGGAGGTAAAGATGCACCAACACCTGTAGGTGGTTTGGGAGTGAAAACTCCTGATTTAAGTCATAAATTTAAGCTTACATCTATAGAAGCGATAGAGGAAGATGTATTATTGAAATATAAGAAAGCTTAGTATTAGAAAGGATAGAAAGATGTTCACAGGTATTGTTGAAGAGATAGGCGAAATAAAGAATATACGTCATGGTGCAAAATCGGCGCAGCTAACAATTCGTGGACCGGTTGTAACGTCAGACTCAAAGATAGGAGATAGCATTGCAGTAAATGGTGTATGTCTTACTGCTACTAGTATTAGCAAGGATGAATTTACGGCTGATGTGATGGCAGAGAGTATGAGACGAACAGCGTTAGGGAAGTTATCGTTAGGCAGCAAGGTAAATCTTGAACGTGCTATGGCAGCTAATGGAAGGTTTGGTGGACATATTGTGTCGGGACACATTGACGGAACGGGAGTAATAAAAGATTACAAAAAAGAAGATAATGCTGTTTGGGTTACTGTTTCCGCAGATACAAAAATATTGAAATACATCATAGAGAAAGGTTCGATAACTATAGACGGAATTAGTCTTACTGTAGCATATGTTGATGATGTATGCTTTAAGGTTTCGATAATACCTCATACTGCAAGTGAAACAACATTACTTGGCAAAAAAATAGGTGATATGGTAAATCTTGAAAATGATGTAATAGGAAAATATGTTGAAAAATTACTCGGATTTAAAGAAGAGAGCCCGAGTGAAATAAAATCTGGAATAGATGCCAAATTCCTTATGGAAAATGGATTTATGTGATATAGGGAGGAAGAAGATGATAGAGTTAAATTCCATTGAAGAAATACTTGAGGATTTAAAACAAGGAAAAATAGTTGTTATTATGGATGACGAGGACAGAGAGAATGAGGGAGATGTTATCTGTGCTGCAGAGTTTGCAACTACAGAAAATGTCAATTTTATGGCAAGCTATGCAAAAGGACTTATATGTATGCCTATGGCACCTGAGTATACAGAGAAACTTAATCTTCCGCAAATGTGTATAACAAATACAGACAATCATTGTACAGCATTTTCTGTGTCAGTTGACCATGTGAGCACAACAACAGGAATTTCTGCATACGAAAGAGGCATAACAGCAAGAATGTTTGTTGATGAAAATGCAAAATCAGAGGATTTTAGACGTCCTGGACATATGTTTCCTTTGGAGGCTAAACCGGGTGGTGTAATAGAAAGACCAGGACATACCGAGGCTACGGTTGATCTTATGAAGCTTGCAGGTTTAAAACCTGTAGGACTTTGTTGTGAGATTATGAAGGACGATGGCAATATGGCAAGATTGGATGACCTTGTCGAGTTTGCAAAAAAACATAACCTTAAGATTTCTACAGTAGAAAAACTTATACAATACAGAAAAGAACATGAAGTGTTTGTGGAATGTGTTGCTAAAGCAAAAATGCCGACCAGATATGGTGAGTTTATGATACATGGTTATATTAACAAGCTTAATGGAGAACACCATGTAGCTTTAGTAAAAGGTGATATAACAGATGGTAAGCCTGTTCTTTGTCGAGTTCATTCAGAATGTCTTACAGGTGATGCTTTAGGCTCTGCAAGATGTGATTGTGGTCAGCAGTATGACGCAGCGATGAAGATGATTGCTAAAGAAGGACGAGGCGTGTTGCTTTACATGAGGCAGGAGGGTCGCGGTATAGGGCTAATTAATAAAATTCGTGCTTATGAATTGCAAGATAGAGGAAGAGATACCGTTGAGGCAAATATCGAGTTAGGTTTTCCAGAGGATGCACGAGACTATACTATAGGAACTCAGATATTGGTGGATTTAGGAATAAAAGAGCTTAGATTAATGACGAATAATCCACTTAAGGTATATGGTATTGCGGGATATAATCTTGAAATTGTAGAGAGAGTTCCTATACAGATGGAACCAGGCAAATTTGATGAGTTTTATTTAAGAACCAAAAAAGAAAAAATGGGTCATATTTTAGATTTATAAAATAAAAATAATACATTATAATAAACATATTAGGAGGATATAAGAATGAACGTATTAGAAGGAAAAATGGTAGCTAAGGATATTAAGATTGGTATTGTGGCAGCAAGATTTAATGAGTTTATAGTGTCAAAGCTTATTGGAGGTGCAGAAGATGCACTTTTAAGACATGATGTTAAGCCGGAAAATATTACTCTTGCATGGGTACCAGGTGCATTTGAAATTCCGCTTGCGGCTAAGAAGATGGCAAAATCAGGTAAGTATGATGCGGTTATCTGTCTTGGAACTGTAATTAGAGGTGCGACAAGTCATTATGACTATGTTTGTAATGAGGTTTCAAAAGGTATAGCATCAGTTTCTATGGAGACAGAGATTCCAGTGATGTTTGGTATTGTTACAACAGAAAACATTGAGCAGGCTATTGAGAGGGCTGGAACTAAGGCAGGAAACAAGGGCTATGACTGTGCACTTGGTGCGATTGAAATGATTAATCTTATGAATCAGTTTGGAGAGAACTAATTAATGAATGAAAGAAAAATTAGACAATTAAATATTCTGGTTTTAATTGCTGTGTTTGCAGGTATTATCTCTGCATTAATGTTTATATTTGTTTTTTCACCAGACAATCAGAATCGTATAGATAGTAATCATCTTGAAACCTACAACGAAGGATGGGTGCTAAAGCCTTATGATGGTGGCAAAGACAAAATATTGACTTTGCCTGAAAAGGTTGATGCTTCGAAAGATGATATAGTGGTAATTATGAATACGGTTCCGGAGGATGTAAGCAAGGATTCTGTTATTGCGTTCAAGACGGAGTTTCAGAATGTAGTAGTCATGCTTAATGAACAGATTATTTATTCAAATGGTGTATTAAATGACCAGAAGATGATGAAAAATGTTGTTCCTTGTTATAATGTTGTCGAACTTGGAGAAGCTGAAGCAGGTGATATAATTGCTATATATTATGCCTCTGCATATAATAAATATAGTGGTAAATTGAGTGGAATTTATTATGGATCAAAGGGTGACGTAGTCGCTGATATATTTAAGGATAACAGTATAGCGTTTTTGATATCTGTCACAGTTCTTGTCATAACAATTATATTGTCATTTTCGTTAATATTTATGAGAAATGTAAATGTTGATAAAAGAAAATCAGCATATGCGTTTGGTTTTATTTTTACAGTGGCTTTGTGGAGTATCACATCAAGTCCTATAATGCAGTTATTTATAAATAATACCTTTGGTACGTATATGACCAATATGGTACTGTTGCTTATAATGCCTGTGCTTTACATTATGTATCAGAGATGCTTTGCTGTAAAAAGAAGATATGCAAAAATATTTGAAATAGGTATATATGTATTTGCGGTGAATTTTTTGACAGGAGTAGTATTTCAGTTCTTGTCGGTTGTTGATTTTGCAACCTACATGGTATTTACAAAAATACTTATAACACTAGGGCTT
Source organism: Wujia sp. (assembly GCA_045531735.1). Lineage (GTDB taxonomy): Bacteria > Bacillota > Clostridia > Lachnospirales > Lachnospiraceae > Coprococcus_C. The sequence continues at coordinate 37,409 of JAZSEO010000008.1, read as the reverse complement.
ATCTTGCTGTCAGGTATTATGTATCTCGCTGCAGATACTTATTCAGATAAAACCATTTACAGTAATTTTTGGGCAAACTCTATTCTTACAGTAGCTTGCTTATTAGAAGCAATATTATCAATTTTTAATTTCTACAATGCCTATGATGGAGTTGTTCTTCAAGTTGGTGTTATAATATTTATGATTCTTCTCGTTGTAGCAGTTGAAAAAAATATTATAAAAGAAATGAACCAGGAAAAAGAGGATGCTCTTTCTAATATAGAAGTAGAGAAAACTAATGCAGTCAAGATGATAAATACTAAGCTCATATATTCGTCTTTAAATAATGTAGTTAACGCTCTGAAAACAGAAGACAAAGAAAATAGTCGTATGATTTATGATACAACTATGTATATGAGATATAATATGCAGGCTGTAACAAATAAAAAAATGGTGTCTTTTTCTGAGGAACTTGAATATATTAAAGCTTATTTGGGAATGCAGAGAAGAAACTATCCCAAAATAGAGAGTTCAATAGAGGATAAGGTAATTAATTTTGCTGTTCCATTTAACACTATCGAACCTTTGGTTGAAAATGCTTTTAACAGAATAATTGCAAAAGAATCGAAAGAGGGAAGAATAGTTGTCAGGAGTTATGAGAGATTAGATTGTTATGCAATACAGCTAGTTGATAATGGGTATGGTCCTGGTCCGGATAAAAAATTTGAAAAGAAGTATTCATATAAAGAGATAAAGAAACGTTTAAAATCAATGTGTGATGCTACTATTGAAATAAATAATAAACCGGAAAAAGGAACAATTGTGACAGTGAAAATTCCGAAGGATGGTTATATAATTAAGGAGTAATAAATATGTCATTTTCAGAACAAATTGTATATGCATTAACTAAACCGTCAGAATATAAAGAATTAATAAAATTAAAAACCAGCAGATTTGTTGCGTTTGCTATAGTAATATGCTTATTTCTGGGAGTTATGACGTTTCTAGTACCAGTTGGAACTGAGATATCAGAGTTTAATGGATTTACAAATTTATTTAACAAAAGAATGGGAGAGGTTAGTGCAACAAACGGAATCCTTCATGTGGAAGAAAATGTAGATGTATGTTTAGATAGTACCTATATTTTATTTGGTGATAGAACACATATACTTATTGATACAGATTTTGCAAGTATCCCAGATAGTTTATTTCAGGAAGATGGCTTCTATTGGGCTGTTGGAAGTATGTATGTAAGAAATGTATATGTATACAATCATGAAATATATAACGAAAGCACATTTACAATGAATCTTCCGGAAGGCTTTAATAATCAAATGCTAGAGTCTGCAATTCCGGGTATATATATTGGTATTATTATAATGTTTGTAATCTTATCGGTATCATACTTTATAAAATATGCTTTCTTTGCATTAGTTCTAAGTTTTTTGATAAATTCAGTAAATCATCAGTTGAATTTAGGTATGACTAATGGTCAGGTATTTCAATTATGTTTTTATGGAGAAAGCCTTGGTATGCTGATATCTAATTTTAATAATGCAGCGGGACTTTTGGATTCTTTTATTGTTAGTATTATTACTGTTTTTATATCTATACATTTTATAACCAAGGCAGTTGTATTAATGAATAGAAGAAATCAGGTCTGATATATCTGAATCAGACATATTGCTCATAGTGCTGTTATGAAAACGTGTGTCAAAGGTTACCTCTTCGGATAGATATTCCGGAGAGGTATATTTTTTTGCTGATTCCTCGTCTGGAAATTCTATTTCACCCATTACAAGTCCTTCGAATTTATCATGGAATATATCCAACTCCAGCTTTAAAGAATTATCTAAAGGAATAATATAACGTGATTTTGAAATAATATTGCCCTCTGATTTTTTGAGTAGATTTTCGTAAGAACTTTTGTCTATATCTAGCTCGAACTCTTGACGTGTCATAAGACCTGTAGATTTAACTGTTAGTACATATCGGGTTTCAGCAGAGGTAGCTTTTTTTCTTATACGAATTACAGGCTCTGTTGATATATATGCTTGTTCTAAATCTAGCTTAGTGTAGGTGTCAAGATTAGCAGGTAAATTATTTAAAAGAAACTTTCTCTCTATTTCCATATTTTTTCTCCAATCTTAATAAATAATAGGGCTTTCATGCCTTGAAGATTTTACCAATATATTATATACTAAATTTGTTTTTAATAAAACAGTTTTAGATTTTATTCGTATATTAATATAAGATTTCATAGGAGGTAGCTTCATGAGTAAGGTTAATATGTTTTTTGCAACAGGATATGAAGAGGTTGAAGCTTTAACAGTTGTTGATTTGCTTAGAAGAGAAGGAATTGAAATAAATATGGTTTCTGTGACAGGAGAGAGAGAGGTTACAGGAGCACATGGAATAGCAATTAAGATGGACAAGCTTTTTGAAGAGATAGATGAAGCAGATATGCTTATTCTTCCTGGAGGAATGCCAGGAACACTTAACCTCAAGGCCCATCAGGGTTTGGTAGAGCTTCTTAAAGAATATGACAAAAAGGGAAAATATTTGGCTGCAATATGTGCAGCGCCTACAGTATTTGGTGAGCTTGGTATGCTTAAAGGAAGACATGCTACCTGCTATCCGGGTATGGAGGAAGGTTTGGTTGACGCTACAGCCTTAGAGGATAATGTGGTTCGAGATGACCATTTTATAACAAGCAGAGGACTTGGAACTGCTATTGATTTTGCTCTCGCAATAATAGAAGTATTAAAGGATGATGTAACAGCAAACGAGTTAGCGAGTAAAATAGTATATACGGTAGGCAGGGAATAAAAGGAGATAGAAGTGTTCGAAATAAGAGTAAGAGATATAATAAAAGCTACCGGTGGACGTTTACTCTGTGGAAATGCACAGGTAGAGATAAAAGACATATGTATAAATTCTAAAGAGATAAAAGAGGGCGACTTATTTGTACCTATAATAGGAGAAAAGGTAGATGCCCACAGATTTATTGAGAGTGCTCTTGAGATTGGTGCAGCAACACTCACATCTGAGCATTCGGGTGTTGTAATAGCAGATAAACCATATATTCAGGTTTCAGATACAGTTAAGGCACTTCAGGATATAGCTATATATATTAGAAATAAATTCGATATACCTATAGTTGGTGTTACAGGTAGTGTGGGAAAAACTACTACAAGAGAGATGATTTACACTGCATTATCTAGCTGTGCTGATGTATATCAAACCGAAGGAAATTTTAATTCTCAGATAGGTGTTCCTATAACTCTAACACGTATGACTGAAACAGCTGAAGTAGCTGTATTAGAGATGGGTATGAGTGAAGAAGGTCAGATGGATATTTTGTCCAACATGGTTCGTCCAGATATTTGTGTAGTTACTGTAATTGGAGTTGCACATATAGAATATTTAAAAACGCAGGAGAATATTCGAAGAGAAAAACTTGCAATCACTAATTCTATGAATAGAAATGGTGTATTATTTCTTAACGGAGATGATAAAATGTTGGCTGAGCTAAAAGGAAAAACCACAGTTAATACATTTTATTATGGAACTGAGGACTGGTGTGATTACAGAGCAGAAAATATTCATATGGAGAATTATCAATATGTCTATGATTATGTACACGGTGAGAAACGTGTTACAGTTCGCTTAAATGCATTGGGCAGACATAATGTGGGTAATTCGCTTGTCGGTATGGCTATAGCAGATTACATGGGTTATGATTTGACTAAAGCGGCAAAAGGCTTTGAGAGCTTTCAAGGTTTAAGACAAAAGCTTATAAATATTCCAGGTAAGTATACTATTATAGATGATACATATAATGCAAGCCCCGACTCTATGAAGGCAAGTATTAATGTATTATCAGAGCTTGAGACAACAGGAAGAAAGATAGCTGTTTTAGGAGATATGTTCGAGCTTGGTGATAATAGCGAGGAATATCATTATGAGGTTGGTAAATTCCTTGCGGATAAAGATATTGATGAGTTAGTTGCAGTGGGAGAACTTTCTACACATATTGTTAGAGGCGTTAAAGACTCTGAAAGTAATATAGACTGTTACACTTTTAACGATAACGGTGAAGTATCTTTATATTTATTATCAATTATGCAACCAGATGACATAGTGCTTATCAAAGGCTCTAATGGTATGCATCTAAATGAGATAGTAAACAACATGCGTGGATAATACTGAGTGCATACAATAAAATGCAACCCTTAAATATAATATAACAGTTTGCATATTATATGTTTTTATGCAAACTGTTATATTACATTTTAGTGTTGCATTTTCGCTATAAACTTTATATATAAGTATCGACGCTCTAAAATATATAAATTTAAAAATATTATGATTGAAAAAAATTATCAAAAAATGTTTGACATATAAAAAATGATGTGTTATATTAAACACATAGAAAATAGTAATCATTACTATTATTAAAAACAAGAGAGAAAAGGAGATTAAGATTATGGCAAAATATGTATGTTCAGTATGTGGTTATGTTCACGAAGGAGATGAAGCTCCAGAGGTTTGTCCAGTATGTAAAGTTACTTCAGATAAGTTTAATAAGCAGGAAGGTGAGCTTTCATGGGCAGCAGAGCATGTAGTAGGTGTAGCTCAGGGTGTCAGAGAAGATATTTTAATGGATCTTAGAGCAAACTATGAAGGCGAGTGTACAGAGGTTGGTATGTACCTTGCGATGGCTAGAGTAGCTCATAGAGAAGGTTATCCTGAGATTGGTTTATATTACGAGAAAGCTGCTTGGGAAGAGGCAGAACATGCTGCTAAGTTCGCAGAGCTTTTAGGAGAAGTAGTAACTAATAGCACAAAGAAAAACCTTGAGCTTAGAGTAGCTGCTGAGAATGGTGCAACAGAAGGTAAGGTAGACCTTGCTAAGAGAGCTAAGGAACTCAACCTTGACGCAATCCATGACACAGTGCATGAGATGGCTAGAGACGAGGCTAGACACGGTAAGGCATTTGAGGGACTTCTTAAGAGATACTTCGGCTAAGCTACAAGCCATGCAATAAAAATAATAGACATACCCGAGGGGGCTTGCTCACCAAAGGGTATGTCTATTATTTTTGTTATACGGCGTCAGCCGTCCACTGAGCGCCCATAAGGGTGCGATGTGTCGGCATGGCTCATGCATTACTTCAAATTCATGCGTGCTTCCAATCTCACCGCGAGACTGAAAGTTATACGTCAAAAATGATTTCCACGTTATGTTCTTGACACCATGTTGTAACAAATTCCAATTGATGAGCCTTATACGCTTTCCCTATAAACTGATTCCATTCCTCCATACGTCTAAGTTTACCAAGTTCCTTGTTGAACTTTGTACTTCCTGGAAATGCAGGCAGAATACGATTGCCCAATATGGACTTATACGCTTTGGTTAGGAGTTTCTTTTGTTTCACATCCGATATCATCACATCAATATATTTTAATGTTATATCTCGGTTCCAGTCAGGTGTAAAATTGTCTATATCATGTAGGGTAGGCAATTGCAGACACTCATTTGATTCCAAAAAAGCCCAAACTTCATCCTCCATAATATACTCATCTGATAAATCTTCTCCATATGTTATTATTTCATTGGTACCCTTTACAACATAATATCCATCCGATTCAACATCAGAACAATATACCACCGACTCCAATAGTACAGATAATTTCACTTGATATTTTTCTTCCAGATTAACCCCTCCTAACAACTTCAAAGTTGATTTTTCATATCTTTCTGTATCTTTTTAATGGTATCCAGATATTCTCTCTCGACAGAACTGATAGTCTTTTGCTTATATTTCTTATACTCCGTTTCAGCTTTGTTCATAGCTTGTATATGTGATATTGAACCATTTCCTTCTAACAATTGCTCTCCCGTAGAAACTAATATTCTATCAAGATGCTCTGCCCAATCTTCCATAGTCATTGATATTTCACGTTCTGCCTGTCTCTCAGCAAAATCCAAATAACCTGAAACGAGTTGTCCCATAGCACGTAATTCTTTCTCATTAAGATAATTTTTTGCTATCTTCGCTTCCTTTAAAGTCGGGTGTTCTCCTGAAAAACTCATCAATCCCATAAACTCTTTTTCAGCATTAACTCTATGATAAATGACCTCTGCGGCTGTTTCACCTGATATAGCATAGTGAATTTTATTCTGTACCTTTTTAAAAAATCGAATAGATTCCTCTGCTGTAGGGTCATAATCAATACTGGTAGCATAAATTTCCAGAATTTGACGATAAAAAACTTTTTCGGAAGCACGAATATCTCTAATACGTTCAAGTAACTCTTTAAAGTATCCGCCACCACCCAGTTCTTTTAACCGCTGGTCATCCATAGCAAAACCTTTTCGCATATATTCCTTTAGTATTCCGGAGGCCCATATTCGAAATTGCACCCCTCGTTGCGACCTAACGCGATATCCTACTGAAATTATCATATCCAAATTATAGTAATTTGTAGGTTTCGTAGAAAATTCGGAATTTCCGAATTTTCTCATAGTACTGTTCTCATTAAGTTCACCATCTGAATATATATTTTTTATATGTTCGTTAATTGTTGATTTGGATTTTTGAAACAAATCTGCCATTTGCTCCTGCGTCAACCAAACCGTTTCGTCTACAAATGTGACATTAACCTTTGTAACACCATCTTCGGTTGTATATAAAATTAATTCTGAATCCATATCATACACCTCACCCACGGAACATTTGTTCTTTTATACTATCACATTATTGATAATAATTCAATATAACTCAGGTGAAACTTCAAATTTTCTGTTGCTTTCAATTCTTCTGTTGACTGTCAGCCTACTTGTCTACACGGCTCGTGGGTATATATAGAAAAAGTACATCGCAAGACCCCATTATTTCTAAAATTTAATGAAGAATCATGACATTTTTCATGCTCGTGGGTCTATAGAAATTTTCTTTTTCTGTAGACCCATATTTTAAAAAATATGTGGGTACTGTAGACAACTTTTTTACCATAGACCCACCAACAATTAAATCTATTTAATCTATTATACCATTTTCTTATTTACTGTGCTATATATGCAAATGGCTGAAAAAACTTTCCAAATTCGTAATTATTTACAATTTATTCATAGGATATTTTCTCTATATATGGTATTATAGATATATATCAAACACAAAGTGAGGTGGTCTTATGGGTATTAAGCTATCAGAGCTTGAAGAGGGAAGTGCTATTGCTCTTATTGTCAGCAAAGACGATAATACTATAGCCCTTGATGCCAATATAATAAAGATAGCACGAGACGATATGGCTCTTATTTCCATAGACCATCCGTCAGGTAAAAGGCTTAATTTTGATGGAGTTAAGATAGATTTAGAATTTGGTCAGGATGAGGATGTTCCCGTACTTTGGAGGGAAGTAAGAGTTGCTCAATATAAGTCTGATTATGTGGTGCAGACGACAGTTGACGGAGTGCGACATAACAGAAGAGGCTGTTTTAGAGTAGGTGTTTCTATGAGAGCTCAGCTTCGTGTTATGGGTAAAGGTGCATCGACGGTAATGGTTAGAGATGTTAGTCTATCGGGATTTTCTATAACAGACAGAAAAAAAGAGTTAAAATTTGATATCGGAGAAAAGGTTCCTGTCAAATTTGAAGACTTGGGCTATACGCTTGATTTAGTCGGACGTGTTGTTAGAGTAGAAGAGCATGAGGATATGCTTATATATGGGCTAGAGATAACAAATCTATGTAAGGATTTGTCTTCGTATGTAAGTGTTAAACAAAGAAGAAACAGACAGCGATAATAATTCACTTGTTTTTTTAGTGGATAATATCGCTGTTTTTTATTGTGCAAAATGTATTTTTTTTAAATCGAAAAATAAAATCCATTGGTAAATACTTAAGAAAATTATCAAAAAACTTGCAAAAACCTCGAAAAAAGGTTATTATCGTCGTAGCGTTTTAGAAAAGACAACATTGTATAGACAAAAGAGGTATATAATTTTTTTATGGAGGAATGTAACTATGGCAGTTAAGAAAGCAACAGTAGATTCAACTATGGCTAAGGTAGAAGCAGCAGCTAAGGCAGCTGAGAAGAAAGAAACTCCAGCTAAGAAGGCTCCTGCAAAGAAGGCAACTACAACTAAGGCAGCAGCAACTAAGACAGCTGAGAAGAAGGAAGCTCCAGCTAAAGCAGCTGAGAAGAAAGAAGCTCCAGCTAAGAAGGCTCCTGCAAAGAAAGCTCCAGCTAAAAAGGCAGCTACTAAGAAGGCAGCAGAGGTTAAGGTTATCGTAGAGTACGCTGGTGGTCAGATGGATACAGCTAATATCACAGCTATGACTTTAGAGAAGCTTGCTAAGGCTCCAAAGAGCTTAAACGTATACTATCAGCCAGAGACTAATATGGTATATTATACAGCAGATGGTGAGGAAGGTTCTTTCTCATTATAATTTCACTTTACCAATATAAAAGAGGAGACGATGTAATTATATGTGCATCGTCTCCTTTTTTATAATTAAAGTCCTTTTGCTTTTGAAGTACAGGCTTTCATTGCTTCCATAACTGAGCTTCTAAAGCCTTTTTCCTCAAGAACTCGTACAGCTTCAATTGTAGTTCCACCAGGAGAACAGACCATGTCTTTTAATTCGCCTGGATGTTTTCCTGTCTCTAATACCATCTTGGCACTTCCTAATACTGCCTGTGCTGCAAATTTGTAAGCCTGAGCTCTTGGCATTCCGTCAGCAACAGCGGCATCTGCCATGGCTTCTATAAACATAAATACATAGGCAGGTGAACTTCCACTGACAGAAACGACAGCATCCATAAGACTTTCTGGTACTGCCTCAGCTAATCCAAAACTGCTGAGGAGAGATAGCGCATATGTAAATTCCTCGTCTGTGACAAGGGCATTTTTGCATACGCCAGTAATACCTTCGCCTACTAGAGCAGGAGTGTTAGGCATAGTTCTTATTATTTTTATATTTTCTCCCAAACGGTCCGCTAACCAAGCTAAAGTTTTTCCTGGAGCTATGGTTATGACAAGTTGCTCAGTGGTAAGTAAGTTTTTGATTTCTGTGATAACTGTCTCGTAGTATTGAGGTTTTACAGATAAAAATAGAATTTCGCAGTTTTTTGCGACAGTAAGATTATCTGTAGTAATATCAACACCCAAAGTTTTGTTTGCAACTTCAACAGCGTTTTGAGAGGCATCAGAAGCGAGTATTTCTTCTGGTTTGATGTGTGCGTTGTTGATAAGTCCTCCGATAATAGCTGATGCCATGTTTCCGCATCCGATAAATCCAACTTTGTATTTCATGTTAATACCTTATGCATGTAAAATGCAGTCCTTTCTTGTGATTTATTCATATAACTTTTTCTTTGTATAGATTCCTGCATCCGGTTTATCTGTAATAATTCCAGATACATTTTTTTTGAGAAATTTTTCAATTAAACGAGGCTCGTTTACGGTCCAAACATATACCTCCATATTCTCTAAAAACATACGTCGCAAGAAAAAGGAATTTGCAAGCTTATGATGAGGAGAGACAAAGTCTGCTTTGCAGGCTTTGATTCTAAGCTCGGGGAAGGCGTTATTAAATCGCTTTTTTATTCCTATAGCATTGCTGGATAGTAGCAAACCTGCTTTGATTTTGGAATCAATGTGTTTTATCCTGAAAACACATCTGTCTAAAAAGGATTTCATCATAAAAGAATCATAATTAAAAAGCTTTGTGACCATATCAATGACCTTTTCTTCGTAACCGGCTTCTTTTATTTCAATATCTAATTTTATTTTACCACGACACAGTTCTAATACATCCGATAGAAGAGGTGGTTTAAAGTCATATTTTTCAGTTATATCACAGATGTCCTTGTAGGTGGTATCAGATATAAGATACCCTTTTACATTGTTATCGTGAAAAACAATAAGCTTCTCGTCCTTTGTCTGTCTGACATCAAACTCCACGTAATCAGCACCGATATCTATGGCAAGCTGAAATGCTTCTAAGGTATTGTCCTGTTTTGCGAGGTAGGATGCACCGCGGTGAGCAATAATTGCAGTTTCCATATATACTCCTTTATAGGTTTGTACCTCTTAATTCTATGACAGGAGCACCTTTTTTATTTATATAGTCTCCTGTAATTGTAACTTTTCCGATACTGTCATCTCTTGGGATTTCGTACATAATATCGAGCATGAACTTCTCGATGATGGCACGGAGAGCTCTGGCACCGGTTTTCTTTTCTAAAGCAAGTGTAGCGATAGCTTCATAAGCACTATCATCAAATTGTAAATCTACCTCATCTAGAGCAAGGAGTTTTTGGTATTGCTTTAAAATAGCATTTTTAGGCTCTTTTAAAATTTTTATATACATATCCTTATCTAATGCATCCAAAGTGAAAAGTACAGGAAGACGTCCTAAAAATTCTGGTATCATACCAAAGTCACGCAAGTCCTCATTTGTTACTTCTTTGATTATATTGTCTTCGTTATCGTATTTGTCTTTTAAATCAGCGTTAAATCCCATAGAGGATTGCTTGTTAAGACGTTGCTTGATGATTTTTTCAATCTCAGGAAAAGCTCCACCACAGATGAATAAAATGTTTCTTGTATTCATAGTGGTAGTAGGGGTCATGGCGTTTTTACTTCCAGAGCCTACAGGAACTTCAACCTCTGCACCTTCAAGAATTTTGAGTAATCCCTGTTGAACAGATTCACCACTGACATCTCTGCTGTGTGTTTCCTTCTTTTTTGCAATTTTATCAATTTCATCAATAAAAACAATTCCGCGTTCTGCTTTTTCTACATCGTTGTCCGCTACAGCTAAAAGCTTTGAGAGTATACTTTCAACATCATCACCTATATAGCCGGCTTCGGTAAGTGTAGTAGCATCAGTTATTGCAAGAGGAACATGTAAAAGTCTTGCAATTGTTTTTACAAGATATGTTTTACCGCAACCTGTTGGACCGAGCATAAGCATATTTGATTTTTCTATTTCAATGTCATCCATAGAGTCTGTGATAACTCTTTTGTAATGGTTGTATACAGCGACAGAAATGGCTTTTTTTGCATATTCCTGTCCTACTACATACTCATCAAGCATAGCTTTGATTTTGTGAGGTGCAGGAATGTTTTCCATAGTAAGAGGAACTTCTTCAGTTTTTTCTTTTTTCTTTTTCTTTTTTACCTTTTGTGATTTTGGAATATCATCAAAAGGCATAAACTGAGACATGTTGATGTTAGGCATCTTGCTAAGATCAATATACTGCATTGCATTGCTATTAAAGGAGTCAAAGCTTTTTTGCATACAATTGTTACAAATATGTATATTCTCCTGCAGGGTTATAAATGGACCCGCAGATGATTCTGGTCGTCGACACAGATAACAATATTTTTCATATTCGTCCTTGTCATCAAATTCATCGTTGTTGTTTATATTGTCAGACATAATTATCCTCCGTTTAAAATATATATATTAAATTTATGAAATATTTAACCAAGTGAACCTATTATAACACTTTTTTTCTTACAATACTATGGGATATTTTGTAATGGTAAAATATATAGCTTATTGCAAGAAAATGGAATTGGCAGTAAAATATTAATAGTAATAAATAGGAGGTGACCTATGAAAAAACGAATTTTGGCATATCTAAAATATATAGACGAGCTATTGGAAAAAGAGGATGTCGATTGGGAGAAGGAGTCAAAAAAACATTTGGTGCAGGTGGGCTTTTTTGCTCATGAAAGACAGGTGCATCTTATCGTAATGGCACTTTTTGCAATAGGAACCGTTATGAGTATATTATATCTTAATCATAGTGGTGATATGATAATTCTCGCACTTACAGTCGCGTTTTTAGTTTTACTTATTCCATATGTAATGCATTATTATTTATTGGAAAACAGTGTGCAAAAAATGTATGAACAATACGATATCATGATGAATAAGATAGAACCATCCTTTAAAAACGAAAGACCTGATTAGACAAACATCTAGTCAGGTCTTTTTTTAATATTAACCTATTGGTTATCTGTTAGAGCTTGTTGAAGACTCATTTTTACTGTTTGTATCTGTTGCATTGTCGACGCCGTCCTTGACGTCATCGATTATGTCATCTGCACCATCTTTAACATCATCTGCTGCATCCTCAACACCGTTTTCAATGTCATCCATGAGGTTGTTGTTATCCTCAGATGTATTTGTTTCAGTTGCAGTATCTCTAGATGTCTCGTCATCACCACATGCTGTTAATGTGAAGCAAAGCAAAATTAATGATGCTGATAATAATAAAATGGATTTTATTCTTTTCATATTAAATACTCCTTGTTTTAAAATATTGTAAAAATAGTATTACCTTATTTGCAAAGAATATTTAAAAATAGAATAAAATCCATTGGTAAAAAAATTCTAATAAAAAAAATTATTCCTCAACTGTTGATTGGCATGCTGTTGGGTCAACGTCTTCACATACCTCTTTTTTATCGTATGGATTACAAACCTCAAGAGGCTTGATGTTTCGGTCAAGCAGACTTCCGGAAACAAAATCCATACAAACTGAATCTTCGCTGGAATTGAGACTGCCTTTAGAAACAATGGCTCTTCCGTTATGAGGAATTTGATACTGTGTAAAATAAATTGATTTAACTATAAGTGTAAGACCTATAGTTATTGTGCCGGAAGTGAGATCAAAGTCTAACACTTTAGGAATTGCCATGAGGTTTAAGCCCTGTTCAAGACTACTATTTGTTGTAGAGAAACCTATAAAGTTGATTGTAGGTTCTGTTACTGCACCATCAACATAAACTACACCGTATGGAGCAAAAATATCCATAGCAACAGAGGTAGGATTAGTATCAACGTCATAACCTTCATCTGTTGTTACAGGTGGAAGATAAATAACTGCAGGTATAGTAAGTGTTGTCAAAAGTCGTTTACAGCAATCGTAAAGTCTTACAGCGAAAGTTACAGATAAGTTACTAAGTTCAACCTCGTAGCAATTTGCTCTGTTTGCTATAGGTGTTATTGTTGTTCCTCCCGCTTCTGCGGTAGGTGCAGGAAGTGTGATATCGATAACTTCTGCACTGGCATATACAGCGGTTGGAAATTCAGCAGCAGTGTCGGCTGGTAGAGGAATAGAACGGCAAATGTTGATTCCTATTTCATCATATACTACAGGTGCAAGGATTGTAAGATATTCAGGGTCTCCACATTGAGGATTAACACACACATCTAAACAGCTATCTGTAAATAGACCACTAGCTACAGCGTTACTCATTATTTTACGATTACAAGAGCACTTAGACATAATAATATTCCTTTCAAATATGCTTACAATAATATATTCGCCTAAGTTATTTTTGTTCATTTTCAACATATATTATAAAAGAATAAATAAAGGAGATTTTGATGGGTTTTTTCTATGAGCAGGAGACTGGTGCCAAAGGGGTAATATATGATGATGGTAACAATATAATTCTTATGCCATTTGGAGGAAGAATAAACAGACAAATGATAATAAGCAGAGATTATAGGTCAGAACTGAATTTTTTTTGTGATGCTGATAAGGTATGCATAGCTTATTTTAATATTCAGAACGATTTAGTTTGGCATACAGTTGGCGAGGGTGAACGTGTCGTATTGCTGTCAGGAACAATAGATGGATTTGAGATGAGTAATATAAGAATAGAAAAGTTGGCTACAGTAATATTTGTGTTTTATATGGTTAAGAAATCTAACAAACAATATGAAATAAGATATGTTCCTCCTTTTGGCAATAGAAATTCTAAAACACTTTTAGTTTCTGAATACCCAGTTGAATCTTATAAATTTTATGAAAATAATGGGGAATGGTATTGCAACATAAAGCTTTTGGAAGAAAGTACCGGTAGACAATATGTTATAAATATAGATAAGATGGGTGATATTAATTTAGAAGAGTGTAAATTATATAAATGCAAGGATATACAAAAAATAAAGGATGAGATACAAACTGTAAGACGAACATTAGACAAAAACAATATATATATTGAACAATTGAAAAAGGATGTGAGTGAAAGAGAAGAACATTTAAATCAAAGTTTACATAAAGCTCAAGAGGTTTACGATAATATGTTACAGGACGAGGCAAATAAAATTGAGAAGCAATATAAAAAGCAATATGATGAATTGGCGAAATTAACGCAAGAAATACAAAATGAGGGAAAAAGGTGGAGGGAATTATATTACAAAAATGTTAAGAAATGAATAAGAAATAATTACTAACCACTTGACATAATATAGAAAAAATAGTAAAATAAAAATTGCAACCTTTTTTGGTTATTCCAAGAAAGATTGCACATTACAATTTGTATTATAGTAGTATTATACCACAATATCTAGATTTGTAAAGGATTAATTTTATGAGTGACGCAAAAAAAATTTCAACCAAAGAAAATTCATATAACAGACGAAATGTAGATAACATAAAAAGGGTAATTATCGCTACATTTGTTATTGTATGCGCTTTACCTATTTTGTTATGCCTTTATCTTATGGCGAGGATGAACAATTTAGAGTCTAAGATAAATGATATTGCCAATAAGCTTGGTAGCAAAGGCTACGAGATGATAGAAGTAATAGATGAGGATGAAGCTGCACAGGAGATTATGAATCTTGAATATAGTGCTAGTGATGATTTGGAGATTAATACTACAGAACCAAGTGAGTATCTTACATTGACTGATGATGGAACTGTACCGTCACAGACAGTTGATGAGGTCGATGAGAAAGATACAACTCAGAATACAGCAGGAGCATATCAGAACAATGGAAAGAAGGTATACCTTACATTTGATGATGGTCCAAGTATTTACACAGATGAGCTTTTGGATATTTTAAAGGCTAACAATGTTCAGGCAACATTTTTTGTTGTGTACAACGAGGACGAAAGCCTTTGGCCAATGTATAACAGAATTGTAGATGAGGGACATACACTTGCCATGCATTCCTATAGTCATGTATATGATACAATGTATGCAAGCAAGGAAGCCTTTATTGAAGATGTAGACATGATTCATGATTTTCTATATGAACAGACTGGTGTTGATTGTACATATTACAGATTCCCTGGAGGAAGCTCGAATTCGGTTTCTGAGGTAGAAATTCAGGATTGCATGGAATATTTATACGAAGAAGGAATAACCTATTATGATTGGAATTCTCTTTCGGGCGACGCAGTAGATACAAGTCTTTCGCCTGAGCAGCTTAATGAAAATATTATGAGCTATGTCAGAACTAATCAGGGTGATTCGATTGTATTATTACATGATTTAGAGAACAATTATCACACTATAGAGGGTTTGCAGTCTCTTATAGACACTCTTAAAGAGGAAGGTTATATTATTGCTCCTATAGATGAGGATACAGTTCCAGTTCAGCATGTAAAAATTGAGACAGAAGAGTAATATACATTGAGAGGTACAAGTCATGGATTTTGCTATGGCAATGGATTATATTGAAGAAAAAAATAAGCTCGGCTCTGTGCCGGGCTTAGATAATGTAAAGGAGTTGTTGCGAAGATTAGACAATCCGCAAAACAAGTGTAAATGCTTGCATATTGCGGGAACAAATGGCAAGGGCTCCATTTTTTCCTTTGTAGAGCAGATATTGCTGCAGGAGGGATATACTATCGGCAGATATGTGTCGCCAACAATTTTCACATATCTGGAAAGATTTCAAATTAATAAGAAAAATATTGAACAGGACAAGTTTGCAGATTTAATTTCAAAGATAAAAAAGCATGTTGATGAGATGGAAAAGGAAGGTTTGAATAGTCCTACAGCCTTTGAAATTGAAACGGCATTAGCGTATTTATACTTTTTCGAAGAAAAAGTAGATTATGCACTTATTGAGTGTGGTATGGGTGGATTGCAGGATGCGACAAATGTGATTGATAAGCCTATTGTTTCGGTTATGGCATCTATAAGCATGGATCATATGGAATTTCTTGGTAGTACACAGAAGAAAATCGCAAAGCAAAAGGTAGGAATAATAAAGAAAAACAGTATGTGTATTTCCTATCCACAGGACAGAACAGTAACAAGAGTCATTATTGATAAATGTTGCAAAGAAAATACTAATCTGATCTTTGTGAGTAAAAATGATTTAGAGGAGATAAGTATATCACAAGAAGAAACTGTTTTTATATATAAGGAAAAAACATATACCATAGGTTTGCTGGGAGAGCATCAGCTTCTTAATGCTGCGACAGCTATTGAAGTGATAAAAAATAGTGGAATTAGTGTAAAGGATAAGTCGATTGTAGCAGGTTTAAAGAATACAACTTGGAAAGGTCGAATGACCAGAGTTAGTGAAAATCCTCTTGTCTATGTTGATGGTGCTCACAACGAGCAGGCATGGAAAATATTGAAAAATACAGTTAATAAATATTTTACAAATAGGAATATTATTTATATAATAGGTGTATTGAGAGATAAAGAATATACTAAGATGATTGATATACTCAAAAGTACAATGTCGTATGCCGTTACCATTACACCAGATAGTCCAAGAGGCTTGGAAAAAGAAACTTTGGCTGAGCTTATCAAGGAAGCGGGAATACCAGTTCAAACTGCGAAAAACGCTGAGACAGCTATAGCACTGGCTAAGGATAACATGAAGAAGGAGGATGTCATATTAGTCTGTGGCTCGTTATCCTTTATTTCAGAGTATTTGAATTATGAATATTAAGTTAAAAATATATTTACTGGGGCATTATAATGGATAGAATTTCTTCTATAAAAAATAATAAAACATACATAGAGTCTATGTCGTATATATATAAATCAGAAGAAAAAAGGCAGTTTTGCCTTCATGGCTTGGAGCATAGTCTCGATGTAGCAAGGATAGGCTATATTATAAATCTTGAAGAGGGTCTGGGTTATAAAAAGGATGTTATATATGCGATGGCACTTTTACATGATATAGGAAGAAGCAGGGAGTATAAAGAACAGATTTCACATCACTATGCGGGGGCTGAAATAGCAGAGGATATTTTGAGACAGGCGGGCTTTATGGAGGAGGAGATAAAGCAGATTTGTGAGGCTATTGCCTGTCATAAGCATGTAGATGAGAATAAAAATTTAAAATACCTTTTATATAAGAGTGATAAATTATCAAGAAATTGTTTTAACTGTAAGATGTACAAAGAATGTTATTGGGATGAGAATTTAAAAAATAAGGAGATAACATACTAGTATGACTGATGAAATAATGCTTGGAAAAATGAACTTCAAAATAGGAAGAAGACCATATATTATGGGTATTCTTAATGTGACTCCCGATTCATTTTCTGATGGTGGCAGCTATACTGATGTAGATAGTGCGCTAAAACAGGTAAAAAAAATGATTGATGAGGGTGCTGATATTATTGATGTAGGTGGAGAGTCCACCAGACCGGGACATGTCAAAATATCGTCGCAGGAGGAGATAGAAAGAACCTGTTTTGTTGTTGAAGCAATCAAGGAGCATTTTGAGATACCGGTATCACTTGACACATATAAATGGGAAGTTGCTCAGGCTGGTATTGTTGCAGGAGTTGATATGATTAATGATATCTGGGGTCTTAAATGGGATGACAAGATGGCTCAGATTATTGCAAAAAATAAAGTGGCGTGTTGTCTTATGCATAACAGACAGCAGGCTGCTTATTCTGATTTTATAAAAGACGTAGCTTGTGATTTGCAGGAGAGCATAAATATAGCTTTAGAGGCAGGGGTTTCGTCAGATAAAATAATTATTGATCCAGGTATAGGATTTGCGAAAGATACTAATCAGAATTTATTGTTGCTTAACAATTTAGAGAAAATTACAAAACTGGGATATCCTGTGTTGCTAGGTACATCACGCAAATCTGTTATAGGAAATACTCTTAACCTTCCTGTAGAAGAGCGTGAGGAGGGGACAATAGCAACCTCGGTGTTGGGTTATATGAAGGGCTGTGCTTTTTTTAGAGTTCATGATGTAAAAGCAAACATAAGAGCTCTTAAGATGACAGATGCTATTATTAAAAGTAAAGAAATGAGTAAAGAAAAGGGGTGACTATGTGGATAAGATTATAATTAAAGATTTGGAAATTTTTGCCTACCATGGAGTTTTTTCAGAAGAAAAACAAAAAGGTCAAAATTTTATTGTAACTGCTGAGCTTTTTTTGGATTTACGAGATGCCGGAATGACAGACGAGCTTGATAAGACAGTAAATTATGCTGAAGTTTGTCAGGATATATATAATGTTATGAAGGAAGAAAAATATAATCTTATTGAGTCTGTTGCTGAAAATGTTGCGGGTGTAATTCTGCTTAAATACGAACAAATAAAGGAAATACACATTATTATAAGCAAACCGGAAGCTCCTATTGATATGACTTTTGATACTGTTTGTGTTGATATAACTAGAAAAAAACACATCGCTTATCTGGGACTTGGTTCAAATTTAGGGGATAAAGAAGGATATTTAGATTATGCTATCGACCAGCTAAACAAAGACGAATATATTCAGGTAAAAAACATATCTACATATATTGTCACTAAGCCTTACGGGGAGGTTGAGCAGGACGATTTCCTAAATGGATGTGTTGAGATAGAAACGCTCTATACTCCGGAGGAGCTTTTATCGGTTACAAGTGATATAGAGCAAGGGGCAGGGCGAAAAAGAATAGTTCACTGGGGACCGAGAACTCTTGATATAGATATTCTTTTGTATGACAGAGACATAATCATGAAAGAAAATTTAAAGGTTCCACATATTGAAATGACAAAAAGGGATTTTGTGCTTAAACCACTTTGTGAGATAGCACCGTTTGCATATCATCCGGGTTACAATAAAACGGTTTTACAGTTGTTAGAAATACTTAACGGACAGGAAAATACAAATTTAAATAATATTTAACATATATTTGATGTTGTGTGATTGCTATACATATGGGGTAAAGATAAGATTACTATATATAGGAGGGATAATATGGCATATAAAATGTTTGCTGCGATTTACGTAGGCTCAAGCGAGCTTGCCATGAAAATATATGAGATAAATGGCAAGAAGAACTTTAAGCAGGTAGATAGTGTAAGCAAGATAATAGAATTGGGAAAAGATACTTATAGTAAAGGAAGTCTTAGAACAGAGTCAATAGATCAGGTATGTGATGTCCTTGATGGCTTTAAAAAGAAAATGAAGGAATATCAGGTGGTTGATTACAGAGCTTATGCGACGAGTGCAGTTCGCGAGGCAGAGAATACAGAGATTGTAGTAGATGCAATAAAAAGAAGAACAAATTTTGATGTCAAAGTTCTTAGTAACTCTGAACAAAGATATATCAACTTTAAAGGTCTGGTTACAAAGTATGAGAATTTTCATCAGGTTGTAATGAAAAATACCGCCTTTGTAGATGTCGGAGCAGGTAGTGTGCAGATTTCATTATTTGATAAAAATAATCTTGTTCTAACTGAGAATATTCCAATTGGTGCAGTTCGAGTAAGAGACTATTTGTCTATGATGGGAACAAAATCAGGAAGATTGGATAAGATTATTTCTGAGTATGTTGAAAATGACATTGTAACTTTTAGAAATATATATCTAAACGACAAAGAAATTAAAAACATTATAGCTGTCGGTGAAGTTATAAATGCAGTTAAAAAAATTGTTCCAGAGCTTAACATAGAAGAGAAAATAGACAAAGCGCAGTTTGATTTTATTTATAACAGAATAACAAGTATGTCCGCTCAGGAACTGGCTGAGCAGTACGGAATTCCTTATGAGAGAGCTACACTCATGCTGCCAAACATAACGATTTATCAGTCGTTTTTGAATAATTCAAAGGCAGAAGAAATATATGCACCTAATGTAGATTTTGCAGAAGGTATTGTTGCTTCTTATATAGATGAAGGAAGCCGAACTGCTTTTGAGCATAATTTTGAAGAGGATATTGTTGCTTCTGCAAATTATTTGAGTAGAAGATACAAATGCAACAGAACACATATAGAGCGTACATCTGATTATGCACTTAAAATCTTTGACAGTGTTAAGAAGATACACGGAATGGGAAAACACGAGAGATTACAGTTACAGATTGCGGCTATTTTACACGAATGTGGTAACTTTATTAATCTCCATGATGGAGCCAAAAACTCATATTTCATAGTGGCGAATACAGAGATTATTGGTTTATCCCATAAGGAGCGTATGGAGGTTGCGAATATTGTAAAATATAACGTACATTACCTTCCGTCGCGCGATTTGATTGCACATGAGCTTGGAGACTGTGATTATATTGTCATAGCTAAACTTGCAGCTATTTTAAGAATTGCTAATATATTAGATAAAAGTCATATGCAAAAAATAGAGGATATATCTGTTTTCATAAAGGATAATCAAATGGTTATAACAGCAAAGACGTATGATGATTTAACCTTGGAGGCAGGACTTTTTGAGTCGAGAGCGGATTTCTTCGAAAAAGTATATGGAATAAGACCGGTACTTAGATTAAGAAGGGGTGTGTAAATTATGGATAAAAAAATACTAGAAAAAAAAGAAAACTATTACAACAGAGAAATGAGTTGGCTTCTTTTTAATTATAGAATTTTAAATGAGGCAAAGGACAAAACCATTCCGCTTTTCGAGAGGATAAAATTTTTAAGTATTACTGCATCAAATCTGGACGAATTTTTCATGATTAGAGTTGCATCACTTTTTGATTTGGTGAGTGCAGATGTTAAGAAAAAGGATATTGCGGGACTTACTCCAAATGAGCAGTTGGATTTGATTATACCTGAGACAAAAGAAATGATGAGTAGTCAATATAGTACACTCAACCGTGCGCTTCTTCCTGCTCTTATGGAGAATGGTTTAAAGCTGGTTAAAAACTATGAGGATTTAACTGAAAAACAGGCAAAATTTGTAGACAAATATTTTGAGAAAGAGGTATATCCTGTACTTACTCCGATGGCTGTTGACTCATCAAGACCTTTTCCTCTTATAAGTAACAAGACACTTAACATAGGTGCGCTTATTCATGATAAGAAGAAGGGTGTGGATGATATTGCAACAGTTCAGGTGCCTTCAGTTCTTCCTAGAGTTGTTGAACTTCCATCTGAGGGAGAAGGACGAGAGATAATTTTATTGGAGGAAATAATAGAGAAAAATCTTGGAAAATTATTCCTCAACTACGAGATAATTTGCGCGCATCCATACAGAATAATGCGTAACGCTGACCTTACAATTGATGAGGATGATGCAGCAGATTTGCTCAAAGAAATCGAGAAACAGATTAAGAAAAGAGCATGGGGAGAGGTAATCAAGCTTGAAGTAGAAGCGGATATGGATAAACGTCTCCTGAAAGAGTTGAAGAAGCAGCTTGGTGTATCAAATGATGTGGTCTATAACATTAATGGACCATTAGATTTGACTTTCCTTATGAAAGTTAATGGTTTAGATGGTTTTGACCATTTGAAGAATAAAAAATATACGCCACAGCCAGTTGTAGGTCTTAATTATGAGGAGAGTATATTTGAACAGATAAAACGCAAGGACATACTTTTACATCATCCGTATGATGAATTTACTCCTGTTATAGAGTTTATAAAGCAGGCAGCAATAGATCCTAATGTCTTGGCTATAAAGCAGACTCTTTATCGTGTGAGTGGTAACTCGCCTATAGTTGCCGCACTTGCACTTGCTGCAGAAAATGGTAAGCAGGTAACAGTTCTTGTTGAGCTTAAGGCGCGTTTTGATGAGGAAAACAACATTAACTGGGCTAAGAAGCTGGAGAAGGCTGGTTGTCACGTTATCTATGGTCTGGTTGGTTTAAAAACACACTCTAAGATTGCTTTGGTTGTAAGAAGAGAAGATGATGGAATAAAGAGATATGTTCACCTTGGAACAGGCAATTACAACGATATAACGGCGAGACTTTACACAGATATGGGAATGCTTACGGCAGCAGATTCTATTGGTGAAGATGCAACAGCCGTATTCAACATGCTTTCGGGATATTCTGAGCCACCGGCATGGAATAAACTTATTGTTGCACCAATATGGATGAAGGACAGATTTGTAAAGTTGATAGAGCGCGAGGCTGAAAATGCAAGACAGGGAAAGGAAGCTA
Organism: Wujia sp.; assembly: GCA_045531735.1. Classification (GTDB taxonomy): domain Bacteria; phylum Bacillota; class Clostridia; order Lachnospirales; family Lachnospiraceae; genus Coprococcus_C. Next base: position 15,281 of record JAZSEO010000008.1, on the reverse strand, counting down.
GAATTATTGCTAAGATGAATTCTCTCTGTGACCCTGTTATTATCAAAGCACTTTATGAGGCGTCTAATGCAGGTGTTAAGATTGATTTAATTATAAGAGGTATTTGTTGTCTTAAGACAGGAATAAAAGGTTTGAGTGAGAATATAACAGTTCGCTCAATAGTGGGTAATTTCCTTGAACATTCAAGAATTTTCTATTTCTACAATAACGGTTTTGAGGATGTATATATGGGAAGTGCGGACTGGATGCCTAGAAATCTGGACAAGCGAGTGGAAATAACCTTCCCTGTAGAAGATGAGGATTTAAAGAAGAAGGTTATAGAGATTATTCAGATACAGCTTGCTGATACCTTAAAGGCTCATATTATGCAGCCTGATGGTAGCTATGCTAAGCAGGATTTGAGAGGAAGAGATAAGCTTGAGGCACAGAGCTTCTTCTGCAAGCAGACAATGAATACAGTTAAGGAAGAAGAAAAAACAGTGGCGAGAGTATTTGTTCCAAGAACAAAGGACGAATAAATGGGAGTATTATGATGCAGGAACAATTTTCCAGGACAACAATTCTATTAGGAAAAGAGGCTATGGAAAGACTGAAAAATTCCAGAGTCGCGGTATTTGGAATAGGTGGAGTTGGTGGCTATACCGTGGAAGCCTTAGTTAGAAGTGGAATAGGTGCGATAGATATAATAGATAAAGATACAGTATCTGTATCTAATATTAATCGACAGATTATTGCTCTGCGGGATACGGTTGGACAGGACAAGGTCGATGTTATGGAAAAAAGAATACATCAGATAAATCCTGAATGTGATGTAAAAAAACATAAATGCTTTTATTTACCTGAGACAAAAGACGAATTTGATTTTAACAGTTATGATTATGTGGTAGATGCGGTTGATACAGTTACCGCTAAAATTCAGCTTGTTATGGAGGCAAAGGAGCATAATATTCCTATTATAAGCAGTATGGGTGCTGGAAATAAAATGAATCCAACAGGTTTTTTGGTTGAAGATATTTACAAAACCTCAGTATGTCCTCTTGCAAAGGTTATGAGAAGAGAACTCAAAAAAAGAGGTGTAGAAAGCCTTAAGGTAGTATACTCTAAAGAGGAGGCGATGACGCCTGCTATATCGTTGGAGGAGTTGGGAGAGGAGTTGCCGGAAGGTAAAAAAACTATTCCAGGTTCAAATGCATTTGTTCCGTCGGTAGTGGGACTTATTATTGCTTCTGAGGTAATAAAGGATTTGGCAAAATACTAGTAGCTGTGAGGATAGAATATGTCAGAGTTAAATGGGGATAAAAAGAATAAAACACCAGACAAATGCAAGGATGTAGAGAGAAGTATAGTAAAAAAGTTTCGCAAGGGAATCTGGTGTAAATTTACTAAGGCTATAAATGAATATGAGCTAATACAAGACGGTGATAAAATTGCAGTATGTATTTCGGGCGGAAAAGATTCTATGCTAATGGCAAAACTTTTTCAAGAGCTTGAGCGACATGGCAAGAAGAATTTCGATGTAGAATTTCTTGTTATGAATCCCGGTTATAATGATGTGAATTATGAGAACATACTTAAAAACGCAAAAATGCTTAATGTTCCTATAACTGTATTTGAGTCAGACATTTTTGATGTTGTAGATGAACAGGGTGGTGCACCATGTTATCTGTGTGCAAGGATGCGTAGAGGTCATTTATATAGTAAGGCTAAAGAATTGGGCTGCAATAAAATAGCATTAGGACATCATTTTGATGATGTTATCGAGACGATACTTATGGGTATGCTCTATGGTGGTCAGGTACAGACTATGATGCCTAAGCTTCACAGCACAAATTTTCCGGGAATGGAATTGATAAGACCTCTTTATCTTGTGCGTGAGGAGGATATAATTCATTGGAAAGAATATAATGAGCTTACATTTATTAACTGTGCATGTAAGCTTACAACAAGTCTTGTAGAAAAAAATGCATCAGAGCTGTCATCTAAGAGATTTGAGATAAAGAGACTTATAAAGGAACTTAAGGAGACAAATCCATTTGTCGAAAAAAATATATTTAGAAGTGTTGAAAATGTTAATTTAGAAACAGTAATTGCATATAAAGCTAATGGAGAAAAACATCATTTCCTCGATTGTTATAACGACAAGAATAAAAGGGCTACAGATTTCTAATCTGTAGCCCTTTAGTAAATCTTGTGTAATTAATAAAGTTTATAAAGAATAAGGTTTAGTAGTTATCGCTGCAAGTATATTTATATAAGCTGATAGAATAAAGACCACTTAATCCTACAAGACCATAAATGATTCTTGAGAAGAGTGTTGAGTCTCCGAAAAGTGCTGATACAAGGTTGAAATCGAAAAATCCGATAAGTCCCCAGTTGATTGCACCTATAATTACAATTGTTAAACAAAAACAATTTAAAAGCTTCATAATATTGCCCTCCTGATACAATATCTATTTCATAAAAATAGATGAATTTTATGTTCGTAAAAATAGCTTTCCCAATAACAAAATAATTATTAGTAAAAATTATAGAAAAAACATGGAAAAATTTTACAAGAATAGTGAATATTTAATGTTTCATTTTTCATATATAGTTGTTATAATAGTGTGGCATGGAAAATATACAGAATAATGTTTATATTTAAGATAAAGCATGGAGGACACTAATGGGCGGTTTTTTTGGAGTTGCATCAAAAGAAGATTGTGTGTTTGATTTATTCTTTGGAACAGATTATCATTCGCATTTAGGAACAAGACGTGCAGGTATGGCTGTATATGGTGATGATGGATTTGAAAAATCCATACATAAGATAGAAAATTCACCATTCAGAACAAAATTCGATAAAGAAGCTAATTCGATGCATGGATATTTTGGAATAGGTTGTATATCTGATTATGAAGCTCAGCCTATATTAATGCGCTCACATCACGGCTCATTTGCCATAACTACTGTTGGTAAAATAAATAATGCAAATGAGATTATAGCGGATATATTAAAAGGTAATACTCATTTTTTTGAGATGAGTAATGGTGAGATTAATGCGACGGAATTAGTTGCAGCGATTATAAATCAAAAAGATAATTTTATAGAAGGAATAAGATATGCACAGGAGATAATAGAAGGTTCGATGTCCATGCTTATACTTACTCCTGTTGGAATATACTGTGCTAGAGATAAATTCGGAAGAACTCCTGTTATCATAGGTAAAAAAGATGGTGCATATTGTGCGGCATTTGAAAGTTTCTCATTTATTAATTTAGGATATACATTAGAAAAAGAATTAGGCCCTGGTGAGATAGCTGTTATTACACCTGATGAAGTTAAAACGCTTGTTCCAGCCGGCGACAAAATGAAGATATGTACATTCCTTTGGATATATTATGGATACCCTTCATCTGCTTACGAGGGTGTGGGTGTAGAAGAGATGAGAAACCGTTGTGGTAAGCTTCTTGCCAAAAGAGATAATGTAAATCCGGATATAGTTGCCGGTGTACCAGATTCAGGTACTGCACATGCCATAGGATATGCAAATGAATCAGGAGTACCTTTTTCAAGACCGTTTATCAAATATTCGCCTACATGGGCAAGGTCGTTTATGCCGACGATACAGAGTAAGCGTAATCTTATTGCTAAGATGAAGCTTATAGCTGTAGAGAGTCTTATTAAGGATAAGAGTCTTCTTATAATGGACGACTCTATTGTAAGAGGAACACAGCTTAGAGAAACAACAGAATTTTTATATGAAAGTGGAGCCAAAGAGGTACACATAAGACCTGCATGCCCGCCTCTCATATTTGGATGTAAATACCTTAATTTCTCGCGTTCGAATTCAGAGATGGAGCTTATAACAAGAAAAGTAATAAGTGAGCTTGAAGGTGGAGAGGTAACAGATGAAGTGCTTCGTGAGTATGCAGATTTTAATTCACCAAAATATGAGAAAATGGTAGATGAGATATGTAAGAAATTAAAGTTTACATCACTTAGATTCCATAGATTAGACGATATGCTCGCTGCAGTTGGAATTGATCCTGATAAGCTTTGCACATATTGTTGGAATGGACAGGAATAATAATTTAATCTATTAATATAAAAAATATGAGATATAAATTTTTATAAATTTATATCTCATATTTTTTGAGTTTAAGTTTTATTCTATTCGCTAAGCTTACCAAGGAATTCCTGCATACGCTCATTGCTTGAGTTAAATACCTCGTTAGGTGTTCCCTCAACAGCAATGACACCCTTGTCCATGAATATGACCTTATCAGATATATTCTTTGCAAAGTTCATTTCGTGAGTAACAATTACCATAGTCATATGCTGTTCGGCAAGAGACTTAATAACCTTTAGAACTTCTCCTGTAAGCTCGGGGTCGAGTGCTGAGGTTGGTTCATCAAAGAAAAGAACTTTTGGATTAAGAGCAAGAGCTCTTGCTATAGCAACACGCTGTTGCTGACCACCTGAAAGTTGAGATGGATAATAATCTGCTTTGTCGGAAAGCCCCATCTTATCTAAGAGCTCTGTTGCTTCTTTTATTACCTCATCTTTGTTACGTTTTTGAACACTTATTGGTGCATCAATAATATTGCTTAAAACTGTTTTGTGAGGAAACAGATTAAAGTTCTGAAAAACAAGACCGAAGCTTTTTTTGAGTTCTCTAAGCTTTGCAGGTTTTTCATATATTGCCACACCGTCATTCATTGTTACCGCAGGCTCATTCATATAATATATTTCGCCTTTGTCTACAGTATCAAGCATAGTGGCAAGACGAAGCAGAGTAGATTTACCTGAACCCGAGGGCCCGATTATTGATAATACCTCGCCTTCGTTTACCTGAAGCGAAATACCCTTTAGCACCTGAAGGTCTCCAAATGATTTTTCAATATTTTTCATTTCAAAATAAATCATAGCAAACCTCCTAATAGTAATTTAATTTCTTCTCGACATTTCTCATAACAAAAGAAACAATCAGATTAAACACATAGTAGAAAATTGCAGCAACGACAAAAGGTACAAAGGTTGTGTCTTTTGCAGCAATCTGCTGTGCAACTGTAAACATTTCGATGTATGAAAGCGAAAATGCGAGAGAAGTATCTTTTACAAGTGTAATTATTTCGTTGGTCATGGCAGGAATAATAATTTTTATTACCTGTGGAAATATAATCTTAAAAAACGTCTGAGTTTTTGAGTATCCCATAATATGAGCTGCCTCGTATTGACCTACTGGTATCGCCTCAATACCTGTTCTGTATATCTCTGCAAAATAAGCCGCATAGTTGATTGAAAAACCAACTATAATTGCTGGAAATCTCCAGTTACCAATAGACATTCCAAACAAATAGTAAGGGAAATAAAATACTACCATAAGCTGGAGCATAAGTGGTGTACCTCTAAGTATAGAAATAAAGAAAGAGAAGATGCCACTTATTATTTTATTTTTTGACATTCTTCCAAAACAGATGACAAGACCTAATGGAAGAGAAAACAGTAGTGTCAGGAAAAAGATAGACATGGATCTAAACATACCCATGGACATCTGTTCCATCATTGTTGAAAAGCTCATATGTAAAACTCCTTATTACTCAAGACAAATCATATCTGATAAACCGTATTTTTCTGCAAGCTTATCAAATGTTCCATCCTCTTTTAATTTGTGAAGGGACTCATTAACTTTATCGCGAAGCTCTGTGTTGCCAAGCTTAAATCCGATACCATACTGTTCAGCATTTAAGTGCTCATCTAAGATGATAAAGCCTTCTCCACGACTATCCATCTGATACTGTGCAACACCTATGTCCATAGCAATTGCATCAACAGCTCCTGCTTCAAGCTCAACAAATGCTGTGTTATAATCGCCAAATTCCTGAAGAGACTTAAAGGTATCAGCTAATGATTTCTGTCCATCTTCTGAGCTTAAAACATCAAGTGCAGCAGACGCAGACTGAACAGCAACGATTTTGCCCTCAAGGTCTTCGAAAGAAGAGATTCCTGAATCAGCTTTAACTACGATAACCTGACTGTTGTCAACATATGGGTCTGACCATTCGTAATCATCCTCACGTCCGTTGATTGTAAATCCGTTCCAGATACAATCGATAGTGCCTGAGTTAAGCTCGTTGTCCTTGTTTGCCCACTCAATAGGCTGCTTCTCTAATGTCCAACCGTTTAATTCGCAGACAGCTTCTGCAAGCTCAAGGTCAAAGCCAGTATATTCTCCGTTGTCATCCATATAACCATATGGTGGATATTCTGCATCAAATCCTACAGTAAATGTTTTGTCGTCTTTTTTCTCACATCCTGTAAGTGTTGCAGCGAGTAATGTTAAAGACATAACGCCACATAAAAGTTTTTTTCCTAATTTCATGTTAATCCTCCTTAAAATTCTGCTTTAGTATTTTATCATATTAAAGCTTTTAGGCTTAAAACATCGTATCATATTGAAGTTTGATAGTCAATTTATTAGTGTTTTATTTGAACGTTTTTAATATGAAAAATATTCTAATATATGTTTTATTTGTCTTTACTAAAAAATAAACTTAGTATAAAATAACATCATAATCTTTATTGTACAGAAGGAGGAGTTAATATGGGACCACTTATAGCTATTCTTGTAGTAGTTTTGGTTGTAGTTATATGGTACATAAGTACTTATAACAGTATTAAGGTTTTAAAAATTAAGATTGACGAGGCACTTTCGGGAATTGATGTAGCTCTTACAAAGAGATACGATGTTCTTACAAAAATGGTAGATGTATGTAAAGCATACAAGCAGCACGAGACAGAGCTTCTAACAGAAGTTATAAGCTTAAGAAGTGGAATGTCTATGCAGGATCGTAACAATGCAAGCCGTCAGATGGATGTACTTGCTGGCAAAATCAATGTGCTTGCTGAGAATTATCCAGAGCTTAAGTCAAGTAACAATTTTGTTCAGCTTCAGAAGGCTATCATGGATGTTGAAGAGCATCTTCAGGCATCAAGAAGACTTTACAATTCAAATGTAACTTCTTACAATGCTAAAATCGTTATGTTCCCTAACAGTATTGTTGCTGGTGCAATGGGTGCAACATCAGAAGAGTTCTTTGTTGCAGAGGACATTAAGAGACAGGATGTAAAAATGAGCTTTTAGGAAAAGCTAAATAATAAAAGGTTGGTTTCAAACCAACCTTTTATTATTTATTCGATATGGCATACAACTTTGTTTCGTCCACTATGTTTAGCCTCGTAAAGGGCTTTATCAGCTTCTGATATGCCGTTTTTGTAATTCTCGTTATCATATTTTGCTACTCCAAGAGATATAGTGATAGGAGTAATAGGATTTTTGTTGTCCTCTACATTCTTTCTTATACGCTCTGCAACGTTGACTGCTTCGTTTATAGGACAGTTTGGCATTATGATAACAAATTCTTCACCGCCCCATCTTATTATGTAATCACCACTTCGTGTGCAGGATTTTATTATAGCAGCAACAGTTTTTAAAATTATATCGCCTTTATCGTGACCGTATGTGTCGTTTACTTTTTTGAAATAATCTATGTCTGTCATAAGAATGCTGACACATACGTTGTTTTCAAAGGTAAATTTGCCTTCTTTTGTTATAGAAGGCATTTTGTTACGGTTATATACTTGAGTAAGAGGGTCCATAACAAGAGAGTCTTCTAACTGATGTTTTGTTATATAGTTATCATAGTATACTCCTGACATAACATAGCTAGTTGCAGTTATTCCAAGTGTACATGGAATACCAAGAGAGAGCATAATATCCAAATTCTCATAGTGATTAAATAGATTAGAAATAAGGATGTTTGCTATCAGTCCTAGGTTTGAAGCTAATGAATATTGAAAAGGTGCACAATATGAAACAGTAAGAAAGACAAGCTGCATAATAATGAAACCTTCACTAGCATGAGTTTTTATAGGCAAATAATAAATAGCCCATATAGTGCACCACATAATTGCATGACCAATCAACAACGATAGGATTGACATTATGCGATAATTCTTGCATTTTGAGTTTATAATAAGAAATAATGCAAGAGGAAGAAGTATAAAGGTTCTAGGTAAAAGTGTTTCCTTTGCAAATCTGTCAAAAAGTTGGCAATCTGATACAAAGTATGTAATAGATGCAAGACAGGAAACTATCACGGCATAGGTATTAAAGGTTCTATAATACTCGTATTTTGCCTGTAAAAAGCGATGTTTATCTTTTCCTCGTAGTTTAATAAATGAATTCATATGCAGACCCCACAATCTGAATCAAAAAAATATATATAAGTATATATATAATTATATATGATATAGAGCTTATTTGCAAATTTTATAAAGCATAATAATATTTATAAAGCATAATAATAAAAAAATATATTGTATAAGTTTGCTATTATTATTTTTGAAAATGTGATATATTGTCTTTTGTGTTGGTGCTATAGTGAATTTTATGGAGGTAGAAGTTTTGAAATCAAAATATGCGATTTATATATGTGATATATTTATAATTGCCATATTGTTTTCTTTGTTGCATGCTGATTTCTTGGAACAAAAGCATGTGCCCACTTCCTCTATGTAGGTGTTTTGCAATAACATGTATGATGCAATTGAGGATTTGCCGGATGATGAAACAGCCATATACCGTAATATAAATATAGATGGCACATATATGCTTTCTAAATTAACAAAACGTTCATCTGTTAAAAACGAGATAAAGCTTGTTATTGCAATATTGGAAGCACATTATGATAATTCTATATATGCATACGCTAAAAAAGTAATGTCAGGTGAGGTGTCTCCTGATTTATATAGTAAAACTTTAGTATTAAATTATATACATGGCTTAGACGGAAAGAAAAAATATCATTCATAAATCAAAGGTTTATTTTGTACAATTTTATATTATGACTTGATTTATGGAGGATAATAATGATTTTTTTAAACATTTTATTATTAGTTTTAGGTTTTATTATGCTTATAAAAGGAGCAGACTGGTTTGTTGATGGTACATCGGGGATTGCCACAAAGCTTGGAATACCTCAGCTTGTTATAGGTCTTACTATAGTTGCTATGGGAACAAGTATGCCTGAGGCAGCGGTAAGTGTGACAGCAGCATTAAAGGGAAATGCTGGTATTACTATTGGTAATGTTTTAGGTAGTAATATTTTAAACATACTTATTATACTTGGTGTTACTGCTGTTATAGTATCTGTAGCCATCCAGAAATCTACCTTGCGTGTTGAAATTCCTTACATGATTGCTATAACTGTTGTTCTCATTCTTATGGGAAAAACAGGTAATGAAATTTCAAGACTTGAAGGTGTTGTTTTATGGGTACTTTTTATCGTGTATCTCGTCTACCTATTCTTTCTTGCTAAAAATGGAAAGGAAGAGAAAAAAGAAGTAACAACTCCAACATGGAAGCTTATAATATATTCTATTGTAGGTTTGGCTGTAGTAGTAATAGGTAGTGATTTTACTGTAGATGGTGCGACAGCAATAGCTAAAGCTTTAGGAATGAGTGAAAGATTTATAGGTCTTACAATTGTTGCATTAGGAACATCTCTGCCAGAGCTTGTAACATCGGTTACAGCAGCCAGAAAGGGTAATGCTGATATTGCTATCGGAAATATTGTAGGAAGTAATATTTTCAATATACTTTTTGTAATAGGTACATCGGCACTTATTATTCCTGTAATCTATGAGCCGGGATTTATTATTGATGGAATTATTGCGGCAGCAGCAGGTGTTCTTCTCTGGATTTCAGTATTTAGAAAGCTGGAGCTTAGACGTGTTTGGGGGATTATATTTCTTATATGCTATGCAGCATATTTTGTATATCTTTTAGTATAATATTTTAGGAGGCAGGTAAATGGAAACAATGTATTACGAAGTGGTAAGCATAGCCGGAGATTATGCAAATTTAAAAAGAACGGATATAGAGAGTACTGACATAAAGCTTGTTGCCAGAGCTTTGCTTCCGGATGATATAAAAGAAGGTAGCAGATTGAAGTATGAGATGCTACAATATGAGATAATATAATATTAGCAAAAATAACAGCTTAGTCATTGACTGAGCTGTTATTTCATTTATAAAATATATTTTTTAGTGTATGATAATAATAAATATATAAATTGAGGTGAAAAATATGAAGCTTATTACACTTAATACGCATAGCTTATTAGAAGAAAATTATGAAACAAAATTAAGAGATTTTGTTGATGTAGTTATAAAAGAAGAACCTGATATTTTTGCTTTACAGGAGGTTAATCAGTCTCTTTTAATGCAAATTGTTGAAGGTCAAGATATGTTCGGATACGTTGAGTCCACTGGAATGGATGTTTCTATACGAGAGGGAAATCATGCGTTAAGTGTAGCTGAACTTATTAAAAAAGCAGGAAAACAATATTATTGGACATGGGTTCCAATAAAAAAAGGCTATAAAACCTTTGAGGAGGGTCTGGCGTTATTTAGCAAATATCAGATTACAGAGACGAGAGAGTTTTATGTAAGCAAGACAAATGATTATAATAACTGGAGAAGCAGAATGGTGCTTGGGATTAAGAATGATAAGTATGTTAACACTTGGTTTTTCTCAGCACATTTTGGTTGGTGGGATGATGAAAAGGATCCATTTTATTATCAATGGGATGTTGCAGATTCAACTATAAAAGAGATTATAGGTGAGGATTTATGTTACATTATGGGCGATTTCAACAGTCCTGACAGAGTACCTAATCAGGGATTTGATTATGTTAAAAATACCGGTTGGTATGATACATGGGAGATGGCTGAGTATAAGGATTCAGGATTGACTGTTGACCATGTTATTGATGGATGGCATGACAGGGTAGATATAGAGTCGGTAGAGGCTAACGGCATGAGATTAGATTATATTTGGTGTAATAAGAAAGTAAATGTCAAAACAAGTGAAGTAGTCTTTAATGGAAAAAAATATAATGTTGTGTCAGACCATTATGGTGTGATGGTAGATATTGAACAAGAATAAAATTGAAAAATGGTTTTGTATTTTTGATTTGTTTACGTGATTTATGTTCATACTAAAAGTAAAATAGCTTGAACGAGGTAAACAAGATGAAAGAGTTTAGTTATATTATTAAGGATGAAATTGGTATTCATGCAAGACCAGCGGGACTTCTTGCAAAAGAGGCAAAGGCATTTACTTCAAAGATTACAATTGAGGTAAACGGAAAAAATGCCGATGTAACAAGACTTATGGCAGTGATGGGATTAGGGGCAAAAAAAGGTGATGAAGTAACAATTAGAGCTGAGGGTGAAGATGAAGATGCTGCAATTGAAAAAATGAAGGGTTTTTTTGAAAGATTGCTATGAAACAATACAGTGGAAAAACTATATTTAACGGCGTTGCAATTGGCAAGATTTTATTTTATGAAAAAAAAGAGCAGCAAATAAAAAGAGTAAAGACAGAAGATACTGAAGCAGAAATAAAGCGTTACGAGGTTGCCAAGCAAAAAGCAATTAAGCAATTAAAGGATTTATATGATAAGGCATTAGTTGATGTTGGTGAAGCTAATGCTATGATTTTTGATGTTCATGCAATGATGCTTGAGGACACAGATTATAATGATTCAGTATATAATATAATAAATAATGAAGGTGTAAATGCTGAGTTTGCAGTAGCTACAACAGGTGATAATTTTTCAATAATGTTTGCCGAGATGGATGATGAGTATTTTAAAGCAAGGGCAGCTGATGTGAAAGATATATCTGAGAGAGTTATAGACGTGCTGTCAGGAAATACATCTGATAATAATATTATATCTGAGCCGGTTATAATAGTTGCTAAAGACCTTGCTCCAAGTGAGACTGTGCAGATGGATAAAACAAAGCTTCTTGGTTTCGTTACAAAGTTTGGCTCATCAAATTCGCATACAGCTATTTTAGCGAGAACGATGAATATCCCTGCTCTTATAGGAATAGAAATTGATAGTGAATGGAATGGAAAAACAGCAGTTATAGATGGTCGAAGAGGACTATTGTTCATTGAACCTGATGAGGATACTCTGGAAAAATATAAAGCTGAGATTGAAAAGGATGAGGAAGCAAAAAAACTTTTGACTAATTTAAAGGGGTTAAAAGATGAGACTTTAGATGGAAAGCAAATTAAATTATATGCTAACATTGGAAGTGTTGCTGATGTTGCAAATGTCCTTGCAAATGATGCAACAGGTATAGGGCTTTTTAGAAGTGAATTTTTATATTTAGAGAAAACAGATTATCCAACAGAGGAAGAACAATTTCAAGTGTATAAGACTGTTGTTCAAAATATGGCAGGAAAAAAGGTTGTGATAAGAACACTTGATATAGGTGCAGATAAACAAGTGGATTATTTTAATATGGACAAAGAAGAAAATCCTGCTATGGGTTATCGTGCAATAAGAATATGTCTTGATAGACTGGATATATTTAAAACGCAGCTTAGAGCTTTATATAGAGCATCTGCATTTGGTTCAGTTGCAATTATGTTTCCTATGATTATATCTGTGGACGAAGTGATAAGGATTAAAAAAATATGTGAGGAAATAAAGTATGAGCTCTCTTCAAACGGGATTGATTATGGTGAGGTTGAACTTGGTATTATGATAGAGACACCAGCAGCTGTAATGATAAGTGATTTACTTGCTAAAGAGGTAGATTTCTTTAGTATAGGAACAAATGACCTTACACAGTACACACTTGCTATAGACCGTCAGAATTCAAAGCTTGATAATATTTATGATTCTCATCATGAGGCAGTACTTCGTATGATTCAGATGGTAATAGACAATGGTCATAAAGAAGGTATATGGGTTGGAATATGTGGTGAACTTGGTGCTGATACGACGCTTACAGAAACTTTTATAAAAATGGGAATAGATGAGCTGTCAGTATCGCCATCGTTTATACTTCCAATCAGAAAAATTATACGTGAAACAAAATCTATGTAGAAACATATAATTCTATAATATATCGCATATAAAAAAATAAGTGATATATTATAGAATTTTTTGTTTTATTTTTTTGGAATTGTGCTATAATCAACAGGTATGTTTGATATAAAAACAATGTTTGATAATGATGAAGAGGTTTTGAGATGTTTGGTAGAAAAAGCATATCAGACAAAATTATATGTTGCATTATAGCTGTTGCAGTTATATTTTCAGGAATGTGTGTTGCATTAATGAAGTCAAATTCTTTGGAAAAATATGATTGTGACTCGGAGCTTACTGCTACTATTGAAGCAATATGTATAGAAGTTCCTCTTATTGATATAGCAACATCAGATACAACAGGAATTTGCAATAGTACATATATTCAGCAAATTGTATATCAAAATACAGTAATTAAAAAAATATCAGAGTTCTTATATCATGCTGTTGATTCAAGAGATTTAATCAACAGTTCTTTTAGTTACTTTATAGAAAAATATTCTGTAGAGGATTCTTTGCAGTTTACGCAGGGGTTGGTTGTAAACTATATTCACAGTATGGATGGAAAAAAACGTATTTAATCCTTTTTGTTTGCCTATGAACAGGTTTTATTTTTGTGCAAAAAAGGAGGATATTATGGGAGCAAATATTTTTGTGGGAATATTAACTGCCATTGTTATTTTCGCTGGTATTTCTGCATGGCGTATGGAGAACATCGGTGATAAAAACAATGAGAATAATAAAAAAGATGAAAAGTAATTTTAAAGAAAGAGGAAAATAAGATGGTATCACAAATTTTAGCAGGAACAATATTCGTAATAATGTTTGGATTTATTATTACAGAAAAAATTGAGCGTCACATTGTGTCAAGCGTTTGTGCTATTTTAACATTGATTTTTGTTTTTGGTGTTGGAATGCACAGTTTTCAGGCAATTGTAGATACAATAAATATACATAGTATAATTACTCCTGAATTTTGGCGTGTTACAGGAGAAGGAGCAGAAAGTTCAGGCGTTAACTGGGAAACAATAGTATTTATATTTGGCATGATGGTTATGGTTGAAGGTATGGCTAAAGTGGGTTTTTTCAGATGGCTTTGTATGAGAATTGCAAAGCTGGTTAACTATCAGATTGTTCCAATTTTTATAACTTTTATGGTGCTTTCAACAATACTTGCGATGTTTATTGACAGTATTACGGTTATTTTGTTTTTGGCAGCGGTTACAATTGAACTTTCGCAATTGTTAAAATTTAATCCAATACCACTTATTTTATCAGAGATTTTCTGTGCAAATTTAGGTGGTTCAGCTACAATGTGTGGTGACCCACCAAATATAATAATAGGAACCTCGCTGGGATATTCTTTTGCAGATTTTATTACTAATACAGGTCTTATTGCACTTGTATCGTTTTTTGTGATAATGGTTTATTTTTACCTTGTATTTAAGAAGGATTTAAAGGTTAAAGAGGGTGTGGTGATTGATTATGCTTCTCTTCCTAGCCCTGAGTCAGCTATAACAAACAAAAAAGGCTTTGTAATAAACACATTAATTTTTGCTTTGGCGATTATATTGCTTGTGACTCATGCATCAACAGGTCTTACTGTATCATGTATAGGTACATTTATAGCGATATTAACGCTTATAGCTGCTGGCAAGGATGCATTAGAGTTACTCAAGAAGGTTGATTACAAAACGCTTGTGTTTTTTATCGGACTCTTTGTAGTTATCGGTGGTCTTGAGGAGTCAGGAGTGCTTGAACTTCTTGCCGGATTTATCGGAAAAATAAGTGGTGGAAATGTAATGGTTATGATTGCCATTATTATCTGGCTTTCTGCTATTGCAAGTGCATTTGTTGATAATATACCATTTGCAACAACCATGATTCCAATCATTAAAACACTCTCTGCAACGTATGGTATAGATTTATCGATTTTAGCTTGGACTCTTGCAATGGGAACCGATATCGGTGGTAGTGCTACTCCTATTGGCGCATCTGCAAATGTAGTTGGCATCGCCACAGCTGCCCGTGAAGGTCACATTATTAAATGGGGGTTGTATTGTAAAAAGATGGTTCCCGCTACACTTATTGTTGTATTTATTTCTATGTTAGTTATTTATTTCAGATATCTTTAAAAAGGAGGAAAATTTATATGAACCCACAGTTAATTATCTCTATTGGCCGTGAATTTGGCAGTGCTGGGCATGAAATTGCCCAGAAATTGGCAGAATATTATAACATTCCGTTACTGGACAGTAATCTATTAAATGAAGTTGCATATGAAAAAAACTTAGATGTTCAAGAATTACAGGGTTTAGATGAAAAACATAAAAAATATGGCCTGT